>CAWDZE010000016.1:0-444352 GCA_963806705.1 Vicinamibacteria bacterium
GCCGTGGATTTACTGAGCGGGCTCTGGAGCGGCTACGTGGATCTGCGCGGCATGCGCAACGAAAACGAGCGATTGCGGCAGCAGCTGGCCGACACCCGGATCCGGCTGCAGCAGGAACGTGCCCTGGCCCAGCGCAGCGGCGAGCTCACGCGCCTGCTCGAGCTGCGCGGCCGGGTCGAGCTCGTGACCACGGCGGCCGAGGTCATTGCCGCCTCCGCGACGCCGGACTTCCGCACCGTGACCATCGGCAAGGGCACCAGCTCGGGCCTGCACCCGACATGGCCGTGCTGTCGCCGGATGGCGTCATCGGCCGGGTCATCGTGCCCAGCGCGCGAGCTGCGAAAGTGCAGCTGCTCATCGACCGCAACGCCGCCGTGGGCGCCCTGGTCGAGCGGACGCGCGCCCAGGGCGTCGTCATGGGCAGCGGCGAGGAATCGCTGCGGCTCGAGTACGTGCTCGGCACCTCCGACGTGAAGGTCGGTGACATCGTGGTGACCTCCGGCATCGACGGCATCTACCCGAAGGGCTTTGTCATCGGCCGCATCGATCTTGTTGAGAAGACCGGGGGCGCATTCCGCGAGATCCGCGTTCAGCCCGCCGCCAACTTCACCAGCCTGGAAGACGTGCTCGTCGTGCTGACGCCCCAGGCGGCCGACACCTCCACGCCGGCGCGGGCGCCCACGGTCACTCCGCGATGAAGACGCTGGCGGTGGTCATCGCGCTGGCGCTGGCCCTGGTGCTGCAGACCCGGCTCGCACCGTTTCTGGTGCTCGGCACCTCGCCCCTGGACCTGGTCCTGATCGTCGTGGTCTATGTGGCCATAACATCGGGGCCGACAACGGGCCTGCTCGCGGGTGCTGCGGCCGGGCTGGCCCAGGACGCGCTGTCGAGCGGGATTCTGGGCGTCGGCGGGCTGGCCAAGACCGTTGTAGGCTACTTAGTAGGGCTGGCGAGCACGCAGTTCATCGTGGCCGGGCCGCTGCCGCGGTTCCTGACATTTCTGGCTTCCACGATGATTCACGCCGCAATCTTCATGGGCCTGTACGAACTGCTGAACCTTCGTGATTTCGGCTTCCCGTGGGGAGGGGTTCTCGGCCAGGGCGTCGCCAACGCGCTGGTCGGCATCGTCGTGCTCCAGGCCATCGAGTTGCTGCCGGGCACCGCCGAGCGGCATCAGCAGCGTGGCGGCGGCACCGGCATGCGCACGTCGCGCCGCCTGGACTGATCGAGCCATGCGAACCACCGAAGGCGGCAAAGTCCCGACCTCCCGCATCGCGGTGCTCCAGGTGGCCGTCATCGTCGGCTTCCTGCTGCTGGCCGGCACCTTCTGGTTCTTCCAGATCATCCAGCACGAGCAGTTCCGCGAGATGGCCGAGAACAACCATCAACGCGAGCTGGCTCTGCGCGCGCCGCGCGGTGTGCTCTACGACCGCGACGGAAAGATCCTGGTCGAGAACCGTCCCAGCTACACCGTCTCGATCGTCCGCCTGCACACGACCGACCTCGACAGGACAATCCGTGTGCTGGCGGCCGTGGCCGGCGTCGAGGAACGGCGCGTGCGCGAGATAGTCGATCGGGCACGCCTCCTGCCGTCCTATCGGCCCATCGTCGTGATCCAGGACGCGACGCTGGCGCAAGTAGCGGCCATCATGGCGCGCCGGCTCGACTTCGAACTGCCTGACGTCGTCGTCGAGCGCGTCCCGACACGGCGGTATCCCACCGACGCGATGGCCGCGCACCTGCTGGGCTACGTGAGCGAGGCCACCGACGCACAACTGGCTGCCGACAACTTGAGATCAGGCGCCATCGTGGGCCAGGCCGGCATCGAACGCACGCACAACCGCGACTTGATGGGCACCGACGGCGCGCGGACGGTCGTCGTCAACAGCCTGGGCCGCGAGATCCGGACGCTTGACGAGGTCGAGCCCACCGAAGGGCGGCGCCTGAAGCTGACGATCGACTACGACGTGCAGAAGGCGGCTGAGGAAGGGTTCAGGGCGCTGGGCTTCTGGGGGGCGGCAGCGGCGCTCGACCCGCGGACCGGCGAGGTGCTGTCGCTTGTGAGCCTGCCGTCGTACGACCCGAACTCGTTTGCCACGGGCATTGATCGCGTGACCTGGAACGCGCTCAACACCGACAAGCTGCGTCCCCTGCAGAACCGCGTCATCCAGGGTCGATACTCGCCGGGTTCGACGTTCAAGATTGCCGTCGCGGTCGCCGCACTTGAAGAGGGTGTGGTGACGCCGGACTTCAAGACGCATTGCTCGGGGGGCGGAACCTTCTACGGTCGCTACTTCAAGTGCCACCTCAAGGGCGGCCACGGCACCGTGGACATGCGGCACGCCATCGAGAAGTCGTGCAACGTGTACCTCTACACGCTCGGCAACATGCTGGGCGTGGACCGCATGCACAAGTGGGCGACGCGTCTCGGGCTCGGCGTCAAGTCCGGCATCGACCTGCCCAACGAAGTGGAAGGCATCATGCCCTCCACCGGGTGGAAGCGGAAACGCTACAACGAGAAGTGGTACGCGGGCGAGACGATCTCGGTGGCGATTGGCCAGGGACAGGTGTCGGTGACGCCAGTCTCGCTGGCCGTGATGATGTCGACCGTGGCCAACGGCGGCACGCGATTCGCTCCGCGCCTGGTGAAGGCCTACGACGACGGGCAGGGGTGGAAGGATCTGGCGCCGCCTCCGGCGCTCGAGACATTCCGGTTCAAGCCCTCCACGTACAGCGCCCTGCATGACGGGCTGTGGATGGTGGTCAACGCCAGTGGCACCGGCGGACGCGGGCGCATTCCCGGACTGGACGTGTCGGGCAAGACCGGCACCGCGCAGGTCATCTCGATCACGGGCCGCAAGGCAGCGCGCAATTCGGAAAAAGACCTGCGCGACCACGGCTGGTTCGTGTTCTTCGCGCCGCGGGACAACCCCGAGATCGCCGGCGTGATCTTCGCTGAGCACTCCGAACATGGCTATCTTGCCGCGCCGATTGCGCGGCACATGATCGCGACCTACTACGCGAAGAAACGCGGCGAGCCGCTGCCCGCCTTCACCGCGCCCGGCGTGCCGCCGCCGACGCCGCCGTTTGAAGAAGTGCCGCTCGAGCCCGACGCGCCACGCCCGGTGGCCGACGCGTTGCCGGCGCCAACGGGGGGAGACCGGTAGCGTCATGTTCGAGCGCCGCCTGTATTTCCACCTCGACTGGCTGCTGCTGGCCGCAATTGTCGTGCTGAGCGTGATGGGCATCGCGATGATCTACAGCGCGACGCAGGCCACCACGCCGCGGCTCTACCAGCAGCAGGTCTACGCGCTCCTGCTGGGCGTGGTCGCGCTCATCATCGCGCTGTCGATCGACTACCGCACGCTGGCCGACAAGTCGCACTGGATCTACATCGGCGTGGTCCTGCTGCTCATCTACGTGATGTTCTTTGGCATCGTGCGCGGGGGCGCCAGGCGCTGGATTCCGCTGGGCCTGTTCAACCTGCAGCCGTCGGAGTTTGCCAAGATCGCCGTGGCCCTGGTCCTGGCGAAGTTCTTCGGCGAGAGCCGCCGGCAAAGTCCTACGCGCGCCGACCTGGCGACGGGCGCCGCCATGGCGGCGTTGCCGTTTCTGCTCATCGCGCGGCAGCCCGACCTGGGCACCGCCGTCACGCTGCTGCCGGTCTACCTTTTTATTGCGTACGTGGCGGGCCTGCCGTTGCGTATGCTCGGCATGGCGGCGCTTGTCGGCGTGCTGGCGGCGCCCATCGCGTGGAAGTTCGCGCTCAAGGAGTATCAGAAGGAGCGCATCGAGACATTCATCAACCCGTACAAGGATCAGAAGGGATCCGGGTATCAGCAGATCCAGGCCCGCATTACAGTGGGGTCTGGCGGGTTGACCGGCAAGGGGTTCACCAAGGGCACCCAGGGGCAGTTGCGATTCCTGCCGGTGGCGCATAACGATTTCATCTTCTCGGCGTGGGCCGAAGAGGAAGGGTTCATCGGAGTGATCGTCGCGCTCGGGCTGTACCTGCTGGTGATCTGGCGGTCGCTCGAGGCGGCAAAGCTGTCAAAGGATCGGCTCGGCGCATTTCTGGTGCTGGGCGTCCTGGCGAGTTTCACGTTTCAGGTGTTCTACAACATCACGATGTCGGCGGGTCTGGCGCCGGTGAAGGGGTTGACGTTGCCGCTGATGAGTTATGGCGGCAGCTCGCTCATCGCGACGCTTGCGGGCTTTGGGTTGATCCTCAACGTCCGCATGCGACGCTTCACCAATTGACGGTACGCAGGCCGGAACTTTAGTTCCGGCAGTGCGCCCGAACTGAAGTTCGGGCCTACGTACGGTCGCAGGCTCCCGGCGAAAGGATTTGCAGTGACCAAGGAGATGATCATCTCCTCGAACGACCACGAAACACGTGTGGCGATCCTCGAGGACGATCTGGTGGCCGAGCTATTCGTCGAGCGGGAGCGGTCGCGCGGCGTGGCCGGCAATGTCTACAAGGGGCGGGTCTCGAAGGTCCTGCCCGGCATGCAGTCCTCGTTTGTCGACATCGGGCTCGAACGCGACGGCTTCCTGTACGTCACCGATGTCGTGCCGTCGCTTGACGCCTTCGAGAGCGGCGACGAGGGCGAAGCCGACGAGGCCGACCCCGCTGCTGCAGCGGCCGAGGGCGCCGAGCCGGCCAGGCGCGGTGACGGCGGCCGTCGGGGCCGGCGCGGCGGGCGCGAGACCCGGAGCGCCGACGAGGCGGGCAAGCCGCGTGACGAGCCGAAGATCGAGGACCTGCTCAAGGAAGGGCAGGACGTGATGGTCCAGGTGGTCAAGGAGCCGCTGGGGACCAAGGGCGCGCGCCTGACGTCGCACGCCTCGCTCGCCGGCCGCTTCCTGGTCTTCATGCCGACGGTTGACCACGTCGGCGTCTCGCGCAAGATCGAGTCGCGCGAGGAGCGCAATCGCCTGCGCGGCATCGTCCGCGAGTTCCGCGAACAACAGGGCTTCAGCGGCGGCATCATCATCCGCACGGCGGCCTCCGGCCGCCCGAAGGACGACATCCTCAGCGACCTGGAGTTCTTCCACAAAGTGTGGAACGAGATCCGGCAGAAGATGGACAGCCAGCGCGCGCCGGTGGTCGTGTACCGCGAGCAGAGCCTGGTCGCCAAGCTGCTGCGCGATCTGCTGACCGAGGACTACACCGCCATCCGCATCGACAGCTACCAGGAGTACCAGCGCGTCCTCGAACTGGTGGAGCGGATGATGCCGGCGCTGGCGCCGAAGGTGAAGCACTACAACAAGGACTTCCCGATCTTCGAAGAGTACGGCGTGCAGGGGGAGCTCGACAAAGCCCTCAAGAGCAAGGTGTGGCTGAAGTCGGGCGGGTCGATCGTCATCAATCAGACCGAGGCGCTGGTGGCGGTGGACGTCAACACGGGCCGCTACGTCGGCAAGAAGACGACGGGCAGGCTCGAGGACACGATCGTCAAGACCAACCTCGAGGCCGCCAAAGAGATCGTCCGGCAGGTGCGGCTCAGGGACCTGGGCGGGATCATCGTGCTCGACTTCATCGACATGGAGGAGAAGAAGAACCGGCAGAAGGTGTTCCAGGCGGTCGAGCAGGAGCTGCGGCGCGACCGCGCGCCCTCAAAGGCCGTGCAGGTCTCCGACTTCGGGCTCATCGTGATCACCCGCAAGCGCGTGAAGCAGAGCCTGGAGCGCGTACTCACCGAGCCGTGCCCGTACTGCTCGGGCAGCGGCGTCATCAAGTCGAGCTCGACGATCTGCTACGAGATCCTGGCCGAGGTGAAGAAGCTCAACATGGATCTCAACGGCCACGGGGTGGTACTGCGGGTGAACCCCGATATCGCTCGCGCCCTGAAGGAAGAGGAAAGCGGGGTGTTGAAGGACCTGCAGGCCGCGCTCGGACGCCAGGTCAGCATCCGCCCCGACGTGCACCTGCATCACGAGCAGTTCGATCTGATGGCGATCGGGTAGGGCCCGTGCCGGCGGCGCGTCGCGCTCAGGGCTTTTCCGGCTTCTCGGGCTTCTCCGGCGGTTCGGGCTTCTCCGGCTGTTCGGGCTTCTCCGGTCGCTCGCGCTTTTCGCGCCGTTCACGCTTCTCGGGCCGCTCCGCCCGCTCGTCGCCGGCGCGCGCAATCGCCACCGATCCGCTGAAGGTCTTCACGATGACCAGGGCGCTGCCGTCGCCGAAGGTGCCGCGAAGGTCGCGCCGTTCGGGCGAGCCTGGCGGGAGGTCGCGGTCGCTGGGCCCGATCGTGAGCGGCAAGTCGGAGTGCACGCCGCCGCTGAAGGTTTTGGCCGCGAGCTCAAATCCCTGCGTGCCGGTCAGCGTCAGGCGCACATCGCCGGAATGGCTGGTGAACTCGTAGCGTCCGACCTTCACGAGCGGCCCGCCAAACTCTGTCGCGCCGCTGACCGTTCGCACCTGCGCGCGGTCGCATGCGATGTTGACGAGTACCAGGTCGCCGCTGATGGTGGCCAGTTCGATCGCGCGGGTTTTGACCCCCTTGACGACCAGCCGCCCGCTGACCGTGCTGGCGGCTAATCCCTCGGGGGACCCTGCGTCGACGATCAGGATGTCGCCCGACAACGTCTTCACGCGGGCAAGCTTCGGTGTGCCAAGGGCCTCCACCGTGCCGTTGGCGCTTTCCAGCTGTACTTCGCCCTTCACCTTGGTCACTTTCAGATCGCCCGCCAGAGAGCGCAGGCTCACCGACGTGCCAAAGGGCACCTGCACGCTGTAGTCCACCCACGTCCGGAGCTGCTTGGTCCGTCGCGCGACTGTCCGGACCTCGACGCGGCCCGCCGTCTCCTGGACGTCGATCTCAATCGCATCGAGTTGTGCCTTGGCATCGCCGGAGGCGCCGCGGACACGCTTGACCGCCGTAATCACGATGTCGTCGCCGCCGGTGCCGTTGACGACAATCGGGCCCGCCAGGTTGAAGATGTCGAGCGAGCCGTTGGGGCCCACCTTGAGCGTGCGGGTCACCGTCTCTATGCTCTCGGGGCCGCTGCGCGCTTCCTGGAACCTGGCAAGCCACGCCGCGCGTTCAGGCGCGGGCACTCCCGCCGCCGGCAGCGCCGGAGGCCCGCCCTGGGCGGCGCTGGCGGGCAGCGCGAGCAGGACGAGCAAGGCTAGGGGGGCAAGCGGAGCAGACGAGCTCCGCGGCGGCGACAATGGGCGGCGTGTCATCAGTGGCAAGGTCTCAGTCACGACTTGTTCATGTCATCGGCAATCCGGGCTGCTTCGGCCTGGTTGCCCTTCCGGACTTCGTTGATGAGCGAGATGGTGTCCTGCAGCAGGACGATCTTCGAGCGGAATGCTTCAAAGAGGCTGTCCTGCGCCTGCGTGCTCATGGGCTGCGTCTTCAGCGCGGCCCGACTTTCGCCAATCGCCTGGTCGACCACCAACAGGCTCATCTGCAAGTCGGCCGCCACCTTCGGGTCGAGCGCCTGACGGTCGCGCGCCAGCACTTCCAGGCCGGCCACCGCGGTTTCGAGATGCTGCTCGGCTTGCTGGAACTCGGCCTCGACCGACCCCAGCAGCTCGGCGGAGGTCGCCGTCGCATGGTCGATAGGCCGAGCGGCGGCGGTAGAGGGCGCGGGCGACGGCACGTCGCGACGCGACGTCACGGTCACCGCGACGGCTACGGCCAGCACCGCCGCGGCCGCCAGGGGCAGGGCGTAGCGCTGCCACTGCCGCGGCGTCGGTCGGGCCGCCCGTTCAGCCTCGACGGCCGCCGACACGCGCGCCCACGCCGTCGCCGGCAGCTCCAACGGCGGCAGCGCCCGCGCGGCCCGGCGCACGACCAGCAGCTCCTCGGCCAGGCGCGTGCACTCCGCGCACGTGGCCAGGTGGGCCTCGAGCTCGTGGCGCGGCCCGCCGTCGAGCGTGCCGTCCACCAGGTCGCCGATCAGGGCGTCGTACTGCTCACAACTCACGGGTGCGCTCGTCGGTAATCGTCAATCTTCAATCTGCAATCGTCAATCTCTCGATCGCAGCAGTTCCCGCATCTTCATCCGCGCCTTGTGCACCTGCGACTTCGACGTGCCCTCGGCAATCCCCAGCAGCCGTCCGACCTCCGCGTGGTCGAAGCCTTCCACGTCGTGGAGCACGAAGGCCGCTCGATACCCGGGTGGCAGTTGCGCGATGGCACGCTCGAGATCCAACCGCTCGGCTGTGAGCCGGGCGCCCGAGGCGCGCGGCGGCGGCAGGCTCTCGTCCAGTTCGTCGCTCACCAGCTCCAACTTGTGCTGCCGGCTGCGCAGGAAGTCGAGGCAGCAGTTGGTCGCCAGGCGGTACACCCAGGTTCCGAGCGCAGCCTCGCCTTTGAAGCTCCCCAGCTTCCGGTAGACCAGCAGGAAAATCTCCTGGAGCAAGTCCTCGCCGCTGCTGCGCGAACCGCTCATGCGGCACGCCAGCGTGAACACCCTTGGCGCAAAACGGCGGTAGAGCTCGTCGAAGGCGTCCGGCTCGTGGCCGAGGCAACGCTCGACCAGGGCGCGGTCGGCCTGGCGATCGGGCTCTGTTCGGTTAGACGGCGGCATGCGGCTGCGACGTTGCCTAGGGTATTACGGACCTCCAGCGTGGAGGTTCACGCTTAGGCGCCCTCAGTCCGGCCAGCGCCGCGCCTGAAACCCGCGCACGCGGCCCTTGCTGACCGGCACGCCATCCTGGCGCAGCAACGCCTGTTTCAGGCCTTCCTGCCCGCCATAGCCGCCCAGGCGGCCACCAGCCGCGATGACACGGTGGTAAGGCAGCCCGGGCTCGCCCGCGTCCCGCATGATGTTGCCCACCGCGCGGGCCGCTCCGGGCCGCCCGGCCAGCCGGGCAAGGTCGCCGTAGGTCGCCACACGACCCGGGGGGATACGCCGCACCAGCGCCAGGACCCGGCGTGTGAAGGCCGTGGCCATCTCACTTCTTGAGCGCTTCGTCGAGGAGCCGCCCGGTAGCCGTCGGCAGCGGGACGCCAGCCAGCTTCGCCAGCGTCGGGGCGATGTCGGCGGGCGAGGCCGCCGCCTCGTATCGTCCGGGCACGATGCCCGCGCCGAGCAGGATGAGCGGGACCTGCGTGTCGTAGGGGTAGCCTGAGCCATGGGTCGTCCCGTTGCCGGGGACGAGCGTCTTGTCATCGGAGACGAAGATCCAATTGGGCTTGGGGATGATGATCAGGTCGCCGCTGCGGGCGGGAAAGAAGCCCGCGGCCACCGCCCGCGCGAGTGGGTCGTCGCTGTCCGCCAGCGCCGGTACTTCCGTGCGATGGTACACGCGCGCGATGCCTGGCATCGCACCAATCGCACTCTTGATGGCCGCCAGCAGCTCGGGATCGGCGGCGATTCTCTCGAACACCGGCCCGCGGAAATAGAACTCGCTGTAGGCCTCCATGGCGACCCATCGTCCGGTGCCCAGCTTTTCGCTGGTGACCTTGTTGACGACCGCAGTGATCTCGGCCATCTTGATGCGTCCGGCGTCGAGCCCATCCGCCGCAGCCTGCTCCGGGATGACGGCGACGCCATGATCGGCGGTGAAGGCGAGCACGTACTTGTCGCGTCCGACGCGCTTGTCGAGATGGTCGAGCAGCTTGCCGACCACGTCGTCGAGGCGCAGCAGCACGTCCTGAACTTCATGGCTGCGAGGACCGAAGTCGTGGCCCACCAGGTCGAGCGCCGAGAAGCTGACGGCGAGGTAGTCCGTCGTGGTCCCTTGTCCCAGCTTCATGCCGTCGACGGCGGCCGTGGCCAGGCGTCCGAGGGCGGCATCCGAATAGGGACTTTCCTCCCACGCCGTATAGAAGAACGCGCTGGGCCTGCCGTCGCGCTGTTTCAAGGCGTGCGGCATCTCGATGTCCCATTCGTCTGGCGGTTTCTCGCCCAGGCCCTTGTCGTCAAACTTGTAGTCAGACTTCTTGGCGGCCCGATCCCAGCTCAGCCCGAAGTCGTTTTCGATGGGCGTGCGCTCGGCCGCGCGAAGCAGCGACTTCTCCGGCGTCGTCGCCCAGGCCGTCGACGAGCTCCAACCGCCACCCTGGAACCACAGCGCCGCGTCGCCAGGTCCCTGGCCCGCCAGCATCGCCGTCGACGCGCGCTTGAGCGACAGCGTCACCATGCGCCCACCGGCCGTGGCGATGGCTGCGGCGAGCGTTGGCGCCTTGAGCATCTGCGCGCTGCCGCCAGAAGTAGCCTCACGCTTGCCGTAGGGCACTTCGCGCGCGCTGCTGTCGTGGGTGCACGACACGGCCCGTTGCGTGGCCCGATCCCACCACTGATTGCTGATGATGCCGTGAGTCGATGGGAAAGTGCCCGTGCTGATGGTGGCGTGGCCCGCGCAGGTCAGCGTCGTGGTGTATGGGTATGCCGAGTTCGTGAACCACGCGCCCTGGTCGACCAGTTGTCGCAACCCCTTGGTCCACTTCGGACCGTAATCCTGGATGTAGTCCCGGCGCATCTGGTCGACGACGATGACGACGACCAGTGAAGGCTTGGCCGTCTGTGCGATGGCCGGGCCGGACGGCAGCGACAAGCCGAGTGTCGCGCAGATGAGCAGAACAGATGAGCGCATAGGCCGAGGAATCAGGGCTCGACGGGAAAGACCTGGCGGCCGCCAATGAACGTGCGCCGCACCTGAGTGCCCGGCACGTCGGCCGGGGCCACCGTCATGATATCGCGGGAGAGCACCACGAAGTCGGCGAGCTTGCCGGCCTCGATCGACCCGAGGGCAGATTCGGCGTGCGCGGCGTAGGCTGCGTCAAGGGTAAAGCTCGAGAGCGCCTGCTCCCGCGTGAGCCGCTCGGAAGGCGCCCAGCCCTCGGGAGGCTGCCCGTGGATGTCCTGACGCGTGATGGCGGCGTGAAAGCCCAGCAACGGGTTGACCTGCTCGACCGGGAAGTCCGAGCCTGACGCCAGCCGCGCGCCGCTCTTCAGCAGCGCCTGCCAGACGTATGCGCCTTCGGCGACGCGCGCACTGCCGAGACGGGCCGCAGCCCAGGGCATGTCGGAGGTGCAATGCGTGGGCTGCATCGAGGCGATGACGCCCAGCCGTCCGAATCGCGGGATGTCGGCTCGATCGAGAATCTGCGCGTGCTCGATGCGAGGACGCAGGTCTCTCGCCGTCGCTCGCTCGCCTTCGAGGCGTTCGTATAGATCCAGCACTGCGCGGTTGGCGCCGTCGCCGATGGCGTGCGTGCAGGGCTGAAATCCCGCGCTCACGGCAGCCGACGCCGTGGCGGCCAGCCGCTCGGGTGGCGTGACCAGGAGCCCGCGGGTCCCGGGTTCATCGGCGTAGTCCTCGAGCAGCAGTGCGCCACGCGAACCAAGTGCCCCGTCGGCGTACAACTTGATCGCCCGGACGCTGACTCGATGTTGCGGATCCACCAGCGGCCCGCGTGCGAACCATTCTTTTGTCGTAGCCGGGCTGGAGTCGATCATCACGTAGAGTCGCGTGGAGAGACGCCCCTCTCCGCTCAGGCGCCGGTAAGCCTCGATGGTGCCGCTCGACGCGCCCGCATCGTGCACCATCGTCAGTCCCAGTCGCCGCGTCTCGCGATCGGCGGCGAGGATCTGTTCGTCGATTTCACCAGGCGTCGGCTGGGGAACGTGCCGTTCGATCAGGCGCTGCGCAGTGTCGATGAAGACGCCGGTGGGCCTTCCATCCCGGTCACGCAACAACCGGCCGCCCTCGGGATCTCTGGTTTCGGCGGTGACGCCGGCAAGCGTCAGCGCCTTGCTGTTGGCCCACAGCGCATGTCCGTCGATGCGCTTCAGGACGACCGGGGTCTCCGGGGCGACGGCGTCAAGGTGCTGCCGCGTGGGCCAGTCTTTTACGGGCCAGTCGTTCTGATCCCAGCCGCGGCCCACGACCCAGCGGCCGGGGGCTTCCTTGGCTGCCCGCGCGCCGACCTTCATCGTGATGCTCGCCAGACTCGGTGTGTCGCGCAGATCGAGCGTGGAGAGGCTGGCGCCCAGGCCCAGAAAATGGCCGTGGGCATCCTGCAGGCCCGGCACGACGGCATCGCCGGCGAGATCGACGACGCGGGTCGCAGCCCCTTTCATCGCGAGCACGTCCGCGCGCGAGCCGACGGCGACGAAACGGCCGTCGGAAACGGCAAAGGCGTCGACCCGCGGCCGGCGGGCGTCGGCTGTATGGATCGCACCGCCCAGCACGATGAGATCGGCAGGCGCCTGGCGCAGCGTGCCGGAGGCCGACACCGAGGCCAGCGACACCAGGCCCATGAGACTCACGAAGCGCGCACGTTTCACGTCAGTCACCACGAGGGAAGCGCAGAATCTGTCAGTTGTCGATCGTCTGCGGATCTGAGGGCGGTGGTCCCGTGCCCGCCAGGAAGATCGCATTGAACAGCATCTTGAACGTGCCCCACGTCTGCGCCCTGTGTTGCACCCGGAAACCGAGCACGACGATGCGGCCGCGTCCCATCGCTACATCAAATGCCGCCAGGCGTCCACGAAGCCGCGACTCGCCAGTGGCATAGCCGCTGGTCACCAGCGGCTCGTCCGGATACTCCGCGATGGCGCGCAGTCCTTCGGCGCCACGCCCGGGGGCGTAGGCATTGTTCATGACGTTCATCACGTCGACGCGTGACGACATTCCTGCGTTGACCGGATGATCGGGCACCAGCGTCGTTCGCAGCAGCGTGCCAGGCACCAGCGCCGTGTCCGCATCGTCGGTGCGGGTGGCGACGACTGCGGGCAGATCGAGATGATCGATCGCGAACTCCGCGGCGTTGCCGAGCGTGATGACAGTGCCCCCCGCCCGCACGAACTGTTTGAGCGTGGCCACGCCGCGATCCTCGAGGCCCCCGCGATGCTCGGCGCGATTCAGATTGCCCTGCAGCCCGCGCAGCAACTGGAGCGTCGGCACGTCCGGGATCACGATCGCGTCCAGGCGCGCCGCTGCGGCGCGATCCTGCAGGTCCGCCGGGCGTATGCGCGTGAACTCGAAGGCGTGCTGTTCAAGCACCCAGCGCGTCCAGCCCGCGTCGATGGCGCCACCCCACGGCTCGACGACGGCGACCCGGGGGCGGCGCGCTGGCGCGAGATCCGAGGGCAGGAAGTCCAGTGCCAGCACATCGAGGCCTGCTCCGGCTACTTCCCGCTCCATCACGTCAAGGGGCAGGCCGGAGACCACGGCCGTTCCCGTGGGAAGCGCCGTCTCACGTCCGGGAAGAGGCAGCGGCGACCGCGTCCAGCCTACAGTGGCTCCCTTGGCCCACAGCCTGTTGATGAGCGTGGCGGCGGCGTTGGCCTGGCGGCTGATGGCGATGGCCGACCCGCTGCCGATGACGCGCCCGGCCCGCCCGACTCGGTCGCTTCGGGGCGCCAGCGAAACCGGCACTCGAGTATCGAGCCGATTGACAGTGACACCCATCTGCAATCCGAGCGTCCACGCGGTGACGTCGTAGGGCCGATCGATGGCCGCCCGAGGCTCCGGGTAGACCTGAGGCTCGAGCAGATCCTTCACCCACCGTCCGAACGGTTGCGCCAGTCGGACCACCGCATCGCCTGGCGCCAGACCCCCGGCGCCGCGCCCGGTGACGACCTCCACTTCGGCGCCGCCGGCGCCGAGCAGGTGCAGCAGGTGGTCGGCTGCTCCGCGGTCGTGCTGCATCGCGGGCACCGCAAACGCCCACGGTCCACCGATGGTGAAGCGCTCGATGGTGCGCCGCTGCATCGCGTGGAAGTTCCGCTTCAGCATGACGCGGTTGTTGGCGACGCCTTCGAGCAGGCCCAGTGCGGCCAGCAGGTGATGTTCGACCACGTCGCGCGGAGTCCATCGACCGCCCAGCCATGGCTCGGGATAGTTCATGCGGAACTGCACGTCGGAGGGCGGCGCCAGCTGCGATGAATCCTGCCCGCGACCGGGCGGCGTCGCGAGGCTGCCTGGCGCTGCACGCGCCGCTTCCTGCACGACCGCACCGTTCGGGCGCGCGCTGGCGACCTCACTCAGCATCCCGATGATGTTGTGCCACCAGGGCGTCGTGCTGTTTGCGCCCTGCCAGTAGCCGCTGTAGGTCTCGCCCCAGAGCACACCGGTCTTGCCCTCAGCCTGCAGCTTGGTCGCCATCGTCTGTCCGAGCAGGTTGGCCTGGCTCCAGACGAGGGGGTCGATGTTCGGGTTTGCGGGGTTGCGATACGGCGGCACGAAGATTCGGGCGCGCGCCGGCCCCATCTGGTGGAGGTCGAGATACACCTCAGGCAGCCAGTCACGGTAGAGAAGCCTCGACAGGTGTCTGGTTTCGACCTGGGTCTGCATGAAGCCGTCGCGGTTGTTGTCGTGACCGGCGTACGGATGGTAGAGCTCCGGGAGGGGCGCGTCCTCGTGGGGCGTGCCGGCGTTGCGGGCCTGCCACTCCGCCATCATCTGCAGGCCATCGGGGTTCTGCGAGGGCACCACGAGCACGATGAGGTTGCGCAGCAGGTGATCGATGGCGGGTGAACGCTCGGTCGCCAGGCGCCAGACCAGCTCGTTGACTGCCTGGGCGCTTCCGGTTTCGTTGCTGTGCACGCCGGCGCCGATGAGGACGACCGCCTTGCGCTCGCGTGCGATCCGTTCCGCCTGCGCGGGAGTCGTTACGCGCGGGTCGACCAGGCGATGTTGCGCGGCGCGCGCGTCGGGGAGCGACTGCAGGGTGTCGGGGGTGCTGATGGTCACCAGCAGGTACGGCCGGCCACCGGTAGTCTTGCCCACCTCGTCCACGCGGACGCGCTGGCTGGCGCGCGAGACCGCACGCAGGTAGTCCACGGTGCCGTCCCACGAGGGCAGGCGCGGACCTGCGCCCATCGCGTAGCCGAAAAACGCCTCGGGCGAGGGGGCGCCCGACGGACGCAGCTGAGGCGATGCCGAGAGCGGCAGAGCGACCAGCGCCAAGACGAGCACCAGCAAACGCAGCATCGGCTTACATCAACGCGAGCGGGTCGATCTGGTGCTCGGCGGGATCCAGCGGCGCGACGACCGAGGCCGGCCACTCGCCGCTGCCTTCGTTCTCCCAGAGATTGACGTCGTACGGCTTGGCGAGCATCTCTCCGGACCGCGCGACGACGACGCGCACGCGCGGCCGATGGGGATCCGGCGCATAGACCTTCAGCACGACGCCGATCTCCTGTGTGTTGAGGCGCACGAGGTTGCCGGGCGGGTAGATGCCGATCAGCTGGACGAACCGCCGCACGAGGTGCTTGTCGAACTGCTGGCCGTCGTTCTGTTCGAGAACGGCCCGGATTCGGTCGGTCGGGAAGGCCTTCTGGTATTTGCGCTGCGAGCGCATGGCGTCGTACACGTCCGCGATGGAGCACAACATCGTCGCGAGGTTCAGCGAGTTCCGCTGGACGCCCTTCGGATAGCCGCTGCCGTCGATCCTGAGGTGGTGCTCGAAGGCCACCACGGGCGCCATCGCCGGCATCTCCGGCGTCCGGCGCAGAATCTCCGCCCCGTCGATGACGTGGCGCCTCATGATCTCGAACTCGGCGTCGGTGAGTTTCTCCGGCTTGTTCAGGATCTCGATGGGTGTACGCACCTTGCCGATGTCGTGCATCAGGCCGGCGATGCCGAACTCGCGCAGCAGCGTGCCGTCGATTCCGAGCGCCCGCGCCTGCGCCATCGTGAGGATCGAGACGTTCACCATGTGGGTGAACGTGTAGTTGTCGTAGCTCTTGAGCGCCGTGAGGGCCACAAGCGCCGTGCGATTCTGCGCGACGGCCTGAGCGAGCGTGTCGACCATGCCGCGCGCCGCGCCTGGATCGGGCCGGCCCTCGGCCATTGACTGCTGCCAAAGCCGTTCGGCGATGGTCGAGGCCTCGCTGTAGGTTGCCCGGATTGCGGCAGTGTCGGCAAGCGACGTGTCCACGCGCTGCTCGACCTGGATACGGCCCACCTGGATGTGGGGGAGCGGCGGTATCGACAGGGACTCGCCGGGCGTAGCCTGGCGCCCATCGGCGCCCGCGAACACCGCCACCAGCGTGGCGATCTCGTCGGCAGTCACGTCGCGGTCGATCACGATCCGCTCGACGCCCAGGCGCTGCAACCGTCGCATCAGGTCGCCCATCGTGCCGCTCGAGCGGGGCAGAGGCACGTCGCCGACGACGAACTCGCCGCCGACTACGCCGAGCGTGAGCGATCGCTGCTGGCCGATGACCAGGCCGATGGTCTCGTAAAACGCGCGGGCGTTGCGCCCGACCAGCGGATGGCTGGGGGCGTAGAGCTGCGCGCCGCGAAGCGCCGAGGCAAAGCGCCGAAGCAGCTCGTCGGCCAGCCGGACGCGCCGGTTGTGGTCGATCACTTAAGCCTCCTCTCGCCGCGCGCCGCGACCTGTGCCGCCTCGCGCGAGCTGCTGCCTGGCCGCATTGCGCACGCCGCGGCTGCCCTGCTCGGCCGCCTCGTTGAGGGCGGCAGTCGCCTCGGCTGAGTCGATCTGGCGGAGTGCGCCGGCCGCGGCCGACCGAAGGGCCGCCGTCCGAAGCGGCGCCCACCATTCGCCATCGCGCAGGGCCTTGGACAAGCCTTCGACAGCCTCGCGTCCACCCAGTGCGCCCAGGGCCTCGAGTGCCGACTCGTAGACCTTCAAGGCCCTTCGGCGGTACTCGCGATTGCGCACGATGTGCAGGAACAACGGCAGCGCGCGCTCGTCGCGCAGGGTGCCGAGAGCAGAGAGGATCGCGTCGCGCGACCGTGCCGATCCCGTTGTCAGCCCCTTTTCCAGCAGTCCGTACGCTTCGTCAGTGCCGATGGTCACAATCGCGCGAATGGCCTCGCGCTGGACGTTGACATCGGCATCCTCGAGCAGCGGCGCCAGCTCCGGCAGCGCGTCGTTACCGCCAAAGGCGCGCAACAAATAGATCGCCGTGCGCCGGACTCCAGGGTTTTGGGAGCTCTTGAGCTGCTCGACCGCGTCTCGTCCGCGGCTGCCGAAGCTGACGAGCACGTCGGTGAGCCGGCGGAACGCCCGACCGCGGTCTTCGGCCGCCAGCGCCTCGGCCAGCGGCCGGATCACCGGGGCGCCGAGGCCGTGGCTCAGCGCCTTGACATGTTCGAACGCCCCGTCGTCGATGGTCCGCAGGTGGCCAACCATGTGCTCCATCAGGTGTCCGCCGGCCAGCCGCTCGAGCGCCGAGACAGCCGTGGCCCGTCGCGTCGGGTTGCCGCTTGCGTCGGCATCGGCTGCAAGCGCCTGCACCAGAGGCACTGCGGATTCGAAGTCGCCGAGCAGGACCAGGTCGTCGACGTGCGCGGCCACCGGTTCGACGACGGCTCGCCAGCGTTCGGGGTCCTCCTCGACGCGCAGCAGATCCAGGAGCAGCTGCAGGTCCAGGCCGCGGATCTCCGCGTCGGTGATCGAGGCCAGCCAGGCGGCGACGCGTTCGGGCGGGTCGTCGCTGACGCTCTCGACGTCTAGCGCCTGCGTGCGCACGGTCGACAACTCGCGCGCGTAATCGCTGGGCACGAACTTCTCGTCCCGGTACGACAGCAGCATCTCGGAAGCGCGCTGCCACAGGTTCTGGAAGGTGGTGTCGCGCCCGAGCGGCGTGTGGGCGACCTCCGACTCGGCCAGCGCGACCAGCGACTCGCGACGCTCCCGCTCGGGTACCAGCGCCTGGAAGGCCTGTGCCAGTCTCGCCGTTGCCCCTCGCTCGGTGACCACCGATGTGGCGACGAATGCGGCAAGGGTGGCATCGCTCATGCGATCGACGACCTCGCCGATGACGTCCATCTCTGCGCCTGCCGCCTTGTAGCGCTCGGTCAGCAGCTCGAGCATCACGTCTGGCGACAGGCTGCCGGCCGCCTGCGCTGCGTTCCGCAGGACCTCATCGAGGCGCTCGGGGTCGCTCACCAGTGCCGACTTGGCCATGAAGCGCAGCAGCCGCACCAGCGCACGCGCCTGCGCCCGAACGCCGCCTTCCTTTGCGGCATCCTCGTCGATCCGGCGCGTCAACTCGCCGAGCCGCTGCGGATCGCCGGCGATCTCGAGCAGCGCCTTCATCGTCTCGGAATCCAGATCGACCGCGTCGCCCGCCAGGCAGTTGGCGACGATGCTGTCCCATGCGGCGTCGGCGCCCGACTTGCGCTCCCGGAGGACCTCGGCGTAGTCGATTTCTCGAATCTGGAGGTGCGCGCCGCCAGTGGTGGCCCACAGCCGGCTGATCCCGCCTTCCGTGAGCAGATCCTCGGTCGTGCGGGCGAGCAGCAGCAAGAACGCCCGCCAGGCGGCCGGGTCGGCCGCACCCATCAACCGCAGTTCGCCGACCAGATGATTGTGGAGCAACTCTGCAAGTTCGGCGATGGCCGGGTCGGGCCTGACCGACGCGCGGTTGTCGACCAGCAGACCGTCGGGCAGCACGGTGATCGCCAGCGGGCCGCCGGCGGTGGCTCGGGCAGCGGCGTCTACGAGCCTCGACAACGATCCGGTGATCGCCGGGTGACCATCGGGGTAGAGCGACACGGAACGGGTGGCGGCCTTGCAGGCCCGCGCGAACTCGGCAAGTCGCAGCGCGATCTCGGCAGGCAATGCGTCGGGGGCCGGGGTGGGCGTCATCGAGGGCGTTTGAAGCCTCGTCGCAGCAACGGGCGTATTGTAGCCGACCGGGCCGCCTCGCGTCGGTGGGTCCCGCGTGGAGTTCTCCTTTATACTTCCTCGGTTCATGCGTGTCGTCGATCTCATTCTGCGAAAGCGCGAGGGCGGGCACCTGACACGCACCGAGATCGGCTGGCTGGTTGCGGGCATCACCGACGGCTCAATTCCCGAGTACCAGACCGCCGCCCTGCTGATGGCCATCGTGTTCCGGGGCCTCGGCCCGGACGAGACCGCGTGGCTGACCGATGCCATGGTGCGGTCCGGGCAGCGCGTGGACTTGTCGTCGCTTTCCGGCGTCAAGGTCGGCAAGCACAGCACGGGAGGCGTCGGCGACAAGATGTCGCTCATCGTCGTGCCCATCGTCGCCGCCTGTGGCGCCGTGGTGCCCAAAAGCTCCGGGCGGGCGCTCGGCCACTCCGGCGGCACCATCGACAAGCTCGAGGCGATCCCCGGATTCCGGATCGACATGCCGATGGCCGAGTGCCTTGCAGTGCTTGGAGAACTGGGCTGCGTCTTTGTGGGACAGACGGCCGACCTGGCTCCAGCCGACAAGAAGCTGTACGCGCTCCGCGACGTCACAGGCACGATTGAAAGCGTGCCGTTGATTGCCTCGTCGATCATGAGCAAGAAGATCGCCGAGGGCGCCGACGCGCTGGTCCTCGACGTCAAAGTGGGGCGCGGCGCATTCATGAAGACGACTGACGACGCCCGGCGCCTGGCGGGCGCGATGGTCGAGATTGGGCATCGAGTGGGGCTGCCGACGCGTGCCGTCCTGACTGCGATGGACGCCCCGCTGGGGCAGGCGGTCGGCAACGCTCTGGAAGTCATCGAAAGCATCGACACCTTGAAGGGCCGTGGTCCAGCAGACGTGACCGAGCTATCGATGACCCTGGCCAGCCAGATGCTGGTGGTGGCCGGCGTCGCCGCCGACGAGACGTCGGCCCGGGCCCGTGTTTCCGAGGTCGTCGAAAGCGGTGCGGCGCTCGATAAGTTCCGCGCGGTCATCGAGCGGCAGGGCGGAGACGCCTCGGTCGTGGACGACTACACCCGCCTGGCTTCGACTGCGGCGCGCGAGAACGTGACCGCCGCGCGAAGCGGCTTCATCACGGCCGTCGACGCCGAGCGCATCGGTCGCGCCTCGATGCTGCTTGGCGCCGGACGCGAGCGCCTGGATACGCCCATCGACTACGGCGCCGGCATCTTGATGCGCGCCTCCGTCGGTGCGGAGGTCGTCGCTGGTCAGACCGTCGCCGAGCTTTGCATCGGTCGCCACGCGCGCCTCGACGAGGCGCGCGCGCTGGCAGTCTCGGCGTTTACGCTTGGCGATGCGGCCCCGCCATCGCGTCCGCTGGTGTACGACGTCGTGGGGTAAGCCGTTTCAACCTGGCCCAACCCGACCTAACCTGACCCAACCTGACTCGAATCGAATCCATGCCCAATGACCGCACCCTTCGCCTTGCCTGCGCGGGCGGGGCACTGCTGCTCGCCGTGCTTGCCTACGTCCTGCAAGACCTCGTCGACCCTCGGGTCCAGGCCGCTGCAGGTGTGATGTGCTTCCTGCTCATCACGGCCGCGTGCTCGACCAACCTGCGCGCGGTGAACTTCCGCACGGTCGCCTGGGGCATTGGCCTTCAGCTGGCACTCGCGCTGTTCATCCTGAAGTTCGAGGTCGCGGGCGTCCGGCCAGGCTACGAGTTCTTCAGCGCGGTGGCCGGCATGGTGAAGCAGTTCCTGGAGTTCACCAACCTGGGGTCGGAGTTCGTGTTCGGCGATCTCTCGCGGCCCGAGGTGGTGGGCAAAGTTTTTCCCAGGGGCTTCATCTTCGCGTTCACGGCGCTGCCGACCATTATTTTTGTCTCGTCGTTCTTCACGGTGCTGTATTACTTCGGCGTCCTCCAGTTCGTCGTCGCGCTGATGGCGCGCGCGATGATGGGTTTAATGCGCACGAGCGGCGCCGAGACGCTCTCGGCGGCCGCCAATGTGTTCATGGGCCAGACCGAAGCGCCCATCATCGTCAAGCCGTACGTGCCGCGCATGACGCAGTCGGAGCTGCTGGCGATGATGGTTGGCGGGATGGCGACCATCTCCGGCGGCGTGATGGCGGTCTACATCAGCCTGGGCGCGGACCCTGTGGCGATCCTCACGACCAGCGTCATGGCGGCGCCGTGCGGGCTCTACCTGTCGAAGATCCTGCTGCCGGAACTCGAGGACCCCGAGACGCGGGGGCGTGTAAGGATGATCGTGGAGCGGCAGCACGTCAACGTCATCGATGCCGCCGCCGCCGGAGCCTCGGACGGCACGACGCTGGCGATCAACGTCGCCGCGATGCTGATCGCGTTTCTCGCGTTCATCGCGCTGTTCGATTACCTGCTGGGGATGGCGAGTCCTGGATTGACCCTGGCGAAAGTGTTCGCGACGCTGTTTTCGCCTGTCGCAGTCCTGTTGGGCGTGGCCAGGGCCGACGTGGCGCCGATGGCCGACTTGCTGGGGACCAAGCTGGTCGCCAACGAGTTCGTGTCGTTCGTGAAACTGACGTCGGAATACAAGGGCGTGATGTCGGAGCGATCGTACATTCTCGCAACCTACGCCCTCACGGGGTTTGCCAATCTGGGATCCATCGGCATTCAGCTGGGTGGCATCGGCGCGATGGCCCCGACCCGGCGGAGCGACCTCGCGCGGCTGGGTAGCCGGGCATTGCTGGGCGGATTCCTGGCGACGCTGATCAACGCGGCCATCGCGTCGATGCTCTTGTGAGTGACAATCGCGAAGGCGCAAGACACGAAGGGCCCTGCTGACAGTATTCCGACATGTCGTACTTCGATCGCGTAGAAGAGGCCGCCTCGTTCCTGCGGGAGCGGTTGCGAGACATCCCGCGGATTGCGGTCGTGCTGGGCTCCGGGCTGGGCGCCTTCGCCGATCGCCTCGACGGGGCCAGGCGAGTGCCTTACAGCGAAATTCCCCATTGGCCGGGCTCGACGGTCGTGGGGCACGCCGGCACGCTGGTGTGCGGAGCGTCGGCCGGCCGCACCGTATTGACGCTGGCGGGCCGGACGCACTTTTACGAAGGCCACGACATGCCAACGGTGACCTTTGCCACGCGCGTGCTGGGCCGTCTTGGTGTGAAGACGCTGATACTCACCAACGCGGCCGGTGGCATCAACACGTTGTTCACGCCTGGCACACTCATGGTGATCGACGACCATATCAACCTGATGGGCAGCAATCCGCTGGTCGGGCCCAACGACGACCGCTTTGGCGTGCGGTTTCCCGACATGACCTCGGTCTATGCGCCGCGCCTGCGCGCCATCGCGGACGAGGCTGCCACCGCGGCGGGTGTGGGCGTGCGCCATGGCATCTACGTCGGCCTGCACGGCCCCAGCTACGAGACACCGGCCGAGATACGATTCCTGCGCACCATCGGCGCCGACGCCGTCGGGATGTCGACCGTCCCCGAAGCCATCGTCGCCCGGCACATGGGCCTCGAGGTGCTCGGCATCTCCTGCATCACCAACCCGGCGGCCGGCGTGTTGCCCGAGCCGCTGCGGCACGACGAGGTGATGGAGGTCGCGGGCCGCGTGAGCGAGGAATTCATGGCGCTGCTGGAGGCGATCGTTGCCCGCGCGTGATCCGCTGATTGCAGCCGCCCGCCGCGTACGGCGACACGCTCTGGCGCCGTACTCGGGCTTCAAGGTCGGTGCGGCGCTTCTCACTGAGGACGGGACGGTCGTCACCGGCTGCAACGTCGAGAACGCCACCTACGGCCTGACGCTGTGCGCCGAACGGGTCGCCATGTTCACGGCGCTCTCGGCCGGCCATCGGCGTTTCACGCGGATCGCGGTCGTCGCGGATGCCGCCGCCCCCACACCCCCCTGCGGCGCGTGCCGGCAGATCCTGTGGGAGTTTGCTGGCGACCTCGAGGTCGTCCTCGCCAACCTGCGCCGCGAAACGGGCCGTTACCAGCTATCCGAACTCCTGCCGCTGCCGTTTGATCGACGATTGCTTCGCTGAAACCGTAGGGGCGGCGCTTGCGCGCCCCGCTCGGGTGCCGCCGTGCGCCGGATCTGGCATCCGGCTGAACCCACGCGGGGCGCGCAAGCGCGCCCCTACACGGCATGACCGGCGTACGTATCCGATACAATCACCATATGCTCCCGACGATCGAGTGGCGTGACGACGCCGTCGTGATGGTCGATCAGCGCAAGCTGCCGGCCGAAGAAATCTATGTCTCGTGCCGCACCGCGGCCGAAGTAGCGCGCGCCATCAAGACCATGGTCATCCGCGGCGCCCCGGCCATTGGCGTGGCAGCCGCGATGGGACTGGCCCTCGGCGTGAAGCAGAGCACGTCGACGGGCACGCAGAAACTGGCGACTGACTTCTTCAAGCTCTGCGAGTTGATGGCGTCGACCCGCCCGACGGCGGTGAACCTGTTCTGGGCCATCGAGCGGATGAAGCAGTCGTTTGCCGCCGGTGTGACCGCCGGCGAGTCCGTCGGGCAGCTCAAGGCGCGGCTCGTCACCGAATCCGCTGCCATCCACGACGAAGACGTCGCCAGTTGCCGCGCCATCGGCGGGTACGGCGCCAGTGTCGTGCCCGACAACGCGCGCATCCTCACCCATTGCAATGCCGGCGCGCTGGCGACGGCTGGGTATGGGACGGCCCTGGGCGTCATCCGTGGCGCCATCGAATCGGGCAAGACGGTCGCCGTCTTTGCCGACGAGACGCGGCCGTTCCTGCAAGGCGCGCGTCTCACGGCGTGGGAGCTGGTCAAAGACGGGATCGACACCACGGTCATCACCGAGAGCATGGCCGCGCCGCTGATGCGCGACGGCCGGATCGACCTGGTCGTGGTCGGGGCGGATCGCATCGCGGCCAACGGCGACACGGCCAACAAGATCGGCACCTACACCGTTGCCCTGGTCGCGCGCGAGCACGGCGTGCCGTTCTACGTCGCGGCGCCGGTCTCGACCATCGACCTCGACACACCGGACGGCCGGCGCATCCCTATCGAGGAGCGCGACGGCCGCGAGGTCACCCACGTCAAGTCCGTGCGCCTGGCGCCGGAAGGCGCCAGGGTCTTCAACCCGGCCTTCGACGTCACGCCGCACGCGCTGATTGCCGGCATCATCACCGAGCGTGGCATCGCGCGGGCGCCGTACACGGAGTCGCTGGCGGCCATTGTCGGGCGGGAGTCGGTGGCGGGTTGATGCCGAAGCGATTCTGATGTTGTTTCTCGGCATCGAAACCTCCTGCGACGAGACTGCGGCGGCGCTGGTCGAGGAGACCGGCGAAGACGCCCACCCGTGGCGCATCCGCGCCAATGTCGTGGCATCGCAGACCGAGATTCATCGCGAGTGGGGTGGCGTCGTGCCCGAGCTCGCCTCGCGCCAGCACGTGCGCGACATCTGCGGCGTCGTGGAGCGAGCGCTCGAACAGGGACAGGTCACGCTCGACGATATCGATGGCATCGCCGTAACGCAGGGGCCCGGCCTGGTCGGCTCGCTGCTGGTGGGCGTGTCGTTTGCCAAGTCGCTGGCGGCCGCGCGCGACACGCCGCTGGTGCCCGTGCATCATCTGGCCGGCCACATCGAGTCGCTGTTCCTCCACAACGGCGCGTTGCCGCTGCCATCAGTGGTCCTGGTCGTCTCGGGCGGCCACACCAGTCTGTATCTCGTGCCCTCGAACGGGGTCTATGTGCTGCTGGGTCGCACACGAGATGACGCGGCCGGCGAGGCGTACGACAAGGTCGCCAAGTTGCTCGGACTGGGATACCCGGGCGGCCCGGTCATCGACCGCCTTGCGCAGGACGGCAACGACCGCGCGGTGGACCTTCCCGTGACGCGGATCACGCACCGGGATCGCAACGCCCCCGCTGCCGCGGGAGCTCGTGACTTCAGCTACAGTGGTCTGAAGACAGCAGTGCTGCGGCACGTCGAGCAGTGCAAGGCGCAGGGGTCATGGCCGCTGGCGGATGCTGCCGTCGCCGACCTGTGTGCCAGTTTCCAGCGCGTGGTGGTCGAATCCCTGCTCGACCGCCTGTTTGACGCCGCCCGCGCGCATGGCGCCAGAAGCGTCGGTGTTGCCGGTGGCGTCTCCGCCAACAGCCGCCTGCGCGCCGACGTGATGGCCCGCGGCGCTCGCGAGCACCTGCCCGTGTTCATCCCGAGCCTGGCGCTGTCGACTGACAACGCCGCGATGATCGCCGCCGCTGGTCTCCGGCGTTATGCCGCCGGCGTCCGGGCGGGCGCGGACTTGAACGCCGAAGCCAGCCTCGCGCTAACCTGATAAACCTGTGCTCGAGCTGTTTGAATGACCGTCCACACCGACTACCTGTACTTTCACACCAAGAAGCGCCGGGAGATCGTGCGCATCACCGACGAAGTCGCTTCCATCGTCGGCAAAAGCGGCGTGCGCGAAGGCATGGTCCTGGTGTCGGCGATGCACATCACCGCCGGCGTGTACGTGAACGACTGGGAAGGCGGGCTCATCGAGGACATCCAGGAGTGGCTCGAGAAGCTCGCGCCGACGCGATCGGATTACCGCCACCATCAGACCGGTGAGGACAACGCCGACGCGCATCTCAAGCGCACCATCCTTGGCCATCAGGTCGTGCTGCCCATCACAGCCGGCATGCTCGACCTCGGACCGTGGGAGCAGGTGTTCTATGCCGAGTTCGACGGCCAGCGCCGCAAGCGCGTAGTGGTGAAGGTCATGGGGATGGTGTGACGCACCGAGATCCCTTCGACCTGGTCCGCGACTGGTTTGCCGCCTACAACCGCGGCGATCTGGCCGCCCTGGGCAGCTACTACGGCGAGGCCGCCTCGCTCGAACACGAGGATGGTCGCAGCGAGGGGCGCGAGAACATCGACGCGACGTGGCTGGCGCGCTTCACGGCGTGGGGGCCTGGATTTGATGGCGGTATTCGGCGCCGGCTTCGCATGGTCGGCCTCGTCGAAACCGGGTTGGTGCACGCCGAGTGGCTCGAACGCGAGGCTGACGGCGCCGGGACCGTGCGCGAGCGCCGCGGGTATTCGGATTTTCGCGTCGAGCGTGGCGCGGTGCTCTCGCAGCAGGACGTGTTCTACGAAGGCAGCGGCGAGCCCGAGATCATCGCCGACGCATTGCCGCCGCCGCCGCGCAAGTACCCGCCACGCCCCGTGGTCGGCGTCGGCGCCGTCATCATGGACGAGGACCGCGTCGTGCTCATCAAGCGCAAGTACGAGCCGCTCGCCGGGCAGTGGAGCCTTCCGGGTGGCACGCTGGAGCTCGGCGAATCCCTCGAGGCCGGAGTCGCCCGCGAAGTCCACGAGGAGACCGGCCTTGATGTCGAAGTGGGCCCGGTCGTGGAGGTCTTCGACCGCATCCTGCTCGACGCCCAGGGGCGGGTGCAGTACCACTTCGTGCTGGTGGACTACTTGTGCCGGCCGCTTGGCGGCCGGTTGCAGGCCGGCTCCGACGTCGACGATGCGGTGTGGGTCACGTCTGGTGATGTGGTCGACTATCACATCACCGCGAAAGCCACGTCCATCATCGAGCGGGCGCTGTCGATGATGCCCGATGCCTTTGCCTGATGACGTACCTAACCACAGAGCCACGGAGAACACTGAGGCCACACAGAGATTTCTTGGGGTCTCACCAAAAAGGATCTCGGTGCGTTCTCGGTGACCTCCGCGTCTCTGTGGTTGGCGTACGACATCATTCGTCGCTGCCGGTCGTGGCCCGGTTCAGGCGCTCGAGCTGCTCGATGCGCTCTTCATACTCGCCAATCTTCGCCTCGAGCATTTCCTTGAGCTCGAGTGATCGGCTCGTCAGCCAGCTGTGGTACGTGCGTTCGAGCTTCACTTTGAGGCGATCGATCTGCGCCTGCCGTGCACGGACACGATCGCTCGGATGGCTTAAGAAGTCCGGGCGCTCCGGTGGCGTGCCGTTCCGCATGCCTGATGGGAAGGAATCGCCGGCACTCTAGCAGGTTTCCTCACAGACCGCGTGCGATTGGTCATGCCAGTTCAGGCCACGGGCCTCGTGTGGCCGGGAAGCCAGCCTCAGGCCTCGATGCATTCAATCTGTAATCGTCAATTCCTCTTCCGCCACGCGTAGTAGACCGGCACGCCAAGCAGCACGATCGCCAGGCCCGGCCACGTCGTGGCGGGACGGTACGCGAAGAGCACCAGCAGAATGGTCGCGGCGCCGGCAATGTAGAGCGCGGGCACCACGGGGTAGCCAACCGCGCGGTACGGGCGTTCGGCGTCCGGCCGCGTCGCGCGCAGCCGGAAAATGCCCGCAATGGTGAGGATGTAGAAAATCAGCGCTGCCGAGATCACATAGTCGAGCAGGTTGCCGTAAAGATTTCCATATCGTCCCGTCGCCGGGTCGTAGGTTCTCGGCAGCACCAGCAGGACGGACCAGAGCCCCTGCAGCACCAGCCCCGCCGACGGGACCTTCGCCTGGTTGAGGTCGCCGACACGCTTGAAGAACAAGCCGTCGCGCGCCATGGCGTAATAGGCCCGCGCGCCCGCCAGGATCAGCCCGTTGTTGCAGCCGAAGGTCGAGATCAGGATTGCGGCGGCCATCAGCGTGGCCCCCAGGCCCGGCACGATCGTGTCCAGCGTCGCCGTCGCCACGCGATCGGAGGGCGCGTGCTGGATGGCCGCCAGCGGCAGCGTGACCAGGTAGGCCACATTGGCGAGCAGATAGAGCGCGGTGACAAGGCCGGTGCCCAGCGCAAGCGCCAGCGGCAGATTGCGTCGTGGGTCCTTGACCTCGCCCGCGGTGAACGTGATGTTGTTCCACGCGTCCGACGAGAAGAGCGACCCGGTTTGCGCCACGCACAGCCCGACGAAGAGCCCGAAGGCGGTGGCGGCACTCAGGCCGGAGACGATGTCGACCTGTCCGCGCGGCGTCCACATGTCGCCGAAATTGGCCGAGACCGCGTCGGCGTTCCAGCCAAGCGCCAGCCCGACGCCGATGAGCGCGACGAGCGCGCCGGTCTTGGCGACGGTGAAGACGTTCTGGATGATGCGGCCGTA
Source organism: Vicinamibacteria bacterium (assembly GCA_963806705.1). Taxonomy (GTDB): domain Bacteria; phylum Acidobacteriota; class Vicinamibacteria; order Vicinamibacterales; family JAENWD01; genus JAENWD01. The sequence continues at coordinate 27,596 of CAWDZE010000016.1, forward strand.
GTCGATGCCGCGGGTATTGGTCCATGTGAGCAAGCCGATGAGCGCGATCGCGATCACCTGCGCCGTCGACAGGGACAGCGCGTAGCCGGTGCTCAGGTGAACCGGCGCGATGAGGTAGTGGTCCTCCGCGATGGTCGGCCACAGCACGCCGAGGAAGCGCGCAAATGCCACCCCGACGGCGGCGATGGTGCCCGTCTGGATCACCAGAAACAGCGTCCACCCGTAGAGAAAGCCCCAGAGCGGCGAGAACGCTTCGCGCAGGTAGACATACTGGCCCCCTGCCCGCGGCATCATCGCGGCCAGTTCGCCGTACGAGAGCGCCGCCGCCAGCGTGAGCAGCCCAGTGATGAGCCATGCCGCCAGCAGCCACGCGGGGCTGCCGACCAGGCGCGAGATGTCGGCCGAGACGATGAAGATCCCGGAGCCGATCATCGAGCCGACAACCACCATCGTCGCGTCAAACAGCCCGAGACCGCGTTTGAACTCGGTGTCGAGCGCGGTGGCATCAGTCGGCGTGCGCGCAGCATCTGTGGTCATTCGGGGCCCTTTCGAATAGGATTTCCTCTCGCGCCCGGCACTATACACGGGCAGGAGGCGGTTTGCTCGCGCTCGATCTGGTTCAGACTCTCGCGCTAGCCGGTGTCGTGCTCTTCCTCGGCTATGGCATCAAGCGGCACGTCCCGCTTCTCAGCCGGTACAACATCCCCGCGCCGGTCGTCGGCGGTCTGCTCGCCGCCTCGCTCCTCAGCGTGGCCCACCAGCGCGGGTACACGCCCGTCACGTTCGATGCGACGCTGCAGACGCCGCTTCAGAACGCATTTTTCGCCTCCGTCGGCTTCGGCGCCAGCCTGGCGCTGCTTCGCATCGGCGGGCCGCTCGTGCTGATCTTCTTTGTCGTCTCCACGCTGGCCGCCATCGCGCAGAATGTGCTCGGCCTCGGCGTCGCGACGCTGCTCGGCCAGCCGCCGCTGCTCGGAGTGCTTGCCGGATCCGTGACGCTGACCGGCGGGCCTGCCACCGGGTTGGCGTTTGCGCCGTTGTTCGAGGAGGCTGGCGTGCCATCGGCCGCGACGCTGGCCGTCGCCTCCGCGATGGTGGGCATCGTGTCGGGCGGGCTCATCGGCGGGCCCCTCGGCACGTGGCTCATCGCGCGTCACCGGTTGGCGACGCCGCGCGGTCACGCCCGCACCGAGGCCGCCCGCGCGGCCCAGAATGTCGTCGAGGAGCAGGTCGCCGAGCCAATCATAACGGCGCCGGCCGGCGAAGACCGCGAGTCGTATCTTCTGCTCAAGACGTTGACGGTGCTGCTGCTGGCCGTGTGGATCGGCGGGGTCGTGAGCGCCTGGCTCAAGCCCGTGCTGGCGCGTGTCGGGCTGGCCCTGCCGGCCTATATTGGCGCGATGCTCGTGGCCGCGGCCGTTCGCAACCTCGACGACTGGCGCGGCTGGATCGGGCTGTCGCAGCGCGCTATCGACGACCTTGGCAACGTCGCGCTGTCGTTGTTTCTCGTCATGGCGCTGATGACGCTGCGGCTCTGGGAGATCGTCAACCTAGCCGTGCCGCTGGCGATCATCGTCGCCGCGCAGGTTGCCTTCATCGCCCTGCTGTGCCTCGGTCCTGTCTTCCGTCTGATGGGCCGCGACTACCAGGGCGCGGTGACCGCTAGTGGATTTGCGGGGTTCATGCTCGGCACGACCGCCAACGCCATGGCGAACATGGAGGCGCTCGTCGAGCGCTACGGCCCGGCCCCGCGCGCGTTTCTCGTGGTGCCGATGGTAGGCGCATTCTTCATCGACTTCACCAATGCGCTCATCATCACGGCTTTTGTGAGCTGGTTCCGATGACACTAACCCGCGACGCCGCCTGGGCGCTGGTCACCGAGTGGACCCAGAGCGAGAGCCTCCGCAAGCACATGCTGGCGGTGGAAGCCGCCGTGCGTGGTTACGCGCGCGAGTTCGGCGAGGACGAAGAAGCGTGGGGCGTGGTTGCCCTCCTGCACGACTTCGACTACGAGCGGCACCCCGACGCCGAGCATCATCCCTACGAAGGCGTCGCGGTGTTGAAGAGCCTGGGCTATCCCGAGTGGGTGACACGCGCGATTCTCTCGCACGCCGACTACAGCGGGGTCGCGCGGGAGTCGCGGCTGGAGAAGACCCTCTACGCATGCGACGAGATGTCGGGCTTTGTCACCGCGGCGGCCCTGGTGCGCCCGTCGAGGAGCGTGCTGGACCTGGAAGCCTCGTCGGTCATCAAGCGGATGAAGGACAAAGCGTTCGCCAAGGGCGTCAGCCGCGACGATCTGAGGCGGGGCGCCGACGAACTGGGCCTGCCGCTGGCCGAGCACATCGGCAACGTGATCAGGTTCATGCGGGAACGAGCGGAGGTCCTTGGACTGAAGGGCGCCCTTTGAAAATTGACGTTGCAGATTGCAGATTGCAGATAACGTACGGTTGGGCACTAAAACGAGAGTATCTTGCCGAAAGTTCCCATCGCGCCTTCGTGCCTTCGCGCCATCGTGAATGTGGCCGCAACGGTCGAACCCCGCGCCATGTCTGCCCGTATGAGCTAACACATGGCTGAGCCAACGCCCTCACCCGAAACGCCTTCCCAGCAAGCCGTCGTGACGCTGCAGGGCGTGAGCGTGGCCTACGGCAAGGCCTGGGCCATGCGCGAGGTCACCGCCAGTTTTCGACCGGGCGCCGTCGGCCTGCTCGGTCCCAACGGCGCCGGCAAGAGCACGATGATCAAGAGCCTGCTGGGCTTCATCAAGCCCAGTGAAGGCACGATGCGCGTGCTCGGGCTCGACGTGACGGCATCGCCGCTCGAGATCAGGTCGCGCATCGGCTACATGCCCGAAAACGACGGGCACATCCCCGGCATGAACGCCGTGTCGTTTGTCGCGTACTGCGGGGAGCTTGCCGGCTTGCGGGCGGTGGACGCGATGCAGCGCGCTCACGAGGTCCTGTACTACGTGGGGCTCGGCGAGGCGCGCTATCGCAACGTCGAGACCTACTCGACGGGCATGAAGCAGCGCATCAAGCTGGCCCAGGCACTGGTGCACGACCCCGACCTGCTGTTTCTCGACGAGCCCACCAACGGCATGGACCCCAAGGGGCGCGACGAGATGCTCGCGCTGATTCGCGATCTGGGCCACAACAAGGGCGTCAACCTGATTCTCTGCTCGCATCTGCTGCCCGACGTCGAGCACTGCTGCGATCACGTCGTCGTGATGGACAAGGGCCGCATCGCCACGCAGGGGCCCATCGACGAGTTGAAGGGCCCCCGGGGCCGCGTCTTCGAGATCCGCGCCAAGGACGGCCACGACCGGCTGGTGGCTGCCTGCCAGGCCGCGGGCTTCGACTGCCACGAGACCGAGGAAGACGTCATGCGCGTGTTTGTCCCGGAGGGCCTCGGCGCCCGCGAGGTGTTCGCGGTGGCGGCGCATGAGGGCCTGCAGCTGCGGCACCTGCGCCCGAGCCTGCCGACGCTCGAGGACGTGTTTGCCAAGGCGGTAGGGGACTCGTAACCACATGCCGATTCACGATCAAGGCTATCGACGCTACGGCGGGCGGAAAGACGCCCTCGGCCAGGCGTGGCTGGTCATCGCGCGCGCCGGCATCAAGACGATGCTCGCCAGGCGCCTGTTCATGGCCCTGCTGCTCATCGCCTGGGTGCGCTTTTTCTACGAGTGCATCCGCGTCTACCTGACCACGAACTTCGGCCAGTTCTCGGTGCTGGCCACGACCGCGCAGACCTTCCGTGAGTTTCTGGAGTTCCAGGAGCTCTGGGTCTTCTTCATCACCATCTATGTCGGCGCCGGCCTGATCAGCAACGACCGGCGCGCCAACGCGTTGCAGATCTACCTGTCCAAGCCGCTGACGCGTTTCGAGTACGTCGCCGGCAAGGCTGCGACGCTGGCGGTCTTCCTGCTCGGCGTCACCTGGGTGCCGGCCATGCTGCTGCTCGTCATCCAGGGTCTGTTTGCCGGCAGCTTCGCGTTCATCCGGGAGCACCTGTTCCTGCTGCCGGCAATCACGGTCTACGCGTTCCTGCAGGTGATGCTGGCCACCTTCGCGATGCTCGCGCTGTCCTCGATGTCCAAGAGCGCGCGCTTTGTCGGCATCATGTACGCCGGGTTGATCTTCTTCACCGACGCGATCTTCGGGATGTTGAAGTTCCTGGTGCACGCCAGTGGCGCCTCGCTGGTGTCGCCCACGCAGAATCTGGCGCAGCTTGGCGACGTCATCTTCCGCGTGCCGCCACGGCACGACACGCCGGCGGTGTTCTCGCTGCTGGTCATCGTCTTCCTGCTGGTGGCCTCGGTCCTGATTCTCGAGCGCAAGGTCCGTGGCGTGGAGGTGGTGGCGTGACCGACGCGCAGCCGGCAGATGTGCTCGTCGAGGCCGCCCACCTCTCCAAGTGGTACGGACAGGTGATAGGGCTCAACGACGTCAGCGTCGTCGTCCCGCCCGGCATCACTGGTTTGCTCGGGCCCAACGGCGCCGGCAAGTCCACCTTCATGAAGCTGATCACCGGTCAGCTGAAGCCGAGCAAGGGCACGATTCGTGTGATGGGCGAGCCGATATGGGGCAATCCCAAGCTGTTCTTCCGCATCGGCTTTTGCCCGGAGCAGGACGCTTTCTACGAGCGCATGACCGGCCTGGAATGGCTGACCGCGCTCGTGCGGCTCAACGGCTACGGCGAGGCAGAGGCCGCATCCGCCTCCAACGAGGCGCTCGAGCAGGTCGACCTGCTGCCGGCCGCCAACAAGAAGATTGGCGCCTACAGCAAGGGCATGCGCCAGCGCGTCAAACTCGCCCAGGCGCTGGTGCACGACCCCGAGCTGCTCATCCTCGACGAGCCGCTGTCGGGCATGGACCCAATCATGCGCCGCCGGACGATTCGCCTCATCAAGGATTGGGCCCGCGCCGGCAAGAGCATCCTCGTGTCGAGCCACATCCTCCACGAGATCGAGGCGATGACCTCGAACATCCTGCTCATCAACAACGGCCGGATTCTCGCCGAGGGCAACGTGCATCAGATCCGCGATCTGATCGACGAGCACCCGCACACCGTCTACATCCGGGCGGCGGACCCGCGCGCGCTGGCCCGGAAGTTCCTGACCGACGACGACGTGCTCAGTCTCAAGTTCGAAGAGGGCGCGATCATCGTGCAGACCGCCAAGCCGGACGTGTTCTACACGCGCCTGACGGTGCTTGCCGCCAGCGGCGAGGCCGGCGCGGTCGAGGAAGTGGCCTCGCCCGACGACAACCTGGCGGCGGTGTTCCAGTACCTGGTGAAGTCATGACTGCACGTCCTCTCAACAAGATGCCGTCGCTCACGACCGCATCGCTTCGCGTCTTCGATCTGTCGCTGGGCGAGATGCTGTGGTCGCGGCGCACAGTGTTTCTGGCGCTCGTGGTTGGCGGGCCCGTGCTCATCGCGATCATCCTCCGCATCGTCGACGCGCTGAACGTGCCGGCGATGCGGGTCAACGGCGTGCGCCTGGGCGGGCCCAGCATCTTCGGATTGATGCTGTGGTTCCTCTTTCTGCGCTTCATCGTCCCCGTGCTGGGCATCTTCTACGGCACGGCGCTGATGGCCGATGAAGTGGAGGACAAGACCATCACCTATCTGTTCACGCGGCCCATCCCCCGGTCCGCCGTCCTGATCGGCAAGTACCTCGCCTATTTGGCGTCGACCGTCCTGATCGTGCTGCCCTCGGTAATGCTCGTGTATTTCCTGGTCGTGCCCATTGGCGGGGGAGCCGTCGCGGCGACGTTTCCGACCCTGCTGCGCGACCTGGCCCTGCTGGCCATCGGCCTGGCTGTCTACGGGGCGCTGTTTGCGGCAGTCGGGGCCTGGATCAAGCGCCCGGTCCTGGTTGGCCTTTTCTTCGCCTTCGGCTGGGAGAACTTCGCCCTCGCCCTGCCGGGCTACATGAAGCGGTTTACGGTGGCTTTCTACACGCAGAGCCTGGTGCCCCACGCCATGCCCCAGGACAATCTGCTGTCGATCCTCCAGTCGGTCTTCAGGGACAATGTGTCGGCGCTTCACGCGGCCTTGACACTTGTGGGTATGCTGGTAGTTGCCCTGGGGATGGCCACCCGGGCGGTGGAACGCCGGGAATACGTGCTGGAGCAATAGGTTGGGGCGAATTTCGGAACCCCTTTTCGACCTTGCCCGTATAACCCATCAGAGGATTCGACGCGGATGACCAAACGGACCCGATATTTCGTGTTCGGCTCGGTGACGGTGTTGCTGGTGGGGTTGTGCACCGGCATGGTTGCCTACTACACCGGCATGCCGATGGGCGCCTTCGGGCAGTCCAGCGGCCTGTCCGAGTTGCGTTATGTCCCGGCCAGCGCGTCCGTCGTGGCTTATGCCGACGTGCGAAACCTGATGCAGTCGGAGCTCCGCCAGAAGCTGCACAAGGCCATCAACGACGACGGCGAGGACGGCCAGGCCGAGTTCCAGCGGGAAACCGGCATCGACATCGAAAACGACATCGACCGCGTCGTGGCGTTCATGGAGCCGGTTGACGCCGCCGAGGGCTACACCGGCATGGTGCTTGCGACCGGCCGCTTCGACCAGGGACGCCTGGAGGCACTGGCGCGCGAGCACGGCGGGCTCGTGGAGGATTACGGCGGCAAGCGGCTCATCTCCAAGGCCGACATCAGCTCCGAGACTGGCGCCCACAAGAGCATGACCGTGGCGTTTCTCGAAACCGGCGTTGTCGCTGTCGGCGAGACCGCCGTCATCAAGCGCGCCGTCGACCGCCAGGGCGCCAGCAGCGTCACCGAGAATTCCGAGTTGATGAGCCTGGTGAGCGACATCGACGACAGCAACGCCTGGGCGGTGGGCCGCTTCGACGCGCTCATGAGCCAGGCCAAGCTGCCCGAGGGCGTGGCCAGCCAGATTCCGGCCGTCAAGCTCTTCTCGGCCAGCGGTCACATCAACGGCGGGCTCTCCGCGGTCATTCGCGCCGAGGCGCGCGACGACCAGGCGGCGCAGAACCTGCGCGACGTCGTCCAGGGCTTCCTCGCGCTGGCCAAGCTGCAGTCCAACACGCAGCCAGAACTACAGGCGCTGGTGAACTCGCTGCAGCTGTCGGGCTCTGGCAAGACCGTGGCCCTGTCGTTCAAAGTGCCGTCTCAGATGATTGACGCGATCGCCGCGGCCAAGCAGCACGCGGAGGAAGAGGACTAACCGGCTACGGGTTCAGACCGCGGGCTACCGAGGGCCGATTCCAGCAGGTGGGGTCGGCCCTTTTGCTATAGTGCCCTTCCCATGCCCACGCTGGTGTTCTTCTATGGCACGTTGATGACCGGCTTCGATCGCCGGCGTCGGCTGGGCATGGACGACCAGTTGACGTTCCGCGGACGCGGCTGGATCCGTGGCGCGCTGTTCGACCTTGGCCTGTATCCGGCGGCGGTTCCCGCGCCGGACGGCAAGGTCTGGGGCGAGGTCTTCGCGGTCACCAACCCGACGCCGGTGCTGGCGGCGCTCGACGAGATCGAGGGCTACGATCCGAGTACGCCTGACACGAGCCTCTACGTCCGCCGTCAGGTTCCGGTGCATCTCGACGACGACGCGGAGGCCGAGGCGTGGGCCTACTTCTACAATGCGCCGCTCGGACAGGCGCCCCGTATTGTCTCCGGCGACTATCTCACACATCTCAAGGTCAAGTAAGCCATCGTGCCATCGTGCCGTCGTGCCTTCGTGATTGTTGGCGGGATCCTCGCAGCCATCCAGGTGACTCTCGCGCAGTCACCGACGCTCGACCCGCGTGTAGTCGCGTTGGTGGCAGACGTCTCCGCCGAGCGGCTCGCCGCCGATGTGAAGGCGCTGGCCGGATTTGGCACGCGCCACACGTACTCCGACACCACGTCGCCCACGCGCGGCATCGGCGCGGCCCGCGAGTGGATCCGCGAAGAGTTCGCGAAGGCAAGCCCGCCGCTGCAGGTCGCCTTCGATACCTATCAGGTCGTCGCGCAGGGCGAGCGGCTGCCGAGCGACGTCGAGCTGCGAAACGTCGTGGCGGTGCTGCCTGGCGCCTCGCCCCGCCGCGTCTACGTATCGGGTCACTACGACACCGTGGCGCGCCGAACCGACGGCGGCGGTGGCGAGACAGGCTTCGACTGGACCCGCGCCGACAACGACGCGCCGGGCGCCAACGATGACGGCAGCGGCACCGCGTTGGTGATTGAACTGGCGCGCGTGTTCGCGCAAAGCGGCGTTCAGTTCGATGCCACGATCGTTTTCATCGCCCTGGCGGGTGAAGAGCAGGGCCTGGTCGGCGCCAGGGTGCACGCGCAGCGCGCCGCCTCCGAGGGCTGGCGCATCGACGCCGTCCTCAACAACGACATCGTGGGAAACTCTCGTGGGGGAACCGGGGCGTCGGAAGGCGACCGCGTCCGAATCTTCTCGGAGGGTCCGGAGGACTCGCCGTCCCGTCAGGTCGCGCGCTACGTGCGGCGCGTCGCGATGCGGTATCAGCCTGGGCACGAGGTGACGCTGGTGGCGCGAGCCGACCGATTCGGCCGCGGCGGCGATCACACGGCGTTCAACCAGCATGGGTTCGCCGGCGTGCGGGTGACCGAGACCAACGAGGCGTACCAGCGGCAGCACACCGTCGCCGATGCCGCAGACGGCGTTGACCCCTTGTATCTGCAGCGGAACGCCCGCGTCAACGCGGCGGCGCTTGCGGGGCTGGCGCTGGCGCCACCGGCGCCGGTGGTGGTCACCGAGCGTGGAGCGCCGCGCTTGTCGCGGGGCACGTCTGGCTATGACGCCACGCTCGCCTGGACCGCCAGTCCCGGGGCCGCTGGCTATCGCATCGTGTGGCGCCAGGCGTGGGTGCCTGACTGGGAACACGAGCTGACCGTGGGCGCCGTCACCGAAGCGACCTTGCCGCTGCTATCGGTCGACGACGTCGTGATCGGAGTGGCGGCAATCGGGCCCGGCGGCCACGAAAGCCTCGTGAGCGCGTACGTCGTGCCGCCACGACCCGAGACGACGATTCAGACGCGGTGATTCGCTACGCCTGGCGGCCGGTCTTGACGGCGTCGAGGAACTGGGCGATCGCGTTGGCGACCCAGTCGGGCATGTCGATGAACTCGATCCCGGCGCGGTAGAGCACCGCGTCGGGGTCGATGTCGTGGATGTGGCTGTGGACGACGCGGCCCTTCACGACGACCGACTGGCTTCCGAGGGCCAGGCGGAACTCGTGCAGCGAGTTCAGCTGCAGCGGAAACGTCGATTCGATCTGCGCGCCGGTCCGGCTCAATTCCCTGATGTTGATCGCCTGATGCACCGTGGCATCGCCAGGCAACTCACCGAGAATCTGAATGCGTTCGTCTTCGCGCCGATTGTCGGCCATGTACGCGCAGTATAACGCCAGTTCGACCTGGGGTCTCCGGTCCGAGTCCGGAGGTCGACCCCGGACTCGCGATCTCAGTGCAGGGTCAACGGGCGGGCCGGAGGCACGTCCTCCGCGGACTCGGCGTACCCCTCCACCTCGTCGTCGTCGTCCTCGGCGTCGTTGGTGTAAGTGACGATGGGGATGCGCTTGGTCTGCGGATCGAGTTTGAGCATCGACAGCAGCTGGAACCCGTCGGTGCGATCAATGGTCGTGCAGAGCACCACCAGATTCGGCTGCTCCTTCGCGATGAGGGAGTAGGCGTGTTGCGATGCGTCCGCAAAGAGCAGGTCGTAACGACCCCCTTCAAGCACGGACTCGAGCAAATCGAGCACGTCCGGCGTGCCGTTGACGACCACGACTTTTTGCGCGGGTCGACTCGCGGTCTTCGTCAGCGTGACTTCGCTCGTGTTCATCACGTCACCCTCTGCCACGTGAAGGATTCAAGAATCGCGCCACGTGCCGGGCGGTGGCTGCCATCCCGGTGTACCCATCAGACTCCGGCGCCCGGGCCTGGGTTTCACCCCGGTCGTTACAGGGGAAATCGGCACTTGCGTGCAGATTCACTAGTTCCTGACGAATCCGGCCCGTTGATGTTCCAGCACAGCCGCCTCCCCGCGCCTTGCACGCCCTGACGGGGGTACGGCACTCTTTGGCCCATGTCCATGACTGAGACACCAGTGTCCACATATCGCAACTTCATAGACGGCGAATGGGTTCCGGCCGAGTCGGCCGGGACGTTCGACAACCGGAACCCCGCCAACCAGGACGACTTGCTGGGCCGTGTGCCAAAGTCGTCAGCCGCCGACGTCGATCGCGCGGTGGCTGCCGCGCGGGCCGCCTTTGGTCACTGGCGGCTCGTGCCGGCCCCAAAGCGGGCCGAGATTTTGTACCGGGCGGCGCAAATATTGTCCGATCGCAAAGAAGCCCTCGCGACCACCATGACGCGCGAGATGGGGAAGATCCTGGACGAGACGCGCGGCGATGTGCAGGAAGCCGTCGACATGGCGCAGTTGATGGCCGGCGAGGGCCGCCGGATGTACGGCCAGACGGTGCCCTCGGAGCTGCGCGACAAGTTCGCGATGTCGTTGCGCCAGCCAATCGGCGTGTGCGGGATGATCACCGCCTGGAACTTTCCCATCGCCGTGCCGTCGTGGAAGATCCTGCCCGCGCTGGTGTGCGGCAACACGGTCGTCTTCAAGCCTGCCGAGGAAGCGCCCGCTTCCGCAATCAACTTCGTGCAGGCGCTGGTCGACGCGGGTCTGCCCAGGGGTGTCCTGAACCTCGTGCTGGGGGACGGCCCCGGCGCCGGCGCGCCGCTTCTGGGGCACCCGGATGTGAACGTCATCTCCTTCACCGGCTCGACGGAGACTGGACGCATCATCAATCAGGCGTGCGCCCCGACGTTCAAGAAGGTGCACCTCGAGATGGGTGGCAAAAACGTCATCCTCGTGATGGACGATGCCCATCTCGACCTCGCGGTGGATGGGGCGCTCTGGGGCGGCTTCGGCACCACCGGACAGCGCTGCACCGCTGCCAGCCGCGTGGTCGTGCACGAGAAGGTCTACGGGAAGTTCCTCGAAGCATTTGTGGCCCGCGCCAGAACGCTGCGAGTGGGTGATGGCCTTGACGCGAACACGCAGATGGGGCCCAGCGTCAGCGACGCGCAGCTGCAGCGGGTGATCGAGTACGTGGGCATCGGCCAGAAGGAGGGCGCCCGCCTGGCGACCGGCGGCAAGCCTCTGAGCACCGGCGCGTGGAGCAGGGGCTTCTTCCACGAGCCGACGGTGTTTGCCGAAGTCACGCGCTCCATGCGCGTCGCGCGCGAGGAGATCTTCGGGCCCGTCGTGTCGGTGTTGCCGTGTGCATCGCTCGAGGAGGCGATCGACATCGCCAATGACGTGGCCTACGGGCTGTCCGCGTCGATCTACACGCAGGACATCAACAAGGCCTTCGCGGCGATGCGCGATGTCTACACCGGCATCTTCTACGTCAACGCGCCGACCATCGGCGCGGAAGTGCACCTGCCGTTTGGGGGGACCAAGGCGACCGGCAACGGCCACAGAGAAGCCGGGACAGCAGCGCTCGACGTCTTCTCCGAGTGGAAATCGGTGTACGTGGACTTCAGCGGGAAGCTCCAGCGGGCGCAGATTGACGTCGTACAGATCTGAACCGATCTACACTCCCGCATGCGCCGTGTCGTCCTCTCGCTCGTCGTCGCTGCCCTCGTCCTGGGCCGGGCGACCGCGCCGGTCGCGCAACAGACGGTCCCGGCGCCGAAAGACGTATTGGGATTCACGCCGGGCGACGACTACAAGCTGGCGGACTTTCGCCAGCTCCAGCAGTACTTCCAGGCGCTCGACAACGCCTCGGAACGCGTGAAGGTGTACTCGGCCGGCAAGTCCACCGAGGGCAACGACATGCTCGTTGCCCTCATCTCGTCGGAAGCCAACCTCGCCAGGGCCGATCACTACCGCGACATCAGCAGGAAACTCGCGTATGTCCGCGGCGTCAGCCCCGACGCGGCGCGGGCGCTGGCGCGCGATGGCAAGGCGGTCGTGTGGATCGACAACGGGCTGCACGCCAGCGAGGTCGCCACCGCGCAGCATGCCTTCGTGCTGGCCCATCGCGTGGCCACCGACGACTCCGCCGAGATCCAGGAAATCCGCGACAACGTGATTCTCGTGCTGCTGCCGACGGTGAACCCGGACGGCATGAATCTGGTGGTGGACTGGTACAGGAAGAACCTCAAAACGCCCAGCCAGGACAGCCCGATGCCGTGGCTGTACCAGAAGTACATCGGCCACGACAACAACCGCGACGCCTACATGCAGACGCAGGAGGAAACCCGCGTCGTCAACACGCTGCTGTACAAGGAGTGGCTGCCGCAGGTCATGTACAACCAGCACCAGGCTGGGTGGCCGCCGCCTCGGATGTTCGTCCCGCCGTTTCCCGATCCGTTCAACCCCAACATCGACTCACAGGTCATCCGCGGCATCGATCTGGTGGGCGGCGCGATGCTCGATCGCTTCGAGCGCGAGCGCAAGCCGGGCGTCGTCTCGCGCTACCAGTTCTCCACCTGGTTCAACGGGTCGCTCCGCACCGCGGCGTACTTCCACAACATGATCGGGATCCTCACCGAGACCTGGCACCCGTCGGCGACCCCGTTCACCTACGATTTGAAGCGATTCCCGCGCGAGTTCGATAACGGGGTGCCGGTGACGACGCCGTCGAGCAACTATCCAAACCCATGGATGGGCGGCACCGTGCGGCTGGCCGATGCCGTGGACTACATGCTCACCGGCTCGCTGGCGGTGTTGCAGGTGGCGGCGAAGTATCGGGAGCAATTCCTGCTTGGCATCTACCAGATCGGCGCCAGGCAGGTGGAGAAAGGCGCCACCGAGGCGCCGGTCGCCTACATCATTTCCCCCGAGCAGCACGACCCGCCCGCGGCCGCCCTGTTCGTCGAGACGCTCATGAGGGGCGCGGTGGAGGTCCATCGCGCGGACGGACCGTTCAGCGCCGACGGCACCTTGTATCCCGCCGGTACGTGGGTGGTGCGGATGGATCAGCCGTTCAGGCCGTTTGCCAGGGACCTGCTCGAGCCGCAACGCTACCCCGATCGGCGGTCTTCACCAGGTGGCCCTCCGCTGCCGCCCTACGACTCTGCCGGGTGGACGCTGGCCTATCAGATGGGCGTCAGCACGGTCGCCGTCACATCGCCGCTTGCCGCCACGCTCACGCAACTGTCGGAGTACCCGCGCGTCCCCGGTCGCGTGGTGCTGCCCTCACGCGCGCTGCCGCACCCGGCCGCACGGCCGACGATGTCGAGCGCCGTGGCCGACGCAGGCCTGCAGGAGGTGGGCGCCGGCACGTATGCCATCGAGCCACGGGCCAATGCCGCGTTCCGCGTGGTCAACCGCCTGCTGGCCGCGGGCGTGCCGGTGGCTCGCATGCCGCCGGCGGTACCTGGCGACGCGGCTTTAGCCCCGCAGTCCCCGTCCGGGTCGTTCCTCGTGACGATCAAGGACCCTCGGCAGGGCCGGCAACTTGCCGACATGGTGGCTGCCGAAGGCGTGCAGGCCCAGCGGGTCGATCGGCTGCCCAGAATCGCGATCCCGCCGCTCGCCGCGGGGCGGATCGGGCTTTACAAGAGCTGGGTCGCCAATATCGATGAGGGATGGACGCGTTGGCTGCTCGAACAATACGCGTTCCCGTACACGACGCTGACCGACGCCGACGTGCGCAGCGGCGCCCTGCGCGATCGCTTCGATGTGATCATCCTGCCGGACCAGGCACCGCGGCGCATCGTCGACGGCCACCAGCCGACCGACCGGCCGCGTGAGGGGCCCTGGGGACCGGTGCCGTTGGCGTATCAAGGAGGAATAGGTGAGGCCGGTGTCGGCGCGCTCAAGACGTTCGTGCAGTCGGGCGGCCGCCTGATCACATTTGACGCGGCCAGTGATCTTCCGCTGGAGTCGTTTGGCGGCGTCTTCGCGCACATCAGGAACACCGTGTCGCCGCTCTCCAGGACGACGTTTTACTGCCCTGGGTCGGTCGTGCGCCTCGACGTGGATGTCACAAACCCGGTGGCGTTTGGCATGTCGGCGCGCCCGGCCGCCTATTTCGCAAACTCGCGCGGCTTCGAAACCGACAACACGACGGTCGTCAGTATCGCGCGCTACGCCGCCAGGGCCGAGGATGTCCTTATGAGCGGCTGGCTGCTGGGCCCCGAGCGTCTGGCCGGCCGCCACGCGGTGCTGCAGGTGCCACTGGGACAGGGCAGCGTGCTGCTGTTCGGCTTCCGCCCGCAGTTCCGCGCGCAACCGCACGCGACGTTCAAGCTGTGGTTCAACGGGTTGTACAAGTGATGACGATGCGGACCGTCAGGCCGGGCTTGCCGCACGGGCGCCACGTCGAGCAAAAAAAAGCCCGCCGGCGAGTGCCGGCGGGCCTGAGTGGTTCGACGTCCCGGATTAGAACTGGAACCGGGCGCCAAAGGTGATACGCCGGCTCTCCTGGAACTGAAGCGGCGTGTTGTAGATCGGGTTGTAGCTCGGCGACAACGTCGTGGACAGCGGAGCGACGTACAACGTGGCATCCCCAAGCGTGCCGTTGTACAGGTTAGCAGTGAAGGCTTGCGGAATGCTGCCGTTCCGGTTGTGGCGCGTCGTGATGTCGGTCACCGCTTCCTGGTTGAACAGGTTGAAGACATAGGCCTCGATGACGACCGTCTTGTTGCCGCCCATCGAGAAGGAATGCGATGCGAGCAAGTCGGTCTGCGTGTAGCGTCCGTGCGCCCGAGGTCACCGCGGCCGTCGTAGAAGAATGGCACGATGAACGTGATCTCCGAGCTGAGCGGCGTGCCGCTGTAGGCCAACTGCGAGAGCCGAAGCTCGTCGTGCCGAGGCTCGAATCGAGCGGTAGTTGCCGAACAACTTCAGCGTGTGCGGCCGGTCGGTCGCCAGGCGTGCCGTAGACGTTCTGGCCGTTCTCATCGAAGTTGCCCGGCGACAGGTCGAATGCGCGGCTCACGTTCGGATCGGAGCGGCCGTTTTCGTCCGAGTTGGCCAGTCCCGCCCAGTTGCCGTAGAGGCGGCTGTAGGTGTACGACGCGTTGTAGAAGAAGCTCTGCGGACGCCCGTTGATGCGGAACTCGACGCCGTCGTAGTCGCGCTTCGCTTTCGGCATCAGCGACGCGCCCGTCGGCGTCTACAACGCTGTCGGGCGTCGGCGCCGAAGCCCGGGTTGCCGATCGTGTAGACCTCGCTCTCTTCTCGTCGAGCACGCCGATGTCCTCGATGGCGCGACCGCAGCTCCTTGTGCGTGTAGCGGACGCTAAACGTGGTCGTCGGTGCGAGCAGGTATTCGCTCGAGACGTCGAAAGTGTCGTGCGACATCGGCTTGATGTCCGGGTCGATGCCCTCGAGCTGGCCCTGCGCGTTGATCGGCACCGTGCGGTTGTCGATCTCGATCAGCTTGTTGCCCAGCGCGCCCGGGTTCGACTGAGCGACAGCTGCTGACAGGTCCGGGCTGTCGAGCGTGTAGACGTGGTCGTGCCAGTAGTCGCCACCGAACGAACCGCGGGCGAGCTCGTACTTGAGCACGTCGTTGATGCGCACGTAGCTGAGCTGACAGCTTCCACCGGCCGTCGCCGAGCACGTCCCACGCGCCGCCGATGCGCGGCGCGATCTTGTCGCCCCAGCCGAACGAGATCGGGTTGGCGATCGTGACGCCGTCCTGCTCGGCCCTGAACGGCGGCAGGAACTCGTTCTCGAAGCGGACGCCGGCGTTGATGGTCAGCGCTGGGTGTGACCTGCCAGGTGTCCTGAACGTAGAAGCCCTGGTTGCGGCTGGTGACCCGAATTCAGGCGGACGCCGTCCTGCCAGGTGTAGTAGCCGTACGGGCCGCGCGCATTGACGATCGACCCGCGGGTGAAGCCCTCACCCCAGTTGATGTTGAAGCGGCCCTGCGGTGTAGTTGCTTTGCACGTCGTTGCCGATGCGGTTGAGCGCGTAGCCCGACCTTGAGCGTGTGGTTCTGCCCGCCGATGGTACCGAAGAACGTGCCGTCGAGGTAGACGTTGTGCCGGGTCAGGAGGTCGTGCTGCACGTGAACGTGCTGGCGACGTTGGTGTAGCCCGCCGCGCCCGCAAACTGCGGCGGGACCACGACGCCGCCGTTGGTCGAGGCGGTGTTGTAGACGAGGTACGGGCACGTCGTCCTTGCCGTAGGTGTCGCCCTTCGTCGTTGAGGTACTTGTAGCCGTAGCGCGCGCTCAGCAGCAAGGGTTGACGTCGGCACGCAGTTGGCCCCGAAGGTTCGTGGCGTTCGAGGGCTGATAGCCGCCCTGGATGCTGAGATTCGAGGTCGGCGGCGCGACTTTGGGGTCGTTGCCGGTCAGCAGCCCCGTGGTCTTCGCCGGATTCCAGAAGTACGAGCCGTTGATCTGCAGGCGCTGGGTCGGCGCGTAGTCGAGGCGGCCTGTCCCGCGGTGACGGGTAACCTGCTCGCGGAGTCCCGACACCACGCGGCCGCCGGCGCGTCGACGAAGTCGATCGAACGATCGGTGTCGGTAGGCTCGGGCAGGTAGCCGGCGAAGAAGCGCAGCTTGTCCTTCACGATCGGGCCGCCGAGCGTGAAGCCGTAGAACTGCTGCGTGTAGTCGTCCTCGGGCGGCTTGAAGAACTCCGCCTCGCGTGACTTGTTCGGATTGCGGGAAGTCGCGCGCCGGCAGACGTCTGGCCGCGAGGCGCCGGGGTGCGCCGGATTCGTTCAGCGAGCTGCCGGTGAACTGGTAGAGGGCCTCGCCGCGGAACACGTCGGCCCGGACTTGCTGATGACGTTGACGACGCCGCCGAGGGCGCCGCCGAACTCCGCCTCGAATCCGCCGCTCTTAACCTGGACTTCCTGGACGAACTCGAACGGAATGGCGTCCTGCACGCCGAGCGACGCGTTCCGGATGTTGGAGACATCGACGCCGTCGACGATGAAGACGTTCTCCGAGCCGCTGGCGCCGTCGAACTGATAGCCGCCCACACCGGCCGAACCGGACTTCGATTCCGCGCGAACACCGGGAGCCACTTGCAACAGCGTGTTGAACGTGCGGCCGCGCGGCAGCTGCTCGAATGACATCGGCCGTGATGGTGGTGGCCGTACTGCGCCGAAGCGACGTCGAGCACGGTGGAGTCGGCGGTCACCTGGACCTGACTCGCTGACGCCGCCGAGCTGCAGGGTCATGTCCGACCTTCAGGGTCTGACCGACCGAAAGCTGCACCGGCGGCGCCTTGGTCGCGGAAAGCCTGTAAGTGACGCCGTCAACTGGTAGTCGCCGGGAGGGAGCGCCGGGAAACCGGTAGGTACCGTTTGCGTCGGTCGTGGCGTTATGCACGCCGATGAGCGCGGGGCTACGGACTTCCACAATAACGCCAGGCAGAACGGCGCCCTGGGCATCGCGGAGCGTGCCCTCGAGCGAGCCACGCTGCTCCTGCGCGTTGGCAGCCGATGCGAGCGTAAGAATGCACGCCAACGCCGCTAGTGCACGTCTAAACATTCTCCATCCTCCTCTTGGGTCGAACAGCAAACGGTCCGGGCTGTAAAAGGCGGGGCCCAGTCCGACCCCTCTATATGGAAAGCACGTACCAGCTGTTGGTCCCGGGACAAAGCGACTGTTTCCAGTGACTTAGTGGCGAACAGCAGACTTCAGGTGTGAGCGGAATCTTGGATCTGACGAACGGCGATCCGGATAGTTGGATCCGAGGTTTGAACCCGACGGTAGGACGGTTCGTCCCTGGGCTGTGCGGCTGGCGTCAGAACGGTGAGAACCGAGGTGGGGACGAACCGGGGCCGGGTTCGGTCAGGTTGGGCCTGGTTGGGCCTGGTTGGGCCTGGTTGGCCGGGTTGCACCAACCCGACCGAACCAGACCAAACCTGACCCAACCCGACCGAACCTGACCCAACCCGACCGAACCTACCCGTCGCGCTTAGAAGAGGAATCGGACGCTGAACCGCGCCTGGAGGCCGGGGTTGAACAGGTCCTCCATCCCGTAGCGCGGATCCCGCGAGTTGGCGCCATCGGGCCGGGCGGCCAGCAGCGCGTTGTAGTCGTAGCCCGCTGCCAGGTCGGTTCCGGCAAGGTTGACCGCGGAACTGGCCCGTCGCGGACGGTTATAGCTGTCGAAGATGTGACGCGCGGTCTTCTGGTTGAAGACGTTGATCACGTTGGCTTCGAGCCGGACCCGCTTGGCCCGCCGAACTTCAGGTCGTGCGAAACGAGCAGGTCGGTCTGCGTCAGCATCGGCGTCCGGCCGAAGCTGCCGCGGCCTTCCACGAACAGCGGGATGCCGTTGAGGCTCGAGACGGTCGTGCTGACCGGCGTGCCGCTGGCGCCGTAGAAGAAGGCGCCAATCTGCGTCTGCGTGGGCAGCATGTAGGAGCCGTACAGCTTCACGGCGTGTGGACGATCCGTGGCCAGGCGACCCAGCACGTCCAGGTTGCCGTGGCTGTCCCACACGAGCTCGTCGAGGTCCCACGCGCGGTTGGCACTGCTGCCCGGACGCGCGATGCTGCCGGCCTGCTGCTGCGCAGTCGCCGAGCTGCGACCCGTCGTAGGCGTCGAGATCTCGTCGGAGTTCGACAGGCCGGCGTAGTTGCCGTAGAGACGGCTGTAGACGTAGCTGGCGCTGCCGAACCAGTTGTTCGAGAAGCGCTTCTGCCACGACAGCTCGAGCGCGTCGTACTGGCGCTTTGGCTTGGGCGTCGCAAACTCCGTCGTGAGGCCAGACGGCACCATGGTCGCCGCGATGCCCTCTCCGGGGTTGACGTACTTGTAGACCTCGTCGCCGTTTTCGAGCACGCCAAGATCTTCGATCGTGCGGCGCAGGTTGCTGTGCGTGTAGTTCACCGTCACCGTCTGGTTGCCCTTGAGCTGGTACTCGAAGCCCGCGTTCATCGCGTCCTGGCTCATCGGCTTGATGTTCGGGTCGACCGTGTCGAAGTTCGGCACCCGCCGGTCGCGGAAGCTGCCCGCCTCCGGCGTCCACAGGTTGCGGCCGGGCAGGTTGGTGCCCGACAGCGAGAAGACGTCGGTGGTGTCGAGCGAGCGGTACTGCACGCGCCAGATGTCGCCGCCGAACCCGCCGCGCGACAGCTCGTACTTGGTCCAGTCGAAGTAGCGGCCCCAGTTGCCGTACACCTTGAAGCGGCCGTCGCCGTGAACGTCGTAGCTGAGGCCGATGCGCGGCGCCAGCTTGTCGCCGAAGTTGAACTTGAACCCCTCGGCCTTGATGTCCTGGCGGAACGACGGAATCACCTCGCGCTCGGTGCGCAGGCCCAGGTTCAAGGTCAGGTTGTTGATCGTCCACTGATCCTGCACGTAGAGCGACAGGATGTCGGCCGACGCCTCGCCGCGGGTGCCGAAGTCGTTGACCTCGTAGTAGCCGTACGGTCCGCGATCGGTCAGGCCCGTCGCCGAGCTGGTGAAGGCGTTGTCCCACCAAATGAAGACGTAGCCGCCACCGGGGTACGTGTTGTCCACGGTGTTGGACGTGTGCTGAATCCCGAAGCCGGCCTTCAGGTTGTGGTTGCCCTTGGCATTGAACGCCTGGATGTAGTCGACCTGCCCGTAGGCGCGCTTGGTGCGATCCTCGAGCGACAACTGCACGCGCGAGGTGTTCTGGAAGCCGATGCCGCCACGCAGGTCCGCCGGGATTGGATAGTCGAGCGGCGGGCCGCTGATGTTGCTGGTCTGGTAGCTCACGGAGCTGATCAGCGGCACGCCGGTGTCACGGTAATTGTCGTCGAACATGCCGCCCCTCACGCTCAGGAGCGAGGAGTTGCTGAGCGTGAAGTCCAGCGTGGCCGAGTAACTGAGCTGCGGGATCTCGAACCCTCGCGTTTTCTGGTTCTCGTTGGACGCCAGGGTGCTCGAGATCGTGTTGGGCGCGGCGCCGTTGTAGGCCGGCAGCGTGCCTTCCGAGGTCGTCGGCGTCCACAGGATCGAGAAGCTGGTGCGGAGCCGGTTGGACGGGTCGTAGTTCACCTTGCCGAAGGCGCTGTTGATCGTCTGCTTCTGCTCGATGGTGCCCGTCTCGCCGCCGGCGAAGATGTAGTCGTTGCTTCGGCGCACGTAGCGCGGCGCCCACGATCCGAAGAAGAACAGCTTGTCGCGCAGGATCGGCCCGCCGACGGACCCGCCGACGTCATGGCGGTCGTTGGGCTGCTCCACGTCCTGGAAGTAGTTCACGGTGATGTCGTCGGCCGGGTTGAGCACGAGACGCTCGACCGGCGCGGCGCTGGTGCTCGCGCCCGTGAAGTAGTAGTGCGCTTCACCGCGGTACGAGTTGCCGCCCGACTTGGTCACCGCGCTGATGACGCCGCCGAGGGCGCCGCCGTACTCCGCGCTGATGCCGCCGGTCTTCACCTGCACTTCCTGCAGGTACTCGAACACGGCGTCCTGGCGCGACGCGCCGTTGATCAAGCTGTTGGTGACCACGCCATCGACGGTGAACGAGTTCTCGGAGCCGCTGGCGCCGTTGACCTGGATGCCGCCTTCGACCTCGCCCGCGTTCACCGAGGGCGACGACAGCGCCAGATTCTGGAACGTCCGGCCCTTCGGGATGCGTTCGAACTCTTCGGCCGTCACGTTGTGCGCGATGGTCGTGTTGCGCGTGTCGATAAGCGGCGACTCGGCGGTGACGCTGATCGCTTCGGTGACGCCGCCGACCTTCAACGACGAGTCGACCGCGATGGTCTTGCCGAGCAGCAGGTTGACGTCGGGGAACTCGGTTGTCGCAAAGCCCGACAGCTCGAACTTCACCGAGTAGCGGCCCGGCTCGAGATCCAGCACGCGGTAGACGCCATCGGCGCCGGTCACTGCCGTGAACACCTTGCCGGTCTGCTTGTTGGTGATAGCCACAGTGGCGCCTGGTAGAACGGCTCCGCTGGCGTCGGTGACGGTGCCCGTGAGGCCGCTGAAGCGCTCCTGCGCACCGGCCGGGGTCGCAGTCATTGCGACCAGCAGCGCCACTGCTGTCGCCAGCGCTGCGATCGGCCGGGGGAGACCGATCCGTTGATTAGCAGTCATACGTGCAAACTCCTTTCGCGGGCCTGATCCCGCGCGGGTTGTCCCGCTGACGCCCACTCCACGCGGCTCGTCACGGGCGGTGCTCGGTTCGTCCCCTGCGCCACACGGGTGGCCGGGACGAGTCCTCGCGTCGACTCACCCGTGACAAAAGGCAGAAGCCGTGCCCGTTGTGACGAATTCGTCCCCGTCTTCTGTACTGGTGAGTGAATGAGACGAACCGAGCCGGCCAGGGGGCCAACACGCCGGCAGCGGGATGAATAGCGGGGCAGCGGAGGTTGGCGGGCCGCGACGTGCACAGATCGGCGATATGCCGAAGCGGCTCACAACGAATTTCAGGATCTCGATCCCGCGCCGAATTCAACTCGCCGGATGCGAGTCGCTGTGGGACGAACTCGTCAGGGGCGATGGATCCCGTCTGGCGGTACGTTCGTCACGCCGAGGTGGTATTCGGTCCCACGTTCTTCCCAGGAGTTCAGGAGCCCCGCGATCAACGCATCAGTTTGCCAAGCAACGCGCGCGCCTTCTGTTTGAACTCCGTGTCCTCCGGCACCCAGTCGGGGTCGACCTCCAGCGCCTCGATGTCCTGCAGCGTGCGGACGGCCTCGGCCTTGCGCCCCATGTCTTCCAGCGTCTCGGCGAGGAAGTACCGTGACGCGATGCTCCGCGGCTTGTAGGTCAGCGACTTTCGCAGGTGCTGTTCGGATTTTTTGTTGCTGCCGCCGAACAGGCCCGGCACCTTGAAGTACCACCGGCCCAGCGCGCGATCGGCCGAGCCGTCCTGGAACGCCGGATCCAGCGCCAGCACCTTCTCGAGATTCTGCCTGACCGGCGTGCGGTACTTGATGCCGGCGCGAAGGCCCTTGAGTTCGGCAAGCCCTCCCATGTTTGCGGCAAGCCAGAAGTAGCCCTCGGGCCGTGCGGCCTCGGCGGCGATGGCCTTCCGCGCGGCGTCCATGCCGGTTTCAAACGCGGCGACTCGTGCGTCGACGGTCGGAAGATGCCCGCCCAGCCAGTAGCCGGCGCGGCCCAGCCGCCACGCGGCATCGAAGTCATCGGGCTGCCTCGACAGCCGCTCCTGCCACAGCGCGGCCGCGCGTTGTGCGTCGGACAACGAGAGCCGGTTTGCGTAGAGCGTATCGGCCTGGTCGGCCGTCTGGCCGGGAATGGCGCCGACCAGCGATCCGGAGGTCAGCCAGGCCGCCAGCGTCCACGACGCCATGCGGTACAATGCGCCGATGCAAGACCTGATTGCCCGCCTGCTGGGGGAACTCGGGGAAGACCCCTTGCGCGAAGGCCTGCGCGACACGCCGAAGCGCGTGGAGAAATCGCTGCGCTTCCTGACGAGCGGATACGAGGCCGATATCGACGAGGTCATCAATAACGCGCTGTTCACAGTTGATTACAGCGAGATGGTGATCGTCAAGGACATCGATTTCTACAGTCTCTGCGAACATCATCTCCTGCCGTTTTTCGGCAAGTGTCACATCGCCTACATCCCCAGGCAGAAGGTGATCGGGCTCAGCAAGATTCCGCGGCTGGTCGACGTTTATGCGCGCCGACTGCAGGTGCAGGAGCGGCTCACGCATCAGGTGGCCCAGGTGATCGAGGAACGCATCGCGCCGCTCGGCGTGGCCGTCGTGATGGAAGCCACGCACCTGTGCATGTCGATGCGCGGCGTCGAGAAGCAGAACTCCTTTGCCGTCACCAGTGCGATGCTCGGGGCGTTTCGCGAAAATGCACGCACGCGCATGGAGTTCCTGGAGCTCATCAAGCGTCGCTCACAAGTGCCCGGGGCGCTCGAGTTCTCGCAAGCCGGCCTCAGCTGCGTGACCGA
Source organism: Vicinamibacteria bacterium (assembly GCA_963806705.1). Taxonomy (GTDB): domain Bacteria; phylum Acidobacteriota; class Vicinamibacteria; order Vicinamibacterales; family JAENWD01; genus JAENWD01. Next base: position 50,435 of record CAWDZE010000016.1, read on the forward strand.
GTAGCCACAGCGCGACCGCGGGGGCGTGCAGGCTCTGGTCATCACTCGTCAGTCGTCAATCTGCGATGCGCTGCGCCAGCGTCACGCTCTTCGTTCTCTCCGCGCTCCTGGGCGTCGCCGAGGCCCAGACCAAGCCCCGCCCGCCCGCGCGGCCGGCCTCGCAGACATTCAAGATTGAAACCGTCGCACTGGCCTGCCCGTCGCTGCTCGGCCAGGGCGTGGCGACCCAGCGTACGTTTTGCAACATCCAGGCTGACAGCGACCCGGCGGCCGGCGCGATCGTGCGGCTGCCTCGGCATCGAGGTCCCGCCACGCTTACCTTCGATCTGCACAACCGCCACATGTACTCCGCCGAGTTGGTCGAAGGCGGCCGTGGATACACGCGCGCCACCGCCACCATCGGTGTGCTGGCGATGGACAAGAAGCTGCTGGCGCGTGCTGTCGTGCAGACCGAGTTCCGACGGGCCGTCGATCTGTTCGATCGTGTGGCGGCCGGCGCCGGCATCGCGGGGGTCAAGGCGGTGGCGCCGATCGGCAATGAACCGGTGACGGTAGAGATCGCCGAAGGCGTCAACTCGGTCAGCCTGCTCGGGGAAAAGCTCGTGGTCGTGGGCGTCGACACCTCGGAAACGATTACAGGCGCGAGCCGCCCGATCGCGATTGTCAGCAACGTGCGGCTGCGATATCGTCCGGTGCCGCCGCGGCGATGACAGGCCGGCTGCTCGTCGATCACGAGATGCTACGGCACGGAGAATGCTTGCTGCCTGACCCAACAGATCCCTTGTGTGTCTTCGTGTCCAGGTGTCTTCTGTGATTGACGACCTGAAGCTGATTGTGGAGTGACCATGAATCGACGCGACTTCATGAAGACGACCGTCCTTGCCAGCGCCGCAACTGCCGTGACGGGGCGTCGCGCCACGGCGGCAACCGCCCCGAGCGATCGGCTTCGCGTGGGGTTCATAGGCTGCGGCGCCCGCGCGCAGCAACTCATGCAGCCAGTCGTGGCGATGTCTGACGTGGAGACCGTCGCGCTCTGCGACGCCTATACCGGCCGGCTGGAAAGGGCGCGCGCGCGCACGGGCGGCAAGGCGACGGTCTATAAGGACTACCGCGAGCTGCTGGCGAGTCCGTCGGTCGACGCCGTCTTCATCGCGACGCCGGATCACTGGCACAAGACGATGGCGCTCGATGCGGTGGCGGCAGGTAAGGACGTCTACCTCGAAAAGCCCATGAGCTTTGCGATGTCCGACGGCCCGGCGATCGTGGACGCGGTGAGCCGCTCGAACCGGATCCTGCAGGTCGGCAGCCAGGGCGTCAGCTCGCCGGAGATCGAGAAGGCGCGCGAACTCATCAAAGCCGGAACGCTCGGCCAGGTGACGATGGTGCGTGCTGCCTACAACCGAAATGGCGACAGCGGCGCGTGGCTGTACCCGATTCCTCCCGATGCGAGCCTCGCCACTGTCAACTGGGAGCAGTTTCTGGGACCCGCGCCGAAACGGCCTTTCGACGTGAACCGCTTCTTCCGCTGGCGCTGTTACTGGGACTATTCCGGCGGCATCGCGACGGACCTGTTCGTGCACCTGGTGTCGTGGTATCACCACGCGCTCGACCTCAAGGCGCCCGGCACCGTGATGGCCGCCGGAGCGAACTATCGATACAAGGCGACGCACGAAGTGCCGGACACGGTCAACGCCCTGTTGATGTATCCGGAAGGCGTCACCGCAAGTCTCACCTGCACGTTCAACAACGCCGAGGGCACCGCCTCTGGCCTGGAGATCCTGGGGACGAAGGGAAGCCTTGCCCTGCGCGACGGCGCCCTGATCTTCACCCCCGAGTCAGGACATGACGACAGTCGCTGGGTGGTAGCGTCCTGGGCCGAAGCGGCCGAGCGTGCGTACTACGACGATCCGAAAGTGCAGGCCGTCGAGTCGCCGTGGCTGAAGCCAGGTCACCTCAGGCCCGCTGGCGAGAGTTGGCGTTCGGAAGGCCGCGATGACGACTTCACGCACATCGCCAACTTCGTGTCCTCAGCGAAGACGCGGACGCAGCCTGTTGAAGACGCCGCCTTCGGCCACCGAGCCGCGGCGTGCGCACACATGGTGAACCAGTCGATTCGCGAAAAGCGCATCGTGGAGTGGCAGTCGTAGCGGCTGTCACAATCACGAAGGCACGAAGGCACGAAGGCGCGAAGGCACGAAGCGCGAAGGCACGAAGGCGAAGACGGGCCTGTCACGCTGCGCGCCTGACTCGAAGGATCCGCGGATTTTCGGATTGACGGGATTTCTTGCTCGGAATTGTTGTCACGCTGATCAATGAGCGCCGCGTGGCGGCACGCGGCGGCCCAGCTTCAGCGAACCTGAGCGGCCCGCGGCGAAGCCGCGGCAGTGAGACGAGAAGGGCCGTGACGATGACACCCCCGGGATCGCTTGGGTTTCATTGTCACGGCTCTTCTCGTCTCACCGACCGGCCGCTCCGCGGCCGGTGCCGCTCGGGTTCACAGCGCCCGGGAATCCCGTTAATCCTGTAATCCGCGGATGACTTTGCCGCCGCACGCCGACGGCTTCTCGAATCGTTACTTCAGACTGTTCACCCAGGCAATGGCATCTCCCATCACGCGCTCGCGGGAGGCCATGGACACCGTCAGCGCCTTCGGCGCTGCCGCGGCCCGATAGGCGTCCTTCAACAGCGCGATCGACCCGGGCGCCTCGCCTGCGATCCACAGCGGCTGCGGCGCGGCGAGCGTAAGCACGGCTGGCAAGTCGCCGTACTTCGCCCCGCCGGGCAGAAACGCGGCATCCTCGACGCCGGTCACCGACTCGAAACGGAACCCTCCGGTGGCAAACGCCGCCGCGTCGACAAGCGCGCCTGCATGGGCCCGTGCCAGGGCGGCCCACGCCGAGGAGTGGCCATCGAGGGCCACCAACGTGACGCGGCCGGTCAATCCAGCCAGCGAGCGACCATACCGAAGCGCGGCCAGCGTGTCGTGCGCGCGCTGCACGACCAGCGGCGGATTGTAGCCAAAGGTGTAGGCCGCCGCGGCGCGATTCTCGACGAGCCGGTTGCTCTTCACGCCTGTCCCCTGACCGAATACGTCGAGGACCACTACGCGCCGGCCTGCGTCGAGCAGCGCCTGCAGCACGGCGATGGGCTGGCCGGCTTCGGTGGCTGCCCCGGCGCGTCCGTCGGCAGAGGTCCAGACGACGACGTCTGGCCCCGGGCGCTGTGGCTCGAGCAGGTCCACAGACACCTGCTCGTCAAATGGCTGCACGCGCAAGATCGTCGTCGCGCCGCCTGGATCCGCCAGCCGGCGTCCCTGGCCTCGAAGCACCAGCACATCCGACGTGCCGGGCACCGGTCGGCCGATCAGGCCGGCCAGGCCTCCGCCCACTACCTCGCGCCACGCGCCCAGCGTGGCAGCATCACGCGGTCGAGCCGAGGCCAGCTGCCGGTCGGTATCCTGCGTCCACCACGTCGTCACCGCGCGTTCCTGCCCGTCGCCGCGAGGCGGCACTGGATGCGCCGCCGTCCAGACCGTCGCTTCTTCGCGCGTGAGCGGCACGAAGTCGCGCTCGAGCACGGGCTCTTCCGCGCCGAGCCCGAGGTGCTTGTTGAGCCAGCCGTACATCGCGGCACGGCTCACGTGGTTGTAGTTGTGGCCGAACTGAAGGAACGGGAAGAGCTGAACTTTCTCGCGGGCGCCAAGAAGCTCGTAGTGCTTCTGCAACTCCGGGAACCCATCGGTGGGCATCGTCTCGGTCCAGTCGTCGGCGGCCGTCATCCCGAGTGGCTTGGGCGCGAAGAGCGCTGCCAGCTCGACGTTGCCCGTGCCAATCCGCAAGTAGTCGGCGTTCTCGCACGTGCAGCCGCCCTGCATCCGGGCCGAGACCATCACGGCCGGAAACGCCACCGCGGGCCGATCGTCGATCGCGCTGAGGAGGAACGTCTGCGTGCCGCCGCCGCTGGCGCCGGTCACCGCGATGCGCGCGGGATCGACATCGGGTAACGCGCTGAGGAAATCCAGCGCGCGGACGGCGTTCCAGATCTGCAAGCCGAGAATCGAGTGAAGGCGGAGCTCGGCGCCCACGCTGAAGAACAGCCCGTCGTCGGGCCCCGCGCGCGTGCGGCCGCGCGCGCTGTGGGCGATCTCCTGCGGGATCTGCACGCTGTCGGCGTACCCGACCATGTCGTACAGAAAGACGATGGCGCCCATTCGCGCCAGCTGTACGGCCCGTGCCTGCAGGATGTGCCGCGCCGCGTTGTCGAATCGCTCGGCGCCCGACGCGAGCTCCGCGCGGCGCTCGCGCTCGGCGATGTCCTGAAACCGTCCGCCGGGCCAGTGACCGTGTGGCGAGAGCACCGCGGGCCGCTTGCCGCCGCCGGCAGGGCGATAGAGACTTCCCGTGACGAAGTGTCCGGGCACGCTCTCGAAGAACACGCGCTCGATCGTGTAGCCCTCGCGTGCCACCGATCCGTGCACGACTGCGTTGAGCGGCGTGCGCGCGGGCCACGGCCACAGCCCGAGGGCGACGCGCACCTGCCGGCGCAACGCATCGGCACGCGCCTGCCACGCCTCCTTCGACGCGGATGGCGCAAACGGGAAATGTCCGTCGAGCGTGTGCAGCGTCCCCAGGCGAGGGTCAGCATCAGCGGAACCGTACGCGGGCCCGAACTTCAGTTCGGGCACAGATGCGGCCATCGCCAACGCGGCAATCGTCAGAGCTACGCGAATATTCATCGGTGTCCTTCTGCAGGGCCGAACTGAAGTTCGGGCCTCCTGTACGACGCTGCGTACCTAAGACGCGTCACTCTTCGATGCCCTCGCCCAGCAATTTCCGGTACACCGCCCGCGCGTGGTCGTACGCGGCGGCGGCTGCCGCGTGCTCACTCTCGCGGATTCTGCGCCCTTTCTGTTTCCAGCACTTCTCGACCGCTTCGAGCGCCCAGCGAGCGCTGGCCATCAACGGCCGCATAGGTTGCCGGTCCACGGTCACGAACACCGGATTGGTGTGTGACGACGGAAGGATCCGCGCCGCGATCCAACCGCTTCGCGCTACCGGGAGTGTCACGCGGAGATCGTGCGGGTTGCCGTCGGCCATCACTCGCCTGGTGGCGACCACGCGGCCGTTGACGAGAAACTCGACCGGCACCTCACGCGTGCCCGGCACACGCGCCCGCTCGATCTCCCAGTACGGTTTCTGGTCAGCCGGCGTGGCGGCCATCGCGGCGTCGGCAGCCTCGTCGAGCCGCGCCGTGACGCGCACCGTCGCCTCGACCGACGGCGCGCTCACCGCCACCGTGCCGTCTCCGGTGCCCACGGCCACGCCATTCACGGCGAAGTCCATCAGATGGCTCAGACCGTCGGACACATACGACCGGCCGGCGCGCAGCGCGTCGAGCCACCCGCGGTAACTGAGCCGATCGAGCTTCGTGTAGGTACGGCCGAGGCCCACGCGGTCGTCGTAGATGCAGGGGAAGTCGGTCTCCCCGCTGATGCGCGTGCGGAAGCCAAGGTTCAGGGTGTGGTACCAGATGTTGAGTTCCCACGGCCACGGAGTGTCGACGGTGGAAATGAAATCCACCGCATCAGGATGCGTGACGGTGACGATGTATTCGTTAGCGCCGATGCCGTCGAAAGCGGGCACCTCGGCGGAAGGAATCTGCCGATCCCTGATCTGCAACCCCCAGCCGGAATGCGCGTACCCGGTGACGGCGCCCTGGCGCCTCGCCCACTGCAGCACGGGCAGCGTCCATGTCGGCCACTCCTCGAGCCGCGTCGCGCCGGGGTAGTCCTGCTCCTTGAGCCCGAGCAGGACGAGATGGCCGGCGTGACTCGACGGGAACCCCGAGATCTCGACGTCGTAGTGCACGAGCGACTCGGCGGTGGAGACCGACGCGTCCTGACCCGAGAAGTAGCGCTTCTGGTGGTAGTAACAGGGGCCCCACGTCAGCACGCTGCCGATGTTGAGATTCTCGCCACGCACCTGGCGAATCATGTCTTCCGGCGTGACGCCCTGCGTCGGATCCTGGTAGTGCGAGCACCCGGCGGCGTGCACGTGATGATCGCCGGAATACCAGCCGCGAGCGGCCGGATCGATCCAGCGCTGCAACCGCAGCCACACTTCCGCAGGCCCCGTGGGCCCCACGCGCACGGTCTGACGGCCGGTCAGGTACTCGGGCCCGCCGGAAAAGGTCAGGGTGAACTCCCCGTCGGGCAACGCCATCGATTCGCCGTCGCCGCGGTACACCTGCGGTTGAAAGGGCAGGTCGGGCGCCAGGCGCTTGCTTGGCGCCGGGTACAGGCGGGCGGCGGCGTCGCGAACGACCAGCCGCGCCATCGCGGGCCGCCCCTTCTCGTCTTCGATCCGAAGCGTGACGTACCGCGCCGTCGCGGCGGTGAACACCAGCGCGAGGTCGCTGCGAAAGCCGATGTCCTGTGTGCCCTGGCCGACATCAAACGACAGGTCGGCGCCCAGTTGGCCCGCGTCACGGCTGTAAATCTCGATGATGCGGTACTCCAGGGGCAGACCGGAGAGCCGCTCGGTCATGGGTTGTTTGTCAAACAGCGAGACGTCGGCCCAGCGCTCCTTGATGTCGCGCGCGGAGATCGTCTGCGGGGGCTCGGGGGCGCCGCGGGAGGGCAGCGACACCGGCCGGCTCTGCGGGCTGGTCACGCGAAGCGGCGCGGTCACGCCGGCCTCGTTGACGACCTTTACGAGGAACACGCGCGTGCCTGCTTGTACCAGCGCCGGCGCAGCTGTCCCCTGGGTGACCTTCACCCGGCTCTCGGGATTGATGTGGACGTGCACCAGCGCGTAGCGATCGAGGACCGCGGTGGCGGCCGCGACGCCGGCCTGCTCGTCGGTGTTGGCAAGCGCCGCGGCGAGCGCCTGGCGGTCGGCGGCAGAAAGCGGCTGCCCGAGGTACTCGAGCGCCGTCTCCACTCGTCGCGCCAGCACGGAAAATGGCTGCAGCGGCACCGCGACGACGTGATGCGTCGCGGGTGCCTGCCCGCGCACGTTCGATCCTCCGCAGGCCCCTGCAAGGATCAGTAACAGCACTTTGCACGCGTCAAACCTGGACATGCTGTGCCCCCTGTTTGAAGCCGACGTACGTAGGCCCGAACTTCAGTTCGGCCGCGGCCCCGTATCCGAAATCAGATTCGCGAGGATCCGATACGCCCCCGGGACGCCGTAGGGCACTTGCCGATGGAGCGCGTAGGCCATGTAGGTCCATCGCCCCTTGCCGACGCCGGCCGTCAGCCATCCACCCCGCTGCGCCGCCTGCCCCTGGTCGTGGCTCGACAGGAGCGGCGTGTACTTGGCGTCCCAGCTCGCGAAGAACTTCGACCCGCGCTGTTCGATCCAGCCGTCGAAGTCGGCGATCGTGATCCGGTTCGGGGTCGTGAAGAAGGCATGATCGGGCGCGAGGATCTCGACCGATGCGGCCTGCTCGGATACTTCTTCGGCGTTGCCAGGCAGCGTCGCGTCGTAAGGCGCGAACTCGCCGGGCGCGAACTCCGGCGTGTTGTACAGGACGACCATGCGGCCGCCTCCGCGCACCCAGTCGAGCAACCGGCGATTGTGCGCGCGCAAGTCGTCGCGCACCGCATAGGCGCGCGTGCCCGTCACGATCACGTCGAACCGCATGAGGTCGCCCGTCGCCAGCGCGTCGCGATCGAGAAGTGTGACCGACGCGCCCAGTTGCGCGATGGCCGCCGGCAGTTCATCACCCACGCCCATCACATACCCGACCCGGACGCCAGGTCTCACCGCGACGTCCATCGCGGAAACCAGCGCGGTTGCCTCGCGCACCAGGTACCGCAGCGGCAGATCGCGATGGCGAATCACCTGATAGCCGGTCGAATACGTGCGGCCGCCGCTGGTGGCCACTGCCTTGACGCGATGCTGGCCCGCCGGAAGCGGCGGCGTCGTGACGCGGAACGTGAGGCGGCTGCGAGCTCCGGCGCTGGTCAACGCGAAGGTTTGCGATTGCGTCGCCGTCCATCCTGATGGCACGTCAAGGCGCACGTCGCCGCTTGCGCCGGCGGTGGAGTACGTCACGGCGTCGACTACCACTTCCATCGCGTGGGTCTTGCCGTCAGTCGGCACGACCAGGACCGCCGGCGTCATCGTCAGGCCCACGGCCGGCAGGACCTCCAGCTCTCGCGTCACGTAGCCGTAAGGCAGCTGCGCCTCGCGACGCAGGACCGGCACCCGGACTTGAAGCGGCGTGCCTTCGACTGCACACTCGACGAGGGTCGTGAAGGCCGGTGGATCGAAAGGCCGTCCCAGCACCGTTGTTGGGGCCTGGCCCCCGCGATCTGATGTTGGGGCCTGGCCCCCGCTCCGGACGGGGCCAGGCCCCTGCACGGCATACCGCGTCTCGCCGATCGAGGCCCTCGAGAAATACGGGCGCGTCGCGGGCGCGTCGGGCGGCACGACGATGCCGGCACGGGCGGACAGCGGTTGCTCGGCACTGACCACTCCGGCCGCGCGTTCGACGGTGACACGAAGGTCGGATGGGCCATTCACGATGGCCGACGAAACCGTCACGGGGCGCCGGCCGCGCACAGCGACGGCCACGCGCACGTCAACCGCTTGACCGGGCGTGACAGCGTCCAGCGTAGGCGGCGGCGCAAAGGCGGCAAAGGGTCCCGTCGGATCGGAAAGCCCCGCGGGCTGTGCGACGGCCGAGATCTGAAGGCCGAGTGCCACGACCAGGGCGTCGACAAACTGCTGCTCCTTCACCTCCAGCAGGTCCGCAATGTCGGGATCGCTCGAGGTCGCCCGCGCGCGACGGACGGCCGCAAGGCCACGCGCGAGCGATGGCACCGCAGCCGACGGGTCTGTCCATGTGAACACGTCATGGGCCGCCCGCGCCTCTCGCGCAATCGCCATCAGCTGATCGACCGCGCCAGAGGGCGCCGTCAGGTCAAGCATGCGATACGCGCCGGCAAGCGACGTGTCGAGGCCGTCAAACATCGACGACTCCTTCGCCGCGGCCGCCGCGCCGTCGACGCGCGTGTAGAACACCGGGGCCGGCCCCGGCGTCAGGTTCAATCGGCCGCTGGTCTGCGAGCGCTGTAAGCTCAGGCCCGCGCGACCGACGTTGTTGTACGAATCGCCAAGGACCGGATCGTACGCGCCGGTGTCCATCCGCACGTGCCACGGCTCGTTCTCGCGAGCGCCGCCCGAATACAGTTTGCGAACCCGCCACGGCCGCAGGTTCTCCCGAGCGAGCTCAGGGAACTGCGCCGGATCCGCCGCCGCGGCGACGGCCAAGGGCGTGAGTGCGCCGGCAGCCTGGTGTTGGCCATGGCCGTCGCGCCCGCTGCCTTGCCAGCGCGATACGACGACGAGCGGCCGGAATCGCCGGATGGCGCGCACCATGTCGCCGAGCAGTGGCTGGCGATCCCACTCGGTCATCGCCTCCTCGAGACGCTTCGAGAATCCGTAGTCGGCAACCTGCGTGAAGTACTGCTCGTCGAGGCCGTAGTACTGGCCGGCGCGCGCGAGCTCGTCGGTCCGGATCAAACCGAGCGCATCGAACAGCTCCGAGCCGATCGCGTTGTCGCCGGCCTCGCCCCGGTTGATCGTGAGCAGCGCCGTCCGCGCCCCAAGCCCACGGCTCAGCATCGTCAGCACGCCGCTGTGCTCGTCGTCGGGATGCGCTGTCGTGTGGAGCACGCTGGCCGTCGTCTGGAGCTTGAGAATTTTCTGCCACGCGCCGGCGGCGCCCTGGTCGAACACCAGTGGCGGCAGCGCGGAATCGACGGCGTGAAGCGTGGCGACCGCGATAAGGGAAAGGAGGAGGGCCAGGCGTCGCATCGCGACGTGATTCTATGACAGCCAGAGGCCACTGGCTCGAGGCCACTGGCTCGAGGCTCGAGGCCAGGTTCCCGTCGTCCTGAGGCTAAGATCCCGCCATCCTGACGCTAGTTCGGAGGCTGCCTGATCGTGACCAGCCGGTCGATTCCCTCGGCGACCATCTTCTGAATCGTGCCGTCCGGCCACGTCACTTCGATCTCCGGCGGCGTCATGACGCCATCGAGGCCGAAGTGAGCGACCGGCGGCTTCGACGACGCGTAGCTGCTCGAGGTGGTGATCCAGGCCACCTGCGTGCCGACACGGACACGCGCGCCGATGCCGTCGGCAGGCGAGCGCGTCCCGACCAGGCGCACCTGCAGCCAGTGGCCCGCCGGCGTCGAGACGTTTTTCCAGATCTCGGCCTGGCTCCCCAGCACCGTGGTCACGACGTCCAGGCGTCCGTCGCCGTCCAGGTCGGCGGCCACCGACCCGCGGTGCGCGGCTGGCCGTTGGAAGGCGTCCCCGGCGCTGGAGGAGACATCGGTGAAGCGGCCCTTGCCCGTGTTGCGGTAGATGCGGTTCGGTTCGAGATAGGGGCTGGCTTCGAATTGCTCGATGCGGTCGTTGACGTGCGCGTTGGCCGTGACCAGGTCCACCGAGCCGTCGTTGTCGAAGTCGCCAAAGACGATGCCCCACCCGCTCCGCCTGACCGTGAGCGCGCCCAGACCTGACGACACCCCCGCGTCGCGGAAGGAACCGCCGCCCTCGTTGCGGTAAATCGGGAATGTCTCGCCGGCAAGCGCCGTGACGGCCACGTCCGGGCGGCCGTCTCCGTCCACGTCGGCGGCGTCAACGCCCATCGCCGAGATCGGGCGTCCGTGGCCGGGAAGCGCGACGCCGGCGAGCAGGCCAATCTCGTCGAAGGTGCCCTTCCCCGTGTTGTGCAGCAGCACGCTCGGCACGCTGTCGTTGGTGACGTAGAGATCGGGCCAGCGATCGCCGTCGAAGTCGAGCGTTACGGCGCTCATGCCCTTGCCGACGATCGTCGCCAATCCGGCTGCCTGCGTGACGTCGGCGAAGGTGCCGTCGCCCTTGTTTCGGTAGAGCGTGTTGGGCAGCCCTTCGAAGTACTTGGGATGGCAGTACACCCGCAGGTCACGAGTCCGGTCGCCGCAGAAGCGCTGAGGCCCCGGCGTCCACCGGACGTAGTTGACGACGAACAGATCGAGGCGGCCGTCGCGGTCGTAGTCCAGCCAGACGCCGGCCACACTCCATGACGCACGGGCGACGCCCGACGTGTCGGCGACGTCCGTGAAGCGTCCGCCGTCGTTGCGGAACAACTGGTTCCGGCCGACGCCGGCGACGAAGAGGTCCTGGTCGCCGTCATTGTCGAAGTCTGCGGCTGCGGCGCCCATCGCGTAAGTGGCGCCGGCGACGCCGGCCTGCTCGGTGACATCGGTGAACCGCCACTGCCCGTCGTTGCGAAACAGCCGGTTCCAATAGCGTGGCGCCGTCTTGTCGAACCCGTCGCCCGATGGCGCCGTTGGCGAAGTAGAGATCGATGCGGCCGTCGCCGTTGTAGTCAAACGCCGCGAGGCCGCCGGGCATGGTCTCAATCAGGCGCTTGTCGGCCGTGGGCGCCTGGTCGAGCACGAATCGCACGCCGCTCGGAGCAGCGACCTCGTCGAAGCGGATCGGACCGGATTGGACGCCGACGAGCGTCGCGGCCAGGGTGGCGGCACCCCATGCGTGACGGTGACGGGTCAAGGATGCTCCGGCACTATGGCCACACTAGGGAGGGGTCAGCTCCTGCCCGCTTTGCGCGGCAGGCGCCGGCGTCTCGGCCTGCACCGCGGCCTGTCGCTTCTGGTACTCCGCCAGCGCCACGCGCGCCTGGTCGGCATGGCCGAGGCGCTGATAGGCCTGCGCCAGTTGGTAGTGCGCCGCGCCGTCTCCTTGCGGGTCATCGGCCGCGGCTGCGGCCTCCAGGTGCGGCAGCGCCGCAGCGGCATCGCCAGACTGCAGCAACGCTCTGCCAAGCGACGCGCGCACGGCGATGGCCTCGGGTTGGCCGGCTGCGGCGGCCTTCAGATAGGGCAGTGCCGCCTCTACCTGTTGCGCATGCAGCAGCGCATCGCCGTAGAAAAACGCCAGATCGGTGCGCGCCGTCTTCGCGGGCCCCGTCAGACGAGCCAGCAGCGGCAGCGCTTCCTCGAGGTTTCTGGATTCATAGAGCGCCGCGGCCAGTTCCTCCTCAATCGCACGATCGCCCGGCTTCAACGCCAGCGCGGCCTTCAGCTCGGTTACAGCCTCGGTGGGACGCCCCTGATCGCGATGGACCGACGCGAGCACGACGTGCACTTCGGCGGACGCCGGCAGCGTCTCGAGCGTCGCAAAGGCCTCGGTGGCCAGCGCGTTATAGGCGCGTGTCGCCCAATAGAGCGAAGGCGCGTCGGCACGACCCTCTGTGACCTTGACGACATCGAGGTACTTGCCCGCCAGGTAGCCGCATTCAGCCGGCTGCGTCGCGCAGTCGCGTCGACGCGACACGGCCTTCGCGCGCTCAACCGTGGCCCACTCGCTCTTGCCCGCACGGTCGTAGAGATCGGCGATGGCCTCATGGACGCCGCCAATTCCGGGCTCCGCCTGCTGCACCTTGCGGTAGAGCGATAGCGCCGGGGCGAATCGCTCGCTGGTGACCAGGACCTCGGCGACGATCAAGGCTTCCCATGCCGAATCCGGGGCCGCCTTCTGCACCTTCTCGAACGTCTCGCGCGCCAGCGCCTCGTAGCTCTTGCCGAGACCGAACCATGCGCGGGCCGATCCGGGCTCGGCCCTGGCGAGGGCGCGGAACTGGCTGGCGGCCAGGTGATGACGCCCCGCGTCGAGCGTGCGTGTCGCTTGTTCGAGTGTGACGGTGGGTACCGGTGGTGCTGTGGATTGACCTGCGGCGGGAGCGCCGGCGAGGAGCAAGCCCGGCAGCAGCGTCCAGACAATCCGAGGCATCCCGACAAGCGTAGCGCATGAGTCGCCGAGCGACGAAACAGGCGCCAAGGTCTCTCCAATCGATTGGAGTAATCCTGCTGGTTGGATTCAAGCGCCCGGAGATAAGGCACTTTTAGACGGGAAACTAGAGGTTTTGGTCTGGCCCGCTCCTTGACATGTCTTACCAGCCGTGGTACACCCTCGCCACCGGCGAAGTCGGTTTCTTCTGCTAGGGAGGTAGGCCTGTGAGACTCGTTGCACGACTTCACGAGAAGGGCGCCCGCACCGCGCTTCTCGTTGCACTGTTCGTCAGTGCGACCGCACTATCTGCCAGCGCGCAGACTTTGTATGGCAGCATCGTCGGCAACGTCCGAGACACCTCGGGCGCCGCCGTGCCTGGTACCACGGTCACGATCAACGAGAAGGCGACCGGGCTCGAGCGCACAAGTGTTTCGAACGAGACCGGCGCGTACTCGTTCGCCAACGTGCTCCCCGGTACCTACAACGTGAAGGTTTCTCTGCAGGGCTTCAAGGAGTTCGTGCAGACCGATGTGCCGGTGAGCATCGGGCAGATCTCCCGCGTGGACGTCGCGCTCGAGCTTGGCGCGCTGACCGAGACGATCACGGTCGCCTCGGAATCGCAGCTGCTCCAGACCGACAAGGCGGAGGTTTCGACCAAACTGAAGTCAGCCGACATCACCAACATGCCGCTGAACCAGTTCCGCAACTACCAGGCGCTGATCAACCTGGTGCCGGGGGCGACACCGGCCGGCTTCCAGAACGCCGAGACCGACACGCCGGCGCGGTCGCTCTCGACCAACGTGAACGGCCAGAACCGCAACGCCAACGCGACCCGGAGCGATGGAGCGACCAACGTCAACATCTGGCTCCCGCACCACGTGATGTACGTGGCGCCGGCCGAGACGATCGACACGGTCAATATCTCCACCAACGACTTCGACGCCGAGCAGGGCATGGCGGGTGGCGCGGCCATCACCGTCATCACCAAGTCGGGCACGAACAACTTCAAGGGGTCGGGCTTCTACTTCAACAACAACGAGAAGCTCAACGCCAGCCCGTACTACTTCGGCGGGTTGCGCCCGGAGGGCAAGCCGGAAAAGCCACCCCTCAACCGCAACATCTACGGCGGCACCGTGGGCGGCCCGATCAAGAAGAACAAGCTGTTCTTCTTCGGCTCGTTCGAAGGCTACAAGCAGACCTCGACGACCAACCAGTTCTTCAACGTGCCGGACGCGGCCCTGCGCGCCGGCGACTTCAGAGGCGCAGTCAACGCGGACGGGTCAGTGCAGGTGATCTACGACCCGGCGACGGGCAACCCGCAAACCGGCGAGGGCCGCACGCCGTTCCCGAACAACGTCATTCCCGCCGAACGCCTCCACTCGATCTCCAAGCAGTTGCTGGGCCTGTACCCGATGCCGAACAACCCCGGCTTCGGCGATGGCGGCTTCAGCAGCAACTACTTCCGGCCCGAGGACCGCACCACCGACCGCAAGAACTACGACTTCAAGGTGAACTACAACCGGTCGTCGGCGCACCAGATCTGGGGCAAGTACGCGCTGCTCGACGCGGTGGTGGACGACCGCACGTACATGCTTGGCCCCCCCACGGGCGTCGAAGGCGACGGCGGCCTCACGAAAGTCAACCAAATCACGGCAGGCCAGACGTGGACCTTCGGGACCAACATGGTCTGGGACGCGACATTCGGCTACTCGGCGCAGAAGCAGGACGTGCTCGGCCCGGACTTCGAGTCCGGCAACTACGGGATCGACACGCTCCACATTCCCGGCACCAACGACCAGAGCGATATTGGTGGCGTTGCGGACGCCCGGTACAACGGATACCCGCGCTTCCAGTTGGGGTGCACCGCGTCTGCGCCAGCCACGTCGTGCAGCGGCGGCTTCTCTGACCTCGGCAACTTCGAGGGGTGGATGCCGATCTTCCGTGACGAGCGCACCTACTCGTTCAACACGAACGTCACGAAGGTCCTTGGACGGCACGACCTTCGCGCCGGGTACATGATGAACTTCCTGTACCTCGATCACTGGCAGCCCGAGTTGGACAACCCGCGCGGACGCTTCGTGGCGGCCGGCGCGGCGACAGCGCGCTCACGGGGCCCAGACCTCCAACTTCTACAACCACTACGCCGCCTTCCTGCTGGGCCTGAACTCCGAGGTCAACAAGAGCGTGCAGGACGAGGAGATGACCACGCGCGAGTGGCAGCACGGGCTGTTCATTCGCGACCGGTGGAACGTCAACGACAAGCTGACGCTCGACCTTGGCCTGCGGTGGGAGTACTACCCGATCATGCACCGGGCCGACCGCGGGCTCGAGCGGGTGGACCTGCAGACGCTCGAAGTGCTGCTCGGCGGACGTGGCGGCAACGACAACAACGTCGGCCTCAAAGCCGAGTGGGACAACTTCGCTCCTCGGCTGGGCGCCGTCTATCGCCTGAACGAGAATACGGTCCTCCGCACCGGCTACGGGGTTACCTACAACCCGATTCCGTGGGGGCGCCCGCTGCGCGGGTTCTACCCGGCGACTATCGCGGCCAGGTTCTTCACCAGCAATCCGTTCGGCTGGTACAACACCCTGGACGAAGGCATCCCGCTCATCACAGGACCGGACCTGCAGAGCGGCCGCTTCCCGCTGCCGGCTGGCGTCGACATGCGAACGCCTGAAGTCTGGCAACGTCGATCGCGGCAGCATCCAGTCGTGGAACGTCGACGATCGAGCGCACGGCTGCCGTGGAACATCGCCGTTGACGTCGCCTACGTCGGCACGGCCGGCAATGGCGGCTACGCGGACCTCGACATCAACGCGCCGACCGTCGTCGGCGGCGGCGACGCCAGCCGGCCGTATGCCAACGTTCGACTCCGACCCGATCGCGCCCGGCCTGCAGGGCCGGACGGCGCGACCTCAAGAGCTGGGGCGGACGACTGAAGACGCGCTACCACGCGCTGCAGGTGGGCGTGAACCGGCCGTTCACCAAGGGGCCTGCTCCTGAAGGGCGCCTACACCCTGTCGAAGTCGGAGAACATGGCCGACGACGACGGCTGGGTGGGCCTGACGTTCAACTCGCCGAGCCAGGTCGATCGCAACTACGCGCTGGCTGGCTTCGACCGGACCGCACAACTTCCAGATGGGCTTCGTTTACCAGCTTCCACTGCGTGGCAGCGGGGCCTACGACGGCATCCTGAAGGCTATCGCGGCCGACTGGCAGGTGAGCGGCGTGTTTGCGGCGTTCAGCGGCCGCCCGTTCACGGTCACCGCGAACGGCGACGTTCGTCAACACGCCGAGCAACCAGCAGACGGCGGACCTCGTGGGCGATGTCACTAAGGTCGGCGAGATTGGCGACAGCGGCACCTACTACGATCCGGCCGCTTGGAGCGCAGCCCGTGGGCGTGCGATTCGGCAACACGGGTCGCAACCAGTTCCGCGGTCCGGGCGGGGTGAACCTCGACGCGGGGATCTTCCGCTGCGTTCCCGCTGGGCGGCCACGCGGCGGATGGAGATCCGCCTGCAGGCGGCCAACATCACCAACACGCCGAAGTTCGGACAGCCGAACAACAACGTGACAAGCGGCACTTTCATGCGCATCACGAGCGCGACAGGCGGCGAGACATTTGGCAGCTACGGCGAGCGCCAGGTGCAGCTGGGCGTGCGCTTCGAGTTCTAAGCGCGCGCTTCGCCCCACAACGAGGGCCCGGCAGGACGTTCCTGCCGGGCCCTTCGTCTGTACGCTCGCGCGCACGAAGTTATGCTAGAGAGGTGAGAGGGGCTGGACTCAAGAACAGGCCTGCTGGCCGTTCTGCTGGCGGCACCGGCCTGCATCGGCGCAATCGCGCGCGGCGGTGCCGCCGCTTCCCACCATCGCGCTCGAGTCGTTTCCACCCGCCGCGCGCGACGGGCTGGCGACCGCGCTGGCCCAGGCTCGCAGTCGGCCGACCGACCCGCTGGCGGCCGGCGGGCTGGGGATCGCGCTGCAGGCGTGGGAGCAATGGGAGGGTGCGCATGCGGCCTACCTGCGCGCGCAAGCGCTGGCACCCGATGTCGCCGACTGGTGGTACCTGGATGGGATGGTCCTGCAGCGCCTGGTGCGCCCAGCCGAGGCGGCCGAGCGCTTCGAGCGGGCGCGTGGCGGCGTCGCCGGGTCTGTTGACGGCCCGCGCACGGCGGGCCGAGGCGTTGTTTGACGCGGGCATGCTGGAGGCAAGTGCGGAGCGCCTACGAGGCACTGGCCGCGTATCCCGCCGCCGCGCCCGTGGCGGCGCTGGGGCGGGGACGCCTGGCCGCGCGCGCGGGGCGCCATGCCGACGCGATCGTCGAGTTCCAGCGCGCCATCGAGCTGTTCCCCGAGTTTGGCGCGGCCTACTACGGCCTCGCGCAATCCCTCCGCGCGCTCGGACGACGGGAGGAGGCGAGGGCGGCGCTCGAGCAGCACCGCGTTCACGGCACGCGATGGCCGGCCATCGACGACCCGCTGTCGGCGCGCGTGGCGCTGGTGCGCGACGATCCGCGTGGCCATCTGTTTCGCGGGCTGCGGATGGCGGAGCTTGGCGATCTCCCCGGCGCCATCGAGGCGCACGAGGCGGCACTCGCGCGCAACCCGTCGCTCGCACAGGCGCACGCCAACTTGATCTCGCTCTACGGCCGCACCGGCCAGTGGGCGCAGGCCGAAGCGCATTACAAGGCGGTGCTCGCCATCGGCTACAACGTCGACGAGGCGCACTACAACTACGGGGTGCTGCTTGGCCTGCAGCGCCGCTGGCCTGAAGCGGCCGTGGCGTTTCGCGCTGCCATCGACGCCAACCCGCTCCACGCGATGGCGCGCAACAACCTCGGGCAGATTCTCGAAGGCGAGCGCAACCTGCCCGAGGCGACGGCCCAGTATCGGCAGGCGGTCGCCGCGGACCCTCGACTGCGGCTGGCCCGCTACAATCTGGGCCGCATGCTGCTCGCCGCGCGACAGGTCGAAGAGGCCGCCGCCGAGTTCCAGAAACTGCGCGAGCCGCAGGACGCCGAGTCGCCACGCTATCGTATACGCGCTGGCGGTCGCCAACGTGCAGGCCGGGAGGAAGGACACCGGCGTGCAGCTGGCCCTGGAAGCCAGGCAGCTGGCCGAGCGCTTCGGGCAGCGCGAGCTGGTGGCGGCCATCGACCGCGACCTGGCAGGGCTCAAATGAGAGGGCCGTGGCTGGCCATCGCACTGGCGGCGGGTTTGATCGCCCGCGACCGGCCGACGGGCATCTTCGAGGAAGTCGCGTCGCAGGTCGGCCTGACCTTCACGCACAGCGCCGGGGCGACTGGCCAGTTCTACGTGCCCGAAGTGATGGGAGCCGGCGCCGGCCTGATTGACTACGACAACGACGGCGACCTCGACGTCTACCTGCTGCAGAACCAGTCGCTCGACCCTGGCCGTCCGCCCACCGCCGGTCTCACCCATCGCCTGTTTCGCAACGAGCTCGCCGAGCGCAGGAAGCTGGCGTTCACCGACGTCACCGCCGCCAGCGGGCTTGGAGGCACCAGCTACGGCATGGGCGTCGCGACGGGCGACTACGACAACGACGGCGACACCGACCTGTACGTCACCGCGCTCGGCCCCAACACGCTGTACCGCAACAACGGCGACGGCACGTTCTCCGACGTCACCGCGGCCGCCGGCGTCGACGACCCGCGCTGGAGCACGGCGGCGGCGTTTCTCGATTACGACCGCGACGGCGACCTCGACTTGTTCGTCGCCAACTACCTCGATTTCACCGTGGCCGCCAACAAGCAGTGTTTCGATCCGTCCGGCACGCGCGACTACTGCGGTCCGCGGCAGTACCGCGCCGTGCCCGACCGGTTGTTCCGCAACGACGGCGGCGGGCGCTTTTCCGACGTCTCCGAGGCCTCCGGCATCACGAAGGCCGATGGCGCGGGGCTGGGCGTCTCGACCGGCGACTACAACGGCGATGGCTGGCTCGATCTCTACGTCGCCAACGACGCGACGCCGAACCAGCTGTGGACCAATCAGAAAGACGGCACCTTCATCGACGAGGGCCCGCTGGCCGGTGTCGCCCTCAACGCAGCCGGGAACCCCGAGGGCAGCATGGGCGTCGCCTCCGGCGATTACGACCGCGATGGCGACGAGGACCTTTTCATCACCAACATCATCGCCGAGACGTTCGCGCTCTACACCAACGACGGCGCCGCCGGGTTCGACGACACGCGGGTGGCCGCTGGCCTGGCGCAGCCGACGGCGGCGTTCACGGGGTTCGGCACCGACTGGATCGACTACGACAACGACGGCTGGCTGGACCTGTTTGTCGCCAACGGCGCCGTGAACATCATCGAGGCCCAGCGCGGGCAGCCGGCGCCGTACCGGATGCGGAACCAGTTGTTCCGCAATCTCGGCAACGGGAAGTTTTCAGAGACGTCGAGCCAGGCGGGGCCGGACTTTGCGCGAACCGACGTCGGCCGCGGCGCGGCCTTCGGCGACCTCGACCAGGACGGCGACACCGACATCGTGGTGACCAGCAGCAACGGACCGGTGCGGCTGTTGCGGAACCGCGTCGGCGCCGATGCCTCGTGGCTCCAGGTACGGCTCGACAACGGCGCCGCCAACCGGGCGGGCTTCGGCGCCCTGGTGCACGTCGAGCGCGCCGGCGCGCCAGCGCAGGTTCGCCGCGTGCGCACCGACGGCAGCTATCTGACCGCGCAGGATCCGACGCTGCAGTTTGGCCTGGGCGAGTGGCGCGGCCCGGTCACCGTGCGTGTCGACTGGCCCGCCGGTACGTCCGAGCGATTCGCGGTCGCCAAAGTCGGTCAACGCGTGACGTTGACACGCGGCACAGGCACGTCCGTGGCCCTTCCCTGAGCGGCGGCTTGCGATCGTGCCAGAATGATCGCGCTGTGATTGCACGCCTCACGCTGCTGCTCGTCATCGGCACAACTGTGATCGCCGCGCCCCCTGCCGCGCCGACCAGGGCACAGCTGGAATGGCAGCAGATGGAGATGAACGCGTTCGTCCACTTCGGCCCGAACACGTTCACCGGCGAAGAGTGGGGAGATGGCCGCGAGGATCCCGTCGCTCTTCAACCCGACCGCGTTTGACGCGCGGCAGTGGACGCGGGCCTTCAAGGCCGCGGGGTTCAAGGGCGTCATCCTGACTGCCAAGCACCACGACGGATTTGCGCTCTGGCCGTCACGACACTCGACCCACACCGTCGCGCGCAGCCCGTGGAAGAGCGGCAACGGCGACATCGTGCGCGAGGTGTCCGACGCCGCGAGGGCCGAAGGGCTGAAGTTCGGCGTCTACCTGTCGCCGTGGGACCGCAATCACCCGACCTACGGCACGCCGGAGTACAACCGGGTGTTCGTGGCGATGCTCGAAGAGGTGCTCGGCGGCTACGGCCCGGTATTCGAGGTGTGGTTCGACGGCGCCAATGGGGAAGGGCCCAACGGCAAGCGTCAGGTCTACGATTGGCCGTTGTTTGTCGCGACCGTGCGGCGGCTGCAGCCACAAGCGGTGATGTTCAGCGACGCCGGTCCCGACATCCGCTGGGTCGGCAACGAGCGCGGCGAGGCGCCGCTGACGGTGTGGTCGACGATCGATCGCGCCCGGTACGAGCCCGGCACCCCACTCAGTCACGAGCTTGGAGAGGGCACGCCGTACGGCGCCGACTGGGTGCCGCCGGAGTGTGATGTCTCTATCCGTCCTGGCTGGTTCTACCGCGCGTCCGAAGACAGGCGCGTGAAGTCGGCGTCACGGCTCTTCGAGCTCTACGAACAATCGGTGGGCCGCAATTGCACCCTGCTGCTCAACGTTCCACCCGACCGCCGGGGACTCGTCGCCGATCCCGATCTGGCGGCGCTGTCAGGCATGCGCGAACGCCTGGACCGCGTCTACGGACGCGACCTGGCGGCCGACGCGAACATCGCAACGGAGGCTCGCACGACCACGCTCCAGCTGCCGGCGGCCAAAACGTTCGATCGGGTCGTCGTCCAGGAGGACATCGGCAACGGCCAGCACATCGCCGGCTTCGAGGTCGAAGCGGAGACGGAAGGGGCGTGGCGCCGGGTGGCGACGGGCTCGACCGTTGGCTACAAGCGCATCGTGCAGACGCCGTTGACGACAGCGGCCGCCGTGCGCGTCAGGGTCCTCGACGCGCACGGGGCTCCTCGGATCGCCAGGGTTTCGTTGCACCGCGCGAGTAACACCCCGTAGGGGCGCGCGGCGCGCGCCCCGCGGGGGTGCAGCCGGATGCTGGCCGGGGCTTTACCGCGGCGGGAAGAACGGGAACAGCTTCCGCAACATCGCCTCGTCTGGCCGCGTGCCGTACTCGCAGATCTCGAACGCCTCGGCCACCTGGACTTTTGCGGCGGCGTCGGCGCCGTACCACTTGATCAGGGCCTCGCGCACCTGCGCTGAGGGCGGCCGCATGCGCGACTTCTTCAGCCACGCCTTGCGGGCCACCGGGTCCTTCGGCACCTCGTCGAGCGTGCCGTCGATGCCACGCCAGCCACTCGTAGAACTGCGACACGTGCGCGTCGAGCGCGTCGACTTTCTTGTCCACGACCTCGTCGATGGACACGGCGATATCGGGCCGGAACGGCGCCGGCTTCTGGAACCCGTCCTCGAAGTACAGAAACACCGGGTTCTTCTTCAGGGCCGGCACCTCGGTCACCACGTTGGGCACGGTGACCATGAAGGCCGCGTCCTGCAACAGCACCCCCGTGTAGCGGTGGTCCGGATGGTAGTCGTTGGGCCGGGGGGCGAGGACCAGGTCGGCCTTCCATTCCCGGATCTGGCGGATGATCTGCTGGCGCACGTCGAGGCTGGGCACGAGCTCGCCGTCGTGGTTGTCCAGGACGACGTAGTCGACGCCGATGCGGCGCCCGGCTTCGATGGCTTCGGCACGGCGCCGCATGGCCAGCTGGCCGCCACCTTCTTCGTGATGTCCGGCATCGCCGTTGGTGACCGCGACGAAACGGACCTTGTGGCCCGCCGCGGCCCACCTGGCGGCGACTCCGCCAGAGCGGATGTCGCAGTCGTCAGGGTGCGCGCCAAAGGCGATGATGCGCAGCGGTTCCTGCGCGAGCGCGGGCGAGGCCGGCAATGCAAGTGGAGCGAGCAAGGCGAGTAGAGCGAGTCGGTGACTTCCGCGCATCTCTGGTTCCTCCCGGGACGAGCCGCATTTTATGCTGAGAGTGCTAGGGTATTCTCGGTCGTACTCACAATCGCCACGTCGCGAAGGCGCCAGGGCGCGAAGGGCAGGACAATGGGTGGTTCCGGCATGCGTGTCGCACGTCGACTGTTCAGCGGGGCGATTCTGGCTTCCGTTTTGTGTGGGGCGCTCATCGCCCAGGAGCGGACGCGCGAGGCGATCCCGGACAAGTACAAGTGGAACCTGTCGGACCTGTACGCGTCAGACACCGCCTGGCGCGCAGAAAAAGACGCGCTCGCCTCCACGCTGGGCCAGGCCAAATCGTTTGCCGGCACGCTGGGCCAGTCGGCGTCACAGCTGGTCAAGGCCCTTGCGGTCCAAACGGCGCAGGAAAAGACCCTCGCTCGACTGTTCGCCTACGCCAACCTTGCTTCCGATCAGGACACCCGCGTGGCCTCCTACCAGGGCATGAGCGACGAGATGACACAGCTCGCCTCGGAGTTCGGCGCGGCCTGGGCGTTTGTCGAACCTGAGCTGCTGACGCTCGACCCCAAGACCATCGAAGCGTGGATTGCCGCGACGCCCGAGTTGAAGCCGTACGCGTTTGCCCTGCGCGACGTGGTGCGTCGCAAGGCCCACACGCTCAGCGCGCGGGAGGAGGCACTGCTCGCGCAGACGCTGCCGATGGCCTCCGGTGCCAGCAGCATCTCCAGCATCTTCCTCAACGCGGACCTGCCGTGGCCCACCGTGAAGCAGGCCTCGGGGAGCGACGTCCGGCTCGATCCCGCGGGGTTCGCAGCCGCGCGGGCTGTGGCCGACCGTGAGGACCGCCGCAAGGCCATGGAAGCCTTCTTCGGCGCGCTCGGCAGCTATCGCCGGACCTTCGGGAGCACGATGAGCACCGCCGTGCAGGGCGCCTTGTTCCAGACGCGGGCGCGCAACTACGAGTCCACGCTGCAGCGCGCGCTCGATGGCCCGAACATCCCGCCGTCGGTCTACAAGGCCCTGGTCGACGGTGTGAACGCTCATCTGTCCGCGTTTCATCGATACCTCGCGCTGCGCAAGCGCATTCTGGGCGTGTCCGAGCTGCACTACTACGATCTCTACGCGCCGCTGGTCTCGGGCGTGCCGCTGGAATACACCGTTGAGCAGGCGCAGGACGAGGTGAAGCGCACCACCGCCGTGCTCGGCGACGACTACGTGCAGGCCCTCGATCGGGCGTTCAGTGAGCGCTGGATCGACTACTACCCGACGACAGGCAAGCAGTCGGGTGCGTATATGGCCGGCTACGCCTACGACGTGCACCCGTACATGCTCCTCAACTACAACGGCAAGTACGAGGACATGTCCACGCTCACGCACGAGGCCGGTCACGCGATGCACAGCTACTTCTCGACCAGGGCCCAGCCTTACCAGACCGCGGGGTATCCGACCTTCGTCGCCGAGGTGGCTTCGACTTTCAATGAGGCGCTGCTCATCGAGCAGATGCTGAAAAAGGTCCAGGACCCGAAGGCGCGATTGGCGCTGCTCGGCAACTACCTGGAAGGCGTGAAGGGCACCGTGTTCCGCCAGACGCAGTTTGCCGAGTTCGAGTTGCGGATGCACGAGATGGCTCAGAAGGGCGAGCCGCTCACCGGCGACGCGCTGTCGAAGCTCTACCTCGAGATCACGCGCAAGTACTACGGCCACGATCAGAAGATCGCCATCGTCGACGACTACGTCGCGCATGAGTGGGCGTACATCTCCCACTTCTACAATCCGTTTTATGTGTTCCAGTACGC
This sequence comes from Vicinamibacteria bacterium, assembly GCA_963806705.1. Classification (GTDB taxonomy): domain Bacteria; phylum Acidobacteriota; class Vicinamibacteria; order Vicinamibacterales; family JAENWD01; genus JAENWD01. The sequence goes on from CAWDZE010000016.1 coordinate 74,175, forward strand.
GACGTCGTTCACCGCTTCGACGGCGTTGTCGGAGAAGGTCCTCAGCGGGGCGCCTGATGCCGTCAAACGCTACAGGACGTTTCTTGCCTCGGGCGGTTCGAAGTACCCGATCGACTTGCTGAAGGACGCCGGCGTGGACATGACGACCAGCGAGCCGCTCGATCTCACCATCGCGAAGATGGATCGCGTCATGGACGAGATCGAGAAGCTGCTTCGCTGAGATTGACGATTGCAGATTGACGATTGACGATTACGAATTACGCAGATGCAGCGTCTCGCGCCCGGTCTTGTGTTCCTCGCCTGCGTGGCTGTTCTTGCGTCGCAAGACTCTGGCACGTCGAAGACCGAGTGGGTCTCCGACCCGTCCCACGCATCCCGGATCGCGGCTGTCGAAAGCGACATCGTCACGGCGGTGCCGGGCGAGGCCGAGCCGTTGCGAGTGACGCTGCGGCGCTTGATGGAGCTGTACAAATCCCGGGGCTGAGCGTCGCGGTGTTCGACCATCGCCAGCTCGTGTGGGCGAAGGCGTACGGCGTCAGGCAGGCTGGTCAGCCGGACGTCGTGACGCTCGAGACGCTGTTTCAGGCCGGGTCGATCAGCAAGCCGGTCACGGCGATGGCGGCGTTGCATTTCGCCGAGGCCGGACGGTGGGGCCTGGACGAAGCGAGCAACGACCGCCCCGTGTCGTGGAAGCTGCCTGTCAACGACTTCCAGAAGGATCAGCCGGCTACCCTTCGACGGCTGCTGCAGCCACAGCGCGGCACGACGGTGCACGGATTTCCCGGCTACGCAGTCGGTGCGCCCGTTCCAACGGTCGTGCAGGTGCTCGACGGCGAGCCGCCGGCCAACACCGCTCCGGTCCGCGTGGATCATCGTGCCCGGATCGCAAGGTGCGCTACAGCGGCGGTGGCACGACCATCGTGCAGCTGATGATGGCCGATCAGTTGAAGAAGCCCTTCCCCCAGATCATGGCCGAGACCGTCCTGCGCGCCGCTCGGGATGTCTCACAGAGCTACGAGCAGCCGCTTCCGGCCGAGTGGGCGGCGATGACGGCCGCTGGCACGCGCCGTCGGCGGCCAGGTCGTCGAAGGGCGCTGGCACATCTACCCGGCGATGGCCGTCGGCGGGCCTGTGGTCGACGCCATCGGACCTGCGCGGAGGTGTCCATCGAGGTGTCGATGGCGCACGGCGGGACGTCACGCCGCGTGCATGGACGCCTCCGAAGCGAGGGCCGCGATACGCCGCGCGAGCTGACGGGATCGAAAGAAGGGAGCGCTGGTGACAGCTGCGGCGCGTCGCCGCGATCCGCCAGGGCGATCAGAGTCTCGAGATACGAGCGGCGCGAGCCGAGCAGCCGCACCGTGGCGCGATCGATCACTTCTTCGCGGGCCTGATGCAGCTCGCCGAGCAGGAGCCAGATCGCCGGATGGAACCAGAGCGCGGTACGAATGGCCTCTTCGACGATCACCGACCGCCAATCGCCGCGCCGGATGTGCATCAGCTCGTGCGTGAAGATCGCCCGCAGCGTCGCGTCGGATGCGGAGATCAGATCCGCGGGAACGACGACGACGGCAGGATGCTGCCGTAGGTGAAAGGGTGGCTGACATCCGTGCGCCAAATCAGGCGGGCGCGGACGCCGACAGCCGAACAGGCCGCGGCAAAACGGGCGTCATCCTGGGATCTCGCGGCTGCAAAGCGGCGCCGCAGCATGACCCAGCCGACGCCGATCCACCCTGCGCGCAGGGCCGTGCCGGCCAGCAGCCCGAACGCGAGCCACCAGGGCCAGGCCGCCTGCGATTCGAGCGAGACGCTGGCGATGGAGAGCAGCGCCTCGCCTCCGCCGGACGGCGCCGGGCCGATCGGAAGGAACACGCCGGCGGGAAGTGCGACGGCGAGGACGAGCGCCGCCTGCCACACGCGCAGCCTGAGCGTCGCCGAGCGCGGGGCCAGCACGCTGCACGACGACCCAGAGCGCGGCAACGGCGATTGCCAACTGAAGGCTATAGGCGAGGATGAACGCCGGGAGCAGGGAAGGCATCAGTCCTCCAGTTCGTCGATGAGCCGGCGCAGTTCGGCGCGCTCGGCGGCGGTCAGCTTCTCGTGCTTTACCAGATGGAGCAGGAGCGGCTGTGCCGAGCCCGAGAACACGCGATCGACGAAATCGCTGACGAGTCGCGCGACCGCCTAGCGTGCCGTCCGGTGTAACGTGGCCCCCTCCCTAGGTCCCCCCCCTCGACGGGCTGCTCGTCCTTGACCTTCCGCTTCAGCCCCTGAATCTGAATGACGGGCTGACTGGCGGCCGGATCCTTGAGGACGTGCTGGCGGTAGAGGCGTTCCATCTCGGCGTGCTTCGGATCGTGTTCCTTCTTGCGCGCCGCCAGCTTCTCTTCACGCGCGTTCTTGGCGATGCCGAGCTCGTCGAGGTCGGTCTGCCGGCCCGCCGCAACAGCTTCGGCGTTGAGCTTGAGGTGGTGCTCGGTCGTCGCCAGCGGCACGGCCTTGTTGCCCGCGAAGATCTCATGCCGGCCGTGCTCGTCGTACCACTTGGTGAGCGTCGCCGTCATGTGCATCTTCTCGATGATGTTCCGCCATCCGATGCCCGTGTTGTAGGCGCAAAACGAGATCTCGCCCTGCTGCGTCGCATACGGGATGATGCACATCTCGGTGCGGCGGAAGTCGTAGTTGAACAGGTCCTGGAACCACATGCCCGCGATGAACAGGAAGTTCCACCGATCCGACCGACGCTTCTCGATGTCATCGACCGTCCGGTCGCCGGTGACCTTGCCGTAGTCCTTGCCCGTGGCGCCGAAAGTCTTGTCGAACTTCTTCAGCAGGTCGACGATCTTGAAGTGCGCCGGCGCCTGGAACGGGTCGTAGTTCCTGAGCAGCGCCAGCGTCATGCCGGCAATCGACAGCCACTTGCCGCGCGCGGCGTCGTTCACCGAGGCGACGTCCCTGGCGAGCTGGTCGCATTTGAGGAACGCCGTGACCGGCACCGCTTCCTTGGTTTCCTTGTCGATCATCACGGCCATGCCGATGCCGCAGTTCGGGTGGCAGCCGCACGTCAGCTGACCCCACTCGCGATCCGGCCCGTGGACCACGTCGGCCCAGTCGGTGAACGTGCCCATGAACGAGATCGGGAACCAGTCGCGCAGGGGCTCGCCGATGCCGGTCTGCGTCTTGGTGTCGTGCGCCAGGTGCGACAGCGTGTAGCGCTGCGCCTGGCGCCGCTCGGGCGTGATCTCTTCGTCGCGGCCCGTGAAGCTGACGGGCTGGAACGACAGGAAGTTGATCTTCTTCGGGTTGTCGAGCGCGAACTCGATGACCCGGCCCACCTGCTCGTTGTTGACGCCGTTGACGATCGTGATGACCGGGACGATGTCGACGCCGGCGCTCCAGAGGTTCTCGATCGCGCGCAGCTTCACGTCAAACAGGTTGCCGACCCGGCGGTGCGAGTTGGCGGCGTTGCCGATGCCGTCAAACTGCAGGTACGCGTAGCGCAGCCCGGCCTTGGCGGCTTCGCGCGCGAACTCCGGGCTCTTGGCGAACTCGATGCCGTTGGTCGCCGCCTGCACCGAGTTGTAACCCACCTTGCGGGCGTACTTCACGGCGTCGAGGAAGTAGGGCGAGATTGTCGGCTCGCCGCCAGAAAACTGCACCGACATCTGCCGGCGGGGCTTGATCGAGATGGCGTTGTCGAGAACGGTCTTGATGTCCTCCCAGCTCAGCTCGTGGACGAAGCCGACCTGGTTGGCGTCCATGAAGCACGGGTCGCACATCATGTTGCAGCGGTTGGTCAGGTCCACCGTCAACACTGAGCCGCGGCCGTGCTGGATGGTGCTGCTGCCGTGGTTGTGTAGCTTCTCGTCGTTGTGCGCCCGGATGTCGCGCCCCGGGAACGACTCCTCGAGGTGCTTGAACATCGCCGGGTCGATCGACATCACGTCTTCGAAGTGCCCGTGCAGCGGGCAGTCCTTGACCATCAGGATCTTGCCGTCGCGCTCGAGAATCGTGGCCTTGATCTCGCCCACCTTCTCGGTGAGCAGAATCGACACATCCTGCTTGCCGTCGACGATCGCCTGGCGCGCTTCGCGCACGCACATCGGACACAGCGAGTCTGTTTCACGTGGCCAGCCAAGCGGCGGCTTGGTCTTCTGCCACGACTTGTTCAGCGGCTTATCCGACCATTTAGGCGTGAACGACGGACTGCGCTTGATCGAGTTGAGGGTGTTGAATACCTGCCACACCCCGTTGGCGGTGACGGCCAGACCCTTCTCGACGTACTTGATCGGTCGATGCATGGTGACGCTCTCTCCTGACGGCGGCCAGAATGGGCCTCAACTGCTTGAAACTGAAGGGATTGTAGTCAGATTCCCAGCCTGGTCCGGCGTTTTGCAGCCAACGGGCGGGCAAAAGGGGCGAGTTGGCCAGGGAGCCTGCCCAGCGGGTATATCCGACAAAAACGGTCGCTATTCTGACGGCCTCCAGCTTGTGTGTCACTGTGTGAAAGTGACGGAGCCAAAAAGGTTTAAGATGCGAGGCGCCGCCAGCAAGAGCCGGTAGCCAGCCCGGCTCTAGAAGAAAAAATGAGCCAGCTTCGCCCGCTGTCCGGCGATGCTCCCCCGTCGGCTCGATACTCACTCCGGTGGCGTCTGCCACTGCTTGTCTCGTCGCTGATAGCCGGCGTCCTGGCTGTGTTTGTCTGGGCCGCCTATCGCGAAGTCGAGCGGACCCTCGTCCTCGCGGGCTCCGAACGCGCCCAGGGCGCCGCCGACCAGCTCGGCACTTCGCTCTCCGAACCCACCCGATCGCGCATGCTCGCGCTGCGAAGCGTCGCGTCCGACCCGGTGCTTGTCCCCTACCTCGAGCGACCCGCCGATGAGACCGGCGTCGGCGTGCGGGCCAGGCTGACGACGCTCGTCACTCCGGGTCGCCAGGTGGTCGTTCTGTGGAATGCCGCGGGCAAGCCGCTGCTCACCGTGACGACCCCCGACGAGGCCTCCGACATGGCGCCCACGTCGCCGCCGCCGCCGTCGCGGCCGGTGAGGTTGCTCCAGACGAGTCAGCAGGCGGTCTTCGCCGAGATGATCGAGCCCGTCCCCAGCCCGACGGGCGGCCCGCCGCTTGGCTACCTGACGATCAGGCGTCCGGTGACGCTCTCGCCAGCCCCCGAAATCCTCAATCGGCTCGTCGGCGGAGGGGCTCGGGTGCTCGTGGGCATCGTGGGCGACAGCGTGTGGACGGATCTCGCGCAGCTGATTCCGCCGCCGCCGGTCGACACCGGCGTGCGCGGGACGTTTGTCTACAAGGCGGCCGACAACACGGCCCGCATCGGAGCGGTGGGCGAGGTCACAGACACCCCGTGGCGCGTCTGGGTCGAGTTTCCACGCGAGACCGTCGTGGCGCCGGCCAAGAACTTCCTGCGCGGGATCCTCTTCATTGGAGCAGTGCTGGTGTGGTGCGCCGTGATCCTGGTGGCGGTATTTGCATGGCAGGTCACGACGCCGCTGACCGCGCTGACCCACGCCGCCGAGGCCATCGCGAAGGGCGATTACACGCGACGCGTCGGCAGTACCAGCCGCGATGAGGTTGGCCGGCTGACGCGGGCGTTTGACACGATGGCGGACCAGATCGAAAGTGCCCAGCAGCGGCTGTTGCACGATCTCGAGGCGCGGACGAAGATGGAGGACGCGCGCCGCGCGCTCGAGGATCAACTCGAGCAGTCGCGCAAGATGGAAGCCGTCGGGCGCCTGGCCGGCGGCGTCGCCCACGACTTCAACAACCTGCTCACGGCCATCCTCGGCTACAGCAACCTCGTGCTCGAGGAACTCGAGCCGGGACATCCCGCGCGCTCCGACGTCGAGCAGATGCGGCGGGCCGGCGAAAGCGCCGCGTCGCTGACTCAGCAGCTGCTGGCCTTCAGCCGCAAGCAGATCCTGCAGCCGCAAGTGCTCGATCTCAACACCGTCGTGACGCGCGCCCAGTCGCTCCTGCAGCGCTTGATCGGCGAGCACATCAGGCTGGTGACCGCGCTCGACCCGTCAATCGATCGCGTCAGCGCCGACCCCGGGCAACTCGAGCAGGTCATCGTGAACCTGGCGATCAACGCGAGGGACGCGATGCCGGAAGGCGGCAACCTCACCATCGAAACCGCCAACGTGGAGCTCGACGACGCGTACGTGCAGCAGCACGGCGGATCCTCGCCGGGCACGCACGTGATGCTGGCGGTGAGCGACACGGGGGTGGGCATGGACGCGGAGACGCGCGCGCACATCTTCGAGCCGTTCTTCACCACCAAGCGCCGCGGCGAGGGCACGGGGCTGGGGTTGTCGACCGTCTACGGCATCGTCACGCAGAGCGGCGGGTCCATCTGGGTGTACAGCGAGCCGACCCGGGGGACGACGTTCAAGGTCTATTTTCCGAGTGCGTCGGCCGCCGACCCTCAGGTGGTTGCCGCGCCAGCCACCGAAGGGCTCGCGGGCACCGAGACGATCCTGCTGGCCGAGGACCAGCCGGAAGTGCGCTCCGTGGCCCGCGCGGTCCTCGAACGGTACGGCTACCGCGTGCTCGAGGCGAAACACGGCGACGAGGCGCTGAGGATCGTGCGCGCGCACCGCGAGCCAATCCACCTGCTGCTGAGCGACGTGGTGATGCCGTCGATGAGTGGGCCGGAGCTTGCGCGGCTGGTGCAACTGGAGCAGTCGGGCATCCGCATCCTGTACGCGTCGGGGTACACCGACGATGCGATCGTGCGCCACGGCGTGCTCGACCCCGGCGTGGCGTTCCTGCAGAAGCCGTTTACGCCGACGGCCCTGCTGCGCAAGATTCGTGAACTGCTCGATGCGCCGATGGCCGCGGGAATGTAGAGAGCCTGCTAGGGCACGTCGTACTCCGGACGCTTGTCTCCCTTCAGCCATTTGTCGAACCAACCCACGATGTGACGCAGGCGATCGATGCGGCGCCAGGGACTGCCCGAGCGCGACAGCTCGTGCCCTTCGTCGGGAAACCGCACCATCACCACGGGCACCTTGCGGTACTTCAGCGCCCGGAACATCGCTTCGCCTCCGGCTCCCGGTGGCGTGCGGTCGTCCAGGTCGCCGTCGACCAGCATCAATGGCGTCGTGACCCGGTCGACGTATGCGATAGGCGATCGTTCCACGAAGTCCTTCTGCTGCTGCCACGGTGGGCCCTTGAACCAGCTGGGCGTGAACAGCGTGAAGTCGGCGGCGTACCACCAGGCTTCCCAGTCCGCAATCGACCGTTGCGAGACAGCGGCGGCAAAGCGCGTCGTGCGCGTGAGCGCCCAGTTGGTCAGCAGGCCACCGCCGCTGCCTCCTGTGACACCCAGGCGCTTTGGGTCGACGTAGCCGCGGCCGACGACCTCGTCGAGCGCGGCCATGAGATCGCGATAGTCGTCTCCAGGGTAACGATGCTGGATGCTGTTGCCGAAGTCCTGCCCGTACGTCGTGCTGCCGCGCGGGTTGCTGAACACCACGACGTAGCCCTTGGCGGCCATCCACAGGAACTCGTGAGTGAACGTCGCGCCGTAGGCGGCGTGCGGCCCGCCGTGGATTTGCAGGATCAGCGGGTACTGCCTGGACGGGTCGAAGCCGGGTGGTTTGAGAATCCAGCCCTGGATGCGCGTGCCGTCAAACGATCGTGTCCAGAACATCTCGGGCTCTGCAATGTCGAGCGACGCCATAAGCCCGTCGTTGGGCGCGGCGACTACCTGGAACGACCCGGGGCGTTCGAGATGTCCGACTCGAAGATCGCCGACGCGCGTCGGCGCCGCCGACAGCAGCGCTAACCGCCCATCCCTGGTCGCCGTGAACCCCTGGACCTCGTGGTCGCCTTCGGTAATCGAGCGGACCGCGCCGGTCGCCGCGTCGACGCGCAGCAGGTTCACCCGGCCCTCAACCGCCGCCAGCGTGACGATCGCCGTGCCGTCGGCGGTCCAGATTGGACGCGTCGCGCTGCTGCCGCGGGGTGCTCGCTGGTCGCCCGCGAGGCCGCCGCCGATATCGAAGTCGTACCGCTCGGTGAGATTGGTGACCGTGCCCGTTGCGCGGTCGACAACGAACAAGTCGGGTTGGCTGTACGACCGCACTGGCCGCCCGTTGAGCGAGGCGATGAAGGCGACGCGGGAACCATCCGGGCTGGGCGAGGGGCGCGAGATGGCGCCATCGACCGCGGCCACTTCCCTGAGCGGTCCCGCGACCGATGTCGCCTCCATCAGCACCACGCGAGGCGGCGCGTAATCGGGCTCGGCAGCGGTCTCGGCGGTGAAGAATACGCGCGACCCGTCGGGGGACCACACGGCATCCTGGTCGCTCAGCCGCCCCCGGCCGATGGGCCTCGACACGCCATGCTTGCCGGGCTCGTCGCGCAACGTCACGAAGAAGAGGCGGCTGCGGCGGCCCGCATCGAGGAAGCCGGTTCCGTCGGTGCGGAACCGCGCGCGCGCGATGATGCGCGCGTCGCTCGGACGGGGACGCCCCGGCTCGGGCATCGGGTTGACGGCTCCCCGCACGTTGCTGCCGACGACGAGTTGCGCCCCGTCAGGCGCCCAGTCAAACGCCGTCACGCCTTCCGCCAGCGACGTCAGGGCCGTGGGCTCGCCGCCATCGAGCGACAGCGCGTACACCTGCGCCGCCGCGGGGCGGTCTTCGCTTTCCACGGTGCGGAGAAAGCCGAGGCGTCGTCCATCTGGCGACCATCGTGGCGTCGTGTCGCGCCGGCCGCTCGTCATCGCCCGGGGCGCCCCTCCATCAGTCGGCACGACCCAGATCGACGAGGTGTACATGTTGCGCTCGCGGTCGGCCGTGACGCGGACGAAGGCCACTGCCTTGCCGTCCGGCGCGATCTGCGGATCGGCGGTCCAGATGAAGTCGAGCAGGTCGGTCTCGCGCATGGGGCGTCGAGTCTCAGCACGAGGCGCCACCAGGCTGACGAGCAGAACAACACAGAAGGCGAAGGCGTGTCGCATGTTCAGATGTGCCGAAGTCGCGAGTGTCGAAGTCCAGAACCCGGAGCCGGCCCGCGGCGCCGCCCGCGCGATATCATCGCATCATGAGCGTCCGAGACGTCATCATCGTCGGCGCCGGCCCTTCAGGGCTGGCGACGGCAATTGCTGCGGGGCAGGCGGGGCTGGACTACACGGTGCTCGAAAAGGGCGTGCTGGTGAACTCGATTTATCAGTTCCCTGTGCACATGACGTTTTTCACGACGCCGGAGCTGCTCGAGATTGGGGGCGTGCCGCTGGTGACGCCTTATGAGAAACCAACACGAATCGAGGCACTGCGGTATTACCGGCGAGTCGCCGGGAAGTTCGACTTGAGGATCGAGTTCGGGCGTCGGGTAACCGGTCTCGACCGCGACGGGGCAAACGGGGTGTTGACGGTGACCAGCACGACAGGGGCGGGGACGAGAGCGGACCGCGCCCGCGCCGTCGTGTTTGCCGTCGGATACTACGACCACCCGAACCGTCTGGGTGTGGACGGCGAGGATCTGCCCCACGTCTCGCACTACTACCGCGACGCCCACGCGTGCTATCGGCAGCGCGTGGTGATCGTCGGCGGCAAGAACTCGGCGGCCGAAGCCGCGCTGGAGCTGTTTCGGGCCGGCGCGCACGTGACGCTGGTCCATCGGCGGTCGACCCTCGGCGCCTCGATCAAGTACTGGGTGAAGCCCGACATCGACAACCGCATCGCCGAAGGGTCCATCCCGGCGCGCTTCGACACCCGTGTCGTCGAGATCACGCCCGAGGCCGTGATCGTCGAGCCCGCTCATGTAGCGCAGGGCGTCAGCCCTGCCCGCGAGTCCCTGCCAGCCGACCGAGTGTTCCTGCTCACCGGCTATCACGCCGACTTCGCGCTGCTCGAGGCATGCGGCATCAGCATCGATCGCGACAGCGGCGTGCCGGAGTACGACCCGTCGACGCTCGAAAGCAACATCCCGAACGTGTTCCTGGCCGGTGGCGTGCTGGCGGGGAAGGACACAGCGCCGATCTTCATCGAGAACGGGCGGTTCCACGGCGAGCGGTTGGTGAAGGTCCTGGCGGAACGTCTCGAATCCGTGAACTCGTGAACCTGTGAACCTGTGAACCTGTGAACTCGTGAACCTGTGAACCTGTGAACCTGTGAACCCGTGAACCCCTGAACCTGATCAGTTAGTGTTGTTCCCCGAGATCTTCCCAGTCCCGGAGGATCAGCGTGTAGCCGGTCTTCTCGCCGGTGCCCCGGATCCGATGGCCGACCAGCCCGTCGAGTACGGAATCCTGAAAGGCGTTGCCGCCCTCGCGCCGCAATACCAGTTCGGCGTCGGCGGTCTTGAGGATCACGGCCGGTCGCTGGCTCTTCGAGCCCCGGGCGAACATCTTCTTGATCACGTGGCCTTCGAAGTGGCGCGGCATCGTCATCCTGGGCGGCGAAATCGTGCAAACAGCTTCTTGATCGTAACCCGCCCACCCTGCTCACGCGCGATCAACACCGCATGACGCTGGACGCCGGCCGGCGGCGGCGAAACCGGCTTTGCATTGGCTCGGGCCTTGGCCGCCGCCCTGGGCCGGGTCTTGGCAACGGCGCTGGGCCGGCTGTCGGTCGTCGTGGCGAAACACACGTGGAACCGTACGCTGCCCGGTCGCGCGGGCCTGGCGCCCATCCGCCTCTCTTTGGGCGCCCGTCCGACGACGGCGTCACGAGCCGATGGGTCGGGTGCCGCGGCCACCTGGAACACGCGCACGGGTCCCGCGGTGGCCAATCCCGCATTGGCCGCCGTGCTCGCAAACTTCGACCGGACGGCAACGTTGCTCGTGGTGCGAACGCCGGTCTTGACGCTGTCGGCGCCGCGGGCCAGCAGATCGGCCGTTTCGGTGAGAACGCCGCGCGTGACGGCATGCGTGCTGGCCATCGTCGCAGCCGATCGGGCACCAGCCTTGGCTGAAGGTTTGGTCTTCGGCTTCGTGCTGGCGACGGGGTGAAGGGACGGATCCCCCAGCAGCAGGAACTGCCCGGCCGTCTTGAGGGCGGAAGGATCGACCGGCACGGCTCCGGCGATGTACTGCTGCCGCGCTTCGAGCAACGCCCGACCCAGCGAGGCACCCGCCCGGGCCGACTCGAGGAAGTAGCGGCACATCAGGTCCGCGCAGTCGTTGTCGTCCTCGGGGCCGTAAGCGATGTTTGTGCTGCCGAGGTAACCCATGGCGCCTTCGCGAAGGTAGGCGACGCCGATGCCGCCCGCTTTCGTCCCGGGGTTGTAGATCTGGGCGCCGTAGCAGCACTCGGCCGCGACGACCGTTCCGGCAGCGATCTTCCTGGACAATTTGGGCGAGTGGTGCGAGACCGGGTAATCCTCGCCCTGCTGTCCGTAGAACTGCGGATCCTTGGGCGCACCGTGGCAGTTGATGAAGTGCCAGCTCGGCCCCAGCGCCGCTTTGGTCCACACCGGGCCTTCCGTGGGCGACAGCCGCGGCTTGGATCCGGCGCCAAAGATCTTCACCAGACTCCTGGTCGTCGAGCCTTTCCACTCGACGCACGACAGGCCGAAGAACGCGCTGCCGGCGCTCGACGACTCCCTGGCCTTTGCCGCGAGGCCGATCAGCGCGACGAGCAGGTCGGGCTTGGCTGAGCGTGGCAGATCCGGCAGGCGCCCGACGACACGCGACGGTCCGAGAAAGTCCTCGATGGCGGTGCTGTATGGAGCGTCGCATGCGTACGGGAGATCGCTCGGCACGGTCCTGTCCCGGTCCTCGCCCTGGGTATCGAAGAGCGGGTTGCGCAGTGGCTGATGCGGGACCACGTCGGGTCCCCCGAGAATGAGGACGTAGTCGGGGCGGTTGTAGGCGAGAAACGCCTGGTCGATGGCCGCCTTGAACGTTTTCGGCTTGTTGACCACCGCCTTTGATGGCGCGAGGGTGTCGAGCGCGACGACGGTGGTCGCAATTCCGCGCGCGGCATCAGCCGCGATGAGCTTCTTGAGGGCCGCATCGATCTTCGTCCACCCGGCGGCCTTGTATTTCTTCCGCAGCTTGCCTCGGTGCGTCACGACTAACTTGGTGGTCGTCATTGCACAACTCCGGTGTCACGGTTTTGGAAACGTCCGGATGCGCTCGTCGAATCGCTTTGCGACGGCCTTGAAAGCTGCACCGGTCGGGTGCAGTTCGTTTGCCCAATCCTTGCGGTACTTCTTGCCGGCTACCTCGTTTATCAGCTCCGCGCGCAGGTCGAGATAAGACACGTGTTCGAGCCCGGACTCTCCGGGCAGCGAGGCGACCATCGCATTGAACGCGTTGATGAGCGGCTCGAGGATCTTCGTGTTTCCGGGAAGATCGGCGTCACCGGACCGCGTCACGTAACCTTTTTGCCTGAACCCCGGTTGCAGCCACGGTCCCGGGAGCAACCAGAACCCACCCAGAAACCCCCGGCCGTCGGGTACCGGATAGGCATATCCATGCACGACGATGGGAATGGTCCGCCGGAAGTACTCGCGGCAAAAGCCGGTGGCGGCTGCCAGGGTCCAGCTGATGGCGGCCTTCAGCCGTTGATTGATGACGCCGTCCACGATTTTTTCGTTGAGGGCCGGAAGACCCGACGCCGCGTGGTTCAGCAGCATGCCGAATTCGTCGCCGGCGATGTCGTTGCCGCCGCCCGACAGCAGCAGCGCCCGCGGCACACGGTGCTGGTCGCGCAGGTGCAGCAGCGTTCGCTGCAGGGCCTTCAGCTGGGCGTCGTCGTACGCCATCGACTCGAGCCGGTCGCCTGCATGAGCGACCGATTCGACGTGATACCCATGCACGTCCTCCAGCGCATCGAGCACGTTCAGCAGCGGGTAGTCGAACCAGGAGTCGCCTTCCGCAACCAGCACGCCTGCGCTGTCGCGCGGGCCTTTGGCCCTGGCGCGGCTGGCCTTGCGCGCCCTGATCAGGGCCGCAGCACGAGCCCTGCCGTTGCGGACGGCCCGGCGGACCACTCGTGGCATTGGCGGGGCTGGCTTCAGCGTGCCTTTTCCGACGGCACGCGGTCTTCGAGGCATGCGACCTCCATCGGCCTGTCAGGTGCGGAAGACAAATGTCGCATGGGAAAGACGGACCGGGACCGCCCAATTCCATCCACCGCGCCGAAGAGTGTGCAACTTGCGAGCGGCCGAGCTTGGCCGGGCCTAGTGTGTCGACGAGGGCGCCGATCGTCCGGCGGTCATGGCCTTCATCTCGAGCAGATCCGCGAGGGCACCCGCGCGGTCGATGAGGGTGCCGCATTCGAGCAGCGCCTGCTTCTCGATGGGCGCCAGGTCCAGGTACTGCGCCAGGGCATGGATGACGTCGGCGTCGGTCATGGCCGGCGGCACGGTCAGCTCGCTGCCCCCACGCTCGACCAGCGGCACCAGCAGGTGTTCGATCCGATCGCGCAAGGCGCGCAGCGTCGCCGTATCCGACGCCGTCGGGATGTCGCCGCCGAGGCGTTCGATGATGCCGACCCGGTAGACGCGCGAGTCGTCCTCTCCGATCACCCGGAACCGCTCGACGCCTTGCAGGACGATGTGAAAGCGGCCGTCTGGCAGGCGTTCGGCATGGGTGATGAGCCCGAGACAGCCCACCGGGTAGATGGGCGGCCGGCCCTCGTATTCCGACTCGAACCCCGGCTTGAGCAGCGCCATTCCTATCATGCGGTCGCCCGCCAGAGCGTCCTCCGTCATCGCGCGGTAGCGCGCCTCGAAGATATGGAGCGGCAGGAACACGCCCGGGAAAAGGACGACGTTGGGGAGCGGGAAGAGGGGAAGGGGAGAGGAGAGCATGTCAATGTATCGTCCTCGTCTTCTTGTCCAGGTAATCCATCAACACGTACTGGCCCAGCGTGTAGGGAGTGGTGAAATACGCCTTGCCCCGGCACATCGCGGCGACGCGCCGGACGAAGGCCACCAGATCGTGGTCGCGGGCCAGCATGAAGGTGTTGATCATGATGCCCGCCTTGCGGCAGTTCGCGACCTCGCGCAGGGTCTCGGCGACCACCAGCGGGTCCAGGCCGAAGGCGTTGCGGTAGATGCGGCCATCCGGCTGGGTGAGCGCCGACGGCTTGCCGTCGGTGATCATGACGATCTGGCGCATGTCCTTGCGCTGCCGCTCCAGCAGGCGTCGCGCCATCCGCAGGCCTTCGCGCGTGTTGGTGTAGTACGGGCCGACTTTCACGCGGCCCAGCTGTGCGATCGGCACTTCCTCGGCCGAGTCATGAAACAGCACGAGCTTCAAACTGTCGCCCGGATATTGCAGACGGATCAGCTGTGACAGGGCCATCGCCACCCGTTTGGCCGGCGTGAAGCGATCTTCGCCGTAGAGGATCATGCTGTGACTGCAGTCGAGCATGATCACGGTGGCGCAGGAACTCTGGTACTCGCCCTGCGAGATGACGAGGTCCTCGTATTCGAGGTCCAGGTTCGCCCCTCCTCACCGCATTCAGCAGCGTCGCGCTGGCATCGAGGTTCAGCGTGTCGCCGAACTCGTACGGCTTGGTCGCGCCTGACGCCTCGATGCCGGTCGCCAGGTCGCGCGTGTCGTGGCGGCCGTAGCTGCTCTTCCCCAGCGAGCCGAGCAGGTCGCGCAACGCCCGGAATCCGAGAAAGTCCAGCGCCTTGTCGGTGACCTCGAACCGCGCGGGCCGTTCGGGTTGCCCCACCTCGCCCTGCCCCTGTTCGCGCTGGGCCTGAGCGGCCTCAGGATCGGGCGCCGCGGTGACGTAGCCGGACTCCTGCATTCGCTCGACGATCTGCTTGATCAGTTCCTCGAGCCGCTGCTTCGATGGCTCGTCGCCGTCTTCGCCGAGCAGTTGCTGCAAGCGGTCGTCGGGCAGCACGCCGCCGGTCAGCAGCGCGTCGAGAATCGCGTCGTACAGCGCCTGCATCGTCCGCTCGTCGTCGGTGCCGCTGAAGTACGGATCGCGGAAACCGCTGGCAAGCAGCAGGTCCGACAGCTTCGACATCAGCTCGTCCATGTCGAGCTCGTCGAGCAGCTCGGGGACGAATTTTCCGTAGCGATACTTCATGAACCTGTGAACCCGTGAACCTGTGAACCCGTGAACCCGTGAACCCGTGAACCCGTGAACCCGTGAACCCGTGAACCCGTGAACCCGTGAACCTGGTTCTGTCAGTTGTAGTACTTCTTCTTCCCCCCCGGCATCGGCGGAAGATCGTCAAGTGTCGGTTCGTCGCGACGTGGGGCGCGGCGCTGGGCCGGCTGCTCGGCGGCCTGGTACCCGCGCTCGTTTGTGCGTCCGATCTTGCGCGTGGCCGCCAGCCCCTCGAGGATGAACTCCACCGCAGACGCGCGCAAAGGATCGGGCGCCTGCTCGTCGACACCGGCAAACTGCACGCCGTCGAGCAGGCCCGGGATGCGCCGTGCGCGGTCGAGCAGGTCCTCCGCGCGTGTGGTGTCCTCGAGAGGAAGCGAACCGCCGGCCTCGAACCACTCCACGGTGCGCGAAGTGTCGAGCGTCTCGAGCGAGCCTACAAAGACGTTGGCCACGGCCGCGCGGATCAGCTCGTGCGCGATGGCGTCGGCCCCCTTGAGCTCGCCCTCGTATTCGAGCTCGAACTTGCCGGTGATGGCCGGCAACGCCGCGTAGATGTCGGCGATGCGTGCCGCCGGCGGTGCCTCTCCCGTCGTGAGCGCACGCCGCTCTGCGTTGCTGGCGACGTTTTCCAGGACGCTGATCGGCAGGCGCTGACTCACCCCGGAGCGCTTGTCGATGCGGCGGTCGGTGCGCGCCTGAAACGCGATCTCTTCGACCACTTCCCGTACCCACGACGGCACATGGGTGGGGCCTGTGTCGCCGCGGCGATCGAGCCAGGCCTCCTGCGCCGTGATCTCCATGCCAAGCTGGCGAGTGGCGGCGTAGTGCGTGCGAATCTCCGAGCCGATGCGATCCTTGAGCGGCGTGATGATCTTGCCGCGCGCGGTGTAGTCCTCGGGATTGGCGGTGAAGGCCATCAACACGTCCAGCCGCAGCCGGACCGGATAGCCTTTGATCTGCACGTCGCCCTCTTGAAGGATGTTGAACAGGCCAACCTGAATCTTCCCCGCCAGATCCGGCAGCTCGTTGATGGCGAACACGCCGCGGTTGGCCCGCGGCAGGAGACCGTAGTGCATCGTCTGCTCGTCGCCGAGCTCGCGGCCCGAGCGCGCCGCCTTGATCGGGTCGATGTCGCCGATGAGGTCCGCGATGGTCACGTCGGGCGTCGCCAGCTTCTCGATGTAGCGGTCTTCACGCGGCAGCCACTGGATGGGCAGGTCGTCGCCGGCTGCCTCCAGCCTGGCGCGGCACGCCGCGCAGAGCGGATTGAACGGGTCGTCGCGCAACTCGCACCCCGCGACGACGGCAATCTCCTCGTCGAGGAGCCCGACCAGTGCCCGCAGCAGTCGCGTCTTGGCCTGACCGCGCAAGCCGAGCAGGATGAAGTTGTGTTTCGACAGCAGCGCGTTGACCACCTGGGGCACGACCGTGTCGGCGTAGCCGACCACGCCAGGGAAGATCTCGCCGCCAGCGCGAAGCCGCTTGATGAGATTGACGCGGACTTCGTCCTTGACGCTGGCGTGGCGCGCCAGGCCAGCCGCAACCGCACGACGCAAACCACCAAGGGTAGAAGGATGACTGGACGCCATAGGAAATTGTAATCTCATTCCCTTGTCGCCTTTTTCCCGCACACCGGGCCGCCCGCTTGTGTTCGCGCATCGCGGCGGACGGGCGCTCGGTCCTGAAAACACGCTTGTCGCGTTCGACAGCGGCATGGCCAGCGGCGCAGACGGCATGGAGCTCGATGTGCACTTGTCCCGCGATGGCCGCGTGGTGGTGTGCCATGACCCGACCGTCGATCGCACGACCGATGCGCGGGGCCCGCTGGCCGATCGCACTGCAGCCGAGCTGGCTTCGCTCAACGCGACCATTCGGTTCGGCATCGATCTGGAGCACGCGTGGACCGGCGCCCGCGCGGGCATTCCCACCCTCGATGACGTGCTGCTGCGGTACCCGGACGCGCGCGCGATCATCGAAATCAAGGACTGTACGGAGGAGTGTGCCGCGGCAGTGGTGGACGCGGTGCGCCGGGCGGGAGCGCTCCACCGTGTGTGCGTCGGCTCGTTCAGCCTGCTGGCGCTGCTGGCCGTGCGCGCTCGTGAACCGCGGCTGGTCACCGGGGCGGCACTCAAGGAAGGCCAGCGGGCCCTCTACCGATCGTGGATCGGCCTGAGCCCCGGGCGGGTGCCCTATCGGGCCTTCCAGGTGCCCGAGCAGGCGGGCCGCCTGACCGTCGTCACGCCGCGATTCGTTCGTGCGGCTCACAAGGCCGACATCGCCGTCCACGTCTGGACCGTCAACGACCCCGGCGACATGCGTCGGCTCTTCGACTGGGGCCTTGATGGCATCATTACGGATCGGCCGGACGTTGGGGTACGCGTGCGCGATGAATGGCTTCAGACACGTATAGGGGCGCACGGCGTGCGCCCCGCAGGGCTTCCGCCGGAGTTGCATTCGTGACACCGCCCACGCTCGACGACGTGCGCGCGGCAACGGCGCCTGTGTACGCCGCGATGTCGCCGTCGCCACTGCTGGTGCATCCGCTTCTGGCCGAGGCGCTGGCCGCCGACGTCCACGTCAAGCACGAGAACCACAACCCGACAGGCGCCTTCAAGGTGCGCGGCGGCATCAACCTGATCTCGCGTCTCTCCGGCACCGATCGGGCACGGGGCGTCATCTCGGCCACTACGGGGAACCACGGCCAGTCGATTGCGTTTGCGGCCGCGCGCGCCGGTGTGCCGTGCACCCTGGTCGTGCCACAGGGCAACAACCCGGGAAAAAACGCCCTGATGCGCGCGTGGGGCGCGACCCTCATCGAGCACGGCCGGGACTTCGACGACGCGCGCGAACTGGTCGAACGACTGTGCGACCAGCGTGGCCTGCGCTACGTGCACTCGGCCAACGAGCCGGACCTCATCAGCGGCGTCGGGACATACGCGCTCGAAGTCTTCGACGCGCTCGCCGGCATCGACGTCGTGTTCGTGCCCATCGGCGGCGGCAGCGCCGCCTGCGGGCTCATCACCGTGCGCGACGGGCTGGGGCTGAAGACGCGCATCGTCGGCGTGGGCGCCGAGCGTGCCAGCGCGGTTGCCGAGTCGTGGCGCACCGGCACTCGCATCGTGGGCAGGTCGGCCGACACGTTTGCCGAGGGCCTGGCGACCCGCGTCACCTTCGACCTGACGTTTGGCATCCTGCAACGCGGGCTCGACGACTTCGTGCTGCTGAGTGAAGACGAACTCGCCGGCGGCGTGCGCGCCGCATTGCACCTCACGCACAACCTTGCCGAGGGTGCCGGCGGCGCCTCCCTGGCGGCCGCGCTCAAGTGCCGCGACCAGATCGCAGGTCAGCGCGTGGTGTGCGTGATGAGCGGGGGAAACCTGGATCCCGCGCGCCTGCGGGATATCCTGGCCCTGTAGGGCGCGCCGCGCGCGCTTCAACGACGTCTGGCGCGGCCGTGCGTGTGTCATCAGGGCCATGCGTGTAGCTCATGGGTTATCGAAGTACCCTCCAAAAGACTGGCGCATGATCCGATAATGGATTTAGAATGGGTTGTTTGTCCCGACCCCCGCTGAGAAAGCCAACCCCATGAGGAATATTGCGGTAAACCAGGACCCGGCCGTCGAGGCGATTGAGACCCGGGAATGGCAGGAATCGCTCGACTACGTCGTCCAGCGCGGTGGCGGCGTCGCCCGCGCGGCCGAGCTGCTCCGCCAGCTGGAATTTCATTCACGGCAGAGCGGCTACCGCCTGCCGTTTACGGCGAACACCCCCTACGTCAACAGCGTCCCGGCCGCGCAGCAGCCGGCATTCCCGGGCAATCAGACCCTCGAGCGCCGCATCAAGAGCCTGGTCCGGTGGAACGCTTTGTCGATGGTCGTCCGCGCCAACAAGTTGAGCGACGGCATCGGGGGACACATCTCGACGTTCGCTTCAGCAGCCACGCTGTACGAGGTGGGCTTCAACCACTTCTTCAAGGGCAGGGGCCAGGGCTACGACGGCGACGTGATTTTCTTCCAGGGCCACGCGGCGCCCGGTATTTACGCGCGGGCGTTTCTCGAGGGCCGGCTGTCGGTTGAGAAGCTGGAGAACTTCCGCCGCGAGACGCAGCCGGGCGGCGGCCTGTCGTCCTACCCGCATCCGTGGCTGATGCCCGACTTCTGGGAGTACCCGACGGTGTCGATGGGCCTGGGGCCCATCATGGCGATCTACCAGGCGCGCTTCATGCGCCACCTGGACGACCGCGGCCTTGCGCCGCTTGGCAACCGCAAGGTGTGGGCGTTTCTTGGCGACGGCGAAACCGACGAGCCCGAGTCGCTCGGCGCAATCACCCTGGCCAGCCGCGAGAAGCTCGACAACCTGATTTTCGTCATCAACTGCAACCTGCAGCGCCTGGACGGTCCCGTGCGCGGCAACGGCCAGATCATCCAGGAGCTCGAGGCCGTCTTCCGCGGCGCGGGCTGGAACGTCGTCAAGTGCCTGTGGGGCAGCGACTGGGATCCGCTCTTCGAGAAGGACACTGAAGGCCTGCTGATCCGCCGGCTGGGCGAGATTGTCGACGGGCAGTACCAGAAGGTACTCGGTGGAGTCGGGGGCCTATCTCCGCGAGCACCTGTTTGGCAGCGACCCGCGCCTGCAGGCGCTGGTCAGCCACCTGAGCGACGAAGAGCTGCGGAAGCTGCGGCTGGGCGGCCACGATCCAGCCAAGGTCTACGCCGCGTTCAAGGCTGCCGTCGAGCATCGGGGCCAGCCCACTGTCGTGCTCGCGCGCACGGTGAAGGGGTACGGCCTGGGTGAAGCGGGCGAAGGCAAGAACGTCACGCACCAGCAGAAGAAGCTGAACGAGGACGAACTGGCCGCGTTCCGCGAACGCTTTGGCATCGACTTGAGCGACGAGCAAGTGCACAAGTCGCCGTTCTACCGTCCCTCCGACGACACCCCCGAGATGCAGTACCTGCAGTCGCGGCGCAAGTCGCTTGGCGGGTACGTGCCCTCGCGCCGGCCGACCGAGACCAGGGTCACCGCGAATCTGGAGCCCATCTTCGAGGAGTTCTACGCCGGCACCGACGAACGCAAGGCATCGACCACGATGGTGTTCGTGAAGATGCTGGCCAAGATGCTCCGCGACCAGGAGATCGGCAAGCTGGTCGTCCCCATCGTGCCAGACGAGGCGCGCACCTTCGGCATGGAGGCGCTGTTCCGACAGGTCGGCATCTACTCCCACGTCGGGCAGCTCTACGAGCCGGTCGACAGCGACACGTTGCTCTACTACAAGGAAGCCAAGGACGGGCAGATCTTCGAAGAGGGCATCACCGAGGCCGGATCGATGTCGACGCTCATCGCGGCAGGCACGGCCTACGCGACGCACGGCATCAACACGATTCCGTTCTTCATCTACTACTCGATGTTCGGCTTCCAGCGCATCGGCGACCTGATCTGGGCGGCCGCCGACGCACGCTGCCGTGGCTTCCTGCTGGGTGGCACGGCCGGCCGCACGACGCTGGCGGGCGAGGGCCTGCAGCACCAGGATGGCCACAGCCACGTGCTGTCGCTGCCTGTGCCCAACTGCCTGTCCTACGACCCGGCGTTTGCGTACGAGATCGCGATCATCATCCAGGATGGCATCCGCCGGATGTACGGCAACGGCGAAAGCGTCTTCTACTACCTCACGGTGATGAACGAGGCGTACGAGATGCCGTCGATGCCCAAGGGCGACGATGTACGCGAAGGCATCCTGAAGGGGCTGTACAAGTTCCGCGCCACATCCAAGCCGAAGTCCAAGCTGCGTGCGCAGCTGCTGGGCAGCGGCGCCATCCTGCCCGAGGTCATCAAGGCGCAGGCCATCCTCGAAGAGAAGTACAACGTCGGCGCGGACATCTGGAGCGTCACCAGCTACAACGAGCTCTACCGCGACGGCCACGCAGCCGAACGTTGGAACCTGCTGCACCCTGGCGAGACGCCGAAGGTGCCGTACGTCACGCAGAAGCTGGCCGATATGCAGGGCGTCTTCGTCGCGGCGTCCGACTACCTGAAAGTGCTGCCGGACACACTGAACCGCTGGCTGCCGCGGCCCATCGTGTCGCTGGGCACCGACGGCTTCGGACGCAGCGAAGCGCGCGCCGACCTGCGCAATCACTTCGAGGTGGACTCGCGGTTCGTCATCGTGGCGACGTTGTCGGCGCTGGCCAGCGACGGCCAGATCGACGCCAAGGTCGTGCAGAAGGCGATCAAGGATCTGGGGATCGACCCGGAGAAGAAGAATCCGGCGACGGCGTAGCCCTCGAGCAGCATCGGACTGAACCCAAACGGGGCGCACGCGGTGCGCCCCTACAGGACTTGAGGCCGACACGTGTCTGACTTCGTCATTCCCGAACTTGGTGAGAACGTCGCCGGCGGCGACATCGTGCGCCTCCTGGTGAAGCCGGGCGACGCGATCAAGAAAGACCAGCCCGTCCTCGAGCTCGAGACCGACAAGGCGACCATCGAGGTCCCCTCCAGCGTCGCCGGCGTGGTCAAGGAACTCAAGGTCAAGACGGGCGACAAGGTGAAGGTCGGGCAGGTGGTGCTGACGGTGGACGAGTCGGGTGCAGCGGCTGCCGCATCCGCTCCGGCCAAAGCTCCAGAGGCCGGAGCTTCGGGCGCCTCTGCCAAGGCTTCGGCGCCCAAGGCATCGTCTGGCGGCGGGGCGAAGCCGGCCGATCCTGCTGCCGCCAAGCACGAGGATTTGGCGGGCGCAGAGCCGGCGCCGGACGAAGACGCGCAGATTACGCCGTCAAAAGTCGTGGACATCGGGCGCGGCGCGCCTGCTCGTCCCGCCGCGGCCGCGTCGGCGGCCGGTGCTCCCTTGCCAGGCGGGGGCGGCCTCGTGCCGGCCGCGCCCTCCACTCGCCGCACCGCTCGCGAGCTGGGCGTGGACATCACTCAAGTCGAAGGCAGCGGTCCCGGCGGCCGCATCTCCGTGGACGACGTGAAAAGCTACACGCGGACGGTGTTGACCGGTGGCGGCGGTGGCGTCGCGCGTGTGTCGGCCGGTCCGCTGCCGGACTTCTCTCAGTGGGGCGAAGTGGAAGTGCAGCCGATGCGCAACATCCGTCGCATCACGGCTGAACGGCTGTCGGCGGCGTGGGCCACCGTTCCGCACGTCACGCAGTGCGACAAGTCCGACATAACCGAGCTCGAGAAACTCCGGCAGAGGTACGCGAAGACGTCGGAGAAGGCGGGCGGCAAGCTCACCATCACGGCTATCGCGCTCAAGGTCATGGCGGCGGCGCTCAAGAGGTTTCCGCAGTTCAACAGCTCCGTCGACATGGCCAGCCAGTCGATCGTGCTCAAGAAGTACGTGCACATCGGGGTCGCCGTCGACACCGATCGCGGACTGATCGTCCCGGTCGTCCGCGACGTGGACAGCAAGACCATCGTGGAGCTGTCGGTCGAGCTCGCGCAGTTTGCCGAGAAGACCAAGGCCGGCAAGCTCACGCCCGCGGAGATGCAGGGCGGGTCGTTCACGATCAGCAACCTCGGCGGGATCGGCGGGACCTACTTCACGCCGATCGTGAACTCGCCGGAAGTGGCCATCCTCGGCATGTCGCGCGCCGTGACCGAACCGGTGTGGAACGGCACGGCATTCGAGCCGCGGCTGATGATGCCGCTGTCGCTCTCCTACGATCACCGTGTGATCGACGGCGCCGATGGCGCGCGCTTCCTGCGCTGGGTCTGCGAGGCGTTCGAGCAGCCGTTTTTGCTGTCTGTAGTGCAGGTGCGCGCGCTTGCGCGTACGCTCCAGGCCGGGCTCCCGCCTGTTGCCCTGAACATGCCTACTCAAACTCAACTTGTCGTCATCGGCGCCGGTCCCGGCGGATACGCCGCTGCTTTCTACGCCGCCGACCTCGGCATGGACGTCACGCTCGTCGATCGTGAAGCCAATCCCGGCGGTGTGTGCGTCTATCGCGGCTGCATCCCTTCGAAGGCGTTGCTGCACGTCGCCAAGCTGGTCGAGGAAGCGCGGCACGCCGCGGCGTGGGGCGTCGAATTCGGCGCGCCGAAGGTCGACCTGAACAAACTGCGCGCGTTCAAGGACGCCGTCGTCGGGCGGCTGACCGGCGGCACGGGGCAGCTCGTCAAGGCGCGCAAGGTCAAGTACCTGCGCGGCACGGCGACGCTGACCGCGCCGACCAGCCTGGATGTCGCCAAGGTGGATGGCGGCAGCGAGCAGGTGACGTTCAAGCACGCGATCATCGCGATCGGATCGCAACCCGCCAAGGTGCCGGGCTTGTCCATCGACAGCCCGCGCGTGATGGACTCGACCTCGGGGCTCGAGCTGCAGAGCGTCCCTGCGCTCACTGCTCGTCGTTGGAGGCGGTTACATCGGTCTCGAACTGGGCAGCGTCTACGCCGCGCTCGGCAGCAAGGTCACCGTCGTCGAGATGACGCCCGGGCTGCTTCCCGGCGCGGACCGCGATCTGGTGGACGTGCTGGCAAAGAAGATCGAGAAGGCCTTCGACAAGGTGTTGCTGAACACGAAGGTCGTCGGCATGACCGAGCAGAAGGACGGTCTCAAGGTCAGCTTCGAGGATCGATCCGGTGCCCGGCGGGACCAGGTCTTCGACAAGGTGTTGGTGTCGGTAGGCCGAAAGCCGAACCAGATGCCGGGCCTCGACAAGACGAAGGTCGAATTGGACCCGCGCGGCTTCATCAAGGTCAATGGCCGGCGACAGACCGCCGAGCCGACCATCTACGCCATCGGCGACATCGCCGGCGATCCCATGCTCGCGCACAAGGCCAGCCACGAAGGGCGCGTCGCAGTCGAAGCCATACACGGCGAGGACGTGGTATTTGAACCTGCGGCAATTCCTGCGGTCGTCTTCACCGATCCCGAACTGGCGTGGTCAGGGCTCACCGAGACAGAGGCCAACGCCGACGGGCGCAAGGTCGAGATCGTGAAGTTCCCCTGGGCGGCCTCTGGCCGCTCACTGACGCTCGATCGCACCGACGGGTTGACCAAGCTCGTCATCGAACCCGGATCCGAGCGCGTGCTGGGAGTGGGCATCGTGGGCCCGGGCGCCGGCGAGTTGATCGCCGAGGGCACGCTGGCCATCGAGATGGGCGCCGTGGTGTCGGACCTGAAGCTGACGATCCACGCGCACCCGACGCTGTCGGAGACGGTGATGGAGTCGGCCGAGATGTTCTTCGGCCACGCCACGCACGTCTACAGGCCGAAGAGAAAATGATGTGCTGAGTGCTCCGTGCCTGGTGCCAAGTGCGGTGCTGGGTGCCTCGTGCCGAGTGCCGAGTGCCGCAGAAACGCCCCGCACCAGGCACCTGGCGCTCGGGACCGGACCTGGCACCGAGCACCCGGCGCTCAGCACAGACGGCTACGGCAGCTTCCCGCTCGTCTTGGTCTTCACTCTGAACACCGCGGTATTTGCCGTGATGTAGAGCGTGGATCCGTCATCGCCCCACGCGACGTTGGCGGTGGGGACGCCGGTCGAGATCGTGCCGAGGTGTGTGCCGTCAGGCGCGATCACGAACACGCCGCCGGGCCCGGTGGCCCAGAGATTCCCCTTCGAATCCACCTTCAAGCCATCGGGCAATCCTGGCTTTTTCGCCTTGAAGTCCGCCGTGGCATCGAGCAGCACCGTGCCGGCGCCAAGCGTGCCGTCGTCTTTGACCGGGTACTTCATCCAGATTGCCTTCTCGGGATCGGACTGCGCGACGTAGAGCGTCTTCTCGTCAGGAGAGAAGGCGAGTCCGTTGGGCGCGTTGAGCTCCTTGGTGAGCAGCGTGAGCGTGCCATCTGTGGCGCGGCGATAGACGCCCTGGTAGGGCAGTTCCTTCGCCGGGTCGTCCCACCGCTTGGGCAGGCCGTAGGGCGGATCGGTGAAGTAGAGCGCGCCCGAGGAATGGAAGACCAGATCGTTGGGGCTGTTCAGGCGCTTGCCCTCGTACTTCGAGGCCAGCGGCGTCCATGTCCCGTTCTCCCATCGCGCCACTTGACGATCGCCGTGCTGGCAGGCTACGAGCCGGCCCTGGGCATCGAAGGTGAGCCCGTTTGAACCCGGCTCGGGTCCCGTAAACGGCGCCGTGCCGTGATACCCGCTCGGTTTCAGGAACTCCGAGGGGCCCTTGCCGGGCTCCCACTTGTTGATGACGTTGTTCGGGATGTCCGAGAAGAGGAGAAGCCCGTCCTTCTTGCTCCAGACAGGGCCTTCGGTCCACCGGTACCCTTCGCCGAGCTTCTCGAAGACGGCGTCGGGCGCGATCAGGGCATCGAGCGCGGGCGATTTCTTGACGATGGTCGGCGTAGGAATTTGAGCCATCAGCATGCTCGTCATCAGGACCGCAACCGCCGCGGCCGCATTGCAGAATCGACGCACGGATCCTCCCTGGTGCTCAATCGAAGCTGAACGTCAACCCGTCTGCCTCGAGGCCGATGGTGACGTGGCCGCCTTGTTCCAGCCGGCCGAAGAGTATCTCATCGGTGAGCCGATTCCGAACCTCTTGCTGGATCACCCGTGCCAGGGGGCGTGCGCCGAAGACCGGATCGAAACCCTTCCTGGCCAACCAGACGCGAGCCTCGGGCGCGAGCGTAAAGGCGACCTTGCGCTCGGTCAACTGCGCTTCGAGCTGCAGGATGAACTTCTCGACGATCGTCTCCATCGTTGCCTGGGACAACGGGCGGAACGTCACGATGGCGTCGAGGCGATTGCGAAATTCGGGACTGAAGAGCCGCTCGATCGCCGACTTCGAGCGCGTTTGCGCGGCCTTCCAGCGCGCGTCGTCGGCGATGGCCGAATCGCCGCGGCCGGCATCGGAAAAGCCGATCGACGCCACGCTCAACTCGCGGCTGCCCGCGTTGGACGTCATGATCAGGATGACATGCCGGAAGTCGGCCTTGCGACCCGTGTTGTCGGTGAGCGTCGCGTGATCCATTACCTGCAGCAGGATGTTCATCACATCCGGGTGAGCCTTCTCGATCTCGTCGAGCAGCACGACGTTGTAGGGGTGCTGGCGAACGGCATCCACCAGCAGGCCGCCCTGTTCGAAGCCGACGTACCCAGGCGGGGCGCCGATCAACCTGGCGACGGCGTGCTTCTCCATGTACTCGCTCATGTCGAAGCGCGTGAACTCGTTGCCCAGGTGGATGGCGAGTTGCTTGGCGAGTTCGGTCTTGCCGACGCCGGTGGGACCGGTGAACAGGAAAGCTCCGGCAGGGCGGTCCGGCATGCTGAGGCCTGCGCGCGCCCGCTTGATCGCCGAGGTGACCAGTGCGACGGCTTCTTCCTGCCCGAATACGACGCGCTGGAGCGACTCTTCCAGGGATCGGAGCCGATCTTTGTCCGACGAAGACGCCTGGCGCGCCGGGATGTTTGCAATCCGGGCGACGACCTGCTCGATTTCCCCGACGTCCACGGGCAGCACGGCGATCGCAGGTTCCGAAGATCCATCGGGCACAGCCTGCCCGGCCGACTCGCTCTGCGTGCCTGCCGCCTGCATCCGAACCACCGCGCCCGCCTCGTCCATCAGGTCGATGGCGCTGTCGGGCAGGCGGTAGTCGCGCAGGTGCCGCGCCGCAAGTTTCGCTGCGGCCTCGATGGCGGCGGCGGTGTAGGCGACCTGATGGTGCTCCTCGTAGCGCTTCTGGAGCCCTTGCAGGATGCGCACGGTCTCTTCGATCGTGGGCTCCTGCAGCGCGATCTTCTGGAACCTGCGCGACAACGCGCGGTCCTTCTCGATCTGCTTGTACTCGTCAAACGTCGTCGATCCCACGACGCGGAGACCGCCGCCAGTCAGGACGGGCTTGAGCAGCGTCGCCAGGTCCATCGTGCCGCCAGTTGTTGCCCCGGCGCCAACGATGCTGTGGAGCTCGTCGATGAACAGGATGGGGTTCTTGCGCTTGCGCAGCGCAGCCAGGACCGCTTTGAACCGCTCTTCGAAGTCGCCGCGAAAGCGCGTGCCAGCCAGCAGCGCCGCCGTGTCGAGCGCGAAGACCTCCGCGCCGGCAAGCGCCAAAGGTACGTCGCCCTGCAGAAGGCGCTGCGCCAGCCCCTCGGCCATGGCGGTCTTGCCAACGCCGGCATCGCCCACAAACACGGGGCCGTTTTTCCGGCGCCGGCACAGCACTTCGAGCGTGCGCTGCAGCTCTTTCTGCCGCCCGATCAGCGGGTCGAGCAGACCAGAGGCCGCGCGCTCCGACAAGTTGACGCCGTAGGCGGAGAGCGGATCGCGAGCGACCGGCGCCGCCTCGTCGTCACCGGCGGGCACTGACTGGGTATCGCCCGAGCCTGGCTGGTCGGCCAGCGGGTCGGGCACCTTGCGGATGCCGTGGGAAATGAAATTGAGGATGTCGAGCCTGCTGATGCCCTGCGCCAGCAATGCCTGCGCGGCAAACGAGCGCGTCTCCTGGAGCGCGGCCGCCAGCACGTCGCCCGCCCGCACTTCGCCGCGGCCCGCGCTCTGCACGTGCAGCACCGCCGTTTGCAACACGCGACGGAACGCGACGGTTTGAGCCGGGTCTTTCTCGCGCCCGCGTGGAAACTGTTCGACCTGGTCCGCCAGGTATGCGTCGAGCGTCTGGCGGAGCCTTGGCAGGTCCGCGCCGCACGCGCCGAGAATGGCCTCGCCGTCGGGGTCGTGCGCGAGCGCGTAGAGCAGGTGCTCGAGCGTCAGGTGCGTGTGACGCCGCGAGGTCGCCTCGCGGTGGGCGATGGTCAGAACGATTTCGAGCGCCTGGCTGAACATTCAAGCCTTCTCCATCGCGGCCTGGAGAGGATAGCCCGCCTCTTGCGCCAGGTCGACGACGGTGGCGACCTTGGTCTCGGCGACCTCATGCGTATAGATGCCGGCCAGGCCCGACCCCTGCGTGTGCACCTGCATCATGACCCGGTACGCCTCGGCGGGCGACTTGAGGAAGATCGACTCCAGCACGCCGACGACGAAGTCCATCGGCGTGTAGTCGTCGTTGAGCAACAGCACCCGCCATTGCTCCGGTTCCTTCACCTCGTGACGTGTCTTCTCGAGGACGTCGCCGGTTGTCCGGGGCGTCTGGTCGGCCATCACTCGATTCTACTGGCCTCTGGAGCTTCGCTGATAGCCTCGGGCCTCGGGGGGCTTCTAGCGTCGGGCGTCGATTTCCTTGCGGGCTCTGGCAAAGGCGTCGGCGAGCATCCGTGGCGTCAGGCGTCCGGTGTGCGTGTTCTGGCGGCTGGGGTGGTAGGCGCCAAAGACCACAAACCCGTCGTCGAGGCGCACGCGCGTGCCGTGTTCGAAGACCGCGCGCGGGCGCGGCACCTGGTGGCCGCGCACGGCGAGCGCGCGCCAGCAGGCGTCCCACGCCAGCTTGCCGAGGCAGAGCATGGCAGTGACGTTGGGCAGCGCGTCCCACTCGGAGAGCAAGTGTTTCTGACAGCGGCCGAACTCTTCGGGCGTGGGCGTGTTGTCCGGCGGCGCGCATCGGACGGCGGCTGCGATGAATGCGTCGCGCAGCTCGAGGCCGTCTCCGACGTGACGGGAGATGGGTTTGTTTGCAAAGCCGCTGGCATGCATCGCCGCGAGGAGGAAATCGCTCGATCCCCCGATGCCATCGCCGGTGAATACGCGCCCCGTGCGGTTGGCGCCGTGTGCCGCCGGTGCCAGACCGACGACCAGCAGCCGCGCGGCGGGATCGCCGAAGCCGGGCACGGGCCGGCCCCAGTAGACCTGGTCCCGGAACGCGGCCCGCTTTTCCACCGCGATCCGCTGGCAATAGCGCCGCAGGCGCGGACACCGCTCGCACGACACGATTGCCCGATGCACCGCGGCTAGCGCGGGCGTCGGGCCGTGATGCGGAAGCAGCTGGGGGTCAGCCGCGCGCAGCGGCGAGGGCGTCCGCCTGCTCGTGGGCATGATACGAACTGCGGACCAGCGGTCCGGACTCGACGTGCCCGAAGCCCAGGTCGAGCGCGATGCGCTTGAGCTCGGCGAACTCGTTGGGATGGTAGTAGCGGACCATGCGCAGATGCGATTCGGTGGGCCGCAGGTACTGGCCAATCGTGAGAATCTCGACGCCGGACGCGCGGAGATCCTTCAACGTCTGAACGACCTCGTCCCACTCCTCGCCCAGGCCGACGATCAGGCCCGTCTTGGTGGGGATATGCGGGGCGATGGTGCGCGCGCGATCGAGCAGCTCGAGCGAGCGCGGATATCGTCCGCCGGGGCGCGCCAGGCGATAGAGTCGCGGCACCGTCTCGGTGTTGTGGTTCAACACGTCTGGACCGGCGTCGAGGACCGTCCGCAGTGAGGCCTCGAGGCCCTGGAAGTCGGGAATCAGAACCTCGACGCGGCACTCGGGCCGTGAGGCGCGGACGGCCCGAATGGTCTCCGCGAAAATCCCCGCGCCGCCATCGGCGACGTCGTCGCGATCGACCGACGTGATCACGACGTACTGAAGCGCCATATTCGCGATTGCATGGGCCACGCGGCCGGGCTCGGCGAGGTCAAGCTCGGTCGGCATCCCATGGGGCACCGCGCAGTAGCCGCAGGCGCGGGTGCAGACGTCGCCCAGAATCATGAACGTGGCCGTGCCGTGGTTCCAGCACTCGCCGATGTTCGGGCACCGGGCCTCTTCGCAGACCGTGTTGAGCCGGAGTTCCTTCATCAGGCCTTTGAGCCTGAGGTAGTTCGGCGATCCCGGCGCGCGCACCTTCAGCCAGGCGGGCTTGGGCTCGCGCCTGATGCCCGCGCTGATGTCGCGCGGACGGATGATCCGCAGCGGCGCGACCGATGAGGATTCAGGCTGTGACACGGTGGAACTCTATGATAACACGTGGTTTCTGGTAGACTTCCGATCCGGTGCCGGAGCGGAATTCCCCTGTCCACATGGCCCAGACGCGAGCACGCGCCGGGCTTTCAACGCTGCTGATGACCGTCGGTTTCTGGCTGGCGTGTGCCGCGCCGGCCTTGGCCGACGGCCAAGTCTGGCTGCTGGCATCGGTGACCAGGACGCTGGCGGTCGACTGGCGTCTCAACCTCGATTTCGCGCCGCGCTTTGAGCGCGATGCATCGGACTACTCGCGCAGCGTGTTGCGGGCGCAGGTCGCGCGCGTCCTGGGCAAGCACGTCACGGTGGGGGTCGGCTACGAGTTCACCGAGCCGGCCTCGGTCATCGTCAGGCGCGAGCATCGCCTCATCGAGCAGGTGCAGGTGCAGCAGCGCGTCGGCGGCTGGACGCTGTCGCATCGCGGGCGGCTGGAACAGCGCTGGCTGCACCTGGCCCCGTCAGTGGCCGTGAGAACGCGCTACCAGCTTCGCGTGTCACGTCCGATCAGGCAGAGCGGGCGATGGTCGTGGCTGGTGCTCGATGAAGTGCTCTACACGCTGCGCGGCACGGCCCTCGGATCAAAGCAGGGGCTCGACAGGCATCGGCTCGGCGGCGGCATCTCGCACGTCCTGTCGACGCACGTAACTGTCGAGGGCGGCTACACATGGCAAGTCATCAACCACCCAAGCCCCCTCTCCAACCAGCACGACCACCTCGCCGTCTTCGCCCTCTTCGCCCGCTACTGACCGGGGTCGGGCCTTGACTTGGCAGTAATTGCAGCAACTCCAGCGCCAAACCGCCTAAGCTCGGCCGCTGAGATCGGCCAAATGTCGACTCCTGGCCGATCTGAGCAGCCGAGCTTTAGCGTTAAAGGGTACGAATGTAATAGAAGAAACTGCGTACGGCAGGCCCGACCCCGAATGGCGCGGAGGCCCGACCCCGAAGCTAGCCGGCGCCTTCGATTCGATACTTCGCGAGGTAGTAGCTGAGCGCGCGCTGGCTGATTCCCATCAGCTCGGCCGCGTCCTTCTTGACGCCCCGCGCCTGTTCGAGCGCCTGTCGCACGGTCTCGCGCTCGGCCCACTCCAGGTTCTGGTGCAGGTGCAGCGCCGGCAGCGCAGGCGTCGTCGACACGGGCGGCGCCAGGATGGAGATGTCGGTGACGGTCAGCACGCGATGGCTGCTGAGCACGACGGCCCGTTCGATCGTGTTCTCCAGCTCGCGCACGTTGCCCGGCCATCCGTACTGCTGCAGCGCCGCGAGCACGCCGTCTTCCACGCGGTCGATGGGCTTGCCGGTGCGCTGCGCGTGCTTGGCGATGAAGTGCTCGGCCAGCACGGGGATGTCTTCGCGCCGATCCCGTAGCGGCGGCAGGTGCACCGGGATGACGTTGAGACGGTAGAACAGGTCCTCCTGGAACTTGCCTTCGCCCACCAGCTGCCGCAGGTCGCGATTGGTGGCGGCAATCACGCGGACGTCGACGCGCTCGGTGCGCTCCGATCCCAGAGGCTCGAACTCCCGCTCTTGCAGCACCCGCAGCAGCTTGGGCTGAATCGCGCCCGGCATGGTCCCGATCTCGTCGAGGAAGATGCTGCCGCCGTTGGCCAGCGCGAACCGGCCTTTCTTGTTCGTCGTCGCCCCGGTGAAAGCCCCGCGCACGTGGCCGAACAACTCCGACTCGAGCAGCGTCTCGGGGATTGCCGCGCAGTTGATCTTGATGAGCGGCAGGTGGCGCTGCGCGCTGCGGTCGTGAATGGCGCGCGCCACCAGTTCCTTGCCCGTGCCCGTCTCTCCCGTGAGCAGCACCGTGCTGCGCGTTTCGGCGACCCGCTCGGCGCGATGAATGACGTCTTGCATCAGCCGGCTTCGGCCGACGATGCCGTAGTGGTTGAACTCCTCGTCACGCTCGCTGAGCAGATACCTGTGCTGGGTGCGCAGGCGCTGATGCTCGACCGCGCGACTCACCGTCACCAGCATGTGCTCGATCTCGAATGGCTTCTGGAGGAAATCCAGCGCGCCGAGTTTCATCGCCTCGATCGCATCGGAGACCGTGGCGTGCGCCGTCATCATCACGAGCTGCGGGCGGTCCGATTCCGGGACGGTCGCGACGATGTCGCGGATCAGCTCGAGGCCGGTGAGGCCCGGCATCAGGTTGTCGACCACGAGGACGTCCACGCCGCCTTCGGCGATCAGACCGCGCGCCTCGCGCGCGTCGGAGCGCTCCACCACGCGGTGGCCCTCGTCCCGCAGCGCGCGCCCGAGCGTTTTGAGAATCTTCTCCTCGTCGTCGACGAGCAGAATCAATCCGGTCGTGGTCATATGGGCAGGATGATCTCGACCGTTGTCCGGCCAGGCGTCGTGGCCACGCCGATGGTGCCGCCGAGCCCTTCGACGATGTTGCGCGCGATTGGCAGGCCCAGACCCGTGCCCGTGCGGCGCGTGGTGAAGTACGGCTCGAACACCTGTGAGAGGTGCTCGGGTTTGATGCCCGTGCCTTGATCGCTCACGCGCAGCCGGACGTGGCCGTCGTCGGGCCGGTCGAGCGACAACAGCACCGGTGGCGCTTCGTGGCCGTTCACCCGAGCAGGGGTGCTCTCCTCGCGCGCGTCGACTGCCTGCCGTGCATTCGAGAGGACGTTGATGAGCGCCGTGCGCAGCCGCTCCGGGTCGGTCGCCGTGACCAGCGGGGCGCCGGGCATCTCCAGATCGATGGCGGGCCCGCCGCCGACGGTCGCCGCCGAGGCGGCATCCTGGCACAGGCGAACCAGATCTGCCGGCTCCCGCAGCATGCTGGGCGGCTTGGCGAAGTCCAGCACGTCGTGCACGATGCGGTTGAGCCGATCGACTTCTTCGTCGATGTCCTTCACCGCCTCGCGGATGTCGGCCGCTGGCGCCTCTGGCCGCAGGCTGCGCAGAGCTGCCTTGATGATCATCAGCGGGTTGCGCACCTCGTGGGCGATGACCGTCGACAGCCGCCCGAGCGAGAGCAGCCGCTCCTTCATTGACGCCTCGCGCTGAAAGCGCGCCACCGAATCGGTCAGAGTGTTGAAGGTGGTCGCCAGCAGACGCGCGTCCTCGTCCTGCCAGGCCGACGGCTCGCGCAACGGAATCTTTCGCGTCAGGTCCCCGGTGGCAGCCACCTCGCGCATTGTCGCCGTGATGGCAGCCAACGGACGTGTGATAGTGCGCGCAACGGCGTAACTGAGCCCGATGGCGAGCAGCACCGCGGTCGCGGCGGCAAGTGCCAGGGCAGCGTAAACGGTCCGCAGGAATCCAAGCCGCTCTGTGCGCGACTGCAGCACGAGCGCTCCCGGGACGGCAACGCCGGCCATCGGCCGTGCCTCGCCGCTCTCGCTGGTTCCGAGCGGCTGCGCGCGGCCGACATACTCGGAGTCTCCGATGAGGATCTGCGACACCACCGGCTGGCTCAAGAGTGGCTGAAGCGCAGGCCATGTCGATTGAGGCAGCGTTGCGGCCCGTACGCTGCCGTCCAGGGTGAAGGCCACTTCGCTCCGCGTCGCGCGCTTGAACCGCTCGGCCATCTGCGCATCCAGCCGCACGCCAACGCTTACCGCGCCGAGCACGTCGGGACTCTCGAGGCCGATCGCAATCGGCACCGTCGCGACCTGAAGGACGCCGCCGGCATCCGGTCGAAATTCCACCACCTCGCGGCCGCCGAGCGCCGCTGTCACCGCTTCTGCCGTCGGCGCGCCACCGCCTGCGGGTTCCGCGGCAAGCCGCGAGCCCGTATCGTCGGAAATGAAAAGCAGATCGGCGGCCACTTGACGACGGTAATCGGCGGCAATGGGCGCAACCGTCTCGGCATGCCGCGTCTCCACCGCGCCTTTGAGCTTGGGCAAATCGGCGAGCAGTCTTGCCGTGAGCAGGGACTTCGCGATCAAGGCCCGTTGCTGCTGATCCACCAGGTCGCCGGCCTCGGCCAGGCCTCGTGCCAGCTCCAGTTCGGCCTCACGCGTGGCTCGGAGCCCGACCACATAGACCGCGACGGCGGTCGTGACGATCGCCAGCAGCGATGCGGCGATGAAGATGCGGTTGGTGAGCGAGGCGAGCAGCGTCATCGATGAGGGAAATCCAGTTCGACGCCACGCGACTCGGCGGTCACCTGCACGCTGCGGGTGTCGCGAATCGCGCCCTCGACCCATGCCACCAGCGTGTAGGTGCCGGGCGGCACGTGGTCGATCTCGATAGCGCCCCTCGACGTCGGCGACGCTGAAGAAGCGGTGCGTGAATACCAGGATGAAGGCGTTCATGTGCGAGTGGATGTCGCAGAACACGCGCACGATGCCCGGACGGTCGAACCGGATCGACTTGGAACGTCCGGCCGCATAGCGGCCCAGGTCGAACCGCCTCGGCTTGGACAGCGAGAACACGTTGTGGTACGTGCGGTCGTTGTTGGGAAAGTCGACTGTGGTGCCCACTGTCACCGCCAGCAGGTGCGGGACAAACGTCTCGTGTCGCTGGTCCATCGACACTCGGCCGCCCTCGCGATCCTCGAACGCGCCCTTGGGTGCGGTCTCGAAGTACACGACCGCGCGCCGCCGTTCGACGATGTCGCGCACCGGGCCGTCGCCAAGCTCACCCGCCGTCGGACGACGCTCGGTCAGCGTCGTCATGCGCGGCAGTTCCACGCGCCCGCGGATAGTCACGCCCCGCGTCTGGGCCGGACCTGGCACCGGCCGCGCTGCCAGCAGGAGGCCCATCGCCGTCACCACGACGGCCCACCGTACGGGTGCGCCTAGAACCACACCGTCACCTGCAGCGCCGGCACGGTGGAGGACCGCACCTTGCCTCGCGAGCGATCGTTGTGCTGCACCGTGCCGCGGAGGATCAGATTGCGCGTCGCCGACCAGGCTACGCCACCTTCGATGCGCGTGACGGGGGCGTCCCACGGCAGCTCCGCGTAGCTGCCGCGCAACTGACTGAAGGACAGGCGGTCCACGCGCGCCGCAGCCGTGACACCCGGCGCCAGGCGATAGCGGCCCTCGACCGAGATGCCCGTCGACCGCAAGGCTTCCTCGATTGGCGAAGCCCCGATGGCGGGTAGCCGCCACCGCGCAGTCACCACTTCGGCGCGCGCAAGAAAATACCCGAGCGAATACTCGGCGTCGGCGCCCCAGGTCTGCTGGTGATAGCGGCCGTCGGCGCTCGACGTCGTCGCGTACGTAGAGCCGGCCTCGGTCCCGCTCGCCGGCAGCGGGACGGCCAGGTGGTCGGCGAAGAAGCGTCCGTCAGCGAAGGACGCGCCGAGGATCAGGCCCGTCGTCGGTCGCACTGCAAGCCGCGTCGACACTTGCGGCCCGCCGTTGGTGGTGCGCGCGCCGGGGCTCGACAGCGTCCCGGCGGTGACGGCCGCGGCGAACGAAACGCGCTGCTGCTCTCCGCCGACGCGCGCCTGCACGCCCGTGTCGTACCGGAAGGCGGTGATGAGCGGTACGCCTCGGGCGTAGCCGGGAGTGCCGACGGAATACCAGGGACGCCAGCCGGCCGACCGCGCGGCGATGAGCTCGTCGGCGCTCGACGGCACTGCGTCGCTTCGCAGCACCGTCAAGTATTGGTACGCTAGCGGGTAGCCGATGAGCACGTTGTCGTTGGCGTAAATGCGGCGCCCGGCGGCGCCAAACACCGGAGGAATGCGGCCAGCCTGAATGTCGAACTGGCGATCCTTCCAGGGCCGGACCCGCACGTAGGCCGCAAACGGCAGCGCGGTCCAGGGCCCACCGTTGGTGTCGCCTTCGGCGCGAAGCTCCGTCACCAGCGCGATGCGCTCGACCGGACGAAACGATGCAGTCAGGCCGAGCCGCAGCAACTGCAGCGCGCTTCGTTCGTAGTCGGTGTAGTTGAACTGCCCCTCATCGTCGGGGGCAACCGTGGCGGTGACCTCGCCACCCATGGTCAGCCGGCCACCGGCCAGCGACACCGTCTCCTGCGGCAGCAATTGCGCCGATGCGATGACGGGGCACGTCAACGCAATTGCCAGCGCCAGCCGACCGACCCGTTCCATCCGGCTGCAGGGGGGCATGGGATACCGACACTCTACCGAAACCCCGGGGGAGGGCGCTTCGGAGGATTATACGAGGTACACGACCTACTCCAGCGGCGGCACCCGAAACTCGATCACCATCGTCCCCTCCACGATTCGGGACAAGGTGGCGTCCGGGAACGGCGAGACCAGCGTGTAGGCCACCCGCTTGCCGCCCTCGACCAGCGAACCCCGGACGACGGACACTCGCGCGCCGTTGAAGAGCCGGGCCAGCCGGGCGCGGTCGTAACTGCCCTCCTGGCCAAAAGCGACGTGGGCCTCGGGCCTGGACGGCTTCCAGGCGTCAGGTGCGGGTGTGGCGTCCAGCACCCTCAGCTTCGCGGTCACCGTCTCTATGGGCTCGCTCGACGTGTAGACGACATACATGCCCGGCGGCACGGCTAGCGGGGTGAAAAGCCTGGTGAGCGCCGGATTCTGGCGTGCCCAGCGGAACCGCTGCCGCTGCCGAGATCCAGAGGCGCACGGCAAGCTGAAGGAATTGGCCCACCCGTAATCGTCAATCGCCAATCGTCAATCGTCAATATCCGACCAAAGAGTCCCCTTGTTTAGGGCAGGGTCCGGAAATAGACTTGAGTGAAATGACGTTCCATATAGTGGAACGATAGGGGTCAGACGTGGCGGCAACGTCCATCGACAAGGCCTTGGAGGTGTGCGAGGCGCTCAGCCGCTTTCCCCGCGGGGCGAGCGTGGGCGAACTGGCCCGGACGCTCGGGCTGCCCGCGCCGACCGTCCACCGCCTGCTCGGCGTCCTGAAGCGACGCGGCTACGTGCGGCAGGACGAGGAGACGCAGCGTTACGGACTGACGCTCAAGATGCTGGACCTGAGCTTCCAGTTCCTGGGCCGCTCAGAGCTGCGGCTGCATGCGTACCCGGTGCTGCGCGAGTACGTGCTGGGGTCGGGTCTGCGGGCGTTCATCGCGATTCCCGCCGCCGACGAGGTCACGTACGTGTGGGCGACGGGGACCGACGAAGTGGCGATGCGGACGGTGTACGGCAAGGCAATGCCCGCGCACTGCGCGCTGTATTTCTCGCCGACGCAGGCCACGCGTCGCCTGGGCTGCCTGCGGCTCGATCGGCCGCGTGATGTCGCCGACGGCGCGGCCGTGTTACGGCGGCTCGGGCCGCCGGCCGTGGACGGCGCGGCGCCGCCTTTGGGCTGCACCTGCGCGCCGGTAGTGGATTACACGGGCCGCGAAGTGGCGCGGCTCGGTATTTTTGGTCATGCGGCGGACGAGACGCCCCTGGTGACCACGATGAATCGCGACGGCTGGGAGCTGGCGCGACAGGTCTCGCGGCGGCTGGGATGGCTGCCGCCGGCCTCGATGAACATCCCCGCCTGATGGCACCCCTGACGGCGGCGTGGAGGAGCGAAGCGACATGGCTTACGTGATCACGGAACCCTGCATCGGCACCAAGGACAGCGCGTGCGTCGACGTGTGTCCGGTGGATTGCATCCACCCGAGGAAGGACGAAGCGACCTTCGAAGCGGCCGAGCAGCTCTTCATTCATCCCGATGAATGCATCGACTGCGGCGCGTGCGTGCCGGCGTGCCCGGTCGAGGCCATTTTCGCGCTCGATGAAACGCCCGACAAGTGGAAGCACTTCGCGCAGAAGAATGCGGAGTTCTACCAGAAGTAGGGGCGTGCTTGCACGGCCCGCGGGGGTCCCGCCGGATGGGCCCCGCGGACGAGCGCCCGGCTGAACCCCGGCCGGGACGCGCACGTGCGCCCCTACGGGCGTTTCTTCAAGCGCTCCGCGCGCCGCGTCTTCGCCGCGTCGGCGCGCATCTTCTCCTCATCCCTTTCGAGCAGCAACGGCGGCACCTCGCGATGTCCGCCTGTTTTGTCCACGGTCACAAACGTCAGGAACGCGCGACTGGTCAACTGGCGCTCGCCGGTGA
The DNA here is from genome assembly GCA_963806705.1 of Vicinamibacteria bacterium. GTDB lineage: Bacteria > Acidobacteriota > Vicinamibacteria > Vicinamibacterales > JAENWD01 > JAENWD01. Next base: position 111,983 of record CAWDZE010000016.1, read on the forward strand.
GAGTGGCTTCCGAGAACACCTCGACCTCCACTTCCATCGACGTCGTGAACGCCGCGTTCACCCGCGCACGTAGGATGATCAAATCGCCCACGGTGATAGGGTGCAGGAACTGCAGATCGTCGACGGCCGCCGTCACAATCGGCACCCGCGCGTGGCGCACGGCCGCAATCGCGCCCGCCATGTCGATCAAGTGCATCACCGTGCCGCCGAGGATGAACCCCAGCGGGTTGGCGTCGTTGGGCAGGACGACGTGGACCGTTTCGGTCAGGGACTCGGAGGGAGGTTTTGGTGTCATTGGGGTGCGGCGTACGTCCGAAGGGCGCGGCCACCCGAAGGTTGCCGCGCCCCGTAATCCTCAATCTGCAATCTGCAATCGTCAATTCAGAAGTCGTAACCGATCCACACCTTGAACTGCGCTCGTCGAAACTCGTTGCTGCCGCCGACCGAGGCATACAGCGCATCCTCCCACTCGCGGTTGAACGTCGTCCGCCACGCCCAGTCGAAGTGGATGGGGAAGCCCAGCGCGAAGGTCTCCAGGCCGAAGCCGTACGACGCGTTGCCGTCGCGGAGGCGGAAGCCGGTGATGTCGATCGGGGGGCCGTAGACGGGCTCGAGGAGGCCGGTGGCGGGATTGGGAACCGAGCCCAGGTACGGCGTGTACGTCTCGGTCTTGCTGGTCGCGTACTGGTACGGCTGGTCGTTGAAGTACGCGGCGCCGGTGCCGAAGAAGAACACCCCGCGCACGCCGCCCATCACGCCGAGCGGAGTGAGCATCGCTTCAATCAGCGGGAAGCGCAGTTCCGCGTTGAAGAAGAACACGTTATGCCCCGTGAACTGGAGGTACTCGTATCCCCGCAACTCCGAATTCCCGCCGAAGTAGGTGTAGTCCGGGGAGTCGCCCCAGCTCTTGAACCACTTGCCCCGCAGGGCCAGGAGCCCCGACCCGCCCAGTCTGATGTACTTGCGCGCATCGAGGTCGGCGGTCTGGTACGAGAGTGAGTCGCCGACCTTCGGCGCCACTTCGTACGACAGACGCATGGTGTTGCCCGACAGCGGTCCGAACTCCCGGAACACGGTGGTCTCCTGGACGAAAGCCACGCCGAGCGGCATTGCCGTGCCATCGCGGAACAGGGTCGTGCCGTAGAGCTGTTCCTGATAGTCGTTCGAGTACTCCTCCAGCTGCGGGTCGTTGTAGCGTTCGTTGTAGTAGATGAGACTGCCGAACAGCTCGAGACGCCGATAGCGGTCGAATGGGTAGATGCCAAACGCGCTGCCGCCTCGCATAGTGCGTGTGGCCAGCGCGTTGTCGCGATCCAGGAAGAGTGGGTTGAAGGCCGGATCGTAGAAGTACGAACCGGTGCCGTAGAAGAACTGTTCCTGGGAGAAGCCCTGCAGAGAGGTACTGGAAACGTCGCGACAGGTTCGTGTAGCTGCCCGAGAAGGTCCGGTACTGCGAGATCGACGCGGCAAAGACGTTGAACTGCTTGTCGCCGAGCACGTCGCTGAAGGTGACCTGCGTGCCGCCGAACAGGTCGCCGCCGCTGGTGACGCCGACGTTCACCGGCGGCCGCCCGTCCAGGAACATCTTCTCGAACGTGCCCTTCTCCTTCTGATTCTCCTTCACGAGGGTGTGCGTCATGGGCGGCTGGAAATCCACCATCGCGCCGCCGGCCTCGCCGAAGTCGCTCGCCATTGCCGTCTGGATCGGCTCCTTGCGCTCGAGCGTGTGCACGCCCCATTCGTCCTTGTAGTACGTCACGAAGGCGATCCGGCTGACCTTGTCGTCGGGCAGCACGACCGGCGAGACGTTGCCGCTGGCCGCGTCCGTGTACTGGCGCAGCTCACCGGTGGTGAGGCTCAGGGTCCAGATGTTGAAGATGTTGCCGTTGCGCGCGACTTCCGGCTCGATGGGCTGCGTGGGGTTCACGGCCGTCGACGGGAACACCAGCGTGGTGGCGTCGATGAACTTGGCCTGGCCTTCATCGTGTGTGCCGAAGGTGAGCTGCGTCTTCTTTTTCGTGTCCAGATCGACGCGGAACAGCTTCTCGTTGCCGCTGATGCGGGCCAGGTACACGATTGACTTGCCGTCGGGCGAAAACGTCGGCGCGTAGTCGGCAAAGGCGTCGTCGGTGAGATTGCTGATATCGCCCGACGTCGTGTCGAGCAGGTAAATGTCGCCGATGGCGTTCCGCAGCCCGGAGAACGCGACATGGCGGCCGCCTGGCGCGATGGACGGCGACTCGGGCTCGTCGACGGTCTTCATCGGGAAGCGGTGCTTGATGTCGGTGGAGACCACGTCCTGCAGGATCAGCGCCTTCTCTTTTTCCGTGCGGACGAAGTACGCGAGCTGATCGCCCACCGGCGACCACGACATCCACGACACTGTATTCCACCGGCCGCCTGGCGTCGCGATGTAGGCAAAGCCCATCCCCTGATCGAAGCCCTTGGTCAGGTTGCGCACCACCGTGCCGTCCTTGGTCGACAGCAGCACGATGTCCAGCTCCTGCTCGCGCCGGTTGCCGACCATCGCCGCCATCAGGTCGCCCGAGGGCGCCGGCTCGATGGAGAGGACCGACGTGTACTTGGTCTTCTGGCGATTCGGCGACAGGTTGCGCCCGTAGTCAGCCGGTCGCTCCTTGTCGCGGAAGGCCTTGAAGCAATCCTTCAGGTACTTCTCGAACTGCTGGTCGAACTCCTCGGGCTTGAGCTGGAAGGCCTCTTCGTACGCGTCTTCGCCGCCGCCGATGACGCTCTTACGCAGCGCGAAGAGGAACTGCCGGATGCCTTCCTTGCCCCACTTCGACTCGATGAATTCGAAGACCGCGTGACCCAGGTTGTAGATCTGACGCGGGCTGCTGAACCCGCCGTAGCCCTCGAGCTCCGACATCTTCGGCACGGTGTCGGCCACCGCCGAGTCGCGCACGCTCATCAGATCCATGGGCCGCCAGATGCCGGTCATGTAGTCGGAGAGCCCCTCGTTGACCCACAGCGGCACGCTGCGCCGGATGAGCGACTGGGGGATGATGTCGAACTCGAAGATGTGCGTGAGCTCGTGGACGACCAGGCGGTAGAGCAGATCGGGTGGCTCGTCAATCGGCAGCACCATGCGATCCCGGAACGGCTCGGCAAAGGCGCCCACGCCTTCCTGCGCCGCGCCAGGAATCACGTTCTGCTGCTGGAACTCGCTGCTGGTCTTGAAGAGGATCAGCGGAATCTTGAACGCGAGGTCGTGCTTCAGATCGGCGCTGACCTGCTGATAAGCGCTCTCCGCATATCCGGCCACCCGCTCGAGATGCTGTTCGATCTCGGGGTAGTAGTAGATCTCGAAATGATCGGTGGTGTAGATGTGCCACCGGAAGTTGTCGTACCGGATCTGGTTCTTGCCGAAATACGGGACGTAGGGCGTCTGGGCCACGGCCGACAAGGTGCTGGTGAGAATCAGCGCCGCCGTCAGCCCTGTGAGACGTCCCGTCAGGCACCGCGTCGTGCGCGTGCGCATACAGGTCTCCTCGCGGGCAGTAACACGGAGTCGAGGGGTCGAGGTCGGAATGGATCGCATCTTACTGTGACTGAGACATGGCCGCAAACCGCAGAATCCACGCCTCATGGGACAGGATGCGAAACGTTCGAAGCAAGCCCCGTACCTCCGGCTGGCATTGATCAGACTGTGGATTTCGTAGAAAAGCCGGGGGATTGTCATCGGAATCGGAAACAGCCTACGGGGGAAGGAGGACAGCGCGCACTCCAAGCCCGTCCGGAGAACGGGCCGGGTTGGCGCGCGAGTTCGGGCACACCATATGACGAGGTGGTCAGGCATAATGGAGCGCATGTCACGAATTGTCCGCTGGGTGATTGCCGCCGCCGCCGTCACGGCGCTGGTGTACACGCTGGTGCCGAGCTTGCCGGCCCCGTCCGAGCTGGTCGGCGCCAAGTCGGCAGCAAGCGACGTATGTCCGGCCGACGCCAAGAAGGCGAATCTCGACTTCACCGTCAACGACATGCACGGCAAGACGGTCGCGCTCTCCTCGTTCAAGGGGAAGGTGATCGTCCTCGACTTCTGGGCGACCTGGTGCCCGCCGTGCAAGGCGGAGATTCCTGGCTTCGTGGAGCTGCAGGACGCATACGGCGACAAGGGCCTGCAGGTTGTGGGGGTGTCGGTGGACGATCCGGCAGACAAGCTTCCCCCGTTTGCCGACGAGTTCAAGATGAACTACCCGGTGCTGGTGGGCTTGGGCCGCGACGACCTGCAGGATGCGTACGGGCCGATGTGGGGGATTCCCACGACCTTCGTGATCAACCGCGACGGCAAGATCTGCCGCAAACACTCCGGTTTGGTGGGCAAGGAACGCTACGAGAAAGATATCAAGGCGCTCCTGTAGTAACATGGACCCACATCCCATGTTGAAGGGCTTCACTCACGCTCGTCTCGCCTGCGGTTGCCGGCTCGCGTTCCGTGCCGGCGTCGAGGGCAGCCCGGTCATCGTCGTAGTCGACGACAAGTCGGCCGCCTGCACGATGCCGCTGCACGTGCGCGATCTGCCCATCTACGACTACCGCGAGGCGCTGCGCCCATCGACGCGCCTGGGCTCTCCCGAAGAGGAAGAATACGGCGAAGAGGGCTAGGGGTTGTCGGCAGGCCTTTCCGTCGTCATTTTCTGGATCGTTCAAGCCTCGGCTCTGCTCGTCATCACGGTGACCTTCCGATGGGAGCTGGCGGGCCTCTGGGCGGCCAGTCACTTCCTGCGCGCCATCGGCCTCACGCTCGCGTTCCATCGCTACTACGCGCACCGTGCGTTTCAGATGAACCGCGTCGCGCGCTTCGTCTGGACGCTGGCCGGGACGGCGGCGATGCAAAAAGGGCCGCTCTGGTGGGCCGGCCATCACGTCTACCACCACAAGTACGCCGACCGCGACGGCGACCCGCACAGCCCGAAGATGAGCGGGTTCTACCACGCGCACTTCGGCTGGTTCCTCAACGACAGCCGGTACAAGTCGCTCCACTCGTCCAACCCCGTCGTCCGCGCCTTCGGTGGCGCGCCAGAGGTCGTGTGGCTCGAGCGGTTCTATTTCCTGCCGCCGCTGGCATTGGCGCTGTCGATGTACGCGATCGGTGGGTGGGACTGGCTGATCTGGGGCTTCTGCCTGCCGACCATGACGCTGGCGCACGCGACGTTTGCGATCAACACGGTGAACCACCTGTTCGGATCGCGCAGGTTCCAGACACAGGACGACTCCACCAACAACCCGCTGACGGCGCTCTTTGCGGCCGGTGAAGGCTGGCACAACAACCATCACCGCTATCAGCGTGCCGCCAGAAACGGCTTCTACTGGTGGGAGTACGACATCACCTGGTACACGATCTGGACAATGGAAAAACTCGGCCTCGCCTGGGACGTCCAGCACGTCCCGGAACGGGTTTATCAGGAAGCCGGTTCACGGGTTCACAGGTTCTCGGGTTCGCAGGTTCAGGGGTTCACGGGTTCACAGGTTCACGGGTTCACCGGTTCGGACATCGACGATGCCGCCGAACCCGTGAACCTTCGAACCTCGGAACCTGTGAACCCGTGAACGTGTGAACCGGGGTTTGTCAGGCGTCCCGAAGCGCCGAGGTGATCGGCGTGCGCGCGGCGCGCCACGCGGGCAGGAACCCACCGGCCAGGCCCATCAGCACGGCGCCGGCCACTGCAATGCCAAGCCACGTCGGGCTGACGCGGAAGTCAAACGCGACCTGCGAGAAATTAGCGCCGCCTGTGGCGCCCGACAGCGTGTTGATGGGCAGCGCGAGGATGCTGCCGAGCAGCCCGCCCACCAGCGCGAGAAACGCCGACTCGATCATGAACGAGCTGAGGATGGACGTGCGCGAGAACCCCAGCGCGCGCAGGGTGCCGATCTCGCGCGTGCGCGCCGACACCAGCGCGTACATCGTGTTCATCGCGCCGAACACCGCGCCGATGCCCATGATGATGCCGACAAACAAGGCGAGGCCGGTCAGCACGTTGGCGGTCTGGCCGGCCTGTCCGGCGTAGGTACTGCAGCTCGCTGGCCATCTGGAGCTGCATGTTGGGGTTGGCCTTCAGCTCCGTGTTGAATGCGTCGAGCGTTGACGGATCGGCGAGCCGCAAGGTCAAGGACTGATACCCGTTGGACCGGTTGAAGACCGGCGCAAGCGCGTCGTAGTCGCCCCAGATCTCGCTTTCGAATCCGCTGCCTTCCGACGTGAAGATGCCGACGACCTGCCACGACTTGCGCTGCAGCTTGATGCTGCCGCCCACCTCCAGCCCCTGGTAGCGTTCGGCCGCCTTCTTCCCGACGACCAGCTCGTACAAGCCGGGGGTGAAGGTCCGGCCTTCCGTGATCTTCACGTTCTGCCGCACCGAGAACGCCATCTGCGTCACGCCCCGGACGGTGACGTTGACTTCCGTCACCTCACCGCGCTTGGGCAGCGAGGCGACGATGATCATCTCGGGCGACGCCATCGGCCGCCCCTGCGGGTCCCGCTTCACACGCGAGTCCACCATGATCATGCTCGCGTTGTCGCGGCTCATGCCAGAGCTGAGCTCCGAGCCGGAGCCGCGCTGCGTGACGATGGCGTTGTCGGCCGAACCGGTGGCAGCCAGCGCCTTGCTGAAGCCGTTGGCCATGGCGGTCAGCGCGATTAGCACGCCGACGACCAGGGAGATGCCGGCCAGCGCCAGCAGCGTGACCTTCCAGCGCACGATGACGTTACGAACGTTGTAGGAAAGCGGAAGCGCCATCAGACCTGCCTCAGCATCGACGTGATGTTCGCGCGATACGCGCCCACGGCGGGCGCGAGCCCCGACAGCAGCCCGATAGTCGCGCCGAATCCGAACATACCCGCCGCAAGCGCCGGGTTGAAGTTCAGCGGCGGCAGCTGCATGCCGGGAATCTGGCCCATGTTCGCGATGAGCAGGCGCCCCAGCCCGACGCCGAGCGCGCTGCCCGCCATGCCGATGACCAGCGCCTCGCCGAGCACGAGCGCCAGGACGAGCGCGCTCGGATAGCCGAGCGTCTTCAGCACGGCTATCTCCGTCCGCCGCTCGCGGATGGCCATGCTCATCGTGTTGGCGGTGACGAGCAGGATCGTGAAGGCGACCGCCATGCCAATCGCGTTGAGAATGAGGGCGAGGTCGCCGGCCATCTCGAGGAAGCTCGCCGCAAACTGCGCTTCGGTCTCCGTCTTGGTCTGCGTGTCGCTGTTCTCGAAGGTCGCATCCACGGCCTTGGCGACCGCCGCCGCCTGGCTCGGGTTGCTCAACTGAAGCGTGTAGGTGCCCACGCCGACCCGCTGACCCGTCTTCTCGTAGAAATACTTCCAGTGGAAGAGCATGACGTCGAGCGGGTGGTTCGGGTACTTCTCCGTGTCGGTCTCGTAGATGGCCCGAACCACGAACTCGAAGGGCCGCTCGGCGCGGTACGGCGGAATGAAGCTCTCGAGCTGGAACGTGCTGCCGACCTTCCACCCGTGTTTCTTGGCCAGCGCCGGACCAATCACCGCCCCTCGCATGTCGGCCATGAAGGCCGCCTTCTCGTCGGGCTTCAACTGGTACTCGGGGCACATCGCGAGGTACGGCTCGGCCTCCACGGCGAAATTCGGGAAGAAGTTCTTCCAGTCAGGCTCTCCGCCGGCCGCGCTGCCAATGGAGCCGCCGAACCAGGTGAACTGCGCGACGCGCTTGATTCCAGGAATCGCGGCGATGCGCGGCTGGTAAGCGAGCGGGATGTCCTCGGCAAGGCTGATCCGATGACGCGTGATCAGGCGCTCGGTGCTGGCATTTTCCATGCCGCCGTAGAAGGCTTCGAGCGCCGTCTGCAGGACCGAGATCAGGAAGATGCACAACGCGATGGCCGCGATCGTGCTGAGCGTGCGGATCCACGTCTTCCGCAGGTGCTTCAGGATGTAGGGCAGGTATTTCATTGGCGACTCGTCAATCACAGATTGCCGATTACGCCCTCGCGCCCACCGGGGCTTCGTGCCGCTCGACGGTGTTCATCAGGACGCCCTTTTCCAGGTGGCGCTCGACGTGCGCGCGGCTGGCAGCGCGCGGGTCGTGCGTGACCATCACGATGGTCTTCTTGAAGTCGCTGTTCAGCGTCTGCAGCAGGTTCAGGATCTCTTCCGCGCTCCTGGCGTCGAGGTCGCCCGTCGGCTCGTCGGCCACCAGCACCGCCGGGTCCGCGACGATGGCGCGCGCGATGGCGACGCGCTGTTCCTGCCCGCCCGACAGCTGCCGCGGGTAGTGATGCGCGCGATCCGACAGGCCGACGACCTTGAGCGCCGTCATCGCGCGCTCGCGGCGCTGCTTCTTCGACAGCTTGGTCAGCAACAGCGGGAGCTCGACGTTTTCCTCTGCGGTCAACACCGGGATCAGGTTGTAGAACTGGAAGATGAACCCGATGTTGTGGCTGCGCCACTTGGCCAGCGCGCCTTCCGAAAGCGTCGTGACGTCAGTGCCCGACACCACCACCTTGCCCGATGTCGGGCGGTCGATGCCCGCAATCAGGTTCAGCAGCGTCGTCTTGCCCGACCCCGACGGTCCCATCAGCGCGACGAACTCGCCTTCGGGGACTTCCAGGCTCAGGCCGTCGAGGACGACGATCTCCTGGCTGTCGCGCTTGTAGATCTTGCGAACGTTCTGGACATCAACGGCGGCCATAGAACCTCTCAGAATCGAACCTGTGAACCTGTGAACCTGTGAACCTGTGAACCCGTGAACCCGTGAACCCGTGAATGTAAGGAGGTGGCCGGGTTACAAACCCGCCCCTACCTTTTCTTTACCGCGTCTCCGTCTTTCAGCGTCTCGGCCGGCTTGTCGACGAGCGTCTCGCTGCCTGCCAGGCCCTCGGTCACGATGACGCGGTCAGCGCGCACGGCGCCGGTCGCGATCGTGCGCATCTGAACTTTGTCGCCTACGACCTCGAACACCTTCGGCCCGTCGCGATTCACCACCGCGCTTTGCGGCACGAGAATCACGGGCTTGGCCGGTGGGGCATCCACAGGCGCCGGCGCCTCCGCGCGCTGCGGCTCGAGAAACGTGACCTTCGCGCTCATCTCGGGCTTGAGGTCCTTGTCCTTGTCGATCAGCGTCACCTTGGTCAGCACCGTCGCCTTGGTGCGATCGGCCGTGGGAATGACCTGGCGCAGCACCGCCTTGTACTTGCGATCGGGGAACGCCTCGACCGTGATCTCGGCCGGCTGGCCTTCGAGGAGCTTGGCGACGTTGGCCTCGTTGACGTCGGCTTCCATTTCAAGTGTCGCCAGATCGGCCAGCGCGACGATGGCGCCGCTGGCGGTGGAGATGTTCACGCCGGGCGGAATGGGTGCGACGCTTTCGCCGACCTCCGCCATCTTGCGGACGACGGTGCCGGAAAACGGCGCGCGAATGACGGTGTTCTGCAACTGCGCGTTGGCGTACGTGAGATCGGCAGTGGCTTGTGCGGACGAAGCGATCATCCGTTCCCGCTCGGCGCGCGACTGCGCCAGCGCGGCTTCGGCCATCTTCACCCGGCTCTTGTTGGCGTCGAGCTGATCCACGGGAACCAGCTTGTCGGCGATCAGCCGCTCGGAGACCCCCAGCTGCCGGCGCGCTTCAGCCACGTCGGCCTCGGCGCGCTGGATGCCGGCATCAGCCGAGCTCTGCGAGGCCGTCGCCTGCTGCACCTGCGCCTGCGCGCGCGACACGCTGGCCACGAAGTCCGAGCTCTCGAGCCTGGCGATGGTCTCGCCTTCACGCACCTGGCTGCCCTCTTCCACGCGCAACTCGGCCAGCCGTCCCTGGATCTTCGACGAGACGATCGCCTCGCGCCGCGCGACGATATAGCCTGACGCGGTCAGCACCGGCGTGCCTGCCGGCGCGCTCGACGAGCGCTCGACGCTTGGCGTCACGGTCGCGACCTCGACGGCGGCATTGGCGCTGCGCCAGGCCAGCGCGCCGCCACCCAGCGCGAGGATGACGACGCCCAGCAGGATCCACAGCCCCTTGCGGGACGTTTCCGGGGCCTCGCTGCGGCGCAGCGACTCCAAGTCCGCCTTCAAATCGCTCACGTGTGCTCGAACTCCTGATACGGGAAACGCGTACTCTACCCGACTCGCAATGGGCGGGTCCATGTGCCGGCAGTTACCGAAACTTACGAGGGCATCGGGGCTCGAGGTTCACGGTAGTTGCGCACCATCCCCCGGTGCCATGGACAAACGTCACTTCGGAGGCCTCAGGGACTGACGCCTCCAGCCCCAGGCCTCAGTCTACCGGCGGCGCAATTCGTTCGGTTGCCCGAAATATATCGGCCAGCCGCTCCTGCGGTCAAGACATTTCTTTCGTCCGAACGAAATATATGGTACGGTCGACCCGTGCCCCGACGCCGCGTGTCCTCGTCCGCCCCCAGCCGCGCTCAACTGCTGGCCGCTTTGCACCTGGCCGGACGCGAGAGCAGCACGGCCACCGTGATGTTTCACGCCACGATTGCCGCGACGCAGGGTCTGAGCGCCACCGAGACCAAGGCGCTCGACGTCCTGGACCGCGAGGGGCCCCTCACTGCGGGCGAGATCGCCGGGCGTACCGGCCTGGCACCGCCTTCGGTCACCGGCCTCATCGATCGGCTGGAGCGCAAGGGCTTCGCGCGCCGGGTCGCCGACCCCGTCGACCGCCGGCGCGTCCGCGTCGAGCGCTCGGCCGAAGGGTTCGCCGCCCTGGCACCGCTGTTTGCCGACTTCGGCGCCCGGATCGACGCGCTCTACGCCGAATTCACCGATGAGCAACTCCAGACGATCCTCCGCTTCATGACCGAGATCGCGAGGCGCCAGCGCGAGGCGACCACGCGCCTTGCTTCGCTCGGAACCAGCCAAACAACCTGATCAACCTGGTCAACCTGTCTGCGTAAGCTATGCCTCGATATATGACATCAAGTGTCATAATTTGGTTCCCACACTAGGGTCAGCAATTTTTCATGCGCGCCGACCGCCTGCTCTCGATCCTCCTGCTGCTCCAGGCCCGAGGCCGCGTCACCGGTCGCGAGCTCGCCACCCAGCTCGAAGTGTCCGCCCGGACCGTCCATCGCGATCTCGAAGCGCTCGGCGCCGCGGGAGTGCCCGTCGTCGCGCTCCGGGGCTCGCGGGGCGGCTGGGAGCTTTCCGAAGGCTGGCGCACCCAGGTGCCGGGCCTCGACGATGCGGAGCTGCGCGCGCTGCTGATGGCGCAGCCGCGGGTCATCGGCGACCGGCCGCTGGCGGCAGCCGCCGAACGCGCGTTGGCCAAGCTCATGGCGGCGATGCCCGAGGCGCAGCGGCAACGCGCGGCGTCGATGCGACAGCGCCTGTATGTCGATCCGGTCGGCTGGCGAGGCAACGACGGAGAATCTGGCGATGCTGCCGATCGTGCAAGACGCGGTGACGCACGACCGGAAGCTTTCCATGCGCTACCGCAGCGCCGGCAAGAATCCTGAAGAGCGCGTGGTGGGGCCGCTGGGCCTGGTGGCCAAGGCGATGATCTGGTACCTCGTTGCACAGGCCGATTCAGGGCTTCGCACCTACCGCGTTTCGCGCATCGAGGACGCGCATGTGCTCGACGAGGCCGTAGAGCGCCCGGCGGATTTCGATCTCGCCGAGGACCTGGACCGCATCGAGCGAGCGCTTCGCGCGGGAGCGCCGCCGGTATGCGGCGACGCTGCGAATCGAGCCGACGTCCGCGCGCTGGCTGCTGGCCCATCAGAATGCGACCGTCGTCGCCGATGCCGATCCAGGCGATCGCGTCGATTGGGTCACGCTGGTCGCGCATTTCGACGCCGAAGACGAGGCCGCCTTCCTCGTCGGCGGCCTCGGGTCGCGCGTGGACGTCATCGAGCCGGCCGCGCTGCGCGAGCGCGTCGCGACCGAGGCGAGGGCAGTGGTGGAGCGTTCAGCCCGCTTTCTGCCGGTCGCGGGTCGTTCGCCAAATGATCCGCTCGTATAGCGGGTAGGGCAGGATCCGCAGCGTCTTGACGATCCACGAAAACGGCTTCGGGAAGTGGATCTCCCGCTTGCCGCGCTCGAGGCCGTCGGCCAGAATCTCCGCGGCGCGATGGACCTCCATCAGAAACGGCATGCGGTAGCGGTTGCGATCGGTGAGGGGCGTCTTCACGAAGCCGGGCGTGATGTTGGTGACGAGCACGCCGCGCGGCTCGAGGTCGAAACGAATCGCGTCGAGCATGTAGCTGGCTGCGGCTTTCGACGCGCCGTACCCGCCCGCCGTCGGCAGCGCACGCAGGCCCGCGAGGCTCGACACGCCGGCGATATGGCCGCGCCCGCGAGCGAGCATGCCCGGCAGCACCGCCTCGATGCCGTAGAGCATCCCAACGTAGTTCAGGTGCATGTTGTCGATGAACTGCTGGGCGTCGAAGGGCTTCTTCGTCCCCAGAACGTGCGTGCCGGCGTTGAGCACGGCAAGGTCGACGCGCCCGAACGACTGTTCAATTGCGGCGACAACGGCCTGCGTCGCGGCGCGGTCGGTGACGTCGAGCGGAAACGCCCGGACATCGGCGCCCTTTCCCCGCCACGCCTGCGCCTGTGATTGCAGCGCATCGGCACGACGTGCCGACAGCGCGACGCGGGCGCCCCTGGTCACCAGCGGCCCCACCAGCGCCTCCCCAATCCCGGAGCTCGCCCCGGTCACCCAGACGACGGCGTCACGTAAGGACATGCCTGGAATGATGACATCGTGGCCGGGGGCGGAGAAGGTCACGGCACAATCGCCTGAGGCTATCGTCCGATTTTCCCGATCGCCGCTTCCGCCGCCCACCTGACGCGCGGCTGCTGCGCCAGTTCCTTCAGAAGCGCCAGGGCTGGGGCGGCTACCGGCCCCAGCGCCCCCAGTGCATCGGCGACGCTTCGCAGGACGTGCACGTGCTGGCCGCTTTCGCGCCCGGCTGCCATCAGCGCGTCGAGCGTCGACGGATCGGCCAGCCGTCCGATCGCCTGCGCCGCGATCATGCGCACGCCGACCTCGTCGTCTTTCAGCCGGCCGACGAGGGCGTCGCGCGCAGGTGCGGCGGCGGTACCTGCGTCCCGGAGCCCAAGAGCTGCCAGGCCGCGGACGACATGGTCGTCGTCGGTCAACGCGCGCGTGAGGGTCGCCACCGCATCGACGGTGAGCGGTGGCCGTGCCATCACCTGCCGAATCGCATCGGCACGAGCCTCCGCCGGATCTGCACCGGGCGGTGCGCCCAGTCGCGCGAGGATCAGGGTGTCGATGCCGAAGTTGTGACCCGTGGCCGCGCTGTTCCTGCCCACGCAGACGAAACGGAGTGTGTGCCGCCCCCTGGTGAGGTTGGCCCAGCCAATCAGGTGGTCTTCCGCGACGTAGGTTTCGGTGAAGTACGCGTCGATGCGGCCGGTGCCGCCAGCGTTGGCGCCAGGTTCGTGCTCGAGCACGGTGCTGCCTGCCGTGGATTGCCCGTCGAGTTCCACGACGTAGGCGCCGTAGTCGGAGCTATGCGCGAGCTGCACGACCAGCTCGTAGCGGCCGTCGGCGGCGACATCGAAGGGGATTGTCACGGCTGCGCCCGGGCCACTGCCCTCGAAGAAGAGGATGTCCTTCGACCAGAACACGTCCTTCTGTACCGACGCCTTGCCGGATTCGACTTTCACCTCGTCGGCGCGTGCCTCGACCTCGATCTGCTGCGCGTTGCCGATCGGCAGGCGGGCGGCGCCGTAGGGAAGGTCGGGCTGATCGTTGGCGATGCCGCGCTGATACCAGAACGCGACGCTGCTGAACAGGTCCGCGCGCTCCTCGAAGGCCGAGCGCACCGATCCGTCGGCGCTGTATGTCCAGCCGGCGTGCTCGATGTCGAGCCGCAGCGACCGGCGGAACGGGATGGGATCAACGACGTGCCACCGGTATGCGCCCAGCCGCGCGCCGACACCGGTGCCGTCGGCCACAGGCACGCCCGTGTAGAGCGAGTCGCCTACGCGGAAGCTCCACGCGTCGTTGAAGTAGTCTTCGGTGCCCGTGCCTTCGATGACCGCCGTCGGGCCGCCGTCGACGTAGAAGTGCTCGTCGCCTTCGCCGAACCAGCCGGCTTCGTTCTGGACGATGTTGAGCACCGTGCCGACGTAGTGGCCCTGGCCGGAGACCGAGACAATCTCGTACGGCTTGCCCGCAACGGTCGGCAGCGCCTGGCGGTATCGCGCGTGGAAGTAGGTCGCGTCCGGAGGCAACGACGGCAGCTTGCGGTAGTCGACATGGTAGTAGAGGTTCGAGACGCGGCGGCGGCCTTCGTTGGTGACGGTGATGCGGATGCGTTTGGCAAACGGCATCTGCCAGTAGCTGTTGCGCGACCGCCCGCTGGAGCTGTTGCGCACCATCACCGAGTTGATCGAGCGCTCGAAGCCGTGGCCGACGCCGAAGAAGTCGCCCACCGGCACGTCCACGCTTGGGATGGGGCTGTCGTCGTAGTAAAGGCGCAGGCGGAGCAGGCGCGGCCAGCCGGTACTCGTTGGCGGCCACCGTGAGCCAGAAGTGGTTGATGACGCCGGGCCCCTTGATGTCGGCCAGCGTCACCGTCTCGCCGGCAATTGGCCGCAGGCTGTCGTCGTTGGAGTTCGGGTCGCGGTTGTTGCTCGACACCCGCAGCGCCTCGCCTTCCTGCAGGCGCGTGAGGCTTGCCGGATCGAATGCCGGCGTTTGAGCAGACGCGGTCGCCGTGAGCAGCAGGAGGCAGATCGTGATTCGCACGGCGTCACTATAAATGAGAACTCGTGAAGTCAGTCGGAGTGCAATCCACTACATCGCGACGCGCAGCGTCGCCACGAGCGGCAGATGATCCGACGCAATCAGCGCGCGCCGCGATCGCACCAGCTCCACCTTCTCCACTTCGACGTCGCCCTGGTAGTAGATGTGATCCAGGTGCACCATCGGGAAGATGCCTGGATAGGTGCGGCGGCGTCTCAGGTGCGCCGCCAGATCGATGCCCTGCAACCGCTCGCTCAGCAGCGCCGAGGCCGGCCCGCGCGTCCACTCGTTGAAGTCGCCGAGCACGACCTTCGGGCCGGTGACCCGGCGGTCACTGACGATGCCGGCCAGCCGCTCGGCCTGCACGCGGCGTTCGAGGATCGCGGTGCCGAAGTGGACGTTGTAGAGGTGCAGGGTCACGCCGTCGAGATCGAGGTCCACTCGCATGCAGCCGCGCGGCTCGCACGTCTTCCACGACAGGTTGTACTTGACCTGATGCGCGATGGGGAAGCGCGACAGCACGACGTTGCCGAACTGGTGGCTCCACAAATGCCGCGTCGGCGACATGACCCAGCCCATGCCCAGCGCCGCGCCGAAGGCTTCGGCATGCCCGCCGTGACGCGGGCCGGCGCCCACCACTTCCTGCAGCGCGACGACGTCGGCGCCGATGTCCTGCAACACGGCTGCGATGCGATCGGGTTTGGTGCGGCCATCGAGGCCGCGCCCGCGGTGGACGTTGTAGGTGACGATGCGGATGGTATGGGATCGACGCTCGGTCATCGGCAAAGGCCCCCGTCCGGGCTGGGGGCCGTCAGGGTCTGAGGTGTATCATACCGGCATGTCGCGCCTGACATCGGAAGTCGAAGTGCCATGCCCGTGCTGTGGCGCCTTGCTGGTGTTCGATCGGAATCTCGGTCGAATCATCTCGCATGCTCAGCCCGAGCGTGGCGACAAGCCCGAGCTCGACCACGCCCAACGCATCGTCGCGGCCGAGGCCGCGCGGCGCGAGGCGATCTTCGAGAAGTCCGTGCAAAGCGAGAAGACGCGCGGCGACGACCTGGCGAAGCGGTTCGAGGAAGCGCTGAGGCAGGCGAAGGAAGAGCCAATCTCGAGGCCGAAGAGAGATTTCGACCTGGATTGAGGAAGTGCAGAGTGCGACGTGCAAAGTGCCGAGTACGTACTTGGCATTTCGCATTCAGCATTTCGCACTACTCCCATCAAACGACAGTCCCTCCGCCGCCTGAAATTCCCGCGGTATCGGCGTCCACTTCTCCCGGCCTTTGTAGTCCACCGGCTTCATGTCGTGCGTCTTGCGAAACGCGCGATATTTGCGCCTCAGGCCCGCGATGTGCGCGGCGTCGGTGTGGATGTGCCGGTGCGGGTAGTCGAGCAGGAACTGCTCGGCTGGCCACACGTAGCGCCGTGAGAAACGCCAGTCGTAGGTGCCGATCTTTCGCATGTCGGCCACCGCGTATGCTGTCACTCCGCCCGTGAAGTCGACGTACGGATCCACATAACTCACCGCGAGGGCCCGTGGCGTCGCAAACACCGGCTTTCGTCCGTGCAGGCCGGGGTCGCGCGAGCGCGCGACCGAGCCCCACTTGCCATTCCGGCGGTACACGAACAGCACGTGGTCGAGATGATCGATGGACTCGAAGCTCAGGACGAGCGGCGGATAGCCGTGCTGCTCCAGCACGACTGCCGCGAACATCGCCGCCTCGAAGCAATGCGCGGAGCCCGAGCGCACGACGCCGCGGAAACTGCGAAGCGTCT
The DNA here is from genome assembly GCA_963806705.1 of Vicinamibacteria bacterium. Taxonomy (GTDB): domain Bacteria; phylum Acidobacteriota; class Vicinamibacteria; order Vicinamibacterales; family JAENWD01; genus JAENWD01. The sequence goes on from CAWDZE010000016.1 coordinate 128,476, forward strand.
CCCCGCCGGGCTCGGTGTTGTAGGGCAGTGCGTTGAGATACGCCTGGACTCTGGCGGGCGTGGTCAGCCGCCGCACGACCCTCCACTCCTGGGCCGTGAACCGCGCCCGTGCGGGTGCTCCCGCCGATGACCTCACGCGCCGGCCACCGTGCGCAGCCTCGCCAACAGGTCCGCGGCTGTCCAGTCGCTGCCCGTCCGGGTCTCGACGATGCGGCGGTTGCGGTCCAGGACCACCGTGCGCAGGTTGTGTTCGATGTCGGCGGGCGCCGGGCCCGACTGCCGCACGTCGAGGCCGAACTGGCGTCCGAAGGCAGTAATCTCCGCGGGCGGCGCGGTCACGAAGCGCCACACCTTCGGGTCGGCCCCCAGCTTGCTCGCGTGCGCCTTCAGCACGGCGGGGCGGTCAAACGCCGGGTCGATGCTGACGGACAACAACCGTACGTCCGCCAGGGAACCCGACGAGCCCGAAGCGTCCTTGATCGCATCCTGCAATTCCACGAACCGCCGATCGATGGCCGGGCAGAAGTCTTGGAATGGACAGCGCGTGTAGATGAACGTCACCACTGCGACGTGTCCATCCCCCCACTCCATCGTCAAGCGTCCGCCGCCTTGATCGACAAACGTCTGATCCGGCACACGGTCGCCCGGGGCCAGGCCCGGTACCGGCGTCTCGGCGCGGGGCGGCAGCGGCGCCGAACCGGTCTTCGTGAGACGGGTGATCCACGCGTCGGTGTTCTGCACCTGCAGCGTCGCGGCAACAAGGTCGCCCGGAACCCTGCCCTCGAGCAGCGCCGGATCTTTCACCGCAAACGGCATCGTCATTCCGGGCATGAAGCCCTTGATGTCTTCGTGACGTAACGTTACGTAATTCGTACTGCGGTCAATCGCCACGACCTGTCCGACGACCGCGAACTCGCGGACAGGCGGGGCTTTGCGGCACGCGACGGCCGCAAGCAAGGCGAGCGGCACCAATGGGATCGCCAGGCGCGCCTGGCGCCGACTGCTGCACATGACGTCACTCTATCAGGCGTACTCTGTACGCAGGCCGGAACTTCAGTTCCGGCACCGCGATCGCGAGCCCCCGGCAGGCTGCACGAAAGAGGCTTTACATCTCAAGAAAAGGCTTTATACTTGGCACCCTTTTGACGGCGCCAGCCGCGTGGGGCGGTGCCGTCCCCGGAAGGGCACGCGCGACCTTTCCGCCGACCTGGGCAGCGCGAGCGTTGCAAGGAGCGGTACGACGATGGGCCGGAGATTGTATGTGGGGAATCTCCCGTACAAGACGAACGACGAGGACCTGAATGCGCTGTTCAGCCAGGCGGGAGCCGTCGAAAGCGTACGAGTGATGCGCGACATGGCCACGGGTCGCGCGCGCGGCTTCGCGTTTGTCGACATGGTCGACGAAGCAGGCGCACAGAAAGCCGTGACCCAATTCCACGGGCAGCCTCTCGAAGGCCGTCCGCTGGTCGTCAACGAAGCCCGGCCCAAACCTGAGGGGCCTCCGTCCTACCAGCGAGGCGGGCGCGGCCACGAGGGCGGGCAGCGGGAACCTCGTTGGTGAATTGCAGATTGCGATGACGATTGCAGATTGCAGATTGGGCAATTGTGAGAATCTGCAATCTGAAATCTGCAATCATCAATTCAATGATCTGGATCGGCACCTCCGGCTACAACTACCCCGAGTGGAAGGGCACCTTCTATCCGGCTGACCTGCCGGCGTCGAAGATGCTCGCGTTCTATTCGGCGCGGTTTCCGACGGTCGAGATTAACTACACGTTCTACCGGCTGCCCACCGAGAAGCTCGTTGCAGGCTGGGCGGCCGGGACGCCGTCTCCGTACAAGCTCACGCTCAAGGCGCCCAAGCGCATCACGCACGACAAGCGTCTGCGCGATGCGGGCGACCTGCTGCGCGCCTTTTGCCACGCGGCGGGCACCCTCGGCGACAAGCTCGGCATCCTGCTGTTCCAGCTCGCGCCGAACTTCAAGGTGGACCTCGCCGTTTTCGACGCGTTCCTCGCGGAGCTGCCCCAGGCGCCAGGGCCGCGTTCGAGTTCCGCAACGCCTCGTGGTTCGACGAAGCGGTCTATGACCGCCTGCGCGCCCGCAACCTCGCCTTGTGCATTGCCGACAGCGAGAAGCTGTCGACACCGGTCGTCGTGACCGCCGACTACGGCTACTTCCGCTTGAGGGATGAGGGGTACGAAGACACCGACATCGCCCGCTGGGCCGACACCATCCGCGCCAACCAGGAACAGTGGAAAGAAACCTTCGTGTACTTCAAGCACGAAGAGTCGGGGAAAGGTCCGGAGTTTGCTCGCCAATTGACCGAGCGGCTCGCAAACGAGCATTGACGATTGCAGATTGCAGATCAAGAAGGGCCGTCAATCTGCAAGCGGCAATGCTCCACGGCGCGCCATTCTGCCCAATAGCCATCGTGGGTGCCGTCAGCAAGCGCCAAAAATGCGCAGTGTCCGCCGTGCGGGCTCACGAGTGTCGTGATGTGAGGGTTGCCGGTCACGGCGGGATCGGAGAACGGCTCGGGCGGCACGAACGGATCGTCGGCGGCGGTGATGACGAGCGCCGGAAGCTGGATCCGATCGACGACGCGGAGCGAGGCGGCCCGGTAATAGTAGTCTGTGGCGTCGCGGAAGCCAAAATGGGGCGCCGTATACGCCTCGTCGAAGTCGCGCACGCTGCGGATGCGGTCCAGGGGCTCGGCCGAGAAACGCCCGGGGAACGCCGCGACCTTGCGGCGCATGCGTCCCTTGAGGTTTCGCACGAAGTTCCACTGATAGGCGTAGTTGCTCCGACGTTCCAGCGCATCGACGCAGCGGGGCAGGTCCATCACAGGCGACACCGCGACGATGGCCTTCACAAACGAGGGCGCCGCGGCGCCGTAATCGCCGGCAAGCTTCAACGCAAGGTTGCCGCCCAGCGAGTAGCCCACCACGCCAAATCGTGAAAGCCCCTCCGCCGCAAGTTCGCGGAGCACCCAGTCAGCATCTGCGGTCAGGCCAGAGTGGTAGAGCGTGGACGAGAGGTGTTCGGTGCCGCCGCAGTTGCGCTGGTTCAGCAAGACGGCGTTGAAGCCCGCGGCCCAGGCCTTGTCGGCCAGGCCCTGCATGTAGTGCGCCCGGCTGGACCCTTCGAGCCCGTGCAGGCCCAGGATTGTGGGGCGTGAGTTGCGGTCGCGCTGCCAGTAGCAGTGCGCCAGCACGCGTGTATCAGGCGCGACTTGAAACAGCCGGCTTTCGGGCGCCGGCAGGTTCGGGAACGCCCGCCGCCTGACCCACGCCCACAAGGTCATGGCATGACCATTCACGAGGCGGGGGTGCGGCAGGAACGCGTCGGGCATCTGATCTAGACTACCAGACACGATCGGCAACTTCCGATCGCAACCACGATGTCACGCACCGTCGCCGCCTTCCTCGCACTGATCCTCGGTTCCAGCATCACTCCGCGCGCGCAGCAGGCTCCATCCGACGCGGCCGTCAAGAAAGTCGCCAAGGCCGCCAAGCCGGCGCCGCCGACGAAGGAACAGCTGCGCCTTTCGGCGCTGAAGAAGGAGTCCTCCGCCGACATCGATGGCCTGGCCACGATGACGCAGCAGATGGTGGACTCCGTGTTCAGCTTCGGCGAGCTGGGATTTCAGGAGATCGAGTCGTCGCGGTACTTCACCGGCATCCTCGAGCGCCACGGGTTCAAGATCACGCGCGGCATCTCGGGCATCCCGACGGCATGGGTCGCCGAATGGGGCAGCGGCAAGCCCGTCATCGCTCTCGGTTCCGATATCGATGGCATCCCTCACGGCTCGCAGAAGCCGGGCGTCGCCTATCACGACCCGCTGGTCGAGGGCGCGCCTGGGCACGGCGAGGGCCATAACTCCGGCATACCGCTGAATATCACCGCCGCGATCGCCGTGAAGAAACTGATGGAGCGCGAAAAGCTGTCGGGCACCCTGCGGCTGTGGCCAGGAGTTGCCGAGGAACTTGTCGGCGCCAAGGCGTGGTACGTGCGCGACGGGCTGTTCAGAGACGTCGACATCTCGCTCTTCACGCACGTCGACGACAAGTTCCACACTTCGTGGGGGCAGCGGCAGGGCACGGGCCTGGTCTCCATCGAGTACACCTTCACAGGAGTGACGGCACACAGCGCGGGCGCGCCGTGGCGCGGCAGAAGCGCGCTCGACGCGGTCGAGCTGATGAACATCGGGTGGAACTACCGCCGCGAGCACCTGCGGCTGCAGCATCGTTCCCACTACGTGATCACCAGCGGCGGCGACCAGCCCAACGTCGTCCCGCGCTACGCCGGCGTCTGGTACTACTTCCGCGAGACCGAGTACGCGCGCATCAAGGAGTTGTGGGACGTCGGCAACCAGATCGCCGACGGCGCCGCCAAGATGACCGGCACCACCTACACCTCGCGCATTCTCGGCACCGGCTGGCCGCAGCACATGAACAAGCCGCTGGCCGAGACCATGGACGCCAACATCAGGGCTGTGGGCCTGCCGACCTGGACCGAGGAGGACCAGACGCTCGCCAAGGCGCTGCAGAAGGAGTTGGGTGTGAAGCAGGCGGGACTCTCGATGGAGATTCCCCCTCTCGAAGGCAACGTGAAAGACGAGGACAACCGCGGTGGCGGCAGCGACGACATCGGCGACGTGTCGTGGAACCTGCCGACAATCACGTTGCGGTACCCGGCGAACATCCCCGACACGCCAGGCCACAACTGGGCCAACGCCATTTCCATGGCCACGCCCATCGCCCACAAGGGCACGACAGCGGGCGCCAAGGCCCTGGCCGCGACGCTGCTCGACGTGCTGTTGACGCCCTCACTGGTCGAGCGGGCGTGGACCTACTTCCGCGACGTCCAGACGAAGGACCAGAAGTACGTGCCCTTCATCACCGGGAAGGACCCGCCGGCCATCACGACCAACGCCGCGGTGATGGCGAAGTTCCGGCCGGAGATGAAGAAGTACTACTACGACCCGACGAAGTACAAGACGTACCTCGAACAGCTCGGGATCGCGTATCCGACCATTCGGGTAGAAAACCGACACAAAGAACTAGTCGCTGAAAGTTCGACCAGCGGCCAGCGTCGCAAGAGACACGCTCGCTGTCATCCCGGCCGCGTGCGTTTCGTGCCGCTGTGGGCGTGACGCGCTTGGGGGCCGCGGGCGTCCTGGCCGGCGGGCCGGTCGCAGCGCCGGACACCGGTCCTCGCCATATGCGACCGCTCGCCGCTTCGCCCCGCGCGATCGGGCCGGGGCTCAGCCTGCGCTGGGTCCCACCGCTGCGGGCCGGTGTCAGGCAATCTTCGGCGCTGCTCCAACCCGGCGGCCAGGTCACCCGCACCAGCGCGTAGACGCATGACGCGGCGGTGCTCCTCGGCCGCAAGGCTGCGGGTGTCTCGCAAAGCAGCCGTGTTCGTGCAGCGTCAGTTCCGCTGCGCGCAGATACCGGCCGTAGGCGCCCTCTCCAACCGCTCCTCTTCGCCCGCTCGCTGTCATCCCGGCGCGTGTGTGCCGCTGTCTGCAGACTCAGGTCGAGAGTCGGTCACGGACTTGAGGTCCTTCTTGTCCCGGAGTCGTCCTTCCTGCTGGAGAATTCTCCGCAGCACGAACTCAATCTGCCCGTTCAGGCTGCGCAGCTCGTCGTCGGCCCACTTCTGGAGAGACTCCAGGACGGCCGGGTCGATGCGCAGCAGGAATGCCTTTCTCTCCGCCACCTATCTGCCTCAGTGATGCAGCGTGCCGGCGTTCAGCACCGGTTGAGTTCCGCGCTCGCTGCACAGCACGACGAGCAGGTTGCTGACCATCGCCGCCTTGCGCTCTTCGTCGAGGTGGACGATCTCCTTGGCCGAGAGCATCTCGAGCGCCATCTCCACCATGCCCACCGCGCCTTCGACGATCCGCGACCGCGCGGCGATGATGGCGCCGGCCTGTTGGCGCTGCAGCATCGCGGCGGCGATTTCCGGCGCGTAGGCCAGGTGCGTGATGCGGGCCTCGACCACGTCCACGCCGGCGCGTGACAGCCGATCCTGGATCTCCTTGCGGAGGTGGTCCGCAATGCTGGCCGTGTGACCGCGCAGCGAGATCTTCTCGTCGTCGTGCGCGTCGTACGGATAGCTGGTCGCCATGTTGCGCAAGGCCGATTCGGTCTGCACGTGGACGTAGTTCTCGTAGTTGTCCACCTCGAACAGCGCCTCGGCCGTGTCGACGACCTTCCAGACCACCACTGCGCCGATTTCGATCGGGTTGCCGTCGAGGTCGTTCACTTTCAGCCGGCCGCTTTCGAAGTTGCGCACGCGCATCGAGATGCGCTTCTTGGCGTAAAGCGGGTTGGCGTACCGCAGTCCCGGCCCTTTGACCGTGCCGACGTACCGCCCGAACAACTGCAGCACCTTGCCTTCGTTCGGGTTGACCATGAACAGGCCGATCAGCATCAACAGGAAGAAGGCCACGCCCATGGCCCACGCGGCGATGAGCCCGTCGTTGTCCGCCTTGATGTTCTCGACCATCTGCCAGAGGCTCACCGCAGCGGCTGCCACCAGAACTGCCAGTGCTGCCCATCCCGACATCGCCGCGTATTCACGCTCACGAATCATCTGACCAGCTCCTTGAAGATATTAGAGTGATATCACTTTGCTACCACTTACGTCAAGTAGGCCGGTTTTGTTCAGGATTTTGAGGTTGAATCGTCAATACGCCGAGTTGGGCCGTCCGGCCCCAGGGAACCGTCGTGCCATCAGCGCCATCGTGATTGTCGATCGCGTCGTTGCCGGGTCGATTACCCAAGCGTCAACGCGCGAAGCGCATGGACGTCGCCCGTGAACAGCAGTGTCTGCAAGCCCGAGTTCGCGCGCCGCCTCGATGTTCTCGACGCGATCGTCCACAAACAGCGCGTCGAAGGCCGGGACGCCAAGCCGATCGAGCGTGACGCGATAGATCTCGGGCTCGGGCTTGGCAATCTGCACTTCGAAGGAGATCACGACGGCGTCAAACAGCGACTCCAGCTGATGGTCGGCACGGATGCGCGCGACGATCTCGGGAACCCCGTTGCTCAGAATCCCCAGCTTCCCGCCATTCGCACGAAACGTCGCTGCCAGCGTCCACATCTCGTCGCGATAGTCGGTCCACGCGTCCACGTCGATGGCGATCAGCGCATCCACCAGTCGCTCGTCGAGCTCTGCGCCGAGGTCCTGCGCGACCAGCGCCCAGTAGTCGTGGACCGGCATGCCCAGATCGTACTCGCGCCTGTGACGCCAGTAGGCCTGCGTCAGTTCCGCATCGAGTGTGCCCAGCTGGCTCGCCATCAACGCCATCGCGCCTGGGCGCATCTGGTGGCTGAGCACTTCACCGTAGTCGAGTATCAGCGCAGCCGGTCGCGTCACAAGCGTCCCTCGTCGGCAGTCGGGCCATAGATGGGCGGTATCGGGATCTCGAGCAGACGCAGGTACACGGTCAGCTGGCCGCGGTGATGCGTCAGGTGGTACAACCCTTCGGTGCGCAAGGCGACGATGCGAGGCAACGTGATGATCACCTCGCCGTCTTTGCAGAGCGACCACGTGTCGGCGAGCCGCGCGTCGTTGGATTCGCGCAGCGAGCGACGCGCCTCGGCCACGCCCGCCTCGAAGCGGGCAAGAATCGCTGCGGTCGTTTCATCCACGACCGACATCGCCGGCATCGTACCGAGATCGAACCTCGCCTCGTTCAGAATGCGCGGCAGCCATCCAGGCAGCGACGCGATGTGAGTGGCCAGCCGGCCCAGCGTCATCGACCGCGGATGCGGTCCCCACGCCAGTCGATCGTCGGGCACGCGCGCCAGAACCCGGCGCGTGACGCCGATCTCGCGATCGAACTCCGAGAGGCACTGGTCCAGCAGGCCAAGGCTCATGGCAGGACCTCGACCCAGCAGCCCAGCAGACGGCGGTCGCCCGCGGCGCCGCCGTGCTCGGCGGGTACGAACCCGCCTTCTGGCCTGATCTCGACCGGCAGCAGGCGCTGGCCTTCGAGCGCGGGGACCGTCAGCGATTGCACGTGGCCGGGGGTCAGCGACAGCCGAGTCGACCAGCCCGGCGTCGCGACGCGCACGGTCGTGGTCGCCTGGCCGCTATGAAGCTGCACGCGCACTCCGCGCGGTTGGCTCGCCGGATCCACGCCCAGGGTGATCGCCGTGGTCAACTTTCCACGCGCCCAGAAGCCGGTGGCTTCGACGTCCGCATTGGTGTCGTGGAAGTACGCCGGTTGCCCCGCAAGGAATGCGGTAGAGACCACCGGCGGCCGGTGGAGGCGCCGGTTGCGATCGACAACGCGGACAGGAGTGACGCGGATGTGTGCGACCGATGACTCGAATCGATCGTCGGCACGCAGGCCCACGAAGTTCGCGTCGAGGTCGAGCGTGAACGTCTGCGTCCACGCGGCGTTTGCCGGCGACTCCACCACCCAGGTCTGCTGCGGCGGGCCCGCGCGGCCGACCTGCAAGCCGACGGTGCCGGCAAGCGCCTGGCCGGGCAGCGGCTCCATTGCAATCGCATAGGTCCCGGCGGGCAGCGCGAGCCGCATGTTCAACAACACGCGCAAGGGCTGCGGCGCGCGCCAGAGACCGGGCCTCGCTTCAAACTCTATCGTCGGCGGCACCGACTCGGGCGGCGCCAGGCGCCACGGGTCAAACACGATCGCGACCGGGCGTGCCGCGCGGTCGTAGGCGTCGAGTGCGGCCGATTGTGCGCGGGCGTGCCCGCCGGACCCGGCATCGCCGCGCGTCATGGGAACGACCACGCTGACGATCAAGACGGCGATCACGCCGGCACACGACGCGGCCAATCCTGCCCGACCTGGCAGCACGCCCTTGACGCGGCCCGCGAGCCACCAGAGCGCTGCGACGACGGCGGCCCAGGTGAACAGCAGGGCGAACGGCCATGCCAGCGCCGAGCGATCCGCGGTGAACGACGGCACGATGCGGTTGAGCGCGTCGCCGGTCGCCAGGTACGCCAGCAGCTCCGACGTGCCGTCGCGATCGTTGGCGATGAGCAGGCCCTCGCGTGCGAACACGAGCGTGCCGGTCGTGGCGATGCCCAGGCCAAGCAGGACGACCAGCAGCGCACGACGCGCGGGAGCCGCCGCCAGGTCCTGCCAAAGCGCAGCCAGCGGCACGCCCAGCAGCGGCAGCGCCGAAACCAGCTCCCGGCCCGGCGGCGCCGATCCCCCCCACCAGAGCCCAAAGGCGCCCACGGTGACGGCCAAACTGAGCAGAGGCAGCGCCGTCTCGACGACGAGGGCGCGGCCGCCGACATCCCGCCGCCAGAGACGCCACCAGCCCACTGACGCCATCGCCAGCACCGGCGCAACCGCAGCGATGCCGTACTCCTGATCGAAAAAGAGTCCCGGCAATCCTGCCGCGAGGTGCCACAGCGCCATCTGGTGCGCCGTGCCGTAGGGTGCCGTCGGCGACGGCGTGCCCCAGATCCACCAGAACCACGCGAGCCATGTCACACCGAGCAGGACGGCCGGACCGGCAATCGCCGCCAAGCGCGCGCGATCCTTCGGCGCCCGCATCGCCAGCAGCAGGCCGATCGTCAGCGCCATCGGCGCATACTTCGTGCTGAGCCACGGCAGCGCGCCCACCGCCAGTCCGCGCAGCACGGAAGTCGCCTGCGATTCGACCCCGCCCGGACGCCAGGCCAGCGCGATCAGGACCGCCAGTGCTGCCGGTATCTCCGGGTACACGGCAAACCCGTGCAGCACGAACGGCGCGCTGGTGCCGACAGCCAGCCATCCAAACGTCGCCCCGGCCGGTCCGGTCAGCGCGCGTAGCCACCGCCACAGGAGCAGCGCGACGAGGGTGCCAAACAACGCGATTGTCAGGCTGGCCCCACGATAGCCCCCAAGGGCAAAGCCAGGCGCGACCAGCAGCGACGCTCCGATGGGGTGGATCGAATAGATGGCGCCGTCGGCGTCTGCCGGCACGATGTGATGCGGCTGGAGTGGCGCATGAAAGTAGGCGCGATAGTCACCGCGGGCGTGGTTGTTGTCGATGCGCAAGTCGCGATCGGTCAGCACGCTCTGTGTGACGACGAGGTAATGCGGCTCGTCGCCGCCGGGGTACAGCGCGCTCGGCGCCAGCCGATATGCGGCAACGCCCAGGACGAGCGCCGTCGCAATGACGACCCCTCGTGCGGCTCCGCGCGAGGCACGTCCTCGCGCGCGAGGGGGCAGGCCAGCAGCCAGGGCCCACACCGAGACGACGACTACGACCGTCCACAACCACAGTCCAGCCGGGCCGGCCAGCGCGGACACCAGCGGCACGCGATCGCCAAGCCACGGCAGGTAGGGAAGCGCCAGCAGTGTCAACGCGAGCAGCGGCGTCACCGCGTCCGATGACAGATGGGCGCCAGGACGCAAGCGCCCGATGCCGCGTTCGACGATGGCTTGAATCAGGGTGAGGACAAGGCCGCCGAGGACTGCGAGACCCAGCAGTTCTGGCGCCGACGGCAGATACGCGACACGCGCGCCGGCGCCCGATACATCGCACACGGCGCGCGACAGCCACAGCGCCGCCCCGAGCAGCAGCGCTGAGATCAGAAACTGTCGCGGGGCGAGCACGGGAATCGATGTTATTGCATATTGACGAGTGACGATTACCTCGCGAAGTCCACCTTTGGAGCCACTTTGGCTTCCGGGGGTGCTTCAAACAGCTTGTACTCGTTGAACCCGAACACCTTCGCCGTGACGTTGGCGGGGAACTGCCGCCGCGCCGTGTTGTAGGTCTGCACGGCTTCGTTGTATCGCATCCGCTCGACGGCGATGCGGTTTTCGGTCCCCGAGAGCTCGTCCATCAGGCGCGCGAACGTCTCGTTCGACTTGAGTTGCGGGTAGTTTTCGACGATCACCAGCAGGCGCGACAGAGCAGCGCTTTGTTCGTTGGCCGCCGCGATCTTCTGTTCAGGCGTGGTCGCACCGGCCAGTTTCGCCCGCGAGTCCGCAATGGACTTGTAGACGTCCTGTTCCTGCGCCGCGTAGCCTTTCACCGTCTCGACCAGATTCGGAATCAAGTCGTTGCGGCGCTGCAACTGGTTCTCGACCTGCGCCCACTGCGTCTTGATCGCTTCTTCCTGGCTGACAAAGCGGTTGTACGAACAGCCGCCGAGCGGCAGCGCCAGCAGAGTCACGATCAGAAACCCCGTCAGTCGACTCATCCGTGCGTTCATTGCAATCCCTCCAGTCACCACGATCCGCCGCCGCCTCCGCCACCGCTGCGGCCGCCGCCAAACCCACCAAACCCGCCGCCGAATCCTCCCGACGACCCACCGCCAAATCCGCCACCGAACCCGCCGCCAAACGGCCCCACGCCGCTCGACCAACCGCTCCAGTTGTTGCCCCACGTGCGGCGCCGCCGTCGCCCGCGAGCCATGCGGCTGAAGATGATGAACAACAGGATGATCACGATGGGCAGGGGGATCGGGAAGCCCGTGTCGCGCTCGCGCTCCCGGGCCGGCCTGGGCACGACGTCATCGCCAAGCGCCTTGCCTTGCCCCTCTGCCACGCGGGCGGCCAGACGCTGGCTGCCGGCCAGCAGACCGCCGCCGTAATCCCCCCGCTTGAAATACGGCACCATCGTCTGACGGCTCGTCTCGCCGCTGAAGCCGTCGGTAATGTACGGCTCGAGGCCGTAGCCGACCTCGATCCACACCTGCCGGTCGTCCATGGCCAGCAGCACGAGCAGGCCGTTGTCCTTGCCCTTGATGCCGATGCCGCGGCCGCCGTTCTGAAACATCTTCACGGCGTAGCTGCGGATATCGGCCTCGGGCTTGAACGACTTCACCGTCGCGACGACGAGGACGTCACCGGTGGTCTGCTGCAGGCGATCCGACAGCCGCGCGATCGCCTCGCGGTTGGCGGCGTCGATCACGCCCGCGAAGTCATTGACGGCGCCGGTGAGGGCTGGAGGAGACTGCGCTTCCGCCGGCAGTGCGCACAGCATCAGCGCGACGACGAGAGCGAACGCGCGCGACGTCACTTCCACGCGTCCACGTACCACGCGAGGGCTTCGGCGGCCGCCAGGTAGTCCGGAAAGATACGCGCCGCGTCGGCCGGGGCAAACGGCGTGTCGTTCAGCGTCAGGACGGTTGCCAGCGTGCGGCCGTGCACGGGGCCAAGGGCGGTCGTCATGTGCGAGGCGAGCGCGGCGGGCGATGCCGACGACTGGCCATCGAGGCGCGCGACGTTGCCGGCCAGCGTCCGCAGCGCCGCGGCCGACGCCTCGACCAGACGCGCAACGGCGCTCATGTCGCCCTGGCTTTCGACATAACTCTCGCGCAAGTGCAGGAGGTGGCCCTTGACGTCGATCTCGCACGCGCGCCGCACGTCCTGATCCTTGACGGCCAGGCTCTGAAACGGGTCGTCGCCGAAGACGACCCGGTGGTGGCTGATGATGGCGCCAAATTCCAGCGGGAATACGTCGAGCGAGCGGGCGAACTCGCGCCGGCCGATCATCAGCGGCACGGCCAGGCCGTCGGCCTGCCACCGCCGCGCCTGGCGTGAGCAGGCCTCCAGGTCGGAAAAGCCGATGTCGTGCACCAGCGCCAACGTGTGAACTGGCAGGTCCGGCGGCGCGGTGCCGGCGGCGTGGCGGCCGTAGACCACCAGCGAGGTCAAGCGCTCGGCAAAGATAACGCGCAGGTCGGCGAGCAGGCGATCGACGGCACCCATCCGATCATTGTAGGAGAGTACAATCCCCCGACATGCGATTCCGTGAGTTGAACGTCGGCTGCTTCGGCGGCGGCACTGGTTTGCCGAGCTTGCTGGGCGGGCTCAAGCGCAACCCGTGGTTGAAAGTCCACGCGGTGGTGACGATGTTCGACAGCGGCGGCAGTTCGGGCCAGCTGCGCGACGAACTGGGCGTGCTGCCGCCTGGCGACGTGCTCAAGTGCGCGCTCGCGTTGTCGCCGAACGAGAACGAGGCGCGGCGCGTCCTGCTGGCGCGCCTGCCGATGCTTCGCAGCCACGCGAAGCTGTCGGGGCACACCGGCGGCAACCTGCTGCTGTCGATGATGGAGCAGTACAGCGGCGACTTCCTCGTCGCCGTCGACGCGCTGCGCACGCTGCTGGGGTGCGAGGGCCGCGTGTGGCCGGTGAGCGTGGACTCCTCTTCGATCTGCGCCGAGTACGCCAACGGCGACGTGACGCAGGGCGAAGTCGAAGTCGACGCGGGGCAGCTTGGAGGCAATCGAATCACGCGCGTGTGGCTCGACCCGCCGGCGACAATTCATCCGGCCGTCGCCGAGGCCATCGCCGGCTTTGACGCCGTCATCATCGGACCGGGCAGCTTCTACACCAGCCTGATGCCGCCGCTGCTGGTGCGTGGCGTCGCCGAGGCGATTGCGAAGGTGAACGGGCCGGTGGTGCTGATAGCGAACCTGCTCACCGAGGGGCGGGGCATGACCGGCTTTACCGCCGGCGACGCCGTGCGGCGGGTATCCGAGACGATCGGCCGCAAGGTGGACGTCGTGATGATCAACGGCGGCCGGCCCACCGATGCCGTGCTGGCGCGGTACGAAGCCGAGCACAAGGCGATGCTGCCCATCGGCCAGGTGCCGGAGGGCTGCGAGATTATCGAGGCCGACTTCTGGCTGCGCGAGATCGCACGGCACGATCGCTGGCGCCTGGCGTACGCCGTGTGGAGCGTGCTCGCGCGGAAGTTGCTGTAGCTGAGGCTCGCTTATTGTCCTTCGGAGGCGCGAGGCTATCGTCCCGGTTTCCGGAGGCTTTCTTGTTCTCCTCGGCTATGGCGACGGCCCTCTCCACCACTTTCAGCATGTGGGCCTGCCCGCCCTTGGCCGCGCGGTTGCTGGTCCACAGGTCCGGCGACTCCTGCTCGAGGATGTCGGTGAAGTCGCCGCCGCTCTTGATGCTCAGCGGCGCGAAGGTCGCGATGTCGATCGGGCCGGCCCAGTCGTCCCGGTGCTTGATCATCAGCCAGCTTCGACCGTCGCCGCCCTTGGTGCGGACCAGCGCCCAGGAGCCTTTCAGCTTCACGCCGTGGAGCTGTAACTTGAGGTCGCCCTTCCGAAGCGCCTCGGTGACGTCGTCGACCAGTGGTTCCCACGTTCCCTCGTCCCACAGCATCACGATGCCGGCGCCATAGCCGTCGGGGATGACGCCCTCGAAGGTCCCGTACTCTCTCGGGTGATCCTCGACGTGCATCGCGAGACGCTTGTCCGCGGGGTTGATGGACGGGCCTTTTGGCACTGCCCAGGACAGCAGGACGCCGTCGTGTTCGAGGCGCAGGTCGTAGTGCAGGTGGCTGGCCAGGTGTTTCTGGACGCAGAAGAACCGCGGCGCGCCTTTTTTCTTCTTTGCCTTCGGATCGGCGCCCTTGGGTTCTGGCGAGACGGCAAAGTTGCGCTTGGCGCGGTATTCTTTAAGAGCCATCTCCCATAATCGTCAATCGTCAATCTGCAATCGTCAATGGTTCTCTTGCTGTCCACCTACGAGCTCGGCCGGCAGCCCTTCGGGCTGGCGTCGCCGGCGGCCTGGCTGCGCCAGGCGAATCTCGAGGTGCGGACGGCGGACCTGTCGCGCGAGCGGCTCAGCGAGGTCCCGGTCGCCGAGGCGCGGCTCGTCGCGTTCTACCTGCCCATGCACACCGCGACGCGGCTGGCCTTGCCCGTCATCGACCGCGTGCGCGCGCTGAACCCCGACGCGCATCTGTGCGCGTACGGCCTGTACGCGCCGCTGTCGGCCGAGGTCCTCCGCAGCCACGGCGTCGACACCATCCTCGGCCCCGAATTCGAAGCGGACCTGACGGCGCTGGCGAGGCGTCTTGAGCAACCAGATCCAGCCAGTGCCAACCTGACCCAACCCGACCGAACCTGGCCGAACCCGACCCAACCCGACCCAACCGGTCCCAACCCGAGGCAACCTGTCCCGCGCCTTCAATTCATCCCCCCGGACAGGAGGGATCTGCCCGCGCTCGATCGCTATGCGGCATTGCAGATGCCCGACGGCACCCGGCGCGTGGTCGGCTACACCGAGGCATCGCGCGGCTGCAAGCACCTGTGCCGGCACTGTCCGATCGTGCCGGTTTACGGCGGGCAGTTCCGCGTCGTGCCGGTCGACGTCACGCTGGGCGACATCGCCACCCAGGTGGAGCGCGGGGCGCAACACATCACCTTCGGCGATCCCGATTTCTTCAACGGCCCGACGCATGCCCGGCGGCTCGTCGAGGCGCTGGCGTCGCGGTTTCCCGGCCTCAGCTACGACGTCACGATCAAGGTCGAGCACCTGCGCCACCACGCCGACCTGCTGCCCGTCCTGCGCGACACCGGTTGCCTCTTCGTCATCTCCGCAGTCGAAGCGGTCGACGACCATATCCTCGAGCGGCTCGACAAGGGGCACACGCGCGCCGATGTCGTTGCCGTCGTCGAGAAAATGCGCGAGGTGGGGCTGCCGCTGGCGCCGACCTTCGTCGCCTTCACGCCGTGGACGACGCTCGAAGGCTATGTGGACCTGCTGCAAACGATTGCGGACCTGGAGCTGATGGAGGCTGTGGCGTCGATTCAGCTCGCCATCCGGCTGCTGCTGCCAGCCGGGTCGCGCCTGATGGAGCTGCCGGAAATCCGCGGCCTGGCGGGGCTGCTGGACCCCTCCGCGCTGGCGCACGCGTGGCAACACCCCGACGCGCGCGTAGACCACCTCCAGCGCGAAGTGCAGCGGCTGGTGGGTCGCAACCTCCATTCGCCGCGCGCCCCGGTGTTTGACGAGGTGATGGGGCTGGCACTTGCCGCCGCCGGTCAGCGCGCGCGCGATACCGACCGGCCGCGCCGCGCGCGTGCGACGGTGCCCTTTTTGACCGAGCCCTGGTACTGTTGAGCGGAGCCAACCGAGGGGCAGGTTGCCCTTCTCTGAATTGACGATTGCAGATTGCAGATTGCAGATTACGCTATCTTCGTAAGTTCCAGAGGCTGCTCCCTTGCGTGTCCTTTTGTTCGCGACCACAACCGGCTATCAGGTCCGCGCCTTCGACGAGGCGGCGTCGGACCTGGGGGTCGAGCTGCAGCTGGCGACAGACCGCTGCGACCAGCTCGACGACCCATGGCGCGATCGCGCGATGTCGGTCCGCTTCCACGAGCCGGCGCTGGCCATCGACAGCATCAAGGCCTTTGCCGAACTGACGCCAGTCGATGGCGTGCTGGCGGTGGGGGACCGCCCCGCGGTCCTGGCGGCCGCCGCCGCCGAGGCGCTGGGCGTCCCGTGGCACTCGCGCGCATCGGCCGAAGCCAGCCGCAACAAGCTGCGGACGCGCCAGCGGCTCCGCGATGCGGGGCTGCCCGTGCCGGACTTCGGCGTGATCACTTCGGAGCAGGATCTAGCCGCGTGGGTCGACCGCCTGCCGGTGGTCGTCAAGCCGGCCGCCCTGTCCGGCAGCCGCGGCGTGATACGTGCCGACAGCCCGGCCACCTTAAGCGGCGCCTGGGCGCGGGTCAGCCGATTGCTGGCACAACCTGACATCCGCGCGCTGAGGGATCCCGACGTCGCGGTTGTACTTGCCGAGACGTTCATCCCCGGGCGCGAGTATGCCGTCGAGGGGCTCCTCTCGAGCGGCCGGTTGCAGGTCCTGGCGATCTTCGACAAGCCCGACCCGCTCTACGGACCGTACTTCGAGGAGACGCTGTACATCTCGCCGTCACGGGCGTCGGCGCAGGTGCAGTCCGCGATGACGTCAGCGGTGCACGCGGCCTGCCGCGCCCTGGGACTCGCGCACGGCCCTATCCACGCCGAATGCCGGGTGAACGATCACGGCGTGTTCGTTCTCGAGGTCGCCGCGCGGCCCATTGGCGGCATCTGCGCGCGGGCGCTCCGCTTCAACGGGCCCAGGGGCGCAACCGCGTCGCTCGAGGCGCTCCTGCTGCGGCATGCGATTGGGGAACGCGTGGATTGCTGGACGCGGGAGCCCGGCGCCAGCGGCGTGATGATGATTCCCATCCCAGGCCCGGGCGTCCTGCGCGGAATGGACGGCGCCGGTCGTGCGCTGGCCGTGCCGGGCATCGACGATGTCGTGCTGACGGCAAAGATCGACCAGGCCCTGGTGCCGCTGCCGGAAGGCGCGACATACCTGGGATTCATCTTCGCGCGCGCCGAGTCGCCGTCGGACGTGGAATCGGCGCTGCGCACCGCGCATGCGCGCCTGGATGTGAGGATGGACCGGGCAATCCCGGTTATCTGAGGGGCCTACTTCTCCTGCTGCGGCACGTAGCCAGGGGGCAGCGCCGCGCTTTCACCGAAGAAGAACTCCTCCATGTGCTTGGCCACCAGCTCCTGGGCTTCTTTCTGGAAGGGGAGCAGCCGGTACTCGTTGAGGATCATCTTCATCCGCTCCTCCCACATCTTCCACGCCTCGAGCGAGACGTTCTCGTAGATGCGTTGCCCCAGCTCACCGGGCCAGGGCGGGGAGTCGAGCCCGGGCATCGCCTTCTGAAACTTTACGCACGTCACCGTGCGGCCGCTCTTGTTTTTCGTCGGTTCCGGGGGTACCGGAGGGGCACAGGGGCTCATGGTCTCGCTTTCTTCACTTTGAACCAGTCGCAGCTGTCGCAGTTCCGGACATCGAACTGATAGCCGACGACGGGAAACAGCATCGGATGCGAGCAAAACAGCAGCTCGCCGTCCTCGACCGTCTGAAAACTCAATTCGGGCAGTATGCCGGGGGCGCGACGCCCGTACCAGCAGACCCGATGACGCGATTCCGGGTCTGGGGAGGAAGTCACGCTCACGTCACACCCATCGTAGCACTGCGCAAAAGGGGCCCCGCCACCGAAGCTCGAGCGTCGTGAAACCACACGCTCTGTAGTAAATGGCATCAGTCCGCGAAAACGTTGCTGCCCAGGATTCTTCCGGTCGTCGAATTTCCGAACAAATCCGCTCTTTCTCAAAGTGCAACAGCAGGCACTACTGGCACGTCCTTTGAAGAGCTGACCGTGAGCTGAAGGGCATCGTGGCCTTCAGGTGGGCAAGGAGGTCGTAGTGATGGCATCGGAACGAAAAGAGCGGCGCGGCTTCGCGTCGATGAGTCCTGAGCGGCAGCGCGAGATCGCCAGCAAGGGTGGTCGCGCAGCCCACGAAAAGGGAACTGCGCACGAGTGGACGGCCGAAGAAGCGCGTCGCGCTGGCCGCAAGGGCGGACAGGTGAGCCGCGGTGGCCGTGGGCGTTTGGCTGAAGAATCAGGCCAGCCCACGTCCGACCTGACCTCGGAAGTCTAGGCGGTAGTTCGTATTCGGTCCGCGGCGAAACCTGGCCGCGGACCGCTAGTCGCGGCACCTTCACAACTAGCCATTTCGAGCTATGCGCGGGCCACTTGGACCCGGGCGTCGTTGAAACACGCGCCGCCGCCAAGATCGGTCAGTGTGTCGGGTGCCAGCGCGTTGGCAGTAAAGCCATTGCCCGTGTGGCGACGCCACAATCCCTTGGGCAGGACCGCAGTGCCTTTGCGCGTCCACACGCCCACCTGCGCGCGACACGTCACCTCGCCCCACTCGTTCCACACCCGCACATTGTCATTTTCTGCGATCCCTCTGTCCGCCGCATCGTCTGGATGTAGCAGAAGCTTCACTTCGGGACGTGGAAGTTCGCCCAATGTGGAGCTGATGGTGCGCTCGGAGGCTGGAGAGATGAGCGCGAGCGGAAACTGCGTACTCCCCGGATCCGCCTGATAGCCGTAAAGGCCAAGCGGTGCTTCCTGGTCCAGGGCGGCAGGGCACAGGTGCACCTTTTGATCGGGCGTGCGCGGGAAGACGTCCACAAACTGCACAGGCGCGCCCTCCCAGGGGGGCTTGGCGATGCCGGAGTCCTGTAACGGAGAGCCGAACTCGGGCGGCAGGTCGCTGAGAATCGTGAGCAGCGTGTCGAGCTCCGACCTGGACTCGGCGTCGTCCCAGAGCCCCAGGCGGCTGCCCAGGTCTGCGAAGACGTCAGCGTTCGAGCGCGCTTCAGCCACCGGGTCGATCACGGGCCGCGTCAGCTGCAGGCTGATTGGACCGTAGCCGCGCGAGAAGTCGTAGCCCTCGAGAAATGTCGTCGCCGGCAGCACCACGTCGGCGAGCAGGGCCGTGTCGGTCATCACCTGCTCGAATACCACGGTGAAGAGGTCTTCACGTGCGAGCCCCTTGAGCACGCGCGTCTGGTCGGGCATCGTGGCCGCCGGGTTGCAGTTGTAGACGAACAGCAGGTTCACTGGTGGGTCCGGCGCCTCGGTGAGCACGCGTCCCAGCAGGTTCATGTTGATCGCCCGTGTCAGAGGCTCGGGCGTGCGTTCCAGCCAGGGGCGCGAGAACCCCCACGACGCGGAGTTGCTCATGGCGTAGCCGCCACCGCGAACGCCGAACTTGCCGGCGACGGCCGGCAGGGCCAGGATCGCCGCGACGGCGCTGCCGCCGTTGCGATTGCGCTCGACGCCCCAGCCACAGCGGACCAGTGCCGGGCGTGTCCGCGCGTACAGGTCTGCGAACATCCGAAGGTGGTGCGGATCGAGCCCCGATACTTCCGCGGCCCGCTCGATCGTCCATTCGGCGGCACGCGCGCGCAACGCGTCGACGCCGGTGGCGTGCGCGTCGAGAAACGCGCGATCGGCGTGGCCTTCTTCGAAGAGCACGCGATGGAGGGCCAGCGCGACCGCCAGATCGGTGCCTGGACGCACCGCCAGGTGCAGGTCGGCCGTCCTGGCCAGTGGGATCACCCGCGGGTCGACGACGACGAGCTTCGCTCCCGCCTTCTGCGCTTCCTTGATGAACGGGATCGCGTGGATGCCGGACGCCGACGGGTTCATGCCCCACATCACGATCAGCCGTGCGTGCGGGTAATCCAGGTACGTGACGGAGGGCATCTTGCCGTACAGCCCCATGTTGGCCGCGCCAGTAGGCGCGGCGCACACCGTGCGCAGCAGCCGCGAGGCGCCGAGGCGCCGGAAGAACGCGGCGTCGGTGTTGTCCTGCGTCAGCAGCCCATTTGACCCGCCGTAGCAGAACGGCAGGATCGATTCGGCACCGCTCGCCTCGCGCGTGCGCTCGATGGCCCGCGCGACAGCCTCGATGGCTTCCTCCCACGAGACGCGCGCGAATTTCCCGCTGCCCTTCTCGCCGTTTCGCACCATCGGATAGCGCACGCGGCTGTCGCCGTAGACGCGCTGATCGAATCGCCGCACCTTCGCGCAGATATAGCCGCGGGTGGACGGATTGGCGTGGCTCCCATCGATCTCGACGATGCGCCCGTCGCTGACCGTCACCGAGAGACTGCATCCGTCCGGACAGTCGAGCGGGCACGCCGTCTCTACGGTAACCTCTGTGGTCGGGGTGCGTTCTCGAACGGGCATGAGGGGAGTGTACACTCGCTGCCTCGGGCCGAATAGGTACAGCCGCGGCGCGGCGCGTAATCGTCAATCGTCAATCTGCAATCGTCAATGTCTGTCCCCCATGTCGTCATCATCGGCGGCGGCTTCGGCGGGCTGTTCGCCGCCAAGGCGCTGCGGCGCGCGCCGGTGCTCGTGACGCTGGTCGACCGCCACAACCACCACCTCTTTCAGCCGCTGCTGTATCAGGTGGCAACGGCCGGCCTGTCGCCGGGCGACATCGCCGCGCCCATTCGCTGGGTGTTGCGCCACCACGACAACACGCGTGTGCTGCTGGCCGAAGCGCAGGGAGTAGACCTTGCGGCCCGGCGCGTGAACCTCGACCACGGCGACTCCCTGTCGTACGACTACCTGATCGTCGCCGCCGGCGCCGGCAGCTCCTACTTCGGCCACGACGACTGGGCGCCGCACGCGCCGTCGCTCAAGACGCTCGATGACGCGTTGAGGATAAGGGAGCGGATGCTGGTGGCGTACGAGAAGGCCGAGCGGACAACCGATCCGGCGGAACGCAAACGCCTCCTCACCTTCGTGCTCGTCGGTGGCGGCGCCACGGGCGTGGAGATGGCCGGCGCCATCGTTGAAATTGCGCGTCAGACGCTGTCGCAGGAGTTTCGGTCCATCCACACCTCGGAAGCGCGTGTGCTGTTGATCGAGGCCGGTCCCACAATCCTTGCGCCGTTTCCTGAGTCGCTGCGTGATGCGGCCCGCGCCTCGCTGGCTCGTCTGGGCGTGGAAGTGCGCGAGAAGACGCCGGTGACGCGCATCGAGGAAGGGCGCGTCTGGCTTGGCGACGAGATGCTCGAAGCCGGCACCATCCTCTGGACTGCGGGAGTCACCGCCTCGCCGCTGGGCGCTTCGCTTGGCGTGCCGCGCGATCGCGCCGGCCGTGTGCTGGTCCAGCCGGACTTGTCGGTGCCCGGCCATCCCGAGGCGTTCGTCATCGGCGACATGGCCGGTCTGGCCGACGGCAACGGCAGGCAGTACCCAGGCGTCTCGCAGGTCGCGATGCAGCAGGCCGCTCACGCCGCGCGGATGATCGGGCGCAGCATGAAACGGCAGCCGCGCCGGCCCTTCCGTTACAGGGATCTTGGCAACCTGGCCACCATCGGCCGAAACGCCGCCATCGCGGACCTGGGCTGGCTGCGGCTGGCCGGGTTTCCTGCGTGGCTGTTGTGGCTATTCATCCACATCTTCTGGCTGATTGGCTTCCGCAACCGCGTGGCCGTGCTGATTCAGTGGGCCGTTGCGTATCTGACTTATCAGCGATCGGTCCGGCTAATCACGCGGATGGACGACGAGTAGCCTTACAGTTCGGTCGGACCGCACCGCGAGCGCCCCTATGCCGTCACCGTCTTCTTCGAATATTTCCTCTCGACGTAGTCGTCGAGCAGCCTCTGGAAGGCAACTGCCAGTTCGTCGTAGGTCCCGCGCAGCGTCGTCGCGTGCACGCCGTCGATGAAGACGGGGCAGTTGGGCGATTCGCCGGTGCCCGGCAGCGAGATGCCGATGTTGGCGGCCTTGGATTCGCCCGGGCCGTTGACGACACAGCCCATCACCGCAAGCGTGAGGGTCTCGACGCCTTCGTAGCGCTGCTTCCATTCCGGCATCTGGTCGCGGATGTAGCCTTGCACGGCTTCGGCCAGTTCCTGGAAGGTGCTGCTCGTCGTGCGCCCGCAGCCGGGGCACGCCGTGACGCTGGGCGAGAACGAGCGCAGGCCCAGGGCCTGCAGAATCTCGCAGGCGGCGTAGACCTCTTCGCGCCGGTCGCCGCCTGGCCGCGGCGTCAACGACACCCGGATCGTGTCGCCGATGCCTTCGTTGAGCAGGATGCCAATGGCCGCTGACGACCACACAAGGCCCTTGGTGCCCATGCCGGCCTCGGTGAGGCCCAGGTGGAGCGGCTGCCGCGTCTGCCTGGCGAGATCGCGGTAGACGGCGATCAGCGCCTGGGGCCGCGACACCTTGCACGAGATGATGATCTGGTCGTCGCGCAGTCCCGACCCGATTGCCAAATCGGTGGACTGCAGCGCCGAGAGCACCATGCATTCGTCGACGATCTCTTCCGAGGTCCTGCCGAGCGCGCGGTCGGTGTTCTCCTGCATCTTCGCCATGACCAGCTCCTGGTTCAGGGAGCCGCCGTTGACGCCGATGCGCACGGGCTTGCCGTTGTCGAAGGCGACCCTGCAGATCGTCGCAAACTGCTCATCGCGCCTTTTGCCGGTGCCGACGTTGCCGGGATTGATGCGGTACCTGTCCAGGGCGCGCGCCGCCTCGGGATAGCGGGTGAGCAGCAGATGGCCGTTGTAGTGAAAGTCGCCGATGAGCGGCGCGTCGCACCCGGCATCGAGCATGCGCTGCTTGATCTCGGGCACCGCCGCAGCCGCCTCGGGCACGTTCACCGTGACGCGCACCATCTCGGAGCCGGCCTGCCAGAGCTCCACGACCTGCTGCGCCGTCGCCGCGGCGTCGGCCGTATCGGTCATCGTCATGGACTGGACGACGACCGGCGCTCCGCCACCGACCTGGACGCGGCCAACACGGACGGGGATGGTGCGGTGCAGGCGAACGGGCATGTGTGATCGATTGTAGGGGCGCGCTCGCGCGACCCGCAAGGGGTCTGCCGGATGACCGCGCCGTTGCCATGGCAGCCTGGGGCCGCGGGTATTTGCACGCCGACAGGCCGCGGGCGTTCTCGCCGCCGGGCCGTTGGAGCAGTGCCGACACGAATCGCCTGACACCGGACCGCAGCGGTGGGCACCAGCGCAGGCTGAGCCCGGCGCGATCGCGCGGGGCGACCCAAGCGGCCAGCGGTCACCGCCGGCGAGGACCGGTGTCCGGCGCTGCGACCGGCCCGTCGGTGAGAAGGCCCGCGGCCGAGAGGCAGGCTACGAGGGCGGGTATCTCGCGCCGCAGCCGGAACTGACCATGCACGAACACGGCCGCTTTGCGAGACACCCGCCGCCCTGGTCGGCTCGAGCAACGCCCGCGGCGGTGACACCAGCGGGCAGGAGGGTTGCGATAACATCGGTCGGGAATGTGGGAACAACGCTGGCATCCGCTCCGCGAGGAATGGGTGATCGTCGCGGCGCACCGGCAATCCCGCCCGTGGTCGGGTGAGCAATTGGGCCCGGCGGCGGCGGCGCCGCCGGCCTACGACGCAAGCTGCTATCTGTGTCCGGGCAACGCGCGGGTCAGCGGGAAGGCCAACCCGTCGTACACCGGCACGTTCGTCTTCGACAACGATCACCCGTGCGTGGGCTCCGATGCCCCGAGGGTGCTTCCCCCGCCGCCCCTGCCATATCGCGTCGAACCGGCCTCGGGCCTGGCACGCGTCGTCTGCTACAGCCCACGCCACGACGTCACGTTGGCCGAGCTGCCGGTAGAGGGCATCGATGCGCTGTTGGCCACCTGGCAGGATCAGATGCGCGAGCTGGGCGCGCGATCCGAGGTTGCGCATGTGCTCGTCTTCGAGAACAAGGGCGAGGTCGTCGGAGTCAGCAACCCGCATCCGCATTGCCAGATCTACGCCACTAACTTCGTCTTCAAGTTCATCGAGACCGAGACGCGTGCGGGCGAGCGCTACCTGGCCGATACCGGGTGTGTTCTGTTTCAGCATGTCTTGAAGGCCGAGCGCATCGACGGCCGCCGGATCCTGTTCGAGCACGGCGAGGCCATCGCGTTTGTGCCGTACTTCGCGCGCTACGCGTACGAGGTGTACGTCGCGCCAACCCGGACGCACGCCTCGCTCTCGACCCTGTCGGACCAGGAACGCGCCGATCTGGCCGCGGTGCTGCGTGATGTCGTGATCAGGTTCGACAACCTGTGGAAGATGCCGTTTCCCTACGTGATGGCGCTGCACCAGGCGCCCACCGACGGCGGGACGTATCCCGGATTTCACTTCCACATCGAGTTCCATCCGCCGCTGAGAAAGCCGAACCTGCTGAAGTACCTTGCGGGACCGGAGATTGGCGGCGGCAACTTCCTGAGCGACACGTCGCCGGAAGAGAAGGCCCGCGAGCTCAGGGCCGCTGGCGGCGTGCACTATCGGCAGGCGTAAGTCAACCGACGCGCCTCCGGAACCACGATGACGCCGCATCCACTTCTTGCCCCGCTCCAGGCGCTGCACCGACGGATTCGCGACGAGGTCGTTGCCTCAACCGAGCGCGCCGCGGTCGAGACGTGGTCGCAGGTGCATGCCGACGACGAGGGCGACACGATCTACGTGATCGACAAGGTCGCCGAAGACGTATTGGTGGAAGCGGTCGACCGTACCATCGCCCGCGACTACGGCCCGGTGGTGCTTGTCGCCGAGGGACTGCCGGGCGGCCGCGTCGTGCTGCCGCGGGGCGCGTCAGAGGCCGACACCCGCTGGACGATCGTCGTGGATCCGATCGATGGCACCCGCGGGCTGATGTACCAGAAGCGGCCCGCGTGGATACTCTCCGGTGTCGTACCGCACCAACCCGGTCCGACCGGTCACAACTTGACCGAGCCCTCTCTGTCTCAGATCGTCCTCGCCGTTCAAACCGAGATCCCCCTTGTAAAGCAACACCTCTGCGACGAGTTGTGGGCCGTGGCAGGGAAGGGCGCGCACGGCATCCGCGTGAACCGCGTGACTGGTGCCACCGAGCCATCGCCGCTTCGTCCGTCGCGATCGACGACGCTGGCTCACGGTTTTGCGACCGTCGCGCGGTTCTTCCCCGGAATGCGCGCAGAGCTCGCCGCGCTCGACGACGAGATGGCGATGGCGCTGCTGGGCCCACCGGTTGCCGGAAAAGCGCAGCTGTTCGAGGACCAGTACATCTCGAGCGGCGGCCAACTCTACGAGCTCATCATCGGCCACGATCGGTTCATCGCGGACCTCCGCTCAATCGCACGCGGCACCAGGCACAAGGCACCAGGCACCGCACCTGGCACCCGGCACCAGGCACCGGGCACGACGAAATCTCTGTGCTGCCACCCCTACGATCTCTGCACCGAGCTCATCGCCCGGGAATGCGGCGTCGTGGTCACCGACGGGCGCGGGGCGCCGCTTGACGCGCCGCTCAACGTCGAGGCAGACGTGAGCTGGGTTGGCTACGCGAATGCCGGGTTGCGTGCGACGGTCGAGCCGGTACTGCAGGCAGCGCTGCGAGCGCGCGGGTGGATCGAGTGACCATCTGGCGCGCGCGTGCCCCCGGCCGGCTTGACGTCATGGGCGGCATCGCCGACTACTCGGGGTCGCTGGTGCTGCAATGGCCTATCCGCGAATCGACGCGCGTGGCGTTGCAGTTTCAGCCATCGCAATTTCTGCGCGTCCTGTCGCGGGACGCGACGGGCGGGTCTCGCGAAGTCGAGGTGCCTCTGGCGGTTGTCAACGCTGCACGCCCGCCGTACGGCGAAATTCGTGACTGGTTTGCAGGAAATGCGACGCGCCACTGGGCGGCCTACGTTGCCGGCGTCTTCGCGGTGCTCGCCGGCGACCACGGCGTCGTCTTCACACAGGGCGCCGTCGTCGAGATCGAATCCGACGTGCCCGAAGGCAAAGGCGTCAGCAGCTCGGCGGCCCTCGAAGCTGCGACCCTGACGGCGCTCGTCGCCGCAATCCGCGACGAGGCGGAATCCAACCAGACGAACCTGAAGAACCTGGAAGACCTCAGCAACCCGAGGACCCAGGCTCTGACCTGTCAGCGCGCCGAGAACCTCGTCGTCGGCGCGCCGTGCGGGGTGATGGACCAGATGGCCGTCATCCACGGGAAAGCCGGGCACCTGATGGCGCTGCTGTGTCAGCCTGCCGAGCTGCAGGCGCCGCTGCGGCTTCCCTCCGGGCTCGCCGTGTTCGGCGTCGACTCCGGCATTCGACACGCGGTCACCGGCAGCGACTACACCGCCGTCCGTATTGGCGCGTTCATGGGCTATCGCATCCTCGCCGATCTCGCCGGTCTTGCCGCGTCTCCAGGCGAGCGCGAGGGCCACGTGGTCATCGAGGATCAGACGTGGGGCGGTTACCTCGCCAACGTCGGCGGCACGGCCTTCCATGAGTACGAGGCGCACATCCCCAACACGCTCGGGGGATCGGTGTTCCTCAAAAGCTACGGCGGCACCACCGACCGGGTGACGACAATCGACCGCGATCGCTGCTACGCGGTCTGGACGCCTACCGCGCATCCAGTCTACGAACACGAACGCGTCACCGAGTGGGCCAGCCTGCTTCAACCCATTCAACCTGCCCAACAAATTCAACCTGGTCATCCAACTCGCGAGTCGAGATTGGGCGAGCTGATGTACGCGTCCCACGCCAGCTACTCGGCCTGCGGCCTCGGTTCCGACGGCACCGATCTGCTGGTCGGCCTGGCGCGGGAGGCGGGCGCCGCCGCCGGCATCTACGGAGCGAAGATCACGGGCGGCGGCAGCGGCGGCACCGTCGCGATCCTGGCGCGAGAGGATGCGGCCAACAGGGTCCGTCGCATCGCGGCAGAGTATGCTGAGCGCACCGGTCGCGAGCCGTATGTGTTCGAGGGGACATCGGACGGCGCCGCGATCACCGGCGCCACACACGACAGGACGACAATCGCGACGACAGGAACCTGTGAACCCGAGAACCTGTGAACCCGTGAACCTGTGAACCCGTGAACCCGTGAACCCGTGAACCTGTGAACCCGAGAACCTGAGAACCCGAGTTTTTGATGAACGTATTAGTGACCGGCGGCGCCGGCTATATAGGCAGCCACACGTGCAAGCACCTGGCCGCGGCGGGTCATGCGCCCGTCGTCTTCGACGACCTCTCGCAAGGCCACGAGTGGGCCGTCAAATGGGGACCGCTAGAGCGGGGATCCCTCAATGACCCGGCGCGGCTCACCGATGTGTTCGCCAGGCACCGGGTGGACGCCGTCATCCACTTTGCTGCCAGTGCGCTGGTCGGCGAGTCGATGACGGATCCCGGCAAGTACTTCCGCAACAACGCCCTCGGCACGCTCAATTTGATCGAGGCCATGCGCGCGGCCGGCGTCGGCACGATCGTCTTTTCGTCGACCTGTGCCACGTACGGCAACCCTGTGCGCGTGCCCATCGACGAAGGCCACCCGCAGGTGCCCGTCAACCCGTACGGCGAGTCGAAGCTGATGGTCGAGAAGATGCTGCGCTGGTACGGCGAGTGCCACGACCTGCGCTGGATGGCCTTGCGGTATTTCAATGCCGCTGGGGCCGATCCCGGGAGCGACATCGGCGAGGACCACGATCCGGAGTCGCACCTGATCCCGCTCGTGATTGGCGGCGTGCTCGGCGCCCGTCGCCCGGTCAAGGTGTTCGGCACCGACTACCCGACTGCGGACGGCACGGCCATTCGCGACTACATCCACGTCGTCGATCTCGCCGACGCACACCTGCGAGCGATCGAGCGGCTCGGCGCGGGAACTCCGAGCCAGGCGGTCAATCTGGGCACAGGTATCGGCCATTCCGTGCGCTGTGTAATCGACTCCGTCGGGGAAGTGAGTGGACGGCACGTGCCCTTCGACCCGGCGCCGCGGCGCGCCGGCGATCCGACCGAGCTTGTCGCCGATCCCGCTCGCGCCCGCGACGTGCTCGGCTGGACGCCGCGTTACCCGGATCTGAGGACGATCGTCGAGCACGCGTGGAGATGGCATTCGAAGTGACCATGCGTCGCCTCGCCCTCCTCGCGATAATCACCTCGCTCGCGTCGCTCTCCGCCTCCACGCCCAGCGGGTGGCCGGGGTTCAGAGGGCCGTCGGGCAACGGGCTGTCGCAGGAGACGGGGCTGCCGGTGCGCTGGACCGCGACCGGGAACGTCCGCTGGTCCGCAGAGATCCCGGGGCGCGGATGGTCGTCGCCGATCGTCTGGAATGGCCGCGTCTATGTCACCTCCGCCATCAGCGGCAAGCCGTTCAAGCAACCCACGCCGGGCCTGTATGGCAACGACTACATCGCCGAGTTGCGCAAGCAGGGGCTGCCCGACGACGAGGTGATGCGTCGTGTGCGGGCACGCGACAACGAAGGGCCTGAAGAATCCGACGTCATTCGGTATATGGTCTATGCCCTCGACGCGCGGACCGGCGCGGTCGTCTGGGAGCGCGAGGCGCACAAGGGGTTGCCTTCGGGCGGACGCCATCGCAAGAACACATACGCGTCGGAAACGCCGGCCACCGACGGCGAGCGCCTGTACGTCTCGTTCGGCCAGAACATCGGGCTGTTCTGTTTCACGCTCGACGGTCAACCGCTGTGGAAGCGACAGTGGAAGCCAACAGCCATTTATCTCGACTTCGGCACTGCCAGCTCTCCCGTCGTTGGCGGCGGACGCGTGTTCCTGCAGCAGGACAGCGAGGAGGAGTCGCACCTGGTCGCGGTCGACGCGCGCACGGGCGAGGACCGCTGGCGCATTCGTCGGGAATACGACGGCTTCCTGAAGTCGTCCTGGTCGACGCCGCTGCTATGGCAGCATCAGGCGCGCGCGGAGCTCGTCTCGACCGGTCACGCGGCAATCCGCAGCTACAGCGTCGAGGATGGCAAGCAGCTGTGGCGAATCACGCTGCCGACGTTTGCGATGCCCACTCCCTCGCCGCTGGTCTCGCAGGGCGTGCTGTACGTCGGCTTCGGGGCACAGAACGGCGAGGCGAGCCGGCCGTTTTTCGCCATTCGGCCGGGCGCCAGCGGCGACATCTCGCCGCAGGAGGGCAAGGCCGACAGCCACTTCATCGCCTGGCGGCAGCCCAAGGCCTCCGGCTACACGCCGTCGGCGATCGTCCACAATGGCCGCGTGTACGTGGTCCACGACACCGGCATCATGGGCGTCTACGCGGCAGATACCGGCCGTGAGTTGTTCAAGGCGCGCGTCGGCGGCGTGGGCCACACGTTTTCCGCCTCGCCGGTTGCCGCCGGCAACCACATCTACTTCCTCGACGA
The DNA here is from genome assembly GCA_963806705.1 of Vicinamibacteria bacterium. Classification (GTDB taxonomy): domain Bacteria; phylum Acidobacteriota; class Vicinamibacteria; order Vicinamibacterales; family JAENWD01; genus JAENWD01. The sequence continues at coordinate 157,771 of CAWDZE010000016.1, forward strand.
AGACGGCACCACCGTCGTCGTCGAGGGCGGCGACACCTACAAGGAGGTCGCGCAGAACGCGCTGAACGAGATGTCGCTGGCCTCGCCAGCCGTAGCGGAAGGGGCGTTGTTCATCAGGACGGAGAAGCGGTTGTACAGAATAGGGTCCTAGATCCTAGTGCTTCGCCCTCATCTCCTTCAGCCGCGCGCCTAGTTTGCCGATCATCTTCTCGAAGGTGACAAGCGCCTCGCGGGCGCGCTCGACGTCGTCGGCTCGCGCGGCTGCCTCAAGCTCGACGGCTGCGGCGAGCGCCTGGCCTGTCGTGAACACGCCAACGGTGCCCTTCATCTTGTGCGCGGCACGCGCCAGCGCCGGCAGGTCGCCCGCCCCGACCGCGTCGCGCATTGTCGCCACCGCGGGCGGCGTCTCGGTGATGAACGCGTCGATGACGTCGGCCAGCAGCGACGCGTTGCCCGCAAACGCGTGCGTCAACAGTTTCTGTTCGTCGACGATGACAGCGGCGCCGTCCTCGGGTGGTGCGTCGCCGGAAACCAGCGCGGCTATCGTCGCAAACATATCCCCGATTCGAATCGGCTTGGCGACGTAGCCATCCATCCCGGCGGCGAGGCACCGCTCGCGGTCGCCGGCCATCGCATGGGCCGTCATCGCGACGATCGGCAGGTGGCGGCCGCTGTGGCGCTCGGCGGCGCGAATGGCCGCCGTCGCTTCCAGGCCGTTCATCTCGGGCATCTGGATGTCCATCAGCACGACGTCGAACACCTGGCGCTCGACGGCCTCGACGGCCTCGTGACCGTTGCCGACGACGACCACCTGGTGGCCGCCGCTCCCGAGCATTCCCGCCACGACCTTCTGGTTGATGGCGTTGTCTTCCGCCAGCAGGATGCGCAGCGGCCGGCGCGACACGCGCGACAGGATCGTTGCGGGTCCAGGCTCTGGCGGAGCCGGTGACGCCAGATGCGGCTCGGCGGCTCTCGCAAACAGCGCGCTGAAATGGAACGTGCTGCCACGACCCACCACGCTGTCGATCCAGATGCGGCCGTGCATCAGCTCCACCAGCTCCGCCGAGATCGTCAGCCCGAGGCCCGTGCCGCCGTACTTCCGGGTCGTCGAGCCATCGGCCTGCACGAAGGCGCCGAAGATCTGCCACTGTTTGTCCGCGGGCACGCCGATGCCGGTGTCGCGCACGGCGAAGTGCAGTTGTACCGAATCGGCTGTCGACTCCATCACGTCGACGAGCACCGCGACCTCGCCGGTTTCGGTGAACTTCACGGCGTTGCCCACCAGGTTCAGTAAAACCTGCCGCAGCCGCCCCGCATCGCCCACCAGCCTCGCCGGCACGGCGTCGTCAATGCGCGAAGTCAAGGCAAGGCCCTTTTCTCGCGCCCGAGGCGCCACCATGCAAAGCGCGTCGGCCACCGTTTCGGCGACGCCAAACGCGACGGCCTCGAGTTCGAGCTTCCGCGCTTCGATCTTCGAGAAGTCGAGGATGTCGTTAATGAGTCCCAGCAGCGACTCGGCGGCGTTGCTCGCCGTGCTGACGAGATCGCGCTGCTCCGCGCTGAGCGGCGAGCGGGCCAGCAGTTGTGTCATGCCGAGGATGGCGTTCATCGGCGTGCGGATCTCGTGGCTCATGTTGGCGAGGAACTCGCCCTTGGCCGCCGTGGCATCCTCCGCTCGCCGGCGTGCCACCTCGAGCTCCGAGACCAGCTGGCTGAGGCGCGTCGCGTTTTCCTCCTGGACTTGCCGCGCGGCAGCCATCTCGCTGGCGTAGCGGCGCAGCGCGTCTTCGGCCTGCCGCCGGTCCGTGATGTCCCGCGCCGAGGCGTAGATGAGTCCCTGTTCGAGAAACGGCGCGCACATCCACATCAGCGACCGATACGTGCCGTCCTTGCACTGATACCTGTTCTCGAACCACACGACTGGCTCGCCCGCCGCCAGGCGTGCGCCTGCCGCCAGGGTCGACCGGCGATCCTCGGCATGCACGAAGTCCATATACGGGCGTGCCAGCAGCTCGCTTTCGTCGTAACCCGTCACGCGCGTCCACTGCGGGTTCACGCGGATGAAATAGCCGTCGGTTCGCGCGATGCACAGCATGTCGAGCGACAGCGTGAAGAAACGGTCCAGGTCGTCCTGCGCCGCCTTGCGGCTCATGAAGACGCCCATCTGCCGCCCGACGGCCGCAAACAGGTCGAGCAGCGCCTCGTCGGGCTCCTGGATCTGCTGGCTGAAGAATTCGATCACGCCGCGCATCGTGTTCCCGACGAAGAGCGGAAAGCCGAGGGCCGACCGGAGGCCGTCGCGAGCCGCGATTGGCGCACGCGGAAAGTTCGGGTCGCACAGGACGTCAGGAATCCAGGCAGGCGTGCCGCTGGCCCAGACACGACCCGGCAGCCCCTCGCCTGGATTGAAAGTCCGGTGGAGGCTGGTGGCGGCAAACGACTCGAACGTGGCCGGCTTGTCCGACCAGGTGGCGGCGCAGCGCAGCACGCCGGCGCGCGAGTCCACGTCCCAGAGGGCCCCGTATTCCCAGCCAAGGGCCTCGCCCACGGCGCCAAGAATCCTCGGCACCGCTTCTGCATAGGTCGCCGAGTCGGCCAGCACGCGGGCGGTCTCGTAGAGCACCGTCAGCTGCCGTTCGGCCAGAGATCGCGATCCGTGAGGCGGCGGGGAGGGAATGGCCACGTTGACGGCTCCTACGATACGCCCGAACCCACGAACCCGCGAACCGATCTAAGATGTCCGTCTGGTCGCGAGTTTCCGCGCCATGGACCCCCTGAAACCCTCGCCCCAACGCGTTCTCGTGGTCGACGACGACCGCGTACTGCGGATGGCGTTGTCGCGCCTGCTGGCCGAGTCTTACGAGGTGGGGGAGGCCGGCGACGGCCACGAGGCGCTGGCCAAGGCCGCGGCCCAGCGGTTCGACCTGGTGCTCCTCGATATCGGGCTGCCCGGCCTGAGCGGCCTCGAAGTGCTCGCGCACCTCAACGGCGACGGCGGAGGCCGCCGTGTCGTGATGATGACGGCCGACGACACGCCGGAAACCCTCCTGCGCGCCATTCGCAATCAGGCCTACGACTACATCGTCAAGCCGTTTCCGCCCAGCGCCATCCTCGGTGTGGTCGGCAGGGCGCTCGCCGCGCCCGACGACGCCCTCACGATTCAGGTGTTGTCGGCGCGCCCCGATTGGCTGGAGTTGCTGGTGCCTTGTTCGCTCGACATCGCAGACCGCCTGCAGAACTTCGTGATGCGCCTTGACACCAAGCTGCCCGACGCCGTGCGCGAGTCGGTGGGGATGGCGTTTCGCGAGCTGCTGTGCAACGCGATCGAGTGGGGCGGCAAGCTCGACACCACTCGGCACGTGCGAATCGCGTGTCTTCGGTCCAAGCGGATGCTGCTCTACCGGATTGCAGACCCCGGCCAGGGCTTCACGCTGGCCGACCTGCCGCATTCCGCCATCAGCAACGCGCCGGATCGGCCGCTGGATCACGCCCTGGTGCGCGAGGAGCAGGGGCTGCGCGCCGGCGGCTTCGGCATCTTTCTGGTCCGCGAGATGGTGGACGAGCTGATCTACAACGAAGCCCACAACGAGGTCGTCTTCGTGAAATACCTGGATTGAACTCGACAGCGAGGTATGCCATGCAAGTTGGCCAGGAAACGCTCAACGGTCGACTGGTGCTCACGCCGCACGGGTCATTGCTGTGCGCCGGGCCCGCCGAACAGTTCGAAGCGCTGCTGCAGAACGTGCTCGCCGAGGGACACCGCCACCTGATTGTGGTGCTGCAAGACGTCCCTCACGTGGACAGCGGCGGCGTGCGCGCGCTGGTGCGGGGCCATCTGACCGCGCAGCGCCTGGGCGGCTCCATTTCGCTTGCCACCGTCGACCGCCGCGTCCATCGCATCCTGACGATGATGCGGCTGGACATGGTGTTCCCGATATTCACGTCGGTGGAGGCGGCCGTGGCGGCGGAGCCATTGGGGACGTAGCAGCGCCCGAACTTCAGTTCCGCCTCACAGCATCAGTTCTTCCGCATGCGTCGGCAACCCGTGTACGCGGCGTGACTCGTCGCCTTCAAACAGCGCGCTGACCTTGTAGAGCTCGAAGCGCCCATCGGCGGCCGAACCGGCCACGCGCCGGCGCAATGCCTCGCGCTGCTTCTCCGTCATCGGCCGGAAGCCGCGCGCGATCTCCACGTTCTGCCGCAGCACCGCAGGTGTGCCCATGCCGCTCACCAGCGTCGCGATGGGCAGGCTCATGGCGTAGGACAGCGCCTCTTTCGCGGTCACGACCTTGCTCTTCAGCGCGCGGCCGTCGCCGCAGAAGCTTTTCATCCCCACCACGGCGATGCCGCGCCGGGTCAATTCGGGCAGCACCAGCTGTTCGAAGCTGCGAAACGAGGCGTCGAAACAGTTGAGCGGCAGCTGACACGCGTCCCACGGGTAGTCGTGCGCCAGCATCTCCAGGTGCAGGCGCGGGTCCTTGTGCCCCGTGAAACCCACGAACCGAACCTTGCCCTGCTCTCGCGCGCGGTCCAGCGCCTCGACCACGCCGCCCTTCGAGAAATGCCGCGCCGGCTCGTCGTCGAAGACCACTTCGTGAATCTGCCAGAGGTCGAGGTGGTCGGTCTTGAGTCGGTTGAGCGACTGCTCGAGCTGTCGCATCGCCACCTTGCCGTCGCGTCCGTGCGTGCAGACCTTCGTCATCAGGAACACCTGATCGCGACGGTCGTGAATCGCCTTCCCCATGCGCGTCTCGCTGAGGCCGTCGTTGTAGTCCCAGGCGTTGTCCAGAAACGTGACGCCAGCGTCTATCGCCGCATGTGCCAGCCGCGTGGCGGCCGCATCTGTCTTGGGCAGGCCGAGATGCCAGCCGCCGAGCGCAAGGATGGAGACGGGGATGCCGCTGCGGCCGAACGGGCGCGTGGGAATGGACTTGGTGCTTGGCATCCGCGAATCGTAGCAAACTGCGGCCGATCGCGCGCTGAGCCCGAGCTGAAGTTCGGACCTACGTACTAATCGTCAATCGCCAATCGTCAATCTGCAATTACCATGCTACCGTCAGAATGCATGTCGTCCGCCCATCCTGCGGAGGTCGCGTTCCTCCAGAAACTGCAAGACGTGCTCTCCGGCCCTGAGCCCTCCTCTGACCATCCCGATGTCGAGACGGCCAAGGAAATCGCCGAGGCCGCGGAGCAGATCGTGCCGTTCGTGCTGGAGGCCCATGCGGTGGAGCAGGCGCCGCTGATTGGCGCGCTCGCCCTGGGGCGGCCCGGCGCCGACCTGGTCCCTGTGCCCGCATCCGATCGCTGCGTTGTTCTTGTCGAGCGGGAGTTTCCGGCGCTGGCGAACCTCGTTGCCAAGGCGCTGGCGGCGGCGCTGCCGACTCGTGAAGATGGCGATCGACTGCAGTTGCAGCTCGACGACGAGACGTGGGAATCGACGCTCACCCCGGGACATCCGGCCGTGCAGCGATATGCCGAGGCGATGGTCGCGACCCAGCTGCAAGGGCCGCGCAGCGCCCCGGAGTATGTCGGCGACCCGGAGCTCGAACCGCTGGTCAGCACCATGCAGCAAGTGATCGAGTGGTTCGAGCTGGCGCAGCCCTATGCGCACTTCGCGGCGGGACATCACGCGGTGGCCACACGCAGGCCCTGGCTCGAGTCGCTGGGGTCCTACGAGCGCTTCGACTGGACAGCCGAGCAGGACCACGAGGCTGTGGCGCGGGCCACGATGGCCGTGCTCAACCGTGCGCGCCAGGCCTTTGGCGATGTGCGGCTGGTGGCCTGGGCCCTCGACGCCTGGTTGACGACGCAGATGCTGATCGCCGGCGGATCGGCCGTCGTGCAGAAGCTCGGTCAGGAGACCTTCGACGGCCTCATCGAGACGCACGCCGAGCGCCGCGGCCTGTATCGCGCGATCCTGGAGCAGGATGAAGATTTGCGCCCGTCGCTGGCGCTGGTGGCGCTGCTCGAGCCAATCCTGGCGCAGTTCTGGGAGCAGAGCGTGCAGGCCTTCATGGCCGTGGGGGAGTAGTGGCCGACATCCGCGTCACAGACACTGTCGCGATACCCGCCGCCGAGCTGCGCGTGTCGTTCGTGCGCTCGGGCGGGCCCGGCGGGCAGAACGTCAACAAGGTCGCCAGCAAAGTACAACTGCGCTGGACGCCGGCGACGTCGGCCGCGTTTTCCGACGCGGACCGCGAGTGGCTGCTGCGGAAGCTGGCGCCGAAACTGACGTCGGACGGCGACCTGATCGTCACGTCCAACCTGACGCGCGACCAGGGACGAAACCGCGTGGACGCGGAGGCCAAGCTCGCCGCGCTCCTGGTGGCTGCCCTGGTGCGGCCGAAGAAACGACGGGCGACCAGGCCCAGTCAGGCGGCAAAGGCTCGGCGGATTGACGAGAAGAAAGCGCGGGGGCAGATCAAGAAGCAGCGGCGGGCGACGGACGACTGACCAGCTGACGACCCACGCGCCCGCGCGATTCGACCTGCGCGGGCTTCCCGTTTGTTGCCGGCAGGCGCAGCTCGGCCTCGGTGCCATACACCCCGACAAGCGGCGGCTCCTGGCGACGGCCGGTGTGATACTCGACGCCCGCCCGCAGCGCCTGCAGCAGATCGATGTTTGGCGGGAGACCGCGCGTGTCCCGCGGCAGCTGTTCGAGCAGCGCGCCCGTGAAGTAGCCGCGGCGGAGATCTTCGCGAGACATCGCGTCGGCGGCGCCTGCCGCAAGCACCGAAACGCACTCGTCGTCGGCGACGTGTCGTGAGAGCGATTGCAGATGAGGATGCGCCGGCGCGGCGTTGCAGGTGTCCAGAATCAGCACGCGATGAGGGACGCCAGCCGCAAGTCCAATCGCAGTGGTCAGTACGTCCAGGCCCATGCCGTTCGCGCTTCCGTCGGTGCCGTCGTCGTGTGTCGCGAGGACGTGCTTGCGGCCGTTGGCGCGCAGGTGGCCAGCCCAGTAGATCAGCAGCAGGTCGAGGTCTGCCGCGGCTCGTGCGCTCTGGATTTCGTCGGCGACCCTGGCGGCGGTGGCATCCTGGTTCAGCAGGAGGACGTGGCGCGTGCGGTGGTCGTAGCCCCACCCCCGAAACCGCGCGGACATCGCCTCGGCGTCGCGCGCTGCTGCGTGGAGCGGCAAGCCGCCTGGGACCGTATTGACGCCGACGAAGAGCAGCCGATAACGGAAGGTTGGCACTCTCAGGTATTTGCCCATCCTTCTATCGGTCGAATGCCCGATCGCCTTTATATGGGCACGGGCGGGTTTGAAACCCCGCCCCTACGCTCCGACCTTGAGCGCCATTATCGTCTTTCGATCGCGAATGTACAAATTGCCGCCGGCGAGCACCGGCGGAGTCCATGCCACCTTCGTCAGCAGCTGCACCTTCGACTGGACGGTCAGTGCCGTCGGCGTCGGCGTCGTCAGCGCCAGCACGCCGTCCTCGTCGAGGACGATGAGCTTGCCATCGGCGTAGACCAGCTGGGCCTTGGCGAACTCGCGGCCCGAGTGCCAGAGCACCTTGCCCGTCGTCACGTCAAACGCGGTGATGGGCGCCGGCCCGTCGTGGCCGCTGGCGCCGTAGATCGTCCCCCCGACCCGGATCATCGTGCCGAAGTGCACCCTGATTCGCGGGTTGTGCCACAGCTGCTTCACCGTGGTCTTGCCGCCCGCCTGCGTCAGGTGCAGCGCGCGTGTTCCGCCATCGTACGACGACGAGACGACGAGGATGTTGTCCGGCCCCCACGACGGCGTGCTGACCGCCAGGTCGTACTGCGTGGGATGCGCTTGCGTCCAGAGCAGCGAGCCGGTCATCGGATCGACGGCGACGACCTGCTGCCCCATCAAGGCGACGACCTGCGGCTGGCCATCGACGGTGATCAGCAGCGGCGAGCTATGAGAGTTGGGGAAGCCGTGCTTGGCCCACACGACCTTGCCGTCGGACTGGTTGAACGCGATGAGCGACTTGCCAGACCCGCCGATGCTCATGATGAGCAGGTCCTTGTACGGCAGGGCGTGGCAGGAGAAACCGAACTGCATGCGCGAGGCGCCGAACTCGGCGTAGAGGTCGTGCGTCCACACCGGCCTTCCCGTGCGCTTTTCGAGCGAGTAGAGCCGACCGGTACCGCCGACGGTCACCAGCCGATCGCCGACCACCTGGGGCATTGCGAAGGGTCCGTTGCCGATGTCGCCGCCGGCGTCAGGAAAGCCCGTCTTGTACGAGTGCTCCCACAACGTCTTGCCCGTCGCCGTGTCCAGCGCGGCGACGACCTCGCTGGTGGCGTTGCTGTACATCGTGTAGAGCCGGCGGCCCTCGATTGCGGGCGCCGAATGGCCCTCGCCCAACGCGCGCGCCCAGACCTTGGCCGGACCGGTCGCCGGCCAGCTGGGAAGCAGGCCCCTCGCGGGAGAGAGGAAATCGCGGTTGGGCCCACCCCACACGGGCCAGTCCGCCCCGGGCTTGGCAGGGGGTGCCGGCTGTCCGCGCAGCCCCGCGGCCCCGATCACGATCAAAAGCGGGAGGACATGAGCCGGCCGGATTGAGGGGCGCATGATGCTGGCTTAGACATCGTCGTTGGGGATTTAGTTCCCCACAACAGTAGAATCGCGCCGTGCCAGACGGGCAGCCCGACACGGCCTTTGGTCCCACGCGCGACCGGCTGGAAGCCTTGGACGTCATCCGCGGCATCGCCGTGCTTGGCATCCTGCTGATGAACATCGAGGAGATGGGCGCCGCTGACGCACCAGGTCAGCCGCATCGTGGTCACCTTCGGGCACCTCGGGTTGATCCTGCTGATCCTGGGTACCGCCGTCGGCCGCCGCATTCTCGATCGAGGAAACATGGGCGGGTTTGAAACCCGCCCCTACACTGCCATGAGACGAATCGTCCTACTCGCCGTACTCACTCTTCCCGCTCACCTTCTCGCGCAGCAGAGCGGCCAGCAAATTTCCCTCTGGCCCAACGGAGCACCGGGGTCCGAGGCGCGCCGTGCCGAGCCGGAACAGGCCAAGGATTACTGGGTCAAGAACATTCACGACCCTTCGATCACCGTCTACCTTCCGCCGAAGGACAAGGCCACGGGCGCCGGCGTCGTCGTCATTCCAGGCGGCGGCCATCGTCTGCTCGTCTTCAAGGCGGAGGGCGTCGAGCCGGCGGAGTACTTGAACAGCCTGGGCGTGGCGGCGTTCGTCCTCAAGCATCGCCTGCAGCGTGAGGAGGGGTCGACATACACGATAGAGCGCGACGCCCGAGCCGACGCGTACCGCGCGATGAGAGCCGTGCGCAGTCGCGCGGCCGAGTATGGCGTGGACCCGAAGCGGCTGGGTGTGATGGGGTTCTCGGCGGGCGGGGAAGTGGTGGGTCTTATCGCGTTTGGCAGCGGAGACGGCGACCGGCAAGCCTCCGATCCCATCGACCGCGTGAACGGCCGGCCCGACTTCGCGATCTTCATCTACCCCGGGCCGCTGGCCGTGCAGGCAACCGTTCCTTCGACCGCGCCGCCTGCGTTTCTCGCCACAGCCAGTGACGACCAGTGCTGTTCGATTCCCACGCTCAAGATCCTGCAGCAGTACAAGGACGCCGGCGTCCCCGTCGAAGCGCACGTCTTCGCCAAAGGCGGCCACGGCTTCAACATGGGACAGCGGTCAAAGCTCAAGGCGGTCAACACCTGGCCACAGCGCCTGGCCGACTGGCTGGCCGACGCCGGTTTGCTCACACCTCCCTAATCGCGTTCGTGAATCTGCATCCGCTGCGCGCGCCTCAAGAGCCACCGGCATCTCCCTCGGCGGGCCGGTCGCAGCGCCGGACACCGGTCCTCGCCGATCAATTCAGAACCACGGCTCATCAGCCGTCGGCCCGTAAATCGACGGCACCTTGCCTCCCGCCATTCGCACGTAGACCGACAATTGCCCGCGATGATGGATCTGGTCGCTCAGGAGGAACCAGAGGAAGTCCACCGGCGCGAAGTCACCGGTCTGTTTCGGCGCCACGAAGAAGGTGACCGGCTTGAGCTTCGCCTCATCGGCCGCGCCCGACGCCGCAAGCACCTTCACGTGTCCCGCATCGAAGGAATCGAGGACCTCGGCCCAAGTTGCTGGAGGCGGCGGAAACCCGCCGCCCAGGACCGGTTCGTTGCTCAGTGCCTTGAGCATCAGCGCCTCTTCGACGACGAAGGTCCACGCCAGCTGCTGTGCCGTGTTCGAACGCTCGTGCGGCTTGAACGAGGACTTGTCGGCCGGAAAGGCGTGGAGCTGCCTTCGCGTGTTGGCGTGCTCCTGAGTATAGAGGACGACGAAGTCGTGCAGAGTCATGGGGAGATCATACCGAATTGCAGATTGCAGAATGCAGATTGACGATTGAGAGAGTGCGCAGCCTTGCGGCGGCCGTCAGCCGGCCAGTCGCAGGCGAAATTCCCGGCGGAGCAGCAGCAGGCTGGCGGTCATCTGAAATACCGTCGCGCCGACCGACAGGTACCAGACCCACCAGAGCTCGAAGCCCGCCCACCCCGAGATGACAAAAGCCGGTATCGCCACCAGCACGATACGCAGCGTCGAGGTCGCCAGCGCCGGAACCGTGTTACCCAGGGCCTGGAACGTGCTCGACGCGACGAAGATGATGCCAGATGCGATGAAGTTCCACGACGAGATGCGCAGGTACTCGGATCCCACCGCGATCACTTGCGGGTCGTCCGAGAAGATCCCGATGAGCGGCGCCGGGGCGAGGTGGCAGATCACGCCGCAGACGAGCATCACGCCGGACGCCATCAGCGCGCCCTCGCGGAATGTCTGGATCACGCGCGCGCCCTGCCGCGCGCCGAAGTTCTGGCCCGCCACCGGCGCCACGGCAAACCCCAGCGCCACCACCGGCATGAAGAGGGCCTGGATGATCCGGAGACCGATGCCGAAGCCGGCCTGCGCCGCCGCGCCAAAGGGCCGGCTGATGATGTAGACAACCAGCAGGTACACCGCCATCAGGCCGAACTCCGCGCCGGCCGGGAGGCCAATGCCGAGCATCCTCTTCCAGAGCGAGATGTCCGGCGTCTTTGCCGTGGCGTTGAAATGCAGGAACGCGTCGGCCTTCAGGAAATACTTCGACATCCACGCCACACCCACCGTCACCGCGATGAGCGACGCGATGGCGGCGCCTGCAACGCCCAACGGCCGGCCGGATACCCAGCCGAACATCAGCACGGGCGCCAGGATGATGTTGATGAGGACCGTGGCCGTCTGCACGACCATGCCCGGCTTGAAGTTGCCCGTGCCCCGCAGCGCCGCCCCCATCGCCACCAGCGCGAACTGCATCGACATCGCCGGGATGAACCACGTGAGGTAGTCTCCCGCCAGCGCCGCCGTCGTGTGGTCCGCGGCCAACCCGCGCGCGTACACGCCGCGGCCCGCCATCGCGAGCGCGAAGAAAAGCAAGCCGACGATGACCGAGAGCACCTGGGACTGATTGAAGACACGCTGCGCCGTGTCGCGATCCTTGCGGCCCACGGCATGGGACACCATGGCGGTCGTCCCCACGCCGAGCATTTGCGTCACCGCCAGGACGACGAACATCAGGTTGCCCGCGATGGCCACCGCCGCCACTGCTTCCTTGCCCAGCCGTCCCACCCAGTACAGGTCAACCAGGAAGTACAGCGTCTGAAACACCATGGTCACCAGCATGAAGCTGGCGGTCCTCATGAGGTGACGGGAGAGCGAGCCGGTGGTGAGATCTTCCATTGCAGATTGCAGATTGCAGATTGCAGATTGACGATTACGAAATTACACAGATTGTACGCGGACTGCGTTGCGCGCCGACCAGCCCGCGGCCCCAAGGCGCGCGACGAGATCAAAGCTCCGGTGGAACCCTCCGCTTGGTCGCCTGTTCGAAAGCATACGCCAGCGCGATGAGGCGCGGCTCGCTGCAGGCCATGCCGGTGAACGAGACGCCGTACGGCGAAGGCTTCGCGCTGAACCCCTCTGGAAATTTCTCCGGCGGGGCGTTCGGCACCTGGCCGAAGGGCACGATCACGGTCGGGTAGCCGGGCCGCGCGGCAATCGACGCGCCGCTGCCGGCCGCGAAGAGCAGCGCGTCCAGTTTGTGCGTGTTCATCGCGGCGTCGATGCCCGTGGCGCCGGCCAGGCGGACATCCTTCGCGCGGTCGGCCTCGTAGCGGGGCTTGTCGCGCTCCAGATCGATCTCGTCGGAGATGTCCAGGTTCGACTGGCCGTACTTGAGCGCGCCGGCCTGCGAATGCGCGAGGTTCCAGAGACGCAGTTCGGTCAGCGTCTTGACTGGCGCGGACTCCCCAAGAGACTTCAGCCACGCGTTGAAGTCGCGCTTCATGCCGTACTTGAAATCGATCGAGCAGCCCGCGTCCTGTCCGCGCGCGCCGCTGGTGCCGGAGCACACGCCCCAGGCCACGAGGTTGTCGTCAACGCGTGGCGCCAGCACGCTCGGGATGTCCGCCGGATCGACGATGACCGCGCCCTGCGCCTTGAGGACCGCGATGGCGTCGTCCATTACCGCGCGCTGCTCCTTGTTGAGCCCGCCGGCGGGTTTTTCGCGGCCGGGCACCGCGATCTCGTCGTAGAAGAACGCGCGGGGGATGCCGATGCGCGCGCCTTTCAGTGCTCCAGCCTTCAGAAAGGCCGTGTAGTCTCGACCCTGCGGCGGCTCGCATCGCCCGGTCGCCGCGTCGTTGGGATCGGGCGCCGGCGCCTCCAGCGCGCCCAGCAGGATCGCCGCGTCGGTGACCGTGCGTGCCATCGGGCCGGCCGTGTCCTGGTCGGCCGTGATGGGGACGATGCCGTAGCGGCTGATGCGTCCTACCGTCGGCTTGATCCCCACCAGCATCGTCTGATTCGCCGGGCTGAGGATCGAGCCCGATGTCTCGGTGCCGACATTGGCGGCCCAGAAGCTGGCAGCGGTCCCGATGCCGGAGCTCGACCCGCCGGTCGCCAGCGCAGGCCGTCCGTCGCTGGTCGCCTCGCGCGGATCGCGTCGAGGGTCGTACGGGTTTCGACCGAAGCCGGCAAGCGCGCTGTAGTTGGTCGGCATCGGTGTCGGGCCGCCGGCAACCCAGTTGGCGAGCTCCGTCATGACCGTCTTTGCGATGATCACCGCGCCGGCCTCGCGCAGCAACCGCGTCACCGTGGCCTCGTACGGCGGCACGTAGCCTTCAAACGCCAACGCGCCGCCCGTCGTGGGCATGTCGGTGGTGTGGATGTTGTCTTTGAGGGCGATCGGCACACCGTGCAGCGGGCCTCGGTACTCTTCGGGCCTTGCGCTCGCGGTCGAGCGCGTCGGCCTGCTCGAGTGCATGCGCGTTCACCGCCAGCACCGCGTTGAGGCGTTCCTCATACGCGGCGATTCGGGTCAGCGACTGCTGAACCAATTCGCGCGAGGTCGCCCTCCCCTCGGCCATCGCCCGTTGCATCTCGGGGATCGTGGCTTCGACGACGGAGAAGGGCGGGGCCTGGGCAGTGAGAGTGGCGGTGGCGAGAAGGATGACGATTGCTGGTCGGCGCATGTGTGCTCGCAGACGTGGGTCGCCGGCCCGTTCAGTTCGGGCGCTCTGTCAGTTCACGAGTACGCAGGCCGGAACTTCAGTTCCGGCTCGTCGCCAGCTCGCGGTAGTTGGTCAACTTGATTCCGCGACGTTCGATCACTTCGCGCACCTTCGGGCTCGTCCACATCTCCAGGTTCGCGCTGCGGTCCGCCGCCACCCATTCGTAGCCGACGTGTCCCATCGCCTGGACCTCCGGATCGTTGGTCGCGGCGTGATCGATGTGAAGCCACAGGCCCGGCTCCAGCGTTTCGAGCCGTGCGGCCAGCTTGTCCGCCTTCACCGCGCCGCTGTCCTTGCTCTCGTACAGACGGCCGATGAACTTGATGCCGAGATCCATCGGCTGCACCAGGCCGTATTCCTTCGTCAGCTTCGCGGCAAGGGCAGCGACCGTCGGGTCAACCGACGTGAAGCCCATGTGGTACCAGGTGTAGGTGGCCTGCGGCAGGTGGCGCCTGGCTGCGTCGAGCTGCGCCCGCAGTTCGCGCTCGATCTCGTCCAGCTTCCACGCGGCTTCCTTGATGCTCCGGTTCGGCGGAAAGCCAGGCCGCGGCGAGACAGTGGGGAAGAAGTAGCCGTCCTCGTCGACAATCGACCGCGCGTAAGTCAGGGGACGCCACTTCACGTTCTCCCACTCGCTCGTGATTGCCAGGTGGACGCCCACGTCCAGCCCGGGGTTTTCGCGCAGCATCCGCGCCGCCTCGAGAAACCACGGCCCCGGCACGATGACATTCGTGGTCCGCAGCACGCCGCGCTTGTAGGCGTCGATGGTGGCGACGTTGATGCCGTGCCCGGCCCCCATGTCGTCGCCTTTGACGATGAGGCGGATCTCGGTGGCCGGGGATTGGATGGCGAAGAGAGCGAGCAGGAGGACGAGTGGACGCATCGGCGGATTCTATACGGGCTCGGGCCTTCGGCCCGAGGGGTTGCTGTTGGCCGCGCAAGACTGGCGCTCACTGCGCTCAAGCACGAGCTTCGGCGAAGTGCTGGAAGTCGATCCACCGCGGAGGCTGGTGCAGACCTGGCATCCGGTCTGGGACCCGCAGAGCGCCGCGGAAACGCACACGACGCTCACGTATGAGATCGACGAGCAGCCGGGCGGCATGTGCCGTCTCACGGAGAAGACGAAATGACCATCACCTCAGCGGAAAAGAGCGTGACCACGCAGGTCTATCGCGTGTTCATCAAGGCCACGGCCCAGGCGATCTCGGGCGCAGCCGGTACTTGCCAATCCAGCGGTCGTCGAGCAGCCGGATCGGCACCGGATTCAAGTAGTGCCGCTTCTCCCGTCCTGACCGGCGCGTGACGACCAGGCCCGCGTCCTCGAGGAGGCGCAGGTGTTTCATGACGCCGAAGCGTGTCATCGCCAGCTCTGACTCGAGCTCTGTCAGCGTGCGCCCGTCACGCGCGTAGAGCCGGTCGAGCAGGTAGCGACGCGTGGGATCGGCGAGCGCCTTGAACACGCGGTCGTCGTCGGTCACGCGGGCATGATATGTGACTAAATAGTCACATGTAAGCGGGCACGTCCGGACGTCGGCTCGCGTTAACGCGTCCTGGGCCTGGGCCAGGCCAGACTACCGACGATGTAGGATCGGTGGGGTCGACCGGGCACGAACCGTAGCGAACCGTGAACCCGTGAATCTGCGAACCTATGAATTGAAGTGCGTGGGAGTTTCCATGAAACGGCTCGCTCTCTTGACTGTTGGTGTCTGCCTGGTCGCCGCCACCGTTCCCTCGGCGCAGTCAACCGCCGAGCGGACCAAGCCGCTCAAGAGCCTCGACCTGAGCATCATCGACACGTCCGTCGACGCGTGCACGAACTTCTACGAGTACGCCTGTGGCGGGTGGCGCAAGAACAACCCGGTGCCCGCCGACAAGGCGCGCTTCGGGCGGTTCGACGAGCTGCGCGAGCTGAACCTGTGGACGCTGAAGGACATCCTCGAAGACGCCGCGAAGCCCGGAGCGAAGCGCACTCCTACCCAGACACAGGTCGGCGACTTCTACGCGTCGTGCATGGACCAGGCCGCCATCGATGCGGCGGATCTGCAGCCCATCGATGCCGATCTGTCGCGCATCGCCGCGGCGACGTCCAAGACGGATCTGCTTCGCGTGCTCGGAAGTCTGAGGCGCGACGGACTCAACACGCTGTTCACGCTGGCCGTGGGCGCGGATTTCAAGGACTCCAGCGCCACCTTGATGGGCGTGGACCAGGGCGGCACGTCGCTGCCCGATCGCGACTACTACGTCAAAGACGACGGGAAGAATCGCGAGACGCGTGAGCGGTACGTCGAGCACGTGACGCGAATGCTCGCGATGGCGGGCGAGGACGCTGATGTCGCGGCCCGCAACGCGAAGACCGTCCTGGCGCTCGAGACCACGCTGGCGGCGGCGCAGCTCGATCGCGTGGGCCGTCGTGACCCGAAGAACCGGGACAACAAGATGACGGCCGATGCGCTGGCGGCTCTCGTTCCGGGCATCGATCTGAAGGCGTACCTGGCCAGCGCCGAGGCGCCAGCGTTCACCGAAGTCAACGTCGGCTGGCCGGCCTTCTTCAAGGCGCTCGACGGCATCTGGGCCGAGGCCTCGCTCGACGATCTGAGGACCTACGCGCGGTGGCGGGTGCTCAACGCGTCGGCGCCGCTGCTGGCGGAGAAATTCGAGCAGGAGAACTTCGCGTTCTTCAGTGCGCAGTTGCGTGGCATCAAGGAGCAGCCGCCGCGGTGGAAGACGTGCGTCGCCGCCGTCGACGGCAATCTCGGCGAGGCGCTCGGCGAGCTCTACGTCGAAAAGGCGTTTGGCGCAGACAGCAAGGCGCGCATGAAAGCGCTGGTAGATGCGCTGACCGTGGCGCTCGGCCAGGACATCAATCAGCTCGACTGGATGACGAAGGAGACCAAGGCGAAGGCGCTTGAAAAGCTCCGACTTCTGAACAAGAACAAGATCGGCTATCCCGACAAGTTTCGCGATTACTCCAAGGTCACGGTCTCGCGCACGGACTACGTGGGCAACAACCGCCGCGCGAATAGAGACGACGTGCGGCGCGATTACGACGAGCTGGGCAAGCCCGTGGACCGGACGCGATGGGGGATGACGCCGCCGACGGTCAACGCCTACTACTCGTCGCAGCTGGCCGAGATCGTGTTTCCCGCCGGCATCCTGCAGCCGCCGTTTTTCGATCGGTCGGCGGACGAGGCCGTGAACTTTGGCGGCATCGGCGCCGTCATCGGCCACGAGCTGACTCACGGCTTTGACGACCAGGGCCGCAAGTTCGACGGCAAGGGCAACCTCACGGACTGGTGGACCGAGGCTGATGCCAAGGCGTTCGAGCAGCGCGCCTCCTGCGTCGCGGACCAGTACTCGAAGTATTCGCCGGTGAAGGATCCCAAGACCGGCGACCCGGTGTTCCTCAACGGCCGGCTCACCCTGGGCGAGAACATCGGCGACAACGGCGGCGTCCGCGTCGCGTTCATGGCGTTGATGAACACGCTCGAGGGCAAGGCGCGCACGGTGGTCTCTGGCTACACGCCCGAGCAGCGATTCTTCCTCGGCTTCGCGCAGGTGTGGTGCCAGAATGTCACTGACGCCGAATCGCTCCAGCGCATCGTCACCGACCCCCACTCCGCCGGCGCCTTCCGCGCGAATGGCACCGTGAGCAACATGCCGGAGTTCGCAAAGGCGTTCGGCTGCGCGGCAGGGTCGCCGATGGCGCCGGAGAACCGCTGCAGGGTGTGGTAGAGCCTCAGCTCATTGGCACCTCATCGAGCGCCGCGAGAAACGCGTTGATGTCCTTCGGCCGCTCGTCGATCCTCGCCGACAGCGCCGACGACAGCAACACGCTCAGCTCCAGCGGGCAATCCGGCCTGACCGTTCGCGCATCGACCGTCAGCCCCGCGGTAATCGCCGCCACCGTCGTCGCCAGATCCTCGCGCAGGAAGGGATGCCGCCGCGTCAGCGCTTCGTAGAGCGAGACGCAGAGGCTCCACAGGTCCGACGCCTCGGTGGGACGATGGCCGTGCAGCACTTCCGGTGACATGTACGGAGTGGTCCCGACGAACTGCCGGCCCGTGGACATTGCCGCATCGGGCCCCGGCGCGAATGCCGGCTGCGTGGACAGGTCGCTGAGCCGGTCGTGCATCACCGGCGAGATCATCTGGGCCGCTGTCAGCTTGGCAAGGCCGAAGTCCATCAGCTTCGGCACGTCGCCGGCGGCGTAGCCGATGTTGCTCGGCTTGACGTCGCGGTGCAGCATTCCCAGGCCGTGCAGATGGCGCAGCGCCTGCGCGATGGCTCGTCCCGCGGCGAGGACGTGGGAGATTGGGATGACCGCGGCTGCGACGCGATCGGCCAGCGTGCCACCGGGCAGGTGCTCCAGCACCAGCACCGGAGCGCCACGCCATGTCTCGGCGCCATAGATTGAGGCCAGGTACGGGTGTTCCACCGACGCCATCGCACGCGCCTCGCGCCGCAACTGCGCGGCCTCGCCGGCCGACAGGCGCGGCAGCGTCTTGAGCGCCACCACGCGATCGAGCGTGAGGTCGTGGCCCTTGTAGACGACGCCCATGCCGCCTGCGCCGATGCGGCGATCGACGGCGAACTTGCCCGCCAGGTGTGTCGGCAGCAGCGAATCGCGCAGGTCGCCTCCGCATCGACGGCATTGCGGCGCGCTGCGCGGGTGCACGCGACCGCAGCGGACGCACTCCTGTGCCGCAGGCTGGTCGTCGGCGGAGCTGCCTTCCGTGACAACCTCGCCGGATCCGCCGAGCAGGCGCCGGTCGATCACCAGCGCCACCGATGCGGCGACAGCCGTCAGCAGCTGTCGGTCGTCGGCGTTGTATGGCAACTCGCTGCGCTTGTGTCCAAGCGTGATCACGCCCAGCAGCGAGCCCGTAGGCGCCCGGAGCGGCACCAGCAGCTGCGCGTGGGTGTCCTGGAGCCACTGACGGTCGCTCGAGGGCAGTCTCGCGAGCGCGGATGGCGAGTCGGGCTCGAGCGACACGTCAAGTGGCGCCGGCGAACCGGCCAGTAGCGCCGCAAGCGGGCTGTCGGTCGAAAGCGGCGGCAGCTGCTGCTGCGGATCGCGCAGGACCGAGCCTTCCGGATCCTGGATGCTCAGCCCCACGTGTTGCAGGTGAAGCGCGCGATCGACCTCCGCCGACACCAGCGTGGCCAGTTCGGGGAGGTTGCGCGCGTGCCCGCTTCCGGAGGCCAGCGTCAGCAGGATGCGGCGGGCGTCGTAGTGCTCACGGAAGAATCGGCGGTCGATCGTCTCGAGCAGGACGCGCCTGCCCAGGAGCACAGTCGCGAGCGCCGCCAGCAGCAGCCATACAAGCGGCGACCGCAGCGTCAAAACGTCGCCGAGCCGTTCATCGCGACGCTGGTAGATCGCCAGGGCCAATGCCACGGCCGGCACCGAAAGCGCCGCGATCACCGTGTAGCGCGCCAGCGCGTACTGCACGACGCGGCGGATCATGAACCGCACGTCGAACAGGCGCCCGGCCACGGCGTACGCCGTCAGCGGCGGCACCATCAGCAGCGCCGCGCTGACGATCATCCCGACGGCCCGTCCGCGATCGCCGCCGCGCGTGGCCGTCAGATACGCCGGCCATGCGCCCGCCAGCAGCAGGTCGATCACCAGCGGCAGCATCCCCACTGCGAGCCCGGCGAGAAAACGAAACGCGTGCCGCCGCTCGCGCAACGGCGCGAGCCGCCCTTTCAGCACCAGGAAAACAAAGGCCGGAAGGTCCAGCACGCTCAGCGTCGTCCACAGGTCGCCTTTGTCGCCAGGGCGCAGCCAGCGCAGCGGTCCTGGCACCGGGTGACCGCTCGCCGCATCTGCCAGGTTCACTAGGAACGCGACGCTTCCGACGATCGCGCAAAGTCTGGCGAGGGCCAGCGGATCGAGCCAGCCAATCCGTCGCGGTTCACGGGCGGGGAACAGGCTGGCAAACAGCCACAGCGCTGCCGGCGTGAATGCGACGACCTGGGTCGCGTAGAGCAATTCGGCGATGCGGGCGGTCAGGCCTTGCGCGGTGACGAGCACGTGGCGGAGCAGCGGGTCGACGAAGATGCTGCCGAAGCTGACCAGCACCACGGCGAACGCGCGCGCGCGACGATCGGTGCGCGCGGTCCACAGCAGCGCTGCGCCCGTGCCGGCGAAGGCCGCAAGGAACAGCAGGTGGAACCACGGCGGGAAGACGCTGGGGTATGCCACCTGCTGGCGGCCCTGCGCGACGCTCCACAACACGACCGCGCCGACGATCTTCAGGGCCCCCAGCAGCAGGACGAACGCCACTGGCCGCCTAGCCGTTTCAGCGCCCGGTGATCGGGCAGGTGCCAAGCGGCGCGGCGTGAATGCGCGTCACCACCGTCAGCGCGCTCTCGACGTCGCCGCGGCTGATCACGAACCGGTGGTCCGACAGGGCCCGGTGGGCCGCATACGAGCCCATCGCGCGCATCACCGAGATGCTGGTGAGCGCGTCGGTCGCCCAGAATGGCACCGCACGGGCGAAGTGCTCCGAGTAGGCGTCGTACGCCGGTCGCAGCGCGCCGGCTTCGATCAGCATGGTGCCCGCGCCCTGACCGAAGGCGGCTGCTAGTTGCAGGGTGATATCGATGTGGTCCAGGACGGGAGGGTTCAGGCATCGGGCTACCTCACTGCCTGGCGGGGCAGTTTCGAAGAAACGAACGGCCGGGGTGGCGAGACATTCTACACGCAGGGGAGGGGCCGACGCTGTTGGAGCCTGCCGGAATGCCGAGTTGCGAGTCAGGGAGCACACCGCTGCGCGAGTTCCTGGACGCTCGCGGCGAGCAACGCCGGTAAGCGTGTCGTGTGTCCGGACAGGCGGCCAGTGATCTCCCTCGAAACGCTGTGGTAGTACCACAGGGTCTCCTGGCGGCTGGCGTTGAACCGCTCGAGGACTCGCGGCCCCCAGCTTTCCAGGTCGAGAAGGATCGAACGCACGTTGTGGGTGACGTCGGCGGCCTTCAGCGCGGCGAGGTGTGCGTCGGCCGTCCTCAAGTGCGCGACGACCTCCCGTTTGCGGTCGATCCACGGTCGCATGCGGCCGCCGGCGTCCGTCTTCTTCTCGGTAACGGCATCGACCAGCCGCTTCACCTCGCGCCCGAACTGGCCCTCGATGAAGTCGTCAACCGCGTCGTGAAATCCCTGCGGGTCTGAGGGTGCCGGGATCAACGCCGGAAACTCGGCACGAAACCTTGCCTGCACGCGCGCATCGGATGGCTCGAGGTCCTCGACCACGTCGTGCAGGTAGCCGGCAATGACGACTTGCTCCGGCCAGCCATCGCGTTCGAGCAGCAGTGCGACATGAACCGGATGGGCAATGTAGGGCAGCTCGGTGCCCTTGCGGACGTCGAGCGCGTGCGCCACCGAGGCGACCCTGATGGCGAGATCGATTCTGGACGAAAACAGCATCGGCGCCTGGCGACGAGTGAATTGACTAGGTTGACTGGGAGGCGCCGGCGAGACGCACTGCTAGGCCCTCTATCAGGTCTCGCAGCGCGAGCCGCCCGAGCCACGACGCCGGAATGCCTAGCTTGCCGTACACCGCTCCGGCAATCTGACCGGCGACCGCAGCGGTTGTGTCCGCGTCGTCGCCGAGATTGACCGCGTGCAGGATGGCAGCTTCGAATGAATCAGTGGCCCACACACTCCAGGCCGCGGCTTCCAGTGACTGCACGACGTAGCCGGAACCAGCTGATCCGCTGTTCGGACTTCTCTCGCCAATCGCCCCGTGCGATGGCCTCGATGCGCGGCGCGCCGATGAAGGAACCGTCGCCCAGCAGCACCTCTTCCTTCGAAGCGCCGTCGAACCCCCTCAACAACATCGACGCCATCAGCCGGCACGCGTCGACACATTCCGTAGTGGCGTGCGTCGTCATCGAGCTCAGGGCGGCGTAGTGGAGCGCCGCCTCGCGGTTGCGATGAAAGAACATGACGACCGGGGCGAGCCGCATGATGGAGCCGTTGCCGGCCTTTCGCGGATGCGTAGACCCGGCAAACGGCTCGCCCGTCTGCTTGAACTGCTGCAGCGCGTCGCGGACGGTGATGCCGATGTCGAAGCAGCGGCCAGTGGAGCTCAGGTATCCCTGATCCAGCCACCGGCAATAGCGCTCCATCTGATCCCGCGCGTCGAAGCCGTTGCGCTCTACGAGACTAGTGGCGAGGCACAGCGCCATCGACGTGTCGTCTGTCCACTGCCCCGGCTTGAGGCCGAAGGGCCCGCCGCCCACCATGTCGGTGACCGGCGGGAAGGCGCCGCGCGACTTGAACTCGACGGTGGTGCCGACGGCGTCGCCGACGGCGAGCCCGAGCAAGGCGCCGAGGTAGCGGTCGAGCGATGCGTCCATGGGTCTCTACCGCGGTGCGGACTTGAGGTAGGCGACCAGGTCGGCCATCTGCTGGGCTGGTATGGCCTGGTCGAAGCCGGCAGGCATCAGCGAGCCGGCAGCGGCCGCCATCGACGCGACGTCAGCCCGCAGGATTGTATGACGTTGTCCTGAGGTATCCCGAAGGGCGAGGCTGGTGGGCGTCTCCGATTCCATGCGTCCGAGGAGCGATCGTCGGTCGCGGGTCTGCACGGTGTACGCCTCGTAGCCTGGTGTGATCTCGAAATCTGGCACCAGGATGTGCAAGAGGATCGCGTCGGCGGGCTGGTTGCGGATGCCGCTCAGGTCAGGACCGACACTCGCCCCATCGCTGTTGAACGTGTGGCAGGCGGCGCAGTGCGTCGAGAAGGCTTTGGCCCCCCGCGCGGCGACGCCTGTGCGCGCGAGCACCTCTCGCTGCGCGCGCTCGTACACCTGCATGCCGCGGATCCCATCAGCACTGGCGAGCAGTGCCTGGGCCCGCTGCTGAATCGACTTGTTGGGATGCCCCGTGAGGCGTCTGCGGCCCGACGCGCCGACGGCGGCTGGGCTGATGGCGTGCCGCGCGATCGCGTCGAGCAGCACGTCTACTAGGCGGTCCTCGGACAGCAGGGTCGCCAGCACGGCCTCGCGTATCCGTGGCGTGTACTCCTGCCACCGTGCGGCGTCCACCAGACTGGCGGCGGCGGACGGGTCCCGAAGCTGCCCGAGGGCACGCACCGCCGCCACTTGCACGGCTGCCGGCCGTCGCGGCTCCAGCAACTGCCGCAGCGTTTCACCCGTGCCCGACCATTCTCCCTGACCGAGAAGTTCGATCGCAGGCAGCCGCTGGTCGGCGGGCGCTTCGTCCATCACGGCGATCGCCGTGGCGCGTGCCATCTGCGTCGCCAGCCGCTCGCGGGCCAGGCGCGCCTGCGGCGTGTCCGCCGACACCAACGCCATCAGCGCAGACTGCGAGTCGGTGGCCAGGCCTCGCGCACGCAGCCCCTGCGCGATGCCCGAGAGCGCCGCCGGCTGCCAGCTCAATTCCTCGCTCGGGTCGGCGATTGCGATGAGCAGCGGCAGACACCGCTCGGCGGTCTCCGAGGCGCCGACCAGCCGTCCGAGGTCCTGCATGACGGCGGCCCGCACAGCTGGCGACGCCGCCGGGGTGCTGACGAACGCCTGAAGAAACGCGTTGGTCCGGCCGCGCACGCTGCTGAGGACGGCCGCTCGTACCCAGCGGTCTGTGCCGTCCCGACGCGCGATGGCCGCAAGAACCTGGATGCTGCGCGAGTCGTCGAGCGCTCCCAGCGCGAGCGCCACGTGCAGGCGCACACGCGGGTCGGGGTCGTCCTGCATCAGCAGCAGTACATCCAGTAAGGCAGGAGACGCATGGAGACGGGTCTCCGCCAGGCGCACGCCGTTCTCTCGCACACCTGCGGACTGGTCCCGTACCGCTCGCACGACGTCCTCGTCGTTCAGGACGCCCAGCCCGTCCAGCGCCCACAGTGCCTGGAGGCGACCGGACTCACCCCCACGCCCGGCCAACTCCCGCAGCTGCGGTGCGGCAGCTCTCTGCTGGCGCTCGACCAGCAGCCGCCGCGCTGTGTCCTGCCACCACGCGTTGGGATGATTGAGTCTGCGCACGAGCCCCTCGATGGCCGTGTCGCCGAGATCGACGTCGATTCGAGCGGGCGGGCGGTCCTGCGCGGCCACTCTGTAGATGCGTCCCAGGCCGCGGCCGGCCGTGAAGTCGAAGAGCCGTCGGCTCGCCTCGGGCACATACGCCGGGTGGTCGATGTCCTTGCGGTACATGTCGACGATGAAGAGCGCGCCGTCGGGGCCATTGGCGGCGAACACAGGGCGAAACCAGGTGTCGCGCGACGCGAGGAACTCCACGCCCTCACGCGCCGGATGCGACCTGAAGCTGACCCCGTCGGGCTCGCGCACCTGCCGCTGGACGAGATTCTGCGCGGACTCGCTGATGAACACGCTGCCTCGATGTCCCTCGGGCAACGCGTCGCCCCGGTGAATGTGGACGCCGCTGGCGGCGGTGAACGTGCCGGCATGCGGCGCGGTGATCAGCGTCGGAATAAACGACGCCGTCGTCAAGTCGCGGGTGAGGGGCCATACCACGGCTTCGGCGCCCACCTTCGACACCTCTTGGACAGTATCGGAGAAGGCAAGGTTGGGGTTGCGCCGCAACTGGTGCGGCTCGACCACGACGTGCCACACGGGATGGCGGTTCGAGCAGATGAATCGGCGGCCCTGGTCGTCAAACGTCAGCCCGTATTGCCCCTGTCCGCCGACAAGCTGGAACTCGAACGTGCGCGGGTTGTACCGCGAGTCGCTCGACGCGAATTCGACAGCCGGCCGCTCGGGATCATCGGGGGCGTTGACGCGGCCGCCATTGAGTCCGCTGGTGAGGTAGACCCAGTGGTCTGGGCCCAGCGTCGGATGACTGAAGCGGATCTGCGCGGTGTGAGTCGCGTTGAAGCCCGTCAGGACGACGCGACGCTGGTCGGCGATGCCGTCACCCGTGGTGTCCTTCAGGTAAAGCAGGTCTGGCGCCACGGTGACGAAGACGCCGCCGTCCCACGCCATGATGCCGTTCGGGTACGTGAGACCGGTTGCAAAGTCCGTTCGCGAGTCGTAGCGTCCGTCCACATCCGTGTCGGTCAGCAGCGCGATGACGCCCTGCGGCTCAGGGGTTGGCTCGCCTTCGAGTGGATCAGGGTAGCCGCGGTTCTCGGCGACGTACATCCGGCCACGTTCGTCGAACGCGATCGCGACGGGGTCCTGCACGAGGGGCTCGGCCGCCACCAGATCGATGCGGTAACCAGGCTCTAGGACGAAACTCTTGAGCGCCTCGGCCGGCGAGAGCGCAGGCCGGTCGGCAACCGCGTGTGTCGCTGAACTGGGGACCCGCGCAGACGGGTCGCCTGACGAGCGGAGTGACGGCGCGCACGCCACCACGGTGACGAGCGAGAGCATCGCGCACAGCGCCGCGTGCCTTCGGCGTTCAGCGTTCATAAGAGGGATGAAGGCTATCGTACCGCGAGAACTCTGCCTCCTCGTCGCCGATTCAGGGGATGCTCTTTGACGTCTTCGGGCACACCGCCGGCTTGCTCGTCTGAGAGCTCGCTACTCCACAGGTGGATCTCGAACTCAGGGGCAGCAGTCGACGCGCTGGCCGAGCCGCGAGGAAAAAGTGAGCGGCGGCCTTAGGTCAGCTTGCGCGTGACCCACGTGAATGACTGGACGTCGATGAAGTCGGTGGCGCCAAGCGGCGCGAGCTTCTCCAGCACGCTGCGGCTGTTGTCGAGGACGCGGTCGTACGTCTCCCACTTCACCGCCGTGGAGTAGACGAGGTCGCGGCCGAGGCGGCCGGCGACCTGCTTGCCGATCTCCGGCTTGGTGACGATGAAGCGCGCGGGGTCCGCTAGGAACGGCAGGAGGGTGACGGTCGGCCACGTCTGGACGTGCGGGCCCTTGGTAGGGACGGGCAACGCCGCGACGGCGTCGGCGAGCCGGGCGAAGCTCTGCGCGTTCGGCTTGGCCAGGAGCGCCTGCAGCCCTTCGAGCAGATGCGCGGCCGCCGCGGACTCCTTCAAGCCCTGGTGGATGGCCGCCATCTCGAGGCGCGAGGGAATCTTGGTCGTGCGGTAGACGGCGTCGAGCAGCGTGCCGATCTCCGCGAAGTTGCCGGCGGCCAGCAACCGCTCGCCGGCGCCGTTGCCCAGCTTGTCGGCAAACAACTGCTGCGCCGCGCGCTTGAGTGCGACCTCGCCCTTGATGAATCGCTCGTCCGCAAAGTGCGCGGGATACTCGCGAGAGAACCACTCGATGGCCTGGTCCAGATTGTGTTCGGGCCGCTTGGGCGGCGTCTTCACCTTCGCGCCGGCCTTGCTTCCGGGACGCCGGCCCTCCACGTGATCGAGCAGCGGGTCGCTCTGGACGCTGGACAGCGACAGCGACGTCAGCCGCACCATCCGCGTGGGCCCCTGGGATTCCGTCGCCAGCGACGGGAAATACGCCTCGGCGTTGGGCTGGCGCAGCGCCAGAATCTTGCCCCGACCCCACGAGCTGTGTTCCACGAGCGAGCCGACTTGCAAGTCCATCCCGCGATTGTACGTTGAAACGGGTGCCGCCCGCCCGACCGGCAAAACACCCCACCAGGCTACGACGAAGGCTGCGGGGCGGCCGCGGGCGCGAGTCTCTCCCCCGCGATGCCAAGAGCAACGCAGGACTCCTGCCACTGTTCCCGTGAGACACCGCCGTCGGCGAGGCGCTTCACCGTGGCAAATGGGTCGAATCGCTCGTCCCCCCGCACCAGCATGAGTGGTTTCGCGATGTCGGACCGTAGCGTCCAGCCTTTGCCAGCGAGCAGAGACCCCATGCCGGTTGCGATGAGGCGGACCGCGCGGGCAATCCGTTCGTCGGAGTTGACGTTCATCTCGTCGCGCCCGACCAGCGCCGAGCCCAGCGTGATGTACCCGGCCGGTCCGATGGGGAGCGTATCCGCACGCAGAGTCGCGAGCCATCCGCGGTGGCGATCGATCATCGCGTGCCACTGCGGCCCGTAGACGGTCGAGCCGACTGCGTCCCACCCGACCGGCTTGAGGCGCGACACGGTCTCGGCGCCCACTGCATGCTCTAGGAGCGCACGACCCAGCCGCTCCAGGTCGTCCATCAGCGATGCGGCGGGTACCGGACCCTCTGATGACGCTGTCGCGTGCGGCAATTCATCGAGCGCCTCCAGACGTTCCCTCAGCGTCGGGTGCGTGTCGAACTCGCCGGTGGCGCCGCTGGTCATCGTCTCGTCCACCAGTTTGCTGGCCGCTTCCATGACGTCGGCATCCGCGCAGAACAGGTCGAATCCCCTGGCGAGGGGCGGCAGGAACCCGCTCCGCAGTACGGGCAGAACTTCGTTGTTCATGTAGGCCTGGTGCGCGGGCGCCATCGCGTTGACCCGCTTCAACGCCTGCTGCATGACCTGTGCGCCGGCCACGCGCGCTGCCAGCCGATCGGCGACGTAACTCCTGTCTCCGCGAGATGGCGGTTGTAAGCTTCATGAACAGCCGGCCGTAGCCGTTGAAAAGGCCCTGCAACGGGCTCCCCTCGAGCTGACCAATGGCGCGACCGATGGCGGCGCGTGTCTTGTAAATCCACGGACCAACTGCGACGTCGCCGCCCCAGTAGTGGCCGAACTCGTGCGCCAGAACCGCGCGGAGCTCGCCCACTGACAGCGATTGGAGCAGTGGCAATCCCACACCCATCACACGGCGGCTCCCGATGCCCATGACGCCACCACGCTGGGTGACCCAGGCGTTGACGTCGGCTACCAGGTACACCTCGCGCGGTTCGGCCTGCCCGGTGCTCTTTGCCACATCGCGAATCAGGCCAAACAGCCGCGGCTGCGCGGCATCGGTCAACTCCGGCCCGGGCGGCTCGAAGCGATCGGGTCGAGGCATCACCGCCCACAGAATCGTGCCGGCAGCGCCCAGGCAGACGGCCGCGATCTTGAGGTGCACCCGTTCGAGATAGATCAACTCCGCGTACGGAATCCAGATCAGCCCGGTCACAATTGCCAGGGCAAACAGATAGAAGCCAGCCATGAGGCCAATGGCCATCAAGGCGCGTGCGACCATCCAACCGGCGGGCGGCATTGTCTGGGAAGCCATCTCGCCCGATACCCTACTACTCATGGTTGAACTGCGCCAGGTGATCTCCTCACGGCGCGAGATACCTCCGGCCTTGTTGGTTACGTCAGCTTCGCGCAGCCCCGGTTGGAGCGCTCGCGTCGACCCGACCCGGTCTACTTCCTGAATCGCCCCAACCAGCTTCCGCACCACCGCCAACGCCGTCCCTTCGGTCAGGTTGGTCGGGGGTGAGACAGGCTTCCTGTGAACCCACATCCAATGCGCGCGCTGCGCCGAGAGGAGGCGAAGCCCCGGCGTATGACCTGTCGTGTCACGCCCACCGCCGATGATGGCGAATGGGTTCTCGACGCCGCTGTCACAACGGGAACCAGCTGAGGGCCACCACCTGTCCAACCACCAGATCCTCGAGCGCGTCGGTGCTGCGGGCCTTGAGCCGCGCGAACCCGCGATGGCCGGGGGGCTCGAGCACCACCAGTTCGCGGCCGTCCCACGCGCAGTAGGCGAGGATGACGCGGCCCTCGAAGCGGATCGCGTACGGCTCGCGCGAGTCGATGACGACGGGCAGTGGCCGGGAGACGACGGCGAAGGTCGGCCGTGTTTCGGGAGACGAGACCCGGCGGCGCAGGCGCTCGAGATCCTCGTCGTCGATCAAGTAGGCGATGGGGCGCACCAGGTCGGCCTTGCCCTGGATCAGCCGTTCGACCTGGGTGCGGCTGACATAGGCCGCGCGCTTGCCGCGAAACCGGTCCGGATCGGCGCCGGCAGGGTAGACGGGGATCGTGCCGAAGGATTCGAGCGGTCCCATCGCGAGCGCGATGCCCAGCTTTGCAAGTGCGACGAGTGTAGCCCCGTGGCAGCGGCATGGGTCTCCGGCGCCGTCGCTCGACGCTGCCTCGAGTTGTCTCCCACGCGTCGCGCAGCGCGGCGTGGTACTCATGGCGCTGCTGGAGCACCTCGGACGGCATGTGCGGCGACACGCGCATCGACGACCACTCGAGCAGCAGGTCGCGGTCGAGGCCCAGCACGTCGGCCAGCTTTTCCGCGACGTCGCGCCGCGGCGGCAGCGTCCCGTGTTCCATCAGGGCGATGAGCGACACCGAGGTCTGCCCGATCCCGACCTTCTCGGCCAGCGCCGCCAGCGACAGGCCCAGCGCCAGCCGCCGCTCGCGGATCAGCCGGCCGATTGGATGGTCCGTCGGCTTGGGCGTTCGGCCGCGGCGGCGCGGATAGGGATCGGGAGGTTGATTTTCGTAATCCATTTATTTATAATTTAGTTATTCAAATCGAGTATACGCCCTCCACGCCCGACCGGGCCGGGACGGCGCTCAGCCTTGGAGGGCCAGATGCAGCATCTCGCAGCGTTCCTGTCGTCGCTTTCTCTCGGTTCGTCACAGTCCATGGCCGGCCTGACCGTCTTTCCCCTCCTGCGCCAGCCGGCGCCCGAGCCATGGTACGACACGCTCACGGAAGCGGTCGCCGCCGGCACGGCACGCGTGACGGAGGTGTCCGACGGGGGCCGCGTGCCCGAGCTGCAGGTCGTCAACGACAGCCCGCGCCACGTGCTCATCGTCGACGGCGAGGAACTGATCGGCGCCAAGCAGAATCGCATCGTCAACCTGACGATCCTCGTGCCGCCGAAGACCAGCCTCACGATTCCCGTGTCGTGCGTGGAAGCGGGGCGTTGGCGCGAGGTGAGCCGCGAGTTCACGCCGGCGCCGCACGCCTACCACTCGAGCGGCCGACGCGCGAAGGTCGAGCAGGTCTCGATGTCGCTGCGTAGCGATGGCGCGCCGGCGTCGGACCAGAGCGCGATCTGGGGGGAGATCGAGATGAAGTCGGCGCGGATGGGCTCGGACTCCCGCACGCGGGCTGCCAGCGCGATGTACGACAAGGAGCGGCACAACCTCGACAAGTTCGTGGAGGGGCTGCGGCCGCAGGATGGGCAGGTGGGCGCCGTCTTCGCGATTCGGGGACAGATTGCGGGCCTCGACGTCTTCGACTCCCCGCGCACCTGGGCGTCGCTGATGCCGAAGCTGGTGCGCAGCTACGGCCTCGACGTGCTCGACCGCGGCATCGGCGGCGACGGCTTCGCGGAGCCGAGCCCGCGCCGTTTCCTCGAAGCCGTCAGCGCCGCGCAGTGCACCTTCTATCCCGCCGTCGGCGCCGGCCGCGATCTGCGAGTCGAAGGCGGCGGGATCCTCGGCGCGGCCCTGACCACCGATCAGGGCGTCGTCCACGCGGTCGCGTTTCCGGCAGCCGATGTCGCGCGTCCGCGCCCGCGGCGCGGAATGGTCGACCGGCTGCGCTAGTCGAGTGTCAGTGCGCGATGGGTTCACGGGCGTCGCCATCCCGTGAACCTGTCGGCGCTGGCGCATCGGAACCGCAGGTGTCACTCGAGAGGTAGATGCGCGCTGCCGACATGGTCAGCCACGACGAGCAGGAGCACATCACGAAGTCGCTGGACGCAACGCAAGGCTCAAATGAAAAAGATATTCCTATGGCTCGACGACATTCGGCCGGCGCCTCGAGGCTTTACGCACGTCAAGACGATTCAGGAAGCCAAGGGCTTCCTCGAGACTGGTCTTGTGGCGTTCGCCAGCCTCGATCACGACCTTGGTGCGTGCGACGAGTGCTCGGAGGGACTGACTCCTGGCGAATGGCTCGAGAAGCACAATTACGCGTCGATGCCGAACTGCTCGCACTTCGGAACTGGCTACGACCTGGTGTGCTGGATGGAAGAGACCGGACATTGGCCAACCGTGTACTGGCCGACTGTCCACAGCGCGAACGCTGTCGGTCGGCGGCGCATGGAGCAGGCAATTGAGCGAGAGCAGGAAAGGCGGGCGGAAGCTGCCGAGACTTCGCCCCATCTGAAAACGCGGCGGACCGATGGTCTCGAAGACCACTCGACCCGCCAGGCTCGGGTCGCCCGTCAACTCGGCGCCACGCGGATCGAATCGGCCCGGTCTCGGAGAGACCGCGGCAAGAAACCAAAGGCACACGCCAGGCACAAAGGCGCACCGGAACTCACGACGGTCTCGGCGAATGCGCCGCTGACCGCCGTGGCGCTCCGGGCATGACATGAGACGCAGAAAACCCGTAGTTGGCGCTGGAATATATTGACAGTAAAACTGGTTACTGTTATATTTATCGGGTGGCTGAGTTTGACCTCAAGGCCCTCTGCGACGACACCGGCGTCTCCCCCCGGACGGTCTATTTCTACGTCCAGCAGGGCCTGCTCCCGCCCGCCGATGGCGCCGGGCGCGGCGCGAGGTACAGCGAGGTCCACCGGGACCGGCTTCGCCTGATCCGCCAGCTGCAGGACCAGCACCTGCCGCTCGCCGAGATCCGCAAGCAGATCGAAGGGCTGTCGCAGAACGAGCTGAGCCAGCTGGCCGAGCGCGCCGAAGACAGGGCTGAAGCCCTGCCGCCACAGCAGCAGAGCGCGGCGGACTACATCCGATCGGTGTTGTCCGGCCACGAAACGCCGGATGCGGAACGCGCGACGCGGTACAGCCTGTCGGCGCGCACGGCGCCACCGACGACGCCCGCCGCAGGGCACGTGTCCCCCGGCGAGCGCTCCCAGTGGGAGCGCATCGCCCTGGCGCCCGAAATCGAACTCCACGTGCGACGGCCGCTCTCGCGCGTGATGAACCGCAAATTGGAACGACTGCTCGAACTGGCTCGAGCACTGATGAAGGAGCACTCATGAATGAATTAACCGCCCGCACCGACCGATCGCTCATCCGCGCCGCCGGCAGCAGCGTCCGGCATGTCGCCGTCACGCTGGTGGCCCCCGTGTCCGACCGAGACAAGAAGCGTCCGCCGGTGGACGTGGCCTTCGTGCTGGATCGCTCGGGGTCGATGGGGGGCGAGAAGATCGTGCTGGCGCGAGACGCGATCCTCCAGGGGATCGCGATGCTGCAGCCGACGGACCGCTTCGCCGTCGTCGCCTACGACAACTCTGTCGACGTGGTCATGCCGCTGACGCCCGCGCACGCCGAGGCGCGCGAGGCGGCCGAGCGACAGGTGCGCGCAGATCGATTCCCGCGGCGGCACGAACCTGGGCGGCGGCTGGCTCGCGGGCTGTCAGCAGCTCGCCGAAGCCGCGAACCCGGCGACGGGCGCCCGCTGCCTGCTGATGTCCGATGGCCAGGCCAACGAGGGCATCGTCAGATCCGCGGGAGCTGGAGCGCCACGCCCGCGAACTGCAGCAGCGCGGCGTGGTGACGTCCACGTTCGGCGTGGGCGCGGGCTTCGACGAGCAGCTGATGAGCGGGATGGCGCGCGCCGGCGGCGGCCACGGCTACTTCATCCAGGACGCCCGCCAGATCGGCGACCTGCTGACGAGCGAGCTGGCCGAGTCGCTGGAGGTCGTCGCGCGCGGGGCGTCGCTGTCGATCGACGCGCCCAGGGGCGCCAGGGTGGAGCTGCTGAGCGACTTCGATGCACGGCAGGAGGGCGACACGACGACGGTCCGCCTTGGCAACCTGGTGTCGGGCCAGTCGATCGACGATCGTCCTCAAGGTCACGCTGCCCGACGGCGTCGAGGGCGAGGAGGCCGTGCTCAGGATTCGTGCCGACGCCGAAGAAGGCGCGCTCGATGCGCCTCCAGTTGAAGTGCGCTGGACGTGGGCCTCGCACGAGCGCAACGACGCGCAGCCGAGAGACACGGCCGTCGACCTGCAGGTCGCAGGCATCTATGCCGCGCGGGCGCGTCGTGACGCCCTCGAACTGAACCGCCAGGGCGACTACGACGGCGCCCGCCGCCTGCTCGAGCGCGTGGCCAAGCGCATCGAGAGCTACGCCGGCGCATCCCTCGAGCTGCAGGGCCTCGCGCGTTCACTGCGAGCCGAGGCGCGGCAGTTCGAACGGGAGATGGACGCCATGTCGATGAAGCAGGTGCACTACTCGTCGCGCGCGGCGATGCGTTCCCGCACCTTGACCGGCAAGGCGCAGCGCGGCCGCTTCGATGCCGAGGCCTTCGATGTCGAGCTCCACCGCGGCGTGCCGGTCATCGTCTGCGACGGGGTCCGCGCCGCCATCGTCACCGGAACGCCCGCCAGCTTCGGAAGCGTGCCGCTGCGGATGCTTGGCCAGAGTACCACCTGCCGTCGCGGTGGTTGCCGGCGTGACCGCAGAGTCCATCGGCCAGTACCTGGGAACGACGATCGACGCGGTGATCGGCGGCGACCTCCTGCAGCGGTTCGAGTGCCTGATCGACCTCGGCACGAAGAGGGTGGTGTTGTCCCATGGCAGCCTCGGCTGCGACGGCGTGTCGCTGCGCACGCCGCTGCAGCTGGATGTTCCGACCGCGGAGATCCGGTTGGCGCCCGTCACGGCATCGCGTTTCTCGATACCGGCACGCGGTTGTCCTACCTCGATCCCGCGGCGGTCACTGGACGGCCCGTGGGCCGCGAGAAGGACTTCTTTCCGATCGTCGGCGAGTTCGAGACGGACGTCTACGAGGCGGAGATCGAGTTCGCGGGCCTTCGGTTTCGCGGCAGATTCGGTCTGCTGCCGACGCTGCTGCAGCAGTCGATGGCCGCGCTCGGAGCGCAGTGGGTGATCGGCTCGGAGCTGCTACAGCAGTTCCCGGTGCTGCTCGATCTGCAGCACCATCGCATCATGATCGTGCAGCAGCAGCCGTCATTCATGGCGATCCACTAACGGCCGCCAGGCGGGCGATCGCGCGCGAATGCTAATGACACCCGGGGCCATCGTCCGCTACGCGGACTATCCGCAGTGGGGACACGGTTTCGTGATCCGCGCGAGGAAGACGACGACCGAGGTCTTCTTCCACTGGGGCGGCCGCCGCAAGGTGGCCGCCGGCGAGCCGCTCGAAGAGGCGAGGCCTACAACCGTGGAGGCCGACCTCTTCGCCCTCTGCGGTGAATACTCGCCGCAATCATGGGCCCGCGGGCATCACAGCCTCTACGCCATCGAGCTCGACCCGGCCGTCATGAAGATTCGCAAGTTCCGCGAGAAGAACCCGGGCGGGGCGGCCAGCGGGTGTCTTTACGTCGGCGTAACCGGTCTTCCACCAGAGACGCGATTCGAACGGCACCTGGCGGGCACGCAGTCCGCTCGATTCGTGAAGGCGCACGGCGTGCGATTGCGGATGGACCTGGTCGAGGGGTTCTCCCGACTGCCATTCCGAGTGGCCGCGGCGATGGAGCCGAAGCTGGCGGCGTGGCTGCGCGCGCAGGGATTCGGCGTCTGGCAGAACTGAGCGTCAGGCTCGGGGATGTTCACGAATGCCATTCGCCGAGAAACACTCAGAGCGTTGGTGCAGTGGCGCCGCCCGAGCGAGCGGCAACGACCGCGCCGAGCGAAGCCACGGCGTATGACCTGACATGTCGCACGCTGGTGATGTGATCGGGCGAGGTCACTGGTAGTCGGTGACTGCTCTGGAGGCCGGCGATGGTCGCGGATCGACATCCACAAGAGACGGCGGCTGACGCCCACGGTGGACGGGAAGCGGTGGGCGCCCCGTGAAAACTCTGCGCGTTTCGCGAATGAAGTGAGTGGCACCAACTCTGCAATAACTCGTCGCGACATCCGGAGCGGCGCGAACGACTCGCGCCCGGCAACCTGGAACGGACATCCCAAGGTGCCTGCCGCCCTGACCACACGTCACGCGAGTGCGCGACGCTGGACCGGGCCGGCGATGTGGCTGCCAGAGCGCAGCAATGAAGTGTCCGCGCGGCATCCAGACGATCGCCGCGACTCCGGGTGTCTTCTCGAAGAGAGAGGACACCATGGCTGAGAGCTCGCCCGGCCCCGCATTTCGACCGTCACCCTCGCCCGACCACTCTCGCCGCCTCTTTTCGCGCCCGCCGCGGCGTCGAGGCTGGCGGACCGCCCGCAGGCAGACACTCTGCCGCGAGTGCGAGGTTCACGAGGCCCGCTACCATCGCCGGGGCAGGGTAGCCTATCGCCGCGACCACGACCTCTGCCCGCGCTGCTACCGCTCCTTTGCGGAACGCCAGCGCGCGCGGCATCTGCGGGAGGGCTGCTGGGTGATCCTGCCAGCTCTGGCGGGAGGTGCGCGATGACAGCGACCTTCGATCCCAACCCGCTCGATGGGACGGCCTCGCTCTTCGCGCAACTGCTGCGCGAGACGCCCGAGGCCGGTGTCGATGCCGTGTTTGCGAAGGCCTGCCAACTGGCGGAGGGCCTGTTTCCCCACCAGATCGAGGGCGTCGCCTTCCTGCTGGGACGCCGGCGCGCGATCCTGGCCGACGACATGGGCCTCGGCAAGACCCGCCAGGCCATCGTGGCGCTCGGCGAGGCCGCGCCGGCCGGGCCGTATCTGGTCATCTGCCCGGCATCGTTGAAGCAGAACTGGGCGCGCGAGATCCGTGCTGTCGAGCCTGCCTCGGACGTGGCGATCGTGCCGGCGGCCGGCTCGCTGGCAGGCCACGCGCGATGGGCGGTCGTGAACTACGACATCCTGAGCCGTCATCTCGACGCCATCAAAGCCATCCCATGGGGCGGCCTGGTGGTAGACGAGGCGCACTACATCAAGAACCACAAGAGCGCGCGCAGCCGGATCGTCCGCGACATCGCAGGCGCCGCCGCATCGGGCCCAGCGCCGGCCGGAGGGCCGCCGGTCTACGCGCTCACGGGCACACCGCTCACGAACCGGCCGCGCGACCTGTTCACGCTGCTGCAGCTGGTGGCCCACCCGCTTGGCCGCAGCTTCCTGTCGTTTGCGAAGCGCTACTGTGACGCCGAGCAGACCGAGTACGGCTGGGTGACCGACGGCGCGTCGAACCTCGAGGAGCTGACGCTGCAGCTGCACGGCGTGATGCTGCGCCGCACGAAGGACCAGGTGCTGTCGCTGCCGCCGAAGCTCCGCGCCTGGCTGCCGGTCGAGGTGAAGGCTGGAGTCGGAGCGAAGGAGATTGGGCGCGCGATCCGCCTGCTGATCGATCGGCGCGGCTCGCGCGACCAGGACCGCAGCGTCCGCCGCCGGGCGCCCCGCGGGCAGGCACGCGAACGGACTCAGTTGCTGGCGTCGCTGACGCGCGCGCGCCAGCAGCTTGCGGTGGCCAAGTGCGACGCCACGCGGTCGTTCGTCGATGACGCGGTGGAGCAGGGCGAGAAGGTGATCGTGTTCTCGTGCTTCGACGAGCCGATCCGGACGCTCGCTCGTCACTTCGGCGACGCGGCGGTGACGCTCACCGGCAGCACGCCGGTCGAACGGCGCCAGGCGCTGGTCGACCGGTTCCAGCAGGAGAGCGGCGTCCGCGTCTTCCTTGCGAACATCATCGCCGGAGGCACGGGGCTGAACCTCACGGCAGCGCGGCAGGTCGTCTTCAACGACCTCGACTGGGTGCCGGCCAACCACTGGCAGGCGGAAGACCGCGCCTACCGCATCGGCCAGACGGGCACCGTGAACGTCACCTACGCGGTCGGCTCGGACACCATCGACGAGTTCGTCCGTGCGGTGCTCGAGACCAAGGCGGCGCTGGTCGATGCCGTCATCGAAGGCAAGGCCGTCAGCGGCGCCGCGTACACCGGCGTGCTCGAGGAACTCGAGCGCGCGCTGGGCGCACTGTCACCGCGGCTCGCGGACGTCTCGGCGGCCGACCTCGACGACGAGCAGATTGGACAGCTGCTGAGAGAACTGGCGAGCACGCAGCCCACCGAAGCCGATGCAGGCGCCGGTGGCCCCGCGGCGAGAGCCCTCGACCCTTCACTCGCCAGAAGAGCCCTGCTCGCGCTGGCGCGCTCGTTGAAAGGCCCCGAAGTCACGAAGTACCGCGTGGCCAGCTCGTCGAGCCCTGGTGCGTGCTACACGCTGGCCGTCAGCGATGGACAGGACGTCGAGTGCTCCTGCCCGGGGTTCGAGTACCGCGGAGCATGCCGTCACGCGCGCGACCTGAAGCAGGCGCTCGCTCGCGGCGCGGCGGCGCCGGCGGGATACGAGCCGGCGATTTGAGTGCGGAGAGTAGGCAGGTTGGGGCGGGTTGGGTCGGGTTGGGTAAGGTTGGGTCGGGTTGGGGCGCGAAGGTCTTCTCGGATGCTAGGCGCGTCGAACGAGCTCTTGAACAAACGCGATCGCGCTGCGCACGAGGCCGCCATGCCTCGGCGGCAGGGGAACGCCGAGCGTCACCGACGTACCGGTTTCAGGCGCGCTCTCCACGCGGAGCAGCCCATCGATCTGCGCCGCCCGTTCGCGCATGCTCGTCAAGCCGAACCCAGCGGTCGCTGCCGCTGCCTCGAACCCGCGGCCGTCGTCTCTTACGGAGAGCTGTGCGCGATCGCCGTCGAACCCGAGCTCGACGCGAATGTTCGCCGCCTGTCCGTGACGAACGGCGTTGGCCATCGCCTCCTGCGCGATGCGGAAGATGTGCTTTTCGACTTCCGGCTTCAGGCGCCGAACGGCCCCCGATGTCGAGACGTCGATTGCGACCTTGCCGTCCTGGCGGAGATCGTCAGCGACACGCCGGAGGCCAGACAGCAGATCGCGACGATCGAGGTACTGCGGATGCAGGTCCCACACCGATCGGCGCGCCTCGGCCAGGTTCGCCTCCACCAACTGGCGCGCCTTCTCCAGGTTCCGCCGGCGACGCTCGGCGGATCGGTCCTGATCGATGGCCGTCAGATGAAGGCCAATCGAGACGAGCCCCTGAGAGAGCGTGTCGTGGATCTCGCGCGCCATTCGATTGCGCTCCTTCATGATGACGGCGTACCGGCCCTCGACACGGCGCAGGCGCAGCCGGTGGAGACCGAACACGATCAGCCCGGCAAGCCCTGCCAGCGACGCGCGGAACCAGGTGGTCTGGTAGAAGTAGGGCAGCACGCGGATGTCGAGCGCGGCGCCGGCGTCGTTCCACACTCCGTCGTTGTTGGCGGCGCGGACGCGGAAGCGGTAGTGTCCAGGCGGCACTCGGTTGAAGTAGGCGACGCGCCTGGCGCCGGCGTCGATCCAGCCGGTGTCGAGGCCCTCGAGGCGATAGGCGAAGCGGACTTTGTGCGGCGCCAGCAGGCTGAGCGCGGTGTATTGAATCTCGAACGCACTGGTGCCAGCGGCGACCTCGATGGGCCCGGAGCCCTCGCGGCGCTCGTCAGCGACGAAGGCCTCGATGAGCAGCGGCGGCGGCAGCGGGTTGAAGCGCTCGACCGCCGGATCCACCGACGCGACGCCACGCGTCGTCGCAAACCAGAGCCGGCCATCCATGGTGCGGCACGCCGGGCGTTGGATGTAGGCGACGCCATACTCGGTGCTCTTCAAGCCGTCGGCGAGCCCGTGGAGGGTCACCGGCACGTCGCGGCGGGTGCCCTCCGCGTAGGCGTCCAGATCGCGCAGCCGAGCCTTGAGGATGCCCTGGCGCCCATTCAGCCACAGGTTCCCGGCGTCGTCTTCGAGGATCTCGAACACGATTTCGCCGAGCGGACCGGCCTTCGAGAAGCTGGTCACCTTGCCGTCCTTCAGGCGCGCCAGCCCGCTGACCGTCGCCACCCAGACGGTGCCGGCGGCGTCGTGATAGACGGAATGCACCCCTTCGTCGGGCAGGCCATCGCGGGTCGTGTAGAGGTGATCGCCGCTGTCGCCCACGCGCAGCAGCCCGCCGGTCGTGGCAAACCAGAGGTTGCCTTGACGATCGCGGGTGATCGAGTAGCAGTATTCGATCTGCCGTGAGTAGCGCCCGTAGGTGACGAAGCGGTCGCCCTTCAGCTCTCGGAGCGGACCCTCGCCGCCGATGATGATGCGGCCGTCGCGATCCTCGCCGACGGCGGAGACGAAGCCCTCGGGGATGCCGTCGGCGGTCGTGTAGACGCGCATCCGTCCGTCCTTGATGCGCGTGATGACGCTGTCGCCGGTCACCCACAGGCTGTCGTCGCTGGCCTCGAACAACGCGCCGATGTAGTTGCTCGGAAGGCCCGTCGCGGTCGAGTAGAGCGCCAGCCGGCCGCGCTGCAGCCGATTCAGCCCGCCGCCTTCGGTGCCGATCCAGACCGAGCCGTCGCGTCCGGCCAGCATCGAGTTGACGGCCTCGCCGGCCAGCCCCTCGCGCGGGGTGATCGCCGTGAAGCGCGTGTCTCGCAGCCGGTTCAACCCGTCGTTGGACCCAATCCACAAGCTGCCTTCGCGATCCTCGTGGAGTGCCTGGATGAAGTCGTTCGACAGGCCGTCGCGGGCCTTCAGCACGTCGAACTGCTCGCCCCGGAGCCGCACGAGGCCGTTTCCCATGGTGCCGACCCAGAGGTTGCCGTCCCGGTCGCCCGTGATGGACAGGGCGGCGTCGGCAGGAAAGCCGGCCTCGGAGCCAAGAGTGGTCACCCGTTCTCCGCGCACACGCGTCAGCCCGCCCCGGGCGGCAACCCAGATCGTGCCGGCCTGATCTTCGTAGATGTCGTTGACGATGCGACCTGCCAGCAGGTGCCGCTCGATCTGAAACGCCGGAGCCTTCCACACCAGCTCGAGCACGCCGTTGGACGTAGCCACCCACAGGCGGTGCGCCTTGTCTTCCAGGATCGCGCGGACGACGTGGCGATCGAGCAACAGGGGGCCAAACCGTCCGCCGGCGAATCGTCGAAACCCGCCACCGCTCGTGCCGATCCACAGGTCGCCGTAGGGGCTGGGGGTGATCGATCGAATCTGCCACCGCGACCGCTCCTCGTACGACGTGTCTTCCTCGGATCGGTACGCTTCGAAGACGCCGTCTTTCAGGCGAATCAGCCCGCCCGCGGCGGTTCCGATCCACAGGCTGCCGTCGGGTCCCTCGGCCAGCGCGGTGATGCGGCTGTCGCGCAGCTGCGGCGTGTTGGCACGGTTGAAGATGGCGAATCGCACGCCGTCGAATCGCGCGAGACCTCCGGAGGTTCCGAGCCAGAGGTACCCGTCCCGCGTCTGGACGATCGCCTTGACCGAATTCTGCGGCAGCCCGTCGCGGGTCAGCCAGATGTCGAGGCCGTATTGCGTGATGAGCCTGGCAGGATCCAGCGCCAGCGCCTTCGCCGGCTGCAGCACGAGCATGGCGCCGACGAGGCACCCGACGATCCGCGAGGTCGACCGTGAGGGCCGGTCCATCTCGGAATTTGCCCGCGACGGAAGTGGAGGCGGAGCAGCCGAGAGTATACCGCCAGCAGCCCTTTCGCGCCGACGCCGCATGGCCACCTCGTTGAAGAGCGTAGAATGTGGAGCCACCAACAGCATGGACGCCAGCATCCGTGTGATGATCGTCGACGATCACGACCTGGTGCGTGCCGGTGTGTCCGCCATCCTCTCCCGCGAGCGCGCGATCGCGGTCGTCGCCGAGGCCTCATGCGGCCGCGATGCGATTCGGCTCTTCCGCACCAGCCAGCCCGACGTCACGCTGCTCGATCTCACCATGCCGGGCATGGACGGCATCGCCACCATGCGCGCGATTCGTGAGGAGTTTCCCGGCCAGCCGCTTCATCGTTCTCACCGTGCACGGCGGCGACGACGACATCCATCGGGCGCTGGAGGCCGGCGCGCAGGCGTACGTCTTGAAGACGGCGAGCGGCGTCGAGCTGGTCGACACGGTGAAAGCCGTGCACAGCGGGCTCCGCCGCCTGTCTGGCGAGGCGGCCCGGCAGCTGGACGAATACCCCATCGCGGCCAACCTGACGACGCGCGAGCTGACGGTCCTGCGGCTGCTCGCGCGAGGCCTGACGAACAAGGAAATCGGCGCCGAGCTCGACATCGGCGAGACGACGGCCAAGTGGTTCGTGAAGAACATCCTCGAGAAGCTCGGCGTCAACGACCGCACCGCTGCCGTGACCACGGCGCTCGATCGCGGCATCCTCCACTGCGACTAGCCCCTCCATTCGGAGGGTGGCTGGCCGAACGGACCGTCATAGGCTGCGGCTCGAGGAGCTTCAGCCATGCGGAGACAGACCAGTAGGTTGCTCGCGCGCGTCGCCGTCGCCGGTCTGCTGCTCGTCACGACTTCGTCCAGCCGGGTGGCCGCGCAGGTGACGACGGGAACCTTCGTCGGCAGCGTCGCGGACGCGAGCCAGGCGGTGCTTGCCTCAGCGTCGGTCACCGCCACCAACCTCGACACAGGCTTCACGCGCTCGGTCCAGACGGAGCGCGACGGGACTTACACCATCGCCAACGTCCCCATCGGCAGATATGAGCTGCGCGCCGAAGCGCAGGGCTTTCGAGCTGCCGTGGTGAGCCCGGTGCGGCTGGTCGTCGACCAGCGCCTGCGGACCGATTTCGCCCTCGCCGTCGGGGCGCTGACCGAGACGCTGGAGGTGCGCGGCTCGGAGACGCTGCTTCAGACCGATCAGCCGGACATGAACCAGATCGTGCAGGAGCGCGAGATCAAGAACCTGCCGCTCAACGGGCGTGATTTCTTCTCGCTGCTGCTGCTGAGCAACGGCGTGCAGGACACATCCAACGATCAAGGCGGCGCGACGACGAACGTGACCTTCTCGATCAACGGCATGCGGCCCGAAGCCAATTCCGTGACGCTCGACGGCGTGCAGATTTCGTCGGTCCGGGAGTCCGACGTGGACCTCCGGCCGAACGTCGACGCGATCAGCGAGTTCAAGGTGCTGACGTCGACCTTCTCTGCCGAGTACGGTCATACCGCCGGCGGCGTGATCTCGATTCAGTCGAAGAGCGGCACCAACGCGTTCCACGGAAGCCTCTGGGAGTTCCATCGCAACGACGCCCTGAACGCCAGCAATTTCTTCCGCAACCCCCTGACGTCGGAGAAGGCTTCCCTCAAGCAGAACCAGTTCGGAGGCGCCATCGGCGGACCGGTGCGCCGCAACAAGACCTTCTTTTTTGGCGACTATCAGGGCGAGACGCTGCGGCGGATCAATGA
Organism: Vicinamibacteria bacterium; assembly: GCA_963806705.1. Classification (GTDB taxonomy): domain Bacteria; phylum Acidobacteriota; class Vicinamibacteria; order Vicinamibacterales; family JAENWD01; genus JAENWD01. The sequence continues at coordinate 199,169 of CAWDZE010000016.1, forward strand.
GGCCTTCGCCTATGTCCCCGAACCGCAGTTCCGCAACGGCGACTTCTCGTCCATTTTGCCGAGCGCGGTGATCGATCCGCGGACGGGGCAGCCCTTCCCGGGCAACGTCATCCCGCCGGGGCGGTTCTCGGAATTCGGCTGGGCACTCCTCAACGCGCCTGCCGAGCCGAACCTTCCCAACGACTACCCGCTCGGCAACTACTTCATCCGCCAGCCGCACGACATCGACTCGCACGAGGGCGGAGTCCGGGTCGATCACGTCTTCTCGCCCAACGACAACATGTTCTTCCGCTACCGCATGAAGGACCTGCATCTGGACACCGCCGACGCGCTCGGCCGCTACAGCGGCCAGATGCCGCGCCTTCCCGCGCGAGGCTGGAATCTCGACGACTGGCAGGGGATCTCGATGGAGACGGGCGACGAGGGACGCGGCATCGTCCAGGGCGGGATTCACGACGACCGGAACCACAACGCCGTGCTGTCGCACGTCCACCTGTTCGGCACGTCGCTCGTCAGCGAGACGCGGCTCGGGTTCCATCGCTACGAGCTGGACGTGCTGTCGCACGCGCATGGCAAGAACCTGGCGAGCGCGACCGGCCTCACCGGCGTCAACGACGACATCCTCTACTCGGGACTGCCCGCCATCTACCTGAACGCCTACACGAAGCTCGGCGGCGACGACTTCAAGCCGCTGTATTTCAAGGAGACGTTCTGGCAGGCCAACGAGACGCTGACCTACAGCCACCGGACGGCATTCGTTGAAGTTCGGCGGCGAGTTCCGGCAGCGGCGCGAAAACAACTACTACGCGATCTTTCCGGCGGGCGCTTTCTACTTCTATCCGATGCGGACAACCAACTACACGTTTGTCGGGAGCCACGAGCTGGCGGAGGTCCTGCTGGGACAGCCGTTCAACAGTTGGCGCGGCCGGCGGTTTGGCGACCCCACGCTGATGGATCGCCAATACTCGGCCTTTGCGCAGGACGACTGGAAGATCAGCGACGCGCTGACCCTGAACCTCGGCCTTCGGTACGAGTACCTACACGCCGTTTTTCAGTCCCAACGACGAGATGTCGATGTTCGACGTCGACCAGGCGCGGATCGTGTCGGCCGGTCAGAACGGCGAGTCGAAGTTCATCGTCAGCCCCGATCGTGACGACTGGGCGCCGCGCGTCGGCTTTGCGTATGTCGTGACCCCGAAGACCACGCTTCGCGGCGGCTACGGGCTCTTCTACACGCCCGAGAACGCCAAACGAGACGACATCAAGTTCAACCCGCCGTTCTACCGCCAGTACGAGCTGTTCGATCAGTGGATGTTCGACGAGACGCCGCCGCCGTTCCCGGAGCCGGGAGCGTATCCCACCGGCTACGACACAAACAGCGTCGATCGCGGTCTGCGGCGCGGGTACTCGCACCAGTTCAACTTCGCGGTTCAGCGCGAGCTGCCGGCGGGCATGCTGGCGGAGGTCGCCTACGTCGGATCGCGCGGGGCCAACCTGCCGTTTGTGGTCAACGTCAATCAGGCGCAGCCCGACGGCACGCCGGCGCCGTTTCCCGGCCTCGGGAAGGTCCGTGTCGTCCGCAACGTCGGCGAGTCGAGCTATCACTCGGCGCAGTTGAAGCTCGAGAAGCGGTTCAGCGACGGCGTCTTCTTCCTGGGCGCCTACACGTGGTCGCGGTCCATCGACACTGTCAGCTCGGCGATGTTCAGCGACAACGTCACCGGCGGCGTGCAGAACATCTTCGATCCCGAGGAGAACCGCGGGCCGTCGGACTGGGACGTGCCGCATCGCTTCTCGTTCAGCTCCGTGTGGGAACTGCCGTTCGGCCCCGGCAAGCGGTGGGATTCCGGCAATCGCGTCGTGAGCGCAATCGGCCGCGACTGGCAGTTGAGCGGTGTGTTCGTCGCGCGCTCAGGGATGCCGGGCACGGTGACCGTCGGGACGATTCCCGGCGGCGTGGCACGCCCCAACCTGCTGCACGATCCGACCCTGCCGCGATCGCAGCGTTCGCCAGACCAGTGGTTCGATACCACCGCATTCGCGGCCAACATGGTCGACGGCAAGCTGGTCGCCGGCAACGCCGGCCGTAACATCATTCGCGGGCCCGGGTACGTGAATCTGGACCTCGGCGTCGTGAAGTTCATTCCGGTGGGCGGGTCGACGCGTGCGCAGCTGCGGGTGGAGGTGTTCAACGCGTTCAACCACCCGCACTTCGCGCTGCCGGTGCTGAGCATGAACGATCCGGCGTTTGGCAAGATCACGCACACGCGCAATGCGATCAACTTCGGGTCCACGGCGACGTCGTTCGCGTCGAGGATGATCCAGCTCGCGGTGAAGGTGGAATTCTGATGAACCCCGACCTGGCAGCAGGACACGATGCCCGTCGGTCAGAGCAGAGAGGCCCGGCGTCCACGCGGGCGCGATCGGCCCCGCCGGTGGGCTGCGGTCGCGGCCAGCGCGCTGGGCGTCGCCGCCGCGACGGTGTGGCTCGGGAGCGGCGGACCGCGCCGCGGCGGGGACCCGATGAGCGCCGAGCTGGAGCGCGCTCGTCAGGCGTCGCTTCGGATGCACGTGGCCGAAGTGGCGCCGACCGATGCGTTGTTTCGCGAGCCGGTCCGCGCGTTCAGCGGAGGCTCTGCCTGTTGGCGCGTCGCGATTCGCGACGCTAGGAACCGGCCTGTCGCTGCCGCTCGCGTTCAAATCGACGTCGTTACTCCGGACGGCGCCGTACGAGGGCGAACCACGGCAATGAGCGGCAGCGATGGGCTGGCACTTTTCACGTATCCCCTGGAAGAGGGAGAAACCGACGGCGTATACACTGTGCGGGTGGTTCACGTGTCGCACGTCACCCGCGGCGACGTCACGTACGACCGTGCCGCCGACACGGCTCGCTCGGCCAGCTTTTCGGTGAGCCGCCCTGGGAAGCCGTGGACGCCGCCGCCCTCACCACGGCGCGAGGCAAAGGGCTCCAGGTAATCCGTACCAGAGGCTCGTCACAACACGCCGTACGCGTGCAACACCTGGCGAATCGTTTCCGTGAGGTAGAGCCCGCCGAGGCCCGCGACGAGCGGCTCCCACGCGAAGGCCGCGTATCGCCGCTTGGTGGCGGGGCGTGGCCGGCCCCGCTCGAGCGCGGCGTGGCACTTCGCTCGGACGCGCACAGCCCGAGCCGCATCGGGCTGCGCCGAGGGCAGGGTGGCGAGCGTACGGAGCAGAGAATCGGTCATGGCATCACCTCGCCGAGGACACCCGCACCGGAGCACCCGTCTTCAAGTGCGCGCGCGAGCGCGGCACGCGCCCGGCTGAGGCGCTGGCGGAGTGCCTCGGGCGTAATCCCGCATATATCGGCCGCGTCGGACTGATCCAGGCCGCCGACGGCCACGAGCAGAAGCACCTCGCGAGACGTCGCCGGCATCGACGCAAAGGCCCGCTCGATGCGGCGCTGGAGCTCGTTGGCCGCGGTCGTTTCAAACGGCGATGAACGCTCGACGCTGAACGGCCAGAGCCCGATCAGGCTCGACACGGCCGAGTCCTCGAGAACCCGCGAACGGACGTAACTCACGTGAAGATTACGCGCCACGGTGAACAGCCACGGACCCAGACGCGTGTCAGGCCGCAGCCGCGGCGCGTGCCTCACCAGCCGCAGCCACGTCTCCTCGAGGAGATCTTCGGCCACGTCGCGCCGCCGCGACAGCCGTAGCAGGAACGTGAAGAGCCGCGCGTGGAATGCCTCGTGGATGACATCGAACGCCTCGGTCTCACCCTCGCGGAGCCGCCCGACCAGCGCGTGCTCGGTTTCCCGATCCATCTCAATAAGAACGCGCGGCGCGCCGGGACGTGACATACGTCACGAATGGCCGCAGGCAGCGTTATAGCCTATCGACAAACTCAGCGGAGGAAACCCATGGAAATGCTGCAGGGCGCCGGTTTCTTTGCCAAGCTCACGTTGGTGATTGCCTTCATCCCCCTGGTCCGGGCGATCATGTACGTCGCCCGTCCGACCGAACGCCGGCTGGCGCTGATGCGTCCATTCTCGCTGGCGGGAATTTTCGCGGCGCTGTCGGGCGGAGTCCTCGGCCTGCTCAACGTGCTGCGCTTTTTCGGGATGACATCTGAGCCCTCCGCGGAATCGTACCGTCGCATGGCAATTGGAGGGGCCGAATCGCTGGTGCCGATGTTCGTCGGCTTCTCGTGCCTGACGGCGGCGTGGTTGCTCGTCGCGGTCGGAATGAACAGAGTCCGCGTCGAGCCCTGAGTTACACGCCTGCTGACGGACTTATTCGTCGTGAAGGGACCGAAGTAGCCAGCCAATCAGCGCACCGCGCCTCTATAATGCGCCAGCCTCATGTCCGTGCAGCCGACCAGTTCTCGGAGGCGAGCCGTGGCCGATTGCAGACGCTTCACACTCACGCTGATGGGTGTCGTCATCCTGATCCTTTCGGGCACGCTCGCGCACGCGCAGCAGTTCGAGGCGTGGAAAGACGATCGGCCGACGAAGGCGCCGGCCCAGTCGTGCGCCGGGCTGCGGGCATTGACAGGATATGAGTTCTCGATCGACACGGCCGTGACGGTGCCGGCAAAAGGCGACGCGGCTGCCTACTGCCGCGTGACCGGGCTTGTTCAGCCGGAGATTCGCTTCGAGGTCAGTCTGCCGGCTGCGTGGAATGGCCGCCTTTACATGTTCGGCAATGGCGGCTTCGCTGGCGAGACGCTGACAGCCGGGGGCCGCGCGTCTCGACGGAACACGGCGGTTACAAAGGGCTTTGCCGTCGCGCAGACCAACACCGGCCACGACGGAGTCCGCGAGCCGCTGGCGTCGTTTGCGTCTCAGCCGCAGAAGCTGATCGACTACGCCTATCGCGCGGTTCACGTCACGGCTCTCACGGCCAAAACTATCGCGCGCGCGTACTACGGCGCGCCCGCGTCACGAGCCTACTTCGACGGCTGCTCGACCGGCGGGCGCCAGGGCCTCATCTCCGCCCAGCGCTTCCCCGACGACTTCGACGGCATCGTCGTGGGCGCGCCGGTGCTGGACTTCACCGGGACCATGACGCACTATGCGGTGATCCATCGCGCCCTCGACGCTGCGCCCCTGTCGGAAGAGAAGGTGCACGTGGTGGCCGACGCGGTCTACAAGAAGTGCGACACCGGCGACGGCGTTGAGGACGGGTTGATTGCTGATCCTCGCGCGTGCGCTTTCAATCCATCGGTGGACCTGCCACGGTGCGGGAGCGCGGCTGCAGGTCAGGCATGCTTGTCGGACCCGGACATCACGTCGCTCAACGCGATCTACGGCGGCGTCAAGGTTGGCGATCGCAAACTGTTCTCCGGTTTTCCGGTCGGCAGTGAAGCCCCTGCGCCGACCGCGGCCGGCCCGCGCAGCGGCTGGGACCCGTGGCTGATTCGCACTGGCCAGCCAACCATCTCGCGCTCGTTCATGGAGACCTTCTTCAAGCACATGGCGACGCCAGGCGCAGAGCTCGACTGGCGCACGTTCGATGTGGAAAAGGACGCCGCGAAGCTGGACGCCATCTCCGCGCTGCTCAACGCGACAGACCCTGACCTGTCGCCGTTTCGCGCCCGTGGCGGCCGGATCCTCATGTACTACGGCTGGGCCGATCCCGCGCTGAACCCGATGATGGGAGTGGAGTACTACGAGCGCGTCATGAAGACGATGGGCGCGCAGACCACGGAGTTCTTCCGCCTGTTCATGATGCCGGGGGTTTTCCACTGTTCCGGCGGCGTCGGTCCCGATCGCGTGGACACGATCACGCCGCTGGTGCAGTGGGTGGAGAAAGGGGTCGCGCCGGCACGGCTTGTCGCGACGCAGAAGGTCGGAGACACCACACGCCGCACACGTCCGCTGTGCGTCTATCCGCAGGTGGCGAAATACAAGGGCCCGGGCAGCGTCGACGAGGCGGCCAGCTTCGTCTGCGCGGCACGCTAGGTGCTCGGCGCACCGGTCCAACCTCCTCACGGCCTCTAAAGCGACACTTGACATAGCGACAGTAACTGTCGTATTAATCCTTGCATGGCGGAAGAACGCTATTCCGTCGGGGAACTCGCCGACCTCGGCGGCGTCTCCCGGCGGACGGTTCGCTACTACGTGCACGAAGGCCTGCTGCCCGCGCCGCTGGGCGTCGGCCGCGGCGACCACTACAGCCGCGAACACCTGGACCGGCTGCTCCAGGTGAAGGCGCTGCAGGAAGCCGGGCGGACGCTCGACGACATTCGGCAGGTGCTCGACGGCGTGGACTCGCCCACTGCCGGATCCGTGCTGGCCGTGTCGGCGCCGTTGCCGCGCGAAGTGTGGCGACGCGTCAACGTAGCGCCAGGCGTCGAGCTGCACGTCTCGAGTGACGTGCGCCTTCCGTCGCCGGCCCGCTTGCAGGAGCTTGCGGCCTGGTGCCGTCTACATTTGAACGGTCGAGATCCCAGTATCGAGGACGATGATGCCTGACACACTGACGACTCCCTCGCGCGCGGGCCTGTTCACCACCTCCGATGTCCCCGTGCCGCTGACCGGCGTCTCGGTCGTCGCCGACATCGTCAACCTCTGCTCGCGCGTCACGATCATCCAGCAATTCGTCAACCGCGAGTCACAGCCGATCGAGGCGGTTTACCTGTTCCCGCTCGACGAGGGCGCGGCCGTCTGCGGTTTCGAAGTCTTTATCGACGGCAGGCTGGTCGTCGGTAAGGCGATGGAACGCGAGGCGGCCTTCGCGGAGTACGACGACGGGATGCAGGCGGGCCACGGCGCATACCTGCTCGACGAGGAGCGGCCGGATGTCTTCCAGGCGAGCGTCGGCAACCTGCCGCCAGGCAAGGAAGTGCTGCTGAAGATCACCTACGTCAGCGAGCTGGAGGTCCAGGGCGGCGCGCTGCGGTTCGTCGTGCCGACGACGGTGTCGCCACGCTACGCGCCGGCGTCGGATCGCGTCGGCGTCGGCCGGCCGGATGCTCGAGACGCTGAACCCGCCGCGCGACTGGCGCGTGCCGTACGGCCTGAATCTCGTTGTGAACCTGTCGATCTCAGGCTCGGTCGGCCGCATCGAGTCCCCGTCGCACCCGATCTCCATGGCCGTGAAAGATGGCAGGACGACGGTGACGTTGGCGGCCGAGGAAGCTGCGCTCGATCGCGACTTCGTGCTGACGGTCGCCGCCGACGGACTCGACACCCCGTGCGCGCGGGTCGAGAAGGACGGCGATGGCGCGACCGCCGTCGCGGTGAGCTTCGTGCCATCGCTTCCGACCGATCCGCGGCCGGCGGAGGTCATTTTCCTCGTCGACGAATCCGGGTCGATGCAGGGCTCGTCGATCGAGCAGGTCCGCAACGCGCTGCAGCTCTGCCTGCGCTCGATGATCCCCGGCTGCCGCTTCAACATCGTCAGCTTCGGATCGAACTTCGAGGCGCTGTTTCCTGAAAGCCGGCCTTACGACGAGACCAGTCTGGCGTCGGCCAGCGCTTTCGTCGCGAACATGTCCGCAGATCGCGGCGGCACCGAGATTCTTCCTGCGCTCGAGAGTGTGCTGACGCAGAAGCATGCCGCAGAGTTGTCGCGCCAGGTGGTCGTGCTGACGGACGGCCAGGTGAGCAACACGGACGCCGTGCTCGCGCTGGTAAAGGCGCACGCCAATACCACGCGTGTGTTCACATTCGGGATCGGCGCCGGCGCCAGCCGTCACCTGGTGCAGGGGCTCGCACGCGCAGGTGGCGGCAGCGCCGAATCGATCTTCCCGGGCGAGCGGATCGAGTCGAAGGTGGTCCGGCTCTTCGGCCGGCTTCTTGCGCCCGCCATCACCGACGTCGCGCTCGACTGGGGCGCGCTCGACGTCGTCGCCGCGCCGTCAACCGTGCCGCCGCTCTTTGCCGGATCGCGCCTGGTGATGTATGGGTTCGTGAAGACGCTCGCGACGTCGACGCTGACGCTGACGGGCGTGGGCCCGAAAGGGAAAGTGACGTTCGACGTCTTGCTCGATCCGTCGCAAATGACTCCCGGGCAGACGATTGGCACGCTGGCGGCGCGCGCGCGGATCCGCGAACTCGAGGAAAGCCCGGAGTGGATCGGCGCTCGCGCTTCGCGTCAGGGACGGACGAGGACGATTGGCGTCTCGCGCGAAATCATCGACCTCGCGGTGCGCTACAACCTGGTGTCGCGCGAGACATCGCTTGTCGCCGTCGAGCGCCGCGAGACGCCGGTCAAGGGCGACATGAAGCTGCGCCGCGTGCCGATTGCGCTGACGTCCGGGTGGGGAGGCGTGGACCGCATTGCCCGTTTGACGCTGGGAGCGCGGCTCAGCATGCAAGACGACGCGTTGCGCCTGTGCTTGGACGCTATCGAGCCCCACGCCCTAAAGGCGACGAGCCTCTTTCGAGCACCGCGTCCTGAGTCGCGCGACGATGCCCGATGCCGGGCGGCCTCCGGCTCCGTCATCGCGACTCGAATCCCTGTTCAGCGAGTTCCAGCGACGGGCTGCCGCGTCAGATGACGGCAATCGCGACAAGGTGCTGCGACTGGTTGCGTTGCAGCGGGCCGATGGAGCCTGGGAGCTGACGGATGAATTCGCGGCTGCCGTAGGCTCGACATTGCGCGATCTCGAGCAGCGTGTTGTCCGCCGAAGGCGAGAGTGGGGCCGGCTCGCGCGAGGCCTGGGCGACCTCGGTTGCACTGGCCTGGCTGGAGCGCCATGGACAGTCGATGAAGGTTGAATGGCGGCTGATTGCAGCCAAGGGCGAGCGGTGGCTCGACGCGTTCTACCACTCGACGTCCGGCCGGTCGTACCGGGACGGGGCGGCGCGATGGGCAACCTCTGTGTGAGCCCGTCGGCAGGCAGCCGGCCGATCGACTGAAGTAGCGCGGCTCGGGGGTCCGGCCCGACCCCTGTCAGACGCTAGCGCGGGTGGTCGCGGCGCCAGCGCCAGGGTGGCACGGGGTTCGGGTCGGCCCACAGTCCGGTGCGCGCGGCACGCGCGGCGCGCTCGGCGGCGGCGAGCGCCGGGTCGATCTCCGCGCGCTGGTAGTGCCACGCCAGGCCGTTTCTCACCAGGGCCTCGTTGACCTCGACCCCGCCAACACGAACTCGAGCGAGCAGCCGGCCGTACTGGTCTTCTCCACGGCCGTCGACGGTCACGTCCTTGCGATGGACCAATTCCGCGGTGAACTGCTTCGCGCGGGCAGAGTAGGGCTGCCGGTACTCCGGGCAGTCGATGCCCTCCAGGCGGATCCGAATCGTCTCCCGCACCGTGCGGACCGAGATCGTGTCGCCATCGTGAATGGCGACGACCGTTCCGGTGAACTGGCGCGGTACTGCGGGCGCCGGCTGGTGGTCCCCGTGAGCCGAAACCAGAATCGAGGCGATGACGAAGACTTGTTGTAGCGTCACGACCGGGACGATGTTACCGTCGTCGTCGACGGTGGGCACGAAGATCGCAACGGACTTCAGGGCGGCTCACACCAGGCCGCGCAGGAGTTCGATGATGAACGCCCCAACGCTCGAAGAACGTATGGACAATCTCGAGAAAATCGTTGAGCCGCTGCGCAGCCTGCCAGGCCGCGTGACAAAGCTCGAAGAGCAGATTGTGCAACTTCGCACCGAGATGCGCGCTGAATTTTCTGCGATCCGGCGCGACATGGTGACAAAGCAGGACCTGGCCGGGTTTGCCACGAAGGACGACCTGAAGCGGTTTGCCACGAAGGACGACCTGAAGCGGTTCGCTACGAAGGACGACCTGAAGCGGTTCGCTACGAAGGACGATCTGGCCGATCTCAAGGACAAGATGCTCGTTCTTCACGAAGATGTCATCGAGCGCCTGAAAGTCCTGAGCGACGCGCTGCCACACCGGGCGACGCACCCCAAAAAGAAACCGTGACCGGCGCCGCCCTCGCTATCGCGCTCGCCGCGGCCGCAGCGTCGCCGACCCGCCAGCCGCCCGCGCCGCTGCCGATCGAGCGCGAAGCCGCCCAGGGGCTGGCCGACGAGGCGGAGACATTTGCGGCGCTTGGCGATCTTTCGGACCGGCTGCGCGCGGCGTTGTCGAACCCGGCCGAGCCGGCAGAGACCAGTGGTCGCCTGGCGCTGCTCTGGGTGCGCGCGATGCGTCGAACACTCGGCGCCATCCCTATGACGATCGACGGCACGAAGCACGAGCCGTACAGGACGTGGCTCGCAACCCACGACGCCGACCTCATCTACAGCGAGCCGGCGGGGCAGTGGCTGATGGTGAGCGACGGCCTCTGGCGCCTGCATGACGCGCATCGGCAGACAATGTCGGCCGAGCCGCTGGCATGGGAAGTGGTCACCAACGGCCTGCCTGGCGAGTGCGAGGGCTACCCGCCGTGCTACCTGGCCGGCCTGGACCAGCTGCACGCGGAGTACCTGCGACGTCACCCGCGCGGCGCGCACGTCGCGGAGGCCGTCGAGCAGGTCCGCGAGAGCAACGAGCAGTCGGTGAACCTGGCCACTGGGCCGAAGGGCCACGAGTTTTTCAAACCCGCCACCGATTGCGTGGATCTCGTGCCCAAGGCCGATACCGTACCGAGCGGCGCTCGTACAGGCGGGCGCGGATGCGACGGCGGCGATTGCCCTTCTCGATAAATTGCGCGCGCTTTGCCGGAACTGAAGTTCCGGCCTACCGTCGTCCTACCGCGACGCACTCGGTGTAGTGCCGGCTTTCGAAAGACCCACCGCATCCAGCATGAACGCGTAACGGAACGCATCCTCGCGCAACTGGTCGTAGCGGCCCGAGCTGCCGCCGTGCCCGCCGGCCATGTTGGTCTTCAGGTACAGCGGATTGCGGTCCGTCTTCATCGCGCGCAGCTTCGCCACCCACTTGGCCGGCTCGAAGTACATCACTTGCGAGTCGTTCAACGACGTCGTGACCAGCAGCCACGGGTACGCCTTCCGCTCGACGTTGTCGTACGGCGAGTAGCTCCGCATGTAGGCGAACTGCTCGGCGTCCTTCGGGTTGCCCCACTGCTCCCACTCCTGCGCCGTCAGCGGCAGGCTGCTGTCGAGCATCGTGTTGATGACGTCCACGAAGGGCACGTCGGCGACGACGGCCTTGAACAGGTCGGGGCGCATGTTGGTGATGGCGCCCATCAACAGCCCGCCGGCGCTGCCTCCATTGGCGACGAGCCGATCGGACTTCGTGTAGCCCGCCTTGACGAGATACTCGGCGACGTCGATGAAGTCGTTGAACGTGTTCTTCTTCTTCAGCATCTTCCCGTCGTCGTACCACTGCCGGCCCATCTCCTGGCCGCCGCGGACGTGCGCGATCGCGTAGGTCATGCCGCGGTCGACCAGGCTCAGCACGCCGGAGTCGAACGTCGGCTCCATCGTGTAGCCGTAGGATCCGTACGCATACAGCAGCAGCGGGCTCGACCCGTCGAGCGGCGTGCCCTTGCGCATGAGGATCGACACGGGCACCTCGACGCCGTCTCGCGCAGGGGCCATCGCGCGTCGCACTTCGTACTTGGCCGGATCGAAGCCGCTGGGAATCTCCAGCTGTTTCTTCAGCGTCCGCGCACGCGACGCCGGGTTGTAGTCAAAGGTTGACGATGGCGTGACCAGCGACGAGTAGCTGAAGCGGAACGTGTCGGTCTTGAAAGAGCGGTTGCCGCCCGGGAAGACGCCGTACGCGGTCTCCGGAAACGTGATGTCGTGGGACTGGCTGTTGGCCAGGTCCACCACTCGCAGGCGCCGCAGCCCCTCGCGTCGCTCGGTGACGACCGCGAACTTCTCGAAGACGTCGAGTCCCTCGACGAACACGTCGTCACGATGCGGCGTCCAGTCGGCCCACTCCAGAGTGCCGGGGCGATCGGCTGTCCGCAGGATCTTGAAGTTGCGCGCGCCGTCGTTGGTCACCATGTAGAAGAAGCCGCCGCCGTGCTCGATGTTGTACTCGACGCCAGGACGGCGCGCGGCGATGACGCGCGGCTCTTCGGTCGGGCGGCTCGTCGGAATCACTCGCCACTCCGACGAGGTGAAGCTGGTGACGCCGATGCCGATGTACTCGCCGCTCAACGCGCGGCCGACAGCTGACGTTGAACAGGACGTTTGGCTCGGTCAGCACCTTGACGTCCTGTGCGCTCGGCGTGCCCATGACGTGGCGCCACACCGTGTCGCCGCGCTTGGCCGCATCGGGCGTCATGTAGAAGAACGTCTTGTTGTCGTTGGCCCACGCGTTGCCGTTCCACACCTTCGGGATCGACTCGAGGATCTTCCCCGTCGTCAGGTCCTTCACGTAGAGCGTGTACTCGCGAAACGCGGTGAGGTCTTCGAGGTAGATCAGCTTCGTGCCGTCCGGGCTGACATTCAGGCCGCCAAGCGCGTGAAACTTCTTGCCCTCGGCCAGCGCGTTCTGATCGAGGTAGATCTCTTCGGGCGCCTCGAGCGAGCCCTTCCTGCCGGCAGAAAATCGGATACGACTTACCCTGCTCGGTGCGCGTGTAGTACCAGTAGTCGCCCTCGCGGGCGGGCACCTGCTGGTCCGATTCCTTGATGCGGCCCAGCATCTCCTTGTAGAGCGTCTCCTGCAGCGCAGCGGTGTGCTTCAGGCCGGCCTCGGTGTAGGCGTTCTCGGCCTCGAGGTATGCGGTGACCTCGGGCGCCTCCTTCTCGCGAAGCCAGTTGTAGTCGTCCACCAGCGTCACGCCGTGCAGCGTCAGGCTCTTCGGGACCTTCTTGGCCACCGGCGGACTGGGTGGCGCCTGGGCCTGGGATGCGACACCGGCGGCAAGGACGAGAGTGAGAAGCAAGGAGAGGCGGTAGCGCATGGGTTTACTCAATTCGTTCAATCATCAATCGTCAATCTGCAATCGTCAATTACGATTATCGACATGCCCTTACCGAAGGACCCCGACTGCTACTGGGTCGAGCCTGGCCGTCTGATGGCGGGCGAGTATCCCGGAGACTGGAGCGAGCGCACCGCGCGCACCAAGCTGCGTGCGTTGATTGAATCCGGCGTGCGGACGTTCGTCGACCTCACGGAAGAGGGCGAACTGGAGTCGTACGACGACTGGCTTGCGAAGGAGGCCAGGGCGGCCGGCGTGGACGTGGCCTACCACCGGCACTCGATTCGGGACCTCGACGTGCCGACCGCTGAAGGCATGCGCGCGATTCTGGACCTCATCGACTCGGCCATCAACGCCGACGCTCCCGTCTACGTCCACTGCTGGGGCGGCGTCGGCCGCACGGGCACGGTGGTGTGCTGCTGGCTCGTCGAGCGCGGACTGAGCGGCGAACAGGCGCTGGTCGAGATCGCCCTGCTGAGGGAGGGGATCAAGAAGCGGCAGATCCGGTCGCCGGAGATGGTGGGACAGCAGGAGTTCGTCAGAGCCTGGCAATTGACGATTGACGATTGACGATTGCGGATTACGAGTGGCCTTGCAGGCGCAGCGGCGGAACTGAAGTTCCGGCCTACGTTACGAGCGCGTAGCAGCGCGCGTGCGACGAGCAGGTGGCCGGTGAACGCCATCAACACCATCACCGCCGGCAGCCACACAAACGGCGGGAACATCACAAACGTGTTCAGCAGCCCCGGGCCGAACATCGCCGATGATCGGCGTCGAGACGACGGCGATGACGACGATGTTGAGCAAGAGGAGCGCGCCAAGCGCGTTCCAGGCAACTGCGAGGCGGCGGCCGCCGGCGCCGCGATGGATAGCCCACGCCACCGGCAGCGCGGTGAGGCCGGTGACGATGTCGAAGTTCCAGCCGGAATAGCTCATCTGATACGGCATGACGCCTTCGCTGTAGGCACGGTGCATCAGCAGTTCCAGCGGGAAGCGAAACGCCTGCATGCCAATCAGCGCCGCAAGCGGCAGTCCGTCGACCAGGCGCGTGCCGAAGCGCGTGAAGGCCATCAGCACGCCCAGCACTGCGATCGCGACCGGCAGCGCCAGAAACGGCGGAGGCCGCAGATCGAGGCGCGACAGGTGCCCTGTCTCCGCCGCGGCCCACGTCACCCCTAACCAGGCGCCCGCGCCGATTGCCGTAATCATCGTCCAGCCGCGCGTCGTGCCGGACGATTCGCCCAGGCGGCGGCCGGCGAAGTGGACGCCGAATACGAGCAGCGTCGCCAGCGCGAGCCCCATGGCCATGAAGCCGCCGGTCAGGAACGGGGAGGCGTTGGCGATACCGACTAGAGGCATGTTTGCCCACTCGAAGCCCGCCGTTGACAGTGTCACGCCACAAGCAGCGTGCCCAACTAAAGGGAATTGCAGATTGAACGAAATGACTCCGATGCGTGCGTCATCTGCGAACTTTCGCAATCTGCAATCTGCAATGTCTATTCACAATCACATTTCTTGTAACCCGGTCCGCGCAGCGGCCGGCCCGGACGGGCCGCGGTGATGGCGCCGTCGGCGACGACGGCTTCGCCGTTGACGAAGACGTGCTTGATGCCGACCGAGTAGCGGTTCGGATCTTCGAAGGTCGCCACGTCGCGGATCGTGGCCGGGTCGAAGACGGTGATGTCGGCAAACAGGCCCGGGCGCAGGATGCCACGGTCCTTCAGGCCGACGCGCGCGGCTGGCCGCGAGGTCATCTTGCGGATGGCTTCCTCGAGCGTCAGGAGCTTCTCCTCACGGACGTACTTCCCGAGGATGCGGGCGAATGTGCCCCAGGCGCGCGGGTGCGACTTCGAGTCCGACAGCGGGCCGTCCTCGGCGCGCGCGCCCGAGTCGGTGTCGATGGACACCAGCGGATGCGCCAGCGCCGTCCGCACGTCGGCTTCCTCCATGATGGAGATGATCACGTAACTGTCGCCGCGGTCGGCGACGACCAGGTCCATCACGGCGTCGCGCGGGTCCTTGCCCAGGGCCTTGCCGATCGCGGTGAACGTCATCCCTTCGTATTTCTTCAGATCCTTGTTCAGCACCGACGACAGCATCACGCCGTCGCTGCCCCCGCTGCCGTACCACTGGTTCTCCCAGCCCTGCGTATCGGGGTCCTCCATCTCGCGCTTGATGCGCTCGCGCAGCGTCGGGTCCGACAGGCGTTTGACCATGGCATCGATGCCGCCCTCGCGCACCCAGAGAGGCAGGCACGCGTCGAGGCCGTTGCTCGCGCGCGTGTAGGGATACTGGTTCGCGGTCACGTCCAGCCCTGCGGCGCGCGCAGTCTCGAAGCGCTTCAAAACCTCCGGCATCTTGCCCCAGTTGGCCTTGTACGCGGTCTTGAGGTGCCACACCTCGGCGGGGATGTCCGCCTCCCTCGCAACGCGGAACACCTCGTCGAGCGACTCGAAGATTCGGCCGCTCTCGGATCGCTGGTGCGTGATGTAGATGCCGCCATGGCGTCGGGCGACCTTCGCCAGCGCGACGATCTCTTCGGTGGTCGCGAAGCGGTCCGGCACGTACTGCAGCGACGTGCTCAGGCCCAGCGCGCCTTCCTGCATGGCTTGCTCGACCAGCCTCTCCATCGCCGCGAGATCGTCCGCGGACGCCGGACGGTTGTCCCGGCCGATGACGTAGTCGCGCACGCCGCCTGCGCCGACAAACGTGCCGACGTTGATGGCCACCTTGGACCGGCGCTCCAGCCGTTCGAAATAGCCGGCCAGCGTCGTGAAGTCCTGGACTATGCCGTAGTGATCCCAGGAGGGCTTGGCGGCGGCGATCATTCGAGCGTTTGCCGGGGCGATGGACCTGCCCTCGCCAGTGATCTCGGTTGTGACGCCCTGCATGAGCTTCGAGGCCGCGCGGCCGTCCACCAGCACGAAGTCTTCGGACTGGCCGAGCATGTCGATGAAGCCCGGAGCGACGACCAGCCCGCCGACGTCGACGCGCGTTTGCGCCGTCGCGGCGCGGAGGTCGCCGATGGCCGCGATGCGATCGCCGGCGATGGCAAGGTCGGCGCGCACCCATGGGGCGCCGGTGCCGTCAACGAGCCGGCCGCCGACCAGGACCACGTCGTAGGTTGGGGTTTGGCCTGAAGGGACAGCCGCAGTGAGCGCAAACAGCAGAATCACGAAAGACACGCGCATGACGCCGCATGGTAACCGACTCAGGCGGGTTTGGTCAGGTTCGGTCGGGTTGGGCCGGGTTCGGTCGGGTTTAATGTTGGTCGGGTTGAGCGGCGACCGCGCCAACCTGATCAACCAGCACGAACCTGACCCAACCTGACCTGACCCGACCCGACCAACCTGCTAAGATCTGCGTCGGTGTTCAGCCTTCAGGGAACGGTTCTCGGCAAACCTTTCAAATTCGATTTGGGTACCGGCGACACGATAGCCGGGCGGTCGCCGTCCTCGCAGATCGTGCTCTCGCCGGGCAGCGTGTCCCGCCGGCATGCGAAGTTTCGCGTCGACGGGGGACGGTGTTTCGTCACGGACCTGGGCAGCCGCTGCGGGACGTATGTCGGCGGCGGGCGCATCGCGGTGGAAACCGAGGTCGTCGCCGGCGACCGGGTACGGCTGGGCGAGGTCGACCTGACGCTGGCGCACAGCGAGCCGCGTGTGCAGTTCGATGCGCGGCCGGCCGATGCCACCCTGGTCCGCAAGGTCGGCGAGCGGTCGTCGCTCCACACGAACAAGGAGGTGATGACGGCCGAGCGCGTGCTGTCGATCTTCGCCGAGGTCGGCCGCATGCTCCTGTCCGTCCGGCCGCTCCCCGAAGTGCTGGCGCGGCTGGCCGACCTGACCTTCGAGGTGCTGCCCAACGAACGCGTGTTCCTGCTGCTGGCCGACGGCGACGCGCCAGAGGGCCTGCGTCCGGCGGCGATGCGCGCCCGCGACAAGAGCGTGCCGCAAGGCGTGACCTTGAGCCGCACGGTGGTACGAACGGTGATCGACGAGCGGGTGGCGATGCTGGCGACAGACGTGCCGTCGGACCCGCGCCTTGGCGCCTCGGCAAGCCTGGCGACGCAAGCCGTGCGCTCCTTCATGTGCGCGCCGCTGCTGATCCACGACAAGGTCGTCGGCGTGCTCTACGTGGACAGCCAGCGCCACACTTTCGACGCCCACGATCTCGACGCATTCACGGCGCTCGCGAACTACGCGTCGATCGGGATCGAGCAGGCGCGGCTGTCGGAGCAGTTGCTGCGCGAGGCGCGACGCCGCGAGCGGCTGCAACGCTATCACTCGCACAGCGTCATCGAGCGCATCCTGACGGCCGGCGAGGAAGCCGACACCCAGTTTCTCGCTCAGGAACGAGAAGTCTCGATCCTCTTCTGCGACATCGTCTCCTTCACGACGCTCTGCGAGGGCCTGGCCCCGAACGACATCGTCAGCCTGCTGAATGGCTTCTTCTCGAAGATGTGCGAGGTGATCTTCGAAAACGAGGGCACGCTCGACAAGTTCATCGGCGACGAGATGATGGTGGTCTACAACGCGCCGTTCGAGCAGACCGACCACGCGCTGCGGGCGGCCAAGACGGCGCTCGGAATGCGCAAGGCGCTGGCGGCGTTCAACGAGGAGCAGCCGATCATCCCGCTCGAAGTGCGCATCTCGATTGCCAGCGGCCAGGCGATGGTGGGCGACATCGGCACGACCAGGCGGCGCGAGTTCACCGTGCTGGGCGACGTCGTCAACATGGCGGCGCGCATCAAGGGCAACGCGGCGCCAGGGCAGATCGTGCTCTCCGGCGCCGCCGCACGGCAGTTGCCGAAAGAGTTGACCCTCAACCGGATCGGGATGGTGCCCGTCAGAGGGCGGATCTCAGAGGTCGAGGTGTTCAGATTGTTGGAATCATGAACCCGTAGGAGCGCGCTTGCGCGCCCCGCGCGGGTCCCGCCGGTTGTCAGAACGATCGGTCGGCGTTCGGCTGAACCTCCGCGGGGCGCGCAAGCGGGCCCCTACGGTTTGCCGAACGCAATACAACGCGGTTCTCGTCCGCACGTAAATCCGCCCTTCGGCGATGGCCGGCGTCGCAAACACCTCGTCGTCGAGCGCGTTGACGGCTTCGATTTCCCAGTCTCCCTTCGCCGACACGACCGACATCGTGCCGTCCTGGCTCACGAGCCATACGTGGCCGTCAGCGCCGACGGGAGAGGCGAAGTACTTGTCGATGGCGCCTTTCAGGCGCCCCTGCTTGAGCACGGCACCAGTGGCCGGATCGAAGCTGATGAGGATGCCGCTGTCGTTCACCATGAACAGCACGCCCTTGTAGAGGAGCGTCGAGGGCACCTGCGGCACGGGGCGTTGGTAGCGCCACTTGATGGCGGAGGCCGTCATGTCGCCCTGGCCGCCCAGCGTCACAGCGAGCAATCCGTTCTCGGAGCCGAGCATCGAGCGAAACACTTCCCATTCGCGCGCGTCCAGCTTCTCGTTGCGGTCGAGATCGAAGGCGGGGAAGCCGTAATCGCCGGAGAGCATCTTGTCCATCGGCTGATCGCCGACGACCTCGGCCTTGCCGACCAGCCCATCGGCGTCCTTGTCGTAGCGTTTCAGCCCCTCGTCAAACGGCACCGTCGCAACCTGGCGCCCAGGCTGGTTCTGCGGAAAGCCCCAGCCGTTCACGTACAGCGTCTGGCCGTCGAGGCTCGCCACCGATTTCATCTCGCAAGCCAGCCCGCGCACCCACCACAGCTTCTTCCCGTCGGCAACGGCATAGGACGTCAGCTGGAACGATTCCGGGATCACCACCTGCGCCGGCCCGCCCGATGGGACGATAGATGGTCGGCGTCGAATAGCCGGAAATGACGTGCGGCCGCTCCACCTTCCAGCGTTGCCTGCCCGTGCGGCGATCGATCGCCAGCAGGTAGGCGCCCAGATCCTGATCGACTGGCAGGATCAGCAGGTCGTCCACCAGCATTGGCGACGCGCCAAAGCCGTAGTAGATGTTGAACGGCCCCAGCGGCAGCCGCCACCGTTCCTTGCCGTCGGCCGTGAAGCTGATGAGGCCGAACTCCTGGAAGAACGCGTAAACCGAGTCGCCGTCGGTGACGGGAGTTGGCGAGGCCGGGCCGTTGACGTTCTCGATGCGCCCGGATTTTGCCCGCGGCACCTCGCGCCGCCAGAGTTCTTTCCCCGTGGCGCGGTCGAGCGCGATGACGAGCAGCTGGTAGCTGGTCTTGTCGGCGGTGTGCGCCGTCAGGAAAATGCGCGACTCGGTGAGCACCGGCGAGGAGTGACCGGGCGGAAGCACGGTCTTCCAGACGACGTTGGTCGTCGGCCCAACCGCCGTCGGCAGATTCGTGGTCTCCGCCACGCCAGTGCCGTTGGGCCCACGGAAGCGGCTCCAGTCGGCCGGGCCCGTTGCGGCGAGGAGCGCGACCAGCGACCAGCACTTGTTGTGTAGTCATGGGGAAGTTCACCACTGCCTGATCGCAACCCGATGCCTGTCGAGCCAGTATCCCCACGCCACCAGCAGCCACTGTGCGTGGCCCACGTAGGCGATCGTTTGCTCGTCTGGCGGCGGCGGGCCGAAAAGGCTGGCGGCGTAGATGGCCACCAGCGCGATCGCGAACGCGACGAATGCGCCACTGCCGATCTTGTCCACCGGCTCGGTGTTGATCCTGTAGAGATACAACCCCAGCGCGAACATCAGCCCCTCGACGGCGACCGTTGCCGGCAGCGAGTTCCAGAGCCCCAGGCCAACGACGGGACCGGCAAAGGGCATCAGCGGCAGATCGGGCCCGATGCGTGACGAGGTCCAGAACCCAGTGCGACACGACCAGCCCCAGCGCTACGATGGCGCCGCGCGGGTAGCGTCGGATCAAGCGTGTACACGCCCGAAAAGAGCCAGCGCCCACACGACGGCCATCAGCAGGCTGTGCGACCACGGGTAGCTGACGAAATCGAGCGGCGTCACCGCGGTATTGCCCGGCGCGATGCGCACGCGCTCGGTGCCCAGCAGCAGCAGCGTCGGCCAGATCAGATCCAGCAACTGGGCCGACAGCAGCAGCGTGCCGAGCGAGGTGTACGGAGTAAGCTTTTTTGCGGCAAGGCCGGCGGCGAAGTGGCCGAGGAACACTGTGTCTATGCCTGAACGACGGTGCGCGAGAGCCGATGGGATTTGAGCACGGAGGCGTCGAGCTTCTTCGACAGGTAGACCTTCGACTCGCCGTTGTCCTCGAGGTGCCGTTCGTACTTCACGACCTGGAATTCCAGGTTGTCGAGCGTGCCGCGCATCTCGTAAAACTTGTTCTTGGTTTTGACGACGATCTCGTGGAAGCCGTTGGCCAGCGCCCATGCCTCCTGCTCTTCGCTGAGCGCTCGAAAAAACCCCTGGCCCCGCCAGTCGCGGCGCGTGCCGCCGATCCAGGCGTACAGCACCTTCCGGCCGTTGAAGTCGACTGCGCCATCCAGCCGTCTGACCAGGTCTGAAGCTTCGGGATCGTCTCGCCGTCGCGGATTTCGTGGCCGACTTTGAACGCGACCGGCGAAATCTGGCCCGGATCGTCGGGTAGCGGCGCCTCGATGATGTGAATCAGGTGCTCGCGGTCAGCCAGGCGCTCGACGATCTCGGTGGCGGATTTCTTCCGGCCGAACTCCCCGAAGAACTCCTCGATGTACTGGATTTCGAGCGCGCCTGCTTCAAGCGCGTACTGTTTGATCAAGTGTTCCACTGACTGGACTGTAACATGCCGGAGCGTCGGGAACTGAGGCCGATAACCAGGCAAGCTGGCTTGCATGCTAGAGTGCCATCGATTCCCAGTCAGGAGGCAGTGCGGTGATTGCGCTGGTCTGGCAGTTCGACGTGAAGCCGGGCAAGAACGACGAGTTCGAGGCCTTCTATGGCGCCGACGGCGCCTGGACGGCCCTGGGCCGCCGCAGCCGATCGTTTCTCGGCGCGTCGTTCCTTCGCGACCTGGCCATCGGGCACCGGTACCTCGTCATCGAGTACTGGAGCGAGATGGTGGTCTACGAGAAGCACCACGCCGACTTCCAGGACGAGACCGAGCGGCTCGAGAAACAGCGCGCCGCGCTGGTGGATGTGACGCAGCCGTTGGGCCTGTTCAACGCGCTCGATGTGCCCGAACGTGCCGGCCCGACGTGGTCGCAGCGCAGCGGGCGCTCCGACTAGCAACGCGGACTCGAAGAGCCTGAGGCATCCGAAGAACCGACGAAGTCGGCGAGCGCGCGATTCGCCATCCACCCGAGCGCGATCACCACGGCGAGACTGACGCCGATGCTCAGATAGGCCGGGCCGCCGCGATCCAGGTGGCGCAGGTCGAGCTGAGACAGGCTGGCCCCCACGATCACGGCAGCGGCCACGCTCGGTGTGAGTCCCAGCAGCGACCCGATCAGGTACGGCCCCCAGCGCACCCGGGTGGCCGCCAGCAGCAGGTTCGTCATCGCAAACGGGCCATTGGGCGGCACGCGCAGCAGCGTCACGACCAGCACCGTCCGCGGCCAGGAACCGGAGAGCAGCGCGCGGTGGAGCTGCCTGCCCGCGCGGATACTCGTCGAGCACCTGCAGCAGGCGATCGCCCGAGAGGTGGCGTGCGATGGCAAAGCCAATCGCCGCCGCGCCGACAAAGCCGGCCAGCGTCGCGGCAAGGCCCACGGCCATGCCGAACGCCCAGCCGCCCAGCACCGAGGGCGCGTAGGTCGGCAGCAGCGCCAACCCGCCAAAGACCGAAAACGCCACGACAAACAGCAGCACGCCGACCGCGCCGTGCGACTGCAGCCACGGCGCCGACTGGTTCATCGTCCCCAGGAGAATCAGGAAGCCGATCGGGGGCAGAAACGCCGTGGCCGCGGCCGCCGGTCCCAGGCGTCCCAGTCGCATCAAAGTCGCCCAACGCATCCGGAAAACGGTACTACATGTGGCCTCTGGCCTTGGGCGTCGGTACCCGAGGCCAGCTATAATCTGCTCTTCTCCCAACGAAGGAGGCCCATGGCCACGACGTCCTGGCAAGTGAGCGGGCAGTACTACGAGACGTGCAGTTGCGATTTCGTATGCCCCTGCGTGCTGACGCAGATGTCGGTGAGGCCGACCAAGGGTTCCTGCACATTCGCGATGGCATTCCAGGTCGATCGCGGCAGTTTCGGCGCGTTGTCGCTCGACGGCCTGGGCTTCATCGTCGTGGCGTTGACGCCGGAGGCGATGGCGAAAGGCAACTGGTCGGTGGGGGTGATTGCCGATGACCGGGCAACCTCCGAACAGCGCGACGCTCTCGTGGCGATTGCCAGCGGCAGCGCCGGGGGCCCGATGGCCGGATTGTCGGGCCTGGTCGGACGGTTTCTGGGCGTCGAGTCCGCCCCGATTCGTTTCTTGCGCGACGGCGTCTCGTGGTCCGTCAACGCGTCGAGTCTCGTGGATATGGCGGGCGTCGGCGCCATGGGGCTCAATCCCAACGCCACCGAGCCCCTGCACCTGGCAAACACCGGCCATCCCGCCGCGGACCGCTTCGCGCTGGCCAACGCGTCAAAGAGCCACGTGCGCGCGCTGGGCCTGGAGTGGGATGACTTCAGCGGCTTGAACAACGGACAATACGCGCCGTTCTCCTGGCGGAGTGCGTAGCGGGCGCGCGGCGTTTCCTGCAGTCGTCGTGGCCGTTCTGCTGCTCTCGTGGTGGTGGATCGTGGCCATGACGCAGGGACATGTACGGCGCCATGGCAGGGTCGTCCGCCTGGATGATGACCAGCGTCTGGGACGGCACGCACCTTCTGCTGTTGTGGACGATGTGGGCCGTCATGATGGCCGCGATGATGCTGCCCGCCGCGTGGCCGATGCTGGCCATGTACGGCACGTTCTCCGACCGGCAACAGCCCAGCCCTCGCCCACTCCAGTCACCTCTACCTGTTTGCGGGCGGGTACGTGCTGGTGTGGGCGCTCTACAGCGTCCTGGCCACAGTCCTCCAGCGGGTGCTTGCCGACACTTCTCCTGCTGTCGCCCATGATGGAGCTGGCAAGCCCCACCGCAAGCGCGGCGTTTCTGATTCTCGCCGGCGTCTATCAGATGACGCCGCTCAAGCGAATGTGCCTTCAGCTGTGCCGATCGCCGATCTCGTTCCTGTTTCGGCACTGGCGCCCCGGCTCGCTCGGCGCGCTTCGCATGGGGCTGGCGCACGGCATCTACTGCGTGGGCTGCTGCTGGGCGCTGATGCTCCTGCTGTTCGTGGGCGGCGTGATGAACCTGTACATCATCGCGGCGCTGACGACGCTGGTGGCGATTGAGAAGATTGCGCAGATCGGAGAAATGGGAAGCCGCCTGACCGGCGGCGTGCTCATCGCCCTCGCCCTGTGGATCCTGTCCTGAGGCTAAGATCGTCCGATGTCGCTTCTCGGTTTCGTCGGCCGCGCGCTTCGGGCAGCGGTATGGGTGTTGATTGCGGCGGGGCTCGTCGTCTTTGGCTGGATCTGGCTGATCGCGGATCGGTCGGGCCAGGAAAAGATGATGATGACCGTCCCGCTGCTGATGGCGATGGGCCTGCTCGCGATCGTGGCGCTGGTCATGGTGCGGGGCCCGTGGCGCCGGATTGCGCGCAGCACCGCGGCGGTGCTGGTGGCCGTCGGACTCGCGATGCCCGTGATGTTCCGGTTGAAGGGCTTGACCGGCGATTTCTTTCCGGTTCTCGAATACCGGTTCGCGCCGAAACACGACACGACCTTGCCGGGGTTACCGGGAGAGACGAAGGCGGAAGAGGCACCTCCGGCTGACGCAATCGCGGAGGCGCGAAGGCGCGAAGGCGCGAAGGATGATTCAGCGGCCGTGGAACCCGGTACTCCGGCACCCGCCTCCGCCGAGGCTACGGCGGGCAAGCTCGGCACGCCGGTCCCCGGCACACCGGCACCCAGCACCGCACCCGGCACCCCGGCACCCGGCACTTCGGCACTGGTCAGTTTCCCCCAGTTCCTCGGCCCCACTCGCACCGGCGTCATACCCGACGTGCGCCTCGTGCGCGACTGGGTGGCGCATCCGCCGAAGCAGATCTGGAGGATTCCGGTCGGAGCGGGTTGGTCGGGCTTTGCGATCGATCGCGGGCTCGCGATCACGCAGGAGCAGCGGGGCGGAAACGAGATGGTGGTCGCCTACGACTTGATGACCGGCGCTCCACGCTGGTCTCATGGCGACGCCGTGCGCTACGACTCGGTCATCGCCGGCGATGGCCCGCGCGCGACGCCGACGATCTCGGGCGCCCACGTCGCGACGCTGGGGTCGACGGGACGGCTCAACGTCCTCGATTTCCGCACGGGCCGCAGGCTCTGGAGCAAGGACATCGCCGCAGACAACCAGGCGACCAGTCCCGAGTGGGGCCGCAGCGGATCCCCGCTGATTCTCGACGGCAAGGTCATCGTCAGCGCGGGAGGGGGCGACGGCAAATCGCTGGTGGCCTACGACGCGCGCACCGGCGCGCGGGTGTGGAGCGGCGGGTCCGACGACTCAGGCTACGCGTCGCCGATCGTCATGAACCTGCTGGGCCGGCCGCAGGTGGTGATCCTCAATCGCGTGACCCTTGCGGGCCACGATCCGGCGACCGGTGCCATGCTGTGGTCGCAGCCATGGGTGCCGCAGCCCAACGTCGCGATGCCGATTCGCGTGGCCGACGACCTCGTGCTCGGCTCAACCGGCTATGGCATCGGCAGCAAACTCGTGAAGCTCACCACTGGCGCCGACGGCGCCATCACGCCGGCGCTCGTGTGGGAGACGCCCCGGCTCAAGGCAAAGTTCACCAACCCGGTATTGCACGGCGGGTTCGTCTACGGCCTCGACGATGGGGTGCTGGTCTGCATGGACGTGACAACGGGCGAACGTCGATGGCGTGCAGGCCGGTACGGGCACGGACAGACGCTGCTCGTCGGCGACGTGCTGCTGGTGACGACCGAGGACGGCGAGATCGTGCTGGTCGAGCCCACGCCCGAGGCGCATCGCGAAGTGGCGCGATTCACCGCCTTCGAGGGCAAGACGTGGAACCCGCCGGCGATCGCGGGCAAGTATCTGCTCGTGCGCAGCGACAAGGAAGCGGCGCTGTACGAGCTGGCGCTGGAATGATCGCGGCTACGACAGGCCGAAAGCGCGGGCGTGCCACGAGGCGCGCGCGGGGGTTTCCCACCGGCCTTCCCGCAGGTCTGCAACGCGCGTCACGGTGTTGTTGAAGACGACCGTGTCGGCCGAGACGGAGCCGCCACGGGCGAGTTCGGCAAACGCCGGGCGCGGCAGGCGCGCAATACCTGTGTCCTGACGGAACAGCACCGGGCCGTGGTCGAGCAACTGCACCTGCAGGGCCTGCTCGAGTTCCGCCAGGGTCCGCACCATCGCGTCGATGGAGCAACCCGATGCGCCGGCAGACGCCTCGTCCACGCCCACAAGCAGGAAGCGGTCGTACTTCCAGTCGCGCGCGACGGTCAGCGGGTGGCCGTGCGCCTTCCACTGCGCCAGAAAGCCATCCACGCTCGCCAGCAGGCGCGCACTTTCCTCGCCGGTCAGCGCGCGGTCGGCGGCGAAAATCCACAGCCGCGATTCGGGCTGCAACTGGTCGAAGGCTACGAGGGGCATGGGATCTATTGTAGCCCGTCCTCGTGCCCGGTGCCGGGTGCTCGGCTGGTGCCGGGTGCTGCGCTGCAGTATCTCAATCGCGAAATTTCGTAATCGTCAATCTGCAATCTGCAATCGTGCAATGTCAGAATATCCCCGGTGCCCGGATTTCGATCGCTCCTGAAGCAGAACCGCAACTTCCGCTACGCATGGACCAGCCAGGTCATCTCTGAGATCGGCGACCACTTCAACAACATCGCAGTGTTCAGTCTGGCCCTGGCGACGACGCGCTCGGGGCTGGTAGTGAGCGGTGTGATGCTGGCTCGGGCAGTGTCGGCCGTGCTGGCGGCGCCGGTCGCCGGCGTCGTCCTGGACCGGTTCGATCGGCGCACGGTGATGATTGGCTCCGACCTGATCCGCGCGGTGGTCGCGATTGCCTTCATCGCGACCATCCACCAGCCGCGCCCCTGGCTCCTCTACACGCTCAGCGCGCTGCTGATGTTCGCGTCGCCGTTTTTCACGAGCGGACGGTCGGCCATCCTGCCCGCCATCGCAAACGCCGACGAGCTGCACACGGCGAACTCGCTCACGCAGACGACGCAGTGGACGACGCTGACGATTGGGACGATTGCGGCGGGGTTCAGCGCCGCGGCCTTCGGGTACGAAACGGCGTTTGTCCTCAACAGCGCGTCGTTTCTCGGGAGCGCGTGGGCTATCTGGAAGGTGAGGCTCGAAGGCAGTCGCGGGCGCGAAGGCGCGAAGGCGCGAGGACGCGAAGCGGCGAGGCTACCTGAGAAGCTCCAGAGGCCAGAGGCCAACAGCGAAGCTCCAGGGGCCCGCCCTGCCCGCGTTCGTCCATGGCACGACTACCTCGACGGGCTTCGCTACATGCGTCGCGAGCCGCTGATCCTCGGAATCGCGTTGTTGGGGGTGGGGTGGGCGTCGGGGGGCGGGGCGGCGCAGATTCTCTTCACGCTGTTTGGCGCGCTCGTCTTCGATCGGGGGCCAGCCGGCATCGGCATCCTCTGGGGCTCGGCCGGGTTCGGGCTGATCGTGGGCGGCATCGCCGCGCACCGGCTTGGGCCGCGATTGAGCTTTTCCGCTTACAAGCGCACGGTGGCGCTGTGCTACCTGGTGCACGGCGGCGCGTACGTGCTGTTCAGTCAGGCGCCGCGCTTCGAAGTGGCGCTCGGGTGGATCGCGTTGTCGCGCGCGGCCGTGGCGATAAGCTCCGTGCTCAACTGGTCGCTGCTATTGCGCCACGTCGCACACGACTATCGCGGCCGCGTGTTTGCGACCAACGAGTCGCTCGTGTGGTCGACGATGATGCTCTCGATGCTGGCGGCCGGCCTCGCCAGCAGGTCGGTCGATCCGCGCGTGATCGGCGCCTTCTCCGGCGTGCTCAGCTCGTGCACGGCGATTTACTGGATCTGGGCGGATCGCGCGGGACTGTTGAAGGAACCTCTGGTACGACGCGGCGACGCAGACGACATGGAGCCCCATGATCCTCTGACGGCCTGAAGCGCTACTACCCGATTGGGGGAGGTGCCGCGCTGTTGTCGAAGGTATGATCGTGAACTCCTGCGATGACTCGCCCCGTCATATTGACCGTCGACGACGACCCTCAGGTGCTTGCCGCGATCGCCTCGGACCTGCGCAAGCACTACGCGAAGGACTACCGGATCGTGCGCGCCACCTCGGCAGCAGAAGCGCTCGACGCGCTCCGCACGCTGAAGGACGCGGCCGAGCCTGTGGCGCTGCTCCTATCGGATCAACGCATGCCTGGCCTGGACGGCGTCGGGTTCCTTGCGCAGGCCAGGGAGCTGTTTCCCGCCGCCAAGCGGGCGCTGCTGACCGCCTACGCGGACACCGACGCCGCAATCGCCGCCATCAACGAGTCGCAGGTGGACTACTACCTGCAGAAGCCGTGGGATCCACCCGAGCAGCAGCTCTATCCCATCATCGACGACCTGCTCGAGGACTGGCGGGCGCAGTACCGACCCGGCTATGGCGGTGCAAAAGTGATCGGCAGCCGCTACATGCCGACCGTCCACCAGATCAAGGACTTCCTCGCGCGCAACCACGTGCCGTACGAGTTCTTCGACGTCGAGGCCACCGACGAGCGTGGCGCCGAGTCGCGTGTCCTTGCCGAGGGTGTCACGCTGCCACTGGTGATCCTGCCTGGCGGAGAGCGGATGGAGGCGCCCGGGCTGCCCGCCCTCGCGCGGAAGGTGGGGTTGAGCGTCGAGGCCAAAGGCGACATCTACGACGTGGCGATTGTCGGTGCTGGCCCCGGCGGGCTGGCGGCTGCGGTGTACGCGTCATCCGAGGGGCTCAAGACGATCCTGATCGATCGCGAGGGCCCGGGTGGACAGGCAGGTTACTCGAGCCGGATCGAAAACTACCTGGGTTTCCCAGCCGGCGTATCGGGCTCGGACCTGGCACGGCGTGCCCTTGCGCAGGCCAGGAAGTTCGAGGTCGAAGTCGTCGCGCCGCTCGATGTCGGCAGCGTCCGGCTCGAGGCGCCGTTCAAGTACCTCACTGTGCCCGGCGCCGATGGCACCGCGCGCGAGATCGCGTGCAAGGCGCTGGTGCTAACCACGGGCCTGTCCTGGCAGCGATTGCCGGCCGACTGCATCGACCAGTTCGAAGGACGCGGCGTCTTCTACGGTTCGGCCACCACCGAGGCGCTCAGCTGCCGCGACCAGGAGGTCTACGTCGTCGGCGCGGGCAACTCGGCCGGCCAGGCGGCGATCTTCCTGGCGCAGTACGCGCGGCGCGTGGTGTTGGTCGTTCGCGGCAAGCACGTCGGCGAGAAGATGTCGCAGTACCTGGTCGAACGCATCGAAGGCAACAGCGACGATATCGGCAAGAAGATCGACGTGCTCTACCAGACGGAAGTCGTCGCGTGTCGCGGCCATGAACACCTCGAAGCGCTGACTCTGCACAACCGCGCCACCGGCGAGAAGACCGACGTCGACACCGGCTTCCTCTTCATCTTCATCGGCGCGGCGCCGTGCACAGGATGGCTGGGAAATCTCGTTCGCCTGGACTCTCGCGGGTTCGTGTTGACGGGGCCGGACCTGGACGCGGCAGAACACCTGAAGGACTGGCCCATCGACCGTGCGCCGTTCCTGCTCGAGGCCAGCGTGCCGGGCGTGTTCGCCGCCGGTGACGTCCGCCACGAATCCGTGAAGCGCGTGGCGTCCGCCGTGGGCGAGGGGAGTGTCGCAGTGCACTTCATTCATCGATACTTGGCGTCGTTGTAGGGCAGGCGGAACTGAAGTTCGCCCTACGATCATGCTGCTTGCCACTGCCATCGCACCGCCGTTCCTGGTTCAGTCCGTCGCGCTGGTCGTTGCGGCGGCGGCGATCGCCTACATCTGCTACCGAATCGGCCTGGTCCCCATCGTCGGCTTCCTGCTCGCGGGGGTCGTGATTGGGCCGAGCGCGCTCGGCGTGGTCTCCGACCCCGCGCTGGTGAACGCGGCGGCGGAGTTTGGCGTCATCCTGCTCCTCTTCACTATCGGCATCGAGTTCAGCCTCGAGAAGCTGGGGCGCATCACCACGCTGATCTTCGGCGGCGGCGGACTGCAGGTCTTTCTGGCCAGCGCTCTGACCATGCTGGTGCTGTTGCCGTTTGGCGTCGACTGGCGCGCGGCGCTGTTCACGGGGTTTCTGGTGTCGCTCTCGTCAACGGCCATCGTGCTGAAGCTGCTGGGCGATCGCGGCGAATCCGGCACGACGTTCGGCCAGGTCAGCCTCGGCCTGCTCATCTTCCAGGACCTGGCGATCGTCCTGATGGTGCTGCTGGTGCCGATGCTGGCGGGCACCGGCGGATCGGGGCTCGATCTGGCTGCCGCTCTTGGCAAGGCGCTGGCCATCATCCTGGCGGTGCTGCTCCTGGCGCGACGCCTGATGCCGCCGCTGCTCGAACGCGTGGCCCGCACGTGCTCGCCCGAGTTGTTCCTGCTCACCGTGATCGCCATCTGCTTCGGCACGACGTGGCTGACGAGCGTGGCCGGCGTCAGCCTGTCGCTCGGCGCGTTCCTGGCAGGCCTGCTCGTGAGCGAAAGCCGGTTCAGCCATCACGCCTTTGGCGAGATCATGCCGCTGCAAATTCTGTTCAGCGCCGTCTTCTTCGTGTCGGTCGGGATGCTGCTGGATCTCGCCTTTCTCCTCCGTCATCTGCCGATGGTGCTTGGCGCCGTCCTGTTCGTGCTGGTGGTCAAGAGTCTGACGACGATGGCGAGCGTCCGGGTGCTGGGCTACGCGACGCCGGTGGCGGCGGCCTCGGGGCTGTTGCTGGCGCAGATCGGCGAGTTCTCTTTCGTCCTCGATCGCGCGGGGCACGAGGTCGGGCTGTCGCCGGCGGGCCTGGGCGAAACCGGGTCGCAGGCGTTCATCGCCGCGTCGGTGATGTTGATGGTGGTTACGCCGCAGTTAGCCTCCATCGGCGCGCGCCTGGGCGCGAGGCTCGAACGGCGCGGGCTGGTTGATGCGCTCCCAGCCGCCGGCGAGGAGCTGTCGCTCGAGACGTTCGCCCACATGTCAAGGCACGTCGTCGTCGCCGGCTATGGCGACGCGGCACGGTCGCTGGTTCGTGTGCTGCACGGGTCGCACGTGCCGTTTGTGATCACCACGCTCAGCCCGGGCGGCGCGCTCGAAGCCGAAGCGGCGGGTTTGCCGGTGCTGCGCGGCGATTCCGCCCGCCAGCACACACTGCTGGCCGCGGGCATCGAGCGGGCGGCCATGGCGGTGATTGCCGACGACGACCCCTCGACGGCCCATCGCATCGCCGCCGTCGCGCGTTCGCTGGCGCCGTCTGCGCGCATCGTCGTGCGGACGCGGTATCAGACCGAAGCGGCCGCGCTCGGGGCGACCGGCGCCGACCTGGTGGTTGTCGAAGAACTCGAGAGCGTCGTGCAGTTGTTTGCCGACGTGTTGCGGACGTACGCGACCGAGCCGGCGGAGATCGAACGGTACGCGGCGGCCATCCGGCAGGGCGGCTACGCGGCGCTCGCGGCAGCCGACGACGAGGAGACCATGGCCATGAGCCCGAGATTGCGCAACGACATCGACCCGGCCATGCCGATCGACTTGATACCCACCACCGGAACGTGCGCGCACGTGGCCGGAATCAAAGCTGTGCGACCAGGCGCACAGGGCTGCCAAGACTGCCTGCGTATCGGCGCCGCCTGGGTCCACTTGCGTCTGTGCATGACGTGCGGCCACGTCGGGTGTTGCGACTCCTCGCCCAACCGGCACGCGACGAAGCACTTCCACGACACCACGCATCCCATCGTGCGCTCGCTCGAGCCCGGCGAGGACTGGGGCTGGTGTTACCAGGACGAGGTGATGCTGTGAGCAGCCCGCTTGCCACCGAACTGCGTCGCGTCGAGGTCCTCGCCGGGTTGGCCGACGAGCAGCTCGAGTGGCTGGCCAGCAACGGCCAGGTGATGCAGTTCGGGCCCGGCGAGATGGTCTTCCGCGAAGGGCGACCCTGCCGACAGCATGTTCTTCATCCTCGAGGGCGCGATCGACTTGCTGATCGGCGTCGGCGGACAGATGGTGCCGACCTTCGTGCAGTATGCCGGCGAGGTGACCGGTCTGCTGCCGTTCTCGCGGATGGTGAAATACATCAGGCGCCGGCCGAGCGTCGGCCCGCGGGCCGCTGCGCATCTGAGAATTCACAAGGACCAGTTCGGCGAGATGCTGGCGCGCATTCCGGTGCTGGGCCAGCGGCTGGTCTCGACGATGACCGACCGCGTGCGCGAGGCCACGCGCGTGATGCAGCAGCGCGAGAAGATGACGGCGCTTGGCACGCTGGCCGCGGGACTGGCGCACGAGCTGAACAACCCGGCGGCGGCCGTGCGGCGCGACGCCGAGGCGCTCGAGACGCGGTTGAGCGGCATGGCAAACCTGGCCGCCGATCTCTGCTCGACGGGTCTTGACGGCCCGTCATTGCGAAGCGCTTGGCACGTTGGCCGAGTGCGCTGCGGCAGCGCCCGGCGCCTACGCTGGACGCGATCGCCGCAGCCGGCGTCGAAGAGGCGCTCGGCGAGTGGCTCGACGAGCAGGGCGTCGCCGAGGCGTGGACGATGGCCGGCGCGCTGGTCGACGCCGGTGTCACGAAGGCGGATTTGGAAACCGGTTGGCCAGCACGTCCCGCCCGACGCCGTGCCCAGGCGCGGTGCGGTGGATCGAGACGCTGGTGGACGCCACGCGGCTGTCGCTCGACATTCGCGCCGCCTCCGCGCGCATCTCGGAACTGGTGCAGTCGGTGAAGACCTACTCGCACATGGATCGCGCCGGCGACAAGGAGGCGGTGGACGTGCGCGAAGGCCTGGACAGCACCCTGGTGATGCTTGGACACAAGCTGAAGAAGAAGAGCCTGCGGCTGGAACGCGACTACGCGGCGGACTTGCCGAAGGTCACGGCCTATCCTGGCGAGCTGAACCAGGTGTGGACGAACCTGATCGACAACGCCATCGACGCAGCGCCCGAGGGCGGGTTGATCCGCATCGAAGCCGCCAGCGACAGCGCGACATCGGCCGCCGTGCGCGTGATCGACAACGGGCCCGGGGTGCCACCCGAGATCCAGTCGCGGATCTTCGAGCCGTTCTTCACCACCAAGCCCGTCGGTCAAGGCACCGGCCTTGGCCTCGACATCGTCGAACGCATCGTCGTCCAGCAGCACGGCGGGAAGGTGGAGCTGGAGTCGCAGCCAGGACGGACGGTGTTCACCGTCCGGCTGCCGACCTCTTAGGCGTGCTCGCTGCGCTCGCGCGTTGGGCGCGGCGCGCCGCGGTCATCAAGCACTTCGACCGCTGCGACGAGAGGGGACGCCGGGAACGAGAGCGCGCGACGCCCTGTCGCCTTAGACCGCCGTATATCCCCCGTCCACCATCAGGTGCGTGCCCGTGATGAACGAGGCGTCGTCGGAGGCAAGAAACAGGATGGCGTGGGCGACCTCGCGGGGGGTGCCGACGCGGTTGAGCAGGTGCTTCGGGGCTTCGGCGGCGAGGAAGTCGTCGAGGCTCATGCCGACGCGCTCCATGTGGTCGCGGCTGGCGCGGGTGAGGATGGTGCCGGGGCAGACGCAGTTCACCCGGATGCCGTCGGCTGCCAGATCGAGCGCGAAGTTGCGCGTCATCTGCAGGATCGCGGCCTTGGTGGCGCTGTAAGTCACAAAGTCGGGCTGCGCGACAAACGACGAGATCGACGCGAGATTGACGATGGCGCCGCCGCCGCTGCGGCGCATCACCTGGACGCAGGCGCGCGTGACCATCGCCGTGCCGATGACGTTGACGTCGAGGCTGCGATGCCAGTCCTCTGGTGTCGCGTCGACGCCCTTGAGGACGAAGGTCGCGGCGTTGTTGACGAGGATGTCGAGTCGGCCGAAAGTGATCTCGGCCGCGGTGGCCAGCGAGGCTGCATCGCCAGGTCTGGCGATGTCGGCGTGGACGAAGACCGCCGTGCCGCCGGCGGCGACGATCCGGTCGCGCACCTCGGCGCCACCACGATCGTCGATGTCGCCGATGACGACCGAGGCGCCGTGCTCCGCCAGGAGTTCGGCCGTCGCGGCGCCGATGCCGTCGGCGGCGCCAGTGACGAGGGCGACTTTGTCAGCGAGGCGCATGACGACCACGCTGAGTCACGAATCACGAGGCGCGAAGCTCGTTTCGACTGGCCACGCACAATCCGCCTGGGAAACGTTCGAGAACCTCGGGGTCGTAGACAGGCAGGAGGATCGTCCCTTCGCGCCGCAGGCGCGCGTAGGTCGCGAAGCACTCTTCCATACTCTCCATGATGCCGAGCGGGACGTTCGCCTCGACGTTGCCATACTTGAAGAAGCTGTCGGTGACGATGACAGTGCCCCTGGCGCTGTCGATGGCGTATGCCATGGACGAGCGGTGGTGGACGCCGGCCCACCAGGCACGCAGGCCCGGCACGATCTCGTCCTCTTCCTCGAGCAGGCGCAGCTTCTCTGGCGCCTCGAACTGGAGGTACTGGATGACCCGGTCGGGAATCCGCAACTCGCGCGGGATGTGCATCGGCCACTTCGGCACGTGGTAGTCCTCGATCCATCCGCGCTTGGACAGGCAGATGGTGGCGTTGGTGAAGAGGTGAATGTTGGCCGTCGCATACGCCTGAAGGGGCGTGATGAGGACGTAGTCCACGTCCTCGGGCGCGATGCCGATGGAGGCCAGGGCCGCGACGGGTCGCTCGGACTCTTCGCGCAGCATCTGGCAGCGGTCGCCCGCAAAGTGCTTCCACACCTCGTTGAGCGGGACCAGGTCTTCCGGCGGCCCTGTGTTGATGACGGCCGTCTTGCCGCCGCCCTGGATGACGGTCATGTAGAAGTTGAGCGTGTACCACTTGTCCCAGTGGGACATCCAGTAGATCTCGGGGCCTGGGACATCGCATTGGCCCATCTTGAGAATGCGAACGGTGAACATGTTCGTGATGACCTGCAACCGGCTGCGCCTGCGCGGGGCGCGCAAGCGCGCCCCTGCTAGTACGTTGCCCTGCCCCCGCTGATGTCGATGCACTGTCCCGTCGTGAAGCTGCACTCGTCGCTGGCCATCCACGCTACCAGGGCGGCGACTTCGTGTGGCTGACCGACGCGGCCCAGCGGGATGCGCTGAACCATGTACTGCACCTGCGCGGGCGTCAACTGCTGCAGAATCGGCGTCTCGATCACGGCTGGCGCAATCGCGTTCACGAAAATTCCCAACTGCGCGACCTCCTTCGCCAGCGCCTTGGTGAGGCCGATGACGCCGGCCTTGGCGGCGGAGTAGGGGATCATGTTGGGGTTGCCCTCCTTGCCGGCGATCGAAGCGATGTTGATGATCCGCCCGGACTTGCGCGCCTTCATCCCTGCGATGACCGCGCGGCTGCACAGAAACACACTGGTCAGGTCTATGCGCATCAAGTTGTCCCAATCGGCGTCGCTGAGCTCCTCGAGCGGCGCGGCGCGGCCGGCGATGCCGGCGTTGTTCACGAGGATGTCGATCGGGCCGTAGGTCGACTCGGCCGTGGCAACCGCGGCCTCGACAGAGGTCCGGCTGCCGACATCGCACTGGCCGGCGGTGACGGTCAGGCCCTGCGCGGTGAGCACGGCGACTTCCCGCGCCTGGGTGTCGAAGTCGAGATCGACGGCAGTCACATGCGCGCCCTCGCGAGCGAGGCGTTCGACGATGGCCAGGCCGATGCCGCGCGCGGCGCCGGTGACAACTGCGACTTTCTTTGGCAATAACACGACGTCTCCTGTAGGGGCCGCGCTTGCGCGCCCCGATCGCGTCCCGCCCGATGTGGGCCCATGCGTGCCAGCATCCGGCTGGACCCGCGCGGGGCGCGCAAGCGCGCCCCTACGCAGGCTGCTAATGTTCGTACGGTCGTTTCAATTTCAATTCCGTCCGATTCAACTCCACGCCCCACCCCGGGGTGTCCGGGATGTCGATCCAGCCATCTTTCGGCACCGGCTCGTGCACGAAGAGATCCCCGAAGAGCGGCACGATGGTATCGGCCTT
This sequence comes from Vicinamibacteria bacterium, assembly GCA_963806705.1. GTDB lineage: Bacteria > Acidobacteriota > Vicinamibacteria > Vicinamibacterales > JAENWD01 > JAENWD01. The sequence continues at coordinate 234,070 of CAWDZE010000016.1, forward strand.
GGGGCTCATGATGAGGAACTCGGCCATCGGGCAGTTGGTGAACGCGTACTGCAGGTGGTACGAGAACACGCTCGATCCGTGCGGGATGACGGGGATGTCGTACGCGGCCGCCATCGCGACGATGCGGCGGGCCTCGGTGATGCCGCCCACCCAGTTGATGTCGGGCTGCAGGATGTCCACGGCCTTGCGCGCGATGAGCTCGCGGAAGCCGTAGCGCATGTACTCGTGTTCGCCCGTGGTCAGCAGCATCGCGCCGGCGACGGCCTGCTTCACCTGCACGTAGCCGTCAATGTCGTCTGGCGGCAGGAATTCCTCGATCCAGCGGATGTTGTACGGCGCCAGCGCCCTGGCGTACTTGATCGCGTAAGGCACGCTGAGCCCCATGTAGCAGTCGATCATCAGCGGGAAGTCCGGGCCGACGGCCTCGCGATGCTTCCGCGCCGTCTCGAGGTTCTTCCTCAGCCCCTCGTCGCCGTCGCCGGGGCCGTACTCGCATGGGAACTTCGAGGCGACAAACCCCATTCGCCTGGCCAGGTCGGGCCGCGCGGTGGTGGCGTAGACGGGCAGCCGGTCCTTGGTCTTCCCCCCGAGCAGCGCGTAGATCGGCTCGCCGCGCAGCTTGCCCAGCAGGTCCCACAGCGCCAGGTCGACGGCGCTGATCGCTTGAATGGTCAGCCCCTTTCGCCCATACGGCATCGTCGCGCGCCACATCTGGTCGAAGATGCGCTCGACGTTGCGGACGTCCTGCCCCTCGACGAAGCGGTTCAGGTGCTTCTCGACGATGTAGGAGGCAGGCTCGCCGCCGATGCTGACGCCGATGCCGACGGTGCCGTCGGCCAGTTCGGCCTCGACGATCACAGTGCCGAGGGCATTGATGCCCCAGCTCATGCGATTGGCCTTGTACGGCTCGTAGACCGACATCGGGTTTGCGATGTTGGTGTCCACGATCCAGTGACCGGTGGGCTGGTTGTGATAGTCGGCGCCGGACTCGCCGGGGTCGATCACGTACGCGCGGAGGTGTTTGATGATGGCAGGCTTCATAGGGTCCGATACTCACAATCACGAAGGCCACGAGGGACGACACGAAGACCACGAGGGCGTCAAGTTCGTGCCCTTCGTATTTCTTCGTGACCTTCGTGGTTGTGGGCGCACGTCAGAAATCGAATCGGTCAATATTCTCTTTCGTGAACACGAACGGCTTGCCGAGCAGAATCTGGTCCTTGTCGATCGCCAGATCCCCCAGGCGCATGGCGTTGATCTTCGTAGCGCCTGGCTCGAGCAACCCGTTGTGCAGCGCGTGCCCGGCGACGACCGTGAGATAGCCGAGGTCGCCGGTGTTCCACAGCACGATGCTGCTGATGATGCCGGCGTGCACGTACGGCTTGCACATGTTCGGCAACGACAGGCCGGTGACCTTGACGTCGGAACGGCCAGACTGCTTGACGGCCTCGGCGATGCCGGGCACGGCGGGTGCCGCGATGCCCATCACGACGCGCACGTTCGGGTAGACCTTCAGGATCGTCTGCGTTTCGGCAAAGGCGCGGTCGCGGTCGCCGTCGCTGGGCCGAATCACGGCCAGCCTGACCTTCGGGTGGGCAGAGGCGAGGCGCGCGCGAATGTGTTTGATCCACTCGTTCTGGTTCGCCGCGCTCAGCGACGCCGTGACGATTGCAAACTCGCCGGCGCCGCCGAGCAGCCGCGCGGCTTCATCGGCCAGCGTCCCGCCGATGCCCTGCGGGGTCGCCTGGTTCACCAGGAAGTCGCGCGCGTCGGCCTCCGAGTCGGCGTCCCAGGTCAGCACCTTGATGCCGCGCGACCTGGCCTTGCGCAGCACTGTGGAGATCGCGGCCTGGTTCTCGACGCTCACGGCGATGACGTCGACCTTCCGCGTGATCCACGCCTCGACGACCTCGTTCTGCCTGGCGGGATCGAGTTCTGTGGGGCCGTCCCAGATGAGGTCCACGTTCAGATCCGAGGCCGCCTGCTCCGCGCCCTTGCGGCAGCTCACGAAATACGGGTCGCCCTTGGCCTTGGGCATCATGCCGATCACGGTGCGCGCGGCCGGCGGCGGCTGGCGGGCCATTTCAGCGGCCGTCTCGAGCGGGGCCATGCGCAGCGAGCGCACGAGCCACCAGTTCGAGGTCGCCACGACGGCCGCCCCCAGCAGAACCACGCCGCACAAGACGGCCAGTTGTGAGTTTTTCATCTCGTCGTCTTTGGTCGCTCCGGCCGAACTAAAGTTCGGCTCTGCGTACGTAGACCGGAACTTCAGTTCCGGCGCTCCGTACCTCGCCATCAATTTCGGCAGCGCCAGCGCGCTCATCAGGAGCACGCCAGTGAGGATCCCCGCCAGTTCAGCGGGCAACGCCGCCAGGCGCAGCCCATTCTGCAGCACGACCATGGCCAACAGGCCGAGGATCGTGCCGCCGATGGTCCCCACACCGCCCGTGATGGCCGCGCCCCCGAGCACCACCGCCGTGATGGCCGTGAGCTCGTAGCCAGTTCCCGCGTCGGCTTTGGCCTGCCCCAGGTGGGCGACGTAAATGATAGCGGCCAACCCGGCAGCCAGACCCGACAGCACGTACAGTTCGGCCAGGCGACTGGAGACGTTGACGCCGGCGTGCCGAGCGGCCTCGGCGTTCCACCCGATCGCGTAATAGGCGCGCCCGCGGGTCGTGCGATGGAGCAGCACACCGCAGCCGAGCGCGACCAGCAGCAGGACCGGCGCCTGGCGGGGCACCCCTGCGAGATACCCCTGCCCGAGCGACAGGAAGGAGGCCGGCAGGCCCGTGTAGTTGTCCACGGCGCCGGTGATCCCCTCGGCAAGCCCGCGAAACAAGGAAAGCGAGCCCAGCGTCACCATCAACGCCGGAAGCCCGCGGTAGGCGATCAGCCACGCGTTGAGCGCGCCGCCGAGGCCTCCCACCATCAACGCCGCCGCGGCCGCCACTGGCAAACTCCAGCCGCCATCGCGCCACAACGCGCCCAGGGTGATGGCCGAAAGGCCGAGCAATGCGCCACACGACAGGTCGATGCCGCCCGAGACGATGACCGGCGTCAGCGCCAGCGCGAGCAGCCCGATCTCCACGGCCAGGCGCACGATCTCCGCCGCGTTGGCGCCGGTGGCGAAGTTGGGGGAGACCAGCGCGAAGACCGCCAGTTCAGCGGCCACGACAACGGCGAGGGCGAGCTCGTGGCGGCTAGCCACGGCGTCCTCGCACGGTCTCGTACAGAATCGCCGTGAGGATGATCGCTCCTTGCAGCGCTCGCTCCCAGTAGGCGCTGACCCCGAGAAATGTCAGGCCCGTTCCGATCGCGCCAAGCAGCGCGACGCCAATCACCGTGCCGGCGATTGAGCCGCGGCCACCGGCAATCGACGTTCCCCCGACGACCGCGGCGGCGATGACCTTCATCTCGATGCCGGCAGTAATGGCGCCGGGCACCTCGGCAAAGCGGCTTGCATTGAGCGCCGCGGCAAGCCCGGTGAGCAGGCCACACGCGGCAAAGCTCGCGATCACCACCCGCTCGGGCCGCAGGCCCAGGAGTTGCGCGGACTCGGCATCGCTGCCGGTGGCGTAGACAGCGCGCCCCAGCAGCGTCGCGCGCAGCAACCACGCGCCGGCGACGACGACCGCGATCGTGAGCGCGATGAGCAGCGCCTGTCCGCCACCTTGTCCAAGGCCGAACCACTGAAAGCTGTCAGGCAGGCCGCCCACCCATGCGCCGTCGGTGGCCCAGCGCAGGCCGTCTCGCAGGATCACCAGCAGCGCCAGAGTGACGACGATCGACGGCAGCCGCAGCCGCGCCACCAGCACCCCGCTCGTCAGTCCGATTGCCCCGCCCGCCAGCGTCGCAACCAGCGCGGCCAGCAGGGGCGGCACGCCCTCGCGTGCGAGCGTCGCCGACAGCACCGCGCACACTCCTGCCGCCGCGCCCACAGAAACGTCCACCTGGCCGGTCAGGATCACGAGCGTCATGCCCACGGCAATGATCTGGACCAGGGCGTTGCTGATGACGACGTCGCGCAGATTCTCGGGAGCGAAGAAAGACGGGGCGAGGACGGCGAGAAGGGCGAGGAGTGTGAACAGGGCGACGAGCGCCGGAAGAGCGGGACGGGCGGGCGCGAGTGGACGCATCACGCGGCCGGCACACGCCCGAAGGCGGCGGCCATCACGGATTCCGCGTCCGCCGTCGCGCGGTCGAACTCGGCGACGAGCTGGCCGTGGCGCATGACGAGGATGCGATCGCTCATGCCCATCACCTCGAGCAGCTCGGAGGAGATCAGCAAAACGCCCATCCCCTGGGCCGCCAGGTCGCCGATGAGACGATGGATCTCGGCCTTGGCGCCTATGTCGACGCCCTGCGTGGGCTCGTCGAGGATCAGCAGGTCTGGCGTGCGGGCGAGCCACCGGCCCAGCGCGACCTTTTGCTGGTTGCCGCCGGATAATTGCCTCACGGGCGTGTCGAGCGACGCGGTCTTCACCGAAAGCGCGTCGACCAGACGCGATGCCGCCGCCCGTTCCGCGGCGCGATCGAGAAGGCCGTGGCGCGAAACCAGGGCCAGAGACGCCAGCGTGAGGTTCGACGACACGGGCAGATCGAGCACGACCCCGTGGCGGCGACGATCTTCGGGAAGGTATGCAATGCCCGACGTGATGGCTTGCTCCGGCGAACGCGGGCGAACGTCGCGGCCCGCGATGCGCACAGAGCCGGTGTCACGAGCGGCAAGGCCGAAGAGCACGCGCGCCAGTTCGGTCCGGCCGGCGCCGACGAGCCCCGCCAGGCCCACGATTTCGCCGCGCCTGACGGTGAGGCTGACGTCGCTGACGCCGGCTTCGCGCGACGACAGGCCCTCGACTTCGAGCACGGGCGCGCCGATGGCGACCTCCCGCTTGGGGAAGACCGAGGCGATCTCGCGGCCGACCATCAACCTGATTAGCGCCGCCGCGTCGACCTCCGCCATGGCCTTGGTGCTTACCGTGCGGCCGTCGCGCAATACCGTGACCCGGTCTGCCAGCCGCGGCAGTTCCTCCAGGCGGTGCGAGATGTAGATGATGGCCACCCCAGCGGAGCGCAGGTCCTTCAGCAGGTCGAAGAGCCGATCGACCTCGCGCGGCGTCAGCGACGCCGTCGGCTCGTCGAGGATCAACAGGCGCGCACGGACGCTCAGCGCCCGCGCCATCTCCACCAGTTGCTGTTCGGGCAGGCTCAGCGAGGCGGCCTCGCGGTCCACGTCGACATCCGCGCCCACGCGCGCCAGCGCCTCACGGGCACGCTTGCGTCGTGCGGGCCAGTCCACACGCGAAAACGCGCCGCCGGGTTCAGCGCCAAGCGCGAGGTTCTCGGCGACCGACAGATCGGGGAACAACGCCGGGTGCTGATGGATCGCGACGACACCCAGCCGCCGTGCCTCGATGGGCGCGAACCGCTCGACGGCATGTCCGTCAAAGACGACGGTGCCGCCGTCTGGCGAGGTGGCCCCGGTGAGGACGCGCACCAGCGTGGATTTGCCCGCGCCGTTTTCGCCGACGAGGGCGTGGATCTCTCCCGCCCGCACGTCGAGCGAGGCGTCGGCCAGTGCGCGGACGCCCGCGTAGGACTTGGCGAGGCGAGATACGGCGAGCACGAAGTCAGTCCAGCGGCCTCACCCAGATGTTCCGGAACCGCACCAGGTCGCCGTGATCCTGCAGCCCGATGGGCATCTTGTCGGCGTGCTTCTCGTAGTAGGGCGGGCGGTCGTGCGCAGTCACGCCCATCACCTCGACATGGTCCTGCACCAGGACGCCATTGAGAAACGCGGTGAACGTCGCCCGCTTCAGGAGCTTGCCGTCGGCGTCGAACTTCGGCGCGTTGAATACGATCTCGTAGACGTTCCACTCGCCGGGCTCTCGAATCGGGTTCACCAGCGGCTTGTGCTGCTTGTAGATGGAGCCGGCCTGGCCGTGGAAATACGTGGGGTTCTGATACGAGTCCAGCACCTGGATCTCGTAGGTGTTCATCAGGAACACGCCGCTGTTGCCGCGGCCCTGGCCGCTGCCTTTCACCACCGTCGGCGTCGCGAACTCGATGTGCAGCTGCACGCTGCCAAAGGCGTCCTTCGACTGGATTCCGCCGGTCTTCGGCTTCACCTGCATGGCGCCGTCCACGACGTCCCACGCGGCCGGCGTCGTGCCGTCCTTCTGCCTGACCCACCGCGACAGATCCTTGCCGTCAAACAGCACGACGGCATCAGACGGCGCTCCGCCAGGTGCGGTCGCGGGCGTGACGACGACAGGTTCCTTCGAGGGATCAGGCATCTGTCCGGGCACGCGCGCCGGCGGCGGCGCTTGCGCCGCGGCGGACGCGGCAACGGAGAACAGGACAGCCGCGCACCACGCCGCGCGGCGAGAAACGACGGAACTCGACATTGGAAAAGCCTCCGGGGGGATTATAGTCACCGTTCTACCGGCAATCCCGCCTGCCCCCACGCTGCCATGCCGCCGGTGATGTTGACGACGTCTTCGAATCCCGCGCGTTCGAGGACGCTGGCGGCGACGGTGGAGCGATAGCCGCTGCCGCAGATCAGCGCCAGCGGCGCGTTGCGGGGCAGCTCCGCGAGGTGGTCGGCGAGCTTGCCGCCCATGACGTGCCGGGCCCCGCTGACGTGGCCGCTCTTCCACTCGTCGTTGGTGCGCACGTCCACGACGTGCATCGGCGTGTCGCGCCGGACTTCGGCGAACTCGCTGGGCGTGAGTTGGCGGACGTGCGTCACCGGATAGCCGGCCGCGATCCACTTCTCCATCCCCCCGTCCAGATATCCCCGCACGTCGTCCAGGCCAACGCGCGCCAGCGCGCGTACTGCGTCTGCCAGCGGCTCGTTGCGCGATCCCACCAGCAGGATGGGTGTCTCGTACGGCACGACCCACGCGGCCCATGTAGAGAGGCTGCCCCAGCTGCCGATGCCGAAGCTGCCGGGGACATGGCCTGCGCCAAAAGCGAGCTGGTCGCGCAAGTCAATGACGACGTGGCCGCTTTCGACGAGTGCGTGAAACTCTCGAGCACGGATCGCGTCGATCTCGCGGTCGGCGTCGAAGGGCTCGGCGCCGCGAGAGTTCAGCTTCTTCATCAGCTTGTAGTACGGCGGAAACGGAGGGACGTGGCCGAGGATCTCGTCGACGAAGGCTTCGCGTGTGAGTCCCTTGCGCAGGTACGGATTGGCCAGGCGTTCGAAGCCCAGCGTGGTCATCGGACGTGCGCTCATGCCCGAGCCGCACATGGATCCGGCGCCATGCGCGGGGTTCACCTCGACAAAATCGGGCAGCGGCGCCAGTTTTGTCGCGACGCTGTCGTAGAGCTTGCCGGCCAGCGCGCGCTTGACGTCGTCGCCGATCAAGTCGGGGCGGCCGAGCGATCCCACGAAGAGGAAGTCGCCCGAGAGCAGCACCTGCGGCACCTTGGGCGCTCGCGCCAAATCGTACACGAGGAACGACAGGTGCTCGGGAGTGTGGCCGGGCGTGTGCAACGCTTCGACGCGGGTCTTGCCCAACGTGATCGCGTCGCCCTCCCGCATCGGCGTGTGCGCGAATGTGGTCTCGTAGAGCTGGCCTTCGTCGTACGCGGAGACATGGATGTCAGCGCCGGTGGCCTCGGCAAGCGTCTTTGTGCCGGCGGCGAAATCGGCGTGGATGTGTGTCTCGACGACGCCGACGATGCGGAGGTTCCGGGCTTGGGCGAAGTCGAGGTAGATGTCGACGTCGCGGCGGGGATCGACGATGACCACCTCGCCTTGTCCTTCGCAACCGACGGCGTATGAATAGTGGGAAAGGCCCTTGTCTTCGAAGCGTTCGAGGAGCATGAACGTATGATATTCCGGTGAGGGATGAAGTGCTGCGTGCCGGGTGCCAGGTGCCTCGTGCGGTGCCGGGCTCGCCCGCCGTAGCCTTGGCGGAGGTGAGTGCCGGGTGCCGGGTGCCGCGTGCCTGGGCGGGGTCGATCGCCGCCGTGGTTCTGACCCTGGCCACGTTCACAGGCTCGCTGACGGCCCAGCCGCTGACGGCGACATTGCTTGTCGAAGTCGTGGATTCCACTGGGGCGGCGCTGCCGGGAGTTGGGCTGTCCGTCGTGCACCCGGCGGCGGGCGTGGAGCGCGTGGCGACGACGGGCGCGACGGGGATGGCGGTGGTGTCGCTGCTGCAGCCGGGCGACTACACCGTGCGCGCGACGCTGGCCGGGTTTCGGCAGACCAGCATAGAGACGTTTCACCTGGAAGCCGGCGCCAAGCGCAGCTTCACGATCGTCCTTGGCCCGGGGGATGTCTCGGAGACGGTGACCGTGACCGCCGATGCCGCGCGGGCGCGATCCGGCGCCGCGGCAGTGGGCGAAGTCTTCAACGGCCAGATGCTGATGATGACGCCGGTGGCCAGCCGGGACGTCGGGGAGTTCGCCTGGCAGGCGCCCGGCGCCGCGCCGCCGGCGCCCGGGTCGCGGCTCGAGGGCGAGGGCGGCACGCCGGTGAACGTGGCCGGCGCGCGCGAGGCGTCCAACAACTTCCTGCTCGACGGCGTGGACAACAACGACCTGTTCCTGAACCGGGTGCTCGTCACGCCGAGCCTGGACGCGGTGCAGGAGTTCACACTGCTCACCAGCAGCTACGACGCGGAGTACGGCCGCAGCGCCGGGGCCCAGGTGAACGTCGTGCTGAAATCGGGCGCACAGCGCTTTTCCGGATCGGCCTACGAGTTCTTCCGCGATCGCGCGCTTGAAGCGCGCGGCGCGCTCGATGCGGCGGATGAACCCGAGCCCTTCAGGCGCCGGCATCAATTCGGCGGCACACTCGGGGGACCGGCGCCGCTGCTGCGCGGGTTCTTCTTTGGCGCGGTCGAGGGCGTCCACGATCGCACGGCGGAGACTCGCCTGGCGAACGTGCCCACCGCCGCCGAGCGCGCCGGCGATTTTTCGGCCAGCGGCGTCACGGTCATCGACCCCTTCACGGGCCAGCCCTTCGACGGCAACCGGATTCCCGCCTCGAGCATCGACGCCACTGGCGCCGCCATCGCCGCGCTGTACCCGCTGCCGAACCGTGGCGGCGGGGGCAGCAACTTCGTCTCCTCGCCAATCGGGCCGCACGACACGTGGCAGGCGACGGTCAAGACCGATCACTTTGCGTCGAGCCAGTCGCGGTTCTTCATCCGCTACACGGTCTCGCGCGACGATCGCACGAGCCCGTTTCCGAGTCCAGACCGCGGGTTGTCCGGGTTCGGCACGTCGACGCTTGACGTAGGGCAGAACCTCGCCTTCGCACTCACGCAGTCGTTCTCCTCACACGTCTTTCACGACCTGCGCGTGGGATGGAACCGGCTGCGGCGTGACGTGTATCCCATCAACCGCGGCACCGACGGCTTCGGCCTGCTCGGCATGACGGGGCCGGCGCTGCCCGCCGATGACGCCGGGTTTCCCGCAATCTCGGTTGGCGGTCTCGATACCCTGGGCGACGACGTCTCGTTGCCCGTCGTCCGCGGCACGCACACGCTGCACCTGTCAGACGCGGTGAGCGTCGAGCGCGGCCGCCATCTTTTCAAGGTCGGCGGGGAGGTGCGGCACTACCGGTCCGACGGCTACAACCATGTCTTCCCGCGCGGGCAGCTCAATTTCTTCGGCGCGTTCACCGGCAGCGGCATCGCCGACGTGCTGCTGGGCTACCCAACCGTGACGCTGCTGGCGACCAACGACAACCCCCAGGCGCTGCGGACAACGGCGGCGAACCTCTTCGCGCAGGACGACTGGCGGGTGACGACACGGCTCACCGTGAATGCGGGGCTGCGCTACGAGTTCAACAAACCGCCGGTGGACGCCGACGACCGGATGGCGATCTTCGATCAGACGACGGCGACGCTGCGCCCGGTGGGGCAGGACGGCGTGCCGCGCGCCGGCATCGGCGCGGACTGGAACAACCTGGCGCCGCGCATCGGCGCAAGCTGGCTGCTTCGCGACGACGGCTCGTGGCTGCTGCGAGGCGGCTACGGGATCTATTACGACGCCAGCACGCTCATCGAGAACTCCGCGCTCTACTTCAATCCGCCGTTCTTCGCCTTCCGCGTCTTCGTGCCAGGCGGCCCGGTGTTGCCCACGGCGGCCGATCCGTTTCCCGAGGCCGCAGGTTTCGAGCCCCCCATCTCGGTGAACACGCTGGCACCGGAATTTCCCACGGCGTTTCGGCACCAGGGCAGCCTGGGCATCGAGACGCGGGTGCGCGGCGTGGACGTGTCGGCGCGCTGGGTGGGGGCGAGCGGGACGTCGCTGGTCCGCAAACGCAATCAAAACCAGCCGCCGCCCGGTCCAGGCCCGGTCGACGAGCGTCGCCCGATTCCCGGCTACGGCGACATCCTCCTGGTCGAGGCCGAAGGTGCATCGGTGTCGCACGCGCTCCAGCTGCGCGTCGAGCGCCCGCGCGCGCGCGGCCTGTGGCTGCGCGGCGCCTACACCTGGGGCAAGTCGATCGACGACGGGTCGGCTTTCCTGGCCAGTGAGGGCAACGACAACACCCCCCAGTGGAGCGCCAGACCCGACCTCGAACGGGGGCTGTCGGACTACGACGTCCGCCATCGTGGAGTCGTGGCGGCCATCTGGGAAGTGCCGGCGATGAGCGGCAAGGCGCTGGGGCGCGACTGGCAGGTCAGCGCGCTGCTGTCGCTGCAAAGCGGGCGCCCGTTCACGCCGCGCGTGACCAGCGACAACAGCAACACCGGCAATCTCGGCGGCCAGTTCGGCTACGACCGGCCCGACGAGCTCCCGCTCGGGACCCCCGGGGCGGTAACCTACGACGGCCGCGCGTTTCAAATTGCGGCGCCATTCACGTTCGGGTCCGCCGGTCGAAACATCCTCATCGGCCCGGCATCGGCGAGCCTCGACCTGGCGATCTCCAAGACGACTCGCCTCGGAGGCACCCGTCGGCTCGAAGCCCGCGCAGAGATCTACAACCTGTTCAATCGCACGAACCTTGGCCTGCCCGACAGCTTCGTGGATCACCCGACGTTCGGGCAGAGTCTTTCGGCGGGGCCAGGCCGTATGGCGCAGATCGCGGTGCGGTTCGCGTTCTAGACCGGGCTCGCGCTATCGCACTCGACGGGTTTACCGCGCCGATAGCCGCGCCAACGCGGAAAGGCGAGTCGGGGCGGAGGCGGGCCTGCTATAGTGCCGACCCATGGCGGTCTGGCGCGACGCGATTCGGGCGATGCTCAGGGAGCGGGGGATGACCCAGCAGGAGCTGGCGCGGCTGGCCGGGATCAGCCGCAGCACGGTCCTTCACATCGTCAAGGGCGGCCATTGCGGCACCGAGACGCTCGAACGTATCGCGGCGGCACTGGAGGTCGATGTGGCGGAGCTCTTCACGGCGCCGCTCGACCTGGGCGTTCGGCGCGACCGCATGATCGCGGCCGTGCTGCGCGAGCTGTCCGATTCTGTCTCCGCCGCGGTGATGGCTGATTTGAAGCAGCGCCGCAAACGCCAGATTGGCACGACTCGCAAGAGCGACAGGCGCTTGCCGTTTGCCGAGTAGCCTGCCGACGGCCAATCCTACCGCCGGAACCGAAGTTCCGGCCTCCCTACTGCCTACGACCCCGCCGCTGCGCTCTTGCGTCGCTTCGACTCTGCCGGCCAGCCGGTGGCCTCATAGTGCACGGTCACGTTGCGAGCTTCCGACGTGGTGACCCACACAAGCGTGCCCGTCCGCTCCGGCCAGATGGTCACCACGCCGCGTTGCTCGGCCGGCGTGCCGTAGGCGCCTGCCAGGTTCTGCTTGAACGCCTCGAGCAGGCCGCCGTTTGGATCGGCAGCCAGCATCACCACGACGAACTTCGCCAGGCCGCTTCCGGCATACATCGCGGCCACGCCGGCGTCACGGCCGTCGACTCGACCCTCAAACTGATCGTCGCCGTCCGGGTCCGTCTCGATGAACGCGAAGCCGCGAGCCTCGAGACGCGCGCGCACATCGGCGCGCGGCGTGCCCCATGGGATCGTCAGGAACACATAGTCGCCGCTGGTGGGCTGGCTGGGCGCCACCGTTGCGGCCTCGGTGGCGACGGCCACTGTACCGCTGTCGATATCGGGCGAGTTGCGGCCGCGGACCGCCATCAGGACGCCGATGACGACGAGCAGCAGGCCGAAGGCAACAAAGGCGCCAATTGACACCTTGCTCGTCTGCGGCGGCACGACTGGACGAGCAGATGGGGTGTCGGGAGCAGCCTCGTCGTCGGCTTCACTCTCAGGCGCAGCCCCGGGCGGCAAGGGCCCGACCATCGACCCGCAGTAACGGCACTTCACGGCGGCGTCTTGAATCTCTTCAGCGCAGAACTGACACTTTTTCATGGCATCTCTCAGCCTCAAGGCTCGAGGCTATCAGCGAAGTCTCCCGAGGCCTGCTCCTATGGGTTCGTCGTCGGCGCGCGCTTATCAGGATATGGCGGCGCCGGCGGCACGGGCACGGGTTTGGTCTTGATCAACTCCTCCAGGTGCTGGATGGCCGCCCGCAACTGCGCGTCCTCGCCCTTCCACGTCGCGTGTGGCAGGTTGTCTACGACGATGTCCGGATCCACGCCGTGGCCTTCGATGAGCCACGAGCCCTCCGGGCCGTAGACGCCGTACTCTGCCGCCGTGGCGATGCCGCGATCGACGAGCACGTTGCTCGACGAGAGCCAGATCTCACCGCCCCAGGTCCGCGTGCCGATGACCTTGCCCAATCCGAGCCGGCGGAAGCCTTCCGCGAACGCCTCGCCGTCAGACGCCGTGAACTCGTTGACGAGCACGACGACGTGGCCGCGAAACGCGTACTGCATGTTCCAGTATGGGTGACCAACGCGCGGCTGCCAGTAGAACCACGCCTTGCGCAGGAGCCGGCCCAGCAGCCAGCTGTCGATATTGCCCCCGCGGTTGTGGCGCACGTCGATGATGAGGCCCGGTCGGTCGAAGACGGGGTAGAACTCGCGCGTCCACTCGGCCATGTTCTGCGCGCCCATCGCGCGCAGGTGCACGTAGCCGATGCGCCTGGCGCTCGCGCGTTCCACCTCGACGCGGCGCGTGTACTCCCACTCGTCGTATCGCAGGTCCACGTCGCGCGAGCGCGCGATAGGCACGACTACTGCCAGCCGTGCCGCACCCGTCTTGGGCTTGAGGCCGAGCAGCACCTGCTTACCGGCCTGGCCGCGCAGCAACTGGCCGATTTCGGCGAACTCGACCGTCGAGAGCCCGTTGACATGCGTGATGATGTCGCCCACCTCGACATTGACACCTGGCCGGCGCAGCGGCGACAGCTCATCGGGCAGATCGGGATCGCTCGCGTAGATGTGCGCCACGCGGTGGCCCCCGGCCGCCGCGTCGAGGGTCGTCCGCGCCCCGAGCGAAGCGGGCGCGACGTCTTCTTTCCCCGTCCGCTCGTCGCCGCCGTAGACGAAGATGTGGAGCGCGGAGAGCTCGCTCACCATCTGGGCCAGGACATCGGAGAGCTCGGCCCGATCCGTGACGCGATCCACCAGCGGTGCGTACTTCGCGCGGACGGCGGCCCAGTCCACGCCGTGCATCTGGCGGTCGTAGAAGTAATCGCGCTCGAGGCGCCAGGCCTCGGTGAACATCTGACGCCACTCGTTGCGCGGGTCCAGCCGGAACTGCCAGTTCGCCAGGGGCACGACCTTCTTGGTCAGCTCGGCTGCGGCCGGCGCCTTCGCGGCGCAGTCGAGTACGAGGTAGTCCTTCTCACGACGCACCAACACCTTCTTGCCATCGGCAGACAACTCATAACTCCGCACGTCGTCGAGGAAGGTCTCGAGCTCGGGCTTGTTCGCGTCGATGGCCAGGGTCTTGAGCGCACGCTTGGATTGCGGTTCGGTGTCGCGATCGATGATGTAGAGGCGCTTGGCATCCGCTGACAGGCTGCTGTAGTTGCCGGCAGGAACCGGCACCTCAATCAGCCGCGTCACCAGGTTCGCGAGATCCACGGGCTCGGACGGCGCGCTCTTTTCGCCCTGCTTGCCTTTCTCGCCCTGCGCGCTCGACTTGTCCTTCTCCCCCGGTTTTCCCTGCTCGCCCTTCTTCTCCTCGGCCTTCTTCTCGTCGTCTTTCGTCTCGTCGTCTTTCTTTTCCGCCGGATGGAGCTCGTCGGCTGGCTGAAACGGCGACCGCGCGTTGAGTACAAGCGGCACGTGATAGATGCGAGTCTGCTTGTCGTAGAACGGCTCGGGCTGTCTGGACCCCCAGGGGCTGCCGACGAGCGACACGAAATTGCGGTCCGACAGGAAGTAGATCCACTTGCTGTCGCGACTCCACGCCGGGCTCACACTGTCGTAGCGATCGGAGGTCACCGGCTCGATGCGTCCGGTGGCCGCTTCCCACAGGAAGATGCGTGTCAGGGTGTTGGCGTCTGGTGCGGTGTACGCCAGGAACCTGCTGTCGGGTGACCACGCAAGGTCGTCGAAGTCGCCGTTGCCGGCAAAGGCCAGCTTGGTCTGTTTCTTCGTGCCAAGGTCGAACACCCAGAGCTGCTGGTCCTTGTCGTAGTGCGCGATGGCTTTGCCGTCGGGCGAGGGCAGACCATCCCAGCGCAAGACAGCGCCGTCGGTCGTCACCTGTGTCGACGGCCCGAGGCCATTAGCGGGAACGCGCCAGAATTCCACCTCGCCTGACTCATCCGACAGCCCGAGCAGCGACTTGCCGTCGGGCATGAACCGCCCGTTGCGGTAGCGCGATTTCGGGTTGCGGGTAGCTTCGACCAGCCGTCCCTGCTCGGTCGGCACCACGAACAACTGGCCGCGGGCCGTGAGCACCACGCGATCGCCGGTCGGTGACAAGTGCGCGGCGGTCACCCAGTCGAGTGGCGTGGTCACCCAGCGCTCGCGCACGTGGTCGAAGTCGGACACGAGTCGAATGGGCACGACCCGGTCTGTGTTGGCGGCGATGTCGTAGAGGCGGATGTCGGCGCCGTGCTGATAGGCAATGCGCCCGCCGGAGAGCGACGCGTCCTGCGCCTCGTAGTCGGCGTGGCGCGTGTGCTGGGTCAGGCCGCCGCCCGAGAGCGCCATCGACCACAAGTTCATCGTGCCGTCGCGGTCGCTGAGGAAGTAGAGCCGGTCGTTCCAGATCATCGGCCGCTTACTCGTCCCGGCAAAGTCGCCGGTCACGGGCGCGGCCTCCGGGGCGCCCGGCGTCAATCGCCAGAGCTGCTGAACGGTGCCGCCCTTGTAGCGGCGCGTCTGGCTGCCCTGGAACGGCAGGCGCGTGAAGTAGAGCGTGCCGTCGGCGGCGTATACGCCGTCGCTCGCCTGCGCCAGCGGCACCGCCGTCTGCGCGCCGCTGACCGGGTCGATGGCGATCAGGCTGGTATCGGGAAGCGTGGAGTAGCGCCGGGTCGAGCAGAGCACCTTGCCGTCGGGCGTCCACGAGACGACGGCGACGGGCCCGCCGTCCCATGTGAGGCGCCTGGGCGGACCGCCGTCGAGTGGCAGCACATACGCCTCTTCCGGTCCCTCGTACGTGCCGGTGAAGGCCACCCATTTGGCGTCGGGCGAAAGCGCCGCGTCGGTTTCCTCGCCGGGGTGTGCGGTCAGCCGCTCGGGAACGCCGCCGTTGACGGTGGTCTTCCACAGGTCGCCTTCGGCCGTGAAGACGAGCAAGTCGCCGGCGATGGCGGGGAAGCGGTAATAGCCGAGGGGAGGTGCGTCGGCGGCGCCGGACACCATGCCCGCCATGGCGACGCCGATCACAACCACGAAGGCGCAAAGGCGCGAAGGCGCGAAGAATGGGTTGGGACCGATTGCTCGTGCTCGCATACTCGGGGAGGCTCCTGACGCTACGGTTTCGGCGCTGATGGGGCTGGTGAGGCCGGCGCGACGGCGGCAGGGTCGGGCACCAGCGTCGCGACGGTGTAGCGGTTCATCGGGTAGTACTTCTGATACGCGGCCTTCAGGCGCTCGGGCGTGATCGTCTCGATGCGTTCGTGGCTCGAGGCGAGCAGCGACGGATCGCGCTGCAACGTGATGAGCGTTTGCAGGCCTCCCAGCCAGTAGCCGTTCTGCTTCAGGTTGGTTTCCAGCTCCCGCTTCTCCTGTTCGCGGACCTTGGCCGCATCTTCCGCGGTCGGGCCTTCGCTGGCCAGGCGCTTCACCTCCGTGAGCACGGCCGCCGTGAGCTTGTCGGCATTTTCCGGCGAGCTGCCGAAGCTGACCGTCGAGGTGCCGTAGCCGGGGCTGGGCAGCGTGTTGCTGTAGTCGGCCGACACGCTGTAGGTGCCACCGAGATCCTCGCGTAACAGGTCGCGCAGCCGGATCTGCAGCAGCGACGCCGCGCCGTTGGCCATTGTCTCGTCTTCCAATCTGCCGCCGGTATCGGAGAAGAACGTGATGACCGTGTCGCTCTTCTGTTCCTTGCCCTTCTCGACGCGGATCCGCTCCACGGCAGCTGGAAAGACGAAGTCCAGCGGCTTGTCGGCGGAGGTGCGCTTGCCCGTGGATGGCAGCGAGCCGACGTACTGCTCGATGAGCGGAGTGATGGCAGCCTGGTCGAACGTACCGACGATCAGGAATGCGAAGTCCGCCGCGTTGGCAAACCGCGCGTCATAGGCGCGCGTCATCACCTCCTGCTTGAGGGTGCTCACCGAATCGGTCGTGAAGGGCCTGACCAGGTAGCTGTCGCCGGTGTTGAGCGCCCGAAGCCGATCGCCGAACACCGCCTGCGGGTTCTGATTGCGGTTGGCGACCAGCGCCGAGAGCTGGCGCTTCAGCAGATCCATTGCTTGCGGGTCGGCGTTGGGCTCGGTGAAGGTCAGATACAGCATCTGCAGCGCCGTCTCGAGATCCTGCGGGCGGCTCGACCCGCGCACGCCCTGCGTGGACAAGTCGATGAACGCGCCGACCGACATCAGGCGCCCCGCGAGAATCTTGCCGATCTCCGGCGGCTTGAGGCCGCCGACGCCGCCGAGGCTGACGAGCGAGGCCGCGAGCACGGTCTCCAGGTACTCCGGCTCGGGCGCAGTGGACGCGCCACCGCGCGCGACGGCGCCAAGCAGCACCTGATCGTTTTTGAAGTCGGTGGGCTTGAGCCATACTTCGGCCCCGTTGGAGAGCGTCAACACCGTGGTCCCGATGGAGTCGATTGCCCGCGACGAGGCGACCTTACCGGGCGCGGGCTTGCTGGTCAGCAACTCCGTACGGGTGAGCGTTTCGGTCCACGGCGTGAGCGTTGCCGACGCCGCCTTCGCGAGCACGCCCCGCAGGTCGGCCTCCGAGGGCAGCGTGACGCCAGCTTTCTCGGGCGAGGTCGCCAGCACGACGCGGCTGTTGTCGTCGAGAAGCTCCTTCGCGGCGGCGCTGACCTCGGCGAGCGTGATCCCCGGCAGCAGGGCCTTGGTGAGCTCGTACTCGTATGCGATGCCCGGTATCGGCTCGTCGTCGAGGAAGTTGCCGACGTACTCGCGAGCGTATCCGGGGCTCTCCGTCTTCTCCCGCTCGGCGTACGCGCGCTCGTAGCTGGCCAGCACCAATCGCCTGGCGCGGTCCAGTTCGCCGTCAGTGAAGCCGAACTCTCGCGCCCGCCCGGCCTCGAGCAGCAGCGCCTCCAGGCCCTTTGCGATGCCGCCGTCGGTCGTGCGCGCGCCAAGCGAGGTGGCCGACGTGTCGGCGGCCAGTTCCTGAGTTCCCGCGCCGGCGCCGAGAAACGGCGCGTCGGGCCGCTGCGTGATCTCGCTGAACCGCAAGTTCAGCATCTGGTACATGAGCTGCCGCACGTGATCGCGCCGGTAGTCTTCGGCCGAGCCCTGCG
This sequence comes from Vicinamibacteria bacterium, assembly GCA_963806705.1. GTDB lineage: Bacteria > Acidobacteriota > Vicinamibacteria > Vicinamibacterales > JAENWD01 > JAENWD01. The sequence goes on from CAWDZE010000016.1 coordinate 251,848, forward strand.
ACAGCTTCGGCCGCTTGTGCAGCACCGAGACGTTGGATGCCTGCGCCTCGGCGTCGGCGGCGACGTTGACAAACGTCTCGGCGTGCGCCGGCACCGCTCGATTCGGCTCGGCGGCGGCGGCCCGCGCGGGAGCCAGCGGCGCAAACAACTCGCGCACCTTCGGGACGATCGCTGACGGGTCGATGTCGCCCACAACGACGACAGCCATTCGATCCGGGCGATACCACGTCTCGTAGAAATCCTTAAGACGGGCGGCGGGAAAGCTGCGCAGGATCTCGGGCGTGCCGATCGGGATGCGCTCGGCGTAGCGCGACTTGTAGTAGAGGACCGGCGCCTGTTTCTCGAGGATGCGCCACGAGGCGCCCTGGCGCAGCCGCCACTCTTCGATCACGACGCCGCGTTCCTTGTCGATCTCCTTCGGATCGAGCGACATCCCGCCGGCAAAGTCGGCCAGCGCGAGCAGCCCTTTGTCGACCAGCCCTTCCTTGTCGGTGGGCACCTGCAGCATGTAGACCGTCTCGTCAAACGAGGTGTAGGCGTTGACGTGCGGGCCGAAGCGCGCGCCCGCGGTCTCGAAGAAGGAGACCAGCTCGCCGGGCTTGAAGTGCCTGGTCCCATTGAAGGCCATGTGTTCGAGCAGGTGCGCGAGCCCGCGCTGGTCGTCGTCTTCGAACACCGAACCGGTCTTCACGGCGAGCCGCACAAGCACCCGCTTTTCCGGGCGGGTGTTCCTGCGGACGTAGTAGCGCAGGCCGTTGGGCAGCGTGCCGATGGTCACCGCCGGGTCGGCGGGCAGCGGGCCGGTCGTGGCAATCTGGGCAGGTTGCGTGCCGAGCGTCAGCGCGAAAAAGGCCAGAATCAGGCGGGTCATGCTTTGTAAGGGTATCCTGTCTTACCGCCCATGGCGCCGTCGCCAGTCATCAACCTCGACCGTGAATTGGACCGCCTGTTCCAGGCGCCGTTTGCCGAGTTCGTCGGCGCCCGCAACGCAGTGGCGGCGATGCTCAAGAAGGCCGGTCGGGCCGACGAGTCCGCACGCGTCCGGGGCCTGGCCAAACCGAGCTACACCGCCTGGCTGGTGAACCAGTTGTACTGGAACGCGCGTGACCTGCTGGACGCGTTTCTCAAGGCGTCGGACCGGGTGCGCACCGCCGAACAAGCGCTGCTCGAAGGCCGCAAGGCGGCAAACCATGCGGAGTTGGTCAGCGCGCGGGCGGCTGCGCTCGACGAGTTGATGTCGCGGGCCTCGACGCGCGCCGCTGAAGAAGGAACGCCGCTCAGTCCGGGCCTGGGCGAACGGCTGAAGACAACGTTCGAGGCGATCGGGGCGTTTGGAAGCAGCGACGGCCGTCACGCGCGCGGCCGGCTTCAGGAGGACCTGGATCCGCCAGGTTTTGCGGCCTTCGCGGCGTTGGCCGACACGGCCAGGCCCGCGCCCGGCGGCGCCCGTAAAGCGCCCCCGGCGCCGGCCGAACCGCCGCGGCTGGTGGTGGGGCGATCGGTCGGTCTCGATCAAGACGCGCGGCAAGCCGCCGCCGAGGCGCGCGCGGCGCTGCACGAGGCACAGGCCTCCGCGGCACGCGCACAGGACGCATCGACGGCCGCCGCCGAGGCCGAGCGCAAGGCGCGCCTGGCCGTCGACGCCGCCAGGACGCGGCTTGCCGAGGTCCAGCGCGCCGTGAAGTCCGCCGAGGCCGAAGTCGCCGCGACCACCGCCGCGTTCAAGGCGCGACAGGCGGAGTCGCGGAAGGCTGCATCGGCCGCGGCAGCGGCGGAGAAAGCGCTCGACAAGGCGCGCGGGCGGAATTGAATCGTCAGCGACGTCGCCGATCAGCCGTCGCGATATACCCCCGTCGCGCTCTTACCCGATGCCCCGCGCGCTTCACGCGCACGCGGATTCCATGGAACTGACCGTCGGCGGTGTGTCCGGGCGTGTAACCGAGCGTGTACTGCTTGTTGAGCTCGTCGGCAATGCGGGCGGTGGCCGGGCCCAGATCGCTCGACTCCTTCACCACTTCAGTGTAGCCGCCGGTGTCGTCGGTAATCTGGCGCAGCGAGTACGGGTTGATGCGCGTGCGCAGCGCGCGCGGATCGTCGCGATCGATGCCGATGGCGTAGACAAACGCGTCGGTCCGCAGCAGCCTCGACCGCAGGTCGCGCAGCTGGACGTCGCTGGCAGTGTCCGAGCCGTCCGAGATCACTACGGCCGCGCCGCGCTGGCGATGCCGCTTGTCGAGCAGCGGCAGCGACGCGTTCACCGCGTCGTAGATGGCCGTGCCGCCCCATCCGCGCAACGCGTCGAGCGCCGGCGTCACCTTGGCCGGATCGTCGGTCCACGGCGCCGCAATCGTCGGCTGGTGGTTGAACACGACCAGCGCGTACTCGTCATCCCGCGCCAGCAACTCGAACAGGAAGCGGTCCAGCGCCTGTCGCGCATCCGTCAGCCGCAGGCCGACCATGCTGTCGCTGACATCGAGCAACACGGCGAGGCTGACAGGCACGCGACTGTTCGTGAACTGGGTAATGCTCTGCGGCAGGCCGTCTTCGAACAGCTCGAACTCGTCCTGCGCAAGGTCGGTGACCAGCCGTCCTTCCGCGTCGGTGACGGCCACGGTGACCGTGACCACTTCGATGCTGGACTCGAATCGCTGCCCGGGCGTTTGCGCCAGCATCCCGCGCGACCCGGCGAGCAAGCCGAGCGACAGCAGCGCTTGACGCCGGGTCAGCACGATGCGGAGGCCGAAGAAAGGGACATGTGGTGGCTGAAAGGCCTGAGTAGCGATAATACCCCGAGGCTGGAGTGAATATGGATCTGGGTTGGATTGGCACCGGCATCATGGGCCGGTCGATGTGCGGACACCTGCTGGCCGCCGGTCACAGCGTCAGCGTCTTCTCACGTACGCCCGCAAAGGCCGAGGACCTGATTGCGCGCGGCGCGACGTGGGCGCCGACGCCGCGTGCCGTCGCCGAATCGGCCGACGTCATCTTCACGATGGTCGGCTTTCCTCGAGATGTGCGCGACGTTTACTTCGGCGAGAGCGGGTTGATGGGGGATTCCTCCGCGGGTGGGGCAGCTGGACGTGCGGCTCGCAAGAACCAGCTCTTCATCGACATGACCACGACGGAGCCGAGCCTGGCAATCGAGATCGCCCAGGCGGCAAAGGCGCGAGGCGGCTCGGCCGTTGATGCGCCCGTCTCCGGCGGTGACGTCGGCGCGCGCAACGCGGCGCTGTCGATCATGATTGGCGGTGAGCCCGACGATGTCGCGCGCGCGCGGCCGCTCTTCGAGATCCTGGGCAAGAACATCGTCCACCAGGGCGGTCCCGGCGCCGGCCAGCACGCCAAGATGTGCAACCAGATCGTCATCGCCGGCACGATGATCGGCGTGTGCGAGAGCCTCGTTTACGGCGCTCGCGCCGGGCTCGACCTCGAGACGATGCTGACGTCGATCAAGAGCGGGGCGGCGGGCTGCTGGACGCTCGAGAACCTGGCGCCGCGCGTGATCAAGCGCAACTTCGACCCTGGCTTCCTGGTGGACCACTTTCTCAAGGACATGGGGATCGCGCTCGAAGAGGCGCGCCGCATGAAACTGGCGCTGCCGGGCCTGGCACTGGTGCATCAGCTCTACGTGGCCCTTCAGGCGCAGGGGCATGGGCGTGGCGGCACGCAGGCGCTGGTGCTGGCGTTGGAACACCTCAGCGGCGTGTAGCGGGCTCGCGCCGCTGGCGCGAGGAGGGCGCTCGGCCGGGTGCGCGTTGGTGGAACATCTGATTCTCGAAAGCGAACGATCGAGACACCGCGGGCCGGCGACTGGCTGCCTGACCGCTGAGATTGTTCAGTGACTGGCTCGACTGGCGTCGGCATGGGTCTGGCTTGCGTTTCCCGACAAAGGGCGTAGCATTGCCCCAGTCCGGGGGGAGCCATGGTGGCAAACGACCGACAGAACCACGACGAGGCGGCGCTGGCGGAAGCGATTCTCGAAGGCGCCAGGCGGCGTCCGAAGCAGTCCTTCGGCACCTACTTCGACGGCAAGGGCGGGTCGTGCGCGCTCGGCGCCGCCTACGAAGGCATCTACCTGTTGCCCAGCAACGTCGCCGATGCGATGCCGCACCGGCTCGATCGCTTCTTCCACTGCCTGGAGAACGTCTCGCGCCGCTGCCCGGCCGGCTGCAAGAAGCAGATTCCGATCGGCGCGATGATCATCCATCTCAACGACGACCACCACTGGACGCGCGAGGAGATCGCCGACTGGCTCGAACACCCGCCGACCGCGGTCAACAACGGCCAGCGCTGAGGCACCCCGGCACTCCAGCACCGCACTTCGGCACCGCAGCACCGGGCAACTCCTGGACCCGGCAAGTAACGAATTCCCCTCGTGTATCCTTCCGCATGGCCCAACTTCGCGACGCGACCGAGGCCGACCTGGCCGGCATCCTGGCCATTTACAATCACGCTATCGAGTCGACAACAGCCGTGTTCGCGTACTCGCCGCACACGCTGGCCATGCGGCGCGAATGGTTCGACGACAAACGCGCCAAGGGCTATCCGGTGCTCGTCACCGAGGTTGATGGCGCGGTCGCCGGCTTTGCCACCTACGGCCCGTTTCGTGCGTGGCCTGCGTATCGCTACACGATCGAGCATTCGGTCTACGTGGCCGAGACCGCGCGCCGCCAGGGCATCGCTCGCTGCCTGATGGAGGCGCTTCTCGAACGGGCGCGCGCGCAGGACTACCACGTGGTGATCGGCGGCATCGTCTCGGAGAACACGCCGAGCCTGGCACTGCACGAAGGGTTGGGCTTCGAGAAGGTCGCGCACTTCAAGCAGGTCGGGTACAAGTTCGGCCGGTGGCTCGACCTGATCTTCATGCAGGTCGTGCTCGACACGCCCAAGGCGCCGGTGGAAGGATGACGCCGGTCGAGCGCTACAGCGTCCACTATCGCATCTCCGGCCCTTCGCTGGACGTTGACGCGTTGCTGAAGGTCGCGCGGCCGTTGACGCCGTGCGACGTGTGGCACCGCGGCGACCTCCTCGACGAGGGTCAGCGCGCGCGGACATCCGGTGTGCAGATCGAGATCGGCGATCACGATGACGCCGCCGACGTCCTCGAGGCCATCGAGGCATTTCTCGACGGCGAGTCGGCCTTTCTCGCTGCGGTCAATCGAGTAGCGACCAAGGAGTCGCAGTCGGTGCTCGCCTGTGCCCTGTGGGTGTACGCCGACAACCCGGTCAGTCTCGCGCTGCAGCCCGAGATGCTGCAGCGACTCGCCGACGCCGGCATCGGGCTCGAGGTGAGCGGGTACCCGCGCGAGGAAGATTGACGATTGCAGTGCCGATTGACGATTGCGATTACGTGGATTTCGTCGACCTTCCGATCGTTCGAGGAAGGTGGCTACGCCGATGCGGCAGGTTGTGCATCTTGCTGAACCTCGTTTGAATGAGGCGGCGCAGACGCTCTCGCTGGCTTTTCACGACGATCCCCTTCAGTCCTATACGTTCCCCGATCCGGACCAACGCCGACAGCTGTCCCCGTCGCACTTCTCGGCGATCCTCCGCTACGGGTTATTGGCGGGCGACGTGCTTACCGGCGTCGAGCACGGCAGCGGTGTCGTGGCGTGGATCCCGCCTGGAGTGGAGGAGACGCCCGAGATGGCCGAGTCGGCGGGGCTCACGCGGCTCCCCAAGGCGATTGGCGCCGGGCCGGCAGGGCGCTTCTCACGCGTCATCGACTACGCCGAGCGGCTTCACCACCGCGATATGACCCGGCCGCACTGGTATGTGATGGTCCTCGGCGTCGCCCCGGCCTTTCAAGGGCGGGGCTATGGACGTGCGTTGCTGCAGCCAGTGCTGGACCGTGCGGACATCGATGGCCTGCCGTGCTATCTCGAAACGACGCAGCCGAAGAACGTGACCTTCTATCAGCACCTCGGATTTGACATGCTCGTCGACGACGTCGAACCGGAAAGCGGTCTGCGTATGTGGACGTTTCGAAGGGGATAGTCTTGATTCTCGTGGCGCCTCGGGTCCAGAGCAAGCGCTGCGGCTCGGGTTGCGGATCGCGGTCCTGCGTGGGACGATCGAGTGTCCCCAAAGCGTGGAGGCCGCGATGCCCAAGGCGAACACACCCGACCATGACAACGAGGTCGTCGACGAGGCCAGCGACGAGTCGTTTCCTGCCAGCGATCCGCCGTCGTTCACGCCCACCACTGGCTCGGTCGCCGAACCCATCGAGTCGGACGCGGTTCGAAGAGCGCAACGGGATCGCGCCCTCAAGAAGACCACGCCGGATTCAGAGACCTGAAGCGAAGGTTGCGAGGAGACACATCGATGGCGTGGCTGATTCTGTTTGTCGCAGGCTTTACTGAAGTCGGATGGGCCGTGGGGCTCAAGTACACACAGGGCTTCACGCGGCCTCTGCCTACGGCACTGACGGTGACTGCCATGGTCGTCAGTCTCTGGCTGCTCGGCCTGGCAGTGCGGACGCTACCGCTTGGCACGGCCTACGCCATCTGGACCGGCATCGGCACTGTCGGCACGGTCATCGTCGGCATCCTGCTGTTTGGGGAACCCGCCAGTGGCGTGCGTCTGGCGTGTGTCACGCTCATCCTGTCGGGCATTGTCGGCCTGAAGCTCGTGACGCCATGAGGCCCTGGGAATTGACGATTGCAGATTGACGATTGACGATTAGAAGCGTTGCGGATGCGCGCCCAGAATAAGTTCCTCGCCTGTCTCGTGTGCGCGTACCTGGGCGTCGTCGTGTGTTCCGCCTGCCGGGAGACCCCCGCAGACAAAAGGCCAGCACCGACCACACCAGCTTCCTCGAGCGCCGCGCCCGGACCGGACCTGGTTCGCCCATTTCCCACGGGGCTCGGGGGCGAGCTCGTCTTCCAATCCGATCGCGGAGGCCAGACCGAGCTGTATCGGCTGGATCTGGCGGCAGGCCGACTGACCCCGCTCGCGCCGCACCCGGCAGCGCGCGACGAAGGGGCCCGATGGTCGCCAGACGGCACGCAAATCGTGTTCAAGTCGGACCGAGGATCGGTCGGCACGGCACCGCAAGGTGGCCGGCGCGACCTCGATCTGTGGCTGGTGCGGGCCGACGGCACCGGCCTGCGTCGCCTGACCGATGGGCCCGGCAGCGATGGTGACCCCTCGTGGATGCCCGATGGCCTGAGCATCCTGTTCACGTCCAATCGTGATTCACGCGGCGATATCTATCGTGTCTGGCTGGCCGACGGTCGGATCGAGCGGCTGACGCGGCATGTGGCAGGACGCGCAATCATGCCGGCGGCGGCACCGGATGGCCGCCGCGCGGCGTTTGCCGGGCAAACGCTCGTTCGCCGGAGGTTCTGGCAGTACCAGATCTATCTGCTGGATCTCACCAGCGGCGACGCGCAACTCCTGCCAACCGCTGGTGGGGCGTGCTGGCCCGCCTGGTCTCCTGATGGTCGTCGCCTGCTGTCGGTGGGGCTGGACGAAGAACCGTCGGCCCTGACCCTTCGGGAGTTGGCGACGAACACCCGCCAACCGTTCGTCGCCCATCCGACGCTGTGGAGCTACTATCCCGATTGGTCGCCAGACGGCCAGTTCGTCGCGTTCTCGGTGAGCCCTGCGCACCACGAAGGCGAGGACTGGGACGTTGCCATCGCGGCAGTGGATCGCCCTCACCAGCTCATAAGACTTACGCAAGGCGCGGGCAACGATCGCTTGCCGGATTGGAGACCGTAGGAGTGTTCGACAACCGCTGGCATGACTCGGCTGTCATCGGCCGAGCAGTAGCAGCAGCAACACAACTCCGCCGAGAACCGACAGCGGCACGGCAAAAAACGCCTGAATCGGAATCAGCGGAACGACGATAGCGAGTGCGCACAACGTGGCGCCAAGCGCGTGCGACCGGCCGCGAGCGTCGCCTATGGCGAGGCTGACCGCGGCCCGCAGCAGCCATAGACCCAGCGCCGTCAGCACCGTTCCCAGCAGCAGCAGCGAGTACAGGTGGAACCCGTACACCAGGGGTGTCCCGTCGTGGCGCTGGCCCAGGTGCCAGCGCGAGAGGATGTCGACGATGTGAGCGCTCATCGCGATGGCCAGCACCATGCCGTACGAGCCCGTCGCGGCGGCTCGCATCAAACGCGTGCCTCGCGCCCCAATCCGCCACAGACGCAGCGAGATCGCGATGCTGGCGGCAATTACTCCGACCAGAACGACCAGGTCAATCACGCGCAGGATTCCTTCGGGCTCGAACGCGCGGCCCAAGACCAGGATGAGGCAGGACGCGCGAGACGGCTGTCGGGCGATCTTACGCCCGCTGTCGGCACGCCGAATGCGAGGGCGTCGAGCCCGCTGGCGCGAGCGCGGAGCGCTGGCGCCGCGTCGAACCCACACTCACCTTGCGGTGAACCGGATTTTGAGACCGTTTTCCGCTTCCGGCGCCAGTCCCACGGAGTCAACGGCTTAGCAGAAATCCTCAGGAAATTCCTGAATTGTGACCTTACGAGGCGTGGCCCACATTACGAGCTATTTGGTGCGCGCGCTCGCAAGCCGACAGGTAACTGGCGCGTTCCGCCCATCTGGGGGAAGATCGCCGAACGCGACCACCCGACAGGCCGGTCCCGAAAGATGCTCGACGTTTTCTTGGTACACGCCGTGCCCGCGATCATCGCGGGCGTGTGGAATCTCATCTGCATGGGCCTCGACCGGCTCGGCGTGGGCCGAGGGCTGCCACGCGGGAACCGCGACGGTGTCGGCCTCGCGCTAGGCGCGGCGGCGACGTTTGCGTCGGGGCTGGTTGCGGGTTTTTGGCTCGATGGGCTGCGGCAGGGCTTAGAATCTGTCCGTCTTGGCACGATCAGAGATCAGCCACTACCGAATCATCCGGAAGCTCGGCTCGGGCGGGATGGGTGAGGTCTTTCTCGCGGAGGACACCACGCTCGGCCGCAAAGTTGCCATCAAGATGTTGCCCGAGCGGTGCGCGGACAGCTATCAGGCCAGGCAGCGGCTGATCAACGAGGCTAAGGCCGCCGCGGCACTCGACCATCCCAACATCTGCTCCATCCACGAGGTCGGCGAAGAAGACGAGCGCGTCTTCATTGTCATGCAATACATCGACGGCGAGAGGCTGGCCGAGCGGATCCGAACCCACCCGCTGCCTCCCGACGAAGTGGTGGACATCGGCATACAGGCGGCGCAGGCGCTGGAGGCGGCCCACGCCGCCGGCGTCATGCATCGTGACATCAAACCGCAGAACATCATCGTCACGCCGCGCGGGCAGTTGAAGGTGCTGGATTTCGGACTCGCGAAGATTGCCCAGCACGATCTTCCGAATGCGCTGACGATGGAACGCTTGACGGTCGCGGGAACCACGGTTGGCACGCCGGGATTCATGTCTCCCGAGCAGTTGCACGGAAAGCACATCGACGCACGCTCCGACATCTTTTCGCTCGGAGTCACCCTCTACGAATGCGCGACCGGCAGACCCGCGTTCGAGGGAGGAACGCCGCTCGAAGTGTCGATACGGGTCGTGACCGAGACTCCGCCAGCCCCATCCAAGCTCAACCCGGCAGTTCCACCTGCTCTCGACGCGATCATTGCGCGGGCGATGGCAAAAGATCCGGCGGCGCGGTACGAGTCGGCACGAGCACTCCACTCCGATCTGCTCGGACTCAAGCGAGAACTCGAAGGAGCCGTGTCTCGTCCGGCCCGAACGGCTTCGTCAACCACGAACGCGCGCCGGCGGTCTGTCCGATTCAAGGCGCTGATCGCCGCGAGCGCCGTGACCGCGCTGCTGTCGGCGTGGTTCGCGCCGGGTTTGTGGCGACGCCAGCACGTGCCGGCACCGGAGGCCGTCGTGTGGTACGACCGCGGCACGAGCGCCATTCGCGAAGGGGCGTACTTTCAAGCGAGCAAGGCGCTGGAGCGCGCGCTGGAGATCGACGACAGGTTCGCCCTGGCGCGGGCTCGGCAGGCGGAAGCCTACACCGAGATGGGCCTCCCCGACCGAGGCAGGGAGGAGCTCCTGCAAGCGATGGCGCTGCTCCCGGATCGCGCAAGTTTATCGGCCGCCGAGTCGATGTATCTGGACGCGGTCGCGGCCACGCTCGGCCGGAACTTCAAGACGGCGATCGAGAAGTACTCGCAGATCGTGAATTTAGTTCCAGACGGGGAAAAGTCTGCGGCATATGTCGATCTCGGCCGCGCCTATGAGAAAGACGAGAATCTCGATCGAGCCATCGAATCGTACGTAAGGGCAACGCAGCTGGATCCGCAGTCCGCCGCCGCATTTCTCCGTTCGGGCATTCTCTATGGCCGTCGCCGGGAGCTGCCGAAGGCGAACGACGCGTTTGCCAGGGCGCAGGACATCTACCAGGCGATGTCGAGCCAGGAAGGGCTGGCCGAGGTGTACTACCAGCGGGGATCGTTGCTGGCCAGGCTCAGGAGACTGCCCGAAGCCAGAGCGCAGCTGGAGCGATCGCTGGCGATATCACGAGGTTCGTCCAACGAGTACCAGGCGATCAGAACCGAACTGCAACTCAGCAACGTGTATTACGCCGAGGGCGACAGCAATCGCGCCAAGACCATCGCTGCCGACGCTGTCAAAGCCGCGCAACGGCTCAACAGCCGTTCGCTCGCGACCAACGGCCTGATCGACCTCGGCTACACGCTGCTGGCGCGAGGCGAATTCGCGGAAACGCGGACGTACTTGCAGCAGGCTCTGGATCTTGCGCGCCAGGACAAGTCGACTCGATTGGAAGCACGGGCCCGGCTCGCCCTTGGCAGTCTGAGCACCCAGGAAGGCCGATTCGATGAGGCCGTCTCTCATCTCGAGTCGGCGTTGAAGTTCTACCAGCCGGCGGGCTACCGCACAGAAACCTCCAACGCCCTGATTCTGCTGGGACGGGCCCATCGCGACAAAGGCGATTATGCGGTCGCCATGAAAGCCTTTTCCGAGCAGCTGGAGCTGGCGAAGCAGGCCGGCGACCCGGCGCGGTTGGCGGCGACCCATTCCAGCATCGGCGTCCTTCTCGGAGAATACCAGGAGAGGTACCCCGAAGCCCTCCCCTATTTCGACGAGAGTTATCGGATCAACAAGTCGCTCGGCGCGCGGGTCGGCATGGGATGGGATCAGGCCAATCGCGCGACGACGCTGTTGGCGTTGGGCCGATACGACGGAGCCAGGGCCGCTCTCGACGAAGCGTATTCCATCGCAGCCGAACCGGAAGCGGGCTTCAAGTCCCAGCTCGCCTACGTGGAATTGGTCGGCGCGCAGATCGCGCTCAGCCTGGGCAGGCATGTCGAAGCCACGACCCGGGCGACGGCAGCCCTCAGACTGGCCGAACGAGACTACAGGGAGGCAGCGCTGCAAGCGAAACAGACGCTCGCGCTCACCCAGGCGATTTCTGGCGCGCCGAAGAAGGCGACGGCACTTGTCGAGGAGGCCGTGGGCGCGGCCAGGGAGTTGAAGCTTCCACGGCTTTTGTCGACAGCGCTGCTTGCATCGGCCGAAGTTCGCTTCGCAGGGGGAGACGGCCGAGGCGCGCTCGCAGACGCGCAGGCGGCACAGAGGGTGTTCGCCTCGGCCGCACAGCTCGAATCGGAATGGCGTGCGTGGCTGGTGTCGGCGAGGTCCATGCTGCTTGTGGGCGACAGCTCAGTTGCGTACGATTACGCCACCCGCGCCGAGTCCAGTCGGGCGGCTCTCCAGGTTCGCTGGGGCGAAGACAACTACAGGGGGTACGCCGGGCGGCCCGACATTCAGGTCCGCTTGCGACAGCTTGGGCAACTGCTCGGAGCCAGGCAGATCGTTCCACGCACAACAGGAGGAGGCTGATCATGGGCGCAGGTAGAGAAGGCGATCCGGGAGGCGGTCAGGCCGGAGGCGGGAAGAAGAAACCTGCCAAGAAGACAAAGAAGAAGAAGTAAGGCGATAGCCGGCATCAAGGTCTCTTGTGCCGGCTATTTCCCTGTTCTGGCGCCATGACGGTGTGCGCGCAACCGAGGGAGGACCATGGCTGAAGTCGAACTCGGCAAGAGGCAGGAACTGCTGGAGATCGCCGATTCACGCAACGCCCGCAGAACAGGGAGAGACCTCGGCGCCTTTCTTCGTTCGTCTGAACGACGGGCACGACTCTCCAGGCAGGAACGTCTGCGAATTGTCGATCAGGCGCTGCTGCTGATGGAGATGAACTACGTGCATCTGCCGATGAAGCGCGCCATTCACGCGATCAATCCCATCCAGCAGCTCAAACTCCTCAGATTCCAGCTCGCCGAATGGAACGTGGAACTCGAGAGCACCATCGACTTCCACCGCCGCATGTTGTCGATATTTGGTTCGACCCGCGACCTCCACACCCTTTACCTCCTGCCCGAACCGTACCGGGGGTGCACCGCGTATCTGCCATTTCTCATCGAACAGTGTTTCGAGCGCGGCGCCGAACGATTCATCGTGACCCGGACGGCGATCAGTGAAGACGCGCCCACAGCCTCCGACGACGGTCGTGAGGCCAGGTTCGAGCGCGGAGTCGAAGTGCTGGCCTGGAACGGTGTCCCGATTGTGAGGGCCATCGAAATCAATGGCGAGTCGCAGGCCGGCAGCAACGCCGCCGCCCGGTTCGCGCGGGGACTCGACAATCTGACCATCCGACCGCTCAACAGCACGTTGCCCCCAGATGAACTATGGGTGGACATCTTGTTCCGCGCGAACAATGGGGTGGTCGCCAGCCATCGAGAGGTACTGGTTGGTTCACAAGGCTGGGGACGCCCTTGCACCGTCCACTCCACACGGCAGGAAGAGGGCGTTGGACGTGAAGAGGACGCGCATCCTCGAGGTCAAGAAAGCGCTGTACCCGCGCGACGACTCCGCCGCCCTCGGGTCGATCAAGGACGTCATGTACGCATTGAAGAAGAGGGTGAACGGCCAGACGTTTGGCTACATCCGGCTCTTCAGCTTCGACGTGGACAACGCGAGGCAATTCCTCAAAACGTTCACCAACCTGATCACGAAGGAAAGCTTTCCGCAGGATGGTCTCATCCTGGACGTTCGCGGCAATCCGGGTGGAAACATCCGCGCCGCGGAGTCGCTGCTGCAACTGTTTACACCCAATCACATCGCACCTGAGCTGTTCGAGTTCCTCAACACGCCGCTGAACTTTCAGATTTGCAAATCGGCCCCGGATACCTGGGATCTGCAGCGATGGCTGCGGTCGATCGGCGAGTCGGTGTTGACGGGTGCGACCTATTCAGCCGGATTTCCGCTGACCCTCGGCACGTTGTGCAACGGCGTCGGTCAGGTCTACTACGGTCCGGTCGTGCTGATCACCGATGCGCTGTCGTACAGCGCGACGGACATTTTCGCCGCAGGGTTTCAGGACAACGACGTTGGACCGGTGGTTGGCACCGCCGGCAACACCGGAGCGGGAGGCGCGAACTTCTGGTCGCTGGACGACCTGCGTCGGGCGCAGAAGAAGGATCCCAAGTCTCCCTTCAAGAAACTGCCGAAAGGCGCCGAGATGATCGTGGCCGTGCGCCGCAGCATTCGCGTCGGTCTGCGCGCAGGTTCACCCCTCGAGGAATTCGGTGTCGCGCCCGACGTACGTCATTTAATGACCAGACGCGACCTCCTGGAGGACAACGTCGATCTCCTGGTCAGGGCCGCACGGCTGATTCGGCAACAGCCGTCTTTCCGGCTATCGGTGACACCCGTGGGCCTCAATGGTGCCCGAGAGATTGTTGTGAACGCCGCGTCGAAGGTACCGCCGTCCAGGGCGGGCCGGCGAATCTCCCGCCTGGATGTCTACGTGAATGGCCGACCCGTGCGTTCCATCGACGCTGAGGAAGGTGCGGTGCTCCCGACGCAGGTTTCGATCGGCGAGGCCGCCAACAAGCCCCTGGCAGTGGAAGTGCAGGCGTGGGATCAGGCTGGACGACTTGCCGCAGTTCGCCGGGCAACCGTCCGATGATCTCCTGAAAGCAAGACGAGTCGGCCAGCTAGCAGCCTGTGGTAGAAGTCGTGACTTCAATCCACCCGCCAACGCGATCCCAACTTGAATTGGCGCTCATGAACGAGGACGACCGAAAAACAGCACGTATCAGTCGTTGGTCACGTTCGCGTACCTGACGGGCTGCCGGGTGCCCAGCGAAGTCCAGTCGCTCCAATGGAGCCAGGTCGATCTGCACGTCCACGTCGTCCGGCTGGAACCCGACACGACGAAAAACGAGGACGGGCGCACGTTTCCATATGACGCGCTCCCGGAGCTGCACGAGGTCATCGAGGCGCAGCGTGTCGAACGCGACCGCCTGCGGGAGCGCGGAGAGATCTGTCCGTGGGTCTTTCATCGCGACGGCGCACCGATTCGCCGGTTTGATACCGCCTGGCACGACGCCTGCCGCCTGGCGGGCTGTCCGGATCGCATTCCGCATGCCTTCCGCCGCACGGCGGTGCGGAATCTGATTCGGGCGGGGGTGCCGGAGAAAACCGCGATGCTGCTGACCGGCCACAAAACGCGATCCGTCTTCGACCGCTACGACATCGTCAATGAGGACGATCGCGGGGCGCGGTGCGGCGGTTAGCGCACACGGCGATGACGAAAAATGTCGGTAGTGGGTCAGTCTGACTGACCTTTTCAAAAAAGATCGAGAATCATGCCGCAGCCGTGGCACTCTACTTCATGTACTGCAACTTCGGACGCATCCGCAGACGCTCCGGGTGACTCCAGCAATGGAGGCTGGCGTGGCGAACCACGTATGGAGCGTCGAGGAAATCGTCGGGCTACTTGAGTAGAACGGAGGGGCATATTGAAGTGGACGCCACGTCGGATCCTGCTTCACGTCGTCATTGTTCTGGTGACACTCGCGTTACCGTTGTTGCTGCCCTCGTCGTGTAGACCAGTCGTTCACTCCGAGGTAGGCCTGACAGCCGGAATCTCAAACTGACCCACTACCAAAATTCGCCAAAGGTTAGCGCTACGGTTAGCGCACGCGGATCGCGCGCACTGGGTCGGTCCGACAATGTGCGAATTTGCTGATGAAAATGGTGCCGGAAGAGGGGGTCGAACCCACACTCACCTTGCGGTGAACCGGATTTTGAGTCCGGCGCGTCTGCCAGTTCCGCCATTCCGGCCAGGGAGGCGAGGACCCCTGCCGCGATTGGACGGCGGCAGAGGTTCGATCAGTATACCGTGCCGGCCGCCGCTGCGTGATCCCGGGCAAACGCGCGTGCGCGTGGCCACAACGCCATCGACTCCGGCATCAGCCGCCTGGACACCCGGATCGCTCGAGCCCAGCGCCGCAGAGCGCGATTGTCGGCGTCGCTCCACTTGAAGCCATACGCGTCACGAAGGTCGGCGGGGAGCAGTCCGATGGTCGTCACGCGGTGGAGCTGCGATGCAGGCCACAGCGCGCGCGCGCCAGGGGGCCACACGATCTCCTGCGCCATCGCGCGGGCGTCGGTGCTGATGGCGAGGGAGCCGCTGGCGGCCATCTCGGCGAGATACCGGCTGAATTGCTCCGGCGACTGAATGCGGGCATGAGGCGGGACACGGAGCGCAGTCGTGATGTCTTCCCCCTCTTCCCAGTACCTGAATGCGATCGCTTTCCAAGAGAGGACCGACGAACAGGCCGTATGCCAGCAGCATCGAGTCCCTGACGGTGGCATCGACCCACACCAGCAGGTCCGGATCGCTGGCGGTGTACGGAGTCCCGGCCGGAAACCGGCCGGCAGCTTCTCGTAAGGTCCCGCTCACGCGGTCGTGAATGGCGTTGATGTGTCCAACGGCCCGGCGCATATCCTCAGGCGTGCCGAAGCTGAGGTCGAGCATCGCGCGCACGGTGGAACGCAGCCGTCTGACGTTGGCCGCCGGGCCGCCCCGAAACGAGCTGTGCTCGGCCACACCGGCCGCCACCAGCGGGTGCGCCAGTTGCAGCAGCATCGCGCGGCCCCACCCGAGCAGCGCCAGCCGTTCCGCGTTCACCCGTTGGCCCGTCGTCACTCGGCGATTGTAACGGGTGAGGTCTTGACACTGGTACGCCGGCAACTCCAAGTCGTGGCACAATGCCCGCATGCGCGACCTGCCAGTCGCCTGCACGCTCTCGGCGGATGAGCTAAGCAGTCGCCGCGAGGGACTTCTCCCAGGCTTGATAGCACGTGCCACCAGCCGCGTGGCGCTCGACGATGGCTATCGGTTGACCTTCCCGCCAGCTCCCGGCCTTCTCGCCGAAGTCGCACGCGTGATCGACGCCGAGCGGAAATGCTGCCGCTTCCTTCGCTTTCAGCTCGTCGTCGACCAGGACTGCGCGCCGATCACGCTGGAGGTGACCGGGCCCGATGGGACTCGAGCGTTTCTCGCCGAAATGATCGCCGGAGGCGGAACTGAAGTTCCGTCCTACTTACCACGGACATCTGGAGAATCCGCGTAATTTGTAATCGTCAATCTGCAATCTGCAATGAACATCCTGCTGCTCTCCATGCCGGACTCCTTCGAGCACATGGCTCCCGTGGCCATCCGGATGCCGAACGGAGCGCTGACGTCGCTGGCAGGCAACATCGATCGCCACCACGCGGTGGCGGTCGCCGATCTGATTCTCGTTCACGACCGCGTGCTGCCGACGGTCAACCAGCTCCTGCGCGACCACCAGCCCCATGTCGTCGGCCTGTCGATCATGACGTTCCAGCGCCGCACGGCGCTGCGCCTGATCGCACACATCAAGCAGTGGCGGCCCGACGTGACCATCGTCGTGGGCGGATACGATCCGAGCCTGGCGGCCGACGCGTATGCGGACCCCGAGTGCGGCGTGGATGCGGTGGTGCGCGGAGAAGGGGAGGCGACGTTTCGGGAGCTGGTGCGCGCCCTGGAGATGGGCAGGACGCTGAACGGAATCCCCGGGTTGTCGTGGCGCCGGCCGGACGGCAGCTTCGCGCACAACCCGGATCGCCCCGTCAGCCAGCTGCGCCGCGGCGATCTGGAATTGCCCAATCGCTCCGCACGTGTGCTGTCCGGCTACACCATGCTCGGACGGCAGGTGGACGTCGTCGAGACCTCACGCGGGTGCACGTTTGATTGCAGTTTCTGCTCGATCATCGAGATGCGGGGCAGAAACTTCCATCCATTCGATCTGGACCGCGTGCTGGCTGATATCGGTGACGCCCGGGCACGCGGCACGCGCACGATTTTCCTGGTGGACGACAACATCACGCTCGACGTCGGCCGCTTCATGGCGCTGTGCCGCGCGATCATCGAGACCGGGCTCGACGACCTGGACTATGTGGTGCAGGGGATGACGTCGCCGTTTGCGCAGCACGGCGACGTGCTGGCGCCGCTGATGCGCCGCGCCGGCTTCCGCTATGTGTTCCTCGGCATCGAAAACGTCCTGGCCGACGACCTCAACTTCCTGCGGGCACGCGCGAAGAACATCAAGCGCGAGGGGGGCCGCGCCGTGGGCAACGCGTCGCTCGACGCGGTACACCACATCCACCGGCACGGCATGTTCGTCGTGGGCGGCCTGATCGTCGGCAACCCGGACGACACGGCCGAGGCCATCGAGACCAACCTGGCGTTCGCGCGGGACCACATCGACTGGCCGTATATCCAGCACCCGACGCCGTATCCCCGTACGCCGATGACGCGCGATTTTCGCGAGCGCGGCCTCATCGTCAGCGAGGCACTCGAGGAGTACGACGGCACGACCGCCGTGGTGAAGACCACGCACCTGGACGCCGAGGACGTGGAGTTCAGGCGCTGGCGCGCCGAGCGCTGGATGAAGCTGCGGCACATGCCGGCGGCCTTCCGGCACGACCCGTGGTTCGTCGTCACGCACGCCCGGCGGATGTTCGAGCACACCTTCCGCGGCGCCTCATGGCGTACCTGGCTGGGTTTCGAGGATGAACGCGTGGCGTTTCGGCGATACAAGGCCCTGCGCCGGCGAGAACGCGAGTACGTGCCGCCGCTACACCGTGCGGTGCCTGAGCAGCGCCAGCAGATTGCCTGAGACGATCGGCCACGCGCCGCCGAGCATCCACGCGGTGACGCGCTCCCCGAGCAGCAATCCGTAATCTGCAATTTGAAACCCAGTCTCATGTTTGGAGCTTTTCGCCCGGCGGTGCTACGGTGAAGCTGAAAATCAGGGAGGCACAAAACAGCCATGAGCATGAGTCAGGTAGTGGTGGACGCGCTGAACCAGCAGATCAACAACGAGCTGACCGCGTCGTACGAATATCTCGCGATGTCGGGATGGTGCGAAGGTCAGACGCTGCAGGGATCGGCCAAGTGGCTGCGGCTGCAGAGCCAGGAAGAGTACGGCCACGCCATGAAGCTTCTCAACTTCGTCCTGGCGCGGGGCGGCCACGTCGAGTTGAAGGCGCTGCCGGCGCCGACGCAGACCTTCAAGTCGCTGCACGACGTCTTCGACAAGGTCCTCAAGCAGGAGCAGCACGTGAGCCAGCAGATCGACGCCCTCTACGACCTGGCCTTCAAGGAGAAGGCGTATGCGGCGACCGTCGAACTGCAGTGGTTCCTCACCGAACAGGTCGAGGAAGAGAAGTCGTCGCGCGAGATCCTCGCGAAGCTGAAGCTGATCGGCCACGATGTCCCGTCGGTGCTGGATCTTGACCGCGAACTCGGCGCGCGTTCTGGCGCATAGCCGAAGACGGTCTGGTTGGCAGGGGTGGATCGGGTGGGGCCACCCCGTCAGCCTGCTGAATTCAACTCCGCATACATCGACGCCACCGCGTCCCGCAGCCGCGCGGTCAAGGCGGCATATTTCGCCTCATCGGTACTGCCGCCGTCCGGCGCGACGGGCGGGCCGACGCGCAGGCGCACGACCGTGCCGGCCCCTGGCAGCAGCGCGCGCCAGTTGAGCGGCCGGTTGCGCGGCCAGATCTCGTAGACGCCGGTCAGCGCCACGGGCACCAGGCGCGTCGGCAGATGATGGCCGAGGATGGCCGCACCCTTCTTGAAGTTCCGCACGGTGCCGTCGATGGCTCGCTCGCCCTCGGGGAACAGCACCAGGATTCTGCCCTCGCGCAGTCCGGCCGCGCCGGCCTGCATCGCCGACACCAGCGCCGCATCGGGATCAACCGGCACCAGGTTCACCTGTCGCGCGAGCCACCGGGTGACCGACGTCTCGAAGTACTCGCTGGCGCCGACGAAGAACATTTGACGGGCCAGCCGATACGGCAGTGCTGCCAGCACGAAGAACGGGTCGAGATAGCTCTGGTGATTGGGGCAGATCAGGTACGGTCCGGTGACGGGAAAATGCTGGACGCCCTCGATGGTCACCTTCACTCCAGGCCGCAGCAGCAGCCTCACGAGCTTCACCGCGACAAACAGCAGCCCGGGCACGAGCCAATGCGGCTGCAACCACTCCCGAAAGGCGTCGTGGTCAGCCGCCTCCGGCGCGAGCAGCGTCGCCCACGACGCGGGCGCGGTGGCTCCGCCGCCTTCCCTGGCATGCTCGACCAGCGACTCGGCCAGCTCGCGCACGGTGTAAAGGCGCTGGAGCTCGGCGTCGGGAATGTCGGCTCCGACCTGCTGCTCGAGCGCGGTCAGCAGCTCCACGCGTTCCATCGAATCGAGGCCGAGGTCGAGTTCGAGATTCGCATCGGGGGTCACGATCGCGCCCGGCTTGGCGGCCTGTCGAATCGTGGCCAGAATCGGCTGGAGATCGAGGCGTTCCAGAAACGCGCGGTCCGCCTCTCCCAGAACCGGGCCGGCGGGATCGCGCCTGGCCTCCTCTCCTGATTTCACGCGCCGCTCGATCTCGAAGCGCTTGATCTTGCCCGTCGAGGTCCGCGGCAGTGCGTCCATCCAGATCTCGTAGCCGAGTACGCGCTTGTGGTGCGGCAGGTTGACCGAGGCGCCCTCCATCTCGAATCGGATGATGTCGCCGACGTTGGCGATCTTCCGTTCGCGCAGTACCCGGTCGTCGGGGACGACGACGGCGTAGAGACGCTCGGCGGCCGGCTCGCCAGGCCGCGCGAGCCCGAGCACGCAGAGTTCCTTGATGAAAGCCGACTTGCGGTAGACGGCTTCGATCTCTTCCGGGTAGATGTTCTTGCCGGAGCTGAGGACGATCAGCTCCTTCTTGCGGCCCGTGATCGACAACCGGCCCTCGGCGTCCAGCCGCCCGAGGTCCCCCGTGTGCAGCCACCCGTCGCGCAAGGCCGCCGCGGTTGCGTCGGGGCGATTGAAGTAACCCCGCATGACGATCGGCCCGCGGATGAGGATCTCGCCGTCGGCGCCGCCGTCGGCATCTGCGCCGGCCTCCGGCGTCGCGATGCGTATCTCGTTGCCGGGAAGAGGCTGACCGACGGTCTCGAGCGCGGGGTCGTTTGGCCGCGTCAAGGTCGCGGCGCCCGAGGTTTCGGTCAGCCCGTAGCCTTGCAAAATGTTGAACCCGAGCCGGAACAAATCAGCGCCGATCGCCGGGTCCAATCGCGACCCGCCGGTCACCATCACACGCATGCGGCCGCCCAGCACCGCGTGGACTCGCCGGAACAGTACCGGGCCCAGGTTGAGGCCCACACCGCGCGTGGTGCCGTTGACAGCCAGCATCCCCGCAAACAGCCATCGCACCACGACGTTGGCCCTGGCCACCTGCGCAAGGACCCGCTGGTGGATGAAATAAAAGAACTGCGGGACGCAGGCGAAGATCGTGACTCTACGCTCTGCCAGCGCACGCAGCAGTTCGCTGGTATTCACCGTCTCGAGGAAGACCACCCGTGCACCGATTGAAAAGGGCAGCAGCAGATTGGCCATCTGCGCCAGCGCGTGGAACAGGGGCAACGCGCCGAGGATGGCATCGTGCTCGTCCACCCGCACGACATCGAAGGCGCCGACGCGCTCCGCCAGCAGGTTGCCGTGTGTCAGCACGACGCCCTTGGGATCGCTCGTGGTGCCTGACGTGTAGAGGATGACCGCGGGGTCGTCGAGTCGCGACGGGCAGGCCGGCAGCGGCGGCGCCGGCATGCGGCCGCCGATCATTCCTTCGAAACTCGCCGTCCCGTCGGCCTGGCCGTGCAACAGCACGATACGGCACTGGCTGCCGGCAGCCTCGCGCCCGGCGCGCACTGTCTCGAGGTACTTCGACGTGGTGAAGAACACGCGCGCGCCGGAATCGCGCAGCAGGGTATCTACCTGGGACGCCTTGTAGGCCGTGTCGAGCGGCACCGCGATGGCGCCGCGGCGCAGGACCCCGAGGTACGCCGCGCACCAGTGAGCGTCGTTGTCTGCGAGGATGGCGCAGCGTTCACCTGGACCGATGCCAATCACCGCCAGCCACGCTGCCGTGCGCTCGGCCATCTCGCGCAGCCGGGCATACGTGAAGCTGTCGAGGTGATTCTTGTGCTGGACCTCGATGGCGGTGCGCCCGGCGTGCCGCTCGGCCGCCCACGCAAATTGTTCGAAGAAATTCTGCATGCGCGCCGGGGAAGGCGACGCGCATGATAGCAGAGGCTAACTCAGCTGACTTTCCACAGGCGAACCGAGATGGGCCTGCCGCCGTCGTGCAGATCGAGTTGGGCAGACTCCTGCGACACAAACGTCACGACCCCGCGCGCGAGGAACTTGGCGCAGGGCGTCGGCAGGACGCCGAATGCCAACGTCCGGCCGGTGACGGTCGGAGTCACCAGCGGACGCGGGCCTTTGCTGTCGTCGGCCACCACTCCGTCAAGTGTTGCGTCGCCCACGACGGCGCCCTCGCTGATCCGAACGACGAGCGAGACGACCCGTCCAGAACTGGTGTGTCCAACCCATTGGCCCGAGACCGTGGACATGGGGCCGTCGAGCAAGCCGGCACGCGTCCCCGCGCCCCCGCCGGTGGGATCGCCGGAGAGGGGCAACACCGCCGCCTGCGCGTGCCACGCGGCCAGCGCCACAACCGACATCACCGCTGTCCGGATGCGCCAGGCGAGGATCTTCTTCGTGTGGAACATAGGCAAACCTCATGGAGGCCGGGGCGAACTTCGTGCCATGGCAGTTTTAGGCCGAAGTTAACGTGTACGCGCGGTTAGACGGCTCAAAGTGGCTAATGGTTCGCCGGCCAAACGCCCGGTTCCGAGACGAGGCGTCCCGAAAGCGGACAGGGGGAGGCGTGGACTAGGGCCGCACCGTGCCGTCGGTGATCCAGCGGTAGAGGGTCCGCGGGGTGCCGCCGCTGTCGGTGAACAGGTCGGTCTTCTCCGGATCCCAGTCGCCCATGCTGAAGGCGTGCGACACGATCCGGGCGCCGGGTCTGAGCTGGCGGGTCAGGATCGGGCGCAGCTTGGTGTTCGAACTGGACAGCAGATACAGCGTGACCACGGTCGCCGGGGAGACGTCCACGGTCATCGCATCCTGCAGCTTGAACGACACCAGGTGCTCCACACCGGCGGCCTTGGCGTTGGCCTCGGATTCCTTGATCCGGTCCGGGTCGAAGTCCACGCCGACGCCTCGCGCGCCGAACTTCTTGGCAGCGGTGACGACGATGCGGCCGTCGCCGCATCCAAGGTCGTAGACCACGTCGGCGGCGGTGACGTTGGCCAGGCTCAGCATACGGTCCACGACGTCCTGCGGCGTTGGCACGTACGGGGCCAGACTATTGGTCGCAGGAGGGGCGGGAAACTGCGCGATCGCGGGCACGGCGAGCGCCGCACTCACCACGGCCGCCACGGCGGGCATGAGCAGTCGAGCACGCATAGGGCGAGCGTACCACAGGCCCGGGAAACGTCGCACTTCTCGCGCTGTTGAGCTTAACCACTCGGCCCGTACTAACGCCGATCACGTCTGCAAACCGACGCCACGAGGCCAGCAACGGGCTTATTAGGTTGGTGCGCCCAAGTCACGGTGCAGTGGATAGACAACTATTGGGCAGGTAAGGGGTTAGAGGTCCCATGAACCCGGCGGTCATGCCCTCTGGGAACAAAAAGGCGTGGAAAACGGCCGAAATTCGGCCGTTTGTCGTTGTCACGGCTCCAGAACCGCGCTATACTGGGAGGGTTCAGCAGGCTGCAATACCGGGCGCCTACCACTACTTCCGAACGGGGGACTCGTGACTTTCCTGGTTGGTGACAAGGTCATTTACCCGAATCATGGACTTGGCGTCGTTGAGCGCATCGAAGAAAAAACAATCCTGGGCACGACCTGCGGGTTCTACCACCTGAAAATCGTCGCGAACGAGACCACCGTGCTGGTGCCAATCGCCAATGCGGATGAAGTTGGCCTGCGTCGGGCAATCACCGACACCGACGTCGACCGGCTGTTCGGCCGGCTCTGCGACGGACAGATCGACGACCATCAGAACTGGAAGGGCCGCTTCAAGGACAACTCGGACAAGATGCGGAGCGGTTCGATTTTCGACATGGCCGACGTGTTGAAGAGCCTCGCGTTCCTGGCGCGCTCGAAGAGCCTGTCGTTCCGCGAGAAGCGGATGCTCGACCGCGCGCGCGCGCTGATCATCACGGAAGTGTCCGACGTCATCCGCGAGAAGTCGCAGGCCGTCGAGGGCCGCGTGGACCAGGCGCTCGAGAAGTGCTTCGCGACCAAGGCGCGCAAGGCCGAGCGCCCGGCGTTGACCCCCACCGTCCGACCGAAGGTGAAGACGGCCGGGGCTCCGCTGGTAGCGGCGCGGGCCAACAGTTCGACACCGCGTCGCGCGTCGTAGCCGCGCGCACTGACGGTGCACCCGATGGCCCGGTCCGCTAGCGCGGGCCGGGCCGTTTTTTTTGGGTTCACACGTTCACGGTTCACGGGTTCGCGCCAAAGCCCGTAAAATTGTCCCCGATGCCCGGTGTGGATCCCAGCGGCGCCGCCGCTTCGCTCGACGAGCCCTTCGAGCGTCCCGACGCACTGCAAACAGCGGTGGCCGCCGTCCGTTCGGTGGCGACGTTTGTCGCCATCGCCGGGTACGTGCTGATTGCCGCCCCGCCGGGATTGCTGCTCGCGCAACTCTTCAAGTGGCCGGGGGTGCTCTACGTGCTGGGACACGGCGGCGTGGGGCTGGCGTTGAGACTGGCCGGCATCAAGACGGTGGTGCGCGGACGCGAGCATCTGACGCCGAATCGCGCCGTCGTCTTCTGCGCCAACCACCAGAGCAACGTCGACCCGCCGGTGCTGTTCCAGGTGCTGCACCGCCGGCTGCACATCCTCTACAAGGCCGAGTTGTCGAAGCTGCCGCTGCTGGGACGGGTGTTCATCCTGGGCGAGTTCGTGCCGGTGGAGCGCGCCAACCGCGAAGCGGCGATGGCGTCGGTGTCGAGAGGCGCCCAGTCCCTGCGTGCCGGCAACTCGTTCCTCATCTTTCCGGAAGGCACCCGCTCCCGCACGCGCCAGTTGCTGCCGTTCAAGAAAGGCGGCTTCATCATGGCCCTGCAGGCCGGCGCGCCCATCGTGCCGGTCGCCATCGATGGCGGCCGCGCCGCGATGCACAAAGGCAGCAAGCTCGTGTGGCCGACGACGGTGACGGTGACGATCGGGCCGCCGGTCGAGACAAGCGGGATGAGCCTCGACGACCGCGACGCGCTCATCGCGATGGTGCGCGACAGGGTGCAGCAGATGCTCGGCTGAAACTTTCGGGGAGCGAGTTCCGAACTACCTTGACATGGAGACGCTGGCATTCCTCGGCCGCACCCTCGGTTTCTCCTTTGCCGCGGGCATCAACCTGTACGCCACCATCGCCCTCATCGGGCTGGCGTCGCGGTTTGGCTGGGTGGTGCTGCCGGGCGAGTACGCGATGTTCGATCACGACTGGGTGATCGGCACGGCCATCGTCCTGTACGTCGTGGAGTTCATCGCCGACAAGGTGCCCTGGGTCGACACGCTCTGGGACAGCGTGCACACGTTCATCCGGCCGATCGGCGGCGCGCTGGTGGCGGTGGCCGGGCTGGGTGACGCCTCGCCAGCCACGCAGGGGATGATTGCGCTGCTCGGCGGCGCGGTCGCCGCGGGCAGCCACGTCACCAAGGCCGGCACGCGAGTGGTTGCCAACACAAGCCCCGAGCCGATCTCGAACTGGCTGCTCAGCCTGTTCGAGGACGCGCTGGTCGTCGCCTTGTGGGCGCTGGCGCTCAAGTACCCCGTTGCCGCACTCGTGGTCACGTTGCTGCTCGTCCTGGCGATCGTGATGCTGTTTGGGACCATCATCCGGGCGTTCCGCCGGCGATTCGCGACGTGATAGACTCCGCCTTGCCGTGCCACAGCGCCGCCTCTGCCGGGCGGACTCGTGAAATTCCTCCAGTCCCTGCGAATGCGTCGACGCCTCCTGGCCGTCGCGCTCGTGTCCGCCCTGGCTGGCGCCGCCGCCATCGAGGGCCAGTCTCCCGCTTCGTCCCCGCAAGATCCTCAGCGCCCGACGTTTCGTCTCGACGCCAACTTCGTCCGCGTCGATATCTACCCGACGACTGACGGCAAGCCCGTCAGCGATCTCACTGCGGCCGACTTCGAGGTGCTCGAAGACGGCGTGCCCCAGCAGATCGAGACCTTCGAACGCGTCGACATCCCTGGCGGTACGCCGGTCGAGCAGCGCCGCGATCCCAACAACGTCGCCGACATGCGCGCGCAGGCCGAGAACCCGCGCGCGCGGGTGTTCGTCATCTTCCTCGACACCTTCAACACGGAACTCGCCGGAAGCCACCGGATGCAGCGCTCGCTGGTGTCGATGCTGGACCAGATGCTGGCGCCGGACGATCTCTTTGCGGTGATGACGCCGCACATGTCGCCCACCGACCTGGCGTTTGCGCGGAAGACCGAGACGGTGGAGGGCTACCTCCGACGTCACTGGACGTGGGGGCAGCGCGATCGGCTGCTGCCCGAGGACCCGATCGAGCGCCGTTACGTCGAGTGCTACTCCGGAGGGCCCGGACAACCCATCAGCCCCCTGGCGCAGGAGCTGATCGATCGACGGCGCGAGAAGTTTGCCCTCGACGCGCTCGAAGATCTGTCTCTGTACCTCCGTGGCCTGCGCGAAGAGCGTAAAGCAGTGATCGCCGTCACGATCGGCTGGCTGCTGCCGCGCGCGAACAGGGGGCTGTCCGGTCCCGGGGCGCCACCGGGGCAGATTGGCACGACACCAGACGGGCGCCTCACGACGGACACGATGAAATCCGACTACGGGTACTCGATCGCCGACTGCGAACGCGATCGGCAGACCCTGGCCTACACCGATCTTTTCCAGGAGTACCAGGACCTCATCGACGTCGCCAACCGCAGCAACGTCAGCATTTACCCCGTAGACTCGCGGGGTCTGGCCGCGCGGGACACGCCGATGTGGTCCCCGCAAGAGCGGTCCCCGGCCGGCGAGATCCGGCTGGTGCGCCGTCGCGTCGAAGGGCTGCGCACGCTGGCGGTCGACACCGACGGCATCGCCGTGATCGACACCAACGACATCGACTCCGGCCTCAAGCGCATCGTCGCCGACATGTCGTCGTATTACCTGGTCGGCTACTACACGAAGAATGCGAAGCTCGACGGCCGCTTCCGGAAGATCGCCGTGCGTGTGAAGCGGCCAGGCGTCAACGTCCGGGCGCGTCGAGGCTACAAGGCGGCAACGGCGGAGGAACTGGCGCCGCCGAAGGAGACGTCGGCCAGGGCGACCGGGCCGTCCGCGGAGATCCTTGCGGCGCTGGCGCGCATCACGTCGAGCCGCCCGTCAGCCGCGCGGACCTCGGTGGCCTTTGTGCGCCGCGGCGGTGAGGTTGCCGGCCCGCTGCGGATGTGGACGGCCGTGGAGCTCGACGCCTCGTCGATAAAGGGCGACTTTGCCTCGGGCGGCGATA
The DNA here is from genome assembly GCA_963806705.1 of Vicinamibacteria bacterium. Taxonomy (GTDB): domain Bacteria; phylum Acidobacteriota; class Vicinamibacteria; order Vicinamibacterales; family JAENWD01; genus JAENWD01. Next base: position 278,579 of record CAWDZE010000016.1, read on the forward strand.
TCGCCGTGATTGTCGCAGGCAGCGACGGGACGGTGCTGTCGCAAGGACGGGCAACACTGGCGCCTGGCGTCCGCACGGTCGTGGTGGACGTCGGCGACGTCGCGCCAGCCGGTGGGGATGTCGTGGTGCGGACCCGCATCAAGCCAAAGGGCGAGGGCGCCGTGGTCACCGACACGGTAACCGTGCCAGCTTCATCGCTGGCGGCGTCGGCGCCGTTGCTGTGGAGGCGCGGTCCGTCGACGCAAATGCAGTTTGTCCCCACGGCCGACAGCCGGTTCAGCCGCGGCGATCGCGTGCGTGCCGAGACGCTGGCGGCCGACGCGGCCTCCCCGATCACAGCCGTGCTGCTCGACCGCGTGGGCGCCACAATAGCCGTGCCCGTCACGGTCGGGACACGAACCGACGGCGCCATGACGTGGGGCACCGCGGAACTGGCGCTGGCGCCGCTGGCCCCCAGTGAATACGTCTTGAAGATCACCGTCACCGGCCCCGGTGGGCCTTCCGACGTCTACACGGGGATACGGGTAGTGCCATGAACTCCACACCTGCACCCACAACCACGAAGGGCACGAAGGGATCAAGGGGCGGACATCGCCTTGCGCTCTACCTGTCGGTCTTCGTGGCCTTTGCGTACGCCTTCGTGACCTTCGTGGTTGTGGGGACCGGCGCCCAGGAGAAGCAGCAGCCGCTCCCTCGGTTCCGCGCGGGGGCCAGCCTGGTTCGCGTGGATGCCTACCCGACGCTCAAGGGGCAGGCGGTGACGGACCTCACCGCTGGCGAATTCGAGGTCCTCGAGGACGGCGTGCCGCAGAAGGTCGAGAGCTTCGAGCTGGTGCAGGTGCGGGCAGGCGGGCCGCAAGAGTCCCGGCGCGAGCCCAACAGCGTGCGTGAAGCACAGGCGATGGCCGAAGACGCACGCGCCCGCATCTTCATCATCTATCTCGACACCTACTTCACCGACATCCCCGGCTCCCATCGCATCCAGCGATCGCTCGTCAACCTGCTCGACCGCATCGTCGGCGACGACGACCTGTTTGCGGTGATGACGCCGGACATGTCGGCTCGCGAACTCGCGCTGGCGCGGCGTTCGACGACGATGGAGGGGTACCTCTCGAAATACTGGTTCTGGGGGCAACGGTCACGCCTTTATCCCGAAGACCCGGTAGAACAGCGCTATCTGGAATGCTTTCCGGAGCGCAGCGGTGGCCGGATGTGCAGCATGCCGGTGACAAACAAAGGGGTCAGCGATCCGCCAAATTTCTATGCGGGAATCGCCAACGAGATGACGCAGCGCCGGCGCGAGAAGCGCGTGCTCGACGGCCTCACGGATCTGTCGCGGCACCTGGGCGGGCTGCGCGACGAGCGCAAGGCGGTGATTGCAATCTCCAACGGCTGGCTCCTCTTCCGCCCGAATCCGAACCTGACGCGAACGCCGCCCTGCGAGACGCCGCCGGGGCGCGGTGAAGTTGGCACCACGCCAGACGGGCGCATCACGACGGACCGCCAGCGCAGCGACTACGGCTACTCGAAGTACGACTGCGAGACCGATCGCCAGATGTTGTCGCATCTGGACAACGCGCAGGACTATCTCGATCTGATGGACATCGCCAACGCCAACAACGTCAGCTTCTACCCGGTGGACTCCAGGGGGCTGGCCGCCTTCGACCGCGATCTCAACGAGAACCCCGTGCTGGGGCCCGCCGACGAGACGCTGCTGGTGCGGTCGCGCGTCGAGTCTCTGAAGACACTGGCCGACAACACCGACGGCCTCGCGGTCGTGGACACCAACGATCTCGACAAGGGCTTCCAGCGCATCGTCGACGACATGACGTCCTATTACCTGCTGGGCTACTACTCGACCAACACGAAGCTCGATGGCAAGATCCGCAAGATCAAGGTGCGTGTGAAGCGCAACGGCGTGGATGTGCGTGCCCGCCGAAGCTATCGCGCCCCGACCGAGGAGGAGATCGAGCGGGGCGCCGCGCAGATGTCTGCGGCCGCTGCGGCGGCGCCGGCCTCGGCCGTGCAGGCCGCGCTCAACTCGATCGGATCGTCGCGCTCGGGAGTGCCCCTGCGGACCGCCGTGAGCTACGCGACTCTCGGCGGCGGCACGCGCCGCGCTCATGTCTGGGCGCTGGCCGAGCTCGACCCGGGGTTGCTGCGCGGAGAAGAGTGGGTGAGCGGCGGAGAAGTCGACGTCCTGCTGCAGTCGGGCGATGGCACGACGATCGATCAGCGGACCGGCACGCTCGCGGCAGGCCAGCGCGCACTGAACGTCGACCTCGGCGAGGTCGCGTTGCCCGACGGCGAACTGGTCGTCCGGACTCGAATCAAGCCGGCCGCTGGCGGGCTGCCCCTCAGCGACACGATCCGGTTGACGACCTCGCCGGATGGCGATGGCCCTGGAGTGCCAGTCCTGCTGCGTCGGGGTCCAACCACCGGCGTGCGGTACGTGCCCACGGCCGACAAGCAATTCCGCCGGACCGATCGCGTGCGGCTCGAGCTGCCATCGGCCGAAAACGTCGCGGCGACTTCGGCCGAGATCCTCGACCGGGCCGGCAAAGCGCTGAACATTCCCGTCACCACCGCGGTGCGCAACGACGGCACGCTGACCTGGGCGACCGCCGAGGTGGCGCTTGCGCCGCTGGCCGCAGGCGACTACGCGCTGCGATTGAGGACCGAGCGCGCCGGCAAGTCGAGCGAGGTCGTGACCGGGTTCAGGGTGATCCCGTGATGAGGCGCAGCCCCCGCAACCACGAAGGTCACGAAGACGAAACGCGAGGGGCACGAAGACACCTTCCGGATCGGATCGTGATGAAGGGCCTCTCATTCGTCTCACGTCGACGCATCGCCCAGTTCAATTTCGTGATCTTTGTGTCGACCTTCGTGGCCTTCGTGGTTGTGGGAGGCCAGCAGGACACGGCACAACGCGCTCGCACGGCCGAGAATCTCGTTCGCGTTGATGTCTATGCGACTTCGGAGGACGGTCACGCCGTCACGGACCTTGCCGCTGACGACTTCGAAGTGCGGGAGGACAACGTGCCTCAGGCTCTCGTCGGCGTCGAGCATGTCGTGCTCGGAAGGCCTGCGGCGACTGCTGCGCCGGCCTCGCCACCGGCGCCGGGCGCGGCACGGGCCCTCGCTCCAGGCGAACGCGCGCGCATCGTCGTGGTGTTTCTCGATACCTATCACTCCGATACGGTCGCGGTCCGTGCGATTCACCCCTCGCTCGCCGGGCTGCTCGAAGCCGCGCTCGCGCCCGACGACGTGATCGCGGTGATGACACCTGAGATGTCCGCGCGGGACGTGACGTTCCTGCGGAAGGCCGGCGGGATTGCCACGGCGCTCGAGCCCGTCCGCCAGTGGGCGTCGCAGGACCCGACACGGCTCAGGGATCCCGACGAGCAGCGCTACACGCTCTGCTTTCCGGCACGAGGCGAGACGGCGTGTCCCGACGTGGTCGGCCCGAATCAGCAAGGGCCGATGCGAGCCTTCGCGCCGTACGACGGAGTCGCCCTCGAGATGGCCGCGAGGCGCCACGGCCAGCGGAGCGTGCAGGCGCTGGCGGAATTGTCGCGCACGCTGCGGGCCGTCAACGACGGCCGCAAGGCCATCGTGCTGCTGTCTGGCGGCTGGCCGCTATTCCGGGAGAATCTGGCCCTTGCCCGGATGGTGCGCTGCGGGCCGGCCGAGCAGCGCGGCTCCGGCGACGAGCCGCGTCAGCCGGCTCGCCAGGAGGGGATGGCAGACGTCGCCGATCAGACCATCTGCGAGGCGGATCGTCGACGCCTGGCCGAACTCGACCTGCAGGCCGCCTTTCAGCGGATGCTCGACGGGGTCAACACCGCCGCGGCGAGTGTGTACCCGTTGGACACGGGCGGCGCTGACCGGATGTTGCGGCCCAGGCCGGAAAACCCTGACCGCGCACCTCGACCGGCGGGTCTGCTGACAGACTCCGCGACGTCGCTGCGCCTGCTGGCCGAGCAGACCGACGGCGCCGCGCTTGCCAGCCTGGACAAGGCGTCGAGCGGACCTGCCCGGCTGTTGCAGGACCTGTCGTCGTACTACCTGGTGAGCTATCAGTCGACCAACACGAAAGCCGATGGCGCGTTTCGACGCGTCGACGTCGTGGTGAAGCGGCGTGGCGTGACGGCTCGCGCCCGGCGTGGTTATCGCGCAGGCACGGCGGGCGAACTCGAGCGACAGCGGACCGACGCCGCACTGGCCGGGCAAACCGTCGCCGGCTCGCTCGGCGCCGTGCCGGCCGCGCTGGCGGGCCTGCAGCACCTGCGGCCTACCATGCCCGTGCGCACGCGCGTGGCGTATGCGCCGTCGGGCGCCGGACACGTACGGCTTTGGGCGGTGGCCGAGATCGACTCGCAGACGTCGCGCGAAGGGGCATGGCTCGGCGGCGGCACGGTCGACGCGGCCCTGAGCGGCGCCGACAACCGGGCGCTGGCCTCGGTCGAGGGCGCGCTGGCCGGTGGACAACGGACGGTGCTGCTCGACCTGGGCCAGGTGGAACTGCCCGAGACCAGCACATCGCTCCGGGTGCGGCTGCAGCCGGCGGGCGAAGGGGTTGCGCTGAAGGATACCCTGGCTCTCGCCCCCATCGGCGCTGCCGGCGATCCCGGCGTGCCGCTGCTGTTCCGGCGCGGCGCCACGACAGGGACGCGCTACCTGCCGACGGCCGATCCGCAGTTCCGGCGCACCGAGCGCCTAAGAGTGGATTTGCCGCGCACGACGCCGCCGGGCACCTTCACGGCGGCGCTGCTCGATCGCGTGGGTGCGCCGCTGCCGCTGCCGGTGATCAGGACGACGCGCGCCGATGGCGCCATCACGTGGGCGACGGCCGAAGTGTCGCTCGCCCCGCTCGCGCACGGCGACTACGTGATGAAGATGACGGTGGACGGGGTGGACTCGGTGACAGGGATCCGCGTCGTGCCCTAGCTTCCGCCGAGCGTAAATGTCAGCGTGTACGGCTTCAGCGGCAGCCCGTCGGTGCCCGCAATCCCCTCACCCAGGATCACCCTGACGGTGCGGAATCGTTCGAGCTGTTCTCCGAAGACGATCTCCATCACGCGCGTGCCGCGGTTGTAGTTCATCTTTGCCTCGAGCGAAGGCGCCTGCGGCTCGCCGCGCTCGGTCGCCTGTGCGGCCGAGTAGACGATCCGGACGTTGCCCTTGAGGGTATCGGGATCGATGTCCCTGGAGAACTGCACTCGAACCTTCGTATTCAACGGCACGTCCGTTTCGTCGTTGGTCGGCGCGCTGAACAGCACCTCGGGCGGATCGGCGGGCGCCGAACTGACGATGCGTTCGGGCGCCTTTTCGGCTTGCGGCGAGGTCTCGGCAAGCTGCTCGGCGACGATCCACACCAGGCCGCGGTCCTCCTTTACGACGCCGCTCACTTCCAGCCACCGTCGCGTGTCGAGCCGCGAGGCGATATCGAAGGTGAAGCCGCGCCCCTTCGGGACCTTTCCGGTAATCCACAGCGCCGCGTCGGCCGATCGCAGCACAAACTCCTTGCGTCCGTCGCCGCCCGGGGGGGCCTGGGGCTGATCGCCAAACAGATTGCGCCCGCGGAACTGGCCCTGGATGGTCACGCGCTGGTCGACGTAGCGCTCGGGGGCGAGCACGATGTTTCGCAGGCTGGGCGCGGTGAGCGGATCGGCGGAGGCTGCCGAGGTGACGTTGACCACGACCAATTCGCCCGGACGCGGCCAGTTCAGTGTCGGCTCTACGCCCAACAGGCTGCGCAGATCCTTGCCCGAAAGACGCTGGTCGGTCGCCTCCATGCGGCCGATGTCCCACACCTCGCCGCGCACCTCGAGCACGCCCGAGCCGCTGACGTCGCTGCGGATGAAGGCCGGAATCGTGTCTTCGCCGGAGGCCAGCGCCCCACGCTGGCCATCGATCCGCAACTCGGCGCGCAGCAGGACGGATTGACCGTTGTAAAACGCCGGAAACGCTTTGAGCGCTGGAATGGTCGCCGCGCGCCGGGACATCGGCTGCGCGACAGCGGCGGTGCTCGCGAGCGTCAGCGCCAGCAGCACGCAGGCAATTTACTGCCACTTCCCATCGTCACGCCAACTTCCGCTGTCCTGCACGGAACAGAACGACAGCAAGCGCGAAGAAGATCGCGATGCCGGCGACTTCTCCCATCGTGCCCTCGTGCAGGAACGGGATCAAGCCCGGCGTCGCCCCGTCGTCAGCCGCCTTGACGATGTTGCGGCCGTACAGAACCGCGTAGACGATACCCGCCAGCGAGCCGCCCGCGATGAGACCCGAGCTGAAGAGCGTGCCGGCGCTGATGTCCGACTCTTCCTTCACGCCGGTCTTCCGCTCGACACACCACCGCACGACGCCGCCGGCGAAGATGGGCGCCGTGGTGGCAATCGGCAGGTACAGACCCGACGGCAAAGGAGAGCGAGTGGATGCCACACAGCTCGAGGACGATCGAGATCGACACGCCGCACAACACCAGCCCCCAGGGCAGGTTCTGACTGAGCAGGCCCTTGATGATGGTGGACATCAGGGTGGCCTGCGGCGCCGGCAGTGACTGGGACCCGATGCCCATCACCGCGTGAAGGTACAGCGTCGTATAGCCGATGACGAGCGCCGACGTGAGCACGCCGATGATCAGGCCGATCTGCTGGTGTCTCGGCGTGGCGCCCACCAGGAACCCGGTCTTCAGGTCCTGCGAGGTAGCCCCGGCAATAGCTGCGGCGATACAGACGACGGCGCCCACGCAGAGCGCGATGGGCGCATAGACGTCGCCGGTCCAGCCCGTCGCGACAAAGACCGTGCACGTCAGGATCAGCGTCGCGATGGTCATGCCCGAGATCGGGTTCGACGAGTTCCCGATGAGGCCCGTGATGCGTGAGGACACGCTGACGAAGAAGAAGCCGAACAGGATGGTCAGCACCGCCACCAGGGGATGTCCCTGTGTCGGCAACCCGGGCACTGCAACCAGGAAGATGGCCAGCGCGAGCGTGCCCAGCATCACGACGAGAAGGGGCAGGTCCTGTTCCGTGCGCGCGGTGCCGGCTGCGCCGCCTTCACCCAGGCCCTTCATGCTTTCCTTGAAGGATCCGAGGATGGTTGGCAGCGTGCGGCCCAGGGTGATCAAACCGGCCGCGAGTACCGCGCCCGCTCCAATGTAGCGGATGTACACGCTCCAGATCTGCCCGGCGGTCATCTCCGACAGCTTCAACCCGCTGGCGGGGACCGGCGGAAACGGCTCCGGGATGTACTGGCCGAGGATCGAAAGCAGCGGGACAAGCACGAGCCACGACAGGACGCCGCCGCCAAACATCACGCCCGCGATGCGGGGGCCGATGACATACCCGACGCCCATGTATTCGGGCGAGATGTCGACGTTGACGGTGGCATTCGGGAAGAAGCTCGTGCGCGGCATCGAGTGGCCGACTTCCGTGCGGAACAGCTGCACGATCCACGACATCGCTTTCCACGCTGCTCCGATGCCGAGGCCCATGAAGACGGTGCTGGCCAGGGCGCCGCCCTTCTCGCCGGCCACCAGCACGTCGGCGCAGGCGGTGCCTTCCGGGTAGGGCAGCACGCCGTGCTCCTTTACAATCAGCGCGCGACGAAGGGGCACCATCATCAGCACGCCGAGAATGCCGCCGGCAAAGGCGAGCAGCAGGATCTGCGTGTAGTTGAAGTAGGCCGGGCCGTAGGGCAGCAGGAAGATCAGCGCGGGAATCGTGAAGACGACGCCTGAGGCCAGTGACTCGCCCGCAGATCCGATGGTCTGGACGATGTTGTTTTCCAGGATCGTGGAGCCGCCCAACCGCTTGAGCACCGAGATTGCGAGCACCGCGATGGGAATCGACGCGCTCACGGTGAGACCGGCGCGCAGGCCGAGGTACACGGTGGAGGCGCCGAAGATCAGGCCAAACAGCGCGCCCAGGATGATCGCGCGGATGGTGAACTCGGCCACCGACATGCTCGCCGCGACATAGGGCTGGAAGGCGGCAGCGGGCGCGGCGGGCTTGCTGAGCGTGGAGTGGGCCATGGTTGGCGGATTCTAGCAGGCTACGGCCGGGTTACAATCGACCGAAGGTCTTGTGAAACCGTCGAACAAACCCCGCCCGCTGCCGGATCAGGTCTCGGAGCTGACCACCAACCGGCTGTCGATCTACCTGCGCTGTCTCGCGGAACTCGACGCCTCCGGCGTCGAGACGATCTCCTCGCAGGGGCTGGCCGAGCAGTTCAAACTCAACGCCGCGCAGATACGGAAGGATCTGGCCTACTTCGGCGAGTTCGGCGTGCGCGGTGTGGGGTACTGACGTCAAGGACCTGCGCCGCCACCTGCGCCAGATTCTGGGCCTGGATCGCAGGCTTCGCGTGGCGATCATGGGCGCGGGCAATCTCGGGATGGCCCTGGCCGACTACCCGGGGTTTCGGCAGGAAGGCTTCGAGATTGTCGCGCTGTTCGACGTGCTGAACGAGAAGGTCGGGCATCTGTCGCGCGGCGGCGTCAATATCTACGACGTCCGTCAACTCAAAAAGGTCGTCAAGACCGACCGCATCAGCATCGCCGTCATCGCCGTCCCTGTTTCGGCTGCCGAACACGTCGTCAAGCAGGTGGTCGCTGCTGGTGTAAAGGCCATTCTCAACTTCTCGCCCGGCCCACTGACGGTGCCCCCCGGAGTGAAGCTCAAGAGCGTGGACCTGACCCAGTCGCTCGAGAGCCTCTCGTTCTTCCTCGCGCGCGAGGCGACCGACGCCTAGACATGGCGAAACGTGCCCGCCCTGCCCTGAGCCACGTCGACGCGTCAGGCGCCGTGAAGATGGTCGACGTCGGCGGCAAGCCTGTCGTCGAGCGCACGGCGGTGGCGGAAGGGCGCATCGTCGTCTCGGCCGCCGCCAGGCGCCTGGTTCATCAGGGTGCGACCAGGAAAGGCAACCCGCTCGAGATCGCCCGCATCGCCGGCATCCAGGCCGCCAAGCGCACCGCGGACCTCATCCCGCTCTGTCATCCGCTCGTCTTGTCCTTCATCGACGTCCAGGTGAAGGAGATCCGCACCGGCTATCGCGTTACGGCGACCGTACGCCTGGCGGGGAAGACCGGCGTCGAGATGGAAGCGCTGACCGCCGTCAGCGTCGCGGCGCTGACGATCTACGACATGCTCAAGGCCGCCGACAAGACGATGGCCATCGAGGGCATTCGGCTCGTCAGCAAGCTGAAGGGCTAGGGCTCCCATGTCTCCAGTCGACCTCCTCGCGTTCGGCCCGCATCCTGACGACCTCGAGATCGGCATGGGCGCGACCATCGCGCATCATGTCGCCCGAGGGCTGCGTGTCGGGCTCTGCGATCTCACCCGGGGCGAGATGGGGAGCAACGGCACACCCGAGGAACGCGAACGCGAGGCCGAGGCCGCTCGAGTCGTGCTGGGAGCCGACTGGCGGGTGAACCTTGGATTACCGGACCGGCACCTGCGCGACGTGCCGGAGCAGGCGCGGCCGATCGTGGAGCTGATACGCGCCAGCCGCCCCTCGGTGATCGCCCTGCCACACTGGGGCGACCGGCATCCTGACCACACTGCTGCGTGCACGCTGGTGACCTCCGCGGCCTTCAGCAGCGGCCTCCGCCGATACGAGGCCGCAGGGGAGGCGTGGCGGGCCGACTGGCTCGTGCACTACTTCATCAACACGCCGGCCGAGCCGTCGTTTGTCGTCGACGTCTCGGAGTTCTATGAGGTGAAGCAGCGGGCGCTGGCGTGTCACGCCAGCCAGTTCGCGCCGCGCGGCGAGAGCGCGACCGCGACGCGGTTGACGTCGCCGCTGTTTGCGCAGCTGGTCGAAAGCCGCGACGCGCAGCTGGGCGCGCTCTCCGGCGTGCGCTGGGCCGAAGGGTTCGTCGTGCGCGAGCCCATCATCCGCCGCCACCTACTCAAGCGCCGCCACGAGCCGCGAGGCCCTCGCGCGTGAGAATCGGCATCGTCTGCTACGCCTCGACGGGAGGCAGCGGCATCGTGGCGACCGAACTGGCCATCGCGCTGGCCGATCGCGGGCACGACCTGCACGTGCTGAGCACCGAGCCGCCGTTCCGGTTTCCATCGGACAGCCCGAATCTGCGCTTCCACGAAGTCGCGACGCCGGCCTACCCGTTGTTTCGCGAGCCGCAGTACGCGTTGTCGCTGGCTACGGCGATCGTGCAGGTCTCGCGGCAGTACCACCTCGACGTCGTGCACGCCCACTACGCGGTTCCGCATGCGGCGGCCGCGTACCTGGCGCGGCAGATCATGATCGCGCACCCCACCGACCGTGTGCCGTGCGTCATGACCACCCTTCACGGCACCGACATCACGCTGGTTGGCAGCGACCCGTCCTATACCGAGACGGTCGCCTTCTGCATCGACCAGTCCGACGGCGTGACCGCCGTCTCTGAGAGCCTCAAGGCCGACACGTGTGAGCTGCTGGGCATCACGCGCGAGATCCGCGTGATCCCGAACTTCCTCGACGCGGCGCGCTTTTCGCGGCGGGACGTTCCGCGTCCTCCGGGCAGGCGAACCCGGATCGTCCACATCTCCAACTTCAGGCCGGTGAAGCGCGTCGGCGCCGTCGTCGAGGTGTTCGCGCGGGTGCGCGCGCAGATGCCGGCGACCCTGGTGCTGGTTGGCGATGGCCCGGAGCTCGAGCCGGCACGCCAGCGCTTGAACGGCCTGGGCCTCGGCGGCGACATCGAGTACGCAGGCGAGCGGCACGACATCGTGGACGTGCTGTCGCAGGCCGATGTGTTCCTGCTGCCGTCGGCCACCGAGAGCTTCGGCCTGGCAGCCCTCGAAGCCATGGCCTGTGAGGTGCCGGTGGTAGCCTCGCGCGTTGGCGGCCTACCGGAGGTGATCGACAGCGGCGTCACCGGCTTCCTGCACGCGCCAGACGACATCGAAGGCATGACCGCCAGCATCGTCAACCTGGTCGGCGATGAGGAGCTCCACGCGCGAATCGCACGCGCCGCTCGGCAAGTTGCCGTCGAGCGCTTCTCCGCCGCGCGCATCGTCCCCATGTACGAGGCCGCGTATGCCGCGCTTTCGAACCCGGAACCCGTGAACCCGTGAACCCGTGAACCGGCGTTAGTGCCGCGAATCTCCATCCCTTGGCGGCGGTTCGAGGTGGATGATTGCGTCGCCGATCTGCGGGAAGGTGGCCATCAGCCGGTCCTTCACGTCGTGCGAGATCTCGTGGGCGGCATCGAGCCTGGTGTCGGCGGCCATCCAGATGTGGAGGTCGAGAAACACGAAATCTCGCGAGCCGCGCGTGCGGATCGCATGGCAGCCCATCACGTCCGGCACCGACATCACAACCGCGCGAACCTCGTCTTCAGGAATGACGATGTGGTCGCTCAGGACCTCTGAGGTCGAGCGGAAGATCTCCCACGCGGCGTGGCCGATGAACACCACGACAATCAGCGCCGCAATCGGATCGAGCAGCGGGTAGCCCAGCGCCGCGCCGGCCAGCGCGACTACAACCGTCAGCGACGTCCACACGTCGCTTTGCGTGTGCATCGCGTCGGCCAGCAGCACCTCGCTCTCCAGCCGCACGCCCGCACGCCGCTCGTACCACGTCACCACGAGGTTCACGGCGATGGTCGCGATCATCACCCCGAAGGCCATCGGCGACACCGCCAGGGCGGCGCGCGTGTTGAACCGATGCCAGGCGGCCTCGACGATCTCGAGCATCACCACCATCAGGAAGCCCGCAATCGCCGCGGCGGCGATGGTCTCGTACTTCCGGTGGCCGTACGGGTGGTCGTGGTCCGGCGGCCTGCGCGCGACGCGCACGCCCACAAGCGCCCCGACGTTCGAGAAGCAATCGGTGAGGGAGTGGAAGCCGTCGGAGACGATGCTGACGGCGCCAGTGAGGTAGCCAAGCACCAGCTTGGCCACCGCGACGACGAGATTGAGGAAGAAGACCCGGACGAGGACGGAAGAGACCGTCCGGTAGCGCTCAGCCACGCCTGGCGGCTAGAAAACGCGCGCCGTGGGAACTGGCCACCACCGCACCTGCACCTTGCCGATGATGTACTTCTTCGGCACCATGCCCCAGTGGCGGGAGTCGGAGCTGTTGTTGCGATGGTCTCCCATCACGAAGTAGTACCCCTCGGGCACGACGGTCGGGCCGTAATCGTCGTGGCTCTTGAACTCGGGCGGCACGAAGTCGTCGAGCATCGGCGTGTCGCGGACGTACACCTTGCCGTCCACGATCCGCACGTCGTCGCCGGGTTCAGCGATCACGCGCTTGACGAACGACTTGTTCGGGTCGATCGGGTAGTAGAGCATCACGATGTCCCCGCGACGCGGGTCGGCGAGGAATCGATACGCGAACTTGTTGACGATGAGCCGGTCCTGATCGGCCAGCGTCGGCGCCATGCTCTGGCCCTCGACGCGGGCTACCTGGAAGCCGAAAGTCACAATCAGAGTGGCATAGACGGCGGCAGACAGCAGCGTCTTGAGCCAGGCTACCAACTCCTCGCGAACGTGTGACATTCGCACGACCGCGGGCGGGGCGCCGGCGTAGGCGGCCGCCGGCACGAGCGGGGGGGGCACGGCTGCCGGACCTGCCGGAGCAGGCTCGGTGGCCGCAGCCGCCGGGTCGGTGGGCTGCACGCTCAAAGCTTCAGGTATTCCCGGAGTCGGCGGGTCTGCGACCGGCTGACGGGGATCTCCGTGCCCTTCGAGTCCTTCATTCGAAGGATGAAATTCCTGCTGAACCAGGGGACTATCTCCTTGATTTTGTTGATGTTCACCAGATGCGACCGGTGCACCCGCCAGAACACCGCCGGGTCGAGCCGCGTCTGAAGCTCATCGAGAGTCCGGAAGTTGCTCTCCCCGGACACCTGGCCCGTCACTATATTAATCGACTCGTCGGCCATCGAGGCATAGATGATGTCCTCGGCCTGCACCAGCAAAAAACGCTCACCGACCCGCACCGCGACCTGCTCGGGCCGGGGCCGCTTGGTTTCCATCAGTTGGACGATGCGCTCCAACTGGTCGTTCATCGGGGCAGCCGGCGCTACCCGGCGTCTGGCCCGCTGGACGGCCGTCTCGAGCCGCCCGGCCTCGATAGGCTTCAACAGGTAGTCCACGGCGTTGACCTCGAAGGCCTCGATGGCGTGCTGGTCGAACGCCGTGACGAATATGACCGTGATCGGGGGCTGACGGCCTGAAAGCCGGCGGGCGACCTCGAATCCGGTCAGCCCGGGCATCTGCACGTCGAGAAACACCAGGTCCGGACTGGACCGGCCGATGGCCTCCAGGGCTTCGAGGCCGTTGCCGGCCTGGCCGACGACATCCACGCCGCCCACTTCGTCGAGCAGGTAACACAGCTCGTCACGCGCCAGCTGCTCGTCGTCGACGACGACCGCACGCAGGTGGAGGTCGTCAGGCACTGGCACGCTCCTCGGACATACCGGCACGCTCCTCGGAGACGATGTCCGGGATCTCGAAGTGGACCGTCGTGCCCCCCCCGATGACGCTTGACAGCCGCAGTATGCTGCGCGCGCCGTAGATCACGCGCAGGCGCTCGCTGACATTGCTGAGGCCGATGCCGTCGTTGAACGCGGTTTCCAGCCGTTCTTCCGACATCCCAAGCCCGTCGTCGACGACCTCGACGGCCGCGGCGTCGGCCAGGCGTTCCACCCGCAGCGTGACTGTGCCGCCGCCGACTTTGCGAGACAGCCCGTGCTTGATGCAGTTTTCGACCAGCGGCTGCAGGATCATGCTCGGCACCAGGATGTCCAGCGCGCGCTCGTCGATCTGTTTCTTCACGCGCAGTTGCGGGCCGAAGCGGATCTGCTCGATGTCGAGATACTCGTCCACTGCGTCGAGCTCCTCGCGGAGGCTGACGAAGTGGTTCGGGTCCCTGAGACGCCGGCGGAGGAGCGCCGACAGGCGATGAACGACCATCCGCGCCGTCTCGGGCTGCGAGCGGATCAACGAGGAGATCGAGGTCAGCGTGTTGAAGAGGAAGTGCGGGTTGATCTGGCTGGCGAGCGCAGCGATCTTGGCGGCCAGCAGCAGGTTCTCCTGTTCGTGCAGCCTGTGCTCGATGCGCGCGTTGTTCCAGATCTTGATGGGCGTGGCCACACAGAGGACCGTGGCGAGCAGCACCAGCGCGAACAGCCACGCTGAAGGCGCGTCGAGATAGAACAGCCGGTTTTCGTGGAACCGGGTGCCGACGGCCTGCCGCACCAGTTCCAGGGCGATGGGCGCCAGCACCAGCACGAACTGCCAGTCCACCTGGAACTGTCGGACCATGTTCCAGATGCGGCGGGGCAGCGCCGAGAACACAAACGGCGAGAAGTGCCAGATGGCTTCCTTCGGGCACAACTCGCGGAGTCCGCCACCGGCAAAGCCGCAGCCGACGGCAAACGGCAGCGCGGCCCATTCCGACACGATCATAGCGGGCACTGCGGTGAGGGCCCCGACCATCGCGCCGGCGTACGGTCCGGCGATCAGGCCGACGAGAAACGACCCTTCCAGCGACAGGTCTGCCGCGTCATAGCGCAGCAGGATGCGTGCGGCAACGCCGGCAATGAGCGGAATGCCGAGTGAAAACGCGAGAATCCCCCGGTCGAGAATCCCCCGGCGCTCGAAGATCAGGATGTGGCGGAACCGGCGATACCGCACCAGCATCGTGGCCAGCGCCGCCATGATGGCGATCTTGAACACCAGGGTGGTGATCAGGAACTGCTGGGCCGTGAGGAAGCGGGGCTCCACGGGCTAATTGTATGCGTTCACCTGGCCTCGGGCCGCCCAGGGACGCAGCATCTTGAACTCACGCACTCAGCCTCTGGAACTGACGCAGCCAGCCTCGGGCCGAGGCTATCCGCGAACCTCGGAAGCCAACTGCCCGGCCTCCAGAGGCCTGAGGCTTAGTGATATCATTTTCCGCATGATCAGCGAGCTCCTCACGGGCTTTGCGACGACCTTCAGGCACATCTTCCGCAAGCCCGTCACTGTGAACTATCCGGACGAAAAAATGCCGATGTTCACGAAGTTTCGCGGCAAGCAGGTGCTGATGCGGGACGAAAGCGGCCTGGAAAAGTGCGTGGCCTGCGGCCTGTGCGCGGTGGCGTGCCCCGCCGATGCCATCTATCTCGAAGCCGCCGAAAACGACGGCTCGGTGATGGCCGGCCCGCGCTACGCGAAGGTGTACCAGATCCACAAGACGCGGTGCATCTTCTGCGGCTACTGCGAAGAGGCCTGCCCCGTGTCTGCCATCTTCATGGGCAAGGACTACGAGACGGCGGTCTACAGCAACAAGGATTTCATCTGGGACAAGACCGACATGCTCGTCCCCGCACCTGCCGGCGCGAGAGTTCCCGGCGAGCGATAGATAGTCGCCACACCCCTCTGAATGAAACGGTCCTTTCTCGATGCGCTCGGCGAGCGTGTGCTCGTCTGCGACGGGGCGATGGGCACGATGCTCTACGCCCGTGGCGTCTTCATCAACCGGTCGTTTGACGCGCTGAACCTCGCGCAGCCCGACCTGGTGGGCGAAGTGCACCGGGAGTACCTGCGCGCGGGCGCCGACGTCATCGAAAGCAACACGTTTGGCGCCAACCGCGTGAAGCTCGCGGCGTTCGGCCTCAGTGATCGGCTGCACGAGATCAACGTCACCGGCGCGCAGATCGCGCGCGGCGCGGCGCGCGAGCGCGCCTGGGTGGCCGGCGCGATCGGCCCGCTGGGCATCCGAATCGAGCCGTTCGGCCGCACGGGCGTCGATGAAGCAGAGAGCTACTTCAAGGAACAGGCTGCCGCCCTGCTCGAAGGCGGCGTGGACCTGTTCATCCTCGAGACGTTTCGCGACGTCAACGAAATCGGCGCCGCCATTGCCGCCGTGCGGTCGCTGACCGACCTTCCCATCGTCGCGCAGATGACGACCGAGGAAGACGGCAACAGCCTCGACGGCACGCCGCCGGAAGAATTCGGCCCCGCGCTCGACGCGCGCGGCGCGACCTTGATCGGCGTCAACTGCAGCGTCGGGCCGGCGCCGATGCTCGAGACGATCGAACGGCTCGCGCGCGCGACGACGCGAACCCTCTCGGCTCAGCCCAACGCGGGCCGGCCGCGCGACATCGAGGGGCGCAACATCTACCTCTGCTCGCCGGAGTACATGGCGTCGTACGCCCGGCGGTTCATTCAGCGCGGGGTGCGCCTGGTCGGGGGATGCTGCGGCACCACGCCCGAACACATCCGGCAGATCCGGCTCGCAGTGAACGCCCAGGAGCCTGGCGCCGCGCGCGTGGCGGTCTCGGGCACGTCTGCGCCCCCGGCTGAACCCGAGGTCTCGCCTGTCCGGCTCGCCGACAAGTCAGCGCTGGCTCGGTCGCTGGCGGAAGGCCGGCCCGTGGTCACCGTCGAGTTGGAGCCGCCCAGGGGCGTAGACGCCACCGACGTGCTCGCCGAGGCCCGCCGCCTCGCCGGGCTTGGCGTCGACGCCATCACCGTCTCGGAGGGCGCCAAGGGCAGTGCAAGGATGAGCGCGTTGTCGATGGCCGTGCTGATCAGGCAGGCAGGCCTCGAGCCCGTGCTTCAGTACCACTGCCGCGACCGGTATCTGCTCGGCATGCAGTCGGACCTCCTGGGAGCGCACGCCACCGGCATCCGCAACGTGCTGCTGGTGACCGGCGATCCGCGCAAGCGCGGTGACTACTCGGACGCGACGCTGGTCTTCGACGTGGACTCCATCGGTCTGGCCAATGCCGTCACGCGGCTCAATCGGGGTCGCGACGTCGGCGGGCAGGCTATCGGACGGCCCACGGCCTTCCACGTCGGCGTCATCGGCAACCCCACCGCGCCACGCCTGGACGACGAGGTGAAGCGGTTCGAGTACAAGGTCGAGGCGGGCGCGGAATTCGCCATCACCCTGCCGATTTTCGACCTCGACGCGCTGGACACGTTCCTGGGGAAGACTGCACACCTGCGCCTGCCGATCCTGGCTGCCGTGCGACCGTTCGACAGCCTGTTGCACGCCGAGTTCCTGGCCAACGAGGTGCCCAATCTGCGCGTCCCGGAGGCGTTGCTGTCCAGGATGCGCCTTGCCGACAGGCAAGGGCGGGCAGCCGAGGAAGGGCTTGCGATCGCCGTGGAGATCGCTGACGCGGTGCGCGGCCGTGTGCAGGGGTTGCAGGTGGCTGGACCGCCGGCGGCGGTAGGTGCCGTGTTAGCCCAACTGCCGGTTCGTGGCTGACGGCACGAATGTAACAATTGTTTGTCGGGCAGTGGCCCGCAAGGTATAGTCCCGAAGAACGTTCTCACGTGACCCGTCGACCTGGCGGGCCGACGCGAGGCGAGGAGCAGCGACGCGCATGGCCTTGTTCGAGCGGAGCAGGCGCACGACAGACGAGGACTACATCGCGGCGACCGACGCGGCCACGCGCGCGCTGTCAGTCACGGCAGTAGAAACCGACTTCGTGGCGGGCGTGTACGAGAAGCTCGCCTGGGTCTACGACATCGTCTTCGGCCCGACGCTGCATGCCGGGCGGCTCCAGGCGCTGCAGAGAATGGCCATCAGCCCGGGCGACCGCATCCTCGAAGTGGGCGTCGGCACGGGCATCAACCTCACGCTGTATCCGAAGGATTGCCAGATCACCGGCATCGACCTGTCTGACTCCATGCTCGAGAAGGCCCACGAGCGGGTCGCCAAGAACGACCTCGAGCACGTCAGCCTCTGGCAGATGGACGCCACCTCCATCGCCTTTCCCGACGATTCCTACGACATCGTGTACGCCCCGTACCTGATCTCGGTCGTGCCCGACCCCGTGGCCGTCGTGCGCGAGATGCGGCGGGTGTGCCGTCCCGGCGGCCGCATCATCGTGCTGAACCACTTCCGCAGCAACGGGACGATCCTGTCCGCCATCGAGCGGGCGATCTCCCCATTCACCGTCCACATCGGCTTCAAGTCAGACCTCGACCTGCCGGCCTTTCTCGCGCAGGCGGAACTGACGCCGGTGTCGATCGAGAAGGTGAATATCCCGCCGATCTGGTCGCTGGTGACGTGTATCAAGGATTAGCATAGGGGCGCGCTTGCGCGTCTCTACAGCTGATCGACGATGATTTGCGCGGCTCGCTCCGCGCCGTCGACGCCGATCCTCTCGGGTGGTGCGGACTGAGCGAGCGTCTGATCCAGCGGCTTCTGCCACCGTCCAGCCAGCAGGTCGTCGTTCGACATGAAACCGCAGCGTAGCCACCGGGGCATGTCGCGAACGAGCACGTCTGTACTCGACGAAATGCCCGCGCGAGGTGTAGACGATCGCGGTGTCGTTGGCCACGCATTCGGCGATGATGCCATAGCCGGGTTTGGTGACTACGACATCGACCGCCGCGACGAGATCCTCGTAGCGCAATCCTCCGGCGTAGAGCGCCTGCTCGTCGATCAGCTTCACGTTGGACGGAAAGGCCGAGCCGCCCGCGTCTGATGGGACCTCATTGGCGCGACGGTTTGCGGTGACGTCGGCAGTCACGACGATCGTGTAGCCGGTCAGGCCGGCCGCCGCGCCAAGATCGATGCGCTGCAGCCCGTACCCCCCGAAAGACAGCAACGCCAGCCGGTGATCGCGCGGAAGGCCGAGTTGTGCCCGCGTGTCGGCGGATGCGCGCACGGAACGACGCGCGATGAACGGGAGATCGACGACCTCCCGCATCGTGGCAAAGCCGCCGTGCATCGGCAGGCGTAGCGCCGTGTCGGCGAGGGCGTACGCATCGCCGAGCTTCTCGATGAGATCGGATCCTGGAGCGAGCCACTCGCGGTAGCCCTCGTAGATCCAGTCCCACGTGAAGTTGCCCATCGCAATGGCGGGCAGGGCGGCCGCGTGCGCGGCCGCAAACGCCAGCGGCGGGATGTCGCCGACTACCAGGCTGGCGCCGACCGATCGGAGCCACGCCGCCTCGTCAGCCGCGAGCGCATCGAGCCCTTCGTGAAACGCCGACGCGCGGCCAACGGTAGCGGCCTCGTCAAGGCTCAAGCTGTCGATCTGCACGATGCCGGTGTCGCACTCGCGCGTGTGGAACTCCACCACGCGCGTGAGCGTCAGGTCGAACAGCCATTTCGGCGCCGACGTCCGCACGGCGACCAGCTCGTGCGGCGCCAGCCGCCCCAGCGCGTTGAGGACCTCGATATCGCGCGAGGCGTGACCGAAGCCATGGCCGGAAATGTAGAAGGCGATCACGCGAACCTGTGAACCCGTGGAACCCGTGAACCCGTGAACCCGTGAACCCGTGAACCCGTGAACCCGTGAACCCGTGAACCTGTGAACCTGTGAACCTGTGAACCCGAGGTTCTAGTCCGCGAGTTCCGTCGCAAGCGCCGGTTCGTTCGCCGGCAGCGCTTCCCGGAGCACGTCTTCGAGGGTCGCCGCGGGCACAAAGCGCATGTCCTTCTTCAGATCCGCGGGCAGCTCCTCGAGGTCGGCTGCGTTTCTGGCGGGCAGGACGAAGGTCTTGATGCCCATGCGCCGTGCGGCCAGTGCCTTCTCGCGAATGCCGCCGACCGGCAGCACCAGCCCCGACAACGTGATCTCGCCGGTCATGGCCACATCGGACCGGATCGGGATCCTGCGTATCGCCGACAGGATGGCCGTGGCCATGGTCACGCCCGCCGAAGGCCCGTCCTTGGGAATCGCGCCCGCCGGGACGTGGACGTGCAGGTCCTTGTGGTCGAAGAAGTCGGGCGCGATCCCCAGTTCGATGATGTTCGAGCGGATGTGGCTCACCGCCGCGCGCGCCGATTCCTGCATGACGCTGCCGAGTTGACCGGTCAGGATGATCTGCTGGCTGCCGCCCGGCATCAACGTCGCTTCGATGAAGAGCACCTCGCCACCTGTCTCGGTCCACGCCACGCCGGTGGCGACACCCGGGCGCGACGTGCGGAATGGCGACTCGGGCTGGAAGCGCGCCTGGCCGAGGTACTGAGGTACCTGCTCGGCGTCGACACTCGTGGCCGCGGGCTGGCCGGTCTCATCGGCCGGCCGGCCGGCCAGACGCGCGGCGACTTTGCGGGCGATGGCGCCGATCATTCTCTCGAGGTTGCGCACGCCCGCTTCCCGGGTGTACTGCGTGATCACCACGCCAAGCGCAGCGTCGGTGATCTCGAGGACGCCATCGGGCAGGCCGTGTTCCTGCAGCTGACGCGGAATCAGGAACCGTCGCGCGATGTGACGCTTCTCGTCTTCGGTGTAGCCCGACAGCGACACGACTTCCATCCGGTCGAGCAGCGCCGGGTGCAGCGTGCCCAGCTGATTGGCGGTGGCGATGAACAGCACGCGCGACAGATCCAGCGGGACTTCGAGGTAGTGGTCGCGGAACGAGTGGTTCTGCGCCGGGTCCAGCACCTCGAGCAGCGCGGCGGCCGGGTCGCCCTGGAAGCCGGCCGCGACCTTGTCCATCTCGTCGAGCATGAATACCGGGTTCATCGCGCCGGCCTGCTTCATCGCGTTGACGATGCGGCCGGGCAGCGCCCCGATGTAGGTGCGGCGGTGCCCGCGGATCTCGGCTTCGTCTCGTACGCCGCCGAGTGAAATACGCACGAACTTGCGGTTCATGGCGCGTGCGATCGACTGGCCAAGCGATGTCTTGCCGACGCCGGGCGGGCCGACAAAGCAGAGGATCGGCCCCTTCATGTCGCCCTTGAGTTTCCGCACGGCGAGGTACTCGACGATGCGTTCCTTGATCTTGTCCAGGTCGTAATGGTCTTCGTCGAGCACGCGGCGCGCCTCGATCGGGTCGAGGCGGTCTTCGGTTGTCACGCTCCAGGGGATCTCGAGCAGCCACTCCAGGTACGTGCGCGTCATCTGATAGTCGGGCGAGGCCTGGTTCATTCGAGCCAGCCGGCCCAGTTCGCGATCGGCGGCCTGCTGCACTGTTTCCGGCAGCCCGGCTGCCGTGACCTTCTCGCGCAGCAGCTTGATCTCGTCGGCCTCGCCCTCGCCCAGCTCTTCCTGGATGGCCTTGAGTTGCTGGCGCAGGTAGTACTGCCGCTGCGCGTCGGACATCTCCTGCTGCGCCTGCGATTCGATCTTGCCCTTCACTTCGAGCAGGGCGATCTCGCGGTCGAGGGCGGCCGACACGGTCTCCAGCTTCGCCAGGAGCGTGTCGGCTTCGAGCAGCGTCTGCTTGTCGGCGACCGGCATGTCGAGCAGGCTGCCGAGCAGGTACGCCAGGCGCAGCGGGTCGTCGAGGTTGGCGACGACGCCGCGCAGTTCCTGGGCCAGGCCGCTCGTCAGCGACAGCGCCTTGTCCACCTGCTCCTGGATGCGCCGCACGTAGGCATCGACTTCCAGGCCCCTGTCGGCGACCTCGGGCAGCAGGCCGATGGAAGCGGTCATCGTGTTGGCAGTCCGGTTGACCACGGTGCTCCGGGCCCGGCCGATGCCCTCGATGACCGCCTGGATGCCGGCGGGTGTCCGCGCCATCTGGCGGATGACGCCCACGGTGCCAATCGCGTGCAGGTCCGGCGGTTGCGGATCTTCGGCCTTGGTCGACTGCAGCGCCAGAAACACCATGCGGTCGCCGGCCGCAAGCGCGCGATTGACGGCGTCGATGGAGACGGGGCGGTTGACCGTCAGCGGAAGGACGCTGAGCGGGAAGGCGACCGCTTCTCGCAGCGGCAGCACGGGCAGCTCGGCGGGAATGACAGGCTGGGTCGAGTCGGCCATAGGGACTAAGAGTAACCCGTAGGGACGCGCGTCGGCGCCCCGCGCGGGTTATGCTTCTCCCATGAGTTTGCAAGAACGGGATTTCTTCGTCGAGAAACAGGAGATGCGTAACACGCGGCTGACGTGCACGCGGTGCCGGCGGACCAACGACTACCAGTTGCGGTGGATGCGACGCACCAAGAAGGACCGGATCCCCAACGGCGCCGACGAACGGGACCGGGCGATGTATGCCAAGCTGCGCGACTACCTGCTGCGACTTGACGACATGGTGACGTGCGCGAGCTGCCGCACGCGTTTTGAAGTGCCGTCCCACCAGTCGCTCATCTATCTGCATGAGCTGGAAGGCCTGCCGAAGGATGTCGAGGACGAGGAATAGGCAAGTGCCAGGTGCCGAAGTGCCGAAGTGCCGGGTGCGGTGCTGAGTGCGGGGTGCTGACGTGCCGAGTGCGAGGGAGAGCGACCGCTGAATGGATCGGGCGACACTGGCAATAGCGGCTGTGGCGGCGGCGCTTGGAGGCATCGCCCCATCAGCGCAATCGCGAGCGTTGTCTGCGGCCGACACCAAGGCCATCGACGCCGTGTTTGCCGACTACGACAAGCCGGCGTCGCCGGGCTGCATGCTCGGCGTCGTGTCCGACGGCGCGTTCCTGTACACCCGCGGCTATGGCCGCGCGAACATCGAGCACGACGTCGCCTTCACGCCGGAGACGGTCTTTGACATCGGCTCGACGTCGAAGCAGTTCCTCGCCACAGCCATCCTGCTGCTGGTCGAGGACGGCAAGGTGTCGCTCGACGACGACGTGCGGAAGTACCTGCCTGAAGTGCCGGACTACGGCCAGACGATCACGATCCGGCAGCTGTTGACGCACACCAGCGGCCTGCGCGACTACATCACGCTGATGACGCTGGCCGGCTGGCAGATGGAGGACGTGACCTCGCCCGCGCTGGCGCTGGACCTGGTGAGTCGACAGAAGGCGCTCGATTTTCGACCCGGCGCCGAGTTTGCCTACAGCAACACCGGGTTCTTCCTCGCCTCGCTCATCGTCGAGCGCGCGTCGGGCAAGGGACTGGCGTCGTTTGCCGCCGAGCGGATTTTTCGGCCAGCCGGGATGCACGCGACGCGATACATGGACGACCACGCGGCTGTCGTGCCGCGCCGCGCGACCGGGTACGAGCCGGCTGGCACGGGCTTTCGCGTCGCCTTGTCGAACTGGGAGCAACTGGGCGACGGCGCCGTGCAGACATCGATAGCCGATCTGCTGAAGTGGGACGCGAATTTCTACGCGCCGGCGGTTGGCGGCGAACGCCTCGTCGGTGCCTTGCAGAGCGAGGGACGCCTGTCGAGCGGAAGGCCCATCGGCTACGGGCTCGGGTTGTTCATCGGCACCTACCGGGGACTGCCCACCGTCCGCCACGGTGGATCGTGGGCAGGCTACCGCGCTGAGTTGTTGCGAGTGCCAACCGTGAAGACGTCGGTGATGGTGCTGTGCAATCTCGCCACGGCCGATCCGGAGGAGCGTGCGAACCGCGTCGCCGACATCGTCCTGCGAGGGCGCCTGACCGAGCCGGCGCCGAGGCCGGGCAGGGCAGGCCCCGATCCGGACACGCGCACGCTCTCGCAGTTTGCCGGCACGTACTGGCAGGACGAGCGGATGCTGGTCGCGCGCTTTGCGCCACACGAGCGGGGTCTGGCGCTCCTGAGCGGCGGTCAGCCGCGTCCCCTGGAAGCCGTCGGCGACGGCATCTATCAGGTGCGAGACCTGTCGACGCGGTACCGTTTCGTCGAGGATACGCCGCGGCGCTTCGAGCGTGTGGCCGATGGCGGCGAGTCCATCGTATTTGTCGCGCAGGAAGCCTGGTCGCCATCCGCCGACGAACTGGATCGGTACGCAGGCACGTTCTTCAGCGACGAGCTGCAGGCCGAATGGCAGATCGTGCGTGAGGGGCAGACGCTGTCCGTGCGCGACCTGCGCGCGCCCGCCCGTCTGCTGGCCCCGGCGTTCCGCGATGTGTTCACGTCGAATGGCCTCGTCGTGAAGTTCGACTCGGGAGACGAACCGCCCAAAGGCTTTGCGTCGGCGCCGGCCGCGCGCGCGGCATGCGGTTCGTGCGGCGAACGCCTTGAGGTAACCGCAGATTTCGCCGATGCGCCGATGCGCTCAGGTTGGTGACTCGCGGCGGCCTGGACATAGCGCAACCGGCCGCGAAGCGGCCGGTCGGTGTGACAAGGACAGGCGCGAGGATGACAGCTCTGGAGCAAATGGCTCTCATCTTCAAGCAATCCCTGAAATCCCCATAATCTGCGGATATTTCTGCCGCCGCGCTACCAGACGCCGGGGACCAACCGCCATCGCACGGCTTGCTGGTACCGTCGATACTCGTCGCCAAAGGTCTCGACGAGCGAGCGTTCCTCGAATGGGATCGCGACGACCAGGTACGCCGAACTGATCGCCGCAAACGCGAGACGAGTCGCGGTCATGTGAGGCACGCCAAAGACCAGCAGCAACCATCCGAGATAAATCGGGTGACGAACCCAGCGAAACGGGCCAATCACGCGAAGGCGAGGGGGCGCCGAGGCGCCTGCTGCCTGCCGAATCCCGGCCAGGTCGAGCGGGTCGATCACTCCCGCCGAACGCGCAATGAGCCAGGCCCCCAGCGCGACGGCGATCCAGTGCGGAACGGCCGAGGGCCCGCCGTGACGATAGGCCTCGCCCGGCACATCCCGCCAGGAGGCGCACACCGCGATGAAGAGCAGGCTGGCGACCCAGACATAGATGGAGCGCTCCAGATCGAGGCGGCACGCGGCGAGTGAGCCACTGCTTGACGCCACTCCGCGCGAGCACGCTGTGGTGAAGGGCGAAGCCGCCAAACAGCGCGAGGTCGACCAGAAGCGGCGCGACGAGCGGGCCGTCGGGCTCGACGCGGCCGAACCGCACGTAGTACGTCCACGCGAAATAGGCGAGCGAGCCGACAAAGCAGCCGCCGCCGAGCCAGGCGAGCAGCGGCGCCCGCGGCCGAGGGGCGTGCATCCGGTGGGTATTATAGTGACCAGATGACGACCCGGCGGGTGGTGATCTCGGGGATCGGCGTGGTCTCCACCTTTGGCGTCGGCCGCGACGTGTTCTGGGATCACATCCACCGCGGCGCCAGCGGCACGCGCGCCATCACCGAGTTTGACGCCTCGTCGTATCCCTGCCAGGTGGCCGCGGCCGTGCCGCCAGTCACGATCGCCGATGCGCAGCGGCTCGACGGAGAAGACGACGACGGCCGCGAGTCGCGCGCCGATCCCAGGCGCTACTCGCGCGCCGCACTGCTGGCGGTGATCGCCGCGCGCGAGGCGTGGAACGACGCGGGCCTTCGGGTCGACGAACCAGGCGGGGGCGTGATCATCGGCAGCGGCGGCGGGGGCATCGACGTCGGCGAGTCGCAGTACCGCGACTTTTTCACGAATGGCGGGCGCCACGTCACCCCATACGCGATCGCCGTCGGCATCGTCGGGATGGTCTCGAGCGAGGTGTCGATTTCGCTGGGCCTGCGCGGCATCAGCCACGTGCTGTCCACCGGCTGCACGAGTTCAACCGACGCGCTGGGCTATGCGGCCAGGTTGATCCGATCGGGCGAAGCCGACGTGCTGCTGTCGGGCGGCGCCGACGGGTGCGTGACGCCAGGCATGATCTTCGGCTTCTCGCGCATGCGTGCCGTGTCCACGCGCTACAACGACAGGCCGGCCGAGGCGTCGCGCCCGTTCGACCGCGGACGCGACGGCTTCGTGCTGGGCGAAGGCGCGTGGATGTACGTCGTCGAGGCCGAGGATCGCGCGCGGGCTCGCGGCGCGCCTGTCTACGCGACGGTCGAGGGGTACCACTCGACCTGTGACGCCTATCACCGCGTGCAGATGGATCCGGACGGCGCCGAGATCGTCGCCGCCATGCGCGGGGCGGTCGAGCGGTCGCATCGCGCGCTCGACGAGATCGGGTACGTCAACTACCACGGCACATCCACGCAGCTGAACGACGCCATCGAGTCGCAATGCACGCGTCGCGTGTTCGGCGCGCTGGCCGAGCGTGTGCCCGGGTCGTCCACCAAGTCGATGATCGGCCATCCGCAGGGCGCCAGCGGCGCGGCCGGCATCGTCACGACCGCGCTTGCCCTGTCGCGCGGGTTCCTGCCGCCGACGGCCAACCTGATCGACCAGGACCCGGCGTGCGACATGGACTACCTGCCGCGGGAGGGCCGGAAGGCGCGTCCGGCCGCTGCGTTGTGCAACTGCCTGGGGTTCGGGTCGAAGAACAGCGCCGTCGTGCTGGGGGCGGTGTGAGATGACGACGTAACCACAGAAGGTCACGAGGTTCAGGAAGGTCAGACATGAAGCCTCGTGGTCTCGTGCCTGTTCCGTGAACGTCGTCATCGTGGTTAACGTCGTCATCGAGTAGAGCATGACTGATGTCTCATCGTCGGCGGCGGTCCGGCCGGATCCATCGCGGCGCTCGTGCTCGCGCGCGCCGGCGTCGACGTCACGATTCTCGACCGCGCTTTGTTTCCGCGCGACAAGCTTTGCGGCGACTCGGTAAATCCAGGCGCGATGGCGCTGCTGGCGAGGCACGATCTGGCGGCGGACTGTGGATCAGCGCGGGTTGCCGATGTCGGGCATGCTGGTGACCGGGCCCGGCGGGGTCGCCGTGCATGCGCAGTTACCCCGGCGGCGTCGTCGGACGGTCGATTTGCCGACGCGACCTCGATGCGCTGTTGCTCGACGCGGCTGCTCGCGCCGGCGCGCGTGTCGAGCAGGGCGTCCGTGTCGTGGGACCCGTCGTCGAGGGCGCTGCCGGAGCCGACGCGCGTCACCGGCGTGTCTACGCAGACGGGTAAGGGATCGACCAGCCGGCCTGCCCGTGTGGTCATTGCCGCAGATGGCCGGCGGTCGACCCTGGCCCTGGCGCTCGGACTCGCGCGCCACCCCCGTCGCCCGCGTCGCTGGGCCATCGGCGCCTATTTCGAAGGCGTCACGGGCTTTCTGGACGTCGGCGAGATGCACGTCCGCCGCAGACATTACATCGGCGTCGCGCCGGTCCCCGGAGGGCTGGCCAACGCGTGCCTGGTCGTGCCCGAGGCGCGTGCGAGAGCCATCGGGTCTGCCTCGACCGAGGCGTTGGAGCAGCGCCCTTCAGCGATGACGAGCAGCTGGGGCCGCGATTCCACGGCGCACGCCGCGCGACACCGGTGACGATGATGGGGCCGCTGGCGGTGGATGTCGGAAGCGCGGGCGTCGAAGGGTTGTTGCTCGCAGGAGACGCCGCCGGGTTCGTCGACCCGATGACCGGCGACGGGCTGCGCCTGGCGATGCGCGGGGGAGAACTGGCTGCCGAGGCTGCGCTCGAATCACTCGAAGGGCAAGTCGGCGCGCACCTGCGACTCGCCAGCCGGCGCCGTCAGGAGCTCGGCGCCAAACTCCGCGTCAATCGCCTGCTTCGATCGCTCGTGGCCGAGCCGATGGGCGTCAGCACCGCCGCAGCCGCCACGCGGGTGTGGCCGGGCTTGCTGACCAGGCTCATCGGCTACGCCGGCGACGTCAATCTGCGTCATTCGTAACGCTCTGCAATCACCAATTCAATTCGCCCCGCTTCCGCGGCAGCAGCCACCGAATCGCCCGCTCGAACCGTCCCGCCCAGGCCGCCTCGTTGTGGCCGGCGCCGCGATCTTCGACATAGCGCAATTGCAGCCGCGGATGCCGCGCCTTGCGTCGCAACAGCCGCGCCATCTCGCGCGTCTGCCGCACCTGCCCCCGGCCCTCAGCGGTCCCGGTGTCGAGATAGAGACGCCCGTCCCACGATGGCAGCTGCTGCACGTCGGTGAAGATGGCGCCGCGTCCAAACCACAGCGACGGGCTCATCACGCCGGCAAAGCCGAACACGTCGGGCCGGCGCAGGAAACCGTAGAGGCTGATGAGGCCGCCCATCGACGACCCGGCCATGCCGGTGTGCTCGGGCTCGCGCCTGGTGCGGAACTGAGTGTCGACCAGCGGCTTCAGCGTGTCGGTGAGAAACCGCAGGTACGCATCCCCATGCCCGCCGCCCAGCCGGTCGTCGCGATAGGGGCTGTACTCGGACGTGCGGGCCGCGCCCATGTTGGGCACGCCCACGACGATCGCCTCCACGCCCTCGTGGGCGATGCGCTCCAGCGTCTCGTCCACGCCCCACTCGCCGGCAAACGACATCGCGTGGTCGAACAGGTTCTGGCCGTCGTGCATGTAGACGACGGGGTAGTGCCGCCCGCTGTGGGTGTAGGACGGCGGCAGGTACACGTGAATGTCGCGGTGGTTGCCCAGTTCCGGGCTGTGCACTCGCTCGAGCCGCCGGACGTTGCCGACAGTGTTGCCGCGCAGGGCGTCTCCTGCGCCGTGGTCGTACATCTCGCCTTTCAAAGTATCATTTCCCCATGGCCCACCGGTTCACGATTGGCGTCGAGGAGGAGTTCCAGATCGTCGACCCCAACACCTGGGAACTCCGCTCGCACGTCTCGCAACTGCTGGCCGCGGGCAGCCGGTCGCTGGGCGACCAGATGAAACGCGAGATGCACCAGTCGATCGTGGAAGTCGGCACGAACATCTGCGAGGACGTCGGCCAGCTGCAGCACGAGATGCTGAAGATCCGATCGGAGCTGTGTGCCGCGGCCGATCGCGTCGGCCTGGCGGTGGCCGCGGCCGGCACGCACCCGTTCTCGTCGTGGATCGATCAGGTCATCTCTCCCGGCGAGCGGTACGAGAACATCGTCGAGGAACTGCAGCAGCTCGCGCGGTCGCTGCTCATCTTCGGGCTGCACGTCCACGTCGCCATGCCGGACAAGGCGGCGACGATCGACATCATGAACGCCGCGCGGTACTTCCTGCCGCACCTGCTGGCCCTGTCCACCAGCTCGCCGTTCTGGATGGGGCGCGACACCGGCCTCAAGTCGTATCGCACGACGATCTTCCGGCGCTTCCCCGGACTGGCGTGCCCGACCACTTCGGCTCGTGGAGCGAGTACGAGAGCTACGTCAACCTGCTGATCGACCTCCACTGCATCGACGACGGCAAGAGGATCTGGTGGGACATCCGGCCGCATCCGACGTTTGGCACGCTGGAGTTCCGCGTGTGCGACGTCCCCACGCGGGTCGAGGACACGATCGCCATCGCGGCAGTGGCGCAGGCCATCATCGTGAAGCTGTACAAGCTCTACACGAAGAACATGGGCTTCCGCCTCTATCGACGCGCGCTGATCGAAGAGAACAAGTGGCGCGCCGCACGCTGGGGGATCGACGGCAACCTCATCGACTTCGGCAAGAAGTCCGAGGTGCCGATGCGCGCTCTGGCCCTCGAGCTGATCGAGTTCGTCGACGACGTGGTGGACGAGCTGGGCAGCCGCGCGCACGTGGACCACGTGAAGAACATCCTGCGCGACGGCACCAGCGCCGATCGGCAGTTGAAGGTCTACCGTGAAACCAACGATCTGAAGGCGGTCGTGCAGCATCTCGTGCGGGAAACGCGCCCCGCTGCGATGAGGGTCTGAGTGCGCCAGGCGCGCGAAGGCCTGGCACTGGCGATGCGCGAGCAGCAACCGCAATGGACATCGAACATACCAAAGGTCGTCGGCTTGATGTGCGGGCGCGAGTTCTCGTTCCCTCCCGCGTTCATCAACGCGGTGAACGCGCTGGGCAAGCCGCACGGCATCACGGCCGAGATGGTGAAGCTGGGCGGGACCAGGATGGGCGAGGCCGCGCGCTATAGCGTCATCGTCGATCGCATCTCGCACGAGATCGAGTACTACCGCGGGTACCTGAAGCACGCGGTCCTCGAAGGCACCTACGTCATCAACAACCCGTTCTGGTGGACGGCCGACGACAAGTTCTTCAACTACGCCGTGGCGTCCAAACTCGGCGTGGCGATTCCCAAGACCGTGCTGCTGCCGCAGAAGGCGTACCCGGCCACGGTGGACCTGACGTCCGAGTCGCTCAAGAACCTCGAGTATCCCGTCGACTGGGAAGGGCTGCTCGACTACGTCGGCCGCCCGGCGATCCTCAAGCCGTACTCCGGCGGCGGCTGGAAACACGTCTACAAGGTGCACAACGTCGACGAGCTGCTGGCGGCCTACGACGGCACGGCGCCGTACTGCATGACGTTGCAGGAGTTCGTCGACTTCGACCAGTACGTGCGGTGCTTCACCTTCGGCAAGATGGACATCGTTCCGGTCCACTACGACCCGCGGGAGCGACGCTACATCGTCAATCACACCTACCTGTCGTCCGAGCTTGGCGATCGGGTGATCAGGGACGCGCAGACGATCAACCAGGCGCTGGGCTACGAGATGAACACCATCGAGTTTGCCGTGGCCGACGGCGTGCCGTACGCCATCGACTTCCTGAATCCGGCGCCGGACTTCGAGCGCGACCGCATCACGCAGCACTACTTCGACATGGTGCTCGACAAGATGTCGCGCCTGGTGATCGATCGCACCTTGAGCGGCGCCCGGACCAACCCGTGGCCGCGCTGGGAGCAGATGGTCGGCCTCGGCGGCGCCGGCGGGCGTGATCGGGCAGCCGGCGCCGGCCGACGCGGCGCCCGTCGTGCTGCCGACTGGCGCGGGCGAGTCCGGCGCTCCCGAAGGCCGCCAAGCCGCGCGCGCCGCGTACGCGCAAGTCGGAGGTGTAGCCTGTCGCTCGTCACCGACGCCATCGACCACTGGCACAGCCTGCTGCGTCCCGAGGTGGAGCTGACGCCGGCCTACGCCGAGGCGTTGACCGCGGAACTGCGGTCGCGGCATCTGCATTTCGGCGACCGCATCCACTGTCCGTTCCTGCGGCCCTTCTTCCTCGACGAGGAGCAGCTGGCGCTCGTGACGCGCGTCTCGGAGACCATCGCGCGGATGGGCGAGACGCTGGTTGCCGCGTCTACCGCGCGGCCGGAGCTGCTCGACGCCCTCGCGCTCACCGAGGCCGAGCGCGCGCTGGTGGCGATCGACCCCGGCTACCAGCGCGCGAGCACGGCATCGCGTCTGGATTCGTTCATCCTGCCGGGTTCGCTCCAGTTTGCGGAGTACAACGCCGAGTCGCCCGCGGGGCTCGGCTACACCGAGACGCTGGTCGGCGTGTTCGACTCGCTGGCCGTCACCAGGCGCTTTCGCGAGCGGTACGACGCCACCGCGCCCAAGCTGATGGGGCCGATGCTCGACGCGCTGCTCGCCAGCTACCGCGAGTGGGGCGGGACGGCAAGCCCTCCCACGATCGCGATCGTGGACTTTCGCGGCGTGCCGACCTGGGCCGAGTTCGAGATGCTGCAGACGCGGTTCCTCGATCTGGGCGTGCCCACTGTCGTGTGCGACCCGCGCGACCTGGCGTTTGACGGCACGTCGCTGACCTTCGACGGCCGGCGCATCGACCTGGTCTATCGCCGGTGCCTCATCAACGACATCGTCGATCGGCCCGACGACTGCCGCGCGCTGGTGGACGCCTACGCCGCACGGGCCGTGTGCGTGGCCAACACCTTGCGCTGCAAGCTGCCGCACAAGAAGGCGTTCTTCTCGGTGCTCACCGACGCGCGCTACGCCGACGTGTTCGACGCAGCCGACCGGGCGACCATCGCGCCCCATGTGCCCGTGGACGCGGCTGGTGCGCGAAGGGACGACCGAGCGGCACGGCGAGACGATCGATCTCGATTGCCTACGTCCGCGCGCATCGGGCCGACCTGGTGATGAAGCCCAACGACGACTTCGGCGGCCACGGCGTCACCCTGGGCTGGGAGGCCGACGAGACGACGTGGGACGCCACCATCGCGCGCGCACTCGGCGGGCAGGACGACTCCTGGATCGTCCAGGAAAAGATCCACGTGCGCCGCGAGCTGTTCCCGCGCTTCAAACCCGGCGAAGGCGCCGTCCTCGGCGACATGCTCGTCGACTGCGCGCCGTACCTCTATCGCGGCAGGCTCGCCGGCTTCCTCACGCGCCTCAGTGCCGGCGGCCTGGCCAACGTCACCTCTGGCGGCGGCCAGGTGCCGTCCTACATCGTCCGCCCGAAGGATGCCTGATGACGACCGTCAACCACAGAGACACGAGGCACAGAGGACGCACATCCGGGAGCACTGCATCCTCGTGCGTCTCCGTGTCCATGCGACGACGAGGAGATTGCGTGCCGTTTGACTGCCAGCACCGGCTGACGCACGGGCAGGACGTCTGCGTCACGGCGTGCCCGACGACCGGCGCGGATCCGACGTTTGCGTTCGCACGGGTCGAGCGTGGAGGGGAACTGCCGCCGGCCGACGAGGCGGCGATCGATCTCGCCCTGCTCGACATGCACCATGGGTGGCCCAATCTTGGCCACGACGCGATCAGCTACGGCATCCAGAACATCGTGTGCGACCTGACGCCGGCGCTGCGCAACGCCGGGCTGCGCGTGCGCGTGCTGTCCTACGACGTGCGCCGGGGGCACCAGATTCCCGAGCGCCCGGGTCGGCGGCACCAGATCTACATCGGCACCGGTGGGCCCGGCCATCTGGACCCGCGCCTCAACGACGGCGTGTCGCCGGGGTCGCAGGGCATCGCCGAAGATCCAGGCTGGGAAGCGCCGTTGTTCGAGTTGTTCGACGCGATTCGCGCCGCCGACGACGCGGCGTTGCTGGCCGTGTGCCACACCTTCGGCGTGATGTGCCGGTGGCTGGGCATCGCCGATGTCGTGCTGCGGGGGCCTGAAAAAGGCGGCAAGAGCTCGGGCGTCGTCGACAACGTGCTCACCGACGCCGCGCTCGAGCACCCCTGGTTCAGCCGCCTGGCGCACGAGCTGCCCGATCGGCGACGACTGAAGATCCTCGACAACCGCCTGTACGACCTCATCCCGCCGTCGGCGGGGTTGCCGTCAGACGTGGTCGGGTTGTCGTGTGAAGCGCTGGGCGTGTGCGGGCCTCCGGGCGACGCGCTCACTGCCATCGAGGTCGCCCGCGATCGGTCGGGCACCATGCCGCGCATCCTGGGGGTCAACCATCATCCCGAGATCGTCAACCGGTCGCGGCAGCTCACGATTCTCAAGAAGCGGATGGAGCGCGGCGCGGTGACGCCGGAGTGGTATGCCGAGCGCGCGAAGACGCTGACCGAGACGATCGCCGACGAACGCGGCGATCAGTGGCTGCACCTCACCTCGGCCTACATGTTCCTCGGGCCGCTGCGGTATCACCTGTACCGCCAGATCCGCCTTCGCGCCGAATCCCTGGGCCGCCACATCGACGTCGACGAGCATCGCACGCCGATCCTGCCGAGCAACTCTATCGCGTAGGCGGAGTGCGAAGTTGATCTTCGCACTCCGCCCGCCTTCGTCAGAAGAGCGCCTTGAGCGCGAACTGAATCTGCCGCGCTGAGCCGGAGTCGCCGGTCGGGAAGCGGGTGTTGGTGATCACGCCAAACGCCGTGCTGCCGACGGCGGCGATGCGCCCGGGTTGCCCGAAGTTGGCGCGATTGAACAGGTTGAACGCCTCGACGCGCAGCTGCAGCTGCGTGGGACCGACTCTCGTGTTCTTGATGAGGGACAAGTCGGTGTTGCTGAAGCCGGGGCCGAGAATCGCGTTGCGCCCGAGGTTGCCGAAGTGGAACGCGCCGGCCGGCGAGACCGGCAATGCGAACACGGAACCTGCACCGCATGAACCGGAGATGCGTGGATCGCACACCGAGTTCTCGAACCACTTGTTGGGCGTGCCGACGATCGCCGGGTCGCCGATGAGATCGGGCCGAAGCGTGTTGGCGACCCCCGTGAAGCTGTTGATGGCCGTCACGATGCTGATCGGATTGCCGCTCTGGGCCTGCACGATGAGGCCAACTTGCCACCCTTCCTTGAGCCAGTTGCCCGTGAACGGCAGCTCGTAAATCGCGTTGATGACGAAGCGGTGGCGCGCGTCGAAGTCCGACGGCCCTTCGCTGTCGGCCAGGTTGAAGCTGTCCTGCACGACCACGCCCTGCGAGCTCAGCGAGTTGAAGTCCGTGGACTTCGACAGCGTGTACGACGCGTTGAACTGCAGCCCGCGGGAGAGCCGCTGGTTCGCAGAGATCCAGAGCCCGTGATAGTGCGACTCGCCGAAGCTGCCCACTTCGGTGATGTTGCCGAGCGAGGCCCCCGGCAGGATCGGGCTCGTCGGCGAGAGCTGTGGATACGGCCGCACGCCGTTGACGAACTGGTTGATGTTGCGCGAGATGCGCAGCCGGTCGCCCTTCGAACCAAAGTAGCCGACCATGACCCCCAGCGCCGAGCCAATCTGGCGCTCTACGTTCACGTTCCAGTTCTGCATCCGGCCGCCCTTGAAGTCCGGATTCACCGACGCCGGCGCAAGGCCCGAAGCCAGGGCTGTCGTGATGGCGCTGTCGAGCCGCACGGCGCCGCCGAACACCACCGGCACGGCCAGCGGGGGATTGGCGGTCGTCGGCGTCACGACGTTGGTCACTGGCTGGTCAATCGCGATGGCAAACGCGCCGCGGACCGAGGTCTTCCCGTCCTTGAACGGGTCCCAGACGACGCCGACGCGCGGGACGACGTCGTGGCTGGACTGGTAGATCGAGTCGCGGCCGTTGGTGCCGACGCGAACCAGCGACACCGTGGATTCATCGAAGACCACGAACCGATCCTCGCTGTCGGTCGGGGCAAAGTTCGCGTCGTAGCGCACGCCCAGCTCGAGCAGCAGGTTGGATGTCAGGCGCACGCTGTCCTGGACAAACAGCCCGAGAGCCTGCTGCGTGATGTCGCTCGGCCGGTCGCCGAGCGTGATCCCGAACTGGCTGCCGCGTCCCGCTTGAAAGTCGGCGACGGTCGGGAAGGTGAACGTCCCTGTATCGGACGTGAAGTTCTCGTTGTTGAATCGCCGGAACTCGCCGCCCACTTTGATGGCGTGCCGTCCTCGCAGGTAGCTGGCCGTGTCGGAGAGCACGAAGGTCAAGTCCGTGCGGCCCTGCGGAAAGCCCCCGGGGCCTCCGAAGTTGAGGCCCAGGCTCGTGATGGTCATCTGCGGCAGGCCGAGCGGGGTGGTGATGCCGTTGTTGATGCCGTACTCGGCCGGGTTGAGCGGCGTGTTGGGCATGAAGGTGATGTGAATCCGGTTGAAGCCAAAGCGCGCTTCGTTCACCAGTTGCGTCCCGAACACGTGCGTGTGGTTCAGCGTTCCAATCTGCCGCGTCGATTCCCGCGTGTCTCCGAATCCCGGGATCGTGTTGCCCTGCAGCGTCGGCTCGCCGCGCGCGTCCTGCTGGAACGCGTAGTAGCCGTGAATCGTGTCGTTTTCGCCGAAGACGTGAGTGATGTCCCCCGTGCCCTGGTCGATGTCGACCGGCGCGGTGGCCGACCCCACGAAGCGGCCTTCGCCGCGGGACCCGATGCCGGTCGGAGTGGGAATGAACGCCAGCAGATTGCGAGAGACCGGATCGGTGACCCCCGCGCGCTCGTCTTCGCGGAGCACGCCGCTGTTGACGTCGATGCCCTGCCGCTGGCGCAGCCCCTCGTAGCTGCCGAAGAAGAACGTGCGGTTCCTCACGATGGGACCGCCGACGCTGACGCCAAACTGGTTGCGCTTGAACGGCG
Source organism: Vicinamibacteria bacterium (assembly GCA_963806705.1). Taxonomy (GTDB): domain Bacteria; phylum Acidobacteriota; class Vicinamibacteria; order Vicinamibacterales; family JAENWD01; genus JAENWD01. The sequence continues at coordinate 313,839 of CAWDZE010000016.1, forward strand.
ACTGCCGCGCAGGCTCGACATTGAAGAAGTTGCGGGCGTCGAGGCCTTCGTTGCGGAAGAACTCGAACGCCTCGCCGTGCACCTCGTTGGTGCCGGAGCGGGTCGCGATGTTGACGATGGCGCCGGAGTTGCGGCCGTACTCGGCGCTGAACGTCGAGTTGTCGACCTTGAACTGCGAGACCGTGTTGATCGACGGCTGGAAGGTGATCTGGTTCTGCACCATGTCGTTCAGGTTGACGCCGTTCACCATGAAGTTCACGGTGTCTTCCCGGTTGCCCGCCGAGTTGAACGCAAACGATCCCTGTCCGCGCAGCGGGGCAGTGAGGAACCCAGCCTGCGGCGGTGTCACGGAACCCGGGATAAGCAGTCCGAGATCCACGAAGTGGCGACCGTTGAGCGGGATGTCCTGCACCGTGCGCTGGTTGATGACCTGGCCCACGGAGATGGTTGAGGCCTCGATGACCGGCGTCTCGGAGACGACCTTCACGGCCTCAGTGACGGCGCCGACACTGAGTTGAAAGTCCACGGACACGGTCCGCGCGACGGCCAACTCGACTTCCTTGGCCTGGGGCTTGAAGCCGCTCAGTTGGGCTTCGACCTGATACAAGCCGGGCGCGAGCGACGCCAGGAGGTAGTGGCCGACCGAGTCGGAGACCGCCGTGCGCTCGAGCCCCGTCGCTTTCGATCGGGCGACGATCGAAACGCCTGGGACGATGGCGCCCTGCTCGTCGGTGACGATGCCTTGAAGCGTTGCCGTGGACTGGGCGGCCGCGGCGGACGCCAGCAGCCAGATGGAAAGGGTGCACGCCACGCCTGCGCGCGAGCGCGTGCCAACTTCTCCCGCTCATCGACTCTCTCATCCTCCACCTCCTGTCGGGCGATCGGACAACTCAGCCGGCGTGGGGAGACGCCATCGAGCGCGACGCAAAGCCGAGGCCAGTGGACTCGAGGTGGAAATCCTGAGAAAACAGACGAGGCAGGGACGATCCGGACTCGGACGAGGGCGTAAGGGAAACGGCGTGTTGGATCGCCGGCTGAGATCCCCTTCAAGTACTCCCGCATCTGGTGCTTCCAATACGGCCAGTCGTGGCCCCCGAGCGGGCCCCAGTCGTCGAGGTGGTGGGAGATGCCCTTGAAGCTCAGCGCGCGCGACAGGTCGTAGGAGTGCGAGGGGTGTTCAAACGGCCCGGTGCCCGTCGCGATGTGCACGCGCGCGCTCGAGATCTGGCCGATCTGCCAGGGATCGGTCATGCCGCCGATGTAGTCGATGGGGTTATTGAAGTAGAAGTTGTCGTCGTAGAGCCCGTCCATGAAGCTGCGCAGGTCGTAGAGCCCGGACATGGCGAAGCAGACCCGCACGGCGTCGGGGTGCTTGAACAACGTGTTGGCGGCGTGATACGCGCCAAGCGAGGCGCCCATCGTGGCGATCGCGGGCAGCCCGTTGCAGTGCGAGTGGATGAAGGGGATGACTTCCCGGCGGATGTACTCGTCCCACTGCCGCTGCATCCAGCTGCGATGAAACGGGTGCGCCCTCTTGTCGTAGAAGCTCTGGTCGCCGTTGGACCCGACACAAAACAGCTTGATCCGGCCGCCGTCGATGAACTCCTCCAGGGCCGCCACCATGCCCTGGCCCTCCATCTCCCATTCGTCGCCGCCGCTGGTGGGGAACGCCAGCAGCGGCATGCCCCAGTGCCCGTAGACCCGAAGGCCCATGGCGCGGCCGAGACGTTCGGTAAACCACTGGTGCGATTCGCGCTGCATGCCGTGGAATTGTATCTGCAAGTCCGCGGCGCGCGTTCGGCCAAACCCTGCCCGTAGCCTGAAGCCGCCGGCCTGCAGTATGCTCGTCAGTCGTGACTTCCCCCACCATCCTTTGCATCGCGACCTACGAAAAGGGCCAGGAGTTCATCCGTGAGTGCAAGCGGCAAGGGTGCCGCGTCCTGCTGCTCACGGTCGACACGCTGAAGGACGCCGACTGGCCCCGCGAGGCCATCGACGACACCTTCTACATCCCGCGGGAGATCCCGCGCGACGACCTGCTGAAGGGCGTCAGCCACCTGGCCCGGTCACGCGTGATCGACCGCATCGTCGCGCTCGACGATTTCGACGTCGAGACGGCCGCGTTGCTGCGCGAGCACCTGCGGGTCCCCGGCATGGGCGAGACCACCGCGCGGTACTTCCGCGACAAGCTCGCCATGCGCGTGAAGGCGCGCAACCAGGGCGTGCTGGTCCCCGAGTTCGTGCACACGGTCAACGACGATCAGGTCCGCCGGTTCGCCGACGGCGTGCCGGGGCCGTGGATGCTCAAGCCACGCTCGAATGCGGCCGCCATCGGCATCTCCCGCATCGAGCGGGTCGACGACCTGTGGCCGGCGCTCGACGCGCTGGGCGATCGGCGGTCGTACTACCTGCTCGAGCGCTTCGTGAAAGGCGACGTCTTCCACGTGGACTCGCTCGTCTGGGAGCGCGACGTGATCTTCCACGCGGCGCACCAGTACGGCGCGCCGCCGTTCAGCGTCGCGCACCAGGGCGGCATCTTCACGACGCGCACAGTGGCCAGGGCCGCCTCGGCGTGGAAGCCGCTGATGGCCATCAACCGCGAGGTCCTGTCGACGCTCGGACTGGTGCGTGGCGTGGCGCACACCGAGTTCATCCGCAGCGCGGAGGACGGCCGCTGGTACTTCCTCGAGACCTCCGCCCGCGTCGGCGGCGCCTACATCGTCGATGTGGTCAGGCCGCCACCGGAATCAACCTCTGGGCCGAATGGGCGAAGATCGAGATTGCCGGCGAGGACCAGCCCTACCACCTGCCCAACGTCAAGGACGGCTATGCCGGCCTGGCGCTGACGCTGTCAAAGCAGGAGCAGCCCGACACGTCGAGCTACACCGATGCGGAGATCGTCTACCGCGTGAAGAAGAAGCACCACGCGGGCCTGATTGTCGCCTCGCAGGATCCAAAGCGCGTGGACGCGCTGCTCGACGACTACACGGGGCGCTTCCTGCAGGACTTCTACGCGTACGCACCGGCGCCCGACTCGCCGACAGCGTAGGAAGATCTTGGTCGTGCACGGCATGGAGTGCCGTGCACGTGGCACCTAGCACCTGGCACCCTGGCACACGGCACCGCACCAGGCACTTGGCACCCCGCACCCAGCACGAATGTTGCCCCCCGTCCCTGTCGCCCTGCTGGTCACCGCCGCCGTCCTGCTCCTCATGCTGGTCGAGCTGCAACTTTCGCTGTTCAACGAGAAGGCGCTTCGCGCCAAAGGCGCCGTCGAGCCGCCCGACGACGTGATCGGGTGGATGCGAATCGCGTATCCGGCGGCGTTCGTGCTGATCGGAATTGAGGCGGCCGTCGGCGGGCCGTTGTCACGCAACTGGGTCGTCGGGGGGCTGGTGCTGTTTGGCTGGGCGAAGGCCCTGAAGTTCTGGGCGATGGCGCACCTGGGCCCGCGGTGGACGTTCCGCGTGCTCGTCCTGCCGGGCGCGCCGCTGGTGCGGAGCGGACCGTATCGCCTCCTGCGTCATCCGAACTACGTCGCCGTCATCGGCGAGATCGTCGCGATCGCCATCGCGCTGCAGGCGCCTGTGGCCGGTGTCATCGCGACGCTGGGATTTGGCTGGCTCATCTGGCGCCGCATCGACGTCGAAGAACGCGCGCTCGCCGGTCATACCACCGCTCGTCCCTGACGCCAATCTGCCGCAACAGAACCGCGCGTCGCCGCGCGGCGTCCTAACGACACCGGCTATACTGGCCGTGTCGGTTCCTCCTGCATGCCTGCGCTCATCCCACCGGCGGCGGCCGTGCTGGCCGCGTTGGCGCTGGGTGTGGCGACGGCTCTCCCCGTGGCGGGACAGTCGCGTCCTCCCGACGAGGTGTCCTCGCCTGCCCGCGTGCGCTACGACGCGATGCGGGCCCTGCGCGAGGGCCGCTACGCAGAAGCCATAGAACTCACGCGCGCCCTGCCGGCCGATGCCGACGTCCAGTTGCTGCGCGGGCGCGCGCTCATCGCCATCGGAGAAGTACGACGAGGCGGCGACGGCGCTGGCCGCCAGCATCAAGCTGTCGCCGCTTGGCGACGCGCAGCTCGAACTCGGGCAACTGCATCTGCTGCGAGGACGCACGGCCGAGGCGCGGCGCCTGCTCGAGCCGGTGGTGGCTGCGGCCGCGCGTTCCGATGACGGCGAAGTGCTTGGCCGCGCCGCCCGCGCCGCATACCGGCTCGGCCGCTACGAGCAGGCCAACACGCTCTTCCGCGACGCGGCCGCGCTGATCGGCGACGATGCGGCGCTCCAGATCACGTGGGGGGAGCTGTTCCTCGACAAGCAGAATCGCTCCGAGGCGGTGCGGTCGTTTCGCGCCGCGCTGCAAAGCGACCGCCGCAACGCTGCCGCCTTTGCCGGCCTGGCGCGCGCCTTTGCGGACGAAAGCGGCGCGACCGCTCGCGAACTGGTGGCCCGCGCGCTGAGCCTCAACCCGTCGCTGGTGCCGGCCTATCTCGTGCTGGCCGACCTGGCGCTCGACGAGGACCATCGCGACCAGGCCCGCACGGCGGTCGAGCAGGCCCTCGGCCGTGAATCCGTCGAGCCTCGAGGCGTTGTCGCGCAAGGCGGCCATCGCGCTGCTCGACGACCGGACCGCGGACTTCGACGCGCTGGTCGGCGCGGTGCTGGCCATCAACCCGCGCTACGGCGACGTCTACCGGCTCGCCGGCGCGCAGGCCGCGCGGCACTACCGCTTCGATGCGGCGGCCAGCCTGGCGCGCAAGGCGCTCGAGATCGAACCCGGCAACGTCCGCGCGTCGGCCGACCTCGGCGTGCACCTGCTTCGCACCGGCGACGAGCCGGGCGCGCGCGTGGCGCTCGACACGGCGTTCCGTGCCGATCCGTACGACGTGGTGACCTACAACCTGCTCGGGCTGCTCGACAACCTCGAGCGGTTCGAGACCTCCGACGACGGCGTGGTGACGCTGCGGCTGCATCCCGACGAGGCGCCGGTCCTGCGCGAGCACGCGCTGCCGCTGGCGCGCAAGGCGCTCGACACGCTGGCCGCCCGCTACGGGCACACGATCGACGGCCGCGTCCTGGTCGAGATCTTTCCCAAGCACGACGACTTCGCCGTGCGCAACGTCGGCCTGCCGGGCATGGTCGGAGCGCTCGGCGCCTGCTTCGGACGCGTGGTGACGCTCGACTCGCCGCGCGCGCGGCCGCCGGGCACCTTCAACTGGCAGGCCACGCTGTGGCACGAGATGGCGCACGTCATCACGCTGCAGATGTCGAACAACCGCATCCCGCGCTGGCTCACCGAGGGCATCTCGGTGTTCGAGGAGCAGCGCGCGCGTCCCGAGTGGGGTCGCGAGATGGAGCTGCGCTTTGCCGACGCGCTCGAGCGCGGCGAGGTCATCCCGCTGGCCGATCTCAATCGCGGCTTCATGTCGGGCGAGACCATCGCGCTGGCGTACTACGAAGCGGCGCTGCTGGTCGACCACCTGGTGATGACGCGCGGCGAGCCGGCGCTGCAGGCGCTGGTGCGCGCGTTTGCCGATGGCGTGTCGGTCGACGAGGCGATGCGGCGGGCCGTCGGGCCGACGCTCGCCGAGATCGAGCCCGAGTTTGTCGCGTCCGTCACCGAGCGCTTCGCCGCCGTGCTGGCGGCCAGGCGCGGCCCGGAGGACATCCGGCTCACGGCACGGACACCGCGCGAGACGATCGAGGCGCTGGCGGCCGAGTATCCCGGCAACGTCGACCTGCAGACTGCGGTTGGGCGACGTGCACGCCGCCGCCGGCGAGGTGCCGGCCGCCTACGAGGCGTGGGAGCGCGCCGCCTACCTGCTGCCGTCGCTGGTGGGCAACGACAGCCCGCTTGGTCGCATCGCCAATCTGGCGGCGAGCCGCGGCGACACCGCGCGCGCCATCGACGCGCTCGAACGGCTGCTGGCGCGCGACGACACCAACATCGAGGCGGCGCGCCGGCTGGCGTCGCTGGTCGATCCGTCGCGCGAGCCAGCGCGCGCGGCGCGGGCGTGGGCCCGTGTCGCCGAGCTCGACCCCTTCGACGCCACGGCGTCGGCGGCCCTGGGGCGCCATGCCCTCGACACCAGCGCGCCGGATGTGGCCGCGCGGTGGTTCCGCGCGGCGCTGGCGGCCGGCCCGGTCGACAAGGCCGCCGCGTATTGCGACCTCGCCGAAAGCTACCTCGCGGTAGGCGCCGCGCCGCAGGCCAAGCGCCAGGTCCTCGCCGCGCTCGAGGTCGCGCCGTCCTACGCGCGCGCGCAGGACTTGCTGCTCACGCTCGTGGATGGGGGCCGCTGATGTGGCGCCGCGCGCTGATGCTGGCCGGCGCTGTTCTGGCCGCGCTGGCTGTCGCCGTGCCCTCAGCGCCCGACGCGGTCGCCCAGAGCCAGCCCGGCGCGCACCTGGCCGGCCTGCAGTGGACCTTCGTGCGCATCAAGTACACCGCGCACTTCCGCCCCGGCAGCAACTACCGCTTCGACTACTGGGGCGAGCCCTGGGCCATCGACGCGCCGGCCGCCGAGCAGAACCTGTCGCGGCGGCTCAAGTCGGTGACGGCCGTCGAAGTCGGCGACCCGGCCGTGCTCACGCTCGAGGACCCCACGCTGTGGCAGTACCCGTGGATCTACTTCGTGGAGCCCGGCAACCTGCGGCTCCAGGAGGCCGAAGTGCCGATCCTGCGCGAGTTCCTGCTTGCGGGGCGGCACGGCCACCTTCGACGACTTCCACGGGCCCTATGAGTGGGAGAATCTGGTGCGGGAGCTGCAGCGCGTGTTTCCGGACCGGCGGATCGTGGACCTGCCGGTGTCGCACCCGATCTACACGTGCTTCTACAAGATCGACGCCTATCCGCAGATTCCCGGGCTGGGCTCGTTTCTGAGCGGCCGCACGTGGGAGAAGGGCGGCTTCGTGCCGCATCTGCGCGCCGTGCTCGACGACCGCGAGCGCCCGATGGTGCTGATCAACTGGAACACGGACATGGGCGACGGCTGGGAGTGGTCCAATGCCGAGGAGTATCCCGGCTACATCCGCAACACGCGCGAGGCGTATCGGATGGGCATCAACGAGATCGTGTACGCGTTGACGCACTGACGGACGTAGGAGGGAAGGGGCGGGTGCGGGTGGGGACAGGGGGCTCCGTTCGCCCCACGCCCTACGCCCGACACAGAGGGGAGTCTGAATGTCGTCGTTCAGCGGAGGGGCAGTCAGCAACGGCATCGCCGAGAAGGTGGCCGAGGCGCGCGCGAAGATCCTGGCGGAGCTGCGCAAGGTCATCGTCGGGCAGGACGAGGTGGTCGATCAGGTCCTGGTGGCGCTCTTCACGGGAGGGCACTGCCTGATCACCGGCGTGCCGGGCCTGGCCAAGACGCTGCTGATCAAGACGCTGGCCGAGATTCTGGACCTGACGCTTCAAGCGCATCCAGTTCACGCCCGACCTGATGCCCTCCGACATCACGGGCACCGAGATCCTCGACGAAAGCAACGGCGTGCGCGGCCTGCGGTTCGTGCAGGGCCCGATTTTCGCGCAGATCATCCTCGCCGACGAGATCAACCGGACGCCGCCCAAGACGCAGGCCGCGCTGCTCGAAGCGATGCAGGAGTACCACGTCACGGCGGCCGGCCGCACCTACGAGCTCGACCGGCCGTTCTTCGTGCTGGCCACGCAGAACCCGATCGAGCTCGAGGGCACGTATCCGCTGCCGGAGGCCCAGCTCGACCGCTTCATGTTCAACATCGTCATGAAGTACCTCAACGAGGACGAGGAGGTGCGGGTCGTCACCGAGACCACCGCGGCCGCGCGGCCCCATCCCTCGCGCGTGCTGGGCGGAAGCGACATCCTGCAGATTCAGGAGCTGGTGCGGCAGGTGCTGGTGGCGGAAGACGTCGCGCGGTACGCCGTCCAGCTGGTGAACGCGTCGCGGCCGGGACGCGAAGGACGTGTCGGCAAGCTCGACTTCGTCGACACCTGGGTGCGGTGGGGCGCCGGGCTTCGCGCCAGCCAGGCCCTCATCCTCGGCGGCAAGGCCCGCGCGCTCATCGACGGCCGGTATCACGTCTCGGTCGTCGGATATCCGCGCGCTGGCGCATCCGATCCTGCGGCACCGCATCATCACCAACTTCTACGCCGAGTCCGAACGCGTGGACTCCGACGGCATCGTCACGCGGTTGCTCGAGGCCGTGCCCGTGCCCCGCAGCGCGCTCTAGGAACGCCCATGCGCGTCAGCCGCCCCGGCGAGCTTCGCTTCCTCGACCCGGCGATCATCGCCAGGCTCGGCTCGCTCGAACTGCGCGCGAAGACGATCGTCGAAGGGTTCCTGTCGGGTCTGCACCGCAGTCCGCTGCGCGGGTTCAGCGTCGAGTTCGCGGAGTACCGGCAGTACTTCCCCGGCGACGAGCTCTCGACGATCGACTGGAAGGTCTACGCCCGCACCGACCGCTACGTCGTCAAGAAGTTCGAAGAGGAGACCAATCTCAAGGGCTACCTGCTGCTCGACGTCAGCGGCTCGATGGCCTATGGGTCCGGCAGCCTGACCAAGATCGAGTACGGATCGGTGCTGGCGGCCTCGCTCGCCTACCTGATGCAGCAGCAGCGCGACGCGGCGGGCCTGGTGACCTTCGACGACACCATCCGCACGTTCATTCCTCCGGGCCTGCGCCCGGGCCACCTGAACGCGATCCTGCACGCGCTCGATCGGCAGCTGGCCGAGCGGCGCACCGATGCCGCGCCGCCGATGAACCAGCTGGCCGAGGCGCTGACCAAGCGCGGGCTGGTCGTGCTGATCTCCGACCTGTTCGACGACCCGGCTCGCGTCGTGAAAGGGCTGAAGCACCTGCGCCATCGCGGATGCGATGTGCTGGTCTTCCACGTGCTCGACAACGCCGAGCTGACGTTTCCCTTCGATCGACCGGTGCGGTTCAAGGATCTCGAGGACGCCTCAGAGATGCTGACGCATCCCGCCCGTGTGCGCGACGCGTACCTGGCGGCGGTCACCGAGTTCATCGCGACCTACCGCCGCGAGTTGGGCGCCGCCGGCATCGACTACCAGGTGCTCGACACCAGCCAGCCGCTCGATCAGGCCCTGCTGACATACCTGGCCACGCGAGGCAAGCGCCGATGAGGACCTGTTGATGGGCGGCCTCAGCTTTCTGTCGCCGCTCTTCCTGATCGGGGCCCTGGCCGTGGCGATCCCGGTCGTGCTGCACCTGTTCCGCCGCCGGAACGACCCGGTGGTGCCGTTCAGCGCCATGCGCTTCCTGCATCAGGTGCCGATCGAGCAGGCGCGCCGGCGCCGGCTGCAGGACCTGCTGCTGCTCGCGCTGCGCGTGGCGGCGCTGCTGCTGCTGGCGATCGGCTTCGCGCGGCCGTACCTGCAGTCGCCGATGTCGGCGTCGGAGGCCGGCGTCACCGTGGTGGCCGTCGACGTCTCGGCGAGCATGGGCGACGCCGTCCGCTTCGCGCGCGCGAGGACGCTGGCGCAGCAGGCCATCGACAACGCGCCAGCCGGCGACCAGGTGGCCGTCGTGCAGTTTGCCGGCCGGGCCGACGTCATGGTCGAACCCGGGCCCGGATCGCGCGGCGGCGCGCGCGGCCGATCGCGCGGCTGCAACCCTCGTTCGGGCCGACCCGCTACCACGCCGCGATCGCGCGCGGCCTCGACGTCGTCGGCACCCGAACGGGACGGCTGGTGCTGGTGACCGACCTGCAGTCGAGCGGATGGACCTCCGCCGATGCCGTCGGCGTGCCGGCGCGGGTGTCGATCGAGGTCGCCGACGTCGGGCCGCTGCCGCCAAACGTCGCCATCGCGGCTCTCGATCGGACACCGCAGGGTCTTCGTGTCGGGCTGACGAGCACGGGCGCCTCCCGTGCCGTGGAGGTCGAGTTGTCACTCGACGGAAAGCAGCCTCGGCCGCCAGCGCGTGACGCTTCCGGCTGATGGCACCGGCGAGCTGATCTTTCGCGGCGTGACGGCGACCGCTGGCGCCGTGCGTGCCCGCCTGGTGACGCCCGACGGCATTCCGGCCGACGACGAGCGGTGGCTGGTGCTCGATCCGCGCCCCGGCGTCCGCGCGGCGATCATCGCGTCGCCGGGTGCTGGACTCGGCGAGGCCGTGTACGTCCGTCGCGCGCTCGAGGCGGCGGAGGGCAGCGCCGCATGGCGCGTCGAGGTGCGGCCGGCGGACCGCGTGCGGGAGGTGGCGGACCTTTCCGGCGTCGCCGTCGCGGTGCTGGTGGGCACGGCCGGCCTCGATCGACGCGGGGCCGAGGCTCTGGGCCACTTCGTGGAAAACGGCGGCGGGTTGCTCGTGGCGGTGGGACCCGGCGTCAACGTGGAGCTGCTGGCCGACGGGTCTTGGCTCGGCGTTTCCGCGATTGCGCGTGGGGCCGCCTGCCGAGACGCCGTTCAGCCTCGTCCCCACGGATGGGCGGCATCCGATCTTCCGCCTGTTCGATCCCGACGCCGGCGCGTTCGACCAGGCGCGCTTCTCGCGCATCGCGACGATCGCGACGACGGCGCCGTCATCGGTGATCGCGCGGTTCGACAACGGCGCGCCCGCGCTGGTCGACCAGGCCATGGGCAAGGGCCGCCTCGGCGTGTTTGCCTCGGACCTGTCGAATCGCTGGAACGACCTCGTGCTGCAGCCGGCCTTCGTGCCGTGGGTCGTCGAGACGGCGTCGTGGCTGGCGGCCAACCATGCGGCGCCCGCCGGTCTGGTGGCCGGCGACGGCGCGAGCGAGCGAGTCCAGCCGGCCCGGCGTGATCGGACTGGCGTCCCGACCGGCCGCGGCCGGCTGCGCCGACGACGACGCTGGCGGTCAACGTCGCCGCGCAGGAAAGCGACCCGAGGCGAGTGAGCGCGGCCGCGTTTGTCGCGCAAGTGCCGCGCGACGCCGAGGATCGGGCCGGCGTGCCGGCGGCGGCCCTGCGGCAGGAAGCCGAGCAGGGCTGGTGGCGCTACGGGCTGGCCCTGATGTTGATTGGTCTGGTCGTCGAATCGGCGATCGGCCGGCGAGGGTGACCGGAATGAACCATCGCATCCACGACCTCCGACGGCGCGCGTCACATCGACGCCTTCATCGACGCGCTCGCCCAGCGTCACCGGCGCCTGGCGCGTCTGACGCTGCTGACGCGTGCGGCGCTGGTGGTCGCGCTCATCTGGGTCGCGGCGCTTGGCGCGTGGTTTCTCGTCGCGCGCGAGTCCACCGTCGGCGCAGACGCTGCTCGTCGCCGCGGCGCTGGCGGCCTCGGTCGCCGCCGCGGTGCTGGCGTGGCGGCAGCAGGGCCCGCCGCCGACGCGGGCACGCCTGGCGCGCCTGGCCGAAGACCGCCTGTCGGGCCTCGACGATCGGCTCGCCACGGCGGTCGACGTGCTCGAACGGCAACGTCGCAGGCCGCCGATGGGCCGCTCACGCAGCTGCTGCTCGACGACACCGCGCGGCGAGTGACCCAGGACGACCTCGAGCTGGTCGTGCCGTCGGCCGCGCTGCGCGGCGCGACGTACCGCGCCGCCGCCGCGATAGGCGTGCTCGCCGTCCTCGCGTTTGTGGCCCGCGAGCCGGTGGGTCGCGCGGGCCGCGCGGTCCGGCTGTGGGCGTTTCCGGAACGGCTTGCGCTCGAGGTGAGCCCCGGCGACGCGCGCGTGAGACCTGGCGCCGCCTTTACCGTGCGCGCGACGACCTCTGAGGTCGCTCGCGGGCTGGTGCCCGACATCACCGTGCGCATGCAGGATGCCACGCGGACGGCGCGGATGAAGGCGCAGCCCGACGGCACGTTCGCGTTCGGCTTCGAAAGCGTGCCGCGCTCGTTTGCGTATCACGTGCAGGTCGCCGGTCATGCCTCGCGCGAGTTCCAGGTGACCTTGCTCGAGACCGCCGCGGATCGGCCGCATCGACCTGTCCTACACCTATCCGTCGTTTGCCAACATGGCGCCTCGCACCGAGTCCGACGGCGGCGACATCTACGCGCCCGAAGGCTCGCAGGTGACGTTGCGCGTGACGCCGAAGACGACGACCGCGCCCATCGCCACGGCGGCGATCGTGTTGCGCAACGGCGAGGAAGTGCCGCTGGCCGCCGATGGCGCGCAGTTTGTGGGCGACTTTGGTCGTCGCCGACGACACCGCCTATCGCGTGCGGCTGCGCGACGCCGATGGCCTCGAAAACGCCGAGGACCCCGAGTACTTCGTCCGCCGCCTCGACGACCGTCCGCCCGACGTGCGCATCATCCGTCCGGCCGGCGACAAGCGCGTCACGCCCGCTCGAAGAGGTCACCATCGAAGCGCGCGCCGACGACGACCACGGGCTCGATCGGCTCGAGCTGGTCGTCGGCGTGCGCGGCAGCCGCGAGAAGGCCGTGCCGCTTGGCAGCGGCGGCGGGCTGTCGATCACCGGCACGGCACACCGTGTATCTGGAGGACCTCGACGTCAATCCGGGCGACTTCGTGAGCTTCTACGCGCGGGCGCGCGACGTCGGGCGCGGCAAGCGGCCGACCGAGTCGCGCAGCGACATCTTCTTCCTCGAGGTGACGCCGTTTGTGGACGAGTTCGCGATGGCGCAAAGCCAGGCCATGGCGGGCGCCGGCGGCCAGCAGGTCGACGACCTGGTCCGCCAGCAGAAGGACATCATCGTCGGCACGTGGAAGCTTCAGCGCCGCGCGGCTCGGCGCCAACGCCGGCGCCGTCGGCCGCCGACGTCAAGACGCTCGGCCGCGCGCAATCGGCGCTGCGCCGGCGTGCGGAAACCGCGGGCCGGCAGGCGCAGATGCTGGCGCGGGCGGCGTGGGCGGCCTGGCGCCGTCATTGGCGGTTCGGAGGACGAGCAGCCGGCGCTGCTGGCGGCGGCGCGGGCGATGGCGCGCGCCGAGCAGTCGCTCGACGCGGTGAAGCCCAACGAGGCGCTGCCATCGGAGATGGAGGCGCTCAACCATCTGCTGCGCGCCGAAGCCGAGATTCAGCGCCGCGAGATCGCGCGCCAGCAGGCCAACAGCAGCGGCGGCGGATCCAACCGCAACCAGCAGGATCTCTCGTCGCTGTTCGATCGCGAGCTGCAGCGGCAGCAGGAGACCAACTACGAGACGCCGCAGAGCGTGGAAGAGCGCAAGACCGACACGCGCGACGAGCTGCTCGAGAAGGTGCGCGCGCTGGCGCGGCGGCAGGAAGCGCTGGCCCGTCAGCAGGACGACCTGGCGCGCGATCGCCAGCAGATGAACCAGGAGGAAGTGAAGCGCCGCCTCGAACGGCTCACGCGCGACCAGTCCGAGCTGCGGCGCCAGGCCGAACAGCTTGCCCAGCAGATGCAGCAGCAGGCGCGGCAGATGGCCAAGCAGGGCCAGTCGGGCAAGCAGGGCGAGCAGGGCGAGTCGGGCAAGCCGCGGCGAGCGTGGCAAGCAGGCGCAGGGGCAAGTCGTCCGGACAAGGCGGCGCCGCAGGCCGGCGCGCAGGCGTTGCGCGAGGCATCCGAGGACATGCGCCAGGCGGCCAGCGATCTGCGGCGCGAGGCGCCCGATGCCGCGCGCCAGCGCAGCCAGCGCGCCCTCGATCGTCTGCAGTCGGTCGAGCGCGGCCTTCGCGAGGCCGGTCCCGACGAGCAGCGTCGCGCGGCAGGCGATGCGCAACTCGAAGCGCGCCAGCTGGCCGACAGGCAGCGCCAGCTGGCCGATGAGACCGCCAAGTCCGGCGCTGCGGCGAGCGAGGATGCGCGGCGCCGCCTGGCCGGCGAGCAGCAGCGGCTGGCCGAACGCGCCGACGCGCTCAACGAGCGCGTCCAGCGGCTGGCGCAGGGCGAGACCGGCGACCGGCAGGCGCGCGAGCGGCTGGCCGAGGCAGCTCGTGCAGCCGAGCGCGCACGCATCGGGCAACAGATGCGCGCGCTTGCCGACGGCGTGCGGCGCGGGTGACGCGAAAGCCACCGAGGGCGAGCAGCAGCGCGCCGTCGCGCGCGAGCTCGATCGGCTCGCCGACAAGGTGGGCGGCACGCAGGCCTCCGGCGCCGATCGCGAAGGCAAACAGCTGGCCGACGACCTGTCGAAGGCACGCGAGCTTCGCGACCGCCTGGCGGACCTCCAGCGACAGATCGAAACGGCGGGCAAGCAGGCCGAGTCGGGCAAGCCGGGCGAGTCGGGCAAGCAAAGCGAGTCGGGCAAGCAGGGCGAGTCGGGCAAGCCAGGCGAGTCGGGTGAACAGGGCGGGCAGGGCACGGCGGGCCAGCAGGGGCAGCGGCGGCTGGCCGAGCTGCAGCGCGAGTACCTGGAGCAGTTGCGCAATGCGGGCGAGCTCGGCGAGCGACTCGAGCAGGCGTCGCCAGGCACCGGCCGCGCGATGAGCACGCCGATCGACCAGCAGATGGTGACCTCGGCGCCGGGCACGCAGGCCTTCAAGCAGGACTTCTCGAAGTGGGAGACCCTGCACAAGGACATCGCGCTGGGCCTCGAGCGGCTCGAGGCCGCGTTGTCGCAGCGCGTGGTCGAGCGCGCCGCACGCGAACGGCTGCGCACGGGCGCGACCGACCGCGTGCCCGACACCTATCGGTCCACCGTGGACCGCTACTACCGCGCGCTTGCGCAGGAGCCGCGTTAGCTCGTGCAACTTGCGACGCCGCTTCCGTCGTGGGCGATGGCGCTGGTCGCGCTGGCCGTCGTCGGCCTCGCGCTGCTGGCGTATCGCCACGCGGCGGGGCTGCGTCCCGCTCAGCGAGGGCTGCTGATCGGCCTGCGCGCCGCGGCGCTCGTCGCTGGTGATCCTGTGTCTCCTGCGGCCGATGGTGCTGGTGCCGCCACCCGATCGGCAGGACGGCGTGGTCGCCGTGCTCGTCGACGGCTCGCGCAGCATGGGCCTGCGCGATGCCGACGGCCTCACGCGGATCGAGCGCGCCGGCGCGCTGCTGACACGCGACATCGTGCCGCGCGTTGTCGTCGCGCTTCCGCGTCGAGCCGTTCGTGTTCGGCGACAGGCTCGCGCCGGCCGGCGACGCCGCGCTTGCGGCGACCGGCGACCGCACCGACCTGGCCGACGCCGTGCGCGGCGTCGTCGAACGGCACCGCGGACAGGGGCTTTCGGCCATCGTCGTGCTGTCGGACGGCAACGACACCAGCGGCGCGGACCTGGAGGCCGCCGGCCGGGCGGCAGGCGTGCCCATCGTCGCCGTTGGACTGGGCCGCACCGACGGCGCCGACCGCGAGGTCGTGGCGCTGGCCACCGGGCAATCGAGCCTCGACGCCAGCCTCGTGGATTTGACGGCGACGCTCGCCGCCCGGCATCTGCCAGGCAGCTTCGACGTGCGCCTTCTGCAGAACGGACAGGTCGTCGAACGCCGATCGGTGACGCCGGCCTCCGACGGCGCGCCGATGCGCGTGGCGTTCACGGTGGCGCCCGACCGCAACGCGCCGACCGTGTACACCATCGATGTTCCGGCGGCCGAGGCCGAGCTGACCCCGGCCAACAACCAGGCCCGCGCGCTCGTGCCACCGCCGGGTCGGCGCCGGCTGCTGTTGTCGCTCGAGGGCGCGCCCGGCTTCGAGCAGACGTTTCTCAAGCGCGCCTGGTCCGACGACCCGTCGCTCGAGGTGGACGCGGCGGTCCGCAAGGGCCGCAACGAGCAGGGCGCGGACACCTTCTTCGTCCAGGCCGGCGGCGCCCGCGCGTCGACGCTGGTCACCGGGTTCCCGTCCACGCGCGAGGCGCTGTTTGCGTACGACGCGGTCGTGCTCGCCGACTACGACCTGCATCTGCTGCTCGCGCGAGTCGCAGGAGTGGCTGCGCGCGTTTGTCTCGGAGCGCGGCGGCGGGCTGCTGTTTGCCGGCGCCAGGACGTTCGAGCCGCAGGGGCTCGCCGGCTCGCCCCTTGAAGAACTGCTGCCGCTGCGTCTTGGCGACGGCGGCGGAGTCGTGCGTGCCGCGTCGACCAGCGCGGAGGACCGGTACCGGGTGCGCCCGACCGCCGAAGGCACGCGCCACCCGATGATGCGCATCGCCGCCACCGACCAGGAGGCACGCAGCCGATGGGCGAACCTGCCGTCGCTGGCCGGTGTCGTGCAGCTGGGCGGCGCGCGGCCCGGCGCGTCGGTGCTGGCCGTGATGGACGAGCTGGGCAGCAATTCGCCGGTCGTGGCCGTGCAGCGTTTCGGCGCGGGGCGCACGGCGCTGTTTGCCGGGCAGGCCAGCTGGCGATGGAAGATGCTGCGCCCGGCCTCCGATGGCAGCTACGACCGGTTCTGGCGACAGACCGCCCGGTGGCTCACAGCCGACGCGCTCGAGCCGATCACGGCGACGCCGCCGGGCTCGGTGCTGCCCGGCGACCCGGTGGAGCTGCCCATCGTCGTGAGGACCGCGGCGTATGCGCCGTCGCCGCAGGACGAACTGCGCGTCCGGGTGGAAGCGCCGGACGGCGAGACCATCGACATCATTCCCTCGCTCACCGATCCGGCGCGCGGGCTGTTCACGGCGCGGGTGCCCGCGGCCGAGCGCGGCATCTACCGGGCCGAAGTCGTGCGCACCACGGGCTCCTCGGGATCGGCTCGCACCGGAGTTGCGATGGCTGGTCGGCGGGCTCGACCGCGAGCTGGCCGATCCGCGCCTCAACGAGGCTGGTCTGCGACGCCTGGCCGACGCCTCTGGCGGACGCTACGGGACCGCCGAGGAGGGCGCGGCCGTGGCGGGCTGGGCCATCCAGGCGGCAGCCGTCAGGAACCGGCCGCCGGAGTGGCGCGACGCCTGGCACACTGGATGGATGTTCCTGTCGATCGTGCTGCTGGTCTCGACCGAGTGGGCCCTTCGGCGCCGTTGGGGGCTGCGATGAGCCGCCTCCGCGTCGTGTGCGTCCTCGTCGGCCTGCTGTGGGCGACGCCGCTGCTGGCCGAGAACCGCTACGCGCTGGTCATCACGGGCGCGCCCGGCGGCGAGGCGTTCATCAGCACCTACTCGACATGGGCGCAGCAGTTGTCGTCGGCGTTCACCGAGCACCTGGGCTTTCCGGCCGACCACGTCATCGTGCTCTCGGGCACGTCAAAGGACGAGGCTCAGCAGAGCACGCAGCAGAACGTCCGCGCGGCGATCGCGCGCCTGCGGCGCGAGGTGCAGAAAGACGACCTGCTGGTCATCCTCCTGGTCGGCCACGGAACCGTGGACGATGGGCAGGCGAAGTTCAACCTGGTGGGCCCCGACCTGACGTCGGACGAGTGGGGCGCGCTGCTGGCCGATCTGCCCGGTCGCGTCGTCGTGGTCAACACCTCCGGCGGAAGCTTCCCGTTTCTTCGCGATCTCGCCACGCGCGGCCGCATCGTCGTGACGGCGACCGAGTCGACGGCGCAGCGCTACGACACCGTATTCCCCGAGCACCTGATTGCCGCGTTGCGCGACCCGGCGGCCGACCTGGACAAGAACGGGCGCGTGTCGGTGTGGGAGCTGTTCGTCCGCACGAGCAAGGGCGTCGTCGCGCACTTCGAGCGGCAGGGGCTGCTCGCCACCGAGCGCGCGCTGCTCGACGACACGGGCGATGGCGCGGGCATCGAGGCCGTGGGCACGGGCGAGGACGGCGCGCTGGCCCGCGCGACCTATCTCGAGCGCGACGCGGCGGCCGTGGACGCCGATCCGGAGCTGACCGAGTTACTGGGACGCCGGCGATCGCTTGAAGAGCAGGCCGAGCGCCTCAAGCAGCGCAAGGCGACGATGCCCGATCGAGACGTGGGAGCGCGAATTCGAGGCGCTGATGATCGACCTGGCGCGAGTGTCGCGGCGCATCCGATCGCGCTCGTCAGTACCTCGTCAATCACAGAGCACAGACAAAGCGCACGAAGACGCTCGGTCTCGTACGCCTCGTGTCCCGTCACGTTGACGAGTATCAGCGCGGATGCGGTCGTACCACTCGATGCGCGCGCGCTCGGGCCGCGCCATCAGCTTGACCAGCAGCGCGCCCACCACAAAGCCGCCGATGTGCGCCCAGAAGGCGATGCCGCCGACCGCTTCTCCGGTCGTGGCCGCCAGCTGCGATCCGACGCCGCTCACCAGTTGCAGCAGGAACCACAGGCCGAGGAAGACCACCGCCGGCACCTCGACGATCTGGATGAAGATGAAGATCGGCAGCAGCGTGATGATGCGCGAATGCGGGTAGAGCACGAAGTAGCCGCCCATGACGCCGGCGATGGCGCCGCTGGCGCCGATGGTGGGCACCGGCGACAACGGGTCGGCCCAGACGTGCGCGAGCGCCGCCAGAGTGCCGCACAGCAGGTAGAACAGGACGAAACGGCCGTGGCCCAGCCGGTCCTCGACGTTGTCGCCGAAGATCCAGAGCGAGAGCATGTTGCCGATCAGGTGCATCCAGCCGCCGTGGAGGAACATCGACGTGACGACGTCGTTCCAGGCCAGGGCGGCCGGCACCATCCCGTGGGTCGACAGAAAGGCGTCGAGCGCTCGCCGGTCCGAGCGAGGTCTCGTAGAGAAACGCCAGGACGTTGACGGCCAGGATCGTGACGGTGACGACCGGGGTGGTACGCGACGGGATGACGTCGCGCAAAGGGATCATGGCTGCCAATTGTAGATTGACGATTGCCTCGATATAATCCATCCCGATGGTCTGTCGACAGTGCGGCACCGAGATCGCCGACAAGGCGCTGATTTGTTTCCGCTGTGGCACGGCGACCAGCGAGCCGCGCGTCACGCCGCCGTCTGGCGGGCGGCCTCAGGCTTCGCGCGGGCCGGTGGTGCTGGCCCTGGTGGTGCTGGTCGTGAGCGCGCTGGTGATGGGCCAGGTGGTGACCGACCAGGTGCCCCGCGAGGTGGGCTATGCCCTTGCGGTGCTGGGCCTGGTGGCCATTGGCTGGCACATGGCGCAGCGGCGGCGCTGACCTGCGCCGGGTCAGACCTACGTGCTATCATCCGACATCCCCCCTATGGCAGACGGTCGTCTCGAGGTCACTGACGCCCTGGGTCGACGTGTGATCCACATCGACAAACCGGTTTTCTCGGTCGGCCGCCGCAGCGGCAACGACCTGCAGCTGGTTGGCAGCGATGTCTCACGCGACCACGCGGAAATCGCCACGGAAAACGGCGCCTTCGTCCTGCGCGACCGCGGCAGCCGCTACGGGACGTATGTCAACGGCGAAGGCATCACCGAGCACACGCTGCAGCATGCCGACCTGATTCGCCTGGGGCGCAGCGGCGGCGCCGAGATGGTGTTCCTTCTGGAGGACGCCACTCAGACGGCCAGCGGCGCCTCGAGCGACCGGCACACCACCTCCGCGGTGGGCGACTTGCGCCAGGTCGCGGCGCTGCTGGAAGGGCTTCGGGCGCTCGGCTCCGGGCGCGTGCTCGACGAGGTGCTGGCCCTGGTCATGGATTCGGCGCTCGAGGTGACCGGCGCCGAGCGCGGCTTCATCATGCTGTCCAATGCCGGCAGCGAGCTCGAGTTCAAGATCGCGCGCGGCCGTGGCCGCCTGACGCTGTCGGGCAAGCAGTTCGAGACCAGCCGCAAGATTCCTGAAGAGGTGTTCTCCACGGGGCAGGAGAAGATCGTCGCCGACCTGCTCGACGGCGATCTGGCCAACGTCCACATGGGCACCGTGGCGCTGGGCATCCGGCACGTGCTGTGCACGTTCCGCTGCGGCTGGTGCGGTACCTGGATCGCGCCGATCAGCAGACCGAAGAAAAGCGCATCGGGGTGCTGTATCTGGACAGCCGCGAAAAAGGCGCGCTGCTGTCGCGCGCCGCCCGCACGGCGCTCGAGACGCTGGCCACCGAGGCCGCGGTCGCCATCGAGAATGCCCGGCTCTATCGCGAGACCCTCGAGAAGGGCAAGATGGAGCAGGAGATGCGGATCGCGGCCGAGATCCAGCAGGCGCTGCTGCCCGAGCCGAGCCGCAAAGGGCTGTTCTTCGACGCTTTCGCCCAGTCGGTGGCGTGCCGTTCGATTGGCGGCGACTTCTTCGACTACGTCGACCTGCCAAGCGGCGCGTTCGGGTTTGCGGTCGGCGACGTCGCCGGCAAGGGCGCGCCGGCGGCGCTGCTGACGGCGGTCATCCAGGGCGTGTTCTCGTCGCAAGCGCAGACCGGCGCTCCGCCGTCGGTCACCCTGTCGGGCGTGAACCAGGCGCTGATCCGGCGCGCCATCGAATCGCGGTTCTGCACGGCCTTCTACGCCAGCGTGGCGCCCGACGGCGCCCTCACCTACTGCAACGCCGGCCACAATCCGCCGATGGTGTTCACGCCGAACGGCGTGACGCGCCTTGAAAAGGGCGGGCTGATTCTCGGGCTGTTCGAGCACGCGACCTTCGAAGAGGAAACGATTCCGATGGCCGCCGGAGACCTGCTGGTGGCCTTCAGCGACGGGGTCACCGAGGCGATGAGCGCCAGCGGCGAGGAGTACGGCGAAGAACGGTTGATGGCCTGTGTGGACGCGAACCGCCAGCGCTCGACCCGCGAAGTGCTCGACGCGATCTTCGCCAGCGTCCGGGAGTTCTCGGTCGGCGCCGTGCAGAGCGACGACGTCACGGCGCTCGTGTTCAGGTACGCCGGCCCCCGCTGAGCCATGCGCGACCGGCGCATCCTCGCCGCCGTGCTCTGGTTCGTCCTCGCATTTCTCGTGTGGAACGTCCGATTCGACTTCGGCGTGCGTGCGAGCGCCAGGTCCTACATCAACCAGCGCGCCCTCTTCCTGCGAGGCGCCGGGCCCCGCATCGAGATGGCCTCTGCCATGCGCGCCGGCATCCACGACAGCGCAGCCGCGGCGACGGTGCTCGCCCTTCCTTTTGCGGCGGGCGTGGGCTCGTCGAGCCGATTGCGCTAGGCCGCAGGCGCGGATGGGTGCGCGCCCGGACTGCTACTAGCGCCGCAGGCGCGCCTCGATGTGCGGCAGCGCGTCGAGGAACACGTCGCCGACGGTCTGGAGACTCCTGGCGCTGACCTGGTCGAGGGTGTCGTCCCTGGTGTGCCAGGCGGCGTAGTCCATATCGATGAGGTCGACGGCGGGCACGCCCGCATCGAGGAACGGCCGGTGGTCGTCTTCGACCGCAAAGTCCTCAGCCAGGAAGGCGCGCTGCCCCAGTCGCGTCGCCGAGGCCCAGATGATGTCGGTGAGCCACCGCGTGGAGCCGGTCTCGCGCTTGATCGTCAGGTCGCGGTCGCCGACCATGTCGAACAGCACCATCGCGCGCACCGAGCCCAGCGACCCGTCCCGTTGGGCCGTCGCCACGTAGTGGCGGCTGCCATAGGTGTGATCGTTGCCCGTCCACTCGATCACCGACTCCTCGCCGTCGAAGAACACAAGTTCGATCGTGAAGGCATTCTTGCGCGCCTTCAGCACGCGCGCCAGCTCGAGCAGCATCGCGGTGCTCGACCCGCCGTCGTTGGCGCCCACGAAACGAAAGTCACGAAACAGTTTCGTGTCGTAGTGGCTGGCGAGGACCAGGCGCTCGCGCAGCACTCCTGGGATCCGCGCGAACACGTTCGCCATCGTGAGGGGGCCTACCGGCGTCTGCGCGACGAACTGCTGCTCGCTGGCCGTCAGGCCCGAGGCGGACAGCTGCGCCGTGATGTAGCGGCGGGCCTGGCCGGCGCCGGCCGAGCCGGCCGGCCGCGGACCGATGGCCACCAGCTGCCGGACGTGCTCGAAAGCGCGGCTCGAATCGAACATCGGCGGGTTGGCGTGCAGGCGGTGTGTTGAATGGCTGAGCAGGGCTACCGACAATAGTGCGCCGGCCGTCGAGCGCCAGCGCACCGCGTCAGCCGGCACGTCAGCGTCCCGTGACGGGGACGTAGTCGCGCTTTGCGGCGCCGACGTAAATCTGGCGCGGCCGCACGATTTTCGTCTCCGGGTCGCGCAGCATCTCTTCCCACTGGGCGAGCCAGCCGGCCGTCCGCGGGATGGCGAACAGCACCGTGAACATGTCGGTGGGGAAGCCCATCGCTTCGTAGATCAGGCCGGAGTAGAAATCGACGTTCGGGTAGAGCTTTCGCGCGACGAAGTACTCGTCCTGCAGCGCGATTCGCTCGAGCTCCTGCGCGATTTCGAGCAGCGGGTTCTTGCCGGTGACCTCGAAGACCTCGTCGGCGACGCGCTTGATGATGCGCGCGCGGGGGTCGTACGACTTGTAGATGCGGTGGCCGAAGCCCATGAGCCGGCCGTCGCCGGCCTTGACGCTCTTGATGAAGGCGGGCACTTTGTCGAGCGATCCGACGCCGTGCAGCATCCGCAGGACGGCCTCGTTCGCGCCGCCGTGCAGCGGGCCATACAGCGCCGCCGCCGCCGCAGCCACCGACGAATACGGATCGGTGTTCGAGCTGCCCACGCTGCGCATCGCGAAGGTCGAGCAGTTCTGCTCGTGATCCACGTGGAGGATGAACAGGATGTCGAGCGCACGCTCCAGGACAGGATTGGGCGTGTAGGGCTGCCCCGGGACCGCCTGCAACATGTACAGGAAGTTGCCCGCGAAGCTCAGGCCTTCGGCCGGCGGCACCGGGGCCTGGCCCTTGCGGGCCCGCGCGGCGTAGGCGGCCAGGGCCGGAGCCTGAGCGATGATGCGATGCACCTGCCGTCGCCGGACGGCCGGGTCCGAGATGTTGTGCGACTCGGGATAGAAGGTGCCCAGTGCGCCAAACGACGCGATCAGCGCGCCCATCGGATGCGGATCTTCCGCCAGGCCGTCGAACAAGCCGGCCAGCCGCGCCGGCGGCACGCGGCTGTCGTGGATCGCCGTCGTAAACGCCTGAAGCTGCGACGCCGTCGGCAGCTCGCCTTCGATCACCAGCCACGCCGTCTCGAGAAACGAGCTCTGTTCGGCGAGCTGCTCGATTGGATAACCGCGATAGCGCAGGATGCCCTTGTCGCCGTCGATGAACGTGATGGTGCTTCGGCAGGCGGCCGTGTTCACCAGCGCCGGGTCGTAGGCCATCAGGCCGGAGTCGTCGGCGGCTTCGCGAACCTTGCGCAAGTCCGCCGCGCGGACGGTGTCGTCCTTGATGGCGAGCTCGTAGCTGTTGCCGGTACGGTTGTCTGTGATCGTCAGCGTGTCTGCCATGCGGGGGTCGGCGGGCAATCCAGGGGTCAACCGTTCAAGGCGCTGTCGGAGAAGGGTTCGTCGCCACTGTCGGGGTCGACCGACACCGGCTCACCCGCGATTCGATAACCGCCGTCCACCCACCGCGCCAGATCCTGCAGCTTGCAGCGCTCGCTGCAGAAGGGGCGCCAGTCGGGGGCGGCCGGCGCCCTGTGGCACTCCACGCACAGGGATTCGGATGCCAACGGCATCCGCTAATTGTATGAGGGCGGAAGGGAAGGGGGCAAGTATTACGCGGATTCCGGCACGTGGTGCCGGACGTCGCGCGCCGACACCATGAAGATCACGTCCTCGGCGACGTTGGTCGCGTGGTCGCCGATGCGTTCCAGGTGACGCGAGATCAGGATCAGGTCCAGCGATGGCTCGATCGTGTGCATGTCCTGGAGCATGAAGGTCAGCAACTCCCGGAAGATCTGGGTCTTGAGCGCGTCGAGCTTGTCGTCTTCGTCCAGAACGTGCTGAGCCAGTGCGATATCGCCCTTGACGTACGAGTCCAGGGCGTCGCGCAGCATCGCCTGCGCGATCTCGGCCATCCGCGGAATGTCGATGAGTTTCTTCACCGGCGGGTGCATCGCATAGCGCTTGGCGGCTTCCGCGATGTTCACCGCCAGATCGCCCACGCGCTCGAGATCGGTGTTGATCTTGACCGCGGCCATGACGGCCCGGAGGTCCGCCGCCACCGGCTGGTGCAGCGCCAGCAGCTTCAACACGCGGTCGTCGATCTCGATGTGGAGCTGGTTGACCGGTTCGTCGCCGGCCAGGATCGCTTCGATGAGGCCGAAGTCGCGCTCGGCCAGGCCCTGAACGGCATGGCGCACGCGTTCCTCGGCCAGCCCGCCCATTTCGAGCAGGCGGGTCCTGAGCACTTCGAGTTCTTCCTGCAGATGTCGGACGAGGCGTTCCATGGGTCGCGTATCTCCTACCCGAAGCGGCCGGTGACGTAGTCCTCTGTCAGCTTCTCGGCCGGATTGGTGAAGATCTTTTCGGTCCGGTCGTACTCCACCAGGCGGCCCAGCCAGAAAAACGCCGTGTAGTCGGACACGCGCGCCGCCTGCTGCATGTTGTGCGTGACGATGACGATCGTGTAGTCCTTCTTGAGGTCGTAGATGAGCTCTTCGATGTGCTGGGTGGCAATGGGGTCGAGCGCCGACGCTGGCTCGTCCATGAGCAGTATCTTTGGCTTGACCGCCAGCGCACGCGCGATGCACAGCCGCTGCTGCTGTCCGCCGGAGAGCGCCAGCGCGGAATCGTGCAACCGGTCCTTGACTTCGTCCCAGAGCGCGGCCGCGCGCAGGCTTGACTCCACGCGCTCGTGCACATCGCTCTTGCTGGCGGCCATGCCGTTGACGCGCAGGCCGTAGGCCACGTTTTCGAGGATGGTCTTCGGAAACGGGTTCGACTTCTGAAACACCATCCCGACGCGGCGCCGCAGCCCGACGACATCGATCTTGGGGTCGTAGATGTTGACGTTGTCGATGAGCACGGTGCCCTCGACGCGCGTGCCCGCGATGATGTCGTTCATCCGGTTGAGCGTGCGCAGGAACGTGCTCTTGCCGCACCCCGACGGCCCGATGAAGGCCGATACGACGTTGGCTCGCAATTGGATGGAGATGTCGTGCAGGGCACGCTTCTCCCCGTAGTAGAAGTTCAACCCGTTGACGTCGATCTTGACCGGCCGATCCGCCACGGCGCCACCAGGGGGGCGGGTGCGTGCGGCCAGCGAGGGCACAACCGGGGTTCCCGCACTCATGAGACTCTCCGCTTCTGGAAGCGGTCACGCAGCCAGATGGCCGTCGCATTCATCGTCAGCAGCAGCGCCAGCAGCACTATGATCGCACCAGCCGCGTTTTGCGCAAACTCCACCTGCGGCCGCGAGACCCAGTTGAAGATCTGGATCGGGCAGCACCGTGAACGGCGACCACACGCTGTCGGGCAGAAATGGCACGTAGGTGAGAGCGCCGATCGTGATGAGCGGAGCCGTCTCGCCGATCGCACGCGACAACGCCAGGATCAGCCCGGTCAGGATGCCGGGGAGCGCAACCGGCAGCACCTGATACCAGATCGTCTGCCACTTGGTTGCCCCTAGCGCGTACGATCCTTCCCGCAACGACATCGGCACGGTGCGCAGCGCCTCGCGCGTCGACATGATCACCACCGGCAGCACCAGCAGCGCCAGCGTCGATGCGCCGGCCATGATGGATCCGCCGAACCCCAGCGCGCGCACGAACAGCCCGAGCCCCAGCAGCCCGTAGATGATGGAGGGCACGGCTGCCAGGTTCGCGATGTTGAGCTCGATGAGCCGGGCCACCCGGCTGCGCGTCCCGTACTCCTCGAGGTAAATGGCGGCCGCCACGCCCACCGGCAGCGCGATGGCCGCGGTGAGCGCGATGATGAAGATGCTGCCCGCCAGGGCCGGGCGGATGCCCGACTGCGAGGCCCGGCGCGACGTGTAGTTGGTCAGGAACTCCCACGACAGCACGCCAACGCCGTCGTGCAGCACCGTGTAGACCAGCGCCGCCAGCGCCGCCAGCACCAGCAGCAGCACGGACAGCGCGACGGCCTGAAATGCCAGGTCGAGGAAGCGGCGGCGGGCGATGCCGGCATCGACGTCGTGCGCCGCGATGGGGGCGGTCGAGGCGGATGCCATCAATACACCTCGCGATACCGCTCGCGCACCCACGTGCTGAGGAGGTTGAGGCCGAAGGTTCCCAGGAAGAGCAGCATGCCGACGGCGAAGATCGTGCGGTACTCCAGCGTGCCGGCCGGCGTGTCGCCCATGCTCACCTGGACGATGTAGGCCGTCATCGTCTCGATCGGCACGCGCGGGTCCATCGTCGCGCGCGGCTGCTGGCCGGCGGCAATCGCGACGATCATCGTCTCGCCAACCGCCCGGCTCACCGCGAGAATGAACGCGGCCGTAATCCCCGAAAAGGCAGCCGGCACGACGACGGTGAGCGCCGTCTGCATGCGTGTCGCGCCCAGAGCGTAGGCGCCCTCCCGCAGGCCGTTCGGCACGCTTTGCATCGCGTCTTCCGACAGCGACGAGACCAGCGGCAGGATCATGATCCCCATCACGATGCCAGGACTCAGGGCGTTGAAGCCGGAGAGCGAGGGCATCAACGACTGCAGGAGCGGGGTGACAAAGAGCAGGGCGAAATACCCGTAGACCACCGTGGGCACGCCGGCCAGCACTTCGAGCACCGGCTTGAGTATTCGCCGCATGGGCGGTGGCGCGTACTCGCTGAGGTACACCGCGCTCAGCAGCCCGAGCGGCAGCGCGACGGCCATGGCGATACCCGACACCAGGAGCGTGCCCAGCACCAGCGGCCAGACGCCGAACTTCGGGTTCGCAAACAGCGGCGTCCACTCGGTGCCGGTGAGAAACTCGACGATCGGCACCTCGGCAAAGAACTCGACCGTCTCAAACAGCAGCACGGCGACGATGCCGACCGTCGTGGCGACAGACGCCAGCGCGCAGAGAAACAACCCGCGCTCGATGACGAACTCGAACCGCTTCATAATCCGCCAGCCGGCTACTGGCTGCGCTCGCGCGCCAGCAGTTGCTCGATTGTCACGCCGACCTGCGAGCCGCCAGCGCCAAAGATGGTCCCCGCCACACGCTTGTCGAAATGCGCCTTGGCGAGTCGATAGCCGTCTTCGGTGAGCGGCACATAGCCGACTTCCTTCACCAGTTCCGCCCCGCTGGCGAAGTAGTAGTCGATGAAGCCTTGGACTTCCGGCCGGTCGGCGCTCTTGTGCGCGACGTAGATGAACAACGGGCGCGACAGCGGCTGATACGTGGCATTTTTCACCGTCTCGATTGTGGCGGCAATCGGACCCTTGCCGTTGTCGTCCTTCCCGTCATCAATCGGGACGGCCTTGAGTTTGGCGGCGTTCTGTTCGTAGTAGGCGATGCCGAAGAATCCCAGGGCCACTTCGTCGGTGGCCACACCCTGCACGAGTACGTTGTCGTCCTCGCTGGATGTAAAATCGCCGCGGCTGGCGCCCTCCTTGCCGTTGACGGCCTCGGTGAAGTAGTCGTAGGTGCCCGAGTCCACGCCGGCGCCAAACAGGTGGAGCTCCCGGTCGGGCCATCCCGCGCGGACCTGGCTCCACTTCAGGATCTTGCCCTGTGCCTCTGGCGCCCAAATCTTTTTGAGCTCGGCCACGGTGAGGTGGTCCACCCAGGCGTTCTTCGGGTTCACGACCAGCACAAGGCCGTCGTACGCGACCGGCAATTCG
Source organism: Vicinamibacteria bacterium (assembly GCA_963806705.1). Classification (GTDB taxonomy): domain Bacteria; phylum Acidobacteriota; class Vicinamibacteria; order Vicinamibacterales; family JAENWD01; genus JAENWD01. The sequence goes on from CAWDZE010000016.1 coordinate 341,133, forward strand.
CTGAATGCGATGCCAGCCTTGCTGCACGCTTCGATCTCGGTGGGCTTGATGGGGCGGCTGGCGTTGCTGATGTCGGATTCACCGCGGCAGAACTTCTGAAAGCCGCCGCCGGTGCCCGAGATGCGTACCGTGACCTTGGCAGTCGGCGTCTTCTTCTGGAATTCCTCTGCGACCGCCTCGGTGATGGGGAACACCGTGCTCGACCCATCGATACGGACGATGCCGCCGCCGGAGGCTGCGCTCGCCCGCCGAGGGCGCCTCCGGCCCCTTCGAACAGCCGGCCAGGCCAAGCCCAGCCGCCAACAGCCACACCCATCCCGATCGCGCTACGCGAGTAATCATGTGTGGAATGGTACAGCCGGGCCGATTTCGGCCCGATTTCTGTCGTGTAAATTCTATGTAACGGATCTGTGACCTGGCTCGGATTAGGTGGTCATTCGCGGCGAATCCGCGGCCGTCGCCGCGGCCGCCGGTGCCTTCCTCCCGCGGGCCGGCGCGACCTCGAAGCGGACGGTCTTGCCCACCAGATCCTCGAACGCCTCGGCGTGGCGGCTCGCGGACCACAACTCGAGCTCGGCGTCGCCTGAGGTGTGCAACTGCAGCACGTACTCGCGCCCGCGGTCGTGAAGGCTGACCGAGTCGAGCACCTGCGCGTGGCTGCGGTCGAGGCCCTCGGCCAGTCTCAGGCAGGCGGCCAGAACCTTGACGACCTTGCGAAGGGCGGGTGGCAAATCGCTGTAGCCGGGGTGGCCTTTCTTGGGCGTCGCGCGGCGGTGGTAGCGCGCAATGAGCGCCAAGACCTCTGTCTCCTGCGGATCGAAGCCTCGCAGGTCGCCGTGCTTGATCAGGTAGTAGGAGTGGCGGTGGTGTTTTTCGTAGCTGATATGGACGCCGATATCGTGCAGCAGCGCGGCGTAGTCGAGCCACTGACGTTCGCGGTCGGTGAGACCGTGGACGCCGCGCGTCTGGTCGAACAGGGCCAGCGAGAGGCGTGAGACCTGGTTGGCGTGTTCGGGTCAATAGTGGCACCGTTCCGCCAGCTCGACCACGCTTCTTCGCCGCACGTCCGGATAGCGGTCGGCGCGAGCGATTTCCGTGCGATTCCGATGGACGTAGTCGAGCACCAGCCCTTCGCGCAGGGCCAGGTCGCAAAGCGTGATGTCTTCGGCGCCCAGTTGTCTGAGGATCGTGTCGAGCAGCACCGAGCCGGCCACGACCAGATCGGCGCGGCGAGGCTCCAGGCCCGGCATGCGCAGCCGCTGGGCCAGAGGTAACGTGGTGGCTTTCTCCCGCACGCGGCGGATGTGCTTGGCCGGAATCCGCAGATTGCGGATCTCGTCGGGTTCGTGGCCGAGCATCTCGTGGGCCGCCATCGTGCCCAGGCTCAGGATCGTACCGGACGTGCCGATGACGCGGTCGAACCCCGCGTGCACGATCGCCTTGGTGTGCGCAGTGATTTCACCGTGGATGTACTTGACCATCCGCCGGTCGTCGCGCTCGTTGAGCGGGTCGCTCTTGACGAACCGCTCGGTCAACCTGATCACGCCGACCTTGAAACTCTTGGCCAGTTGCGGCTTCTCCCCGCCGCACGTGATCTCGACACTGCCGCCGCCGATGTCGATGACCACGGCCTTGCCGCGCTTGACGTCCACGCCGTACACGGCGGCCAGATGCACAAGCCGGGCTTCCTCGGTGCCCGAGATGACACGCGGGCGGATACCGGTGGCCTCGGTTATGCCCGCAAGGAACTCCGCGCCGTTTTCGGCCTCTCGCGTCGCGCTGGTCGCGGCGGCCAGAATCTGGTCGACCTTGTGGGAGTCGGCCAGGCGCTTGAACTTCGACAGCGCCTGCAGTGTCGCGTCCATGGCTGTATCGGTGAGTTTGCGGCCGTCGAGCCCGCCGGCGCCAAGGCGGACCATTTCCTTCTCGCGGTCGATGACTTCAAACGAAAGGTCCGGGCGGACCCGCACCACGATCATGTGGACCGAATTGGTGCCGATGTCGATGGCCGCAAGTCGCATGATGTGAAAAAATCGCTGTGTTAGGATCGGCATCCTACCATGACGCCCCCAACGCCCCCGGACCCGTGGATCGCAGCCGCGCGCGGGTTGGCGGAGGCCTGGCCTGGCGTGGTCACCGGGGATGCCCTGGCCGTGCACCGCGCGCGTGTCGCCACGCGTCGCCTGCGGGAGGCGTTGCCGGTCCTCGACCGGGATCGCCGCGGCCTCCGGCGTCTGCGCAAGGACTTGCGGGCGTTGACCCAGGCGCTGGGCCCGGTGCGCGACCTCGACGTCACGCTTGGCCTGGTCGTGCGCCTCCTCCACGACGAACCGTCGCTCGATACGGCGCTCGAGACCATTCGCGTGCGCCTGATGGAGCGCCGGCTGCGACGCCGTGCCCGGTTGCTGCGCGAGATTGACGGGCTCGACATCGCGGGCATCCTCGCGCGCGTCCGCGCGCTGTCCACGCACACCTCGTCCAAAAGCGCCGAACGCCAGCCGCTCGACCGTTCGGAAATCCGCCGCCGGATGGCCGCTCGGGCGATCCGTCTCGGGAGATCGGTGGACCGTGCCGGCGCGCTCTATGCGCCCGAGGCCCTGCACGACGTGCGGATCGCCGTCAAGAAGCTGCGCTACAGCCTGGAGCTCGGAAGGGCGGCGCGGATTGTGGGCGCCGCGCGCGGCGCCACGCGGTTGCGCCGGTTTCAGGACCTGCTCGGCGAGTGGCACGACTGGCAGATGCTGTCCACCCACGCCTCGCGCGTGCAGGGGGCGACGCCGCTCGACCACGAGCACCTGGCGGACTTCACGGCATTGGCCGCCAGGGTCGAAGACCGCTGCCGCGAGCTGCATGGCGAATTCATGAGCGCGCGGCCGACGCTGACGGCCCTTGTCGAGGAGATCGTGCTGAGAGCCAGTCCCATCAACGCGACGACACGCCAAAAATGAAAACCCTGCGCGACCTGGAGTTGTATCTGGTACGGCACGCCGTGGCCGCCGAGCGCGGCTCCGAGTGGCCCGACGACACCGTGCGGCCGCTCACTCCGGACGGCGCGGCAAAATTTCGCAAGTGCGTGGCCGGGCTCGCCGCCTTCGGGGTGGAGATCGACATCATCTTCACGAGCCCGCTGGTCCGTTGCCGGCAGACGGCGGATCTGCTCGCCGCCGGCCTGCCAGGCAAGCCGCGTGTGCAGGTCATCGACGCGTTGGCTCCGGGCGGCGGACACGCCGCCGTGATTGCCGAAGTCACGCGACTGGCCAGACGTCCCCGCATGGCGCTGGTGGGCCACGAGCCCGACCTCGGCCACCTCGCGGCCAAGCTCATCGGCCTCAAACGGCCGCTCGAGTTCCGCAAGGGCGCGGTATGCCGGATTGCAGTCGACGGGCTGCCGCCGGGCGGGTTAGGCCAGCTGATCTGGTTCGTGCCACCCCGCATGCTGCGGCGCCTCGGCTGACGTGGCGCGGCACCTCCGCGTTGCGATCGTCATCAACCCGGTCGCTGGCGTGCGAGGTACGCTCGATCGTGCGCGCCGTCGCGCCGAACTGGCAATGGATCTGCTCGTGGCCGAGCAGGTCGACGCCGAGATCCTCATCACCGCGCATGCCGGTCACGCGGCCGAGCTGGCGCGAGGCGCCGTCGATCGGGGCGCGCGCGTGGTGGTCGCCTGGGGTGGCGACGGCACCGTCAACGAAGTGGCCACGGCGCTTGTCGGGACATCCGCGGCGCTTGCCGTGATTCCGGCCGGGTCGGGCAACGGCCTCGCGCGGATGCTCGGCATGCCCTCGAACGCCGTGCGGGCCATCGGCCGGATTCTCAACGGCACCGACCGTGCCATCGACGTGGGCGAAATCGACGGGCACCCCTTCGTCAACGTGGCAGGCGTCGGATTCGACGCGCACATCGCCGCCGCCTTTGCCGCCATCGGCCGCGCTCGACGCGGCTTCCTTCGCTACGGTGCGATCGTGCTTCGTCAGCTTAGAAGTTACGAATCCCGCACCTACACCGTCTTACTCGACCCCCTCGACGACCGCGTGACGACGACGCATCGCGCGTTTCTGCTGAGCTTTGCCAACGGGCGCCAGTGGGGCAACGGGGCCATCATCGCCCCCTCGGCCGAGCTCGACGATGGTGCGCTCGAGGCGGTGGTCGTGGAGGATCGGGGGCGCGGGGTGGTATTGCGGTCGGTGCCCCGCCTGTTTGCCGGAACCATAGAGAGCGCTCCGGGCGTGTCGATTTGCCGAATCCAATCGGCGGTTATCCGTAGTGACGGTCCCGTTCTCTATCACGCCGACGGCGAGCCCTATGTGGGCGGCTCGTCGATTCAGGTCTCGATCAGGCCCCGAGCCTTGCAATTACGGGCCTGATCGGGCAGATCCCCCAGAATCGTTTACACCGTGTTTACAGGCACCGTCGTGGGATCGATCAAAGATGCCTTCCAAGGACACCTAACCAGCTAGACGTACGCGAGAGAGGGCAGCGATGTTCGAGCGAAATCTGCACTGCGACGGTCACACGCGGCGGTTTCTCATTGAAGCCAAGGGCGTCGACGGTTGGGAAGTGCGCGAGGAGCAGGACAGCGCCGTAGTGCGCGCCAGGCTTTACGACGACTGGCACCGCGTGGAGCGTGCGCGGCTGGTATTCCAGGAGGAAATCCTGTTGCTGACCGAACAGGGCTGGACGATCGAACCCGCCTGAGGCGGTCGGCAAGGCCTGCCCGCAATCGTTACTCGACGAAGCGATAGCCGAGGCCGACGACGGTTTCGATCTGGCGGCCGACGGGGCCAAGCTTGCCGCGCAGCCGTCCGACGTGGACGTCCACCGACCGCGTCTCGATCAGCCGGTCGTACCCCCACACCCGTTCCAGCAGCCGATCGCGCGACAGCACGCGGTTGCGATTTTCCACCAGGTACTTCAGCAGCTCGAACTCGCGCCTGGTGAGCCGTACAGCTTGTCCTTCGACGCTCACGGCGACGGCCTCGAAGTCGGCCGTGAGAAACCTCCCCCGGTACACCGCCGCGCTCGGCGCGCCGTCCTCGGGCTTGCCCCGTCGAAGCACCGCCCGAACGCGGGCGGCCAGTTCACGCAGACTGAACGGCTTGGTGACGTAGTCGTCTGCGCCGACATCGAGACCGTTGACCCGATCGGACTCGCTCGTCTTGGCCGTGAGCATGATGATCGGCACGCGCGACGTGCCGGGGCGCGCCCGCAGGATCCGGCACACCTCGAGGCCGCCAATCACCGGCAGGTTGAGGTCCAGGATGATGAGGTCGGGCGGCTGATCGAGGACGGCCTTCAGGGCCGCATCGCCCGAGGACACGACATCGGCGCGGGTGTCGCCCCCGCGCTCGAGCGTGTGCTTGATCAGGCCGGCGATGTCCTGCTCGTCCTCGACAATCAACACCCGGGTTTTCTGCATCGGCACTGTGACGGTACCGGTTGCAGGTTTCGCGAGGGTGTCACGGGTGTTAAATGTGCGTTACACGAACATTGACGATCGCAGATTGACGATTGACGATTAAGAATTGCTCAGATTCAGCCCTGTGATTCGCGTGGCCAACCCAAGGCACCCATCGTGCCGTCGTGTCATCGTGATTGTGGCTGCCGTTAGACGACGGTGCCCCGCCTCACAACGCCCCCCTTGGGCACCACGACGATGCCGCTTCGGATGTGCCAGCCGTCGCCGTCGGCTTCGTGCACGCCGGCCTCGTTGACCAGGCGACACCCGTCGCCGATGCGCGCGTTCTTGTCGATGATCGCGCGGTCGATGACGACGTCGTTGCCGATGCCCAGGCGCGGCTTCTGCCCCAGCCCGGCCGCGTCCTCGTCGGTCTCGTAGAAGTCGGCGCCGATGAGCACCGATCGCGTGATGGTCGCGCGCTGGCCGACGACGGCGCGCACACCGATCACCGAATCTCGGAAGTCGCCGCCCGACAGGGAGCAGCCGTCGCTGATGACACAGTGGTCGACCCGCCCGCCGAAGACGCGTGCCGGAGGCAGGTGCCGAGGCCTGGTGAAGATCGGCCGCTTCGGATCGTGGAAGCGGAAGGGCGCATCCGGCCGCGTCAGCATGATGTTGGCGTCGTAGTAAGCCTCGATGGTTCCCACATCGGCCCAGTAGTCGCGGTGGAGGAAGGCGTTGACCCGATACTTGCCGAGCGCGGCAGGGATGATCTCCTTGCCGAAGTCGATGCCGTCTTGTTCGAGCACCTCGAGCAGCGTCTGGCGCGAGAAGACGTAGATGCCCATCGACGCGACAAACGGCTTGTCCTCCGGCGTCCGCAGGAACATCGCGCCTGGCGGCAGCGAGCTGCCGATCTGCGACAGGCGCTCGAGGTCGGGCTTCTCTTCGAAGCCGGCGATCTGATCGTCGTGGTCGAACCTGAAGATGCCCATCTGAGTGGCGTCGGCTGTGCCCACTGGCTGCGCGGCCAGCGTGATGTCGGCGTGGCGTTCTGAATGCGACTCGATGAGCTCGGCGTAGTCCATCCTGTACAAGTGGTCGCCGGCGAGGATGAGGTAGTACTCGGCGTCGAGTGACTCGAAGTGACGACGCGCCTGCCTGACGGCGTCGGCGGTGCCCTGAAACCATCCGTGGTTGTCGGGTGTCTGTTCGGCCGCGATGATGTCCACGAACCCCTGTGAGAAGCCGTCGAGCCGGTAGGTCTGGCTGATGTGGCGGTTGAGTGAGGCCGAGTTGAATTGGGTCAGGACGTAGATGCGGCGGATCTCGGAATTGAGGCAGCTGCTGATGGGGATGTCGATGAGTCGATATTTGCCCCCGATAGGCACGGCCGGCTTCGAGCGGGCATGGGTCAGCGGAAACAGTCGCGTGCCGCGTCCGCCTCCGAGGATGATCGCCAGAACGTCACGCATGCCCGGAGAATAAGTGGGAAGCGTGGTAATGGGCAAGAGAAGTGCTGGGTGCCGCGTGCCGGGTGCTGAGTGCGGTGCTGAAGTGCCGGGTGCCGCGTGCCGAGTGCGGAGAATTTTGGATTCTGTCGCGCCTGTGTGATCTCCGCGTTACATGACCGCCCTAGTCTGAAGGGGATGCAGCCAGAGCGCGAGGAGCACATCGGCGGGGCGCCGTGGCGCTGACGATCAGCGTGATCGTCTGCGCCTTCAACGAGGCCGGCTATATCGGCCCGTGCCTTCAGTCCTTGCTTCACCAGTCCCGCCCTCCCGACGAGATCCTCGTCGTCAACAACGCCAGCACCGACCGGACCGCGGCGATCGCTTTGGCGACCCGCGACGTGCGCGTGATCGACGAACCGCGGAAGGGGCTTGTGCGCGCGCGCGAGACCGGACGCCTGGCAGCGAGCGGCACGCTGCTGGTGTACATCGACGCCGACTGCCGTGCGCCGCGCACGTGGCTGGCCCGCATCGAGCATCGCTTCGAGCGCCGGCCGCAACTAGTGGCCCTATCAGGACCGTATCGATTCCATGACTGGGATTTGTGGGGCCGTACTCTCGTGCGTGCGTACGATATGACGCTGGCGCCGCTCACGCAGTTGGTCGTCTACCACCTGCTGGGCATGGGCACCCTGTTCTATGGCGGCAACTTCGCCACGCGTCGCGAGGCGCTCTCGGCCATTGGCGGCTTCGACACGGCCATCGAGTTCCACGGGGAAGACACCAACGTCGGGCGGCGATTGGTGGGTGTGGGTCCGGTCGCCATGGCGGGGGAGTGCTGGCTGCTCACCTCTGCGCGCCGGTATCACGCGATGGGTAAGGGGCAGGTCTTCCGGCTGTACGTGCGCAACTTCTGGTCGGAGATCATCCACCATCGTCCCAAAGATGTGCACCACCAGGACGTGAGGATCTGACGTGCCCGGGTACGAGCCGTTCCTCCTCTGCGATTTTCACGTGCACACGCGCTGGAGCGACGGCCGTCTCAGCCTGCGCGACACAATCGATCTCTATGGGCGCACGGGCAAGTTCGACGTGGTCGCAATCACCGATCACATCCTGATGAAGAAGGACCTGCTCGCACGCGCCGGCCGCCTGGCCACGCTCGGCCAGCGAAGCTTCGGCATCCGCGAGGATCGGTTTGACGCCTACCTCGACGAGCTTCGGGAGGAGGCTGAGCGCGCCCGGCGCGAGTACGACCTGCTGGTGGTTCCTGGCGCGGAGATCACGCAGAACAGACTGACCGGCCGCAAGAACGCGCACATCATCGCACTCGACATCAAGAAGTACATCTCGGCCGACCAGTCAGCCGACGACATCCTGCGCGAGATCCGTCGGCAGGATGCGCTCAGCATCGCCTGCCACCCACATCATCGCGCCGTGCGCCGACTCGAGATCAGCACGTGCTACTTGTGGGACAACCGCAAGGCGCTGGCCGATCTGGTGGACGTGTGGGAAGCGGCCAACCGCGACGACCTCTTCTCGGTGACGTCACTGAAACACTTTCCGTACGTCGCCAGCAGCGACTTCCACAAGCCCAAGCACTTGTACTCCTGGAAGACACTGCTGCGCTGTGCCAAGCAGTGGCCGGCCATCCGCAAGGCTCTCTGCGACAACGTGGATGTCGCGCTCACGTTGTTCCGCAAGGAGAGCTGGTCGCCAGGGACCGCCACGGCACCCGTCACAGGCAAGCGGGGACGGCCTTCGGTTCCGCTCGGCCGGCCCGCCACGGCTTGACGCGCGACTTGCGACCTGCTGCGCTTCGGCGCATCCTGAACGCAGGTGACGTTGCCAACCTCGGCCCCTTCGCCTGGCCGGCCAGACCTCGGTGAGCGCTTCGCCAAGCTGGTGCTGCTGGTAGTCGCAGCCGGTGTCCTCTGGGGGACCGCGGAGGGAGCGGTGCGGATAGTGACGGCCCTTTTCAGGTGGGCCGACCGGTAGGGAGCCCGGCCGCCGCCAGCCAGGCGGGCATGAGTTACGATCCAGGGCTGTGTCGCTACCTGGCGTATTGGTTCTCGTTTGCACCCTGGCCCGTTCGCACGTTCCTTCGACGGAAGATCCCACCTCGTCGGTGACCGGCGTCGTCCGCGACGCCTCGGGCGCGCCGGTTGCGGGCGCGATCGTCAAGACTGCATCCGCGGAATGTCGCGCCGAAACCGGCGTCGACGGCGCGTTCTCGCTCGACTGCGCCAAGCCGGGCGACCGGCTCACCGTCGAGGCCGCCGGGCTGCGCGCCGCCCTCGTCGTCGCGTCCGAGGGACCCACCCGGGTGACCCTCGACACCACGTCGTTTGCCGAGGCCATCGTCGTCACGGCCACTCGCGGCGATCGTCGAACCACCAGCCCGGCAGCGCCAGTGTCCATTCTCACGGCCAGCGATCTCGCGCTGGCGCCGCCAACACCGCTCGACGACGTGCTCAAGGTGGTGCCGGGGTTCAGTCTCTTCCGCCGCACGACGTCCCGGAGCGCGAACCCGACGACACAGGGCGCGGGTCTGCGCGGCCTGTCGGCCTCGGGCGCCAGCCGTGCGCTGGTGCTCGCCGACGGCGAGGTGCTCAACGACCCGTTTGGGGGATGGGTGTACTGGGACCGTGTGCCGGCCGCTGCAATCGACCGCGTGGAGGTCGTGCGAGGCGGCGCAAGCGATCTCTACGGTGCCGACGCGCTGGTCGGCGTGCTACAGGTCGTGACCCGCCGGCCGACCTCTCCGGCGCTGCGGGCGGAAGGCTCGGCTGCCTCGCGCGACTCCGGGCGGCTGTCTTTGTTTGGAGGCGGCAATCGCGGGGGATGGACGGCGTCTGCGGCGGGCGAACTCGCGACGACCGACGGCTACATCCTGGTTGGCGAGGACGACCGCGGTGCCGTCGACACCCCGGCCGGCGTCGAATACGGCGTGGTGCGGGCCGACATCGGCTATCGAGCCGGGCCGGCGTTTGCCGCGCGCCTTGGCGGCGACCTGTTCGACGAGCGGCGCGAAAACGGCACGCCGCTGCAGACCAACAGCACCGACCTGGGTCAGCTTCGTGCCGCCATGGAAGGGCAGATCGGCAGCACGAGCTGGCGCGTGACGGGTCAGGCCGGCGACCAGACGTACCGGCAGGTGTTCTCATCGATCGCGGAGATCGCATGAGCGAGACGCTGACGGTTCAACAGCGTGTGCCGGCCTCGCAACACGGCCTGGGTGTCTCGGTGCAGTCGCGCGTCTCGGGCATCGATCTGCTTGCCGGCGCCGACACGCGCGAAGTCGAGGCAACCAACATCGAACGCGCGTACTTTCCTGACGGCCGTCTGCGCGCCACGACGTCCACGGCGGGCTACCAGCGGACCAGTGGCGTGTTCGTCCAGGGGACATTCACGCCAGCCTCCAGTGTCACCGTCAGCGTGGGCGCCAGGGGCGACGTCCGGCAGACGGATCGTGACCAGGGCTATTTCGACGACGACGGCGCGCTGTCGCCCCGAGCCGCGGTCACATGGGCGCTGCAACCCGCGCTCATCGTGCGAGGTTCGCTGGGCTGGTCGTTCCGGGCGCCGACCTTGAACGAGCGGTACCGCGGCTTTCGTGCGGGCAACGTCGTCACGCAACCCAATCCCTTCCTCGCCCCGGAAGATCTTCGTTCCATCGAAGGCGGCGTCGCGTGGCTGCCGTCCAGGGGCGCGTTGCGCCTCACGGTGTTCCGCAACGACCTCGAAGACGCCGTCACCAACGTCACGATCACAGCGACGCCCGATCTCATCACCCGGCGCCGTGAAAACGTCGGGGGCATCGCCGCCTGGGGCAGCGAAGTCGAGGGGGAGTGGCGCTTGTCGCCCCGCGCCACCGTCACCGGCGCGCTGGCACTGACGCGATCGCGCTTTGTCGACTATCCGCCGCTCGAGGGACTTACCGTGCCGCAGGTGCCGGCGTGGCAGGGCAATGTCGGTGTGCGCGGGGCCGGCCCGCTCGGGCTTGCGCTCTCGGCGCAGGTGCGCGCCTTCGGCGAACAGTTCGACGACGATCGCAACACGCTGGTCCTCGGCGCTGGCGCGGTCGTCGACGTGTCGGTTCTGCGCGCGGCAGGCCGGCGAACGACCTTCTTCTTCAATCTCGAAAACCTGTTCGACGATCAGTACGAAGTTGGCCGCTCGCCGGTGGCGACCTACGGCCAGCCGTTCACGCTGCACGCCGGCGTGCGGCTCGCGCTGCCCTAGCTCGTGCTTCAACCTGACCCAACCCGACCCAACCTGATCCAACCCGAGCGGACCTGTTGCGGAAATGTGACGGCTCTGTAAACTCCGCCTCGGCCGCTCCACGTTTTCCGCTCCCGCAACCGACGCGTTACATTCCCGTCACGACCCCCTCCTAGGATTCCAGAGATCCGCGTCGGCACCCCGCTGTAGACGATTTCGTTCCGCCGGCGCCACTGGAGAGCATCGCTGTGAAACTGACCTCGCTTGTCCGCCTTGGGGGCCTGCTGGCCCTGCTGGCGTGCGGGTTGCCCGCACACCTGGCCGCCCAGCAAACCGAATCGCGCATCGTCGGCCGATTGGTCGATGACAGCAAGGCCGCGCTGCCTGGCGTCACCGTCACGGTGACCTCCAAGCAGACCGGAGCCGTGCGCACGGTAGTGACCGACGCCGACGGCTCCTACGTCGTGACCAGCCTCTCACCCAGCGTCTACACCTTGCAGTTCGAACTTACCAGCTTTGCGACGCAGGCACGGGAGGTCTCCCTCGGAGTCGGCGACGTCAGGACCGTAGACGTCACGCTCGGCGTTGGGGGCGTGACCGAGCAGGTCACGGTGACCGCTGCCCCACAGACCCTGGACATGAGCTCCGCCAAGATCGGGGTGAACGTGTCGCCCGAGGAAGTGGAGAACCTGCCCGTCAACGGGCGCAACTTCGCGAACCTGATGACGCTCGCGCCGGGCGCCACCTCGGACGGCAACGGCGGCTGGGCGAGCGTGCGCTTCAACGGCAAGTCGAACCAGCAGAACTACCTGAACTACGACGGCGTCGACGGCACGTATGTGTGGGACGCGAGCCCTGGCTACCTGAACGCGACCGGCTCGCAGTTCCGGCTGCAGACATCAATGGAATCGGTCGCGGAGTTCCGCGTGAACTCGGGTCTGGCCCCTGCTGAAAGCGGCCTTGGAGCGGGCGGCAACATCACCGTGGTCAGCAAGAGCGGCGGCAACAACCTCCGCGGTTCGGTGTTCGAGTACTTCCGCGACGACGCGCTCGACTCGGCCAGCAAGTACGACGACAAGAAGCAGGAGCTCAGCCTCAACCAGTTCGGCGGATCGCTCGGGGGCCCGATCGTTCGCAACAGAACGTTCATCTTCGGCAGCTTCGAGGCCCTGCGCCAGACGACAGGTCTGAGCTTCACCGAAGCGGTGCCCAGCGACGCGGCGCGCGCGCGCGTGCTGGCCGGTCAGCCCATCGGCAGCGGCGCGGGCCAGAGCCCCGAGCGCACGCAGGCCGTGGCGCCGCTTCTGGCCGGTTTCCCGCTTGGGACCGTGGCCACCTCCAATCCGCTGCTGGCCCTCGCGAGCCAGACGACGGAGGCCACCCAGGAGGAAAACTCGGTGTCGCTGCGTGTCGACCACATGGTCAACAGCAGCAACACCCTGTACGTCCGCTATCTGTACAGCAAGGGCGAGGTCGACACACCGGATCGGACCGTCACGGCGCGCCGCGTGCTGGCCAAACAGCAGCCGCAGAACGTCGTGGCCAACTATCAGGCGTTGCTCCGTTCCACCATGGTGAACGAGTTCAAGGTCGGTCTCAATCTGCCCGAGACCAGCGCGATCGCATTCGGCACGGCCGGCTACGATCCCACCGGGGTCTCGCTGTCGGGGACCGTCACGTCGCAGTCGATCGATGCCCGCGGCACCACCGGTATCGCGCGCAGCGGCCTTCTGATTCGCGCCACCAGCGCGTCGTCGACCGTCGGCTCGGTTTTCGACCCGCGCTCGCTGTCGTTCAGCAACAACCTCACCTGGACCAAGGGCGCGCACACGGTGAAGTTCGGCGGCGAGTACCGCACGCTGCAGTCGGACTTCCAGTTCCTTGGCAGCAACGAGATCACCTACAACAGCATCACGGACTTCATCGACAACAAGCCCAACGCGGTCGCCGTTGCGCTCGACTCGCCCCAATTCAGGCCGCAGCAGGTACTACCTGATTGGCTTCGCGCAGGACTCGTGGCGCCTGAGCGACAAGCTGACGCTCGAACTGGGCCTTCGGTATGACTTCTACTCGGTCGTCAAGGAGCGCGACGGCCAGGCGAAGCCATTCTTCGTCGAGGACAACGACTTCTCGAGCGACGTGGACAACTTCTACGACGCCGACAAGAACAACTTCGCGCCGCGGTTGTCGGCCGCCTATCAGATCGACCCGAAGACGGTCGTGCGCGCGGGCTTCGGGCTCTTCTACGGGCCCGGACAGTTCGAAGACCGGATCCAGCCGATCGAGAATGCGATCGAGCGCCGCCGCGTGGGCGCCGCCGACGTCCCCAACAACGGGCTCGCCTATCCCGTGCCGCCGTCGACGTTGCGCAATACGCTATCGATCCGCGGCTACACTCACCACCGGCCCGACGAGTACAACATGCAGTACGGCGCCAGCGTGGCGCGCGAACTGCCTGGCGAGATCAACCTGAGCGTGGGTTACACCGGCAGCCGCGGCAAGGACATGTTCCTGCGTGGCGTCGGCAACATCCTGCTGCCGACAACGCGCACGCGACCGACGCCGAGCGTCGGGCAGGTGGACTACAAGACGTCCGGTTGCCTCGACGGGCTGGTCATCAACGGGTTTCCTATCACCGGGTGCGGCCGAGCCAGCTACGACGCGCTGCAGGTCGGCCTGTCGCGGCGCTTCCGCGGCGGCTTCACCGGCGGCATGCAGTACCAGGTACTCTCGCAACAAGGGCACAACCCAGGGATCGAACGAAGCGGCGACAACACAGAACACGTTCGACTACGAGACGGAGTACGGCACCAACCCGCAGGACATCCCGCACACCTTCAATGGATCGTTGGTCTACCAGTTGCCCGGCGAAGGCTTCTGGACCGGTGGCTGGCGCGTCGGCAGCATCGTCAACGCGCGCAGCGGCGTGCCCATCAACGTCACAATCAATCGCCCGGACAACATCACGGTGGCCGGCGCGACCGTGGTGAATATCCCCGGCGGCAACAGCCGCGGCACGCAGCGCCCCGACCTGGTGCCAGGTGTCGATCCGTACTTGAAGGACGGCGTGCGGTGGCTGAATCCGGCGGCGTTTGCGACGCCGCAGCCAGGGACCTTCGGCAACCTGCCGCGCAACTTCCTGCGCGGTCCACAGTTCTGGCAGGCCGACCTGATGTTCAGCAAGGACTTCCGGTTCATGCAGACGCAGGGCGTCCAGGTGCGATTCGAGATGTTCAACATCGCAAACCGGTTGAACTACGAGAACCCGGCCGCTTCGCTTCCCAACGGCGTGCCGGGTGCGGCCTTCACCGACGCGCAGGCCGGCACCTTCGGCTACATGCTCGGGCCGCTGAACAGGACCGTCGGCCAGGGCACCGCCCGGCAGACACAGATTTCGATTCGGTATACGTTCTGACCGACGCCGGACGGCGGGTCTTGGAAGGGGCAGGCTTTCGGGTCTGCCCCTTTCCTTTTAGAGCGGCTCTGACGTTGCCGGCACGGGACGGAGGTAGGCGTTGAGCAGCGCCGCGCCAACCGCGACCACGACGGGCCCGAAGACGAGCCCGATCAAGCCGAAGGCCGACATCCCGCCGAGCAGCGCCACAAAGGTGACCAGTCCGTTCATCGAGGAACGGCCGCTCAGGAGCAGCGGGCGCAGGATGTTGTCGGCCATCCCGACCAGACCGCCGCCGATCCCGATGAGGACCAGGCCGCGGGTGATGTCGCCGGTCAGCAGGAACCACAGCGCCACCGGCGCCCACACGATCGATGCGCCGACGACCGGCACAAGCGACGTGAACGCCATCGCCGTGCCCCACACGGCGGGCGCACGTACGCCGACGATCCAGAAGCCCATACCGCCCAGGAAGCCCTGCACCGCGGCAACGGCGAGTCCCGCGATGACGCTGGCGAAGACGAGGTCCTCGACTTGCTTGACGACCTGATCGCGCTGCTTATCGTGAAAGGGGAGGAAGCTGCGCAGCACGCCCACGATCACCGGCGCGTCACGCAGGAAGAAGAACAGCGCGAAGAGCGCCAGCGCCAGGTCGAGGACCAGGACGGCTATGCCTCCCAGCAATCGACCCGACCCGCTCGCCAGCAGCGAGCCCAGGCGCTGTGCCAGCTGGCCGACAGTTTCCGACAGTTTCTCGGGCGCCAGGAAGGGGACGTGGGTCTGCACCCATCCCCACAAGGCCACCATCCGCTCGGGAGGAGTCGCCGACACGGCGCCCTGCAAGGCGTCGACCGCCTGCGCGCCTTCGGCGACCAGCGCGTCCACCAGCAGCCATACCGGCAACACAAGCAGCAGCAAAACGATCAGCACACAGACGCCGGCCGCGCGCGAGCGCCCGATTCTCGCCGCCAGCTCGCGAAACAGCGGCTGGACGCTGACCGCCATCACCCCCGCCCAGCCAAGCGGCACCAGGAAGGGCTGCACGACCTGGAAGACGAGATAGCCGATCAGGATCACCGCGCCATAGAACAGCAGTTGGCCGAGGCGTTCACGGTCTGACACGGGGCGGCGCATGGTGGGGACAGAGTAACCGAAACCTTCCGCGATTCGCCCTCATCCTGCGGATCCGAGGCGAAAGTCATGACAACCGTGTAACGGCACGGGAGCAGGCGTCCATGAGTCTGGTAAGATTCGAGGGTTTGTGCGCCGTCGCCGGGCTGCCGTTGGGCGGACCGGCTTTCGCCCATGGCTGGCCAGGAACGCTCGAAAGGACCCTTGTGGCACGGTTTCGCCTGATCCCCCGGGAAGAGAAGTTCTATACGGATTTCCTCACGCTCGCCGACCAGATCGTCGCCGCTGCGGCGGTCCTCGACGAGATGCTGGCCACCGAGATGCCCGACTGGGAGGCGGCGCAGAAGATTCACGACATCGAACACGAGTGCGACGGCATCGCGCACACGATCATCCAGCGCCTGAACCGCACGTTTGTGACGCCGATCGACCGCGAAGACATCCATCAGCTCGCGCGCTCGCTCGACGACGTGATCGACGCCATCGACGCGGCGGCCACGGTGATCCGGCGGTATCGCGTCGAGCCGGTGCGGTACGGCGCGCGTGAGCTGGCAAAGATCATCACGCGGTCGACGCATCAGGTTCGCATGGCCGTCGACGCGCTGGAGCGTAAGAACGGCGTCCACGAGCGCGCGGTCGAAGTGAACCGCCTGGAGAACGAAGCCGACCGGATGCACGACGAGGCCCTGCGCCGGCTGTTCGAGGAAGAGGCCGACCCGATTGCGGTGATCAAGTGGAAGGAAGTCCTCGACTTCCTCGAAGAAGCGACCGATCGGTGCGAGGACGTCGCCAACGTCCTCGAAGGCGTCGTCGTCAAGCACGGCTAGCGAGCCTCCTCGATGGACCTAGCCGCCGTCTGCTTCCTCATCCTGGTCGCGCTGACCTTCGACTACATCAACGGGTTTCACGACGCGGCCAATTCGATCGCGACCGTCGTGTCGACGCGCGTGTTGTCGCCAGGCAAGGCCGTGATCTGGGCGGCCTTCTTCAACTTCGCCGCGGCGTTCGGCTTCGGCACGGCCGTGGCCAAGACGGTCGGCTCGGGCATGATCGATGTCCGCGAAGTCACCTTCCTGGTGATCTTCGCTGGCCTCTTTGCCGCGATCGTCTGGGATCTGATCACCTGGTACTACGGGTTGCCCACCAGTTCGTCGCACGCGCTCATCGGCGGCTACGCGGGCGGGGCGGTCGCCAAAGCGGGGTTTGGCGCCATCATCGCGTCGGGCTGGACCAAGACGCTCATCTTCATCGTGCTGGCGCCGACCATCGGCCTGCTGCTCGGCTTCAGCTTAATGGTCGGGATCTACTGGCTGTTCCAGGGCTTTGCGCCGTCGAAAGTCGACCGGTGGTTCCGGCGCTTGCAGTTGGTGTCGGCCGCGCTTTACAGCCTCGGGCACGGCGCCAACGACGCGCAGAAGACGATGGGCATCATTGCTGGTGTGTTGCTGGCCGGTGGATACCTGAAAGTCTTCGCGATCCCCTTCTGGGTCGTGCTCGCGGCGCACGGCGCTATCTCGCTTGGCACCTTGTCGGGCGGGTGGCGAATCATTCACACGATGGGCTCGAAGATCACCCGCCTGCAACCTGTCGGCGGTTTTGCCGCCGAGACCGCCGGGGCCGTGTCGCTGTTCCTCGCCACGAGCCTTGGCGTCCCCGTCAGCACGACGCACACCATCACCGGCGCCATCGTCGGCGTCGGCGCGACCAGGCGGCTTTCGGCCGTGCGCTGGGGGATTGCCGGCCGGATCGTCTGGGCGTGGATCCTGACGATACCCGCGTCGTTCACCATCGCCGCAGCGACGTACTGGACGCTCTCGATGGTGTTGTAGGTTCTGCCACGGAGCCGCAAAGGCCATGGAGCAAGATCTGCCACAGAGGCACAGAGGACACAGAGACCTGGCTTGTTGATTACGCCGATTTGTTGCGTCTTGGCGGACTCTCCGATCTCGATCTCATCAGGAACCGCTCTTGCTCGTCGTCGCCTCCATGGACGACGCTGTCAACGACATCACCAAACGCATCATCGGCTGTGCAATTGAGGTGCATCGGGCGCTTGGCCCCGGCCTGCAAGAGCGCACGTACGAGAACGCCATGGCGATCGAGCTTCGCCGGCAGAATCTCGCGTTTGACCGGCAGGTGAGCGTTCCCGTGGTCTACAAGGGCGAATGGGTGGGCGACTACCGGCTGGATCTTCTTGTCAGCGACACGGTCGTTGTCGAGATCAAGAGCGTCGAGCGAAGCGACCCGCTCTTCGAGGCTCAGTTGCTGGCCTATCTGAGGGCCAGCGGCAAGCATATCGGGTTGCTGATCAACTTCAACTCGCACCTGTTGAGCCAGGGCGTGCGGCGCTTCGTCGTCTGACGTTCTGACACTCGACGAGCCCGCGGCGGAGCCGCGGGGCAGTGGCGAGCAGGCCACGCGCGAGTGAGCCCGCGGAAGGTGATGGGCTCACTCCCGCGCGGCCCGCTCGCCACTGCTCCCGGCCGCTTCGCGGCCGAACTCGTCGAGTGCCTTTGTGACCTCTGTGCCTCTGTGGCACCCCCCGCAAAAAAGCTCTGTGGCCTCTGTGTCTCTGTGGCTAGACTCTCCGCGGCTTCGTGGCTACGAAGGCTGCGGCAGGCGAACGGTGAACACCGCACCACCTTCCCCACGCGAGCCCGCGGTCACCGTCCCGCCGAGCAACTCGACGAGGTGTTTCACGATGGCCAGGCCGATGCCCGTTCCACCCGGCGCGCGCGAGCGCGACTTGTCCACGCGGTAGAACCGCTCGAACACCCGCGCAAGGTCTTCAGGCGGAATGCCCGGCCCGTTGTCCAGTACACGCAGGACCAGCGCGTGCGGCTCGCGCTCGGCCTCGGCAATGACCAGTCCGCACTCAGGGGCGTAGTTCACTGCATTCTCGATCAGGTTTCGCAAGACATCATGCAGCTTGGCCGGGTCCGACACGACCGTTCGCGCGTCCGGCGCCAGCCTCACTTCGACCTGCGACCGCCGCTGGTCGATCGGGCCCGAGAGGTCCGTGATGACGCCCTGCAGCACGGACGCCAGGTCGCAGTCGACCATGTCGCTGGATTCCTGCCCGGCGTCGAGCCGCGCCAGCCGGAGCAGGTCTTTCACCAGACGTTCCATGCGGGTCGAATGGCGCGCGATGATCTCCAGGAATCGCCGGCTCTCATCTGGAGGCGGCGGGTCGTCCAGCAGCGCTTCGACGTAGCCGCGAATCGCCGTCAGCGGCGTGCGGAGTTCGTGCGAGACGTTGGCGACAAAGTCGCGGCGCACCCGATCGGCGCGCCGCAGATCGCTGATGTCGTGAAGGACGACAATCGCGCCGCCCTCGGGCTCGCCGGCCGGCGCTGCGCGCGCAACGCACGTGCGCGATGGATCGCGGGCCAGCACGAACTCGACGCCGCCGGTTGACTCGCCGTCGAGGGCCTGCTTGATCTGGGCAAACAGCTCGGGCTGCCGCATCCACTCCTGGTAGCGGCGCCCGGTCGCCTCCTCGTCGAGCTTGAGCATGCCGCGGGCCGCATCGTTGGCCATCATCAGGCGACCCTGTGGATCGAGAACGACGACGCCTTCCACCATCCCCGTGAGGATCGCGCGCAGATTGCGCCGGTCGTGCGCGAGGTCGTCGACGCGCCGGCCCAGCTCGTGGACCGCGCTGTCGAGCGTGCGCGCCACCTCGCCCAGTTCGTCGTCGCCGTACCCGGCGGGTGGGCGAGTGAGGTCTCCTGTGGCGTAGCGGCGCGCCACGGTGGCGACGGCTTCGACGCGACGGCCAAGGTTCGCGGAGACCAGCCACGCGCAAATCGCTGCCACCGGAAGCGACGCCGCGACGCCGGCGAGGATGAGCCACAACACGGCCCGTTGCTGCTCGGCCACCTCCGTCAGCGGCAGTGACAGTCGCACAAACGCGATGTTCGGATGGGAGATGTGGACGACGGCATACAACGTGTCGTAGTCCGTCGTAGTGCTGTATCGTCGGGTCAGCACCTCGCGCCGCTCGCGGGCGGCCTGAATCTCCGGCCGTCCCCCGTGGTTCTCCATGGCCGCAAGCGCCGCGCCGTCCTCCGTCGAATCTCCCAGCACACGGCCGTCGTCGGCAACCAGCGTGACGCGAATGCCGACGAGCTGCCCCATCCGGTCGGCTTCTTCATCGAGCTCCTCGGGTGGCATGCCGGGGTTACGAGTCAGCAACTCGGCGGCCAGGCGCGTTTCGGCCGAAAGCGTCGACTCGATGCGCTCGACGGTGAGCCGCCGGATCCAGCCCTGCAGGACCAGCCCGGCGGTCATCGACGAGACGGCACCCACGATGAACGCGGCCAGGAAGACCTTGCCGCGAAAGCGGATCGTCACAGCACTGGCTCGGTCAGCTTGTACCCGAACTGCTTGACGGTGGTGAGCGCCTCGGCCATCAGCGGAAGTTTCTCGCGCAGGCGCCGCACGTGGACATCCACCGTGCGCGTGCCCCCGGTATACGCGTAGCCCCACACGTCGGAGAGCAGGAGATCCCGCGAGAGGACGCGCCCCTGGTGCTCGA
This sequence comes from Vicinamibacteria bacterium, assembly GCA_963806705.1. Classification (GTDB taxonomy): domain Bacteria; phylum Acidobacteriota; class Vicinamibacteria; order Vicinamibacterales; family JAENWD01; genus JAENWD01. The sequence continues at coordinate 361,271 of CAWDZE010000016.1, forward strand.
GCAGGTACTGCAGCAGCAGGAATTCCTTGGCGGTCAGCCGCACCTCGCTGCCGTTGACCGAGACGGTGTGCCGCTCGACGTCGACCGTGAGCGGGCCGTACCGAAGCAGGCCCGATGGGCTGGCGCGGTGAGCGCGGCGCAGCAGCGCCCGCACACGGGCGATGACTTCGTTCGGGCTGAAGGGCTTGGTGATGTAGTCGTCGGCGCCCAGCTCCAGACCCACGATCCGGTCCGATTCTTCGGCGCGCGCGGTGAGCATGATGATTGGCACCGCGGCCGTGCGCGGATCGCCGCGCAGCGTGCGGCATACCTCGAGGCCGTCGAGGCCGGGCAGCATCAGATCGAGGAGCACCAGATCCGGCAGCGACCGGCGCACCGCCGGCAGCACCTCGGCTCCGGTGTGCAGCAGGTCCACGGCGAACCCGGCGCGGCTCAAGCTATGGCTGAGCAGGTTGGCGATGTCGCGGTCGTCTTCGACCACGAGAAGACGCGGGGCAGGGGCGGCAGACTGACCGGACATGGGCGCGGGCAGCAGTATACGTTGACGATACGACAAGATTGCCGGATGTCGTTTTTACCGTCCTCTTCACGGCGCAACCTCGATCCGGCCACGAGGACAGTCCCCGCCAACGGCGCGTGAAATGCTGCGGTTCGCTGCGTCCATCGGCCTGGCATCGATGTTGATCAAGCCCTGGCAGAAGCTCCCCTGCACCGTGGAGGTTGCCGTGAGAACGACTGTAGCTGCCATTGCAGGAGCCCTGCTGGCGACGTTGGGAATGGCCGTCGTGCAAACGCGGATGAGCACGCAGGGGCAACCGCCCGCCGCGACATCGGCGGCGTGGTCCGGCCTGCCAGGGCAGGCGCAGCCCGTTGGCCTTTCAACCTCGGGTCTTTCCACAGTCGCCCCGATCGCGCCTGCCGTGATGCGGTGCGCGCCGGGTCAACAGGCCGTGTTGTCGCAGACGATGGTCGACGGGCGGGTGGTCACCAGCGCCGACTGCGCGTGGGACACGTCGGCCGCTTCCAATTACGGCTTCGGCGCCCGCCCGCTGCCCGTCAGCGACATCGTCGAGTACCAGCCGCGCGCGCGCGCAGTGCGCTACGTGCAGGACGAACCTGTCCGTCGCGTCGTGCGGACCGCGCCAAGGCGGTCGTGGCAGAAGTCGGCGCTCGTCATTGGCGGATCGGCCGGTGCCGGCGCTGGTATCGGCGCCCTGGCGGGCGGCAAGAAGGGCGCGCTCATCGGCGCGGCTATCGGTGGCGGCGCGGGGTCGATCTTCGAGGCAGTCAAACGAAGGTAGGGGCGGGTTTCAAACCCGCCCACCGGGTTACACCGACACCCAATAGAGGCCCAACCCGATCGAGGCGACCGCCGTCACCAGTGCCGCGCCGCGGCCGACGGCGGCCGCCACGATCTGCGAGCCCAGCATGCGCGACAGCACTATGCCGAAGAGCGACATCGACAACAGGATGCCCACCGCGAAGACGCCCACCAGGTAGAGCAGCGTGACCAGCGACGCGGTCGCGCCGCCAGGTGACAACTCGGGGCCCAGCAGCGTCAACGCTCGCAGGCCGCTGACCGCGAACACCGCACCGAGCAAACCCGCGCGGCTCGAGTGGGCGGGCGGGGCCGGATGGCGATCGCGCCGCCCGAAGTGCACGTGCCAGTTGAGCCAGCCGGCACGGTGCGTGTGGCCGTACAGCCGCTCTGCGGCCACGACCCACAACGTGAAGGCGCCCATCAGAATCAGCAGCACGCCGCCGACGATCTCTCCGGCGCGCTCCACCAACTCCGGAATCTGCCAGCCCAGAAGCAGCACGCCGCCAGCGCCGACCAGCAGCAGCAGCGCGTGGCCGAGCGCGAAGCGAACCGCCACGCGAATCGGTTCGCCCCGTCGGCAATCTGGCGAGTTGTCCGGGCGGACAGCGAGCGACGCGATGGCCATGAGGTGGTCGGCGCCAAGGCCGTGGAGGAAGCCGAGCGAGAGCGCCGTGGCGGTAAGAATCACCGGACGATGGTAGCAGACCTAGCGCTCGACGCCGACGAGCGACCACGCCGCGCCGGCGCGGCGGAACACCACGGTCGTGGGGGTCGCCCACCCCGGGTGCGTGGGATGGTCGCCGACGAGCGTTGCCTGGACGAACTCGCCGCCCAGCGCCTCGCGGGGGGCCGCCGCGCGGGGCTCGGTGACGACCTGGGGTTCGCCGATCCTGGTGGCCGTGCCCGTGGTGTTGTCGAATCTCGCCCAGCTGATCGTGTAGCCGCGGCCGGGAGCTGCCGTTTTGGACTCGAGCGCGATGTTGCGGAAGGTGAACGTGCCATCGGCCTTGAGATCGAAGTCGTCCACGGGCAACACGACATTCAGCCAGAGCTGGCCGATCTTGTCGCGGCGCGTGATGAGGGTCTGGGCCATGTACGCCGTGGCCTCTGGATCCGTGAACAGCGCCGTCCGGCTGACCTCGATGATCGCCTCGTCGGAAAACGCCATCACGCCGCGGGCGCCCCAGAACAGATCCTCGGGCCGCGCGTTGTCGAACGCCCGGTTCGGGTACTCGGGCTTCCAGCGTTCGGGCCGGAAGAAGTTGGCCTCGAAGCGTCCGACCGCCGGCAGGTCTGGATAGTGCACTTTCAGCCAGGGCCGCACGTAAAAGCCAAGCGTGATCATCGAGACAAACGTCGGCCGCGCCTCCCAGATGTACTCGTTGCCGGCGCGCGTCCCCTGGGCACGCGTGCTGCCGCTGCCCAGCGTCGACCCGAAGTCGATCAGGTAATGACGGAGGATCTTCCGGCCGGCGACCTCCTGCAGGAAGTCGCGCGTGTTGATGGCGCGGCTGTCGTCGTGGTTGAGCCAGGCGCCAAACACGCGCATCGCACGCAGCTCGCGGCGATGTTCGTGCGGATGGACGTCGTTGGGATCGTCGGGCCGCGTTCCGAAGTACTTGAACGGACCGACGTCCTTGCCTGCGATGCCCTTGCTGGCGACCGCACGGTAACTGCCGTCGGGGCTGCGTGCTGCTTTCTGCAACAGCGCGTCGACGTCGGCCTCGGCCATCGTCCGGGTGCGGCCGTGGTCGTCGTCGAGCATCGTGTCGGGTGCGATGCGGAGGTCGTCACGGCGGAAGCTCGTGAGGTAGTTTTCCGGCACGTTGAAGCCCAGCGCCCAGAACAGCCGCGTGCTGATCACCTCGGCGCCTGTTGCCATCTCCGGGTTCGACGGCGGGTCGAACTTCACGAAGTACAGCGTGCCGGTGGAGTCACGCATCGTCATGCCGGGAGAGATGCCTTCGCTCTTGGCGCCGACGATCGTCCAGGCGCCGGTCTGGGGCGGCAGCCCGTGATAGGGCCCGCGAATGACGTCCTGGACCGACAGCACTTCGGCCGTGCCCAGGCGCTGGGTGTACCAACTCGAATTGGGCACGTGATCGATCGTGTTGATGTTGACGGCGCGCTGGTTGGTCTTGTCGCCGTTCTTCAGGAAGCTGTTCTCGACGAAGTCGTACTGGTCGCTGAGATCGATCTCCTTGACGCCCGACGCGTCCTGCGTTTCCGGGTCTTCGTGCAACGGGTCGTCGTCGAAGAAGCGCGGCGCCGCGCTGTCGAGCCCCGAGATGGTTGCCGTCAGTACGGCGGCCGCGAAGAGCATGCCGAAACGCCAGGGTCGAACAGCCACGTCAGAACGCTCCGCTGAAGGAGGTGTTGAACCGGACTCCCTCGTCATTGCTTCGCGCGATGTCGAACCGGAGGAAGACGCTCTTGAAGGTGTTGAAGCGGAAGCCAATCCCGTAGTCGTTCTTGAGGTGGCTGAAGTCGATGTCGTCCCAGCTGGGTCCGACGTTGCCCCAGTCGGAGAACAGCGCCATGTCCATGCCCGAGAACGCCTCCCATCGGTATTCGGCGTTGAGCATGAACGTGTTGGTGTCCCGGAAGCGGAACTCGCTGAACCCACGCAGCGTGGTCGACCCGCCCAGTGTCGGCATCACGAAAAACGGCACCGTGTTGCCCGAGGGGCTGTCGAGGGAGTACGCGATGGCGCGGGCGATGAACACGCGCTTCTTGTCGAAGATGGGAAACGCGTGCAGTCCCTCGACGCGCAGTTCGTTGAAGCTGAAGCCGAAATCCTGCTGGTCGCGCCAGACGTCGTAGCTGACGCGGAAGTGGCCTCCGCTTTTCACGTTGGACTTCTGGTCGCGATAGTCGACATCGACAAACGCGCCCGACCACCAGTAGTCGGGCTGCCGCGTCAGGCCCGGCGCCGTGGCCTCCGTGAAGCGCTCGTCCACTGTCGGCAGATTCGGATAATTGCCGTCGTCGAGCCGCTCGGTGCGAAACGCGGTCAACGCGCCAAGCCTGAACCAGCGTGTGGGCTTGTACACGGCGTCGCCGCGGACTTCCCACCCTTCCCTCAGGAAGGTCGCCCTGTCGCCCTTTTCCACATCCGGCCCCAGCCCGTAGTACCGCTCGCTCGGCCAATACCGCAGATAGCCATGCCCCCCAAGCTCAACCTTACCGCCCGCGATCTTGGGAAACGTCAGCTCGCTGGTGAGGAACCAGTAGTTCCGCACCGACCCGACGAACCAGGTGTGGAACAGCGCGTTCTCGCCAAGGATCCAGTTCTTGTATCCGGGACCCATGCCGAGGCCGGCGCCTTTGGTCAGTCCGCCAAAGTGGACATACCAACCCTCGTAGGGGTCGAACAGCCTCGTCATGAACTTCGAGTCTTCCATCCAGAGGAGCCCGGATTCGAGCTTGCCGGGCGCATATGGCGCCAGCGCCTTCGCCTTCTCCGCGCGCTGGGCTTCAAGCGCCTCGCGCCGGGAGGTCTGCGCCAGGCCCGGCGCGGCGGCCGCGGCTATCAGGATGAGGGTGATCGTGAGGCGCCGGAGGGCAGCCTGGGGACCGGCAACGTGCGAGCCATGCATGCGTGACTTGTGAAGGTACGTCCCCGGCCAGGCAATGTCAAACGTCATGCGCTGCCAGGGACGTCGCGGCGGACGAGAAACCAGAGCGCGACCCCGGAGAGCAGCACGCCGTTGACGGCGATAGCGGCCGGAGCGCCGATGCGATCGATGGCCAGTCCGGTCGCCAGGCTGCCAAGCGGCATCCCGCCGCGGAAGGCCACCATGTAGATGCTCATCACGCGGCCGCGCATGTGGTTGGGCGCGATGAGCTGCACCAGCGACGTGAACAGCGAGAAGACCACCATCAGCGCCGCCCCGTTGACGACCAGCAGCGCGTAGCTGATCCAGAGCGCGCGCGAGTAGGCGAAAGCGACGGTGAGCACGCCGAACAACACCTGCACGCTCAACGCGGTTGCGCCCATGCGGCTGAATCGCCCCATCCAGGCCACCGCCATCGCGCCGGCGATCGCACCGGCGCCGGACCACGCCATCATGTGGCTGTACTGCCCGACGCCTTCGTGAAAGACGTTGCGCGCGAACACCGGCAGGAACGTCAGCAGCGGCACGCCGAGAAACGTCGCCGCCAGGGCGAGCACGGTGAGCGTGCGAACGGCGGGCTCGTCCCGGACGTATTCGAGCCCGGTCCGCAACTCGTCGAGCATGCGTCGCTGGCCGATCGGCGCGACATGCGGCGTGTGCAGGGACAGAAGCGCCGCGATCACGACGAGGAACGACAGGCCGTTGACCGTGAAGCACGACGCGCTGCCCAGCGAGTGCAGCGTCACGCCGGCCAGCAACGGGCCGATCACGCGGGCGATGTTGAACTGGATCGAGTTGAGCGCGATGGCGTTGGGCAGGTGGTCCTTGTGGACCAGCGAGGGAATCAGGGATTGATACGCCGGCCCGCCAAACGCCTGGGCGCAGCCGGACAGAAACGACAGCGCGAGCACGTGCCAGATCTGCACCCAGCCGCCGACCACGAGGATCGCCAGCGAGAAGGCCGACGACATCTGCACGACCTGCGAGGCCAGCAGCAGCGCGCGCCGATCGCGCCGGTCGGCGACCACGCCGCCAATCAGCGTGAACAGCAGGATCGGCAGCTCGCCGAGGAACGCGTCGAGGGCCAGATAACTGGCCGAGTCGGTCAGGTCGAGGACCAGCCAGGCCTGCGCCACCTTCTGCATCCACGTGCCGATGCTCGACGTGCAGGCGCCGAGCCACAGCACGCGGAAATCGCGATACCCGAGCGCGGCCGCCAGCCGCTGCACGATCGGCCCGCCAATGGTCGCGCTGGCGGGCGGAGCAGGGACGGTGCCCGGTGCGGAATCCACGACGGGCGATCTTATTGCAGATTGCAGATTGCAGATTGCAGATTGACGATTACGATCGAAGGCGCTGATTCATGTCGCGCCGTTTCGTGTCGCTGGCCGTCCTGACTGGTGTGTTGGCTGTCGCTCTCGTGTCGGCGCAACCACCCACGTCCGCGCCGGCTCAACCCGTCCCCGGGATCCAACATCCGGTCCTGTCCACGCTGCGGCCTGTCCATCCGCGTCTGCTCGTCCTCGACGCTGACCTGCCAGGCGTGCGGCGGCAGCTTGCCGAAGACGTCCACGTGCGCCGCTGGCACGATCGTCTGAAGGAACAAGCCAGCCAGGTGCTTGCCGAGCCCGTCGTCGAACGGACGCTCGTCGGGCCGCGGCTGCTGACCCAGAGTCGGACAGCCCTCCACAGGATCTCGACGCTGGCCGGCCTGTTCCTGATCGACGGCGACCCGCGCGCACTTGCGCGTGCCAAGGACGAGATGCGTGCGGTCGCGGCGTTTTCCGACTGGAACCCCTCACACTTTCTCGACGTCGCCGAGCTGACTGCCGCCATGGCCCTTGGCTACGACTGGCTCTACTCCGATCTGTCCGCCGACGAGCGCGAGATGTTTCGCGCGGCGATCATCACCAAGGGGCTCAAGCCCGGTGTCGACGCGATACGGACGCCGTCGTTCTGGGCGGCACAGGGCCGCAACACCTGGAGCGAGGTGTGCTTCGGTGGGCTGACGCTCGGCGCTCTGGCTGTCGCCGACCAGGCGCCTGACCTGGCGGCCGCCGTGCTGGGCGCGCTCACGGCCCCTGCGTTTTCGGCGCACTTGCGGCGCTTCGCGCCCGACGGCGGTGATGTCGAAGGCCCCGGCTACTGGGGTTACTCGACGATGTACCTGACGTTCCTGCTGTCGGCGCTCGAGACGGCGCTCGGCAACGACCTTGGCCTGGGACAGACCGAAGGCCTGGCCTCGATGGGGCAGTTCCGGATGTACTCGATCGGCCCGAGCGGACGACAGTGGAACTACGCCGACGCCGTCGAGGAGCCCGCGCCAGCGCCGCAGATGTTCTGGATGGCCGGCCGGTACGATCGCCCGGAGTACGCCGCGCACGAGCACGCCTGGCTTGCGCGATCGCGAATCGCGCCCAGTGTCTTCCACGTGCTGTGGAGCGCGCGGCCGCCGGCGCGGGCCACCTCGTTGCCGCCGACGTCCGCGCGGTTCAGGAACGTCGACGTCGCGGTGCTTCGCGGCGACTGGCGTGACGCCCTCGGCTCATGGGTGGCGTTGAAGGGCGGCAGCAACGCCGCGACGCTCGGACACCTCGACCTTGGCAGCTTCGTCATCGACGCGCTCGGAGAACGTTGGGCGATCGATCCCGGGCCGGACTACTTCGATCTCCCGGAGTATTTCGGCCCGCGCCGGTGGACCTACTTCCGGCTGGGCACCGGGAGCCACAACACGCTGCTCGTCGATGGGCACAACCAGGACGCGAGCGCGGCCGCGCCCATCGTGGCGTTCGGCGACGACTCGTATCGGGCTTTTGCCGTGACCGACCTCACCGCCGCGTATCGCCCGGCGCTCACGCGGGCACGGCGCGGCGTCGCCCTCATTGACGGGCGCGACGTGCTGATTCAGGACGAGATCGAAGGGGCTGGCACGTCTGGCGTGGTGTGGCAGATGGCGACACGCGCGCAGGTGACCATCGTCGGACGTGTCGCCACGCTGCGGCAGAGCGGGCTGTCAGCGACACTGCAGGTGGTCGAGCCGGCCGGCGCGAAGCTTCTGGCCGAGGCGGCGGTTATTCCGGCGCCACAGGCCCCGTCGGACCTGGTGATGGTCCGAGTGGTGTTGCCCGCCGGTGAACCCGCCGTTCGCGCCGTCGTGTGGTTCACGACCGGCGACCGTCCGCCGCCGACAGTGACGCCGCTCGAGGCGTGGCAGGGGAACCAGACGCCGGCCGTTCAGTGACAGGAATGGCCGTCGTCGCGCGACCCGGCGTTGCGCTTCTTGAGCGACGACAGCGGGACGAAGCTCTGGGCCGACGCCTTGCGTCTCCGGCGGCCGACGACGCGCCGCAAAAGAAATACGACGGCGCCGCAGACGATGAGGGCGACCGCGAGGTCCTGCCAGCCCGGGGCCATCACGCACCGAATCCAAGAACCACGCCCGCCTGGTACACCACCAGCGCACAGACGTAGGCCAGCACGGTCTGATATCCGAACATGAACAGGGGCCATCGCCACGAACCCGATTCGCGGCGCACCACGGCGACCGTGCTCATGCATTGACAGGCCAGGACGAAGAACACCATCAAGGCCACGCCCGAAGCCGGCGTGAACAAGCGCGTGCCGTCGGTCCTGGTTGCCGATCCCAGCTTCTCGCGCAACGGCTGGTTCGTCTCATCGGCGTCGCTGATGTCAAAGACGATCCCCAGAGTCGAGACGAAGACCTCGCGCGCGCTGAATGCGCCGAGGATTCCAATGCCGACGCGCCAGTCGAGCCCGAGAGGTTCGAGCGCCGGCTCCATCAGATGGCCCAGGCGCCCCGCTACGCTGGTCCGCACCCGCGCGCCGACATCGGCGTGCAGGTCGGCAGGCTTCGGGTAGTTGAGCAGCGCCCACATCACAATCGTCAGCGCGAGGATGATCGTCCCGGCATCGACGAGAAACGACCGCACCTGCCGCCACGTCGTGCGCGCCAGCACGGCTGCGACGGGCCAGCGGTACGGCGGCAGCTCGAGCAGCAACGTGGGCCTCGGGCCGCGGAGCACCGTCCGGCGCAGCACTGCGGCCGCCGTCAGCGCGGCGACCACCGACAACGCGTACATCGCAAACAGGGCCACCGCGCCCGCGCTGATGAGGCCGCCGATGCTGGCCGCCGGTCCGAACACCGTGGCGATGACCAGCACGTAGATGGGCAGCCGTGCGCTGCACGACATCAGCGGCAGCACCATCATCGTCAGCAGGCGATCGGTGCGGTTTTCGAGCGTGCGCGTGGCCATCACCGCCGGTATGGCGCACGAAAAGCCGGAGAGCATCGGCACGAACGACTTGCCGTGCAGGCCGACGCTGCCCATCACACGGTCGATCACGAAGGCCACGCGCGCCAGGTAGCCTGCGTCCTCCATCACGCCGATGAAGAGGAAGAGCAGCCCGATTTGGGGCACGAAGACGATCACGTTGCCGACACCGGCGATGACGCCGTCGACGAGCAGATCGCGCAGCGGTCCGGCAGGCAGCGCCGCGCTCACGCCTGCCTGCGCGAGCGCCACGAGGTGTTCGATTGAGGCGATGGCGGGTTCCGACCAGCTGAAGAGCGCCTGGAACAGCGCCAGCATCACCAGGCCGAACACGAGGATGCCCGAGACCCGGTGTGTGAGCACCGAGTCGATGCGGTCGGTCCATCGAGGCGGCGACAGCGCGGGCGGCCGCACGGCGTGACCTACCACGCGGTCCACGCGCTCGTAGCGTGCGCCGATGATCTCGAGATCGAGGTTGCGCCCGTCGCCTGACGCCGCCCGTCGCAGCTCGTGGGCCGCCTCGCGGACGGCCTCGGGCACACCAACCAGTTCGTCGGGCGGCGCGTCGTCGATCGACAGGAGCGCCCACGTGGTCCACGCACGCGTGGCGTCGCCAAGCCCCGGCATTTCGCGGCGTACCACGGCGGACAGTGACTCGACGTCCCGCTCGGCAAGCGGCGGCAGCATCACGGGAGCCGGCGACGTCGGCGGGGTGCGCAATACGCCGGCGAGTGTCCGGCGCAGCTGGTCGAGCCCTTGCCCGGCGCGTGCGACCGTCGCTACCACCGGCACGCCCAGGTCGGTGGCCAGGCGTGCCTCGTCGATTGCCAGCCGCTGCGTCCGTGCCTCGTCGACCATGTTGAGGGCGATCACGGCGCGTGCGCCTGTGTCGATGATCTCGCCGGCGAGGTAGAGCGCCCGACCGAGTGCCGTGGCGTCGGCGACGATCAGCACGGCATCGGGGCGGACGCCGGCTCGTCCGAGCACGGCGTCGACGGCGACCTGCTCGTCTTGCGATCGCGCGCTGAGGCTGTAAGTCCCGGGCAGGTCGACCAGGTCGACCGGACCGATGCCTTCGAGCTCGACCACCTTGGTCGTGCGAGTCACGGTCACGCCGGGATAGTTGCCGACCTTGACGTCGGCGCCCGTGAGGGCGTTGAACAGCGTGGACTTGCCCGAGTTGGGATTGCCGGCGACCAGCACCACCGGCCGTGCGGCGGCCGGGACCGGCGTTCGCCCGGGCTCGGCCGGGGCGGCCGCGCCGACCGCGGGTGTCACGAAGCCGGCTCGTCGATCTCGATGGAGAGCGCGTCGGCGCGCCGGATCGACAAGGCGTAGTTGCGGACGTGCAGCTCGAGCGGGTCGCCCAGCGGGGCGACCCGGGTGACCAGCACCCGGGTGCCAGGCACAAGGCCCAGTTCCATCAGGCGGCGCGCGATGGCGCGCGAGCCGTGGACCGCGCGCACCACGGCATCGACGCCCAGCGGCAGCGTGGCTAGCGATCGTGAGGACACTGGCATCAGGAAAGATGAGACTTGATCTCAGGATAACTCCGACCTAATCGGTCGGTCAAGGAAACGGGCGGGTCTGCGTGTGCCCGGATTCAGGCTTCGGGGAACTGACCAATCAGGTCGAGGATCGCCGGCCCGAAGGCGGCGGCCTTACGCTCGCCGATGCCGGTAATGTCGTGCAACTCATTGAGATGTCGAGGTTTGACACGAGCCAGCTCGCGCAGTGTCTGGTCGTGGAAGATGACGTAAGGGGGCACGCCCCGGCCCCGCGCCAGCTCGAGGCGCAAAGCGCGCAGCCTCTCGAACAGCCTCTGGTCGACGCCCGCCCACGAGGCGTCGGCCCGTGGTCCCTGCCGGCGTTGGCGGCCTCCCTTGACGGGCCGCGGCTGGCGGAACAGCACACACTCGGCCTGCCCGCGCAACAGGTCGGCGCCCGTCGTGCTGATCTGAAGCGTCGGATACTGGTCGCCCGAGCGCGAGAGAAAGCCGCCCTGGGTGAGCTGGTCGATGTACCCGCGGAGTTCGGCCGCCGGCACCTCGCGCAGGAGGCCAAATACGCTGAGGGTGTGGTGGCCGCGGGCAGTGACCGTTTCGGTCGACTCGCCGCGGAGCACGGCGACGACATGGCCGACACCCCATCGTTGTCCGGTCCGGGCGACCGCCGACAGGACCTTCTGCGCCAGCACCTGCGGCTGGTCGGCCCGCTCGAGTTCGGCCAGGCACCAGTCGCACGCACCGCAGGAGCCCGGCGCGAGATCCTGCCCGAAGTAGCTGACGAGCGCGCGATGGCGGCAACTGGTCGCCGCGGCATACCGCTCCATGTCCCGCAGCAGCGTCCGTGCGCTCTCGGTCCACTGGCCGTCGGTTTCCAGCAGGCTGCGCCACCGCGCAAAGTCGGCCGGCGAGGTCACCAGGGCGCACTCGGCGGGCAGCCCGTCGCGGCCGGCGCGGCCAGCCTCCTGCTGATATTGCTCCAGCGACTGCGGCGCGCCGGCGTGGACGACAAAGCGCACGTCGGACCGATCGATGCCCATGCCGAAGGCGACGGTGGCCACCATTACGTCGACCTCCTCGTTGAGGAAGGCGTCCTGGTTCCTGTGGCGGGTCGCATCGTCGAGCCCCGCGTGGTAGGGGAGCGCCCGGATGCCGTCGCCGGAAAGACTAGCCGCCAGCTCGTCGACCTCGCGCCGCGACAGGCAGTAGATGATGCCCGCCTCGCCCTCGTGACGCCCGAGGATTGTCTGCAGCTGCTGTTTGAACTGGACGCGCGGCAGCACGCGATATGTGAGATTGGCGCGATCGAACGAGCCGATGTGCACGGCCGGCTGTACCAGCCGCAGTTGATCGCAGATGTCCCGCTGCACGCGCGGTGTGGCCGTGGCCGTGTAGGCATGCAGCGACGTGCCCGCAAACGCGTCGCGCAACCCGGCCAACTGCCGGTACTCCGGCCGGAAGTCGTGGCCCCACTGGCTGATGCAATGCGCTTCGTCGACGGCGACGTAGGCCACGCCGCGTGCGGCCATCAACGCTCGGAATCCGTCAGCGGTTTCTCCCACGGCTCGCTCGGGCGCGACATAGAGCAGCCTGCAGCTGCCGGCACGCAGCAGGTCGAGGGCCGCCCGACGCTGCTCTGACGACTGCCCGCTGTGCAGGCACGTGGCCGCGACGCCTTGAGCGACAAGGCCATCGACCTGGTCCTTCATCAAGGCAATGAGCGGGGAAATGACCAGCGCAATTGACGATTGATCGATCAGCGCCGGCAGCTGAAAGCAGAGCGATTTACCCCCGCCGGTAGGCAGCACGACCAGCGAGTCACGCCGCGCCAGCACCGCCTCGATTGCTTCCCGCTGGAGCGGGCGAAACGCGGTGTAGCCCCAGTATTGGTGCAGGACCTCGCCGAGTGGGTCACGATCATGCAACGCGTTCAGGTCTCCACTGCAGCCCGAGCGCAAGGATGCGGTCGAGCAAGTCTTCGTATTTCATCCCGCTGTGCTCCGCCGACTCCGCGAAGTCTTCGCCATAGGCGATCTGGGGATTCGGGTTGGCTTCGAGCACGTAGGGCTTGCCATCGCTGTCCATCCGCAGATCGATGCGCCCGTAGCCCGTGAGCTCCAGCGCGCGGTAAACGCGCTTGGCCATCTTGCCCACGGCCTGCTCAAAACCCTCGGGCAGCGCCTGCGCCTTGTCGGTGGCGATTCCGTGCTTCTCCTGGTACTTCGTGCTCCACTTGACGCGTTCGGTGGCGATGGGCCAATTGTCGCCCTCCACCATCTTCTTGAAGTGCATCTCCCACACGGGAAAGACCTGCAGCCGCTCGTTGCCCAGCACCCCGACGTAGAGTTCGCGGCCGTCGATGTAGCGCTCGGCGATGGCGTGCGTCCCCACGCTTTCGTGGATGAACTCCACGCGCTTGCGCAGCTTCTCTTCGTCGCCGACGACCGAGGCCTGCGAGATGCCGATGGAAGCCTCCTGCGTCAGCGACTTCACGATCAGCGGAAACTTCAACCGTGGAGGCACGAGCACCTTGCGGCCGCGCCGGAAGACCGAGAAATCTGGCACCGGGATGCGGTGATAGGCCATCAATTTCTTCGACAGGGACTTGTCGCGCGACAGCAGCAGCCCCCGGGGGTTGCACCCGGTGTAGGGCACGCGCAGCAGCTCCAGGTAGCTCACGACGTTCTGGTCGAAGAGATTGACGTTGTCGAACGCCTCGAGCAGGTTGAAGACAATCGTCGGCTTCCACTCGTCGATCGCCAGCCGAATCGGGTTCAACTCGTCCTGGATGCCCAGCGGCCTGACCTCGTGGCCGTTCTCGCGCAGCGTCGAGATGACGTCGAACTCCGTCTTCCACTCGGCGTGGACGACGTCGATGTTCGTGAGGTCGTCGGGGGGCACCAGGTGCTTGTGGACGAGCACGAGGACGCGCTGGCGTTTGATCATGGCGGACGCCCCTAGAGCGCGACGCGGTGACCGCCGTCATGCAGGTAGTTCATGGTCTGCACTGTCAGCAGCACGGTGAACTCGAGCCGCGCCTGTTCTTCGGATCCGCGCAGGCGGAGGTTGAGCTGGCGGCTGCGTTCGATCATGTCCTCGAACACCTGGTCGATCGTGTACTGGTAAATGCCGGTCCAACTGCCGACCATCTTGCGGACGGATTTCCTGATCTTGATCAGGAACTGCGCCGCTGTCATGTTCTGTCCGCATTCCGGCGCGTCCGAGAACAGGCGGCGCAGGTCGCGGTCGTAGAAGCTCGGATAGCCCACCACGTAGTGGCGGCGTTTTCTCCGGTAGTGCTGTCGTAGCGTCCGTTTGATCGAGGCCAGCGGGTCGAGCGTCTCGCTCGTCGTCACCGGCGGTGTCCGGCCCGCCAGCGACCGCATCAACCGATCGACGTACTCCAGCTTCCGGAGCGCCGGCCAGCCCTGATATCGCTGTCGCCACTGCGCGTCCGGCGTCAGCCACAGCGCGAACGTCTCGGCGAAATCCTCGTCGGGATGGCTCTGCGCGTACCACGAATCGAGGTGGAGCACGAAGTTCTTCGAGTACGGCTTGGGCGTGTAGTGCTCCGGATAGGGCAGCTTGTGATCGCCGAACAGCTCGCGCCGTTGCCGCTTGCGCCGCAGCTGAAACGCGTTGTCGATGGCGTGGCCGGCCTCGTGCCGCAAGATGCGCATGCACGAGTCGTGCTCGCCGCCCTCCACTTCGAGCATCTGCGAGAGCTCCAGCCTGGCCAGTCGCGGATGCGCGAGATAGAACGGGATGGCGATACCGGGAATGCCGTCGGGCGTGAACCACTCGTCCGAGAGCCAGAAGTGTGGGCGGAACAGCAGGCCGCGGCTGGCCAGTTCGCCGTTCACCTGCTCGACTCGCAGCGCCAGGTCGGTGCCCTCAAGCTTCAGATCGAGCTCGCGGAACTGCACATCGAGCAGTTCCTCGTCTCCGAGGTGTGCCAGGTCCTCGGGCCCGAGTTTCCGAAGCGGCGTGCGCGCCATGCGATAACGATAATCGATTACGCCGCGAGTCGCTTCGGCAGCAGCGCCACCGCGACGGCGCCCAGGGCCGCCAGCCCGATGAGCACCGCAAACCCGCTCGCGTAGCTGCCGGTAGCATCGCGGATGCTGGCCACCAGCATCGGCGCGGTCGCTTCCGCGACGCCGTCGGCTGTCAGCACGATCCCCATCAGGCGCCCCAGCATCCGCACGCCGAACAGCTCGGCGGCCATCAGCGGGATGATCATGTAGTCGCCGCCCAGCCCGATTCCAAACAGCAGCGCGAAGCCATACCGGGCCGCTGGCACGTCGGCAAGAAACAGCAGCGGGATGGCGCACGCGACGATGGAGTAGATCAGCAGCATCACGTACTTCTTGGTGAACCGATCGGCGAGATAACCCATCGTGATGCGGCCGATCAGGCTGCCGACGAGCACGAGCGAGGCGATTTGCGCGACTTCGCCCTGCGCAAGCTTGACGTCCAGGCTCAGGAACAGCTTCAGGTTCTGCATGGTGCCGCCCACCGCGGCGATGGAGCACATGGAGCCGACCATCAACAGGTAGAACGCGGGGGATCTCAGTACCGGCGCGAGTGACGGGAGGGCGCCGGGTGGCATTGACGATTGACGATTGACGATTGACGATTGCGAAGTTGCTGCTTGCTCGTTCGCCCCGGACGGTGTTGACTCCTCAGGCTTCTCCCTCACGAACCACGCCATGGGAAACGCGATCACGAGCATCAGCACGCCCAGAATCTGCAGCGCGGCCTGCCAGCCAAACCGCTGGGTGAGCGCGTGTGCGAGCAATGGGACGATGGCGCCGCCGACGCCGATGCCGAGATACGCGAAGCCCATCGCCTTGCCGCGATTGCTGTCGAACCATCGCGACAGCAGCACCTGGTTGGGCAGCGGGCCGCCGCAGACGTAACCCAGCGCGTTGAACACGTAGAACAGGTAGAAGAAGCCAAGCGTCGAGACGGTGCCCAACCCCACCAGCGCGCCGCTGGCCATCAGGATGCCCGCCAGCATGAGCCGCCGCGGGCCGAACCGATCGACGAACCAGCCGGCCAGAAAACCGAACAGCGGGCCAACGAGCAGCTTGCTGTAGGCGTTGCCCGAGGTCACCTGCTGACGCGTCCAGCCCAGATCCCTCACGAAGAAGTCGTAGAAAAAGGGCAGGCCGTACAGCGCGAACCCGACGATGGAGAACAGCGACAGAAACGCGGTCGCTGCGACGTGGGCTTGGGGACGGGACATTTTCCAGGTTGGGTCAGGTTGGGTCAGGTTGGGTCAGGTTGGGTCGGGTTGGGTCTGGTTGATTGGGTTGATGCCTGTCGCGTCACCGTGTCGACGTTACACCAGGCGCATGAGTCCAGGCAGCTGATCAAATTTCCGGTAACCGCACGGCGCGCCGAATGTTACGTCGAATGCGCGCGTGGAACCAATCTTGATTTCCATCGCCGCCGGAGGTCATGAGTCCTATGCATCGCATGGTCCCGCTCGTCGTGCTGGCTGCGGTCCTCGCCGTGCCCGTGGGCGCATCCGCGCAAGCTCGTCAACCTGCGGAAGGCGCCGTCGCTGTCGGCGGCGCCATCGGCGCGTTCCTGCCCGCTGAAGACGCATTGGGCAACTCGCTCTACCTGGAAGGGCAGTTCCAGTTTCAGTTCAGCCCGCGCATCGGCGTGCGCTTCGGCGTCGGATGGACCGACTCGGATTTCGACCGCGAAGACGAAGACTCGCTCGAGCAGATTCGAATCGGGGCCGACCTGCTCTACAACTGGGAGCATGGCGCCTGGCACCCGTACGCCGGTGCCGGGCTCGGCGCCCACCTGGTGCAGGAGAAAGACAACGGCCGCGAGCTTGGCGACGGCGAGTCCGAGCTTGGCGGGTCGCTGCTGGGCGGCGTGGAGTATTTCCTCAACCGCGACACCGTGATCTCTGGCGAGGTTCGTTACCAGGTGGTCCAGGAGGTTCGCGGGCTGAGCCCGTCGGGTGTGCTGCTGGCCGCCGGGCTGAAGAAATACTTCTGAAGACGGTCGGCATGAGGGGAGCCCCGCTACGCCTTCACCTTCTTCTTCAGTTCCTTCAGGGCGACGGCGTGCGGGTGCTTCGTGTAAAACGGATCGAGCGGAAAGCAGCCCGACACCAGCCCGTTGCGTGGCGCGGTCGTGCAGTCGCTGAATGTGCGGCACATCAACTTGGTCTTGAGGCAGGCGCCCGAGAGCACGTCGGCCGGCAGGTCGGGGTAGCTGAGCACCATGCGACCAAGGCCGACGGCATCGGCCATACCGGCGCCCACCACATGCTGCGCGACGTGGGGCGCCCACTCCTGGAGATAGCTGTACGCCGAGCCCACAATCACCATCTCGGGATGGCGTGCCTTGAGCCGCGCCGTCGCGTCGATCTGCCTTGCCACGCCGATTAGCGGGTCTTCAGGCGGAAGGTAGCCATCCGAGGGCGGAAAGATCGCCGGTCGCTGAATGTGCGGGTTGTAGTACGGGCTGCCGGCCGTCACGCACACCCATCGGATGCCGAGCGACGACATCGCCGTCAGCAGCGCGTCGGCATCGGTGATGTCGCCGGCGGAGGCGGCACGCGTGAAGCCAAAGGCTGCCCGGTATCCCTCGTCGGCGACTTCCGGTTCGCCGACCTCGTCGACGCCCTTGCGGAAGGGAACCATGTCGAAGGCCGACAGCCGAACGCCGATCCCAAGTCCCGGCGCCTCGGCGCGGATGCCGGCGACGACCTCTCGCAGGAAGCGAGTGCGCCCTTCGAGCGACCCGCCGTACTTGCCGGGACGCGTCATGCCGCTCAGCAGCTCGTGGCCCAGGTAACCGTGGCAGTGCTTGATGTCGACAAACGCGAAGCCCGCCGCCTGGGCATGGCGCGCGGCGACGAGGAAGTCGCCGACCAGGCGATCGAGCTCGTCATCGGTGAACACCGCGCGGTTGTCGCGTACGCCGACGCGCGCATCGAGCACCGGATGGCGATAAGCAATGCGCGGCGCGGCGCCGCGGGTCGTCGGACGGGAGAAGCGACCAGAGTGCGTGAGCTGCAAGCCGACCAGCAGATCGTCAGTGGCGCCGAAACGCTCGCGGTGGGCGCGGACGAGCGTCTGTCGCAGCGCCTCGAGGTCACCGACAGTCTCGTCGCAGATGACCAGCTGGTTGGGATTGGCCCGGCCGTCCTCGCGGACGGCAACGGCTTCGCCTCCCCAGATGAGCTTCGCGCCGCTCAGTCCAAAGTGGCGCCAGCGCCGAGTGGTCAACTCGCTGGGCCGGCCGTCGAAAGTGCCATCCCAGCCCTCCATCGGCAGGATGCACCAGCGATTGCCCGCGCGCAGGCCTCCTGACTCGAGCGGCCGGGCAAGCGGCGAGGCCGGCGCCGACTGCAGCGTTTCGTCAAAAGGCAGCGCGATACCGAGGGCAGCCAGGCGCTCGCGGAAGGCCTGGGCGGTCTTCAGGCTGGCAATGCGGGGGAAGGCCACGGCGCCGGATTGTATATCGTATATGCCGCAAAGAGGTAAGACCTTTTACGTTGCGAAGCTATACTGCCGGTATGCGGAGAGTCGCCTGGATCACGCTCGTGGGGTTGCTCCTGCAGCCCGTCGCCGCGATGGTCTGCGAGACTCGCTGCTTTGCGGCACCGCCATCGGCGGTCCCCGCTGAATCCAGCTGTCATGAGGCGTCGACGACGCCCGCCGGCACCCTGACGCTTAGCGCCGCACACGACTCGTGCGCCCACGCGGAGGCAACCGAGCCCACCTCGGCGCCGTTGCCACGCGCCAGCCTCGCGATTCTGCCGTCGCACGGCTCGCCCGCCACGCGCGTGGTGGTGCGGGCCACGCGTGCCGCCGCCCGCCTGCTGAATCTGCCGCGGCATCGCGCGCCCGATGACTCATCGGGCACCCTTCGCGTCTAGCCTCACCTTCGCGTCCTGCGGACCTTGAAGTCCAGACCTGCGGACCCCACGGTCCGCCGGAAGACTTCGCGTTTCACCCGTCCAGAGGGCTCGTCCATGCACCCGCATCGCCGTCAATTCCTGCGCGGCTTGCTGACCGTCGCCGGCGCCGCCGGAGCGTCGAGCGCCGCCGCGCAACAACATCAACATCCTGCGCCTTCGCGCCCCGATGCACCGCCGCGCGCGCGCGCCGATCGCGCGCAACCGATCGTCGTGACGCCCGACGTCCCCCTGATGCCGTGGCGAATGGTCGACGGGGTGAAGGAGTTTCATCTCGTGGCCGAACCGGTGAAGACGGAGTTTCTGCCCGGTCGCCACGTCGACGCCTGGGGCTTCAACGGGCACATGCCGGGTCCCACCATCGAGATCACCGAAGGCGACCGTGTGCGCTTCCTCGTGCACAACAAGCTTCCCGAGCCGTTCTCGATGCACTGGCACGGCCTCGAAGTGCCCATCGAAATGGACGGCGGGCCGGGAATCTCGCAAGAGCCGATCGCGCCGGGCGGGATGTTCACCTACGAGTTCACCGTGCATCAGCACGGGACGTTCTTCTACCACTCGCACATGGCGATGCAGGAGCTGATGGGCATGGTCGGCTTCTTCATCGCGCACCCGCGTGTGCCGGAGGCCCCGCGCGTGGACCGCGACTTCGGCCTCATCTGGCAGGGATGGTCGCTCCTGCCGAACAACACGATCCCCAACACCATGGCGATGGAGTTCAACTGGCTCACGATGAACGGCAAGGCGGGGCCGGCGGCGACGCCGATGATCGTCAAGCTGGGGGAGCGCGTGCGCGTGCGCAACGTGAACCTGTCGATGGATCACCATCCGCTGCACCTGCACGGCAACACCTTCGTCGTCACTGGCAGCGAGGCCGGCCGCATCCCGCAGGAGCAGTGGCAGCCGGGCAACACCGTGCTCGTCGGCGTCGCCCAGGCACGCGACGTCGAATTTGACGCGACGCGTGAGGGCGACTGGATGCTGCACTGTCATCTGCCGCACCACATGACGAACCAGATGGTCTCGATGGTGGGCCCGTTGATGGCCTCGCATCGCCACGAGGCTGCTGCCGCGCCACAGCCATCCGGGCCGCGCGGGCTTGGCGTGCCTGACGGCACGCTGGTGCCGGGCTTCCCGCAGGACATGGCCATGACGATGGACGAAGCGGTGGAGAAGCCGGAGACCTTCGGGCTCCGCAAGGGATGGACGGCGGGGATGATGGGCATGATGACGCTCATTCGCGTCGTCTCGCCGGCCTTGTTCGAGCAAATCGCGGAACGCCGGCGCGCGCAGGCGGGGAGGGCCGTATGAAGGGGCCGCTGACGCTTCTGCTGGTGCTCTGCTCCGGCGCTTCTTCGGCGCAGACGCCGACTCAGTTACACGCTGGCCGACTTGGAACGCCTTGCGCTCGAGTCGCATCCTGCGCTGCAAATGGCGGCTGCGGCGACGGCGGGGGCCACGGGCAACGCCGAGCAGGCCGGCTCGTGGATGAATCCCACGATCGGTTACACGGGCGATGAAATACGGCCCGGCGGGGTCATTCGGGGCGGGGAGCACGGTTTCTTCGTCGAGCAGGTGATTCCGCTCGGAGGCAAGTTGAAGCTGCAGCGGGAGGCGCTGCTCGGCGGGGTCCAGGTTGCCGAGGCCGACGCGGCCGCCGCGCGGGCGCGCGTGCTCGCTGGCGTCGGTGCGGCCTACGCAGGTGTTCTCGCCGCCGAGGAGCGGCTTGCCGCGCGCACGCGGCTGTCCGAACTGTTGCGCGAGGGCGTGACGGTGGCGCAACAGCTGTACAACGTCGGCGCTGCCGATCGGCCCGATCTCCTCGAGGCCGAAGCCGAGGCGACCCGCATGGCTCTGGCGATGAGGCGTGCCGAGCTGGCGCGTGACGACGCGTGGATGGCGCTTGCCGTCGCGGTGGGCCGCCCGGACCTGCCGCGGCTGCCCGTCAGCGGATCGCTCCGTGAATTGCCGCGACTGGCCGAGCGCACGTCAGTCCATCAGGCAGTCGTCGAGGGCAACCCGGCAGTCCGGTCGGCTCGCGCGCGCGTGGCCGAGGCCGAGGCGCGGCTGACCAGCGCCGGGCGCGAAACCTCGCCGGACCTCGTCGTCCGCGGCGGCCTGCTCTACAACCGCGAGCTGTTCGAGCGCACGCCGGGCGGCGATCCGCGCACGGTAGGCTGGGAGGGCACCGCCGAAATCGGAGTGCGCGTGCCGCTGTGGAATCGCAACCGTGGAGGCACAGCCGCGGCGCGCGCGGAGGCGGACCTCGCTCGCGGCGCGCTTCGCCTGGCCGAACAGCGGCTGGAGAGGCAGTTCAGCCAGGTCTGGACGGCGCGCGAAGACGCCGCGGCGTCGGCGGCCGCCTATGCCCAGGAAGTATTGCCACGCGCCGAGGAGGCCTACCGGCTGTACCTGGCGCGCTACCGTGAGATGGCGGCGGCATACCCGCAGGTGCTCCTGGCACGGCGCAGCGTCCTCGACGCCACAGCGGAGTACGTGGATGCCCTGGAACGAGGGTGGCGTCAAACCGTGCTGCTGCAGGCGCTGCTGGTCGCCGAGGAGTAGGGGGTTCGAGAGGAGGTGCATCGACCCGATCAACCCGATCGACCTGGAGTATGATCCGTCGCACTGGTCCGACCTCCTTGACCAGACGCGCATGCGCTCCACACCTCGCAGATTCCTCGCGACCCTTCTCGTCGCTTTGTCCGGCCTTGCGTCCGCTGAGGCGCAGGGACCGCGGCAGCCGTTCAGCCGCGTCTCGGTGACGGTCACCCCCGACCGGGCCGACTGGACGTACCGGCCCGGCGATCCCGTGAGCTTTCGCATCGACGTGCTCCGCGACGGACACCCGGTGCAGGGCGCGACAGTCAATTACGGCGTCGGCCCCGAGATGCTGCCCGCCCACCACGGAAGCGACGGCGGTCGTCGCCGGCGCGCCGCTCAGCGTGTCGGCCGGCACGATGACGAGCCCGGGGTTTCTGCGGCTCGTCGCGACGGTGGAGATCGAGGGGCACACCTATCGCGGCGTCGGCACGGCGGGCTTTTCGCCCGAGGCGATTCAGCCGACGCAGACCAATCCGTCCGACTTCGACGCGTTCTGGGACGGCGAGCGCGCGCGGTTGGCGGCATTGCCCATCGACGCGCGGTGGACGCCGATGCCCGACTACGGCACCGCCGATGCCACTTGTTGGCAGGTCAATCTGCAGAACGTCGGGGTCACCGAGGGCGCCAGCCGGCTGTACGGCGTGCTCTGCATGCCGAGGGCGTCGGGGAAGTACCCCGCGCTACTGAGCGTGCCGGGGGCGGGCGTGCGGCCGTATCGCGGATGGGCCGAACTGGCGGGCCGCGGCGTGATCACGCTGCAGATCGGCATTCACGGCATCCCCGTGATTCAGCCGCAGGAGGTGTACGACGGCCTCGGGCGGGGCGGCCTCAACGGCTATCCCGCCTTCGGCCTCGACTCGCGCGAGCGCTACTACTATCGTCGCGTCTATGCGGGGACGCTGCGGGCCAACGACTTCCTGACGTCGCTTCCCGAGTGGGACGGGCGTAACCTCGGGGTTACTGGCGGGAGCCAGGGCGGCGCGCTGGCCATCGTGACGGCCGGGTTGGATCGGCGCGTGACGCGACTGGCGGCGTACTATCCGGCGCTCTCGGACCTCACCGGCTACCTCAACGGCCGTGCCGGCGGGTGGCCGCACATGTTCCGGGCGACGGAGGGTCCAAACGTGCACCGCGACGAAGCCAAGATCGCGACCAGCCGTTACTATGACGTGGTCAACTTCGCCCGCCGCGTCACGGCGCCGGGGCTCTACTCGTGGGGCTACAACGACGAGACCTGCCCGCCGACGTCGATGTATGCGGCTTACAACGTCATCACCGCGTCCAAACGACTGATGCTCGCCTACGACACCGGCCACCGCACGACACAGGAGCAGGTGGACGAGGTCAACGACTGGCTCGTCGCCGAGCTCACGCGTGCGCCGGCGCCTTCGAGCGCGCGGTAGCGACGAGGGACGTCACAGTGGGCGGGTTTGAGACCCGCCCTTACGACCGATGGGAACTCTCGATGCAAATCAAGCAGACACCAACGACGTATGACGTGTGTATCGTCGGCTCTGGCGCCGGCGGCGGCGCGGCCGCCTACGTGCTCACCAAGGCCGGCGCCAACGTCGTGATGCTCGAAGCGGGCCCGAAGTGGGACTCGGCGACCGACTCGGCGATGTTCAAGTGGCCCTACGACTCGCCGCGGCGGGGCGCCTCCACGCCCGAGCGCGCCTTCGGCGAGTTCGACGGATGCATCGGCGGGTGGGCGATCGACGGCGAGCCCTACACGGCGTCGCTAGGGCGAGCGCTTCGACTGGTATCGCGCGCGGATGCTGGGCGGCCGCACGAATCACTGGGGCCGGATCTCGCTTCGCATGGGCCCGGATGATTTCCGGCGCAAGAGCCTCGACGGGCTCGGCGAGGACTGGCCGATCACCTACGACGACATCAAGCCGTACTACGACCAGCTCGATCAGTTCGTGGGCCTGTTCGGATCCAACGAAGGCATTCCCAACGAGCCCGACGGCATCTTCCTGCCGCCTCCGGCGCCGCGCTGCTACGAGCGGCTGATCAAGCAGGCCTCCGACAAGCTGAACATCCCGTGCGTTCCGAACCGGCTGTCGATCATCACCAAGCCGCACAACGGGCGGCCGCAGTGCCACTTCTGCGGCCAGTGCGGCCGCGGCTGCGCGACGCACTCGAACTTCTCGTCGACGTCCGTGTTTCTGCCGCCAGCGCTGGCGACCGGGAAACTCAAGATCATCACCGGCGCCATGGCGCGCGAGGTGTTGACCGACACCAACGGCCTGGCAACCGGCGTGTCCTACGTGAACACATCGGACGGGCGCGAGATCACGGTTCGGGCCAAGGCGGTGGTGCTGGCCGCCAGCGCCGGTGAATCGGCGCGGCTGCTGTTCAACTCGACTTCGCCACGGCATCCCAACGGCTTGTCCAACAGCAGCGGCGTCCTGGGCAAGTACCTCACGGACTCGACGGGGCTGTCGGTCGGCGGCTTCATCCCGAAAATGCTGGACATGCCCGCGCACAACGAGGACGGC
Source organism: Vicinamibacteria bacterium (assembly GCA_963806705.1). Classification (GTDB taxonomy): domain Bacteria; phylum Acidobacteriota; class Vicinamibacteria; order Vicinamibacterales; family JAENWD01; genus JAENWD01. Next base: position 385,065 of record CAWDZE010000016.1, read on the forward strand.
GCCGGCGGCGCGCATCTGTATATGCCATGGTGGCTCGACGGCACAGAAGCTCGACTTCCCGCGCGGCTACCACATCGAGATCGGCGGTGGTCTCCGCATGCCGGGGTACGGCTTCGGCGGCGGCATCGCCTACATGCCGGGCAGCAACGGCGGCGGCTACGGCAAGGCGCTCAAAGCGGACTACCGCAAGTACTACGGCGCGACGGTCGGGTTTGCCGGCCGTGGCGAGATGGTGTCGAGCGACGACTGCTACTGCGAGATCGACCCCAACACGGTCGACAAGTTTGGCATCCCGGTTCTGCGGTTTCACTGGAAGTGGAGCGAGCACGAGCACAACCAGGCCAAGCACATGCAGCAGACCTTCCGGGAGATCATCCACGCGATGGGTGGCGAACCGCTCGGCGCCATGCCTGGCAAGGACCGCGACTACGGGCTCGAGGCCGGCGGGCGCATCATTCACGAGGCCGGCTGCACCCGGATGGGCAAGGACCCGAAGTCGTCAGTCCTCAACGAATGGTGCCAGGCGCACGAGGCAAAAAACGTGGTCGTCGCCGACGCGGGCCCATTCGTGTCCAATGCCCACAAGAACTGCACGTGGACGATCATGGCGCTGTCCTGGCGGACCAGCGAGCACCTGGCGGATGAGATGAAGAAGGGGAACGTCTAATGGACATTACCCGACGCAACGCACTCAAAATCATCGGCGCCACCCCAGTGGCGGCAGGCATCGGCCTCACTGACGAATCGGCTCAGGCGCAGGCGCACCAGCACCCCACGACGGCCAAGCCCGCGGCGGCCGGCCGGAAGGGTGCGTACAAGCCGAAGTTCTTCACCGCGCACGAGTGGGCGACCGTGGCGCTGCTCTCCAACATCGTGATCCCGAAAGACGAACGATCCGGCAGCGCGACCGACGCCGGCGTGCCCGAGTTCATCGACTTCATGATGATTGACCGGCCGGAAGGCCAGGTGCCGATGCGTGGCGGCCTGCGATGGCTCGATGCCGAGTCCAACACGCGCTTCGGCAAGACCTTCGTCGAGATCACCGACGAGCAGCGCACCGCGCTCGTCGACGACATCGCCTATCCGCGCAAGGCCAGGCCCGAGTTCAGCCATGGCGTCGCGTTTTTCTCGCGCTTCCGCGATGCCGTGGCGACGGGGTTCTTCACGAGCAAGATGGGCATCGCAGACCTGCAGTACATGGGCAACGTGCCAAACCCGATGTGGGACGGCTGCCCGGACAACTGCTACACGCACCTCGGAGTGACCAAGGCGTGAGGATCGGCTCGCTGCTGCTCGTCGCGGCCGTGCTCTGGGCGGCGCCAGCCGCGTCGCAGACGGCCTACGCGCCGGCGCCCGAGAACCTGAAGGCGCGCGAGTGGTTCCAGGATGCCAAGTTCGGGCTCTTCGTCCACTGGGGCGTCTACAGCGTCCTCGGCGACGGCGAGTGGGTGATGAACAATCAGAGAATCCCGGTCGACGACTACGAAAAGCTGCCGGCGTTTTTCAACCCGCAGCAGTTTGACGCGGCCGAGTGGGTGGCGATGGTGAAGGCCGCCGGGATGAAGTACATCACCATCACCTCGAAGCACCACGACGGCTTCGCGATGTTCGACTCCAAGGCCTCCAACCTGGGACATCGTCGACAAGACGCCGTACCGGAAGGACGTGCTCAAGGCGCTCGCCGAGGAATGCCGCAAGCAGGGCATCAAGCTGTTTTTCTACTACTCGCAGCTCGACTGGCACCACCCCGACTACTATCCGCGAGGGCGCACGGGCAACGACGCGGGACGGCCCGACGCCGGCAGCTGGGACAAGTACATCGACTACATGAACGCGCAGCTCACGGAGCTGCTCACCAACTACGGCGAGATCGGCGGCATCTGGTTCGACGGCTGGTGGGACCGGCCGGATGCCCGGTGGCGGTTGGACGAGACGTACGCGCTCATCCATCGGCTCCAGCCCCAGGCGCTGGTCGGCGCCAACCATCACAAGAAGCCGTTTGACGGCGAAGACTTCCAGATGTTCGAGAAGGACCTGCCGGGACACAACACGGCCGGCTTCAACGAGGATTCCCAGATCGGCAGCCTGCCGCTCGAGATGTGCGACACCATCAACGGGGCCTGGGGTTTCAACCTGCAGGATCGGCGCCACAAGAGCACGCGGGATCTTATCCACCTGCTGGTCAAGGGCGCCGGCTACAACGCCAACTTCCTCCTCAACGTCGGGCCCATGCCCAACGGGAAGATTCAACCCGAGCACAGCGCACGACTGAAGGAAGTGGGCGAGTGGCTCGCCGTGCACGGCGAGTCGATCTACGGCTCTCGGGGCGGGCCGGTGACGCCGCGGCCGTGGGGCGTCACGACGAAGAAGGGCAGCACGGTCTACGTGCACGTGCTCAACTGGCAGGACCAGAGCCTGCTTGTGCCCTCCGTGGGCGGGCCGGTGAAAAGCGCACGCTTCGTGAAGACCGGTGCGAAGGCCGACGTGCGAAACGTCGCCGAGGGCGCCATCCTCACGATTCCGCAGGCGGCCGTGGACCCGTACGATACGGTGATCGCGTTGGAATTGAACTGATCAGGAGACTGACGATGCTCTCACGACGAGATGCGCTCAAGACCGCCGGGGCCGTGGCCGCCGGCGCGGTGCTAGCCGGTTCGGAGACTTCTGCACAGGAGAAAGCCGTCAAGCTGGGCAAGTTGAAGCAGTCGGTGTGCCGCTGGTGCTACCAGCGCATCCCGCTCGAGGACTTCCTCAAATCGGTTGCCGATCTCGGCCTTCCGGCGGTGGACCTGCTGCAGCCCGAGGAGTTCGCGATCGCCGCCAAGTACGGACTGACCGTGTCGACCGGCTACCCGGGCAAAGGCGGCGGCACGATCCCGGACGGCCTGAACAACCCGGCGCTTCACGACCAGATCTACGAGACCTTCAAGACGGGAATCCCGTTTGCCAAGGCGGCGAAGGTGCCGAACCTGATCACCTTCTTCGGCAACCGCAAGGGGATGCCCGACGACCAGGCGATCGCCAACTGCGCCGCGGTGTTGAACCGCATCAAGCCCATCGCCGAAGAACACGGCGTCACGGTGGTCGTCGAGCTGCTCAACAGCAAGGTGAACCACAAGGACTACCAGGGCGACAAGACGCCGTTTGGCGTCGAAGTCATGAAGCGCGTGGCATCGCCCAACGTGAAGCTGCTGTACGACATCTACCACATGCAGATCATGGAGGGCGACATCATCCGGACGATCAAGGACAACAAGGACTGGATCGCGCCACTACCACACGGGCGGCGTGCCGGGACGCAACGAGCTCGATCCGACCCAGGAGCTGCAGTGGCCCGCTATCGTGAAGGCGATTCACGAGACCGGCTACACCGGCTATTTCGCGCACGAGTTCATCCCGCTGCGCGAGCCCATGGCGTCGCTGCGCGAAGCCGTCGTCCTCTGTGACGTGTAGCCGTAATCGGCACTCGGCGATCGTCAATCTAAAATGACGAGTCCCCCTCCCACGTCACTCGGGGGACTCGTCCGGCATTTAGGCCCCGGCTTCATCATCACCGCCACGATCGTCGGATCTGGCGAGCTCATCGTCACGCCCAAGCTGGGTGCGTCGGTGGGCTTCAGCCTGCTGTGGTTTATCGTGCTCGGCTGCGTGCTGAAGGTGTTCGTGCAGATCCAGCTCGCGCGAACCGCGGTCGCCACCGGCCGGACCACGCTCGACGCGCTCAACGGCATGCCGGGCCCGCGCTGGCGGGTGTCGTGGATCCTCTGGCTGTGGCTGGCGATGTACCTGTCGCTGATCTTCCAGGTCAGCGGCATCGTGGGCGGCATCGCCGGGGTCTTCGCCGAGCTGGGCATCGGCGGCGGGCCTCGAGCCTGGGCGCTGCCAGTCGGCGTGTCGTGCGCGCTGCTGCTCGCCAGCGGCCGCTACAGCGCGGTCGAGCGCGGCGCGACGTGGATGGTGGCAGCCTTTACGGTGTCGGCCCTGCTCTCGGTCGGCGTGCTCCAATCCACGCCGTACCACATCACGGCGTCGCAATTGTGGAGCGGCCTGCAGTTCACGCTGCCCGACAGCTTCACCGTCGCCTTTGCCGCCTTCGGCGTCATCGGCGTCGGCGCGTCGGAGCTGATCTACTACCCCTACTGGTGTTTGGAAAAGGGCTACGCGCGTCATGTCGGGACAGACGACGGCACGGCCGGCTGGACTGCGCGCGCACGAGGCTGGATGCGGGTGATGCGGGTCGACGCGGGCGTCTCGCTCCTGCTCTACACCTCCATCACTGTTGCGTTCTACCTGCTGGGCGCGGCCGTCCTGCACGCGCGCGGCCTCGACGTGACCAACGCCGACATGATTCACGTCCTGTCGCAGATGTTCCGTCAGACGTTCGGCGAGTGGACGCTCGTGATCTTTCTGACGGGCGCCTTCTTCGTCCTGTACTCGACCTACTTCGGCGCAACCGCCGCCAACGCGCGGCTCGCGGCCGACGCCCTTGCGCTGTTCGGCGTCACGCGGTACCGCGACGAGGCGGCCCGGCTGCGCGCGGTGCGCTGGTTCTCCATCGGCATCTCGCTCATTTGCGCGCTGGTGTACCTGGCCTGGTCGCAGCCTGTGACGCTTGTGCTCATCGGCGCGACCGGGCAGGCGCTGATGCTGCCGTTTCTCGGCGTGGCCGCCGTGCGCTTCAACCACGACATCGACCCGCGCCTGCGCGGACCGCTGTGGGAGTCGATCGGCCTGTGGCTTTCGGCCGCTGCCATGGTCGCGCTCGGGGTCTATCAACTGTGGGCGCTCACTCGCTAGCAATTCGGCTATCATCCGCGGCATGCGTCCCATCGCCAGTGGCGTTTTCGTCATCGCGACCGTTCTTTCCGCCGTTTCCGGCGCGTCGGCTGAGGTGAAAGTGGAGCGGGTCACCTATTTCAATCAGCCCAATTGCATTCGACTGTCCAACGGCGCCGTCGAGGTGATCCTCACCACGACCATCGGCCCGCGCGTGATTCGGTACGGCTTCATAGGCGGCGACAACCTGCTCGGCGAGGTGCCCGACGCCAGCGTGAAGACCGCGCTGGGCGAGTGGAAGCCGTGGGGCGGCCACCGTTTGTGGACTGCTCCCGAAGACATGCCGCGCAGCTACTCCCCGGACAACGGGCCGGTTGACGCCACGGTCACCGGCGCCACCGTGCGGCTGGTGCAGCCGGTTGAACCGCAGACGGGCATGGTGAAGGAACTGACGGTGACCCTGGCCGAGACCGGCACCGGCGTCATCATCGGGCATCGCCTGACCAATCGGTCGCTCTGGAGCGTCGATGTCGCGCCGTGGGCGCTGACCATCATGAACGCCGGCGGTACGATCGTCATCCCCCAGGAGCCGTACGCGAGCCACGACGACGCGCTGTTGCCGGTGCGGTCGCTGACGATGTGGGCGTATACCGACTTGTCCGATCCGCGATGGTCGCTCGGGCCGAAATACATCCGCTTGCGCACGGATACTGCGCGGGCAGGCTCACAGAAGATCGGCGTGGCCAACAAACGTGGCTGGGCCGGCTACGCCAGAAAGGGCGACCTGTTCATCAAGCGCTACGCCTGGCACGAGGGCAAGACCTACCCGGATCACGGCGTCAACACCGAGGCCTACACGGCCGGGGACTTCATAGAGCTGGAAACGCTTGGCCCCATGGCGACGCTGCCGCCGGGTGGTTCAGTGACCCACGAAGAGCACTGGTCGTTGTTTCGTGACGTGAACGTCGGAGGCGATGACGCAGCGCTCGAACGAGCGCTGGCCCCGCACCTGGCGACTTTGGGCCTGAAGTAGGTGATTCCACGCAGTCACCTGCGCGCGGAATCTGCGGATGAGTCCGCCATGGAATCGGCGGATGGCTTCGCTCGGTATCCACTATAATCTGCCTGATTCCCCCGGGTGAGGGCGTCCATGCGTCACCACGCCGCGTTGCTGCTTGTCGTCGCGCTCACCACCGCGCTGAGCGCCCAGGATTATCGCGTCGAGGTACGCCTCGTCGAAGTCGAGGTGCGCGTCACCGATCGACAGGGTCACCCGCTGTCGGATCTCGCGCGCTCCGAGTTCTCGCTCAAGGAAGACGGCGTGCCTCACGACGTCGCCACGGCGCAGTACCTGCCCGTCGTGACCTCGAGCCCTGCGCGTTGGGAGCAGCCCGACGGCACACCGGCCGAGCAGGTGGCCGATGGCCCGGTGGCGCCGACCTGGATCTATGTGGTCACAGAGGTCGCGCCCACCGACGCGCACCGTGCTGAAGATGCCATCCGCGGATTCCTGCTCGGCGGCCTGCAGCCCGGGTTCAAGGTCTCGCTTGGAGGCCGGCCATTCACCGACGATCGCGCGCGGCTACTGGCGACGCTCAACCAGCTTGCGCGCGGCCCGTTCGGCGCCGACGGGCTGCCGGGTCTGGTCGACCAGGCGCGGCACCTGGGGGATGATGCCGCGGAAGAACGCGCGCTTGCCGCGACGTTCAGCCGCCAGCGAGATGGCCTCGCACCGATGCCAGGCTTCATCACACGAACTGAATCAGGTGAGGGAGACGGGTCAATGGCGCGGCCATTCCTCTCGGTGGGACGCGCCGACCGCAGTTTGCCCGTCTACGGAGACGTCACGCTCAACTACTACTACGACCTGGTGGAGCGCCTGGCGGAGCTGCCCGGCAAGAAGGCCCTCGTCCTGATGCGCCCTGGACTGCGGCTCGAGCACGACAACCAGGGACTCTTCCAGGACCTCGCCAGCTTTGCCGTACGTCGCCGGGTGAGTTTCTACACCGTCGATTCGCGTGGCCTCGACGCGTCGCCGCCGGTTGACGACCGCATTATTCCGGCGGCGATCGACCGCCGCCGCCGGCCCGGCGAGCCAGACCTGATCGGGCAGGCCGAAATGCGCATCTCGGCGCGCGAGGGCCTCAACAACCTCGCGCGTGAAACGGGCGGCCGTGCGCTGATCGGCACCAATCGGATGTCCGACATCTTCCAGAAGGTCGCCGAGGACGCCTCGGGCTACTACGTGGTCAGCTACTACCCGATCGACCTGCGACAAACTGGCCGCTACCGCTCGGTGAAAGTGGATGTGAACCGGCCCGACGTCAAGGTGCAGCAGACAACCCGCGGGTATTACGAGTCCCGTCCGCAGTCCCTTTTCAGCAAAGACGATCGAGGGTTGGCGCTGCGTCGCGCGATGCAGATGCCGAAGGCGCCGGTCGATCTGCCGATGGCCGCCTCGGTCAGTTACTTCGCCAGCGATGAAGGATTCCCCGTGCTGGTACTCGAGCGCCGGGGTGCCGGCGTCGGCACTCGAGGCGCAACGCGCGAAGAGTGGCTACCAGCTCGCCGCCACGGCAATCGTGCGGGTCGTCGACGCGGGCCACACGCGGCTGCCGATGTACTTCGAGCGCCGGCTGGACGCCGCGCTCGGTGCCGCGGAGCTGGATCGCGCGAAAGGTGACCGCACCGCATTTGTCGCCATGACCGATGTATTGCCGCTGCTACCTGGCGACTACGAGTGGCGCATCGTCTTTCGCGACGAGCGGTCGGGGAAGATGGGCGGGACCGATGGCCGGTTGTCGCTGAAGGACTTTCGGGCGCCATCGACGGCGAGCACGATGCTGCTAACCCGCCAGGTAAGCAGGCGGCCAGCCGCCGCGCCTGCCGACCCGTCCGACCGCCAGCCGCTCGACGCCGGCGCCGTGCGCTTCGTGCCTCAGCCCTCGATGGTCTTCACAAGAGGCGAGACGGTGCATCTGCTCTACACGGTGTACAACGCGACGCCGGAGGACCTCCAGGCCGTCAAGCACGGCATGCAGCTCGCGCTGTTGCGCAACGGCCAGCCGGTTGGCGATGTGGAGGCAGCTGGCGAGCCGGTCGTGGACGCCAAGCGGGCCCAGATTCAGTTCACCGGCGCGATCCGCACCTCCTCGCTGGAGCCAGGCACGTACACCGTTGTCGGCATGCTGCCAAACTTCGAGGCGCGCTCGACCAAACAGGTCGAGCAACGCTTCATGTTGATCGAGGCGACGGCCGGCTCGTAATCTGCAATCGTCAATCTGCAATCCGCAGTTCTGAAATATACTCCAGTGGTCTATCCACTCGGAGTGTCCATGAGCAAGCCATCCAGCAGACGCGACTTCATCAAGCAGGTCGGCGCCGGCGCGGCCGTCCTGGGCGCGGGCATGGCGGCGGCGCCTGCCGACGCACGTCCTCACAGCCTCGCCGCTGGCCGTATCCGGGGCGCCAACGACCGGCTCAACGTCGGCTTTGTCGGGTGCGGCGGACGCATGAACAGCCACATCCGCCACCTCGTCGCGCGCAGCAAGGACAAGGGCGACGTGATGGCAGTGGCCGTCAACGACATCTGGGACAAGCGCAAGAAGGCAGCGCAGGAAGCCACCGGCGTTGACGCCAAGTCGGTCTATCACGACTACCGCGAGCTCTGCGGACGCCCGGACATCGACGTCGTCGTGATCTCGTCACCGGACCATTGGCACCACGCGCACGCGCTCGCGGCGCTCAAGGCCGGCAAGGACGTCTACCTCGAAAAGCCGATGACCTACACGGTCGACGAGGCCAAAGACATCACCGAGGCGGTCAAGGCGGGCGGCCGCGTGTTGCAGGTCGGCAGCCAGTACGCGTCGATGGATCACTTCTGGAAGGCCAGGCAGGCGATTGCCGACGGGTTCATCGGCCAGGTGATGTGGGCCTCGGGTGGGTTCGGCCGCAATCGCAACAAGCACGGCGAGTGGAACTACGCCATCGATGCCGAGGCGACCGAGAAGACGCTCGACTGGAAGGCATTTCTCGGCAGCGCGCCGAAGCGTCCGTTTTCGCCCGAGCGCTACTTCCGCTGGCGAAAGTACTGGGACTACTCCGGCGGTATTGCGACTGACTTGTTTTACCACACGGTGTCGCCGCTGCTCGTGACGATCGGCTCGGAGTTCCCGCATCGCGTGACCGCCGGCGGGGGCATCTACGCGCAGCACGATCGCGAGGTGCCGGACACCTTTTTCATGAACGTCGACTACCCGAAGTGGACCATGCAGCTGGCCTGTTCGGTGGGCAGCGGCGTCGGCGCGCCGCTGGTGATCCACGGCTCGGAAGGCACGATCTTCGTGGCGCGCGACAGCGAGTCGCTCGACAACACGGAAATCGAGGTCGTGCCCGATCGCGAGTACAAGGACGACTTCGTCAAGAAGACCGGCAGCGAGACGGTCAAGATCGCGGTGCAGCCGTTTGTCCGCGGTACCCATCCGCACATGGACAACTTCCTCGACTGCGTGCGCAGCCGGAAATCGCCCAACCTGGACGCCGAGACCGGCTATCGGGCGATGGCGGCCATTGGCATGGGGGTCAGTGCGTATCGCCGTGGCGAAGTGCTGTTCTTCGACGCCAAGCGCGAACGGGTTACGGACACTCTCTAAACTCGGGTTCGCGGGTTCACACGTTCACGGGTTCACAAGGTTCACGGGTTCACAGGTTCACGGGTTCCAGGTTCAGGTGCGATGACCAGACAGTTTCTCGCGGTGGGTGGGGCGGTAGTGGCGTTGGCATCGGCGCTGGCGGCGCAGCAGCACCAGGTCAAGCCCGACGCGCTGCCCAAGCCGTTTGCGACGCCGGACGTTCGAAACCCCCCGTCGGTGGTGCCCCAGCCGGAGGGCGCCACGCTGACTGTCCCGAAGGGGTTCTCGTCGAAGGTGTTTGCGGAGGGCGGCTTCAAGCGCATGCGCTGGGTGGCGGTCGCGCCTGGCGGTGATGTGTTTGCGACCGACTCGGACCTGCACACGCTGACGGTCCTGCGCGACACCAACGGCGACGGGACCGCCGACGAGCGCCACGTGTTTGCCGAGGGCCTCGCCCGCCCGTTCGGCGTTGCCTTTGGAGCCGGGCACATCTATGTCGCCAACGCCGGCAACATCGTGCGGTGGCCCTACAAGGACGGGCAGCTCAAGGCAGAGGGCACGGGCGAGAAGATCGTCGAGATGCCGGCCGAGCCGGGGCACTGGACGCGCAACATCGCCTTCAGCCCCGACGGCGCGCGGCTCTACGTCACGCTCGGGTCGAGCTCCGACGCCGGCGCGCCCGACGCGGACCGCGCCCTGGTGTTTTCGGTGAAGCCCGACGGCTCGGACCGACGCGTGGTCGCGACCGGATTGCGCAACCCCATCGGGCTGGGATTCGAGCCGTCGACTTCCACGTTGTGGGCGGCGGTGCAGGAGCGCGACAAGCTCGGCGACGACTTGGTGCCTGACTACATCACCAGCCTTCGCGAAGGCGGCTTCTATGGCTGGCCGTTTGCCTACGCCGGCCCCAACGAGGATCCGCGCCACGCCGGCGAACGGCCCGACCTGGTGAAGCAGACCGTCGTGCCCGATGTGCTGCTCGAGGCGCACTCGGCGGTGATGGGGTTGGTCTTCTACCAGGGAAAGAGCTTCCCGGCCAGCTATCACGGCAGCGCCTTTGCGACGCTGCGCGGCTCGTCCAACCGTAGCGTGCGCACCGGCTATAAGGTCATCCGCATTCCGTTTGCGAATGGCAAGCCGTCGGGCGGCTACGAGGACTTCGCCACCGGGTGGATGCTCGGCGCGGACAAGAAGGAAGTCTGGGGCCGGCCGGTGGGTATTGCCGTGGCAGGCGACGGGGCGCTGCTGGTGGTCGACGACGCCAACCAGCGGATCTGGCGCATCGCGCACGCCTCGCGCTGAAACAGGGGGTCCGACAATGCGTCCAGTCGCCGGCGTATCTGTGGGTTGTTGTCGCTGCCGCCACGTGCGCCGCTGCCGTGGCCGCGCAGTCGCGTCCCACCGGCTCGGGCCCGCTCAAGTCGTATCACATCAAACCGGGGGACCTGCCGCCCCCGGCTACCGGCGTCGCCAACCCGCCGCAGGTCGTGCCACGGCCCGCCAGCGCCACGCTGACGCTGCCGCCAGGTTTTGCCATCGACATCTTTGCCGAGGGCGGCTTCAAGACGCTTCGATGGGCGATGGAAGGGCCTGGCGGCGAGGTGTTCGTTACCGATACGACCGCCAACACGATCACCGCGCTGCGCGACACCGACAAGGACGGCAAGGCCGAGACCCGTGCCGTGTTCGCGAAGGGGCTGGACCGCCCGATGGGGATGGCCATCCATGGCGGCTGGTTTTATGTCGGCAACACCGACGCGATCGTCCGCTGGAAGTACGCCCCGGGCCAGGCCTCGCTCACCGGCACTCCCGAGGTCGTCGCGAAAGTGCCCGGCGGCGGCAACCACTGGACGCGCACGATGACGTTCAGCCCCGACGGCCAGAAGTTGTACGTGACCGTCGGGTCCGCGTCCAACGTGGACGTCGAACCCTCGCCGCGCGCGACGATTCTCGAGATGAATCCCGACGGCAGCATGCTGCGGCCCTTCGCCACCGGCGTGCGCAACGCCGTTGGCCTGACGTTCCGTCCCGGGACCAACGAGCTGTGGGCCTCGGTCCACGAGCGCGACATGCTGGGCGACGACCTGGTGCCCGACTACGTGTCGCGCATCCGCGACGGCGGTTTCTACGGCTGGCCGTTCGCCTACACAGGGCCTAACGAGGATCCACGGCGCAAGGGCGAGCGGCCCGATCTGGTGGCCAAGGCGATCGTGCCGGATGTGCTGCTGCAGTCGCACTCGGCGCCGCTCGGCCTGGCCTTCTATTCAGGCACGCAGTTTCCGGCGGAGTATCGCGGCGACGCGTTTCTCGCGCTGCACGGGTCGTGGAACCGCAAGCAGCGCACCGGCTACAAAGTCGTGAGAATTCCAATCCGCGACGGCAAACCCACCGGCGCGTACGAGGACTTCATCGTCGGCTGGTCGCCTGCCGATGACCGGCCAGACGTCTGGGGCCGTCCCGTCGCGATCCTTCCGCTGTCGGACGGATCGATGCTCGTCACTGACGACGCCCATAACGTTATCTGGCGCGTTACGTATAAGAATTGACATTGCAGATTGCAGATTGCAGATTGCAGATTGCAGATTGCAGATTACGGGATTACGCGGATTGAATCGGACGCCGGGATTGTCGGGCATCACGCCGCGCGCGTGGGCAGCGTGGGTGCCGGTGGCGGCGCTGGGGGCGAGCATCGCGGCAACGCTCGGTGCCCAGGTCCCACCTCCGCCTGAGGGCGCGCCGACTACCCCAGCGCTGCGGCGCCTGCTCGAAGATGGCGGGCACGTAGAGCGGGTCGCCACAAACTTCCAGTTTGCCGACGGCCCCATCTGGATCGACGGCGCGCTTGTATTCACCGATGCGCCGCGCGGGCAGCTGCTGCGCTGGCGGGTTGGCGAGGAGCCGGCCGTCATCGCCGAGGACAGCGGGGGTGCGTCGGGGCTGGCCATCGACACTTCGCGACGCCTGATCGCCGCCGAGCACGATCGGAAGCGTGTGAGCCGCCGCGAGGACGGCGAGGTCGCATCGGTGGTGGAGCGGGTCGGCGACACGTCACTGAACGGACCGACCGATCTCGCCATCGCGCCCGATGGGACGCTGTACGTCAGTCGATCCGCCGCCAGCCAGCGACCGCACCGGAACGGCAGGACGGGTCGTGCGCGTCTCGCCGGCTGGAGCGGCCGAGGTCGTCGTCGAAGGGCTCAACCGGCCGTCTGGCGTGGCCGTGGCCGGCGATGGCCGCGAGTTGTATGTCGCAGATGCGGGCCGACGCGATCTGCGAGCGTACCCTCTTGCCGCCGGGGCTCGACCCGGGGCCCCGCGCACGCTGGCGTCCATCATGCCGTGGAAGCGCGGCGTTCAGGGCCGGCCCGACGGCGTGCTGCTCGACCACGAGGGCCGCGTGTACCTGGCCGGGCCCGGGGGCATATGGGTGCTCGACAGGAACGGCGGCCGCCTGGGGGTAATCGCAACGCCCGAGACCCCTTCTGCCTGCGCCTTCGGCGACGCCGACGGCCGCACTCTCTACATCACCGCCCAGACCAGCATCTACAAGGTCCGCCTCAGCGCCGCTGTCCGGTAGTCGGCGCATCCGGCGGGACCCGCGCGGGTTGCATGCAGTGCGCCCCTACGCCTTATGCTGAGCGTGCGTGCACCCTTTGAACTCCAGGAAAAACATGTTGCCGTCGTCGCCCATTTCCTCGCGCATCCCGACTTCGGACGTGTAGTAGCCGGTGACGGTCAGCGACTTGATCGCCTTGAAGAAGTCCACGCCGGGCTGCTCGGCGGCCGAGGGGGCCTTGTTCGTGCTGAGCGCGGTGAGCAGCGCCGTCTGGTGCGCTGCGCTCGCCTTGGCAAACGGAGCGCCGGCATCGCGCTGGGTCTGCGTATCCACCCACGCAAGACCGTCGACGAACTTCTGGTGATCTGCCGGCGAGGCCTCCGCGATGACGGCGTCGATGAACCGGTTCACGTTGGCCTTGGTGGCGCCGGCCGTGTCCGTCTGCGGGATGATCAGCTCCGCGAGCGCGATCACCGTCTCGTTCTGCGCCGGCGTCAGCGCCTTGGGCGCCCAGGCGGCCGCCTGCGCCGATGCCGCCTGGTAGTGTGCCGCATGCTGTTCGGCGGCCGAGGCCAGCGTCTCGACCCACAAGGGCGCGGTGGCCGCCGCCGCGCCACCGATGGCGATCTTCCGTAACGCGTCGCGACGGCTTACCTCGGACATGATGCTCCTCGAGCGATGGTGCCCGAACTGAAGTTCGGGCCTACGTACCCTCAATCGTCAATCTGCAATCGTCAATCTGCAAATCGTCAATCCTCAAGCCCAGTACGCCTTCCCGGCCGGTGCGCTGATGACGACGCTCTTCAGCACACCGATCGCCTTCTTCAAACCCTCGTCGCCCGACATCAGCGAGTCCTCGTGCTCGATGCTGATGACGTGATCGTAGCCCACCATGCGCAGGTTGCTGACGATCTCGCGCCAGACCGATTCGCTGTTGCCGTAGCCGACCGTGCGGAACACCCACGAGCGGTTGAGCTCGTCGGTATATTTCTTCACGTCCAGCACGCCGTTCTTCGCGGTGTTGGCCGGGTCGATCTTGCAGTCCTTGGCGTGCACGTGAAAGATGCGGTCGCCCAGCGTGCGGATGGCTGTCGGTACGTCCACCTGCTGCCAGAACATGTGGCTGGGGTCGAAGTTACATCCGATGGTACCCTTGGCGACATCCGCCAGGCGCAGCATTGTCTCCGGGTTGTAGGCGACGAAGTTCGGGTGCATCTCGATGGCGACGCGGACCCCGTTCTGCCGGGCAAACTTCGCGGTCTCCTTCCAGTAGGGGAGCACCCGCTCCTTCCACTGCCACTCGAGCATCTCCGGAAACTCGGGAGGCCAGGACGACGTGATCCAGTTGGGCTGGGTCGCCTTCGGGTCGCCGCCAGGGCAGCCGGAGAAGGTGATCACCGTTTGCACGCCGAGCTTCGACGCCAGCTCCACCGTTTGGCGGAACACCGCGTCATGCGCCCTGGCGACTTTCTTGTCCGGGTGGATCGGGTTGCCGTGGCACGACAGCGCGCTGATGACGAGCCCGCGGCGGGTGATGGCCTCCTTGAAGGCCTGCAGCTTCTTGTCGCTCTTCAGCAGCTCCGCCGGCTTGCAGTGCCCGTCGCCAGGGTAGGCGCCCGTGCCGATCTCGACGGCCTCGAGGCCGAGCTCCTTCACGTAGTCGAGCGTTGCTTCAAATGGCTTGTCGCCGAAGAGCACGGTGAAAACGCCGATCTTCATTGAGCCCTCTCCATCTGCATCATTCGTAACGTCAATCGTCAGTTGACGTATTACACCTTTACCCACCGCCTCGTCACAGCTGCCTTCTCCATCGCGTCGAGGACCTTCTGGTTCCGCACGCCATCTTCGAAGTTCGGTGTCGGGACCTTGTCTTTCGCGATCGCCTCGAGCAGGTCGTACACGGTGTGAATGAACGTGTGCTCGTAGCCGATGATATGGCCCTCGGGCCACCAATGCGAGAAATACGGGTGGCTCGCGCCGTTGGTCACCATGACGTTGTGGAACCCCTGCACGGCCGAATCGTCGCCGGTGAGGTACACGTCGAGCTCGTTCATGCGCTCCAGGTTGAACGCCACCGATCCCTTGCTGCCGTTGATCTCGAACCGGTTGTAGTTCTTTCGCCCGGTGGCAAACCGGCTGGCTTCGATCGTGCCGAGCGCGCCGTTGGCAAACCGCACGACCGAGGCCGACGCGTCGTCGACGGTGACCTTGCCCTTCTTTTTCGGGTTGTCGGGCAGCGGACGCTCCTTCACGAACGTCTCGAGCGCGCCGGTCACCTCCGCAATCTCGCCCACGAGGAAGCGAGCGAGGTCGAGCGAGTGGCTGGCGATGTCGCCGAGCGCGCCGGACCCGGCCGCCTCCTTGCGCAAGCGCCAGTACAGCGGGACGTTCGGGTCGGCCACCCAGTCCTGAAGGTACGTGCCCCGGTAATGATAGAGCCTGCCGAGCTTGCCCTCCTCGATGAGCTGCCTGGCCAGCATCACCGCCGGAGCGCGGCGGTAGTTGTGGCAGATCATGTGGATGACGCCGGCCTTGTTCACCGCGGCCAACATCTTCTCCGCCTCTTTCAGCGTGTTGGCCAGCGGCTTCTCGCAAAAGACGACCTTGCCGGCCCTGGCCGCCGCAATCGCGATCTCGGCATGGCTGTCGCCCGGGGTCGCGATGTCGACGATGTCGATGTCCTTGCGAGAGACGACGTCGCGCCAGTCGGTTGCGGTTTCCTCCCAGCCAAGTTGCTCGGCCGCCGCGGTGACTCCCGCAGGCGTCCGCCCGCAGAGCACCTTCATGCGCGGGACGTGCTTGGGAGTGAAGAAGCGCCCCACCTGGCGGTACGCGTTGCTGTGCGCGCGCCCCATGAAGGCGTAGCCAATCAACGCCACATTCAGATGTGCCATCGGCCTGACTCGTCTCCGAAGTTAGACCGGAACTTTCGGTTCCGGCGAAGTAGGCCGGAACTTTCGGTTCCGGCGCTGTGACAGGGAGGATAAACGAAAAGGGCCGCACACGGTGCGGCCCTGCGGTGGGTGGCTAGCTGGTGCCGGTCTTTGGCGCGGTCTTGGCCTTGGGTGCCGGCTTGCCGGCCAGTTTCTTGTCGAACGCGCGCACGTACTTGACCAGCGCGAGGATCTCTTGATCCGACAGCCGATCCTTGAACGGCATCATCGCCGTCGCCGGCACGCCGTCGGTGACGACCTTCACCATCTGCTTGATCGTCGTGCCGTGAATCCACTCGCCGTCGGTGAAGTTCATCTGCTTGATGGCCGCGTTGCCGTCCGGCATGTGGCACATCTGGCAGTTCTGCACGTAGAGTTCCTCGGCGGGGCGGTTGGTCGTCGGCCGTGCCGTCTGCGCCGACGCCGCGGTGGCGAAGGTAAGACACCCGGCAAGGAGAAAGGCAATCCGTCGCACGATCGAGACGTCCTTGGAGAAGAGTGATAAGGCCAGCGAGCAGAACGACTTCGCTTGCAAAGGCTAATGATCGAGCGTAGCGGCGCTCCTTGAAGTTGTCAAGCCAATGCGCCTGGAAAAACAGTATATTTCGCCCGCGCGCGGAGGCGCCTCCCTGATGCAGCTTGCCTGGATCGACTACCTGCTCATCATCATCTACTTCGCCTTCGTGCTCGGCATCGGGTTCGTGCTGAAGCGCCACGCGCGCACGAGCACCGATTTCTTCCTGTCGGGCCGGTCGATTCCGGCCTGGATCACCGGGCTGGCGTTCATCTCGGCCAACCTCGGCGCGCAGGAAGTGATCGGCATGGGCGCCAGCGGCGCGAAATACGGCATCGCGACCTCGCACTTCTACTGGGTTGGCGCGATCCCCGCGATGATCTTCGTCGGCATCTTCATGATGCCGTTCTACTACGGCAGCCGGGCCCGTTCGGTCCCGGAGTACCTGAAGCTGAGGTTCGACGAGAAGACCCGCGGCCTCAACGCGATCTCGTTTGCCGCGATGACGGTTTTTTCCTCCGGCGTCTCGATGTACGCGATGGGCAAGCTCCTGCAGCTGCTGCTGGGATGGGATTTCACGCTCTCGGTGCTCCTGTCGGCGGCCATCGTGCTGATCTACACATACCTGGGCGGCCTCACGTCGGCGATTTACAACGAGGTTTTGCAGTTCTTCCTCATCGTCGCCGGGTTCGTGCCGCTGGTCGTCATTGGCCTCATCGACGTCGGCGGCTGGGACGGCCTGTCGGCGCGGCTGGCAATCGAGTCGGTGTCGCGCGGCTTCGACCCGGGTGCGATGACCGAGTCGTGGCAGCACATGAGCAGCCCGGCCAGCAACCCGATGGGCGTCGAGTGGTTCGGGCTGGTGATGGGTCTGGGATTCGTGCTGTCGTTCGGGTACTGGTGCACGGATTTCCTGGTGGTGCAGCGGGCCATGGCCGCCGACTCGATGAATGCGGCGCGGCGGACGCCGCTCATCGCAGCGGTGCCGAAGATGCTTTTCCCGGCGCTGGTGATCCTGCCGGGCATGATTGCCATCGCCGTCGCGCCACGCAGCGACATCGGCTATGCCGGCAGCGGCGCGGACCGGGGCGTCGCGCCCGTCCAGGTCGCGGCGGCCAGCCCCCAACTCGCCGGCATCAGACACCAGGGGTTGATCCCCCCGAAGCTCGACGAGGCCGGACAGCCCGTCGTCGGCACCGACGGCCGGGTCGCGCTCGACTACGACCTGGCCATCCCGATGATGCTGCAGCACTATTTCCCGGCGGGCATGCTGGGGCTGGGGCTGTGCGCGTTGATGGCGTCGTTCATGTCGGGCATGGCCGGCAACACCACCGCCTTCAACACCGTGTGGACGTACGACATCTACCAGAGCTACATCAAGCCTAATGCCAGCGACGCGCACTACCTGGCGATGGGGCGCGCGGCGACGGTCTTCGGCATCGCCATCTCGGTCGGCGCGGCCTTCGTCGCGCGGCAGTTCAACAACATCATGGACTTGCTGCAGCTGGTGTTTGCCTTCGTCAACGCGCCGCTGTTTGCAACCTTCATGTTGGGCATGTTCTGGAAGCGGGCCACCGGTCATGGGGCCTTCATCGGCCTGCTGTCCGGGACGCTGGCGGCGGCGCTCCATCACGGGCTGACGCTGCCGGTCGGCGCCGCAGTGGGGTTCAAGGGCGGCTTCATCGGATCGGTTGTTCACACCTATCCGAGCGAGATGGCTCAGAATTTCTGGACTGCCATCTTCGCCTGGACGACGTGCCTGCTCGTGACGATCTTCGTGTCGTTGTTCACCGAGCCGAGGCGCGACGCAGAGCTGACAGGGCTGGTCTATTCGCTCACGCCGGTGCCACAGGACCGCGGCCTGCCGTGGCACAAGCGGCCAGGTCCGCTGGCGATAGGAGTGGGCGCGGTAACGATCGTCTTGAACCTGATCTTCTGGTAGTGAAGAGCGAACCTGTGAACCTGTGAACCCGTGAACCCGTGAACCCGTGAACGTGTGAACCTGTGAATGTGGGAACGGTGACGAATGGATATCAGATTGCCGCTCGGTATGCTTTTCTCGATCGTCGGCGCGCTGCTGGCGGGCTTCGGCCTGGCGACTGCCTCGAGCCAGATCTACCGCCAGCACTCGCTCGGCATCAACGTCAACCTCTGGTCGGGCCTGGGGATGCTGGCCTTCGGTGTGATACTGCTGTGGCTCGCCAGGCGGGTCACCTCGCCATCAGCAACCCATCCACGTAGAACTTCATGAAGGCGTCCCGCTTCGGTTCCAGGCACACCGAGACGGGCTTGCCCGCGCCCTGGTCCACGCGGGTGAAGCCCTTGCCGTCAACGCGGATCGGCATCGGCGTGCAGCGGCCGAAGAACACGCCGGGCTGCAGCGCCTCGGCGACGGCCATCTGGTCGTGCAGGGTCATCTGCTGCGTCGGGTCGCCGATCCACAGCCGATAGAGCGCTTCAAGCGCACGCGTCACGGCGGCGGGGTGCTTCTCGAGCCGCGCCCGCTCGTCGGTCCGGAGCTTCACGTAGCTGGTCGAATCGAGCGGCACGATTGTCAGAGGCACGCTCGAGTAGACCAGCTGCGCATCGGTGGTCGCGCGCACGACGTTCCACTCGGCAATCGGCGTTGGCGACCACACGTTGCCGCCAATTGATCCGCTCATCAACACGATTCGTCTGGCCAGCGTGCCCAGACCCGGCTCCTTCCGCAGTGCGTCGGCGATGTTCTGCAACGGCCCCACGGCCAGCAGCGTGATTTCGCCTGGATGCCGCCGCAGCGTCTCGACGATGAAGTCGGCCGCGGATTGCGCGACCGGCCGAACGGTCGTGAAGTCCTCGGCCCACGTGAACTGGTAGTCCACCGAGTCTGGCGGCGCGGTGGCGCGCCCGACGGCGACGGGCACCTCGCCGCGGCCTCCGGCGTGCAGCAGCTTGGCGGCGACCTTCGCGCGTGCCGCGGTGTCGCCATCGCTGATCGTGACACCCAGCAGCTCCACCTGCGGCGACACCATCAGCAGCCCCAGCGCCCACGCATCGTCGATGTCTGTGCCGATGTCCGTGTCGAGCAGTACCTTCATGCGCGGGGTCGAAGCGGCAGCGACGGGCTTGTCCGGTGCGGCGCCCGCCAGCGCGGCGGCCGGAACGCCGAGCGCGCGCAGGATGGTCCATGCGACCAACTGATTGCCGGCGGCGTTGAGGTGCACGCCATCGGTCGTGACCACGTTCACGCGGGGCCCCGCCTCCCGCTGGAGCGCCGCAATCGCGCGCGTCATCGCGGCGTTGAGATCGACGAGCGTGCACTGCTGCCTGGCTGCCAGCGCTGTCATCGCGCTCACGTACGACGCCAGCCGTGCGTTTTCAGGCGACGCCGGGTTTTCATGAATCGGGGTGGGCGTCAGCAGCACTGCGCGGATGCCGGCCGCCTTGGCCGCGACGACCATGGCCTCGAGCTTTTCGAGGTAGAGCGGCAGGGGCACCCCGTTTGGCAAGCTGCCGTCGGGGTAGTCGCGCCGCTGCTTGAAGTCGCGAAACGAGTGCCACACGTCGTTGACGCCGACGCTGATCGTCACCAGCTGCGGCTTGGCTGCAAGCACGTCATTTTCGAAGCGCGCCTGCATGTCGGTGGCCTTATTGCCCGAGATGCCCGCGTTGACGACGGTGATCGGCGTGGCGGGGTAGAGGGCATTGAGGTAGCGGTCGAGCAGCCACACGTAGCCGCCGGGCTGCCCGCCGCTCTGCGTGATGCTGTCGCCGAGCGTGACGATTCGGGTGACGCCTGACAGGAGCGGGGGCGCGGATGTTTGCGCTGTAAGCGGCGTCGCAAGCGCCATCGCGAGCAGGAGTGAGAGGACGAGACGCTGGAGCCCCTGGGACATGACCAGGGATGATACCCGGCCTCGAGAATCAGACTACAGGCTTCAGGTCCGGAGTCTTGAATCCGAAGCCTGAAGCCCGCGTGTTTGGCTGGGGAACCAGGAAATGGTCAATTGCAGACCATCCCAGCGTCTCCCCCGATACCGGCCGGCTGGGTTTTGTGTCAGCTCAAGGCCAGAGGCACTGGGACGGTCCGGGACCACGAGGGGCAATACAGGTGCCGCCCGGCCGCCATCCCGGCGCGGGCTGCCGCTAACTCTTCAGTCCGCAGCACCTTGGCGATCGTGCAACGCGGTGCGACGGCCGATTGGGCGAGGACAGATTTCTGCCCCCACCAGGATGAATGCCCGCGGATGATGAGACCGACCACGAATCCGATCGTGACGTACAGCCCATGCACGCGCCTGCCAGGGGCGCCCATCGACGTGGCACGGCCGCAACCAGCACCGCGGCCCCGAGCAGGATGACGCTGCCTCGTGGAGCGGCGGCGGGATGCCCCGTCGCCCACACGACGCCGACGCAGAGCGCGCTTGCGACGAGTCCACCGACGATGATCGCGATGGTCCACGGATATGCGCCGTGTGGCGTCATGTTCGCCGCGAGTCACTTCGCGCGAAGGCGGCGGCCCTGCGCGTGCAGCGCGGCCGTCAGGACCCCAAGCGCCTTCGGACCCATCCCGTGCAACGCGGCCAGCTCAGGCTCGGACCATTGGGCCAGGTCTGCGAGCGACCTGATGCCTGCCGTCTTCAAGGCCCGCAGGGCGGGACCCGAGACTCCTGGCGGAAAGGAGTCCGCGTTCGGATGAGTGGACTTGGTCATGTCATTACCTGGCGGCAGTTCGCCGTCACGTGCGCCTGCCCCTCACCCGGGGCGGTGTCGATATTTGCGATGAGAAGATCCTCAGTCAGCCGCTTTGCTGACTGTAGGACCGTTCCCCTGGAGTCGACGATCGCAGACGACCCATAGGACACCAGGTCCCCCGCACGGCCCGCGACGTCAGCACGGATGACCCACACGCTATGGTCGCGTGCGAGCGCGGTGTCGGCGCTCCTCGCAGTCCCGACCACATCTGCCTTGTGCACGGGCAGCGCGCAGTTGGTCGGCACGAAGATCGCCGCGGCGCCCTGCGTGGCCATGACCCGCGCTGGTTCGGAGTAGTTGGAGTCGTTGCAGATGATGATTCCGAACGTCAGGCCGCCCACCGCAAAAACCGGCCGCCGATCGCCGGCGTTGTAGACCGACCTCCTGATTGCCGGATGCAGCTTGCGATAGATGCCGGCGACGGCCCCCTTGTGAAAGACCGCTGCCGAGTTGTAGAGCTGACCAACCCCGCAGGTTTCCGTGAAGCCCACTATCGTCGTCACCGTATCGCTGGCAAGCGGCGCCAGCACAACGTCGAGCTGACCGCGTTCCGCGTCGATTGCAAAATCGGCCGGACGTTCCGCGTTGTCCGCAAGACCCCCAAGCACCGCCTCCGGGCAACAGAGAATGTCTACTCTCTCCGACTCGCACCAGGCAACCCGGTCGCGAATGAGCTCGATGGCCTCCATGGAACCGGATGGAAGAAGAGGCGTCTGGTACGCGGCAACTCGCACAAATACCTCTCGTGTCAAAACCTGAACGGTCGTCGCCGCGTCACGGCTAGTTGTGGAAGTCCCCGCAAGGTTCGACAACGCGGAAGAACCCGAAGTGCAGCTCGTACCAGTTGCACCATCGCAGCGTTCGTCCGTCCATGTGATCGAAGGAATACAAGGGCAACACCGCGAGAATCAGCAGAGCCGCGATGATGAGTCCCCTGGCGCGCGCCGCGGGCTGGAATCGTTGCGAAGACAACCGACGAGAGAGGAAACCGGACAGCCAGTAAAGGCACGCCCCGGTGACGAGGATGTACACCATCACAACCACGGCACCCAGGAGTGCAAGAGGAGTCCTGACCCCTGCCGCGACCAAACTCACGAATGGAAGAACGAGGGCGCTGACAGGCATGAGGCCGAAACCGAGCGGGACGATGATGGGGCATGGCACCGTGACCAGCATGGCCACGAACAACGAGCGCCGGTCCTGCGGAATCGTCCAGATCATCACGACGCCTCACCGGCTCGACCGAGAATGAACTGCGTCACATTCCGGAAGTATCGGGGGCCGTCCCCGTCCGGATACATCTCCGCAAAAACGGCCTGCCTGGCGGCGGATTGCAATTCCGGCGCGAGATTCGCGGTCGTCACTCGGGCCAGGATGTCCCAGGCCGCTGCAAAGCTGTCGACGAGGAATCCCAGGGCTTCCGCCTCGGCGCGCGCCTCGATGCCTGCCTTGGCGAGTTGTTGAAGAAAGGAGCGCGGATCGGCCAACGCACCGGGACCTACTCCAGGGGCAGGTGGTGGCCCCGCGAAGCTGCCGGCGGTTTGCTGAAACCGGACGATGTCGCAGTCATCGGGCCCGGCCCATACGGCAGCCACGACGCGGCCACCGGGGCGCAGCACGCGAGCCATCTCGCGCGCCGCCGCGTCCCGATCGATCGCGTACATAAGACTCAGAGACGCCAGGACGACATCGACGCTGTTGTCGTCAGCCGGTATCGCCTCGGCCCAGCCCTCGCGCATCGTCACTTGCGCAAACCCGCGTGCAGCCACACGTGCTCGGGCAAGGGCGAGCATCTGCGGGCTGATGTCCACGCCAACCACTTGGCCGCCGGGACCGACGGCCTCCGCCGCCCGTGCCGCGACGGCGCCGGTGCCGGTACCGAGGTCGAGCACTCGCTCTCCGGAGGTTAGCGCCGCACGTGTGATGACGGCGTCGACCACTGGCGCGAAGAGGCGGTCGATTTCGCGGAGGTAGATCTCCGAGATGCCGTTCCACACGCCGACCTGCCATGCGAGCGCCTTCTGATCCATGGGTCTCAAACGAGTTCTTGATGGTTACAGTGTCACCAATCCTCGACTTGGGCGTCGTCGGTTTCGGGCAGCACTCGCCCGCGCCGCCACAGGACCAGGGTCTTCGCCATGAGATCGTGGAGCCCCTGCTTGCGAGGCGTGAACGCGATCGGGACGAAGCCGGCCAGGAAGGGCAGGCACAAAAACAGTTTCGCCCAGTATCGCCCGTTGGCGCGGCCAAAGCCGATGCGATGGCCGCGAAGGTCCGTGACCTGGAGACCGAAGAGCCGCTTGCCAAACGTGCCTTGCATCTTCGATCGCTCGAGAATCGTGAAGTAGGGCCAGGCCGGGAACAGCCAGAACGAGATGGCCAGCAGCAGGGCGAGTCCTTCCCCGAGTTCCTTTTCCGTGATCGGCAGCAGTCCGATTTGCCACGCGCCACCCACGAGGGCGACCTCGGAGAGCCACAGGAACGCGACATCAAGGATCGCGGCGATTAGACGAACCCAGAAACCAGCGTATCGGGGCATTGCGGGGCGAGGCTCCTTTATATGCCCAGGCACGAGGGATTTGCCCGGGATCCAGAAAAGACTTGAAAGCGAATAAAAAGCGAAAGTAAAATATGTCCATGGCTCCTGCCGCTGTTCGTGCCGAACTGGAATCGCTGCTGCGTGCCCGGAAGCTCGATCGCACGCTCACCGTCGCACATCCGCTGCCGGTCGCGCCCCCAGCCGAACGGCTGATCACCACCGGCGTGCCCGCGCTCGACACCGCGCTTGGCGGCGGCGTGCCGCGCGGCCAGCTTTCAGAACTGGTCGGCGTCGTCTCTTCGGGCCGCACGGCGGTGCTGCATCGGCTGCTGGCGCAGGCCACCGGCCAGGGAGACCTGGCGGCGGTGGTGGACGTGGGCGACGCGTTTGACCCGGCCGCGGCCGCCGCGCAGGGCGTCAGGCTCGATCAACTGCTCTGGGTGCGCGGCGAGGCCGAATCCGCCGTGACGCGCGGCATCAAGGCGCTCAACCTGGTGGTGTCGGCAGGAGGGTTCGGGCTGGTGGTCTTCGATGCCGGCGGCGTGCCCGCGCGCGCGTTGCGGCAACTGCCGTTCACGACCTGGCTGCGCGTGCAGCGCGTGCTCGAAGGCAGCGACACGGCCTGCGTGCTGCTGGCCGACGCGCCGTTGGCGCGCAGCACCGGAGGCGCCTCCGTGCGCCTGGGTATCGGCCGGCACTTCGAGATCGCCGAACGCACGGCCGTGCCGGACTTCCACGCGCGGGTGCGGGCCAACCGGTTCATCGGGACCGGCCCTCACGCACGCCGATTCAAGGGCCTGTCGTCAAGCGTTGACGTGCAGTACGCGTTGCGCAGCGCGTCGTGCGTGCTCACAGCCACAGAGCCACGGAGGGATTTGGCCACAGAGACACAGAGCACACAGAGGGCTTTTCAGGTCGGCCACTGAGCCACAGAGTGCACAGAGAGCTTTGGTATGCCAGAGAGAGCTTCTGTGAGGTCAGCGTGATCGCCTGTGTGCTGCTCGTGCGGTGGGCCGACACCATTGCCACGCCTGCCACGGCGCTACTCGAGGTCGGCCAGCGGTTCTCGCCGCGTGTGGCCTGGGTGGAACCGCACGCGCTCGCCATCGATCTGCACGGGCTCGAGCGGCTGTTTGGCGAGCCGCGCGCCATCGGCGAGGAATTGCGGCGCGCGCTGGCGAAGGCGGGGCTCGAGACGCATGTCGCGGTGGCCGCGACGCGCACGGCGGCGCGGCTGCTGGCGCACGCGCGCGCCGGGCTCACCGTCGTCGCGCCGGGCGCTACTGCCGAGGCGCTGGCGACGTTGCCGATTGCGCTGCTGCCGTGCCTGCTCGGCGACGAGCTGTCAAGCGGCGATCCCGACCCGGGGCCCAGGGCGTCGGCGCGCTTCTATCGCACCTCGCCCGTGCAGGAAATCGTCAAGCCCCGGCGCCGCCGCGGGCCGACGCCCGTGTCGGATCTGCTCCAGGTGTTTCGCCGGTGGGGACTGCGCACGCTGGGCGATCTGGCGGCGCTGCCGGCTCCCGACCTGGCGGCTCGCCTGGGCGCCCAGGGACCTCGTTTGCAGGCGCTGGCGCGTGGAGATGACCCGGTGCCGCTGGTGCCGCTGGTCGAAGACGAGCGGTTTGAAGCCACGCTGGCGCTCGAATGGCCCATCGAAGGGCTCGAGCCGCTGTCGTTCGTGCTGGGCCGGCTGTGCGATCCTCTCTGCCAGCATCTCGAACGACGGGGACGCGCCGCATCCATTCTGCACGTCGAGCTCAAGCTGGTCACCCGCACGGTCTGGGCACGCCGGCTCGAGCTGCCGGCGCCGATGAAGGATCCGCGCACCTTCAGGACGCTGGTGCTGCTCGATCTCGAATCGAACCCGCCGCCGGCGGCCATCGACGCAGTGACGTTGCGTGTCGACCCCACACCCGCGCGCACCCTGCAGCACTCGCTGCTCGAACGTGCGCGTCCGAAACCCGAACAGGTGTCGACGCTGGTGGCACGGCTGTCGGCCTTGATGGGCGCCCGGCGCATCGGCCGTGCCGTGCTGATGGACTCCCACCGGCCCGACGCCTTCACGATGGAGACTTTTACGGGGCAAGACGGTGGAGCGCGGCACGAGGATGATTACGACAATCGCGAAGGCGCAAAGGCACAGCTGATTCCTGCCCTCCGACGGTATCGGCCGCCGGTGCCGGCCCGGGTGAGTATGGTCGATGGGCGCCCTGTACAGGTTCGGGCGGCCCGCGCGGGTGTGGCCGGCGGCGCCATCGAGATGATGGCCGGTCCCTGGCGGTGTTCAGGCGAATGGTGGGCGTTTGACGCGGCCTGGGACCACGACGAGTGGGACGTCGCGCTCGGGAACGGGACGATCTGCCGTCTGTCGCGCGATCGGCTTAAGGACCGTTGGTACGTCGCGGGTGTGTACGACTAATCGCAGATTGCAGCTTGCAGATTGACGATTACAGCTGCGGGCTGTCAGGATCGGCGCCATGCGATTCCGACTGACGCTTCTGGCCGCGCTTGTCACCGCCACCATCGTGACCTCCGCGCAGCTTTCGACCCAGGCCCCACCGGCCCAGGTACCCGTCGAAAGCGCCGGCAGCGGTTTGCGGTTTTCGTTCGTCGATGTCGAAGGTGGGGCGGCCACTCTCATCGTCACGCCGGCCGGCGAGTCGATTCTGATCGACTCGGGCAATCCCGGCGACCGCGATGCGGGCCGCATTGCCGAGGCCGCTCGCCAGATGGGCCTGACCGAGATCAGCCACTACATCACCACGCACTGGCACAGCGATCACGTCGGCGGCATCGGTCCGCTCTCCAGCCTGATTCCCGTGCGCGCGACCTACGGGCATCGTCTCCCCGACCCGCTGCCCAAGGACATCAACGCCGACCTGGTCGCTGCCTGGAAGGCCGTGTCGAGCACCCCCACATTCCTCGCAGCCGGCGACTCCATTTCGCTCCGCGGCAAGCGCGGCACGCCGACGCCGAAACTGCGCGTGGTTGCGGCCGACGGCCTGGTGGACGGCGAGAAGGAGGGCGCGCCGATCGTCGTCAAATGCGAGAAGGGCCACGAGGCCCAGCCGGAAGATACGTCGGACAACGCGCGGAGCCTGGCGCTGCACTTCACCTACGGCGACTTCGATCTGCTGGCCGGCGGCGACCTCACGTGGAACATCGAGCACAAGCTCGTCTGCCCGCGTCGCATCGTGCCCAAGGTCGACGTGTACCTCGTGAACCACCACGGAGCCGACACCAGCAACAACCCGGTGCTGGTCGAGGCCCTCGCGCCGGAAGTCGCCATCGTCAACAACGGTCCCCGCAAAGGCGGCGAGCCCAGGACGATGGCGCACTTGATTACGCTCTTGCGCGACGTGGGCGTCTTCCAGTTGCATCGCAACGTCAGGCCTGGCGCGGTCAACACCGAGCCGGGACGGATCGCCAACGTGGACGAGTCCTGCAAGGCGCAGCTGATTAGCCTGCGCGTCGAACCCAACGGCGGCCGCTTCGTGGTGTCGATTCCGTCCCGTTTCGTCGACCGCGCCTTCAGCGCGAAGTAGTGAATCGCCATGCGCGGCCCGATGATCGTCTTCGGTGTGTGTGCGGCGCTCATCAACCTGACCCAACCTGACCGAACCCGACCCAACCCGACCCAACCTGGCCCAACCCGACCCAACCCGACCCAACCTGGCCCAACCCGACCGAACCCGGTCAATCCGTCCGCGCGGTTCTCCGCGCTCTCTGAGATCACTCCATCCAACGTCGCGCGCCTGGCCGTCCGGTGGACCGCGCACACGGGCGAGTTCGCCGGTGGGCAGGGGCCACGCCCAACCCGTGCGGTGGAGGGGTTCCAGACACGTCCCGTGCTGGTCGGCGATCTGCTGGTCGTCACCACGACGACCAGCAAGGTGATTGCGCTTGACGCGGAAACTGGCGCCGAACGCTGGCGCATCGATCCGTTTGTGGGGCTGAAGCGCACATGCGAGTCGCCGCATCGTGGCGTCGCGCTCTGGCAGCCTGCCGAACCCTCCGAAGCGACGATATTCTCGGGCACGTGCGACGGCCGGCTGCTGGCGATCGATCCCGCGGTCGGGCGGCTGCGAGGCGCATTCGGGGCCGCCGGCGTGGTCGACCTGCGCCCAGGGGTCGACGCGCGAGAGGGCGAGGAATACGGCATGACGTCGGCGCCCGCGATCTACGGCGATCTCGTGATCGTGGGCGCCATGGCGCCGGAGGGCTCGGCACGCGGGCCGGCCGGTG
The DNA here is from genome assembly GCA_963806705.1 of Vicinamibacteria bacterium. Classification (GTDB taxonomy): domain Bacteria; phylum Acidobacteriota; class Vicinamibacteria; order Vicinamibacterales; family JAENWD01; genus JAENWD01. The sequence continues at coordinate 412,996 of CAWDZE010000016.1, forward strand.
ATGTTCGTGCGTTCGACGTGCGAACCGGCACGCAGCGCTGGCGGTTCCACACCGTGCCGCGACCGGGAGAGCCGGGCCACGACACCTGGTCGGCAGATGCGTGGCAGCGGCGGACGGGCGTCAACGTCTGGACGTCGATGAGCGTGGATGAGTCGCGGGGCCTGGTGTACTTGCCGCTGGGCTCGGCGTCGTACGACTTCTACGGCGGCGACCGGCCCGGGGCCAATCTCTACGCCAACTCGCTGGTTGCGCTCGACGCGGTAACCGGTGTCCGCCGCTGGCATCAGCAGGTGGTTCATCACGATATCTGGGATTACGACCTTCCGGCGCAGCCGATTCTCGTCGACGTGACGCGAGCAGGCCGGACGATACCCGTCGTCGTGCAACTCACGAAGATGGGACTGGTCTTCGTCTTCGACCGGGTCACCGGCGAGCCGGTGTTCGGCCTCGAGGAGCGGGCGGTGCCCCAAAGCGATGTCCCGGGAGAAAAGACCTGGCCGACGCAGCCTTTTCCCGTCAAGCCGCCGCCGCTGTCGCTGATTGCCGCCCTGACGCGCGACCAGCTGACCACGGTCACGCCCGAGTCTCGGACCGAGTGCGAAGCGATGTTCGACAAGGCGCGAAGCGGCGGGCTCTACACCGCGCCCGGACGCGAGGCGACGATCTGGTATCCGGGCACCATGGGCGGCGCGACGTGGTCGGGCGGCGCTGCCGATCCCGCTCGCGGCCTGTTGTTCGTCAACACCAACGATGTCGGCGCCGTGGGCCTGATGAAGGAGCAGCCGCCGGGCGCGCCGCTGGCTTACCGACGCGCCAGCCCGTGGGGGGAGTACGCCAGGTTCTGGGACTCGTCGAACCTGCCGTGCCAGCAGCCCCCGTGGGGCCGCCTGCACGCCGTGGATCTGGTGACGGGCGACATCCGCTGGCAAGTGCCGCTCGGAGACGCGCCGCAACTGGCCGCGCGGGGCATCACCGGCACCGGCACGCCGAACATCGGCGGCGCCATCGCGACCGAAACCGGCCTGGTGTTCATCGCCGCCACCAACGACGCCCGGTTTCGCGCCTTCGACGCCGCCTCGGGCCGCGTTGTGTTCGACGCCCCGCTGCCGGCCAGCGGGCACGCCACGCCGATCACGTACCGCGCCCCGCGGTCGGGCCGGCAGCTGGTGGTCGTGGCCGCCGGCGGCGGCGGCCGATTCTCAAAGACGGTCTCAGATACAATCGTCGCGTTCGGACTTCCTTAGTCGTCAAGCTTCAATCGTCAATGCGTACCGCCCTTCCCCCCAATCTCGCAGGCGTCTACGCCGTTCCGCCCCTGGCGCGCCAGCCCGGACCACGCCGGGCGATCAACCTGCCGGCCAACGACGCCATGCGCGACCACATCGCTGGCGGCGGCATCACGCGGCTGTTGTACGGCGGCAACGCCTTTCTCTACCACGTGTCGCTCGACGACTACGCCGAGCTGCTGGGGTGGATGGCCAGCGCACCCGATTCGTTGTGGATGATCCCGAGCCTCGGGCCGTCGTTTGGCCGCGCGATCGATCAGGTGGGGCTGCTGCGCGCGTTTCCGTTTCCGTGCGCGATGCTTCTGCCGTGCGCGGACCCGCGCGACGCCGAGGGGCTGGAGGCGGGCGCGCGCGAGATCGCGCAGCGTGCGGGGATCCCGCTCGTCTTGTACCTCAAGGACCTCGACAACTGGGGCCGCGATCACGAGCGCGGGCTGGAGGCCGTCGCGCGCCTGGTCCGCGACGGCGTCGCGATGGCCATCAAATATGCGGTGGTCCGCGCCGACCCCGCCGTCGACCCATACCTCGATGCCTTGCTCGCGCGCGTGGACCGCAGCGTCGTCATCAGCGGCATCGGGGAGCGGCCTGCCGTGGTGCACGTCGAGCAGTGGGGCCTGCCCGGGTTCACAACCGGATCGGGATGTGTCGCGCCGGCCTTGAGCCAGCGCGTGCTCGAGGCGTGCGCGCGCGGCGACTTCGATGCCGCACGCCTGGTGCGCGAGCGGTTCATCCCGCTGGAGGATCTGCGCGACGCGTGGGGCCCCGCACGCGTGCTGCACGCCGCCGTGGATCTGGCAGGGATCACGCCGAGCGGCCCGATCCCGCCGTTTGTGAGCGCGCTGTCGTCGAACCAGCTGGGCGAGCTCGAGCCGGTGGCGGTCGCGCTGCACGCGGCCAACCTGGCGCAGGCGTCGCTGCAATCAACCTGACGGCACCGGCAACACCGACCGAACCTCAGACCTGACCAACCCGACGATGACACCCTTCAAGAACCTGATCGGCGGCGAGTGGACGGCCTCTCATACTGGCGCCACCTTCGAGACCCGCAATCCCGCCGACACCGACGAGGTCGTCGGCGTCTTCCAGAAGTCCGATGCCGACGATGCGCGGCAGGCGATCGAGGCGGCCAGGGCGGCGCAGCCGGCGTGGGCGGCGGTTCCCGCGCCAAAGCGCGGCGAGATCCTGCATCGTGCCGCCGCGATTCTCGAGTCGCGCGCCGACCAGGTAGCGCGGGAGATGACGCGCGAGGAAGGCAAGACGCTGCCGGAAGCGCGCGGCGAGGTCGGCCGGGCGATCAACATCCTGCGCTACGTCGGCGGCGAGGGCGCGCGCCTCGGCGGCGAGCACGCGCCGTCCGAGCGCGAGCGCGTCTTCATCCAGACCAGACGCCGGCCGCTGGGCGTTGTCGGGCTGATCACCCCGTGGAATTTTCCTATCGCGATTCCGACGTGGAAGGCCGCGCCGGCGCTCATCTGCGGCAACGCTGTCGTGCTGAAGCCATCGGACCTGGCGCCGCTGTGCGCCGTGCGGCTGGTCGAGGCCCTGGACGAGGCGGGCGTCACCAAGGGCGCAATCAACCTGGTGACGGGGCCGGGATCGAAGGTCGGCAACGAGCTGGTCACCAACGCGGCGGTGAAGGCCCTGTCGTTTACGGGATCCGAGGGCACCGGCAGCGCCATCGCGATTGAAGCCGCCAAGCGTCGGGCACGCGTGCAGCTCGAGATGGGCGGCAAGAACCCGACGATCGTGCTTGCCGACGCCGACATCGCCGATGCCGTCAACGTCGTCGTCAACGCCGCGTTTTTCTCCACGGGACAACGCTGCACCGCGACCTCGCGCGTCATCGTCGAAGAGCCGCTGGTCGAACGCTTCACGTCAGCGCTGGTCGAGCGGGCGAGGACGTTGAAGGTCGGCAACGGCCTCGAGGCCGGCATCGAGATCGGCCCGTCGATCGACGCCAGGCAGCTCGAGACGGTTCTCGACTATGTCGGCGTGGGGACCGCTGAAGGGGCCCGGCTGCTCACAGGCGGCGAGCGCCTGTCGTCTGGGGCCCACGCGCGCGGGCACTTTTCATCGCCGGCCGTGATCACCGACGTCACGCCGGAGATGCGAATCGCGCAGGAAGAAATCTTCGGCCCGGTGCTGGGCGTCCTGCCTGCCCGGAACATCGACCACGCGATCGAAATCGCCAACGGCATCCGGTTCGGGCTGTCGGCCGCGATTTGCACGCGGTCGCTGACGAGCGCCTACGAGTTCATCAACCGGATCGAGGCCGGGCTCGTGATGGTCAACCTGCCTTCGGCTGGCGTCGAGTATCACGTCCCGTTTGGCGGGTCGAAGGCCTCGTCCATGGGCATGCGCGAGCAGGGCCCGGTGGCGATCGATTTCTACAGCGAGTGGCAGACGGCGTACGTGAAGTACTAGCCGGGTCGCTGGCTGTCCCCAAGATCCGCTGATACGTCGCCGCCGCGCTGGGTCGCTCTTGCCTCCGGCGGGGAGTTCATCACGACCCGCACGTGGTGCCTGCGCCCGTCCTGGACCAGCTTGACCGCGTTGCCGTCGAGCGCGACCCCATCGAGCTGGACCTCGGCCACGCCGCTCGACGCGCCGTGCGGGTTTTCGACGGCGATCACGTACTCGGTCGCGCGGGGCCGCCGCAGCGTAACTTCAAAACCGTCCCACGTCGGCGGGATGCACGGCTCGACGTGCAGCGTGTCGCCGCCGCTGAGCGTCACACCGAGCAGGCCTTCGAGCGCGACACGATACATCCACGCCGCCGACCCGGTGTACCACGTCCACCCGCCGCGGCCGGCGTGCGGCTCCTGCGAGTACACGTCGGCGGCGACCACGTAGGGCTCGGCCCGATAGCGCTGCAGGCCCTCTGGCGTCGACGTGCGGCGGGCCGGATTGATCATCGAGAGCAGCTCGCCTGCCTTCGCGCCGTCGCCGAGCCGGGCAAAGGCCAGCACGACCCACAACGCGGCGTGCGTGTACTGGCCGCCATTCTCCCTCACGCCCGGCACGTAGCCCTTGATATATCCGGGACTTGGGACCATGCGGTCAAACGGCGGCGTCAGCAAGCAGCACGATGCCGCTGTCGCGGCGGACGAGCAGGCGGTCCACGGAGGCCATCGCCTGGCGCACGCGTTTGGGGTCCCCACGACCGCTCAGCGCCGCCCACGCCTGCGCGATGGCATCGATGCGGCATTCGCTGTTCGCCGTCGAGCCCAGCGGCGTCCCGTCGTCGAAATACGCGCGCCGATACCAGGCGCCATCCCACGCGTCGTCGGCCGCGCTTTCAAGCGTCATCGCGCGATTCCGGTAACGGCGCGCGCGCTCGTGCTCGCCGCGGGCGTCGGCCAGCTCGGCGAAGCGCGGCAACAGCGCGAGCTGGAACCAGGCCAGCCAGACGCTTTCGCCCTTCCCGCCTTCGCCGACCCGGCTCATCCCGTCATTCCAGTCGCCCGTGCCGATGAGCGGCAGACCGTGGGCCCCGCCGTCGAGGCTGATGTCGATCGCCCGCGCGCAGTGTTCGAACAGGGTGCCCAGCTCGATCGAGGCGGAGACAGGCTGGTAGACCTCGTGCTCGTCGGGCTCGAGCCGCCGGCCGACGAGAAACGGCACGACCTCGTCGAGCACCGCGTGGTCGCCGGTGAAGTCGATGTAGTGCATCGCGGCGTAGATCAACCAGAGGCGATCGTCGGAGAACCGCGTCCGGACGCCATGCCCGCCCGGTTCATGCCACCAGTGCTGCACGTCGCCCTCGACGAACTGCCGGGAGGCGGCGCGGAGCAGGTGCCCGCGCGCCAGCGCCGGGTCCACCCAGAGCAGCGCCAGCACGTCCTGCAGTTGATCGCGGAAGCCGAACGCGCCGCTCGACTGGTAGAAGGCCGTGCGCCCCCACAGGCGGCAGGCCAGCGTCTGGTAGAGCAGCCACCGATTGACCATCACGTCGAAGGCCTGGTCGGGCGTGCGGACCTGCACGCGACGCAAGCGGTCGTTCCAGGCCGTCACCGCCCGGTCTCCCGCGACGCGCGCCTCCGATGGATCGCGGAACCTCGCCGCCAGCGCACGTGCGGCGTCGACATCGGCGGCGTGGCCGAGCACGAACGACACCTGTCGGGTCTCCCCGGCGCCCAGCGTAGCGACGACCTGGATCACGCCACACGGGTCGAGCGCGGCGCCCACGCGGCCGGCGGCAATCCCGCTCAATCCCCTGGCCGTCGCCAGCGTGCGGTTGCGCCCGATGAACGCCGTGCGGTCGCCAGTCACGACGCGCTGGGGTGCCGAGGTATCCATGAACACCACGCCGCCGCCGAAGTGCTCGCTCATCGCGTTGTCGGCGATCAGCATGCCTGTCTCTGCATGGACGCGCGTGACGATGGTTGAAGCCGTCTGCGATCGCTGGTCCCCCAGCGTCAGCTCGGCGTACCACGTGAGGGTGGCGGTGCGCGCATTTCTCGACGCGTTGTGCAACCGCAGGTGCACCAGCTTGACCGCCGCGTCCGGATGCACCGACACCGAGAGCATGCTGAGCCACTCGTCGGTCGCGTGCTCCCACGTCGTGCGGCCCTGCGCATGCCGAACGACATATCGCGCGCCAGACGGGCGAGGCGAGGGCGTCAGTGACCAGGCCCGATCGGTGGCGCGATCGTGGAGGAAGACGGCCTCGGTGGCGGGGTCGGTCACCGGGTCGTTTGCCCACGTCGTGAGGCGGCGCGACTGGCTGTTGTCCACCCACGTGCACCGGAGCCCCGCCTCCGTGACCAGGCAGCCGAAGGTCGCATTGGCCAGCACGTTCGACCAGGGCGCGGGCGTCCGGCTTTCGCCGCCGACCGCCAGCACGTACTCCTCGCCATCCGGCGCGAAGCCGCCGAGCGAGTTGGCCAGCACCAGGGTGGAGGGCACCTGGGGACCGTCTGCGCCCACCGGTGGAGCAGCCGCGTTCCAGGTCGCCGGTGCCGTGCCTTCCGAAGCGCTCGCCAGCGCTGCCGACGATCCCGGCATCTCCAGCTGATGCGCCAGCGATCCGCTCGACGTCACCAGCACGGTCCGTGCAATCGCGCGCAGCGTGACGATGTCCTCGGGCGTCAACGCGTCGGACCGCCTCAGGAACACGCCGGCGGGCGTGTCGCGCCAGCTTGCCGACGGACTGGCCTCGATGAGCGCGCCGATCTGGTCCTGCACCTCCTGGCGATAGCCGTTGCCGAACTCGTTGAGGAGCACCAGATCGAATGCGAAGCCCTTCAGCCGGCAGTACTCGTGCGCCTTGAGGGCCTCGCGCACCACTCCGTGATCGCCTTCCTGGTCGATGACGACCAGCAGGATCGGCAGGTCGCCGGAAATGCCATGGCGCCACAGCGCGTCGCGCGACTGCCGGTTGCGCGCGATCGCCTCTGCCTGCCGAAGCCGCGGGTCGGCAAAGCGCAGGCGCGAGGCCAGCCGCTGAATCGCGTTGGCCTGGCGATCGTCGAGGTTGAGGTGTCGCAGCTCGGCGTGGCTGTGTCCGCCGGCGAGCGCGAGCGCCCGGGCGACCGCCTGCCGGTCGTGGTACTTCTCGATGAGCGCCCGTGCCTGCTCCTCCGAATCCGCATAGCCGGTCACGAATGAGAGCCGGGCCGTGGCGCCAGCGGGCAGTCGGACGCGCTGCCGCACACTGACGATGGGATCCAGCACGGCGCCGCTCGTGCTCGACAACGGCTGCCGGGATCGCAGGGCCTGCGGCATGCGCGACCTGGCCCAGGCGCCCGAGGAACCGCGCGCGGTCCGTCTCGAACTCGGCGCCGACACCGACACGACCGCGTGACGCAAGCACGTGCACGAGATACCGGCGCGGCTCGTCGCCCCGCGGCCGGCGCGTGCAGAGAATCGCGTCGCGATCGGGCAGCAGTGACGTCTCGACGAACAGGTTGCCGAAGGCGGGGTGCGCGAGGTCGCCGCCTTCAGGCGCCAGCACTACCTCGGCGTAGCTGGTCAGCTCGATCTCGCGCACGGCGTTTCCGCGATTGATCACCGACACGCGGCGCAGCTCGACGTCGTCTTCCGGCGACACGGCGATCTCCGTGTGGACGTCGAGGGTGCCGTCGCGGCGCCGGAAGATCGCGCGATCGGGGCCGAAGGCGACCTCGTAGTCGTCGGGCTCGACCAGCGTGGGCTGATAGGTCGTCGACCACACCGCACCGGATCGAAGATCGCGGACGAAGCAGATACTGCCCCCAGGCGTCGGTCGTTCGATCTTCGCGCCACCGTGTGAGCGCCAGGCCGCGGCACGTGCTGTAGCCGCCGCCGGCATTGGTCACCATGACGGCGTACGTGCCGTTGGAGAGCAGATGCGTGCGCGGCCCCGCCGTGTGCGGCGTCGTGTAGCGGCGGCCGACCGGCGTCAACGAAGTGCGGGGTGTGCGGATGTCGCTGGTCTGCTCGATGGGCGGCGGCGAAAGAGGCACCAGCGCCGGGACTCGCTCGTGCAGCAGCAGCTCTACGGCACGGATGCGCTGATCGCGATGAAAGCGGCGGGGCATGATCTGGGCGTTGAGGCAGTTGTCGAGCGCGACCAGCGTCATGCCCTGGTGGTGCGCCATCACGGTCGCCACGACCGCCCCGCGCGCGCCGGCATGCAGGCGGCTCCCCGTATAGTCGATGGCGTCGTAGTAGCCGTAGCTGCTCCACAGCCCTTCGGCGTCGAGCGCGTCGAGATTGGCGACCAGCTCGCGTGGGCGCAGGGACGCGGCCAGCATCGACGCATACGGCGCGATGACGAGGTCTTCGCCAAGCCCGCGCTTGAGCCCGAGCCCGGGAATGCCGAAGGCCTTGTATTGATAGTTGCCGTCCAGGTCGCGAGCGTTGTACGCCGACTCGGAGATCCCCCAGGGCACCGAGAAGCGCGAGCAGTAGTCGATTTGCTCCTGCACCACGGACAGGCACGTCTCGTGAATCAGCGTGCCCGGGTCGCTGCGCATGACGAGCAGCGGCATCAGGTACTCGAACATCGACGCGCTCCAGGACAGCAACACCCGGCCGGTGTCGGCGGGCGCCTGCGCCCGGGCCAGCCGGAACCAGTGGTCCTGTGGGATCTGTCCGATCGCGATCGCCAGGAAGCTGGCCAGGCGCGCCTCCGACGCCAGCGTGTCGTAGTGCGACGGGTCGAGGCGCCCATCGCTGACGTTGAAGCCGATCGAAAAAAGGCGGCGCGTCGGCTCGAAGAGGAACGTGAAGTCGGTGTCGTCGATGATCGTGTCGAGCTGATGCTCCAGCCGCTCGATACGCGCGACCAGGTCGGAGGCGGCCTCCAGCTTCCCGAGCGTGGGCACGTCGTCGCCGGTGTGCTGGCCGGCGACGATCGGCGCCAGCGCACGCAGCTCCAGCCGCCGCGCGTCGAGCCCGGCGGCGATGCGGCCCAGCCCCTGGCGGGCGCCTGCCAGCGCGGCCGCCTCGGTGGTGTCGTCCTCGATCTCGTGCAGCAGCACATCGAGCGTGGTGAGGCGGTCCGATAGATCCTGAAACAGCCACAGCCATCCCGACAGCGCGCGCGGCACCACGACCAGGCGCTGGCGCATCAGGTCGACTTCCCGCAGGAACTCGGCGACGCGTGTGGCCGGCCCGGAGCGTCCGGCGGCCCATCCCGCGACGCGCTCCTCGACCAGCCCCAGGTCGTCGCCAAAGCGCCTCGAGCGCGTTGCCGTCCATCAGCGGCGCAGTCGTCCGCAGCTCGCGCAGGGCTTCGCGGGTGACCAGGCAGCTGCTGACGAGATTGCCGCTGTCGACCGTGGAGATGTACATCGGGTGCAGCGGCGCCAGCGTTCGCGTGTCGATCCAGTTGTAGAGATGCCCGCGATACTTCGGCACGCGCGCGAGCGTCGAGATCGTGCGCTCCACGCGCTCGACGAGGTCCGAGACCGTGAGGTAGCCGAGATCGCGGGCGGCGATCGTGGACAGCAGCTGCAGGCCGATATTGGTCGGCGAGGTCCGCGGCACCACGGGTTCCTTGCGATCCGCCTGGTAGTTGTCCGTCACCAGCCACTGGTGCTCGGCGGTGACGAGGTCATCGAAGAACCGCCATGTCTGGCGCGCGACGCGGCGCAGCCGCTGACGGCCAGCCGCCTCGAGTCGCACCGGGTCGGCCCGGCGCGGCTTGCCGGTTCTGTATGCGATGGCGGGCGCCACTGCCCAGAGGGCCAGCAGCGGAAGCGCACCCAGCAGGCGCATCGGATGCCAGGTCAGCACCAGCAGACACAGGACCACGGCCAGCGCCGGCGAGATCCAGAGCTTGCGCCACACGGACCACGCGTCGCTGCCCAGGCGGCGCGCGGCATCGGAGGCCGACTCCCATTCGAGCAGGTGCTGCCGGCTCACCAGCATCCGCCACAGGGTTCGGCCGATGGCGTCGGCCATGACCCACGACTGGTGGGCGAGAAAGGTCGCGGTCAGCAGCGCCTGCCGCGCGCTTGCCGTCAGGTTGGCCTGCTGGCTGCGCAGGTGCTGGCCAATCGGCACCCCGCGCATGCGGCTGTTGAGCGATTCTCCGAGTCCGAGGTACGCGGGGTAGGCGAGAACCAGCAGCGAGAGCAACGTCCAGGTGAACGCCGATCCCGGAAAGACCGTCCACCCCAGAGCGAGCACCAGCACCAGCGACGGCGACAGCAGGCTTCGCCGCAGGTTGTCCAGGATCTTCCAGCGCGCGAGGACCGGCAGCGGGTTGCGCACGCGCGCGCCGTCGCCGCCGACGACGGTCCGGCCGAGCCAGCCGGCAATCTGCCAGTCGCCGCGCACCCAGCGATGCAGACGCGCGGCCCACGTCAGGTAGTGGCTCGGGAAATCGTCGACGAGGTGGACATCGGCCACCAGTCCCGCCCGAGCGAAGAATCCCTCGAACAGGTCGTGGCTGAGCAGCGTGTTGTCGGCGACGCGCCCGGACAGCGCGGCATGGAACGCGCGAGGATCGTAGATGCCCTTGCCAACGTAGCTTCCTTCGTGGAAGAGGTCCTGATAGACGTCCGACGCCGCCGTCGTGTACGGATCCCAGCCGACGTGTCCCGACATCACGCGCGCAAACCACGAGCGCGAGGCGCTGGGCAGGCTGATCTCGACGCGCGGCTGCAGCACCCCGTAGCCTTCGGTGACTCGTCCTGCGCCGACGTCGAACCGCGGACGGTTCAGCGGGTGCGCGATGGTTCCCACGAGCCGCCGTGCGCTGTCGGGCGGCAACTGCGTGTCGGCGTCAAGCGTGATGACGTACCGGCAGCGGGGGATGATGCCGACCTCGCCCACCTGCACGGTGTAGGAGGTGTCGGTGTGACCCAGCACGAGCCGGTTGAACTCTTCGATCTTGCCGCGCTTGCGTTCCCAACCCATCCACTTGCTTGTGGCGGGGTTCAGTCGACGGGCGCGATGCAGGAACATGAAGCGGTCCGTGCCCGTGACGCTGGTTGAGGGCCATCACGCCGCGCGTGGCGGCCTCGATGATTGCGGCGTCATACGGCGCCGTCTCGACGTCGGCATCGGGGAAGTCGCTGAGCACGGCGAAATGCAGGTGCGAGTCCGCGTTGCCGAGGTACCGGACTTCCAGCTGCTCCAGCAGGTCCGGGACCTTGTCGGCCGAGCCGATCAGCACCGGCACCACGACGATGGTGCGGTCCGACTCGGGGATGCCTCCGCGGTAGTCGAGCTTGGGCAACGGGCGCGGCGGCACAAACGCCGTGACCATCCGGTTGATCAAGTTGATCGCCAGCTCGCTCAACGGCACCAGGATGGCCAGTGCCACCAGCAGCAGCATCGGGAGCGAGGCGCCGTGGCGGGCCGCGTTGATCAGCAGGCTCGCGATGCCAAGGGCGGTCAGCAGCCCGATCGCGCTGAGATACCCCAGGGCCGGATGCCGAAAGACGAACCGCGCGAACCGCTCGCGAGCGTGTGGGCGATACCGGAGATCTGATTCGAGCTCGAAACGGCCGCGCGACACCAGGTAGTACCCGACGTGGTGGCGGCGCTCGGCGGCCGGAGCGTCCTGCCGCGCGCGAACCGCGTGGGCACAGGCGCGCCGGGCGACTTCGATCTCCGAGTAGCGCGAGCCGCGCGCGATCTGTTCGACAGACTGCCGATACCGATCGCGCGTGGCAAAGTCCATCCGTGCGTACGCGCCCGCCGGGTCGTCGCGCAGCACGCGCTCGACGTGGCTGACGTGCTCGACAAAGGTCGGCCAGTCCAGCGCCGACAGCGTCCGCATGCTGGTGATCGCGTTGCCAATGGACACCTGCATCGACGCTTCCATCTGCGCTTCCTGCCGGATCATCGCGTCGGCGCCGCCTTGCGCGTGCAGCGGCTCGAGCAGTTGCGCCCAGGCCGGCGCCATCGACGGCGGGCGATCGCGCAGCCGCCGCAGCAGTTCCACGACAAACGGCGGCGTGAAGACTCCGGGCAGCTCGACCTCCGAGCGCCACCGCCACAGGCGTCCACGCTTGGCGGCCGCCTGCTGCTCCAGACGCGCGACGATCTCCTGCGCGCGCACGCGATCCATGCGTGCGCGGAGGACCTCTTCGGCCCGCACGCACAGACGCTCGACCAGCGCCATGCGGAGCATGATCGGAATCGCCCAGATCTCGCCGATGCGCAGGGGCTGTGATTCCTGGTAGGCCAGCACGAACGTGCGAAGCACGTCCACGTCGATGCGGTTGTCGCTGTGCGCGACCATCTCGGTCGCCAGCGCGTACACGCGGGGATAGCCCGACAGCGGGCCATCGGCCAGCCGCGGCAGCTCGGCGTAGAAATGCGGCGGCAGGTCGGTCCGCACCTGGCGGACCTGATCGACGACGACGTAGAAGTTGTCGCGAATCCAGTCTTCCGATGGCAGACGGCCGTCGTCGGCGCTGGCGCTCAGGGCGAGGTAGACGGACTCGAGCCGCTCGGCCGCGGCGTCCAGCCGGGCGAGGAGCCCTCGTCCGCGACCGCGCGGCTGACGTTCGACCTTGTGCGTTGCGCCAAGCTGGCGAGCGTGTTCCACCAGCCGATCAGGTGGAAACAGGCCCGTGTCGGGCGTAACAACTACACGGCTGTCGTCGTCCGTGACACTCTCGGGTCGAGGATCAGCCGTCGCTGTGTTCATTGTGCCGACGCGGCAGCCGGCGAGCTAGAGGGGGCCGAGGGCGCCGGGGGACTGTCGGGCTCGATGCCCGCAGCCGGGGGCCTGACGACCCAGCCCGGCGAGGCGTAACCGCAGTGATTGCAACGTAAGAGCAGCCGATCGGCGCCGATCTGCAACTGGGTGTCGTGCCCGTGCACCCCGCAGATCCACTGGCTGAGTCGGCGAGACAGAGTTGTCTTGTGAGACGGCAGGCGCGAGGGTGGCATCGTGGGTACTCCACCTCATGCCTTAGCAAGTTCGACGCCGCCTCGAGCCCGTCGCGGCTGCGATATCATCCAGCCCGTCCATGCGACTTTTCTGCACCGCTCGCTCGCCCGTCGTCGAGCTCGACAATCGCTGGTTTGCGGTGCCAGCGCAGACGTGGGACGCCCTCGTCAATCGCGACGACCTGCACGCCTTTCTGAAAGCGACGATCGCCGGACAGGCGCCGTTGCCGACGCCGCCCGATCCGACCGACCTGCTGGCGCCGATCGGCTCGCAGGAGGTGTGGGCGGCGGGCGTGACGTATTTCCGCAGCCGCACCGCGCGCATGGAAGAGTCCAAGTCTGCCGGCGGCGGCGACTTCTACGATCGCGTCTACGGCGCGGCCCGTCCGGAGTTGTTCTTCAAGGCCAGCCCGCACCGCGTGCGCGGACCGGGCCAGACCGTCCGCATCCGCCGCGACGCGCGATGGAACGTGCCGGAGCCGGAGTTGACCCTGGCGGTCACGTCGAGCGGCGCCATCATCGGGTACACCATCGGCAACGACATGAGCTCGCGCGACATCGAGGGCGAAAACCCGTTGTACCTGCCGCAGGCCAAGGTGTACGACGGCAGTTGCGGGTTGGGACCGGCGATCTACGTCACGCCGGAGCCCGCTGCCGTCGGACACCGAGATCCGGATCGCGATTCGGCGTGCCGGCGTCGTGGTGTTTGCAGGCACGACGTCGCTTGCCGCGATGAAGCGGACGCCGCGCGAGCTGGTGGACTATCTGTTTCGCGACAACAGTTTCCCGCACGGCTGCTTGCTGCTGACGGGCACCGGTATCGTGCCGCCCGACGACTTCACGCTGGCCGTGGGCGACGAGGTCACGATTGTCATCGAGCCCATCGGCACGCTGGTCAACACCGTCTCCCAGGGCGCATGAACGGATTTGCGCTGCGTGTGTGGCCCGGCCGATGGGCCGTGTGCCGGCTTGCGCCGGACAAAGAGGTGCCGGCGTGGGCGACCTCGCCGGCGCCGCTCTCCGTCGTGGCGCGATCGGAGACGGAGCTGTCGATCCTGGTGCCCGAGGCCCAGGTGCCCGACCAGGTCATCAGCGAACGCGGGTTTCGCGTGATCGAGGTGGTCGGGCCGGTGCCGTTTGCCGTGACCGGGCTCATCGCGTCGCTGTCGCAGCCGCTGGCGGCGGCCGGCATCAGCCTGTTTCCGGTCGCGACGTACGACACCGACTACGTGCTCGTAAAGGAACCGATGCTGGCAGCGGCCGTCGATGTGCTGCGCGCCGCCGGGTTTACGAGTCGAATGACCAGACGCGAGTTTCTGATCGCTTCGCTGACGGTGCCAGGTACTGTTAAGGATGTTGAGTACCGTTCTTCGTTAACATCCTTAACCGTACCTGGCACCGTTAACACCACCACTGGCCCCATCGCCGCCGATGCGCTCGGCGTCACGCTGGCGCACGAGCACGTGCTGGTCGATTTCGTTGGCGCCGACCGCGTGTCGCCCTCACGCTACGACCGCGACGCGGCGTTTGCCAGGGCGCTGCCGCACCTGGAGCGGATCTACAGCCTGGGATGCCGCACGCTGGTGGAGTGCACTCCGGCCTACCTTGGCCGCGATCCGGAGTTGTTGCGCCGCCTGTCTCGTGCCTCGAAGCTGCACATCCTCACCAACACCGGCTACTACGGCGCGGCCAACGACAAGTTCCTGCCGCCGCACGCCTTCACCGAAGATCCCGACCAACTGGCCGCGCGGTGGATCCGTGAGGCTCGCGACGGCATCGACGGCACCGGCATCATGCCGGCGTTCATGAAGATCGGCGTCGATGCCGGGCCGTTGTCCGACGTCGATCGCAAACTGGTGCGTGCGGCGGCGCGGACCCATCGCGCCACGGGGCTGCCAATCTACTCGCACACGGGCAATGGCGTTGCGGCACTGGCGCAAGTGGCCGTGCTCGAGCGAGGAGCGCGCGCCGCTCGGCGCGTTCGTGTGGGTGCACGCGCAGAACGAATCGGACCGCGCCGTCCACGCCCAGGTGGGGCGGCGTGGCGCGTGGGTGTCGTTTGACGGCGTCAGCGCGCAGAGTCTCGAGCGGCATCTCGACAACGTGCTGGCGATGCGCGATGCCCGGCTGCTCGATCGCGTGCTCGTCTCGCAGGATGCCGGCTGGTATCACGTCGGCGAACCCGACGGCGGCACGTATCGCCCGCACGATTTGATCTTCACGGACTTCATCCCCGCTTTGCGCGCGCGCGGCCTCACCGAGCGCGAGATCACGCAGGTGATGGTCGACAATCCACGCCGCGGTACTGACACCGACGAACCGTGGCGCGCTTGAACGCGCCCCACCGGTGGGCCGTCGGCGGCCCAACCCCCCATATCTGCCGTCTTGATCCCCTCCGGCAGGCCCGCTACACTAGGCGAACAAAAAGCGAATTAACGCAGAAATCCAATTGAATCTGCGTAATTTTCGTAATCGTCAATCGTCAATCTGCAATCGTCAATTTGGCTCCCCTGTGTACATCGAACTCCACACCGCCTCTGCCTTTTCCTTCCTGCGTGGCGCCTCGCTGCCCGAAACCCTGGCCGAGCGCGCGGCGGCGCTGGAGTACCCCGCCATGGCCCTGGTCGATCGCGATGGCCTCTACGGCATGCCGCGCTTTCACAAGGCCGCGCAGGCCGCGGGGGTCAGGGCGATCGTGGGCGTCGAATTGACGATTGACGATTGCAGATTGACGATTCCGAATGGCAGTCCCGAATCCGCGCACAATTTCGCCAATCGTCAATCGATCTGCAATCTGCTCCAATCGTCACTGGACCCTGCCCGTCCTCGTCTCGTCCAGGACGGGCTACCAGAATCTTTCCCGACTCCTCACGCGGATGAAACTGCGCGCGCCGAAAGGGGAGGGCGCGCTCACGCTCGACGATCTCGACGGCCACGTCGAGGGCCTGGTGGCGCTGCCGGGGCAACCGCTGCTCAACGCGCGGCAGCACGGCGTCGGCGGGCTGCTCGATCGGCTGGTCGGCACCTTCGGCCGCTCCAATGTCTATGTCGCGATCGCACGGCACCTGGATCGCGTGCAGGAGATCGACAACGAGTCGCTCATCGATCTGGCCGCCGCCTATCGCGTGCCCATCATCGCCACCGGCGGCGTGCGGTTTGCCTCGCCCGTTGAACGGCCGTTGCACGACGTCTTCACCTGCCTCCATCACAAGACGACGCTGGCGCAGGCGGGCCGCCGGCTGGTGGCCAACGCCGAGCGCTATCTGCGGTCGCCCGAGGCCATGGCGGCGCGCTTTGCCGATCTGCCGCAGGCCATCACCGCCACGCGCGAGCTGGCCGATCGCCTCGAATACACGATGGCCGACCTGGGCTATCGCTTTCCGGAGTACCCGGTGCCGCCGGGCGAGACGATGACGTCGTTTCTGCGCAAGATCGCGGAGGTCGGCGCGCGCGAGCGGTATCGGCCGTATCACGACCGCGCGCGAGCGCAGGTCGGCCGCGAGCTGGATCTGATCGAGAAGCTCGATCTGGCCGGCTACTTCCTCATCGTCTGGGACCTGATCAACTTCTGCCGCCAGCGCGGCATCCTCGTGCAGGGCCGCGGCTCGGCGGCCAACAGCGCCGTCTGCTACAGCCTCGGCATCACGTCGGTCGACCCGGTCGGGATGGAGCTGCTCTTCGAGCGGTTCCTCTCGGAAGAGCGCGGCGAGTGGCCCGACATCGATCTCGACCTGCCCAGCGGCGATCGGCGCGAGCGCGTGATCCAGTACGTCTACGAGCGCTACGGCCAGCTGGGCGCGGCGATGACGGCCAATGTCATCACGTACCGCAACCGCAGCGCCACGCGGGAAGTGGGCAAGGCGCTGGGCTTTGACGCCGACCTGATCGATCGGCTGGCCAGGCTGATGCACCGCTTCGAGTTCGTGGACAGCAGCGAGACGCTGGCCCGACACCTGCGCGAGGTCGGCGTGGACAGCGTCGATCCGCGGATGCGCCAGTTCGCCGACCTCTGGCACCGCATGCAGGATTTGCCGCGGCACCTGGGCCAGCACAGCGGCGGCATGGTCATCTGCCAGGACCGGCTCGATCAGGTGGTGCCGCTCGAGAACGCCAGCATGCCCGGCCGCGTGGTCGTGCAGTGGGACAAGGAAGACTGCGCCGACATGGGGCTCATCAAGGTCGATCTTCTCGGCCTGGGCATGATGAGCGTGCTGCAGGACGCGCTGGTGCTTGTGAACAGCACAGAACCGGGTTCACAGGTTCACGGGTTCACGGGTTCACAGGTTCAAGGTTCACAAGGTTCACGAGGTTCAGAAGGTTCACAAGGTTCAATTCTCGATCTCGCGCATTTACCTCCGGACGACCCGCTGGTCTACAAGATGCTGCAGGAGGCCGACACCATCGGCCTCTTCCAGGTCGAGTCGCGCGCGCAGATGGCGACGTTGCCGCGCCTGAAGCCGGCCTGCTTCTACGACATCGTCGTGCAGGTGGCCATCATCCGCCCCGGGCCCATCGTCGGGCAGATGGTGCACCCGTATCTGAACCGGCGCGCGGGCCGCGAGCCGGTGACCTACGCCCATCCCTCGCTCGAGCCGATCCTGCGCCGCACGCTGGGCGTGCCGCTGTTCCAGGAGCAACTGCTGCGCATGGCGATGACGGCGGCCGGGTTCACCGGCGGGCAGGCCGAAGAGCTGCGGCGCGCCATGGGGTTCAAGCGATCGGAGAAACGGATGCGCGTCATCGAACAGCAGTTGCGCGACGGGATGGCCACGCAGGGCATCACCGGCGAGACGGCCGAGCAGATCATCACGTCGATTGCCTCGTTTGCGCTCTACGGGTTTCCCGAGTCGCACGCGGCCAGCTTCGCGCACATCGCGTATGCCAGCGCGTACCTGAAGGCGCACTACCCGGCGGTGTTCTACACGGCGCTGCTCAACAACCAGCCGATGGGCTTCTACCATCCGGCGACGCTGGTGAAAGATGCGCAGCGGCACGGCGTGCACTTCGCGCCAGTCGATGTCGAGGTCTCCGACTGGGACTGCACCATCGGGCCCGACGGCCGGGTGCGCCTGGGCCTGCGCTACGTCGCGGGCCTGCGCGAGCCGGTCGGCCGCGCCATTGCCGCAACGGTGGCGCAGCCGCCGTCGCCGCCGGCGCGCTGCCCCAAGTGCGGCTGCGACGACCGCTCGATGCTCGAGGTCGTCGCACCGGCAGCACCCGGCACTCCGGCACTCTGGCACCGCACCAGGCACCCGGCACTCAGCACCCGGCACTATGGGAATGCTTTTGCAACCTGTGCGCCCACGACTGGACCGAGCCGCAACCGATCGCGCGCAAGTTCGCCTCGCCCGACGATCTGATTCGCAAGACCGGCGTGCGACGCGACGAGCTGACCGTGCTGGCCGAGATCGGCGCGCTCTCCGCCTTCGGCTACGACCGCCGCGCGGCGTTGTGGCAGATTGAGAAGGCGGTGAGGCCGGAGGGGGAGCTCTTCGAATTGCAGATTGACGATTGCAGATTGCAGATTACGGATCGGGGCAACGCTCAGGTCGGGGAGTCAGATCCGTCTCCATTGCGCCCGATGCAGCCTCTGGAACGCATGGCTGCAGACTTTGCGGGGACCGGACTCACCATCGGCCCGCATCCGATGTCGTTTCATCGATCCGCGCTTGCGCTCAAGGGCGTGTTGCGGGCCGTGGATTTGCCACGGCAGCGCCCTGGCCGGCGCGTGCGCGTGGCCGGGTGCGTCATCACGCGCCAGCGGCCGGGCACGGCCAAAGGTTTTGTCTTCCTCACGCTCGAAGACGAAACGGGCATCAGCAACATCATCGTCCGGCCGAAGGTCTACGACGAGCAGCGGCTTGCCATCATCGAGTCGTCGTTTGTCATCGTCGATGGCCTGCTGCAGCTTCAGGACGGCGTGACGGCCATCCAGGCCGAGCGGGTACTGCCGCTTGAAGGCGTGCCCATCGACGTGGAGTCACACGACTTTCGGTAGGATACTATCCACGGCCGTGACCGTCGCCGCCGCGCCCACACCTTCCTCCGACCGCCTGCCGCTGCTTGACGCCACGCGCGGGATCGCTCTGCTCGGCATCTTCACACTGAACCTCGCGCCGCTTTCCGGGTTCGTCTTCATGAAGCCCGAGGAGATGTCGGCGCTGCCGACCGCGGCCGTCGACCTGCCGGCGGCATTGCTCATCCTGTGGCTCGGGTACGGCAAGTTCTACTCGCTCTTCTCGCTGCTGTTCGGCATTGGCTTTGCCTTGCAGATCGAGTCGGCCACGCGCGACGGCGACCAGCGATTGCGGCGGTTCCGCCGCCGCCTGCTGGTGCTGCTGGCGATCGGGTTCATCCACCTGACCTTCATCTGGGAGGGCGACATCCTCGCGCTGTACGCGCTGGTCGGGTTCGCGCTGATCCCGTTGCGCCGGCTGTCCCAACGCGCCCTGATCGTCACATCGGCCGTGCTGCTCGTGCTGCCCGTGGTGGAGCAGGCGCTGATTGTCGCAAGCCACGGCGCGCTCGATCCGGGTGCGCCGCTGCTCGAGATCGGCATGCGCTGGCAGATCGCGATGGGGTTTGGCGCCGACGCCGAGCCGTACCCCGTGCTCAAGTACGCGAGCCTCACCGAGGTCGTGCGCTTTCAACTGAGCGGCATCTGGTTCCGCTTCGCGGACCTGCTCACGACGGGGCGCCCGTTCAAGGTGCTGGCGATGTTCGTGCTCGGCCTGTGGGTGGGCCGAAGCGGCATGTTGCGCGACATCGAGCCGTGGGTGCCGCTGCTTCGGCGCGTGCGCCTGGTGTGTCTGGCTGTTGGCCTGCCGGCCGCGCTCGTGCAGGCGCTGATGGATGTCGGCGCCGGTCCGCAAGACTCGCCGTTGCAGATCCTCGGCCCGGCGGCGTACGCGCTCGGCGTCGCGCCGCTTGCCGTGGCCTACGCCTCGCATCTGGCGCTGCTCTGGCGCCGGGCCGTCTGGCGCGACCGGCTCGCCTGGGCGATTGCCCCCGGCCGAATGGCGCTGACCAACTACCTGATGCAGACGCTCATCGCTATCGCACTCTTCTACGGGATCGGCCTGGGCCTGATGGGAGAGGCCGGCCCGGTCACCTGGCCGCTGATTGCCGGCGTGGTCGTGGCCTTTCAGGCTGCCATCAGCTGGTGGTGGCTCGGCCGGTTCCCGTTTGGCCCCATGGAATGGCTGTGGCGGCGGGCCACATATGGCCGGTTTTCAGCGGATTCAAGTTCCGCCACGCCAAGCCGATTACCGTGATCTCCGGACTGCGGCCTGTGAGTGCGGATGAGCTCGGTCAATCACTGGCAACCTGCGACAAGCGGTCGATCGACCTGGCCGTCGTCGACGAAACGACGCGCACGTCAGTCGCGGGTCTTGCGGCCGTAGCCGAGTTCGGCTCCACCCGAGATGATGTGATCGACGCCCGTCGTGAACGTCGCCTCGGCTGCCAGGAACAAGCACAGCCTGCCCACTTCGTCGGGCGTGCCCATGCGGCCCATGGGCTGCGCGGCCTCGCCATCGGCCCGGGTTCGGCGCGGATCGGCCGATTGGTCCACGGCCTCCTGCCACAACGGCGTGTCGATGTTGCCCGGCGACACCGCGTTCACGCGGACGCCGTGCCGCGCCTCGTCGACGGCGAGCGCCTTGGTGAACGACAGCACCGCGCCCTTGCTGGCGACGTAGGTTGTCGCGTAGTGCTGGCCGATGGTGGCCACCAGGCTGGCGATGTTGATGATGCTGCCGCGCGAGCGGCGCAGAAACGGCAGCGCCGCTCGGCACCCGGCAAACACGCTGGTCACGTTCAGCCGCATCAGCGCCTCGAACTCGTCGAGGGTGAACTCGTCGATCGGCTTGTGTGGCGGATGCCACCCGGCGTTGTTGATCAGGCAGTCGAGCCGGCCCAGGCGGGCGGCGGTCCCCGAGACCAGCGCCGTCAGGGCCGCGGCATCCGAGCACGTCGCAGAGCGCGAAGTCCGCGCGACCCGGTCCGCGCGCCGTGACCGCAGCCGAGAGTTCCACCCCGCCCCCAGGCTCGTGCGAGCAGAACACCACGTGGGCGCCGGCGCCGGCAAACACTTCCACGCAGCCGCGGCCGATGCCCTTGGTGCCGCCGGTGACAATGACGACGTGGCCGGTATAGTCAGTCACGGTGTGGACTCAGGAAGGGCGCGCCGCTTGACGACGCCTTTGTCCACGGTCGCCGCCAGGCGCGAGATCACCTGGAAGTGCAGGTCGTCGCCGATCTGCTCGAACAGCATGAAGCTCAAGTCGGTGTCGAAGCCCGCGTCGAAGTAGGTCCCTCGCCTGATGTTGCCCGCCCGGAGCTTGCCTGCCGCACCTGAGGTGAAGTACGTGATGCCGTGTTGCGGTTTCAGCCGCTCGTAGAAGTGCTCGTGGCCGGCGAGCACGACGCTCACGCCGTACTTGATGAACAGCGGCTCGATGAACGCGCGCAACGACACCTCCGAGCCGTGGCGCTTGCCGGACGAGTAGGTCGGGTGATGCATGTAGGCGATCTTCCACGGCGCGTTCGACTCGGACAGAGCCTTCTCGACCCATCGCACCTGTTCGGTCGACATGTAGGTGCTGTCGATCGCGAAGCACTCGACGTCGCCCTTTCGGAAGCTGTAGTACCGCTTGCCGTCCATGTTGAAGGGCTTGTAGTTGACTCTGAATCACCGGGCTCGTCGTGGTTGCCAAGCGCCGCGTAAAACGGCACGCCTGCGTCGAGGACGGCCTTGTAGGGGAGCTCGAACTTCCGGAAGAAGTCCTTCGCCGTCTCGCCTCCGTAGATGTTGTCGCCCAGCATCAACACGAACGAGAACGGGTACAGCTTGTGGGCGGCGGCAAACTGCGCGGCCAGCTGGTACTGGCGGCCCGCACCGCTTCCGCTGTCGCCGATGACCGCGAACTTCAGCGAGTCGGGCGCGTTGGGGAGCGTGATCGCAATCGCCGCCCAGAGCGAGGCCGGCAGCGACAGCAGACAGACGAGCAACAGCACGCGTCGGCGCATAGTCAATGATGGCTGATCAGAGGGAGGGCTGTCCGGAATCGGGATGAGGTGTCAGCCGCTGGCGGACGCCACGAACGGCCGAGCCCACGGCAAACGACGCGTTGAACACGTGCTCGACCCGCAGCGGGCCGGCCAGCCGGTATCGTCCCAGGGCGCCCAGACCCGCCGAGGCGATGCACCCGCAGTTGGCGCAGTCCGGGCGGCCGCCGAACTGGCACGGCGTGACGCGCGTCTCGAGATCGGCCGACACCGATCGCGTCACGCGGGCGAAGATGCAGTCCTCGGGTGAGGCCGGTGGCTCCGCGTAGACCTCGATCATGCCTTTTGGCATCTCGATCTTCCTGTAGCGCTCGCGCAACGCCAGCAGCGTCTCGACGACATCGCGTCGATCGGCGGGGCGCAGTTTTTCGGCCGACTCCTCGCCGATCTGCGGGGTGTACAGGCTGAACCAGATCTTGCGACAGGTCGGCTGGCTCTGCCAGAACTGCGCAAACTCCTCGAGATACCCGCTGCGCTGAACCAGCTGGCGCGTGACGGTGCAGTGCACGACGATCTGCTGGCCCTCGATGTGCTTCAGGATCCGTTCGTAGGTTGCCGGCGCGCGACGCACGTCGTGCTCGGCGGGCAGCCCGTCGATCGACACTACCACGGACAGTCGCGCGATCGAGGCCCACTCGCGGGGAATGGGCCGCACGGCGCTCGTGACGACCTGCACGTGCAGGCCGCGCGCTGACAGCTGAGGCAGCAACTCGTTGAGCTCGCGATACCGCACGAGCGGTTCGCCGCCGACGATCGAGACGTGCAGCGGCTTGTGGCGGTCGACCAGCGCGTGGACGCCATCGATGAGCTCTTGTCCCTTGAAATCTCGCAGCCCGCGCAAAGTGGTCACGCCACCGAGATGATCGTCGCCGTACGCGTAGCAGCCGGGACAGCGCAGCGGACACTCGCGAGTGATCTCGATCGACAGTGAGGGCGTGTACCCGCCGAGTATGCGTGCCCACGAATTGAGGATCCAGTCCATTAACGTCCTCCGGCCCAGCGGCTACGGCTGACCCTGCCGCTCACTATAACAGGCCCGATGTTATCTTTAGGGCACGATATGATCGAGAGACGGCGTTCGAAGATCTCCGGCTGGGGCGTCTACGCGACCCGGCCCATCACGAAGAACACGCGCATCGTCACCTACGACGGGGAGAAGATCACACACAAGGAGAGTCGCGATCGGGAAGAGCGCTATCTCGACCGGGGACAGATCTGGTGCTTCACGCTGAACAATCGATGGGTCATCGACGCACGCGTCGGCGGCAACATCGCGCGCTACATCAATCATTCCTGCACGCCCAATTGCTACTCGTGGATCAAGGACGGCCTGATCTGGATCCGCGCCTCGCGCAACATCGCGATCGGCGAAGAGCTCAGCTACGACTACAACACGAAGGGCAACGCCAGGATTGCCTGCCGGTGCCGGCCCGACTGCAAGAACTCGCTATGAGCCGACGCGCGATCGTGTACCTGCACGGGTTCGCCAGCTCGCCGCGTTCGTCGAAGGCGCGGTTCTTCGCCGAGCGGGCGTCCGGCGCCGGATGGGCCTACACGTGCCCCGATCTCAACGAGCCCGACTTCACCGCGCTGACCGTGTCGCGCATGATGGACCAGGCGAGACGCCGCCATCGAGGCACAAGGCGAGGGCCCCGTTGCGCTGGTGGGATCCAGCCTGGGCGCGTTTGTCGCGCTGCACGCGGCCGTCAGGCGGCTGGCGCGTGGCGCGCTGGCGCCGGTGGACCGGCTCGTGCTGCTGGCGCCGGCCCTCGATCTCGTGCCCAGTCTCGAAGAAGAATTCGGGCCCGCCAAGATGGCGGCCTGGGAGCTCACCGGCCGTCTGCCGGTGTTTCACTACGGCGATGACGCCATGCGAGAGCTCGCGTGGGACTTCATGCCCGACGCGCGGACCTTCGACAGCGACGCGGTCGAGCTCGACCTGCCGATTCTGATTTACCAGGGCAGCGGCGACGAGGTCGTGCGGCCGGCCAGCGTCAGGCGATGGGCGTCCACGCGTCCCGCATGTCGCGCTTCGAATGGTCGACGACGGCCATCAGCTGCTCGGACACGTCGAGATCATGTGGGCCGACGTCGTGACGTTTCTCGGGGGCGCGTGATGATGCCGGCGGCGTGCGTCTACGTCCTGCTCGCCGCGATATGCCTGACGCCTGCGGCCGCCCCCAGCGTGCAGCCTCGGCGCAGTCGCCGCCTAGTGGCGCTGGGGCCTGGGCCATCGTGGACTGGCCCGCCGGCGCCGTGGTCGCCGGCGACCAGCTCGCGCGATTGCGCCAGCCAACCGAGCCCGGGTCGTTTCTCAAGATCGCCACGCTGGTCGCCGCGTTTGCGACTGGTGTGGCCTCGCCGGACACCCGCGTGCCCTGCGAGGGTGAGGCGACCGTGAAGGACCAGATCGTCCGCTGCAGCCATCCCCGGCTTCGTCATCCGCTCCGGCCCGCCGAGGCATTGGCCGTCTCGTGCAACATCTGGTTTGCGACCGTCGGTGCCCGGTTGTCGCGTGCGCGGCTCGACGGCGTGCTGGCTGCGCTTGGCCTTCCGCCGACCCAGTCGGGCGCGCCGATGCCGCTGGTCGCCACGGGACTGCGCGCCTCGCCGTCATCGCCGATGGCCTGGGTCGAGGCGCTCTCGCGCCTGCTGCGGCAGCCGTCGGCGGTCCCGTTGTCGCGCGGCGCAAGGGCGACGCTGGTCGAGGGGCTGCGCGGCGCGGCGCTGTACGGCACGGCCAACGCGTTCAGCGAGCGCGGGCTCGACGTCCTTGCGAAACCGGCACCGCAACTCAGCCCGCCGGAGGCACCGTCGGCATCGTCGTCGCCGCATGGCCGGCCGGTGCGCCAAACCGGGCATTGGTCCTGGTCGCACCGGAGGTCGCCGGCAAGGACGCCGCCGACCTGGCAGCAGCCGTCGTCGCCAGACCCCTGCGCGAGGCGGAACCGAGCGCGGTTTCCACGGCGCGAAGCGCCGAGCGCCCGCGACGCTCCGCGTCGGCACTCTGCGGCCGGGCGGCGGCTATGCCGTCGAGGCGTACGCGCTCGAAGACTACGTCGCGCGAGTGCTGGCCGGAGAAGCCGCGGCTCAAAGCCGGCCTGCGGCGCTCGAAGCGCTCGCGGTGGCGGTGCGGACGTTTGCCGTCAGCAATCGAGGGAGACATCAACGCGACGGCTTCGACGTGTGCACGCTCACGCACTGCCAGGTGCTGCGCACGCCCTACGCGGCTGTGCGAGATGCGGCGTCGGCGACCGCCGGCCAGGTTCTGCTCGTCAACGGCGCACCCGCGTCGGTGTTCTACACGGCGTCGTGCGGCGGACGCACCGAGCGCCCGTCGGCAGTCTGGCCCGGCGCCGACGATCCGAGCTACCTGCCCTCGAAATCGGATCGGGCCTGTGGGGGCGAGCCTCGATGGGCCGCCGAGATCCCCGTGCAGGATCTCGAACGAACGCTCACGGCTGCCGGCTATCGCGGAGTCGAAGTTGCGGGACCTCGAGGTGGATGGCCGCAGTTCATCAGGGCGCGTGGCGCGTGTGCACCTCGACGGGATGACTCCGGACGCGATTTCCGGTCAGGACCTGCGGATGGTCGTTGGCCGCGCGCTCGGCTGGCACCTGCTGAAGAGCACGGATTTCACCATCCGCCGCACCAGCGGCGGCTATCGCTTCGACGGCAAGGGCTATGGCCACGGCGTGGGCATGTGCGTGCTGGGCTCCGTGCGGCGGGCCGAGGACGGCGACTCCGCCCGCGAGATCCTGCGCGCGTACTATCCTGGCCTCGAAATCGGCCGCCTGCGGGAAAGCCCTGCGACGCCGGGACCCAGCGCCGCCGTGGCAACCGTCGCGCACCGGTGCACGTGAACCCCCATGGCACGGGAAGCGCCCGAAGCGCCGGGCCTCGCCCTCCTGCTTCCGCCGGCGCCGAGCCCGAACGCGGTGCCCTGACGGATTTTGCGCGTCGCGTCATCGCTGACCTCTCGCAGGCGAGCGGACAGCAGGCGCCCGCCAGGCCTGCGCCTCGTTTTCCATCCGTCGGCCGACAGCTTCCGGCGAGAAACGGGCGAGCCATGGTGGACGGCCGCGCGCACCAGCGGCTCACGGATCGACTTGCTGCCGCCGGCCGTTCTTCGCGAGCGCGGCACCGTCGAGTCCACGCTGCGGCACGAACTGGCGCACGTGTTGACGGGGCCTGCGCTCGAGGGGCGGCCCGAGTGGGTGAAGGAGGGCGTCGCGATGCATTTCGCCGGCGAGCCGCCGCCGGCGTCACTGGTGGGCGATGGCACTCCGCGGCGCCTGAAATGCCCGAGCGACGACGACCTGCGGCGTCCGGTGTCGGCCGTATCGGCCAGGCAGGCCAACGCGTTGGCCGCGGCCTGTGTCGCGCGTGCGCTCGGTGACGGCGCCGCGCTGGCATGATATCCGCTAGTCCGGCTCTTTCCATCCGCCGATTGCCGCTCGCATCACGCCGCCGTAGGTGCGCATGCCGTCGCCATTGCCGACCAGGGCGCTTCCGGCGACGCGGAGCCCCATCCCGGTGACGATCAGCGAGCGCGTGACGGCCCGGCCCACCAGGCCATGATGCTTCGCCATGTAGCGTTCGAGGTTCTGATAGTACAGGCGCTTCATCCGCGGCACGCCCAGCAGGGCGACTGACGTGCCGCCGAGGTGCCGGAAGTTGGCGCGCGGCACGAAGAAAATCGTCCAGCCGGCTTCGAGGATGCGGCGGCACAGATCCACGTCCTCGAACCAGGCTGGGAAGAAGCGCTCGTCCATGCCGCCCACCTGTTCGAACGTGCGGCGCCGCACCATCAGGCACGCGGCTGCGGGTTGCTCGACGGCCTGCGACGAGGCGTCGGTGATCTCGGCGGCCTCGGCCCTCCTGGTGAGCGGATTGGACGGCCACACGTACTTGAAGAGCAGCAGGTCAGCGGTGACGGTGGCATAGGTCGGCAGCCGGCGCACGTTGAACCCGCGCTGCCATTCTTCTGTCATGGAGAGCAGGCGTCCGCCAGCGGCGCCGCACGTGATGTGCTCGTCGAGAAACTCCGCCAGCCGCTCGACGGATTTTGGCGTCGCTTCCGCATCCGGGTTGAGCAGCAACAGGTAGGTGCCCGTGGCTTCGGCCGCGGCGCGGTTGACCGCGGCGCCAAAGCCGATGTTGCGATCCAGCCGGATCAGCCGCACGCCAGGGAACGTCTCCGCGATGAAGTCTGCGCTGCCGTCGGTGGACCCGTTGTCCACGACGATGATCTCCGAGTCCTTCGGCAGCGACTCGAGACAGCGCCCGAGAAAATCGCGGTTGTTCCAGGTGACGATGAGAGTCGAGGACGAAGAGGGCACCGGCCGAGGATGTTAGCACTTCAGCGCCCGCCGATCCTGCTCCTCCGCCGCAATCTTGCACGCTCATGCAACGCATGTCACAGTGGCGGGAATGTCTCGAGGACTCGTGCTGGCCATCACCGTCGCCACCGCGGTCGCTGTCCATGCGCAGACGAAGGCGCCCGAGGCACCGCACCCTGGCCTTGTGCGCGTGCTCGCCGACACGCCCGAGGCTCGCGCGGAATGGGATCGCCGCCTGGCGCGCATGCTCAAGTCCGGCGCGCTCAAGGTCCGCGAAGAGCGCGCGACCCCATCGAGCGATCGGCATGACCAATGGCTGGATCAACTGCACAAGGGCGTGCCCGTCGTCGGCGCCGATGTGTGGCGCCGCGTTGAAGGCGGCGTGCTGACGGCCGCGGAGGGCACTATCTACGAGAGGATCGCGATCGACCCCGTGCCCAAGCTGACGCGCGCCGAGGTCGTGGTGGCCGTCACGGCGCTGGCGCCGGGGTCAGCGGGGCCAAGCCGCCCGCCCGAATTGGTGGTGCTGCCCACTTCCGGCGGCGCGTACCTGCTGGCGTATCGCGCACGGGTGTTCGACGGCAGCCAACTCGTGGTGCATTACCTCGACGCATCGAGCGGCGCCCTCGTGCTCAGCGAAGCGGCGCCAGACGGCCCACCGCCAGTCGCACGCTGATTGCCTGCAGCCGTCCATCCGCCGCGTGCGTCGACGTCACGTCGCCGCCGCCACCGGCGATGACGGCCCGCGCCAGCGGCAGCGAAAACCCCAGGCCGCCCAGCCACTCGGCGGAGAAGGTTCCGCCCGCATCACCTGATGGCGCGCCAGGCCGGCGCGCGTCGACGGTCGCGGTGTCTGCGGTGACCGTCACGTGGACCGCGATTGCCTCGCCGCCCTCCGCGGCTCTGGCCACGGCGGCCAGAAGAGATGCGAGCGCACCGGGCAACAAGTGGGGCAGCGCCCTGACCATCACGTCGGGCACCTCGCCGGCGACGATACCGACGGCCCCCGCGCGGGTGGCAGCTGCCGAACGCACGGCCTCGGCCAGCACGGGTGACAGCGCGACTGCGCCAGGCTCGGCCGGCGACTCCGACAGCCGCGTCCAGTCGCGCATCTCGCCCGTCAGCTGCTCCAGACGCTCGCACGACCTCAGCGCGCGGGCGACTGCGGCCTGTTGAACTGGATCCGCCAGGCCGCCCAGCTGCCGCAGGCTGCCAATCGCGACCGTCAGTGGCGTACGGAGCTCGTGCACGACCAGGTCGATCAGGGACACCTCGCGGGAGGTCATGGAGAATGGTAACCACGATTTTGAATTCCGGGGCCGGGCCGATTCCTTGCTCAGCTGTTGCCGGAGATGGCGTCCGGCGCGGGGCAGGGGTCGGCCTGTTGCGTTTGGAAACCCCCAACCGCCCCGTCCGCATCTAAACTACCTGCAGGACCGTTATCTTGTGGTGAGGAGTCCAGATGCTGATTCGCAGGGCGCCCGACCTCCGCTGGAGTGATGTCACTCCGAAGGCCCATTACCTGCGGAGGCGTGAATTCTTCCGTACTGCGGCCGTGCCGCTGGTGGCGGGAGTTGCCGGGTGGGGGTGGTCGGCTGCTGAGGCGGAGGCGCAAGGCGGCCTGGCCAAACTGACGTTCAAGAAAAGTCCGCTCAGCACCACGGGCGAGGAGTTGACGCCGTACGCCGATATCACGACCTACAACAACTTCTACGAGTTCGGCGTCGACAAGGGCTCGCCGTCCCGGTTCGGCAAGAGCCTGCGTCCCCGTCCATGGACCGTGACGGTCGACGGGGCGGTCGGCAAGGGCGGCCAGTTCGCCATCGACGACCTGATCAAGCCGTATGAACTCGAGGAACGGGTGTACCGGTTGCGGTGCGTCGAAGCCTGGTCGATGGTGATTCCGTGGATTGGCTTCCCGCTCGGCGATCTGATCCGCAAGGTTGAACCGACCCCCAAGGCGAAGTTCGTCGAGTTCACCACGCTCAACGATCCCGAGCAGATGCCCGGTGTGCGCCGCCGGTCGCTCGACTGGCCGTACGTCGAGGGACTGCGGCTCGACGAGGCGCGGCACCCGCTGGCCATCCTGGCGGTTGGTCTCTATGGCGAGGTGCTGCCGAACCAGAACGGCGCGCCGCTGCGCCTGGTGGTGCCGTGGAAGTACGGGTTCAAGAGCATCAAATCGATCGTTCGCATCCGGCTGGTCGAAAAGCAGCCGGTCGGCTCGTGGGAACGCATGCAGCCGAGCGATACGGCTTCTACTCCAACGTGAACCCCGAGGTCGATCACCCGCGGTGGACCCAGGCGCGCGAGCGCCGCATCGGCGAGTTCTTCAAGCGCAAGACGCTGATGTTCAACGGCTACGGCGATCAGGTCGCCGATCTTTACAAGGGAATGGATCTGAAGAGGGACTACTAGAAGAAATTGCAGATTGCAGATTACGAATTGCTCAGATTTGCGGTATTGGAACTACGGATTGGTGACTGAATGACGCGATGGGTGAAGGTCTGCGTGTTTGTCGCCGCGCTCGGACCTTTCGCGTATCTGCTCTACGGCGCCTTTGCCGATACCCTGGGGCAAATCCGATTGACGCGGTCACCGACGAGACCGGCACGTGGACGCTTCGGTTCCTGACGCTCACTTTGCTCGTCACACCGTTGCGGAAGTGGACAGGCTGGAACCCGCTGATTCGCTTTCGCCGCATGCTGGGGTTGTTTGCGTTCTTCTACGGCACGCTGCATTTCCTGACCTACCTCGTCCTCGACCAGTTCTTCGCGTTCGACGAGATCGTGGCCGACATCGTCAAGCGCCCGTTCATCACGGTGGGGTTCACGGCGTTCGTGCTGATGATCCCGTTGGCCCTCACGTCCACGGCCGCTTCGATTCGGCGCCTGGGTGGCAAGCGCTGGAACCTGCTGCACAAGCTGGTCTATCTGTCGGCGATCGGCGGCGTCGTGCACTACTTGTGGCTGGTCAAAAGCGACATCTCGCGTCCCGCGCGCTACGGCGTGGCTGTCGCGTTCCTGCTCGCGGCGCGCGCCTGGTTCGCCTACAATGCGCGACATGGAGTCTTGTCGCGCCCTGCCGCTGCTGGTTCTCGCCGCGTTGCTGATGCCGGTGCCACCCTCGACCGCCGCTGACGCCCTCTCCGGCAAGCTGGCCGCGGCCGCGTCGGCCTTTCTTGCCACACTTGCGCCTGCCGAGCGCGTGAAGGTGCAATTGGCCTTCGACAGCGACGAGCGGTTCAACTGGTTCTACATCCCGAAGGATCGGGAAGGCCTGCCGCTCAAGCAGATGTCGCCGGCCCAGCAGAAGGCGGCGCTTCATCTGATCGAGACTGGCCTGAGCCAGAAGGGATACTCGAAGGCCGAGGCAATCCGGGCTCTGGACCTGGTGCTTGCCGAGATCGAGAAGAACCCGGTGCGCCGGGATCCCGAGAAGTCCTACCTGACCCTGTTCGGCGAGCCGTCGCCAGCGAGCACATGGGGGCATGCGGTGGGAGGGGCACCACGTCTCGCTGCACTGGACGCTGGTCAACGGCGTGGCGGTTGCCACGACGCCGCAGTTTTTCGGGAGCAACCCGGCGGAGGTGCGCGGCGGGCCCACCAAGGGCACGCGAGTGCTGCACGCCGAGGAAGACCTCGGGCGTGCGCTCGTCACATCGCTCGCCGCCGACCAACGGACGGTGGCCGTCATCTCGGAAAAGGCACCCGACGACATCCTCACCACCAATACTCGGAAGGCCGCGATCCAGGAGAACGCGGGGCTGGCCTACAAGGTGATGGCCCCG
This sequence comes from Vicinamibacteria bacterium, assembly GCA_963806705.1. Taxonomy (GTDB): domain Bacteria; phylum Acidobacteriota; class Vicinamibacteria; order Vicinamibacterales; family JAENWD01; genus JAENWD01. Next base: position 443,823 of record CAWDZE010000016.1, read on the forward strand.
GCGCAGCGCGGGATGCTGCTCGCGCTGATTGAGGAGTACGCCGGCGCTCAGCCCAAGGCGCTGGCGGCCGAACGCGTGGCAAAGCTCAAGAAGGCGGGCCTCGACGAAGTCAAGTTCGCCTGGATGGGCGGCATCGAGAAAGGCGCGCTGCACTACTACCGGGTCCAGGGGCCGACCTTCCTGATCGAATACGACTGCGTCCAGAACGAAGGCAACCACATCCACGCCGTGTGGCGCGACTTCGACGGCGACTTCGGCGTCGACCTGCTGGAGCAGCACTACAAGAAGTCGGCGCATCATCGCGGGCAGAAGTAGGCCGGAACTTTAGTTCCGGCAGCATCGAGGAGAGACGCAAGATGCGCTGGATCGAACAGGGGCTCCAGGACCTCAGGTTTGGCGCGCGCTCGCTCGTCCTGTACGCCGGCTTCGCCCTGCTCGCGATCGTCTCGCTGGCGCTCGGCATCATGGCGACCACGGCGATGTACAGCGTCGTGCGCGCGGTGGTGCTGGAATCCGTTTCCCTACAGAGA
>CAWDZE010000017.1:0-134829 GCA_963806705.1 Vicinamibacteria bacterium
ACACTCCAATCGCGACGTACGAAGCGGATGTGCTCAAGGGCGAGATCGCCACGCGCCGGCTGCTGGAGGCCGCCGGACACAAGCTGGTGTGGTTCCGACACCCGTACACGCACACAGGCCCGACTGCTGAGATCAAGGCCGCCCTCGACGAGTTCCTCAACGAACACGGCTACAAGGTCGCGCCCTTCACGATTGAAGCGGCCGATTACGCCTTTGCCGCCATCTACGAGCGCGCCCTGATGGCTGGAGACGACAGTAGGGCCGAGGAGACGCTCTCCGCGTACCTCAAATACCAGGATGCGATGGTCGCGTTTGGCGAGGCGCTGGCGGTGGACACTTTCGGCCGGGATATCCCGCACGTCCTGCTGAGCCACGTCAATCGGCTCAACGCCGATGCGATGCCAGAGCTGCTGCGGCGGTTGCGCGAGCGCGGTTATATCTTCGTGACATTGGACTCGGTGATGGACGACGAGGCGTACGACACCCCCGATCGGTTCGTCGGCCGCTTCGGGCCGTCGTGGCTGCACCGCTGGCGCGTTGCCCTGGGCCTGCCCTCGCGCATGAGCGCCGAGCCGGACCCGCCGGCGTGGGTCATGAAAGCCGTGGAATAGCGTTCGAGATCCCCATGATTCCCGTCAACCCGGTACGCATGCGCTCCCGCGCGCTCTGGCGCCGCTGGCTCGAGCGCCACCACGCGGCAAAGCGCGAGGTCTGGCTGGCCTACTACAAGGCGCACACGGGCAAGCCCACCGTCACCTATGTGGAAGCCGTCGAAGAGGCGTTGTGCTTCGGCTGGATCGACGGCCAGGTGCAGCGGATCGACGACGAGTCGTGGGTCCAGCGATTCACGCCGCGCCGGTCGAACAGCAAATGGTCGAAGGTGAACCTGCGGCGCTTTGCGCGACTGACCGCCGAGGGCCTGGTCGTTGACGCCGGGCGAGCGGCGGGGCCGACCAGAAACACCCGCGTCGCGGTGGCCTTCTGGGATGGGCCCGACGTCACGCCGCCCCAGGTCAAAGCGGCCCTCGAGCCGAGCGCCAGGGCATGGGCCACGTTCCAATCACTTCCGCCCTCGAGGCGCAAGCAGTACATCGCGTGGCTCGCGTCGGCCAGGAAGCCCGAGACCCTGGCCCGACGCGCGGCGCAAGCCATCGACCTGCTCGAACGCGGCGAGCACCCGATGGACAAATACCGGAAGAAGAAGTGAAGCGCTGCGTGCCGTAGTGCCGGGTGCTGGGTGCGGTGCTGAGTGCCTCGTGCCGAGTGCGGTGAGAGGCGGCGCTCACGGAACAGCAGTAGGCTGCGTTCCCGCGATGAAGGTCTCGCTGATCGTGTCCTCGCCGACCGACGGCGCTCCAGTCGCTTTGTCGACCGACACCAGGACGATGTTGCCGGGCGCGGGGAACTCCGGTTTGGGTTCGCGGCCGCGCAGTTCCAGGCGCGCCTTCATCACGTCGAGCCAGATGGGCAGCGCCGCGGTTGTCCCCGTCTCGCCCCGTCCCAGCGACTTCTTCTCGTCGAAGCCGACCCAGACGCCAATCGTGATCTCGGGGTCGAAGCCTATGAACCACGCATCGGTGTAGTCGTCCATCGTCCCGGTCTTGCCCGCCACGGGCCAATCCAGTGAAGCAGCGGAGGCCGCGGTGCCGCGCGCCGCGACGCCACGCAACAGGCTGGTCATCACGAATGCCGTGTCGGCGCGGATGGCGTCCTGCGCGCGGGGACGGTTCTCCTCCAGCACGTTGCCCTGCCGATCAAGCACTCGCAGCACTTCGTACGGCGTCATGTGCACCCCCTGGCGGGGAAACACCGTATAGGCGCTGGTCGCTTCAAGCGGCGTGGCCTCGGCAGCGCCGAGGGCCAGCGACAGGTACGGCTGCATCGGGTTGGTGAAGCCGAAGCGGCGGGCGTAGTCGATCACCACGGCCGGGCCCACGCCATCGAGCAACTTGACGGTCGGCACGTTGCGGGATTGCTCGAGCGCGCGGCGCAGCGTGATCGGCCCCTGGTACGTGCGGTCGTAGTTCTGCGGGGAGTAGAGCGGCTGGCCCGGGCCGGCGGGAAACGCGACGGGCGCGTCGTCGATCACGGACACCGGCGTGTAGCCGCGGTCGATCGCCGCGGTGTAGACGATGGGCTTGAAGGTCGAGCCCATCTGCCGCATGGCCTGCCGCGCGCGGTTGAACTTGCTGCGGCCGAAATCGAAGCCGCCGATCATCGAGCGAATCTGGCCGGTCTGGTTGTCGATCGCCAGCAGCGCGCCTTCGATCGCCGGGTCCTGTTCGAGGATGCCGGTGCCAGATTGCGTGGCCTCATCGAGCGACTGGACCTGCACCGACACCAGGTCGCCGACTTTCACGAAGTCCGGCGATGTCTTCCGCGTCCAGGCATAACCGGCCTTCGGGACTTCGATGACGTACTTGCCGACCCGCAGCAGGATCGCGCCGGCCGCGACGGCTCGTCGCCCGCCGGACCCGCTGGTGTCCGCGACGACGGCCGGCACGATGTCGCCCACGGCGATCGCGCGAGCCCAGCGATCATGCTTGTAGCCGTCAACGGTCTGCATGTCGGCAATGACGTTGCGGGAGGGCCGCCGGAATCCCCGGCGCTTGTCGATGCGGCGGAGCCCCGCGTCGAAGGCCTTCTCGGCCACGCGTTGAAGCCCGGCGTCGAGCGAGGTGTGCACGGCGAGCCCGCCCTGGTAGAGGCGCTTGGCGCCGTACCGCTCCTCGAGGTGCTGCCGGATGTCCTCGACAAAAAACGGCGCCATGCCGCCCGTGGTCGGGCGTCCCGACGTGACAACGGGCGCCTGCTTCGCCTTTGCCGCCTGCGCCGCCGAGATGTAGCCCTCGTCGGCCATGCGCTGCAGCGCGTAGTTGCGCCGGCGCGTGGCCCGCTCCACGCTGACGTAGGGGCTCTGGCGCGCCGGTGACTGCACCATGCCCGCCAGCAGCGCTGCTTCTTCGAGCGTGACGTCTTTGACCGACTTGCCGAAGTAGAAGCGCGCCGCCGCTTCGGCGCCGTAGATGCCGTGGCCCCACGGGATGTGATTGCAGTAGAGCGCGAGAATCTCGCGCTTGGTGTACCGCTTCTCGATCTGAATGGTGAGAATCAGTTCCTCGAGCTTTCGCTCGAGCGACTTCTCATTCGTCAGGAAAAGGTTGCGAGCCAGTTGCTGCGTCAGCGTGCTGGCGCCCTTGCGCTCGAGGTAGATGATGTCCTTGACCGCGGTCACGATCAGGCGCGGGATGCTGACGCCCAGGTGGTCTTCGAAGGTCTGATCCTCGGCCGCGACGATGGCCTGTCGCAGCAGCGGCGAGATCTGCTCGTAGGGCACGACGATCCGGCGTTCGGTGGCGAATTCGCCGATGATCTCGCCCTTGAAGTCGTAGACCCGCGTGATCGTGTTGGGTGCGTAGTCGTCCAGGGCCGAGATCTGCGGCAGATCCTCGGCCGACGCGAACAGCAGACCGCTGAACGCGCCAAGCGCCGAGGCGAGCACGAAGAGCAGGACGATGGTAGCCCTGCGCGCGAAGCGAACGACGTAGTGGGCCACTACACACCCAGTGTAGCAGCCCTACGTGTGTCTCAACGGCGTCGTGGAACGGCCGTGCCCGACGAGGAGCCGCCGCTCGCGCCCGATCGCGGGCCCGCCGAGCCGCCTTGGGCGCGCGAGGACGGACCCTCGGCGCGCGGCGACGGCGCCGAGCGCGGCGTCGCGCGCGGCGAATCGCCCTGCGATCCTCGGCCGCGATCGGAAGGTTGATACCGGGGCGATTCCGGCGCCTGGTGTTGTGGCTGCTCTGGGGCCCGGTACTGCGGCGGGGTCGGACGGTCGCCGCCCCGAGGCACCGCGTAGTCGCGGTGGTCGGAGGGACGCGACCGCGTCGTGGCCGGGTCGCTCGCATCTGGCGATCGCCCGCGCGAGTAGGGCGAGGTCGAACCGCCGTAGGGCGAGACCGCGGGGTTTCCGTATCGCGCACGTGGATCGGACCCGGCAGGCCCGGGCACCGCGCCGCGTTCGGCCGGAAGGCCCCGTGGCACCGCCACGCCGGCCCGTTCGTACGCGCTGGCGCCTGACGAACCGGAACGTGGCTCGATGGGCGTGCCGCGGTGATAGATCACCCCAGGTGGGCCGCTACGCGACGGCCGGGCGCCAGTCGCCGACCCTGACGACAACGAGCGTGACGAGGCAGCAGGTGCCGGCGATCGGGAGATCGCGCCCCGGTTTGACGGTGCCGTCTCGCGCTGGGCCGGGGTGGGCGCGGGCGTGCGCGAGATCGCGCCCGAGTCCGCCAGCGGCGGTCCGCGCCGCGACTGGCCGTTACGCGGCGCCACCGACGGGCCGGCCACGCGATAGCCGGGCGCGACCGACGAGCCGCGCGGAATCGCCACCGACGGCGGCGTCGGCTGCACGACAAAGCTGGGTGCTCGCGGCCCGGTGAATCCTCGCCGATCGAATGGCTCGCTATGGATCGCGGAGCCGCGACGGAACGAGTGCGTCGGGACGACCGACCACGCCCGCCATGGGTCGTAGTGCCCGTGACCGCCGTAGTACGTCGACCGATAGCCGTGGCCCCAGAAGCCAACCACTGGCCGGTTGTTCCAGCCGAGCGGACACCATCCGACATAGCCAGGTGCGACGGCCCAATTGACCCAAGCCGCGCCCCAGCCCGCCGACGGAATCCAGAACCACGCGCCCGCCGAGCTCAACCCCCAGCGGCCGTAGTGATGGGTGGCCCAGCCCCACGGGTCGTAGCCGATGAAGTTCCAGCCGTAGTGGCCCGCGTGACGCCAGCGTCCGTGGTAGTACGGCCGCCACGACGCGGCCACGCGCGGATACCAGACATAGCCGTACGGCGCGTCGTAGCTCCACGATCCGGTACTGGTCGAACGTCGAGCCGTAGACGCGCACGTCGGCAGGCAGATACTGAGCAGAGGTCGTGCCGCGACGGCCTCCAAAGAGCGCCTGCGACCAGCGGGCGAAGGCGTCGAGCCGCGCCGAGTTGAAGGGCTCCGGGTAGCCTGGCGCCTCGCCCTCACGCACGAAGACCTGCTGTCCGGCTCGCACCGCCACAGGGCCGTTGCCGCTGTCGACGTCGACGAGCCCCCGTATCACGGCGACCTGCAGCGTCGGTTGCCCGCGATCGTCGAGCATCGCCAGATGCACTTCCGCCGACGACTGAACGCGTACCGACGCCGGCGCGGAATCGATCTGCAAGGTGCCCGCGGCGCTTCGTTCGGCCAGCACGATCAGGCGGCCGCTCACCAGGCGCAGGACGGTGTCGCCGTTGAAGTCGACGGTGGTCCGCTCGTCCAGGTGCAGGGCGGAGCCGTCGCCAAGCAGCACCTCGGCCCGGCCGTCGATCGTGGCGAGTTGATCGCCGAGGACCAGGGGAGTGTTTGCGACGGCCGGCTCCCGCTCGGTCCCGCGCGCGATTTCGGCGCGACCCTCGAGAACCGACAGGTGCGGAGGCGGTGCCTCGGTTTGCGCCGCAGCCGGACCAACCCCGAGCAGCAGTGCAACAACGGGCAGATAGCGACGGAGCATGGGCCGGAACCTCAACCCCGGGGCAAGCCGGGCAGTACCGACGGGCAGGCAGGCTGGCCATCTCAGTATATTGCAGATTGCAGAGTTGCAGACTACCGTTTCGCAGCCGGACACCTTTACAATAAGACACTAAACTTTCATACTGAAGTAGTCCTCACTTCGGTTCGGGAGCCCCATGTCCAAGATCATCGGAATCGACCTCGGCACGACCAACTCGGTGGTTGCCGTCATCGAAGGCGGCCAGCCCGCCGTCATCACCAACGCCGAGGGCAGCCGCTTGACACCGTCGGTGGTCGCCGTCACCAAGACTGGCGAGCGCCTGGTCGGCCAGGTCGCCAAGCGCCAGGCCGTCACCAACCCCGAGAACACCGTCTTCTCCATCAAGCGCTTCATGGGACGACGATTCGATGAAGTGACCGACGAGATGCGGATGGTGCCGTACCGCGTCGTCCAGGCCGGCAACGGCGACGTCCGCGTGCAGGCGGCTGACACGGAGTACGCGCCGCCGCAGATCTCCGCGATGATCCTGCAGAAGCTGAAGCAGTCCGCCGAGGACTACCTGGGGCAGCCGGTGACGCGCGCCGTGATCACAGTGCCCGCGTACTTCAACGACGCCCAACGTCAGGCGACCAAGGAGGCCGGACAGATCGCCGGGCTCGAGGTGATGCGCATCGTCAACGAGCCGACCGCGGCGGCGTTGGCCTACGGCCTCGACAAGAAGAAGGAAGAGCTGATCGCCGTCTACGACTTCGGCGGCGGCACGTTCGACATCTCGATCCTCGAGGTCGGCGACGGCGTGGTCGAAGTGAAGGCCACCAACGGCGACACGCACCTCGGCGGCGACAACCTCGATCAGCGCGTGATCGAATGGATCATCGAGGAGTTCAAGCGCGAAGACGGCATCGATCTGTCGAGGGACCGGATGGCGCTGCAGCGCCTGAGGGAGGCGGCGGAGAAGGCCAAGATGGAGCTGTCCACCGTCGCCGAGACCGAGATCAACCTCCCGTTCATCACCGCCGATCAGAGTGGCCCGCGCCACCTCGTGAAGAAATTGTCGCGCGCGAAGTTCGAGCAGCTGGTCGAAGATCTGCTCCAGCGCACGATCGGCCCGGCGCGTCAGGCACTGGCCGACGCCGGCGTATCGGCGACACAGATCGACGAGGTCGTGCTCGTCGGCGGCAGCACGCGCGTGCCGCGCGTGCAGGCCATCGTCAAGGACCTCTTCGGCAAGGAACCGCACAAGGGCGTGAACCCCGACGAGGTCGTCGCCATCGGCGCAGCCGTGCAGGCCGGCGTTCTCGCCGGCGACGTCAAGGACCTGCTGCTGCTAGACGTCACGCCGTTGTCGCTGGGCATCGAGACACTGGGCGGCGTGATGACCACTCTCATCCCGCGCAACACGACGATCCCGACGCGCAAGGGCGAGACCTTCTCGACCGCCGCCGACAGCCAGACCAGCGTCGAAGTGCACGTGCAGCAGGGCGAGCGTCCCCTGGCGCGCGACAACCGCACGCTCGGCCGCTTCCAGTTGACGGGCATCCCGCCGGCGCCCCGGGGCGTCCCGCAGATTGAAGTCACCTTCGACCTCGACGCCAACGGCATCGTCAACGTCTCGGCCAAGGACAAGGCGACCGGCAAGGAACAGAAGATCACGATCACGTCGTCGAGCGGCCTGTCGAAGGACGAAGTCGACCGCATGATGCGCGAGGCCGAGTCGCACGCCGACGAGGACAAGAAGAAGAAGGAAGAGATCGAACTGCGCAACCAGGGCGACCAGGCCGTCTACGCCGCAGAGGCGTTCCTCAAGGAGAACGGCGACAAGCTGCCGCCCGACTCGCGGACGGGGATCGATCAGGCGGTCGCGACGCTCAAAGGCGCACTCGATCGCGGTGAGGCCGAGGCCATCACGCGGGGGCTGTCCGATCTGACGGCCGCCCAGCACAAGGCGGCCGAAGCGATGTACCGCAGCGCCGCCGGCGCCGCGCCGGCCGACGGCGCCCCTGGCGGCGGGCCGTCCGGTGCGGGACCGGCCGGCGCACCCAAAGACGGCGTCATCGACGCCGAGGTGGTGGATGAAGGGAAGTAATCGCAATTGAGCCATGGACTTCTACCTTGTCCTGGGCATCGATCGCGCGGCGTCGCTTGATGACGTGAAGCGGGCGTACCGCCGGCTGGCGCGGCAGTTCCATCCCGACGTCAACCCGGGCGACGGCGTGGCGGCAGGACGCTTTCGCGAGATCGCGCAGGCCTACGAGATCCTGGGCGATCCCGACCGCCGGCGCCGGTACGACGTGATGGGTGTCGAGTCGCCGGATCAGGGCATGCCTGCCAGCGGCTTCGAGGGGTTCGATTTCTCGGCGACCGTGCACGCGGTGCAGCAGTCGACCTTCGGCGACTTGTTTGCCGAGGTCTTTGGCAGCGACGAGACGCGCGGCGGTCCCGAACGGGGCGCGGATCTGCATCTGACGCTCGCGCTCGGCTTCGCGCAGGCGATGGCCGGCGGGGAACACCGCCTCGCGCTGATGCGGCAGGAGAACTGCCCGCGTTGCGCGGGCACCGGTCAGGCGTCCATTGCTGCCGCGCGATGCCCGGCGTGCGAAGGCGACGGCGTAGTGCGCTCGGCGCGGGGCCACATGGTGTTCACGCGGCCGTGCCGGCGGTGCGGCGGCAGCGGCCTGCTGTCGCAGCAGGGGTGTCAGGCCTGCGGTGGACTTGGCCAGATCCGGCGCAGCGACGCCATCGACGTGCCCGTCCCGGCCGGCGTGGCCGATGGCGCGCGCCTGCGCGTGGCCGCCGCTGGCAACGCCGGGGCGGCGGGCGGCCCGCCCGGGGATGTGTACATCACCGTCCGCGTCGAAGAGCACCCGCTGTTCCGGCGCGAGGGCGACGACTTGCACCTCATCGTCCCCGTGGCGGTGCACGAAGCCGTGCTTGGCGCGCGAGTGGAAATTCCGGTGCTCGACGGGACCGCGCGGCTCCGGGTGCCGCCGGGCACGCAGACCGGGCAGCGCATCCGCTTGCGGGGCCGCGGCGCGCCGTCGCCCCGCGATGGAGGCCGCGGCGACCTGGTGGCTGAGCTGCGCATTACCTTGCCACGGGTGCTCGACGAGCGTTCGAAGGAACTGCTGAGGCAATTCGGCGAAATCAATGGGCGAGAGAATGTCCGGGAGCAGTTCGGGCGGTTCTTGGAGCGTGATTGATGGCCAGCAAGCGGTCGGGCAAGGCGTACTACATGATCAGCGCCGTGGCGGCGAAGTACGACATCCATCCCCAGACCCTGCGCCTGTACGAGCGCGAGGGCCTGCTCAAGCCGTCGCGCACCGACGGGAACACGCGCCTGTACTCCGAAGAAGACCTGGAGCAGCTTGAAACCATCCTTGCGCTGACGCGTGAGCTCGGCGTCAATCTCGCCGGCGTCGAAGTCATCCTGAACATGCGCCGGAAGATGGAGCGCATGCAGGGCGAGGTCAACGAATTCATGGCGTACGTCAAGAAGGAACTCGCGCGCGGCCTCGACGACTGGGAGCAGCGGCTGAGCACGGCGATGGTGAAGTCCTCGCCCACCGATCTCGTGCGCGCGACGCCACCAACAGGCACCGAACAGAAGTAGTCCAGAAATCAATTGACGATTGCAGATTGACGATTGACGATTAAGGCAAGCACGAGGCGCTGCACTCTGCACCAGGCGCTCGGCACCTGGCACCGCACTTCGGCACTTGGCACCCGGCACCCAGCACTGGTACAGTGCAGTCATGCCCTGCGCGCTTTGTGACGACACCGGCTGGAAGCCCGTCGAGGTGGACGGCGTGCGCCGCGTCACGCGATGCGATTGCTGGCGCGCGAAGGTGGGCGACGCGCTGATGGCCGGCGCGCGCATTCCCGGTCGCTACCGGGCCTGCGATCTCGATACATTCATCACATATCCGAACGAGCGTCTGCTCAACGCGGTCCAACGTGCGAAGCGCTTCGCCGACGAGTTTCCAGTGGTCGACAAGGGGCTCTTCTTCGTCGGCCCGCCTGGAATCGGCAAAACGCACCTTGCCGTTGCAGTGTTACGGCGGGTCATTCGTACGCGTGGAGCACAAGGGCTGTTCTACGACACCCGGGAGTTGCTGAAACTCATCCGGAGCACCTACGACCCCGTGGTCAAGACCACCGAGTCGCAGGTGCTGACTCCGGTGATGAAGGCGGACCTTCTCGTACTCGACGACTTGGGCGCTGAGAAGGCGTCCGAGTGGGTAGAGGAAACACTCAATTTGATCGTCAATACGCGCTACAACGAGCGCCGGGCGACCATCTTCACGTCAAATTACGAAGAGAAGGAAGACCGCACGGATCCAGAATCGCTCCTCGGCCGGGTCGGCTTCAGGATGCACTCGCGGCTGTATGAGATGTGCCACTTTCTCGAGTTCGACGGCGCCGACTACAGGCATGCTGAGCCAAATTCCGGCCCCAACGAGTTACTTGCGCTTTGGAAGAACTTGAAGCGCCCGAGCAAGCTGCCATCCAAGAGCGGCGGCCCCGTGCGTGCCCAACTCCGCGAGCCACGCCCCGAACGGGAACTGAAGTGGTCGGGAGGGAAGGCGGGTTCGTGAAGGGACGAGGGACAGGGGACGAAGGACAACAGAGTGCGACGACTCGTCCTTCGACCCACGTCCTTCGTCCTTCACTAGGTTTGTACCTCCACATACCCTTCTGCAGTCACATCTGCAACTACTGCAACTTCAACCGCGGGCTGTTCGACGCGGACGTGAAGCAGCAGTACGTCGACGCGCTGGCGACCGAGATCGCCGGTGCCGGGGACGGCTCGCCGTCGGACACCATCTTCTTTGGCGGCGGCACGCCGTCGCTGCTCGAGCCGCACGAAGTCGCCCGGCTCATCGAGGCGTGTCGCGGCGCGTTTGAAGTGACGCCGGATGCAGAGGTCACGCTCGAGACCAATCCGGAGACCGTGAGCGTCGATCGGATGCGTGCCTTCGTCCAGGCGGGCGTGAACCGGATCAGCCTGGGTGTCCAGTCGCTGCACGACGCCGAACTGGCGCGGCTGGGGCGCCAGCACGGCGCGGCTCGCGCGCGCGCCGCGGTGGCCGACATCCGCCGTGCGGGCGTCGGGAACATGAGCCTCGATCTGATGCTCTGGCTGCCACAGCAGACGCAGGCCGACTGGCGCGCGACCGTGGAAGGCCTGATCGGGCTCGAGCCCGATCACGCCTCGCTCTACATCCTCGAGCTCTACCCCAACGCGCCCCTGCGCGAGGAAATGGCCCGCGCGAACTGGTCGCTCGCGCCCGATGACGACGCTGCGGATATGTATTTGTGGGGGCTCGATCGGCTCGAGTCGGCCGGGTACACGCAGTATGAGATCTCGAACGTCGCCCGTCCGGGCCGCGCGTCGCGGCACAACCTGAAATACTGGCAGGACGGCGCGTGGCTCGGCTTCGGCTGCGGGGCGCATTCCACCCGCGGCGCCTCTCGCTGGAAGAACGTCTCGTCGACGACGGACTACATCGGGCGGATCGCGGCGGGCGAAAGCGTGCACGTGGAGCGGCGCCAGCGGCCGGTTGACGAGCAGATCGGCGACGCGCTGTTCACCGGCCTCAGGCTGACCGGTGGCCTGGACTTCGACCAGGTCGGCCAGCGCTACGACGTCGACCTCTGGCAGCGCTACGGAGCGGCCCTGCAACCGCTGGCGGCGGCCCGACGTCTCACGATCGAGGGCCACACGGTGCGGCTCACGCGCGATGGCATGCTCGTGGCCAACGACATCATGCAGATGTTCGTGTAGGTTAGAGGGGTACGATAGAGTATTTGCTTCCTGGAGGAGGATGTGTCGATGACTGGACTTGACTGCCGGCCGATTCGCGGCCGCCGACATGGCGTGCTTGCGACGATCGCCGCCGCTGGGTTTGCCTGCCTGCTGACGTCGCAGGCCTTCGCGCAGGACGCGCCCGCTCCCACGCAGCCGCCGGCCCAGCCAGCACCCACCGCACCGGCCGCGCCGGCGAGCAACCCCTTCATGTTCAGCAGTGACGCGGCGATGCTCACTTTCTATATCAAGGCCGACAAGGCCGCTGACTTCGAGAAGGTAATGGCCAAGCTGCACGAGGCCCTGGCCAACAGCGACAAGCCCGAGCGCAAGCAGCAGGCCGCCGGTTGGAAACTCTACAAGGCCTCGGATCCTGGCCCCAATGGCGCCGTGCTCTACATCAACTTCCTGTCGCCAACGCTCAAGGGCGCCGACTACACCATCTCGAAGATCCTCGCCGAGGTCTTTCCGCAGGAAGTCCAGCAGTTGTTCCCGCTCTATCGCGACGCCTTTGCCGGCCTGGCGCGCGCGGAGCTGAGCTTGATTCAGGACTTCAGCACGCCAGCGCCGAAACCGCCGGCCAACTAACTCAGGTTCACCGGTTCACACGTTCACGGGTTCACAGGTCCGGGTTCACGGGTTCACACGTTCACGGATTCACGACGTTCACGAGTTCACGAGGTTCGGAACCTGTGAACCAATGAACCTGTGAACCAATGAACCCGTGAACCCGTGAACCTGTGAACCGGTGAACCCGGTTCTTAAAAGGCGATGTTTGCCCCCGCGTAGAAACGCTGCGACGTGGCGTCCAGCCCCGCGGGCTCGAACTTATCGGTGAGCTTGAGGATCCGGTAGTCCAGCCGAAGGCGCAGCGGACCCACCAAATCGATCTTCACGCCGCCGCCGACGTTGGTGCCAAAGCCGGAGTCCTGCACGTCGATCGACTCGTAGCGAATCCGATAGTAGCCACCGCCAATCGTGAAGTAGAGCTGGACCTTCGGGACGATCCCGCGCGGCGTCTGCACCAGCCCGTTGAACATCACGGTCCGCACCGACGGCGCGCAGCCGTCAGGACTGCCGACCAGCGAACACACATCGTCGTCACTCGCCTGCGCGTACTCGCCCTCGAAGCCGACGATCAGGAACCCCGAGCCGGCCGAGATGCCCTTGGTCAGGCGCGTAGAAGGATTGGACTGCGCGCCGATGAACGCGGTGAGATCGGCGCTGGCAGGTGAGGCAGCCAGGACAACGAAGAGCAGGGCACATGACAGCGGAAGGCCGACGCGGCGCAGGTTCAACTTGGCCCCTTTCCGGGCCGAAGGGGCCCTCGCCCCAATGATATGATCGCGCCCGTACGGCGACGATCATTTCTCGAGGACGCCCAAGTATGAGCCGCCTCCGCCTGTCGGGTTTGCTGGTGCTGCTGACGGTCGCAACCGTTCCGCTCGTCGCCGACACGCTCGTGGTGCGCGACGGCCGTCGCGTGCCGGGTACGCTCGTCGGCGTGCGCGACGACACCATCGCTTGGACCGACACCGGCATCGATGTCCGGCGGGGCCAGCAGATCTACCTCGACGCGAGCGGCGAGATCAGGTGGGGCACCGGAAGCCGCAAGGACGGCCCCAACTCAGGCACCTTCCGCGTCGTCGTCTCGTATTGAGTCGCCGTGCATTTCCAGCTCACCGACGAGCAGCAGTTGTTGCGGCAGACGGTCCGCGAGTTCGCCGAGGGCGAGATCCGTCCTTACGTGCGCGAGTGGGACGAGGCGCAGGAGTTTCCGGGCGCGCTCATCCCGAAGCTGGCGGCCCTGGGCCTGATGGGGATCCAGTTTCCCGAGCAGTGGGGCGGCGCGGGGATGTCCGCCATCGACTACTGCCTCTGCCTGGAGGAGCTGGCGCGCGTCGATCCGTCAGTGGCGCTGTCGGTCGCCGCGCACAATGGCCTCGGGCCCGCTCACATCTTCATGTTCGGCTCCCACGAGCAGAAGTCGCGCTGGCTGGCGCCGCTGGCCCGCGGCGAGAAGCTGGGCGCCTGGGCGCTGACCGAGCCCAACGCCGGCAGTGACGCCGCCGGCACGCGGACCACGGCCGTCCGCGACGGCGACCACTGGGTGCTCAACGGCACCAAGACCTTCATCACGCACGGCAAGAGCGCCGACGTGCTGGTCATCATGGCCGCCACCGATCGCTTGAAGGGGGCCAAGGGCATCTCGGCCTTCATCGTCGAGCGGGGGACGCCGGGCCTGCGCGCCGGACGCAAGGAAGACAAGCTGGGCATGCGCGCCTCCGAGACGACAGAGGTCATCCTGGACCAGTGTCGCGTGCCGTCCGACCAGTTGCTCGGCGAGGTCGGCATGGGCTTCATCGGCGCGCTCCAGGTGCTCGACGCCGGACGCATCGGCATCGCGGCACTTTCGGTGGGTCTTGCGCAGGGTGCCTTCGACTGCTCCCGCACCTATGCCTCATCGCGCAAACAGTTTGGCCAGCCCATCGCGTCGTTTCAGGCGATCCAGTGGAAATTGGCCGACATGGCCACGCGGATAGAGGCGGCGCGGCTGCTGACCTATCGAGCGGCGTTTCTCAAGGACCGCCAGCAGCGAACGACCCTCGAGTCGGCGATGGCCAAGCTCTATTCGAGCGAGGTGGCGGTGCGCGCCGCGGAAGACGCGGTGCAGATTCACGGCGGGTACGGTTTTGTGAAGGACTACCCGGCCGAGAAGTTCTTCCGCGACGTGAAGCTCACCACCATCGGCGAGGGCACGAGCGAGATTCAGCGCCTCGTCATCGCGCGGCAACTGCTTGCCTGAGATCGGGCTGGACGGGCCGTGACCACTGACTCGCTCGCCGATCGGGTGGCCGCCGGAGACCTCCGGGCGCTGGCCCGGGCCATCTCGCTCGTCGAGGACGAGTCGCCGGCGGCGGCCCCGTTAGTCGCCGCGCTGTACCCGAAGACAGGCCGTGCCTGGACCATCGGCGTCACCGGTCCGCCCGGCGCGGGCAAGAGCACGCTGGTCGATCGGCTGGCCACGGCACTGCGCGCCAAGAATGCCACCGTCGGCGTCGTCGCGGTCGATCCCACCAGCCCGTTCACCGGCGGCGCGATCCTGGGCGATCGCGTGCGCATGCAGGCGCACGCCGGTGATGCCGGCGTGTTCATCCGCAGCATGGCGACGCGCGGCAATCTGGGCGGCCTCGCGCGGACCACGACGGATGCCGCGCTGCTGCTCGATGCGGCCGGGCGCGACTACGTCATCATCGAGACGGTCGGTGTCGGGCAGGACGAAGTGGACATCGTTCGCACCGCGGATGTGTGCGTTGTCACTCTCGTGCCCGGCACAGGCGACGACGTGCAGGCGCTCAAGGCCGGCATCATGGAGATCGCCGACATCTTCGTGGTGAACAAGGCCGACCGCGAGGGCGCCGACCGCACCGCGGCGGCCATCGAGGCGACGTTGAGCCTGCAGACATTTGGCGAGTCGGATTGGCGGCCGCCGGTGCTTCCGACCGTGGCCACGTCGGGCAAAGGCGTCGATGCGCTGGTCGCCGAAATGGCGCGGTTCCGCGCCGAGGCCCCGGCCGTGGTCAGCCGCCGCCGTCGTGCTCGCGGCGAGTTTCGCCTTCGCGAGCTGCTGGCCAGCGCGTTCATGCAGCGGGTCCACGCGTCGGTGCCAGAGGGTGAACTCGAGGCACTGGCCGACCAGATCACCGATCGCACGCTCGACCCGTACACCGCCGCAGCCAGGGTGATGAAGCGCGTGATCGGGACCACCCTCGACCACATCGGCATCGCCGTCACCGACGTGCAGGCCGCGCTGACCGTGTATCGAGACGCGCTTGGACTTGATGTCTCCGTGCCGCACGAGGTGCCCACCGAACAAGTGCGCGCGACTTTTGTGGGGCTGGGGCAGACCTCGCTCGAGCTGCTCGAGGCCACCTCCGAGACGTCGGCGATCGCCAGGTTCGTGGCCAGGCGCGGGCCCGGCATTCACCATCTGACACTGCTGGTGGACGACATTCATGCCGCGCTCGAGCGGCTGAAAGCACGTGGCGTGCGGCTGATCGACGAGACGCCACGGCCCGGCGCTTACGGGTCGAGTGTGGCGTTCATTCACCCGTCGGCGGCGCAGGGTGTGCTGATCGAGCTGAAGCAGGCCGCGGCTGAAGGATCGCGCTGACGGTGCCCCTGCCTTCGCTCACGCTCGGGTCCTTGTCCCTCACGCCGATCCTGGACGGGTACTTCCGGCTCGACGGCGGCGCCATGTTCGGGGTTGTCCCTCGCGTGCTGTGGGAGAAGATCGCGCCGCCCGACGACCGCAATCGGATCCGGCTGGCGATGCGCGCATGGCTGGTTCGGGGCCGGGGCCGGACCATCCTGATCGACGCCGGCGCCGGCGGTAAGCTCGACGCGAAGGCCGGCGCCATGTTCGGCTTTGAAAACGTGTCGTCGCTCGAAGCGTCGCTGGAGGCCGCGGGGCTGGGGGTCGCCGATATCGACCTGGTCGTCGCCTCGCATCTGCACTTCGATCACGCTGGCGGCTTCACAACCCGTGACGCCGACGGAGGCGTGCGCCCACGCTTTCCCAACGCGCGGTACAGCGTTCGACGCGGTGAGTGGGATGATGCCATCCACCCGCACGAGCGGAACCGGGCCAGCTACTTCGCGGAGAACTACGTGCCGCTGCTCGAAGCCGGCGTCCTCGATCTGGTTGACGAAGATGGCGAAGTGGCCCCCGGCGTGCGCGTGCGGCGGACCGGTGGCCACACGCAACACCACCAGATCGTCGCGATCGAGGACGGCGGAGAGACGGCGATCTTTGCCGCCGACCTGCTGCCGACCGCAGGCCACGTGCCGCTGCCGTACATCATGGCGTACGACCTCTACCCGATGGACACCCTCGCCTTCAAACGCGGGTTTCTGCGGGAGGCCGTCGAGCGGAAGTATCTGATACTGTTCGAGCACGATCCGGACATCGCGGCCGGCCGCCTGAGGGAAGAGAAGGGGAAGCTGCGGGTCGAGGAAGTGCTCTAGCGTCGCAATTTTCAGCAAGGGAGTCGGACAGGAATGCAGGCAGAGATCGGGATCATCGGCGGCAGCGGGCTTTACGACATGGCGGAGCTGACGGACCGCGAAGACGTGCGCGTCGATACGCCCTTTGGCGATCCGTCGGGCCCTTACGTGCTGGCCACGCTGCGCGGACGCCGCGTCGCGTTTCTCGCCCGCCACGGCGCGGGTCATCGCATCAGCCCCTCCGAGCTCAATTTCCGCGCGAACATCTTCGGCATGAAGGCGCTGGGCGTGCACTCCATCCTGTCGGCAAGCGCCGTCGGCAGCCTGAAGGCCGAGTACAAGCCGCTCGACATCGTCGTGCCCGACCAGTTCTACGACCGCACGAAGGGGCGGATCAGCACGTTTTTCGGACGAGGCCTCGTCGCGCACGTGGGCTTTGCGCACCCCATCTGCGGGACGCTCGCCAAAGTCGCCGCCGATGCCGGCGACGCGGTCGGCGCGACTGTGCACCGCGGCGGCACGTACGTGTGCATGGAAGGCCCGCAATTTTCCACGCTGGCCGAATCGAAGCTGTATCGCTCCTGGGGCATGGACATCATCGGGATGACGAACCTGCAGGAGGCCAAGCTGGCGCGTGAAGCCGAGATCTGCTACACGACCATCGCGCTGGTCACCGACTACGACTGCTGGCACCCGGACCATGACTCGGTCACCGTGGACATGGTCGTCGCGACGCTGCTCCAGAACGCGCAGACCGCCCAGCAGCTGATCGCCCGCGCCGTCGCCAACGTGCCCGCCAAGCGCACGTGCCCGTGCGCCACGGCGCTATCGGCGGCCATCATCACCCGGCCCGAGATGATCCCGGCCGACGTCAAGCGTGAGCTGGCGCCGATCATCGGCAAATACATGGGATAACGGACGTCAACCGGATGAGTATCGTCGTCACTGGTTCGATCGCGTACGACTACCTGATGTCGTTTCCGGGCAAGTTCACCGAGCACCTGCTCCCCGAGCACGTGCAGCGGGTGAGCCTGAGCTTCCTGGTCGACAGCATGGACAAACGTCGGGGGGGCTGCGCCCCCAATATCGCCTACACGCTGGCGCTGCTGGGCGAGCGGCCCAAGCTCATGGCCACTGCCGGCCAGGACTTCGGCGACTATCGCCGCTGGCTGGACCAGGCAGGCGTCGACACGTCGCTGGTCAAGGAAGTGCCCGGCAAATTCACGGCGTCCTTCTTCTGCAGCACCGACACCGAAAACAATCAGATTGCCTCCTTCTACACCGGCGCGATGGCCAACGCCGGCGAGCTCTCGTTCCGGACGGCCGGGCGGGTGGAGCTGGCGATCATCTCGCCCAACGATCCGGGCGCGATGCTGCAGTACGCCGAGGAGTGCCGCACGCTCGAGGTGCCCTACATCTTCGATCCGGGGCAACAGGTCGCGCGGATGTCGGGCTCGGAACTGGCCGACGGCCTGGTGGGCGCACGGGTGGTGATCTGCAACGACTACGAGTTCGAGATCATCCGCCAGAAGACAGGACACGATGAGGCGGCGGTGCTCGAGCGGGCAGCGCTGCTGGTCATCACGAAAGGCGAGCACGGCTGCTCGCTCGTCGGGCGGGACTCGCAAGTCGACGTGCCGGCGGTCCCGCCGGCGCGCATCGTCGATCCCACCGGCGTCGGCGATGCGTTCCGCGGCGGCTTCATGAAGGGCCTGGTCGCCGGTGCGGACATCGCGACGTGCGGCCGGCTGGGAAGCGTCGCCGCGACCTATGCACTCGAGCATCTCGGCGGCTCGAGCCACGCGTACACCTTCGAGGAGTTCGCCACCCGCTACAAGCAGCATTTCGGCACGCTGCCGCTGTAGTCAACGCGGGCGCTGGCCGAAGGGTACTTCGCGCAGTGAAGGGCAGCGATTCGCGGAGCGCGTGAAGGATCAGGGGCGGCCGGTCGATCCCTGTGCGGGCCGCAGCGAAACCCAGGCGTAACGCACTGCACCAAGAATGAGGTACGCCAGACGGTTGATCCCGCCAACGGCTGCCGACAACGAGTGTGTTCGGCCCCTACGCAAGAAGGGGAAGCACTCTGCCAGTGTCCACCTGAGAAGTTCAAACGCTTCGGTGTCTCCGAACATCAGATGCTTCGTCAGCAGCGCTCCGTTTCCAACGGTATAGGCATTCGCAACACCGAGGGCGTCACGCACGCGAAGTCGACCGTGGTCGTGATACACGCAGACATCAGGAGCGTATAGAACGGGGTACCCCGACCGGTAGAATCGATAGATGAGATCCGCATCGTCGGCCGCCTTTAACGAGCCGCCGGATCCAAACCGAGGATCGAAGTGTCCGATGCGTTCGAGCGCCTCGCGGCGGAAGGCCATGTTGCAGCCGTGAATGAAACCGAACAATTGCCGTGCGGATGTCAGCCTCTCCTGCGTTGAGCTGAGTCGCAGAGTCAACGGGACCGCTGAAGGATTCCCCGGCTCGACCCGTCCGCCCACCACCGCGAGCGATGGCTCGCGACGGAAGTGGTGCCAAATCGACGCTACCCAGTCACAACTCACGACACAGTCATCATCGGTGAACGCAACGATGTCCCCTTGAGCCACGGAGATTCCCAGGTTTCTGCATCGGGCCAGTCCCCGGTTCGCCTCGTACAAATACCGAACGGGGATCGCAAGGAATCGCCGGGCCGCCTCGACCGCCTCCCGCGTATCGTCTGTGGAACCGTTGTCCACGAGTATCAGCTGGGCACGGACTCCGGACGGTATCCGAGCTGATTCGAAGCTGCGCAACAGATTGCCTAGTTTTTCCGCTCGATTGTACGTGCAGATGACGATGTCGATTCCGGTCACGGCAGGGATTGGTTGCATCAGGAGGGCAAGATACGAGCGTCAGGCACAACGATTCCATCGAGCTTATCCGGTACCGGAACTCCAAGCAGATGTAGAACTGTCGGCGCAATATCCAGTACGCTCGCCTTAGCAATGCCGCCACCGTGCGGCCCCACTCCGTGACCCAGGATCCACAACCTGGATTCGACGGTATGATCGCCGGTTCGCGGTGCTTCAGGCTTCCAAAGCGGCCGCTCAATCGCTCCCACTGTCGGCGACTGGCAGCGTTCAAGAGGACCGATATCCGTCCGGAATTCGACGGTTAAGTCGGGAAGATCCGGATGATGGCCGCGGCCGAATGCCTCCTCGGCCGTCCTGACCTGGCTGACAAGTGGCCGACCGACCTCGTCGGTGAGCGCCAGCAACTGTTCGCGGAGAACTGTCACCAGTCGATCAGCATGTGCGCCAGGCATGATGCACCCGTGCGGCTCGCGGCCTATGAGATTCAGCCGGATGGCGCCGCACCGGTCGTTGAGCAGGCTTGCCGCCTTGACCGCCGAGTGGTCCAGATCGACTGGACACTCGAAGTAGTTGCGCACAGACCGCCCGAGGCGCGAGCCGATTAACGGTCTCTTCCCACCAGGCAGCCGCACTCGTGTTCGCAATGTCGTGTACATGTCACGCGCCAGCGCCTTGTGCCACGTGAACTCGTTTCGCGCAGTCGTTTCAGCCGCCGCACGGCCCGGGCCCAGCCCGAGCCTGATCAGAGAACTCGGGAAGCAGTTGAGGCCCTCCGATGTTGGGGCCCATACCATGGCTGGCCACGACGAGCACAACCGTCTCACGTCCGCAGGCGCGCAGGAGGGCTCCGATCGCGTCGTCGATGGCACGATAGACGCTCTGCAT
This sequence comes from Vicinamibacteria bacterium, assembly GCA_963806705.1. Taxonomy (GTDB): domain Bacteria; phylum Acidobacteriota; class Vicinamibacteria; order Vicinamibacterales; family JAENWD01; genus JAENWD01. The sequence continues at coordinate 20,102 of CAWDZE010000017.1, forward strand.
TGCATTCTTCAAATGGATCGGCGCCCCGGGGTCATGACGACGATCCGCTGGATCGTGGAGGTGCCAGAACTGATGTCCACTGCAATGCGTCTCGCTGAACGTGACCGCGAACAGGTCCCACTGCTCCCTGGCAAGTAACTCCAGAGTAAAACGGGTCTTCTGGGTGATGCCCTGCAGTAGTCCCCTCAATAACTCGTCGTACCCCTCAGTGCTTGCGCCATGAGTGTCGCACTGATGTACGGGGTGTTCACCATGACGTGCCCGAATATCCTGCAACAGCGACGGCGGGTCGCTTGTCATCGGGAAGTGGCGGTCGTGAAGTCCCCATTCGAGCAGCTGAACGCCGTTGAAACCAGGCACGCCAACCGTCTGTACTTGATCGATGACGACGCACCGCTTGCCTGCGCGGCTCGCGTGCGCCCAGTAGAACTGTTGGGGATCCACCTCGTGCGCTTCGATTCTGCGCGCCACCGCTTCTCCCGTATGGAGCTGTCGCGGATGGTAGTCACTGGCCCAACGTTCCGGCGGAGCGGCCGGTCACGATCTCAGGCCAGATCGCACCCGGCAGTGTTGTCATGGAGTTCGACAGTCTGTAGCTCGCACCGAACCTTGCGAGGTCACGGAAATGCCCCAAAGAGCCCGCTTCAGCCCAGCGGTCAATCAGTGTTGCTTCCGCCGCATCGACACCAATGACAAGGACGCGTCTGGACATGGCGATGTCAGGTCCTCTGTTTCAGGCAATCCGCCAACCGGAGTGACAACGCGACGATCGTCAGCGTTGGGTTAGCGAATCCAGAGGTTGGGAATACCGATGCACCGGTGACATACAGGTTGTCGGTTCCGTGAACGCGACCGTCAGCGTCAACGACTCCACGGCCAGGATCTGCGTGCATTCGCGTCGTGCCGGCGTGGTGGTGAGCGTTCGGATCCGGGGTGACGTCCAGTCCTAATCTCCACGCGTCCCAGATTCGCCGCGTCGAGCCACACGGCCACGGCTGTGCGCAATCGCTCGAGCCCGGCCTGTTCCTCGGTGCGCCACCGCCAGTGCAACTCGACTCGCGGCACACCGAGGAAGTCGCGGGAGGTGCCGAGCACGATCCGGTTGTCGACGTGTGGCCGCTGTTCCAGGTTCATGAGCAGTCGAGACGCGGCCAACATCCGTGACGGCCCCCCGATTCTTGCCAGGCCGAATCCCGCATCTGCCGCGCGTCCGGCCATGCTACGCAAATGGCCGATGGCGTTCCCGCCGAGACGCCCCGCCTGACGTCGGCATGCGCCACGCAGCCGCTGCACCAGCCGCCCGGCCGCGCCCCGAGGCCCCAGCCGCAGCTTCGCACCCAGCAGTAAAGTGATCGACGCGTTGACCCCCGTGTGACGAATAGCGGCCTCAGTGAGGGCGATGCGTCCACAGATGACCGTGCCGTCCTGAGCCGAGTGGGGGGCATAGAAGGCCGCTTCACGGAAGAAGTCTCGCGACCGCGGAAAAAGTGTCATGGCAAAGTCTCGAGGGTGTTCCATGAAACAGCGTCCAGTCCAGCCGGCGGGGTCGCTCAAACTGCCGCTGTCCCTTGCGAGCAGCAACAGGCGGGCGTTCTCGATCGCACCGCCGGCGAGCACAACCAGCCGCGCTTCCACGCGAAAGCTGCTTCCAGCGCGGCCGACGGCGCTCAGGCCAGTCAATCGGCGGCGGTTGCCGGCCGTCAGGAGCCCGACGACGGTCGCGGAGTGACAGAGTCGCACGTTATTGCTTTCAATGACCTCCCGGACATACGTCTCGGTGAACAGACACCCCTGCCCGTATTGATAGACCCCGGTCACGAGGTTGGGGTCATCCAGCTGGAGAGACGTCGTCTCTCGGTCACACCAATGTTCACCTCGGTACTGTAAAGGACCCAGGCCACAGGCTCGCTGCGCTCTGCGGTAGTACGGTTCCAGGTGCGCCAAATCGAACGGCCAGCCACTCAACGGCAGATCGCGTTGCTCCGAGAAGTCCCAGGGATCAAGCGGCACATACTTGGCGCCGGCCGCACTGCCGACCGGGATGTCCCACATCTGCGTCGTACCGCCAACCTGCCGGTGGCGCGTGTGGCGTTGGCCGAGGTTAGGATCGCCGACGACGGGCCCATCGTTCAGCGCCTGGATGCGCCTGTCGAACCGCAGTCCTCCACTGTCGAGCAACAAGACGTCGCACGAGGAACCGATGAACTCTCGGGCAAGGACGAGTCCCGCGGGCCCGGCACCGACGATGCACACGTCTGTGCTCAGGGTGGTTTGGTCAGCTAATCGGCGGCCGTCCAGTTCCACGAGGGTTCCCTCCGGTCCCGTGTCGCGATCGATAAGCGCGGCCAACGCGTGCAAGGCCAGGACTCAGCGCGGGTCCCGGCCGCTATCGAGGCCGAGTCCCGGATCCGGCACCCGATAAACGTTCAGGGACCCGCGAGCCACTTTGTCCGCATACGTCGCGAAGCGATTCTTGGGACGCGTCTTCTCGAGGACTGTCAGCACGGCCTCGTTGCGCAGCACGCGAACATGCCATGTGTCCGGCGTCTGCACCTGGGCCATCAACTTCACGCCTGAGATGGCCTCGATCCGCGATCGCGTGCTCGCATCGGACGCGACGACGAGCCCGGACGGAATCATCGTCGAATCGAACGATTCAACGCGATACGGAGTGTCGAAACCCTCGACGAGTTGCAGCGCCAGTCTGGTCCCTCGTGGCAGGAAGACCACGCTGGGGTTCAGTTGCCGTAAGACCGCGGCCAGCTCCTGCACGGGGGGCAGCGCGCTGCCGCTGTCGAGCGAGAGACACAGGAGGGAATTGAGGCTGAGCAGACCGGCCACGATGACGGCGCGCGGGCGCGCCAGGGCGGCCAGTTCACGGCCGAGAAACCACGTCGCCGGCAGAAACAGCGGCGCCATGTAGCGCGGCAAGCGGAATAACGGCGCATACGTCGTGATCGAGACTGAACCGTAGGCGGTCCAGAGAAACACGCACAGCAACAACAGCGCCAGCGTCCGGTCCCCGCCGGCGTGCGGACGCCACAGACGATAGACAACCAGTGGCGCCAGCAACCACAGGAAGAGACCCGCCGTGCGCTCTACGAATACACGCACGATCGGCTCGCCGATCCAGGCAAGGTTGAGGCCGCGGTACGCGACGTCGGGGTTCACACCCCGCACCGTCGCTGCGGCCCGTAGTGCGGTGACGTGGGCCCACGGATCTCCCATCGCGCCATGGACGATGGGATCAATGCAAACTGCGGCGAGCCCCACGAGCAAGAGCGCGTGCCACCGGTTCGGCCGAGCCACGGCCACGACGTACACAGGGTACGCGACGCACGCCATCAGTGCCACTTCGTGCGCCAGCGCCGCAAAAGCGACAGCGACTCCGCTGGCCAGGTAGAGCCACGGGCGACGGTCGCGTTCTGCCAGCAGGAAGCATCCGATGCCAACCCCCCATCCCAGCGAGACCGGCGCGGTGGGAAACAGCATCGACGAGAACAGCACATCGATCGGGAGGATCGCGAGCAGAAATGCGGCCAGGAGAGCGGTACGCACGCCGAGAACGCCCGGCAGAAGGCGAACGTGAACGCGACGCCGAGCAGCGAGCACGCAAACGAAAACAGGTTCGCAACGACGGGCCCGATGCCAAACATCCAGAAGCCCAGCGCCGCAGGCCCTACGACACCCAGACGAGCCGCCCAAGCCGTTGAGGGCAAGTCGAAGCGTCCTTGCGAGAGTTCGACCGCCCTCTCCATGTAGTGGACATCGTCGTAGCCGTGGTACCCGGTGAAGAACGCGATTCGCAAGGCGACCGCGATCACGCCAATCCCGACAAGCGCGATGTTTGTGCTGAACACCTGCGATCCGTACGCGTCGCGAGGGCTTGATCTCTGTGGCACCGTGGCTGGCACGATAGCAGAACCAGAAGGGACCAGAGCCGTGCCCGCCTCACGGCCGGGCCATCAGCGGCGAGTGGTCCCGTAATACTCAGGTGTAACTTTGCACTCCGCAGTTTGCACCTGGCACTGCTACTGTCTTCCCGTGTCTCGTCTCTCCGCCACGGCGCTGCTGGCGCTCGCGCTGGCCGGTGGGCTGGCCCTCCCAGTGCTGCCCTGTGTGGCACCGGCGTCACCGGGGGCTGGCCTGGTCCGCGCGCTCGCATATGGCCTGGGCAGCCTCGTCTGCCACCAGCGCCCGGAGCGGTCGCTGTCCAGCTGCGGCCGCCAATGGCCGGTGTGCGGCCGGTGCAGCGGCCTGTATCTGGGCGCGGCCGCTGGCGTCGTGCTTGCGGCCGCGGGCATTGGACGCCGTGGAAGCTGGCAGCAGTGGCGGAGGCGCGTGCTGCTCTCCGCGACTCCGACCGCAGCCATCTGGCTCGGCGAAGTCGCCGGGCTCGGAGACCCGGGCACGCCGCTTCGTCTGGCGCTGGCGCTTCTGCCAGGGGCCGTGACCGCGTTGTGGCTCTCAGCCGTGTCCCGGGGGGACCTAAGGTAAACTGATCGTCGTGCGAGCGACGACGATTGAAGCCCAGGGCACCAATCCGCTGGTGATTGCCCTGGCCGCCTGGCTCATCCCGGGCGCAGGCCACTTGTTGAGCGGGCAGCGATTCAAGGGCCTGGTCTTCCTTCTGATCCTGCCCGCGATGTTTGCCACTGGCCTGGCCTTGCAAGGCCGGCTCTTTCCCTTCGAATTGCAGCAGCCCCTGGTGGCGCTGGCCGCCGTCGCCGACCTCGGCATCGGCGTGCCCTACTTCATCGCCAAGGCACTGAACCTCGGCGGCGGCTCGGTGCTGGCCGTCACCTACGAATACGGCAACACCTTCGTGATCGTCGCCGGGCTGCTGAACCTGCTCGTCGCCTGCGACGCGTGGGACGTGGCCGCCGGCAGGAAGTAACTTCGTGCAAACGCATCTCGGTCTGCTGGTGCTCTTTGCCGCCTTCGTGTCGACGGTCTTCGCCGTGCTGCTGCGTGACGAAGCCGGGACGCAGCTGCGTTTCGGGGCGACCCTGTTCGGCGCCTTCGTCGCGGGCGCCGTCGTCGCTGGCTGGCTGATGCTGCCGCTGCCGCTCTAGCGCGTGGCCGGTGCCATGTCTCGGTCTGGTCGGCTTGCCGGTACGCCACGAGCCAGGTGGCATCGCGGGTTCTCGTTGTGGGGGCCTGCGGCACTCTACGCGCTGGCGATCTTTGTTGCTTCCTCGCTGAGCGCTCCGCCCTCGCCGCCGCCACACTTTACCGACAAGCACGTCCATCTGCTCACCTATGCGGGGTTCGCCCTGGTGCTCGTCCGGGCGCTCTCTGGAGGGCGGTGGTCGGGTGTGACCCCCGCTACGATCTTGTCGGCCGCGATCCTGACCATCGGCTACGCGGCTTCCGACGAATGGCATCAGTCGTTCGTGCCCGGCCGCAATGCGGACCCGCGGGATCTGATCGCCGACGCCGCCGGCGCGGTCATGGTCCTGACCGCCGTGGCCTGGTGGAGCCGCCGCCGCGCGCGGACCAACGGTACAATTGAGCGGGCCGCCGGAAAGGTCGGCCAAACGCCATGACCTTTGAGACGCTCCTGGTCGAGCAGCACGGCACGGTGGTCCTCGTGACCCTGAACCGGCCTACCGCGCTCAACGCGCTCAACGGCCAGTTGCTAGCGGAGATGAGCACGCTCATCGCGGGTGTGGCCGCCGATGCGGGCCTGCGTGTGCTGGTGCTTACAGGCGCCGGCGATCGAGCGTTCGGCGCCGGCGCCGACATTGCCGAACTGGCGTCGCTCGACGCCGAAGCCGCCCGGCACTTTGCCGCCAGCGGCCAGGCTGTCTTCGGAGCACTCGAGCGGCTCGGTAAACCGTCGATCGCCGCGATCAACGGCTTTGCGCTCGGTGGTGGCTGCGAGTTGGCCATGGCGTGTACGCTGCGTCTTGCCGCCGACACCGCGCAGTTCGGCCAACCAGAGATCGACCTGGGCATCATCCCCGGCTTTGGCGGCAGCCAGCGCCTGGCGCGCCTGGTGGGCCGTGGCCGTGCCCTCGACCTGCTGCTCGGGGGGCATCGCATCGGCGCCGAAGAGGCTGAACGCATCGGGTTGATCAACCGCGTGGTGCCGGCCGCAGACCTGAAAGCCGAGGCGATGGCACTTGCGCAAACGCTGGCTGGTAAGGCGCCGCTGGCCGTGCGCTATCTGCTCAACGCCGTCTACGCGGGCGCCGACCTGCCGCTCGAGCACGCGCTGCAGCTCGAGGCCACGCTGTTTGGCCTGTCGGCCTCGACCGCGGACATGAAGGAAGGCACGCGCGCCTTTCTCGAGAAGCGAAAACCGAAGTTCAGGGGACGCTAATGCCCATCCTTGAAGGCGCCACCACAGCCGCCGGCCTGCGCTTTGCGATTGTCGTCGCGCGGTTCAACGACTTCGTCACTGAGCGGCTCCGCAGCGGGGCACTCGAGGCGCTGACGGCCGCCGGCGTGGCCAGCGAGCATGTGACGACGCTCAGGGTGCCGGGGAGCTTCGAGATCCCGCTGGCGGCGCAGCGCGCAGCCGAGACCGGCCAGTTTGACGGCGTTGTGTGCCTGGGATGCCTCATTCGCGGGGCGACGCCGCACTTCGAGTACATCGCGTCGGCCGTCGCGCAGGGCATCACGCACGCGTCGGCCGCGACCGGCGTGCCCATGGCCTTTGGCGTGCTGACGACCAACTCGGCGGAAGAAGCGCTCGAGCGCGTGCAGCCCGGCAGCGGGAACAAGGGCTGGGAGGCCGCCATGGCCGCCGTCGAGATGGCGACGCTGCTCGCGCGGCTCGACCGCATCACGGCAAGGACCAGCGTGTGAGCGCCGAGGCCCCAGGGGCATGGGAGTTTGCCCGGCAGGGCCGTGCCGCGGCGCTGCAGATGCTGTATCAGTGGGAAGTGGGCCGGCTGACCATCCCGCAGGTCGCGCAGACCTTCTGGCGCATCGGCGAGATCGAACCGCCACCGAGCGAACGGGCGCAGACGCGCGCCCATGTGCTGACTTCCGGCACCGTCGACCACCTGGCCGACATCGATCGCGTGCTCGAGGACGCCTCGAAGAACTGGCGTCTCGAACGCATGCCGGTCATCGACCGTCTCATCTTGCGGATGGGCATCTACGAGTTGATGTACGAGACGGCCACGCCGCCGGTGGTGGTCATCGACGAGGCGCTGGAACTGGCGCGGCGGTTCAGCACCGACGAGGCGGTGCCGTTCATCAACGGCGTGCTGGACGCAGTGAAGGGACGCGTCGAGCGGGGTGAGTTGCCCGCCGACCTCGATCGATCATGACGCTACTCGACGACCAGATTCAGCAACGGCAGGCCAACCTCCAGGCTCTCCAGGCCCTGGGCGTCGACGTGTACCCGCGGCGGTTCGACCGCACCCATACGATCGCCGCGTTGGCGACAGGTTTCGGCGATCGCCCGGCCGACGCGCTCGAGGCCGACAGGGTCGAGACGGTCACCGCCGGCCGCGTGCTGGCGATCCGGAACTTCGGCAAGGCCAATTTTGTCGGCCTGTCCGACGGCCTCCAGCGCATCCAGATCTACATTCGTCAGGACGCGCTGCCGGAACTGGACTTCAAGATCTTCAAGCTGCTCGATTTCGGCGATCACATCGGCGTCGAAGGGCACCTGTTCCGGACGCGCACCGGTGAGCTGAGCATCTGGGCGCGGCGCGTCGTCTTCCTGGCCAAGTGCCACCTGCCGCTGCCCGAGAAGTGGCACGGACTGCAGGACATCGAGACCCGCTATCGCCAGCGCTACCTCGATCTGATCGTGAACCCCGACAGCCGCCGCGTGTTCGAGGTGCGCACGAAGGCCGTGACGGCGATCCGGCGGTTCCTCGACAGCCGCGGCTTCGTGGAGGTCGAGACGCCGGTCATGCAGCCGATCGCCGGCGGTGCAGTGGCGCGGCCCTTCGTGACGCACCACAACGCGCTCGACATGGACCTCTTTCTGCGAATCGCGCCGGAACTGTACCTCAAGCGCCTCGTGGTCGGCGGCATGGAGCGCGTCTACGAGCTGTCGCGGAACTTCCGGAACGAGGGCGTGTCGACGCAGCACAACCCCGAGTTCACGATGCTCGAGTTCTACCAGGCCTACGCCGACTACCACGAGCTGATGGCGATGACCGAAGAGCTCATCGCGTACACCGCGCGGGAAGCCGGTGGCCTCGAGGAAGTGACGTTCAACGACCAGACGATCTCGCTCAGGGCGCCGTTTCGACGCCTGTCGTTGCGGCACGCCGCGGCGGAAGAGGCAAGTCGGCGGCTCGGCGAGACGGTGACCGAGCTCGATCTGCGCGATCGCGACCGCGCCATCGCCGTCGCCTCGCGCCTTGGCATCGAGCTCAAGCCGGACACCACGGCGGGGAAGGCGGGTACCGAGATCTTCGAGCGGCTCTGGGAAGCCGACCTGGTGCAGCCGACCTTCGTGTACGACTTCCCGACGGAGGTCTCGCCGCTGTCCAAGCAGAAGCCCGACGACCCGGACACGGTGGAGCGGTTCGAGCTCTACATCGGCGGCTTCGAAGTCGCCAACGCCTTCAGCGAGCTCAACGACCCGCACGAGCAGCGCCGGCGCTTCGAGATGCAGCTCGAGGAAAAGCGCAAGGGCGACGCCGAGACGCACCCGATGGACGACGATTACGTCCGGGCGCTGGAGTACGGTCTGCCGCCGACCGGCGGGGAAGGGATCGGCATCGATCGCCTGGTGATGGTCCTCACGGGCAGTCCGTCGATCCGCGACGTCATCTTGTTCCCGCACATGCGGTCGGTGCCAGGTCCTGTTAAGAATGTAAAACAGACCTAGCACATTTACATTCTTAACAGGACCTGGCACCGCCACATGCCCTTCGAGCTCCACATCGCCCTCCGCTACCTGCTGGCGCGGCGAAAGCAGGCCTTCATCTCGGTCATCTCGCTCATCTCGACCCTGGGCGTCGCGGTGGGCGTGGCGGCGCTCATCATCGCGCTCGCCCTGATGACCGGGCTGCAAGGGGAGCTGCGCGACCGGATCCTGGGCGCTGGCGCGCACGTGTATGTGTGGAAGCGCGACGGCCTCGGCTTGGACTATCGCAAAGAGGTCGCCAAGCTGCGCGCCCTGGACGGCGTGGTCGGCGCGGCCCCGGCCATTCTGGGCAAGGCGTTGGTGCGCACCGAGCGCGGCGACGCGTTTGTGACGCTCAAGGGCATTGACCCGGCGCTGGAACCCGAGGTCACCGACCTGGGGCGCTCCATGACGTCTGGACGTGTCAGCGACCTGGAGCCGCGCTCCGAGGAGGATGTGCCCGGCATCCTGGTCGGCGTGGACCTGGCCCGGGACCTGGGGGTGTCGGTCGGCGACTCGGTGACCCTGCTGACGCCCGAAGGGACGCTCTCGCCGATGGGCATGATGCCGCGCGCGCGGCGACTTCGGGTCGCGGGCATCTATCGGCTGGGCATCTTCGAACTCGACGCGGCCAGCGGCTTTGTCACGCTCCAGATGGCCGAGCGGCTGCTCAACACGGCGCCCGCGCTTGTCGAGCTCAAGGTTCGCGACATGTACGACGCGCCAGCCATCGCCGAGCGGCTCGCCGCGACGCTGGGCCGCGAGTACTCGACGCAGGACTGGTCCGACATGAACCAGTCGTTCTTCTCGGCCCTCTGGCTCGAGAAGATGGCCATCTCGATCACCATCGGCCTCATCGTCATCGTCGCCGCGCTCAACATCATCGCCAGCCTCGTGCTGCTGGTCATGGAGAAGAGCCGCGACATCGCCATCCTCAAGACCATGGGCGCCACCCGGCGCAGCGTGACCGTCGTCTTCATGCTGCAGGGACTGGTCATCGGCCTCGTGGGCACGCTGGCGGGCTCCGCCCTGGGGGTGGGCCTGTGCTTCATCGCCGATCGGTACAAGCTCGTTCAGATTCCCGCCGACGTCTACCAGATCTCGCACGTGCCGTTTGTCGTCGAGCCCTGGGACTTCGTGGTCGTCGTGGTCTCGGCGATTTTCATCTGCTTTCTAGCGACGATCTATCCGTCGAGACAGGCGGCCAGGCTCGATCCGGTCCAGGCGCTGAGGTTCGAGTGAGGCGCGACTGATGCCTTTCATCGCCGTCTCCGGCCTCAACAAACGCTACCGCGTCGGCAGCCAGGACATCCACGTCCTGCGCGACCTGCAGCTGTCGGTCGACGCGGGCGAAATGGTGGCCATCGTGGGGGCCAGCGGCGTCGGGAAGAGCACGCTGCTGCACCTGCTGGGGGGTCTCGACCGTCCCGACAGCGGGACCGTCGTCGTCGACGGGCGGGACCTCGGCACGTTGTCAGACGAAGCGCTGGTGGGCTTCCGCAACCTGCGGGTCGGGTTCGTCTTCCAGTTCCATCACCTGCTGCCGGAGTTTTCAGCGCTCGAAAACGCCGAGATGCCGATGCGCATCGCGCGGCGGCCGCCGGCTGAGGCGCGATCGGTCGCGCGCGCCGTGCTCGGCGCGGTGGGCCTGGACGAGCGCCTGGATCACCGGCCCTCGATGCTGTCCGGCGGCGAGCAGCAGCGCGTGGCCGTCGCGCGCGCGCTGGTCATGCAGCCGGCGCTCGTCCTGGCCGACGAGCCCACCGGCGACCTCGACGAGCGCACGGGCGACAGCTTGAACGCGCTTTTTCGCCAGATGCACCGCGAGCGCGGCCTGACTTCGGTCATAGCCACCCATAACCCCCGCCTGGCGGCGGCCTGCGACCGCGTCCTGCGGCTCGAGGGCGGCGCGCTGGTCCAGGCTTGAACGGCACCGGCCGGCCCGGGTTCGCGGTGTGCGGAAACGCCGCTGACAGTCCGATAACAGGTAGAGCCCGCGGCAGCGTCGGGACGCTCGGCTGCAGCCAAAACGTCCAGACCGCCGGTCGGTGCCGTATAATCGGAAAAAGGGACGCGCACGCGCCCTGCACCTGTCGACAACTCAGTCAGCGCGGGTAGGCCGGATGTTCGAACGGTACACCGAAAGGGCAAGGCGGGTTCTCTTCTTCGCCCGGTACGAGGCCAGCCAGCTCGGGAGCGTCTCGATCGAGACCGAGCACCTGTTGCTCGGCCTGATTCGCGAGGGCAAGGGCCTGACCAGCCGGATCTTCGCCCGGTCGCACCTCTCGCTCGAAAACATCCGCAAGGAAATCGAGGGCCGGACGGTGTTCCGCGAGAAGGTCTCGACCTCCGTCGAGATCCCCTTCAGCGCCGAAACCAAGCGTGTCCTCCAGTTTGCCGCCGAAGAAGCCGATCGGCTGCTGCACAACTACATCGGGACCGAGCACCTGTTGCTGGGCATCCTGCGCGAAGAGCGTTCCGTGGCCGCCTCCATCCTGATGGAGAAGGGGATGCGGCTCAACACGGTGCGCGACGACATCGTGCAGCTGCTCAACGAGAAGACCACGCTCACCCGCGTGAAGGAAACGCCGCTGCTGGCCGAGTTCAGCCGCGACCTCACGGAGGCCGCGATGAAAAACGCGCTCGACCCGCTGGTCGGCCGCGATCACGAGCTCGAACGCGTGCAGCAGGTCCTGTGCCGGCGCACAAAGAACAACGCCGTGCTGATCGGCGAGCCGGGTGTGGGCAAGACGGCCATCGTCGAGGGCCTGGCGCAGAAGATCGTCTACGGCGACGTCCCGCATTTCCTCGCCGACAAACGAATCCTGGCGCTGGACATCTCGTTGATCGTCGCCGGCACGAAGTATCGCGGTCAGTTCGAAGAGCGCCTCAAGGCGATCATGAAGGAGCTGACCGACAACCCGAACATCATCGTCTTCATCGACGAGCTTCACACGCTGGTGGGCGCCGGGTCGGCCGAAGGGTCGCTTGATGCGGCCAACATCCTGAAGCCGGCGCTCAGCCGCGGCGAAATTCGCTGCATCGGCGCAACTACGCCGGCCGAATACCGCAAGTACATCGAGAAGGACCGTTCGCTCGAGCGCCGCTTCCAGGCCGTCAAGGTCGATCCGCCGGCTGAGAGCGAGGCCATCTCGATCATCCTGGGCGTCAAGGACCGGTACGAGTCGTTCCACCATGTGGAGTACACGCGGGAGGCCATCGAGGCCGCCGTGTATCAGTCCAGCCGCTACATCACCGACCGGTTCCTGCCCGACAAGGCCATCGACCTCATCGACGAGGCCGGGGCACGCGCCAAGTTGCGCGAGGCGGGGTACAGCGAGGAATTCGGCGAGATCAACCGCAGCATTCGCGTCGCCGTCGAGGCGATGGAGAACGCGGTCCAGACCAAGGACTTCGAGAAGGCGCAGTTCTACCGGGAGCAGGAGGTGACGGCTCGCGAGAACCTGCAGTTCGTCCGCGAGAAGTTCGATGTCAAGAACTCCGGCCGCAAGGTCGTCGTCGGCAAGCAGGACATCGACGAGGTCGTCTCGAAGTGGACGGGCGTGCCGCTGACCTCGATCAACCAGGATGAAGGCGACAAGCTCCTGCGGATGGAGCTGGAACTGCACAAGCGCGTCATCAGCCAGGAAAAGGCCATCTCGGCGGTCTCGCGGGCCATCCGCCGGTCACGGGCGGGGCTCAAGAACCCGAGCCGCCCGGTGGGCAGCTTCGTCTTCCTCGGGCCCACCGGCGTAGGCAAGACCGAGCTGGCGCGCGCGCTGGCCAACTTCCTGTTCGGCAGCGATCACGCCCTCATCCGCTTCGACATGTCGGAGTACATGGAGAAGCACTCGGTGAGCAAGTTGATCGGCTCGCCGCCCGGGTACGTCGGCCACGAAGAGGGCGGCCAGCTCACCGAGAAGGTGAAGCGGAACCCCTACTCGGTCGTGCTCCTGGACGAGATCGAGAAGGCGCACCCGGATCTGTTCAACATCCTGCTGCAGGTCTTCGAGGACGGGCATCTCACCGATGGCCTCGGCAACCGTGTGAACTTCAAGAACGCCATCATCATCATGACCTCGAACATCGGGGCGCGCTTCATCCAGAAGAAGGCCGCCCTGGGGTTCCAGTCCTCGGATGTCGGCGAGGTCTCGCGCACGGTGTCCGACATGGTGCTCGGCGAGGTCAAGCGCACGTTCAACCCCGAGTTCATCAACCGCATCGACGAGATCATCGTCTTCGAGGCGCTCAGCGACGACGACCTGCGCCGGATTCTCGGCCTGCTCGTCGAGCAGCTCAACGCCAACCTGTCGGACCGCCGTTTGAAGATCGCGTTGATGCCGGAGGTGGCCGACTGGATTATCGAGGCTACGTGCAAGGACCGTTCGTACGGCGCACGCCCCCTGCGCCGGGCCATTCAGCGCTACATCGAGGACCCGCTGTCCGAGGAGCTCATCCGCGGACACCTGGCGGGAGGCGACGTCGAGGTGTATCTCGATGGCGGCGTGCTGGCCTATCGCCCAGTCGGTCAGGCTGAAGGCCGCCGACTGGCCTGAAACGTCCAACTTCCTGTAACCTAGAGGGTTGGGAGCCCCGGCGGCCGAGGTCGCCGGAGCAATCCGGGGCAAGATTTTTGAGCAAAATGTCGAAGTTGTTGCTGGCGCTGGGTATAGCCCTGGGCGCCATTGTGTTGCCGGCGCCCGTTGCGGCCCAGGCGCCTTCGCCCGAGCCTTCGGTCGCGACGCCATCGCCTCAGGCTCCGGCCCCCGAGCCGTCTGCGCCACAGGCCGCGTCGCCTGATGGAGCCGCGCCGGCGCCGAAGTTGCCCCCGGCCGGGTCGCCTCCCCTCATCCGCACCATCCAGATCACCTTCCCCACGCAGGGGGACATCTCGGTCGTCGAGCCGCGGACGTACCTCTATTACATCCAGACTCAGGTCAGCCGGCCCTCCGACGGCGTGTGGGTGCCGTACGACGACAAGACCGAGGCCAGCCTGCTCGAGGACTTCAAGCGGCTGTGGGCCACCAACTTCCTCGACGATCTTTCCATCGAAGTCCTCGATGCCCCTTACGACAACGGCGTCATGGGCAAACGCATCATCTACAGGATGGAGGAGCGCCAGCGGGTGAAGATCGTCGACTACGCCGGCAGCAAGAAACTGGATCAGGCCAAGATCGAAGAGAAGCTCAAGGAACAGAACATCCTCATCCGGCTCGACTCGTTCATCGACCCGGGCCAGATCCGTAAAGTCGAAAGCGTCGTGCGCAGCTTCATGGCCTCCAAGGGCTACCAGTACGCGGAGGTGACTCACGAACTCAAGCCGCTGCCGAGCGGGCCGAAACTGGTCAACCTGACGTTCAACGTCGTCGAAGGGCCCAAGGTCAAGATCCAGAAGATCGAGTTCGAGGGCAACAAAGCCATGTCGAGCGGAGACCTGGCGGGCAAGATGAAACACAACAAGGCCGCGCACTGGCTGTCGTTCGTCACCAGCAGGGGCGTCTACCAGGAAGCGATGTTCGAGGAGGATGCCGACCGCATCCAGGCGTTCTACCGCGACAAGGGCTACATCAGCGCTCGTGTGGGTCAGCCGGAGATCAAGATCCTCCAGGACGAGAAGGACGGCAAGACGCGCAACGTCGAGCTGAAGGTGCCCGTCACCGAGGGCGATCGCTATCGCATCGGCAGCATAGATTTCGAGGGTAACAAGGTCGTGAAGACCGAGGGCCTGCGCCCGCTGTTCAAGCTGAAGGAAGGCGACTACTACAGCGAGAAGCAGATTCGGAAGGGCATGGAGGTGTCGCGCGAGCTGTACGGCACTGTCGGCTACTGGGAGTTCACGGGCTATCCGGATCTCAAGCCGCGCAACATACCGGACCCGACCAAGGCGAACGACCCCGTGGCGGTTGAAGAGGCCAAGAAGCAGCCGGCCATCGTCGACGTCACGATGAAGATGCAGGAAGGCGAGCAGTATTTCGTCAACCGTATCACCTTCCAGGGCAACACCACGACGCGCGACAACGTCATCCGGCGCGAGATCCGGCTGCTGGAAAACGGCGTCTTCAACACCGAAGCCCTCAAGTTCAGCGTCAAGCGCATCAACCAGCTTGGCTACTTCAAGCAGATCGAGGAAGGCAGCGACGTCGTCAAGGTCGAGAAGACCCCGGGCGAGAAGAACAAGGTCGACGTCACGTTGAAGTTCGAGGAGCAGAACCGCAACCAGCTCACCTTCGGCGCGGGCGTGTCACAGTACCGAGGGTTTCTTCGGGCAGCTGGCGTTCCAGACGTCGAATTTCATGGGCCGCGGCGAAAGCGCGACCTTCTCGGTGCTTGCCGGCGCGCGGGTGAGGAACTACCAGCTGGCCTTCACCGAGCCGTTCCTGTTCGACCGGCCGATCACGGCGGGCTTCGACGTGTTCTCGCGGGAGATCCGCTACTACTACTCCTATACGCAGGCGTCCACCGGCTTCAACATCGTCACGGGATTTCCGATTCGCAACTTCTCGCGCATGTTCTTCAACTACCGGCTGGAGCAGTCGCGCGTGAAGGACATCAACGAGGCCTTCCTCGATCCGGAGGTCATCGGGCGCAACCCGTTCCTGGCCGATGCGCTGCTCATCAGCGAGGGCGGCAAGCGGCTGATCAGCCAGGTCACGCCCAGCTTCGTGCACAACACGATCGACAACCCGATCTTCCCCAACCAGGGCAAGCGGTACACGTTGGGCATTGACCTGGCGGGCCTCGGAGGCAACACCAACTTCATCAAGCCCCGCGCCGAGGCGGTCTTCTGGCGCCCCATCATCGGGAAGACGACGCTGGGCATGCGGGCCCAGTTCGAGTACATCCGCCCCTACGGCAGCACGATCGCGTTGCCGATCTACGAGCGGCTGTTCCTGGGCGGCGAGTCACAGCATCCGGGGTTACGACATCCGCACCATCGGGCCGCGCGACATCGGCACGCCGGAAAATCCCGGCTCCTTCATCGTGCTTGGCGGGAACAAGTCGGCGCTGTTCAACGCGGAGTATCAGTACGCGTTGATGAGCCAGGTTCGGATCATGGCCTTTTTCGATGCCGGCCAGGTCAAGGACCTGGGCATGAGGATGAACTGGGACGACTTCGTGATGTCCACCGGCGCCGAGGTCCGCTTCTTCATGCCCGTGTTGAATGTGCCGTTCCGGTTGATTTACGCCAGAAACATCAACCACGAAGGCATTTTCGACAACAACCTGGAACCCACCAAGCAGAACGTCTTCCGGTTTGCCGTGGGCTCCACGTTCTAGGCCTTCCGAATAGCTGGGCTTGTCGCTATAATCAGGGGTTCGTATCACCTACGAAAGGGATTCTCCGCATGAAGTCGTCTGTCCTTGGTCTCGTGTTCGGTTTCGCGCTTGTCGCCACGCCGGGTGTGGCGCGTGCGCAGCAGGCGCCGGCGCCGAAGCCGACGCCGGCGCCGGCGCCGCCTCCGGTGGCTCAGCCGCAGCCTCCGCGCCCCTTCCCTGAAGGCGCGAAGATCGCCTACGTCGACATCCAGCGTGTCGCCGCCGAGTCCGCCGAGGGCAAGGTCTCGACCGCCAAGGTGCAGGCGCTGAACCAGAAGAAGGTCGCCGAGCTGAATGACCTGAACAAGAAGCTGCTGGCCGACCAGCAGAAGCTGCAGTCGCAGGGCGCGATGCTCAACGAGGCCGCCCGGGCCGAACTGGAGCGCACAATCGACCGGCAACAGAAGGAATTGCAGCGCTCGCAGCAGGACGCGCAGGAAGAAGTGCAGCAGCTCCAGAACGACCTGCAGAACACCTTCCAGGGCAAGTTGTTACCCGATCATCCAGCAGGTCGTGTCCGAGAAGGGCATCGAGGTGCTGTTCAGCCAGCGCGATTCGGGAATCGTGTTTGCCAACCCGGCACTCGACCTGACCGCCGACGTGATCAAGCGGTTCGACGCGGCGCAGGCTGCCGCGCCGCCGGCGACTGCTCCGGCGACGCCCCCGGCCACGCCTCCGGCGACGCCCCCAGCGACGCCTCCGGCCAAACCCCAGAAATAAGGTTCACGGGTTCACAGGTTCCGAGGTTCACGGGTTCAGAGGTTCACAGGTTCACCGGTTCACGGGTTCACAGGTTCACAGGTTCGGGGGCACAGGTTCCCGAACCTCTGAACCTGGAACCTTTTGAACCTTGTGAACCCGTGCACCCGCGAACCCGTGATTGTTGGGTTGTGAGGGCCCCGTCGTGTACCATCCTTACATCCGAGTGCCGGACGCGACATCTTGGCCATCCATATCCCGACGCTAGTCGACCGTCTGCCCCAACGCTACCCGTCCTACCTGCTCGACACCGTCGGGCACCACGAACCGGGGCGGCGCCTCGTCGCGCACAAGAACGTCACGGTCAACGAAGAGTTCTTCCAGGGGCACTTCCCGGGCGCGCCCGTCATGCCGGGCGTCCTGATGATCGAGGCGCTCACCCAGGTGGCAACCGTCCTGCTCCTCGAGCGCGAGGGGAGGGGCCTGCAGGTCTTCCTGCGCGGCGTGGACAACGCCAAGTTCCGGCGCCAGGTCGTGCCCGGGGACCAGTTGCAGCTCGAGGTCGCGGTCGGGCGACGGCACGCGCCGCTGGTGCGGGTCCACTGCATCGCCCGTGTCGCGGGCGTGCTGGTGGCCGAGACCGACTTGCTGATCGAGATGCGCCGCACCGTGGACATCGACCCGCGGGCCATCGTGCACCCGTCGGCCGTCATCGGCGCAGGTACCGTCGTCGGTCCGAATGCCGTCATCGGCGCCAACGTGCGGGTCGGGCAGAACTGCCGGGTCGGCGCTTCGGCGGTGGTCGACGGGTGGACCGACATCGGCGATGAAACCCAGATTTTCCCGTTTGCCTCGATCGGGCTGAGCCCGCAAGACCTGAAGTACAGGGGCGAAAAAACGCGGCTGGCCATCGGCCGCGGCAACATCTTCCGCGAGTTCGTCACCATCCATCGCGGCACCGAAGTCGGCGGCGGCCTCACCAGCATCGGCGATCGCAATCTCTTCATGGCCTACGCGCACGTCGCCCACGACTGCCGCATCGGCAACGACACGATATTCGGCAACGGCGCGACGCTTGGCGGACACGTGTGGGTCGAGGACTTCGCGACGATCTCGGCGTTTTCCGGCGTGCACCAGTTCTGCCGCGTCGGCGAGCACGCCTTCATCGGCGGGTACTCCGTTGTCACCAAGGACGCGCTGCCGTACGGCAAGTCGGTGGGGAACCGGGCCCGGATTTACGGGCTCAACACGATTGGCTTGATCCGGCGGGGCTTTTCGGAAGAGACGCTCAGCAAGCTCAAACGCGCCTATCGGTACCTGCTCGTCAGCCGCCTGAACACCAGCCGGGCCCTGCGCGAGATCGAGCAGGACGACGCGTTGGTGTGTCCGGAAGTGGCGTACCTGGTGCAGTTCATCCGCAACTCGCAGCGCGGCGTCATCCTCCGAAGGCCCATCCGCCGGGCCGAGGAGATGGTGGCCGACGAGTAGCCGGCGGGTTGCCCGACTTAACCTGCAATCGTCAATGAAGCTCGGCCTCATTGCCGGCAACGGCCGGTTCCCATTCCTCGTCCTCGACGCCGCCCGTGCCCAGGGCTATCAGGTCACCGTCGTCGCGGTGAAGGAAGAGGCGTTTGCCGGCCTGGCCGATGCCGCCTTGCGGGAGCCCCGTGCCGAACTGCACTGGGTGTCGCTGGGCCACCTTGGCACGTGCATCAAGATCTTGAAGGCGGCTGGGGTCACCCGGGCCGTGATGGCGGGCCAGGTCAAGCACGTGAAGATTTTTTCGGGCATCCTGCCCGACCTGACGCTGCTTTCCGTGCTGAGCCGTCTCAAGGCGAAGAACACCGATGCGCTGATTGCGGCGGTGGCCGACGTGCTGGCCGGCCATGGCATCACGCTCATCGACTCCACCGAGCTGCTGCAGCCGCTGATGGCCAGGGCAGGCACGCTGACGGCACGTGGGCTGTCGGCCGAGGAACAAGGCGACGTCGAGTTCGGCTATCGAATGGCCGACGCCATCGCGGCGCTCGACGTGGGCCAGTCGGTGGCGGTGAAGGACGGCGCGGTCGTTGCCGTCGAGGCGATGGAAGGCACCGATGAGATGCTGCGGCGGGCGGGGCAGCTGGCCGGGGCAGGTCTCCGTCTTGTGAAGGTGGCCAAGCCCGGTCAGGACATGCGTTTTGACGTGCCGGTCATCGGCGTGCGTACCATCGAGGTGCTGCGCGACATCGGCGCAACGGCGCTCTCGGTCGACGCCGGAAGGGCCCTGCTGGTCGATGGCCAGGCCGTGATCGACGCCGCCAACGCCGCCGGCATCGTCATCGTCGGGCGTGAAGTCAATCGATGACACCGGCAGGCACATGAGAGTCGCAGTCATCGGCGTCGGACACCTCGGTCGCCACCATGCCCGGATCCTCGCCGGCATGCCGGACGTCGATCTGGCAGGCGTAGTCGACACCAACCTTCAGCGCGCGCGGGAGATCGCCGACGCCCACGGCACGAGCGTGATCGACGATGCCAGCTCTCTGGTGGGAGTGGTCGACGCCGTCGTGGTGGCCACGCCCACGGCGTCTCACGCCACGGTGGCCAGGCCGTTTCTCGAGAACGGCACGGCCGTGCTGATCGAGAAGCCGCTGTCGCGAACGCTCGACGAGGCCGATGCCCTCGTGGCGCTTGCGCGCGCACGGGGCGCGACGCTGGCGGTCGGACACACCGAGCGATTCAACCCGGCCGTCGAAGTGGCGCGGCCGCTGCTGACGGCACCGCGGTTCATCGAGGGGCACAGGCTCGGGACGTTCCCCGACCGCAGTCTCGACATCGACGTCGTCTTCGACCTGATGATTCACGACATCGACGTCGTGCTGTCCGTGGTGAATTCGCCCGTCGCCGGCATCGACGCGGTCGGCGTGCCAGTGCTCACGCCGCGCATCGACATCGCCAACGTCCGGCTGCGGTTCGACAACGGCTGCATCGCCAACCTCACGGCGAGCCGGATCAGCCGCGACCGGACCAGGAAGATCCGGTTCTTCCAGCCCGAGTCCTACGTCGCGATCGACTTTGCGGCCCAGGAACTGGAAGTGTGGCGCCTGGTGCGGCCCCCGGCTGGCATTCCCTCGATTGAAGGCGGTCCGGTGGCCGTCGAGCGGGCCGAACCCCTGGCGCGCGAACTCGCGGATTTCATTACTGCCGTTCGGGAGCATCGCGATGCGGCGGTCACCGGCGAGGCGGGACGTCACGCGCTGGAACTGGCGCAGCGCATCACCGATCAGATGGTGTCCGTAAGGTAGGCGCGGACGTACGCAGGGCCGAACTTCAGGTCGGCCGCAGATGCACCATGATGACGACGACTTTCATTGAACGACTGCTCGAGCGCCTGCTTGCCGGCGAGTCGCTGACGGCACCCGAGCGCGCTGCGCTTTTCGACTCGCGCGAGCTGCTCAGTCTCGGCATGGCGGCCGACGAGATTCGCCGTCGACGCCACGGGGCGCAGGTGACCTTCGTGCGCGTCGCCGACGTCGCCCTCGAGGACGCCCTGGCCGGCCGGGCCGGGTGGGAGGGCAGTCCCGGCGAAGTTCGGATTACGGGCACACCCGACGATCTCGATCGGGCCGTGACTGCCGTGTCGGCCGTCGTTGCCGCAGCCGGCGGAGTGCCGGTGACGGCGTTTTCGCTGGCCGACATCGAGGGGGTCTCACGTAGCGAGAAGAGGGCTGTCGCCTGGCTGACCGCGCTGAAACACGCCGGCTTGTCCGCCGTGGCCGAGGCGCCCGTCGACGCGCTGCGGTCGCCAGACGCGTCGATCGATGCGGCGGCAGTTGCCGGGCTGCCCATCGCCCGGCTCACGGTGGACCGTGCGGCGGAGGCCGATCGTCCGGCGATGCTGGCGCGAGTCGCGTCGCTTGTCCAGGCCCACCCTGCCGTAGACGTGTTCGCGCCGCTGCCGCGCAAGACGGGCGGCCTCGCACCGTCGACCGGGTACGACGACGTCCACCTGGTGGCGCTGGCGCGCCTTCTGGTGCCGGTCGACCATATCCAGGTGGACTGGCAGCGATACGGGCCCAAGCTTGCGCAGGTCGCGTTGACCTTCGGCGCCGACGACGTCGATGGCGTTTCGGCAAGGGGCGAAGTCGCCGAGGGTCGACGGCGTTCGCCTCTCGAAGAGATCCGCCGCAACATCCTGGCGGCATCGGGCGAGCCGGCAGAGCGGGGCGCGTTGTTCACCCGGCGAAGCTGATGGCAGTCGTTCGCATCGGCGCGGTTTCCTATCTCAACGCTCGCCCGCTCGTCGTCGGGCTCGAAGCGCGTCGTGACCGCTTTGCGGTGCGCTATGACCTGCCCAGCACGTGCGCCCGACTGCTGCACAGCCACGAGATCGACCTCGGCCTGATTCCGTCGATCGAGTATCTGCGTGGCGAAGGCTACGCGATGGTGCCGGATTGCGCGGTGGTCTCTGACGGCCCGGTCGCCTCGGTGGCGATTTTTACGAAGGTTCCCATGGAGCGCGTGCGCACGCTGGCGCTCGACACCAGCTCACGCACGTCGGTCGCGCTGACTCGCGTGATGACCGCGAAGTATTTCGACATCGCGCCGACCTTCATCGACGAAGGCCCCGATCTGGAGGCGATGGTCCGACACGCCGACGCCGCGTTGCTCATCGGCGACCCGGCTCTGTTTGCCGATCACCGCCTGCTGGGGCTGGAGAAAGTGGATCTCGGCCAGGCCTGGAAGGACTTTACGGGCCTGCCGTTTGTCTACGCGTGCTGGACCGGGCAGCCTGGCGCTCTCACGCCGTCCGACGTGGAGGTGTTGCAACACGCGCGCGCCGAAGGCGCCGAGACGCCAGATGTCGTGTCGGGTGGCTACTATCCCGACGACGCCGAGAAGGCGGCAATCGGCGCCGAGTACCTGCGAGCCAATATCCGGTTTCGCATGGGCGCGCGCGAGCAGGCCGGCCTGGAACGGTTCTTCGCGCTGGCCGCCGAGGTCGGTGTCGTGCCGAGGACGCAGCCGCTCCGGTGGTATTGAGCGCCCTGCGCTACACTTAGAGGCGATGTTGCAGCGCACGCTCGACAAGGCCCGGGCCGGAGATCGGCTTTCGCAACAGGAGGCGCTGGCCCTCTACACCGACGCGCCGACGCAGGTCCTCGGCCAGCTGGCCGATTGCCGCGCGCGCGCGCCGTCATCCCGACCGCGTCGTCACCTACATCATCGACCGCAACGTCAACTACACCAACGTCTGTGTCGCGCGCTGCAATTTCTGCGCGTTCTACCGGCAGGTCGGCTCGGCCGACGGGTACGTGCTGGGGTTCGACGAGATCTTCAGCAAGATTGACGAGACCATCAGCGTCGGCGGCGGCCAGCTGCTGCTCCAGGGCGGGCACAACCCCGATCTGCCGATCGCCTGGTACGAGGACCTGTTTCGTGCCGTGAAGGCTCGCTACCCTGACTTCAAGCTGCACGCGCTGTCGCCGCCCGAAGTGCTGCACATCTCGCGCATGGCGCAGTTGCCCGTGCCCGCCGTCATCGCGCGGCTCATCGCCGCCGGTCTCGACAGCATTCCCGGCGGAGGCGCCGAGATCCTCGTGGACCGCGTGCGGAAGCTGCTGCACTGCTACGGCAAGGCGACCTCCGACGAGTGGCTGGGCGTGATGCGCGAGGCGCACCATGCAGGTCTTCGCACGACCGCCACGATGATGTATGGCACGGTCGAGACCCTCGAGGAACGCCTGGAGCACCTGGTGCGGCTGCGCGATCTGCAGGACCAGACCGGTGGCTTCACCGCGTTCATCACCTGGAGCTTCCAGCCCGATCACACCGAGCTTGGCCTCGAGCACGGCATCACGCTCGAGGCGACAGGAGTGGACTATCTGCGCACGCTGGCCATCGCACGGCTCGTCCTCGACAACTTCGACAACCTGCAGTCGTCGTGGGTGACACAGGGCGGCAAGGTGGGGCAGTTGAGCCTGTTGTTCGGCGCCAACGACATGGGCTCGGTGATGATCGAAGAAAACGTGGTCCGCGCCGCCGGCGCCGCGTATTGCATGGACGAGCTCGAGATCGTCCGCAATATCGAGGACGCCGGCTTCACCGCCAAACGCCGCAACATGCACTACGACGTGCTTGGCGATCCGATCTTCCGCGAGCGCGACGTCCCGCGCATGCTCAGCCTGGCCAAGGCCCGCGCCGAAGGCGACACGTCAGTGCCGGCCGAACTCGTCAAGTACCCCGCCCGTTCGCGCGTCACCAAACAAGCGCGAGGCCAGCGGAATTGACGATTGCAGATTGACGATTGCTGGTCCGAACGCCGGGGTGCATCCCAACCTCTTCGTAATCGTCGATCGTCATTCGTAAATCGTCAATGATCATTGTCCGCGCCCGCTGGCTGCTGCCGATCGCGGATCGCCCGATGCTCAACGGGTGGGTCGCCATCGACCGTGGCCGCATCGCGGCGGCCGGTCGCGCCGGCGCATCGCTTCCCTCACGCGACGACGCGCCCCTGGTGGACATCGGCGCGTATGCCGTCCTGCCAGCGCTGGTCAACACGCACGTGCACCTCGAGTTGTCGTGGCTGCGTGGGATGGTGCCCCGCGCCGAGCGGTTCACCGACTGGGTGCCGGCGATGCTGGAGCGGCGCCTGACAGCGGCGCCGGACGACGAGGCCGTCCTGGCGGCCTCCGACGCCGCTATCGGCGAGATCCGTGCGTCGGGCACGGGGCTGGTCGGCGACGTCTCGAACTCGCTGGCGACCGTCGACGCGCTGCGCCGCAGCACGCTTGACGGCGTCGTCTTTCACGAGGTGCTGCGACTGTCCGCCGTTGGCGCCGACGATGTGCTCGACGCGGCGCTGCGCTCGCAGGAAGCGCATGGGACCACGGGACGGTTTCCCGTGAGTCTGGCCCCGCACGCGCCGTACTCCGTGTCGCCGCAACTGTTCCAGGGGCTGCGAGCGGCGCGGGCCAGGACGCCGTTTCTGCCATCAACGGTCCACCTCGCCGAGTCCCCGGAGGAAGTCGAGCTGCTCGAAACGGGGGAGGGTCCCTGGCGTCAGTTGTTGCAGCGGCTCGGGGCCTGGGATCCGGCCTGGACACCCCCGGGGTGTTCGCCGGTTCGGTACCTCGAGCAGATGCGCGTACTGGATTCCAGGCTGTTGGCGGTGCATCTGGTGGAGTCCAGCGACGATGATCTCGACCTGCTGCGGGCGCGGGGCACGACGGTCGTGACGTGCCCGCGAAGCAACCGCTACGTCGGTGTTGGCGACCCGCCGGTCAGCCGGTTCTACCGATCGGGCGTCGCCGTGGCGGTGGGGACCGACAGCCTGGCGAGCAACGACGATTTGAACCTCTTTGCCGAATTGGCCGCGCTGCGCCGCCTGGCGCCGTCAGTGCCTGCGGCGATGTTGCTCGACAGCGCAACCCTGGTGGGCGCCCGCGCGCTGGGGCTCGAAGCCACCGCCGGCACGATCGAGCCCGGCAAGCTGGCCCGGCTCATCGCCGTCGCGGTGCCCCCCGAGGTGGTCGATGTGGAAGAATACTTGTTGGGCGGCGTCACCCCGGACCGCGTGCAGTGGGTCGATGACCTGATTGCCGAGTGCGGGTTCGCCGATCGCGCCTGACACAATGCACGACGGCACGATGGCACGAAGCCAATCTGCGTAATTTCTTAATCGTCAATCTGCAATCTGCAGTCGTCAATTCACTGTGCTGTCCACCTACCTGTCGTTCATCCGGTTCAGCCACTCGGTCTTCGCGCTGCCGTTTGCCCTGACCGGCGCCCTGCTGGCTGCGCGCCGGCAGCCCACGTCGTGGATGCAGGTCGTCTGGATCGTCGTCGCCATGGTCGCCGCGCGCAGCGCCGCGATGGGATTCAATCGCCTGGTCGACGCGGAGTACCGATGGGAGAAACCCGCGGACAGCGATGCGCGAGATCCCGCGGGGGCTGATCTCGCGACCATCCGCTGCCATGTTCGTGGGCGCGAGCGCGGCGATCTTTATCGCTGCCGCCGCGCAACTGAACTGGGTCTGTCTGGTGCTGTCGCCGGTGGCGCTGGGAATCGTCTTCTGGTATTCGCTGGCCAAGCGCTACACCGCCTACACCCAGGCGTTTCTCGGGCTGGCGATGGCGGTGGCGCCGGTGGGGGGCTGGCTGGCGGCTGGCGGACCCATTGACGCCCTCGAGCCCTGGCTGCTGGGCCTCGCTATCGGGCTGTGGGTCGGTGGCTTCGACGTGCTCTACGCGTGCCAGGACATCGACTTCGACCGCGCGCACGGCCTGCAGTCCATTCCAACACGGTTTGGCGTGCCACGGTCGCTCGCGATCTCTCGAGGCATGCATGTCGTGACGATCGTCGTCATGGCGATTCTGGGGCAGGTCGCCTCGCTCGGTCCCGTGTACCTGATCGGCGTCGGGCTGGTCGCGCTGTTGCTGCTCTACGAGCAGTCGCTGGTGTCGGCCACGGATCTGTCGCAGGTCAAGCGCGCCTTCGACCTCAACGGCTACGTCGGCATCCTCTATCTTGCGACCACCGCGATGGCCGTGTACCTGGCGCCGTGACCCCTGAACCCCTGGCCCCTTCGACGCACGCTGCGGTTGACGACGGCCTGCGAGCCAAAGAGCCGGCACGGATCGCCGGGATGTTCGACGCCATCGCGGCGCGTTACGATCTGGTCAATCGCGTGCTCAGCGGGGGCCTCGACCAGCGATGGCGAGCGCGCGCCGTCCGGGCGCTGGATCTGCAGCCCACCGACACGCTGGTTGACCTGTGCACCGGCACCGCCGATGTCGCGCTTGCCGCCGCGCCACTCGCGGGCCGCGTGATCGGCGTCGACTTCTCGCACGAGATGCTCCGGCTCGGGCTGGAGAAGGTTCGCACGCGCGCGCTCGGCAATCGGATCGCGCTGGCTCGCGGCGATGCGACGGCTCTGCCGCTTCGCGCCTCGTCGGCCGATGCTGCCGTGATCAGCTTTGGCATCAGGAATGTTCAGGAGCCCGCGGCCGCCTTGCGGGAACTGGCTCGAGTGCTTCGGCCCGGGGGCCGGTTGGCGATCCTCGAGTTCGGCCTGCCGACCTCGCGCCCGTTTCGAGCGCTGTATTCGTGGTACGCAAACCGGCTCTTACCGGCCGTCGGGCGTCTGATTAGCAGGCACGCCAGCGCCTACGACTACCTGCCCGAATCGGTCAGCCGTTTTCCGCCTCCCGAGGCGTTCGGCCGACTCCTGCAGGCGAATGGATTCCCTCACGTCGAGATCGTGCCGTTAACGTTGGGCGTCGTGTACCTATATATCGCCCGGAAATAGCGTGGAGGACCGGCTGGGCGGCCCCCGGGTGGTATAATCGTGGACTCACTCTAACTTACTGATGTACTTCGATTTCGAGGATGGACACCCTGATCTGGCACGGGTCCCGAGCGCGCTTTCGGCGCGTGAGGGGGTCTTGCTGTCAATCATCGTCCACCTCGCGATTGCGCTCGTGGCGGTGCTGCTGCCGGAAACCGACTGGTGGAAGGCGCGGCTGGCCGAGCGCCAGGCCGAGTTGGAGCGGATCCAGGCTGCGGTCGTGGAGAAGCAGCGCGACCAGCCACGGTTCGTGTTCATGCAGCCCCAGGTCGAGCTCGCGCCGCGCACGCCTCCTCGGCCGGACGCGCCGAACTCGGACCTCGACCGCACGGCCGTAACGCGCGAGCGCGCGCCGGTGCCCGCCAACCCCCAGCCGTTTTCGCGGGGGAACACGCCCGAGCATGTCGAGGCCTCGCCGCCACCGGCACCGCCGCAGATGGCGCGAAACCAGGGGCCGCTGACGCCGCCGGCTCCGCCGGCCCCGCAGAACCAGCCTCGAGCGACCGATCCCGGCGAGACGCCCGATGCGACACGGCTGCCCTCCGGCGAGACCGCGCTGGCCTATCGGAAGGAAGCCGAAAGCGGGCGACCCGCGGCGACCTCGCCGTTGAGCCAGGCGCTGAAGAACCTGTCGCGCTACGCAGAGCAGGCCGCGTACGAGAACCCCAACGGCGGCGGCACCAGCCACCTCGGTGGGATCCAGTTCGATTCCAAGGGCGTCGAGTTCGGGCCGTGGATTCGGCGCTTCATCGCCCAGGTCAAGCGAAACTGGTTCGTGCCCTACGCCGCGATGTCGCTCAAGGGGCACGTCGTCATCACGTTCAACGTGCACAGGAACGGTGCGCTCACCGACCTCACCGTGATCGGCCCATCGTCGGTGGACTCGTTCAATAACGCCGCCTTCAACGCCCTGGCGACCAGCAATCCCACCGAGCCACTGCCGATAGAGTACCCGTCCGACAAGGCGTTTTTCACCGTCACCTTCTACTACAACGAGCCGCCGCCGACGCAGTAGCGCATGCCCACGCGGAGCCAGCAAGTCGGCCTTGTCGTGCTGCTCGTCGCCCTGACGCTGTACGTGTGCTGGCGGGTCCTCCTGAACCCGTGAACCTCGGAACCCGTGAACCCGTGAACCGGAATCAAGTGCTTGCCGTGCTCGGGCCAACAGCGGCGGGCAAGAGCGCGCTCGGACTGGCGCTCGCGGAACGGTTTGGCGGCGAGATCGTCAACTGCGATTCGACGGCGGTCTATCGCGGCTTCGATATCGGCACCGACAAGGTGCCGGTCGCCGATCAGCGGGGCATCCCGCACCATCTCATCGACATCGTCGAGCCGACCTCCGAATACAGCGCCGCCGACTACGCGCGCGACGCGTCCACCGTGATCGTGGACATCCTGTCGCGCCAGAGGGTGCCCATACTTGTCGGCGGGACCGGCTTCTACTACCGCGCGCTGACCCGAGGGCTCTTCCCCGGTCCCGGCAAGGACGCGGCCTTGCGTGCGCGGCTCGACGCCATCGCGGCGCGACGCGGAGTCGAGCGTCTCTGGCGGATGGTCCGGCGGGTGGATCCGGATTCGGCCATGCGCATCCAGCCACGCGACCAGTTGCGCCTGGTTCGCGCGCTCGAGGTCTACTTGCTCACAGGCCGTCCGCTGACCGCGCATTTCGCCGGGACCAGGGCGCCGCTCGATTCCTCCACGGTCGTTCCCATCGGCGTGCGATTGCCGGCGGCGCTGACCTCCGAGCGCGTCACCAGGCGAGTGGACCAGCAGTTTGCGCGCGGCCTCATGGACGAGGTGCGAGGCCTCCTGGAGCGGGGTGTGCCGGAGACCTCCAGGCCCTTTGGCGGTCTGGTGTACCGGCAGGCCCTCGACCTGTTGCACGGCGTGCGCGACCTCACGGCCACAAAGGCGCTCATCGTCCAGGAGAACCGCCAGTACGCGCGGCGCCAGTTGATCTGGTTCCGCAAAGAGCCTAACCTTAGGTGGTTTGACGGACCCGGCGAATCGGCCGATGTGATCGAGCGCGTCACCCGGATCCTGGCCGAGCCCAACGAAAGTCACTCCTGATGTCGCACTCTCCCGAAACCAAGGTCAGCCCCGGCCAGCCCAACATTCAGGACGTGTTCCTCAACTACACGCGCCGTGAACGCCTGGCCGTGTCCATCCAGTTGATGTCGGGCGCGATGCTCGAAGGCCGCATCAAGAATTTCGATCGCTTCGCCGTGATCGTCGAGATTGACGGCGCCGATCACATGGTCTTCAAGCACGCGATTGCCTCGATCAAGACGCCGCGGCCCGTGGCCAACTACTTCTCGCACGGCTAGTCCCGCGGGAACGTCCGTCACGTGAGTCACATCGACCGCGTCGTCCTCGTCGTTCTCGACAGCGTCGGCATCGGCGAGCTGCCGGATGCGGCCAGATACGGTGACGAGGGCAGCGATACGCTGGGCAACATCTGCCGGCAGGTGGATCTCCACGTGCCGAACCTCCAACAGCTCGGGCTTGGAAATATCCGTCCCCTTCGTGGTGTCCCGGGCGCGCCAGTGCCCCTGGCTTCGTTCGGCCGGATGGCCGAGGCCTCGCCCGGCAAGGACTCGGTCACCGGGCATTGGGAGATCGCGGGAATCGTGCTCGACAGGCCATTCCCGACGTTTCCACTGGGCTTTCCGACCGAGGTGATAGAGCAGTTCGAGCATGCGATCGGCAGGCAGACACTGGGCAACGAAGTCGCATCGGGCACCGAGATCATCGAGCGCCTCGGCGACGCACACGTCGCCTCTGGCCGGCCCATCGTGTACACCTCCGCCGACAGCGTGTTCCAGATCGCGGCGCACGAAGACGTCGTGCCCGTGCCCGAGTTGTACCGGATGTGCGAGGCTGCGTATCGGATCGTCGTCGACGGCCTAGGCGTCGGCCGTGTGATCGCCCGGCCGTTTGTCGGGCCGTCTGGCGCGTATGAGCGAACGGCAAACCGGCACGACTACGCGATGCCGTCGCCGGAGCCCACGCTGCTCGACCGCCTGATCGACCGGGGTGTGCCGGTCATCGCGATCGGCAAGATCGCGGACCTGTTCGCGGGACGCGGCATCACACGCAAGGTGCCCACGCCGTCGGACGACTCCGGCGTTGACGCCGTCGTCGCGGCGATGCGCGAGGAGCCTGAGGGGCTGATCTTCGCCAACCTCGTGGACTTCGACACCAAGTACGGGCATCGAAACGACGTCCAGGGGTACAAGGACAATCTGGAGCGCTTCGACCGTCGACTACCGGAGATCCTGTCGTGCAGGCGCGCGGACGACCTCCTCGTAATCACCGCTGACCACGGCAACGACCCGACGACGCCGAGCACGGATCACTCCCGGGAGTACGTGCCGGTCATGGCCGCTTGCGGCCTGTGTGAGCATCGAATCGACCTGGGGACCCGCGACACGTTCGCCGATCTGGGTCAGACCGTGGCGGACGTCTTTGGCGTCGGCCCGCTTCGGAACGGAACCAGCTTCCTGAAAGACGTATGTCACTGATCCGCACGCAACTCGAGCAACGCGAGCGCGACATCCTTGCACCGCAGGCGGCAAAGTCCGCCGACTCTCGGGGACGCCAGCGGCCCGAGCAGGAGGACGACATCCGCCCGGCATTCCAGCGCGACCGCGACCGGGTGATCCACAGCAAGGCCTTCCGTCGCCTGAAGCACAAGACGCAAGTCTTCTTCGCGCCGACCGGGGATCACTACCGGACGCGGCTGACGCACACGCTCGAGGTGTCGCAGATCGCGCGGACCATCGCGAAGGTGCTGCACCTGCACGAGGAGCTGACTGAAGCGATCGCGCTCGGGCACGACCTGGGCCACACCCCGTTTGGCCACGCCGGTGAGCGCGTGCTGAGCGACCTGATGCCGGGTGGATTCAATCACTACGAGCAGAGCCTGCGGGTCGTCGACGTGCTCGAGAACGACAGGCGTGGGCTGAACCTGACCTGGGAAGTGCGCGACGGCATCGCCAAGCACTCAAAGGGGAAGCGCGGCGCTCCGGTCGGCGCCGAGCCAGGTCAGCGGTCGGCGACGCTCGAGGGCCAGATTGCCCGCGTCGCTGACCTCATCGCCTACGTCAACCACGACATCGACGACGCGATTCGGGCTGGGCTGATGGCGGAATCGGATTTGCCCTCGCCCGCGGTCGCCGTCGTGGGGCACTCGGCGTCCGAGCGCATCGGACGCATGGTCTCAGACGTGGTGCGGGCCACCATCCAGGGTGGGTTTCGGGAGATTCAGATGTCGCCCGACGTGCTCGAGGCGATGCTGACGCTGCGCGAGTTCCTCTTCGGCGCGGTATACGAAAACGACGCCTCGACGGCCGAGTTCCAGAAAGCGCACGGCATCCTGGGCGGGCTCTGGGAAAAGGTAGGGCAGCGCCCGGACGAGTTTCTGGATGTTCAGACCCTGGAGCAGGAGGGCAAGGACGCCGCCCTTCGTGATTTCATCGCCGGCATGACCGACCGCTTCGCCGTCGCCTTGTTCGAGCAGCTGTTCATCCCCCGCCCGTGGGTTGCCAAGGAAATGCCGTAAAGCGCCGAGCCATGTTAGACTTGTGGGTCGGCCTGAGGCGAAAGCCGCGGGCCATGGGGACATGCTCGTTCTAGACGTCGCCTCGCTGCGGGAAGGCTCCACCCGGCTCGACCGGCAGATCGCGCCGGAGACGATGCCTCGTGAAGAGGACTATCGGGTCCTGGCGCCGGTGGTGCTCGAAGCGACCGCCCATCGCGCGAGGGTCAAGGTCGGCATTACCGGTCAGGCCACGACGACGCTGGAGTTGTCGTGCAGCCGCTGCCTGGAAGGGTTTCCGGTTCCGGTGACGACCGCCTTCGACCTGACCTATCTGCCCTCCGACCGGGCGCCGGCCGGTGGCGGGGAAGTCGAGGTCGGCGACGAGGACATCAACACGGCGTACTACCAGCACGGCGAGATCGATCTGGCCGAGCTGATCCACGAGCAGTTGTACCTGGTGCTGCCCATGAAACCGCTGTGCAAGGATGACTGCCAGGGGCTGTGTCCGCTGTGCGGTGCGAACCGAAACACGACGGCCTGCACCTGCGAGGCGACGTGGACCGATCCCCGGCTGGCCGGGTTGAAAGCGCTACTGAACGAGAACGACGATGCCTAATCCAAAGCGACGCCATTCGAAGACCCGTACCGCCAAGCGCCGGACGCACGACGCCCTGTCGCCCGTCCAGCTCGGCGAATGCCCCCAGTGCAAGGAAGCCAAGCGGCCCCACCAGGTCTGCCCCAACTGCGGGTTCTATCGCGGCCGGCAAGTGAAGCCGGTCGACGAAGCCTGACGTCACTCGCGACTGCCTCGGTTTGGCGCGTGGCCTGAGGGGGCACTCTCTCGCAGCGAGCCACGCCGCGTGCCCCTGTGCCAGACGACCACTCCACCGCCAGATCCTCAATCGCCGTCGACGCGATGGGGGGCGATTTTGCCCCCGGTCCGATCGTGACCGGAGTGGTCGCGGCCGCACGCGCGCTTCCGGCATCGGTGCGCCTGGTCGGCCTGCGGGAGAGGATCGAGGCCGAGCTGTCGACGTGTCCGGATCGGTCGCGCCTGGCGGTCGCGATTGTGGATGCGCCCGACGTCGTCGGCATGCACGAGGCCCCGGCGGCGGCGCTGCGACGGAAGCCGGGAGCGTCGATTCGCGTCGCGGTGCAGCAGGTCGCTGACGGCCATGCGTCGGCGATCGTCTCGGCCGGGAGTACCGGGGCCACCGTGATGGCGGCACGCACCGGGCTTGGGTTGATCGCGGGCGTGGAGCGGCCGGCGCTTGCGGCGGTCGTCCCGACCAAGCAGCGGCCCGCGGTCCTGCTCGATGTCGGCGCCAACGCCGAGTGCCGGCCCGCTCATCTGGTGCAGTTTGGCGTGATGGGGACTGTGTTCGCACAGATTGCCCTGGGCCTGCAACGGCCGCGCGTGGGGCTGCTGTCGATTGGCGAGGAAGAGTCCAAGGGCAACGAGCTGACGCGCGAAGCGCATCAGCTGCTGAAGCAGGCGCCGGTCCACTTTGTTGGCAACGTCGAAGCGCGTGATGTTTATGCTGGTGTAGCGGATGTGATCGTCTGCGACGGCTTCACCGGTAACGTCGCGCTCAAGATCAGCGAGAGCCTGGTGGACATGATCGAGACGCTGGCGAGCGGAGCCATGACGGCCGAGATGAGCCGCCGCCTCGACGCGGCCGAGTACGGCGGCGCGCTGCTGCTGGGCGTCAAGGGCATCGTCATCGTCGGCCACGGCCGCTCGTCGGCGACGGCAGTGGAGAACGCGGTCGGCCTGGCGCATCGATTCTCCATTGGACGGCTGGTCGAGCGCCTCGAACGCGGCATCGCCGACATTCCCGTGAGCACCACGTGATCGCATTCGTGTTTCCAGGGCAGGGATCGCAGAAAGTCGGCATGGGCCGCGCGTTGGCCGAGGCCTATCCGGAATGCCGATCCGTGTTCGATCAAGCCGATGCGGCCCTGGGCGAGCCACTCAGCCAGCTGTGCTTCGACGGCCCGGAGGACCAGCTGGTGCTCACCGAGAACACGCAGCCGGCGATCCTCACGGTCAGCATCGCCGCGGCGCGCCTGCTCGAACTGCGCGGGATTCGTCCGCACATCGTGGCCGGTCATAGTCTTGGCGAGTACTCGGCGCACGTGGCGGCCGGCACGATTGCCTTTGCCGACGCCGTTCGCATTGTCCGCCGGCGCGGGCGGTACATGCAGGAGGCGGTCCCGGTGGGCACCGGGGCGATGGCCGCCGTGCTCGGCTTGGCGAGCGACCAGGTGGCTGCGGCCTGCGCGGAAGCCGCCGAGGGCGACGTGGTCGCGCCGGCCAATCTCAACGCCCCCGGCCAGGTCGTAATCGCCGGGACCGTAGCCGCCGTGCAGCGTGCCGGCGAACGGGCCAAGGCGCGGGGCGCCAAGCGGGTGATCCCGTTGCCGGTGAGCGCGCCATTCCACTGTGCCCTGATGCAGCCCGCGCAGGATCGCCTGGCGCCTGAACTGCGGGCGCTGACCGTCTCGGCCCCGCGCGTGGCGGTGGTCGCCAACGTCGACGGCGAGCCGAAGACTGACGGACCAGCGGCCGTCGAGGCGCTGGTGCGGCAGGTTTCGGCGCCGGTCCGGTGGGAAGACGTCGTCGGGCAACTTGCGTCGGCTGGCGTCCGCGCGTATGTTGAGGTGGGTCCGGGCACCGTGCTGAGCGGACTGGTGCGGAAGATTCAGCGCGACGCCCGGGTCGCCTCCCTGGAAACCCCTGCCGATCTCGAGGCCGTCGAACGGCTCGTGCAGGAAGTTCAGGCGTGATCGCCTGGGCGACAAGCAGGACGCTGTCTCACGTTACATGATGGATCTGACTTCTCGAGTAACGCTCGTGACGGGCGCGTCGCGCGGAATCGGCAGGGCTACGGCGCTGGCGCTGGCCCGTCGTGGCGCGAGGGTGGTGGCGGCGGCGCGGGGCGACAACGCGCGCCCTGTAGCAGAGGAGATCGCGGCGGCCGGCCTGAAGGCTGAGGCCGTAACGCTCGACGTCACCGAGCCCGAGTCGGTTGAGGCGGCCATCGGCGGCGTGCTCGAGCGGCATGGCCGGATCGATATCCTGGTGAGCAACGCCGGGATCACGCGCGACCAGTTGCTGCTGAGAATGAAGCGCGAGGATTGGGACGCGGTGCTGGCGACCAACCTGACGGCGACCTTCACGATCTGCCAGGCGGTGCTGCGGCCGATGTTGAAGCAGCGCGCCGGGCGCATCGTCGCCATCAGTTCGGTGGTCGGGCAGATGGGCAACGCCGGCCAGGCCAACTACGCGGCGTCAAAGGCCGGGCTTATCGGTTTGTGCAAGTCGATGGCGCGCGAAGTCGCCAGCCGGGGCATCACCGTCAACGTCGTAGCCCCGGGGCTGATCGAAACCGACATGACAAAGGCCCTTACCGGCACGTCGCGTGAGGACTGGGCCGAGCGGATTCCGCTCGGCCGGCTGGGCTCTCCGGAAGACGTGGCACACGCGGTGTGCTTCCTTGCCTCGGACGAGGCGTCGTATATTACTGGACACGTTCTGGCCGTCAACGGCGGGATGTACACCTAGGAGGAAGGGAATGGCGGTTGCGGACAAGGTGAAGGCCATCATCGTGGAGCAGCTCGGCGTGGACGAGGAAGAGGTGACGGCGGATGCCTCCTTCGTGGACGACCTCGGCGCCGACTCGCTCGACACGGTGGAACTCGTGATGGCGTTCGAGGAAGAGTTCGGGATCGAGATTCCCGACGAGGACGCCGAAAAGATCACCCGTGTGAAGGAAGCCGTCGAGTACATCGAGGCTCACGGAAAGGGCAAGAAGTAGGGTGGGGCGAGACCCGGACGGGCGTGCGCGCGTCTGAACCAGCGGCGGGTGGAGGCAGTGTGAGCAGGCGAGTCGTCGTGACCGGCATCGGGCTGGTGTCCTCGGTGGGCATCGGCACCGGCGCGAATTGGGACGCGCTCCTGGCGGGGCGAAGCGGCATCGGGCGCATCTCGCGCTTCGACGTGTCGCAGTTTGCCGCGCAGATTGCCGGCGAGGTCAAGGACTTCGATCCGCAGCAGTTCATCGAGAAGAAGGATGTCAAGAAGATGGACATCTTCATCCAGTACGCGATTGCGGCGTCGCAGTTCGCGATGGATGACAGCGGGCTGGCAGTGACGCCAGGCAACGCCGACCGCATCGGGGTGTTCATCGCCTCGGGCATCGGCGGGTTCTCGACCATCGAACGCGAGCACCGCGCGCTGCTCGAGGGAGGCCCTCGAAAGATCTCGCCCTTCTTCATCCCCTCGGCGATCATCAACCTCGCCTCGGGCCAGGTGTCGATCCGCTTCGGCGCCAAGGGACCCAACTCGGCGACGTGCACGGCGTGCTCGGCCTCGGCACATGCGATCGGCGACGCCTTCGAGATCATCAGGCGCGGCGATGCCGACGCGATGATCGCCGGAGGATCGGAGGCGGCGATCACGCCGATGGGCGTCGGGGGCTTCGGCGCCATGCGGGCGCTCTCGACGCGCAACGACGACCCGGAACGAGCCAGCCGTCCCTTCGACCGCGACCGCGACGGTTTCATCATCGGCGAAGGCTCGGGCGTGGTCATCATCGAGGAGCTCGAGATGGCCCGGGCCCGCGGGGCCCGCATCTACGCGGAGCTGGCGGGGTACGGCATGTCGGCCGACGCGTTTCACATCACCGCGCCGTCGGAAGACGGTGAGGGCGCGGTCCGCGTGATGCGGCAGTGCCTGAAGAGCGCCGGCGTCGGGCCGGAGGCGGTTGACTACATCAACGCCCACGGCACTTCGACGCCCTACAACGACAAGCTCGAAACGATGGCCATCAAGCGGTGCTTCGGCGACCACGCGACGTCGCTGGCAATCTCGTCGACCAAGTCGATGACGGGCCACCTGCTCGGCGCGGCCGGCGGCCTGGAGGCAGGCATCACCGCGCTGGCCGTACACACTCAGCAGGTGCCGCCGACAGTCAACCTGGACAATCCCGATCCCGAGTGCGATCTCGACTACGTGCCGCACACAGCCCGAAAGCTGCCCATCGAATACGCGCTGTCGAACTCGTTCGGGTTCGGCGGAACCAACGCGGCGCTGTTGTTGAAGCGCTACGCGGGTTAGCCACAAAGCCACAAAGCATTCAGCCACTGAGACACAGAGAACACAGAGGCTCTCAGTTCTTGTCTTTCTCAGTGATCTCTGTGCCTCTGTGGCTTAACCCAAGGTTTGGCTCCGTGGACTCTGTGCCTCTGTGGCAGAATTCTTCTGAGCCCTTGGTGGCTCTGTGGCACATATGAAAATCGCCATCTGCATCAAGCAGGTCCCGACGCGCGAATGGCAGCCGCGGCTGACCGACGACAAACGCGCGATCCGCGAGCAGGACGCCAGTTGGGAGCTCAACGAGCCTGACGCGTACACGCTCGAAGAGGGCCTGCGGCTCAAGGAGAAGCACGGCGGCGAGGTCGTCGTCTGCGCGGCCGGTCCGGCCCGCGTGACGACCGTTATTCGCGAAGCGCTGGCACGCGGCGCCGATCGCGCCATCCACGTGCAGGACGACGCCCTGGGACGAGCTGATGGCATCGCGACGGCCGATGCGCTGGCTGGCGCCATGCGTGAAGAGGCTTTCGACCTGATCCTCACCGGGTTGCAGTCCGACGACCAGGGCCACGCGCAAACCGGCG
The DNA here is from genome assembly GCA_963806705.1 of Vicinamibacteria bacterium. Taxonomy (GTDB): domain Bacteria; phylum Acidobacteriota; class Vicinamibacteria; order Vicinamibacterales; family JAENWD01; genus JAENWD01. Next base: position 56,502 of record CAWDZE010000017.1, read on the forward strand.
TCGTGCTTGCCAGCCGCCTGGAACGTCCGCACGCCACCATCATCATGGAAGTGCACGTGGCCGATGGACGCTTGCGCGTGAAGCGCGAGCTCGAGGGCGGCTGGTTCCAGTGGGTCGCAATGGCGCTGCCCGCGGTGCTGACGATCCAGAGCGGCATCAACCAGCTGCGCTATGCGACGCTCAAGGGGATCATGGCGTCGAAGAAGAAGGAAATCCGAGTGGTCGCCCCGGCATCGCCGGTGACGCCGCGGCTCGAGGTGTTATCGCTGTATGTGCCGGAGAAGACAAAGCAGACCGAAATGCTCGCTGGCTCGGCGTCGGAGGCGGCGGCGGCGCTGGTCAGGAAACTTCGCGAAGACGCGCGGGTGATCGCGTGATCCTCGTCGTCGCCGAGCAGCGCGGCGGCAAGCTCAATCGCGCGTCGTGGGAGGCCATCGCCGCCGCGCAGCAACTGGCGGCGGGGGCCCCGATCGTTGTCGCCATTGCCGGCGGCGAGGTTGCGGCCATCGCCGCGGATCTGGCGGCGGCCGCCGTCACCGAGGTTGTCGCCGTCACCAGCCCCGCGCTCGACGCCTACACCGCCGACGGCTGGGTCCACGCGCACGCTGCGCTCATCGTCGAGGTCAAGCCGACATGGATCGTGCTGCCGCACACCTATCAGACGCGCGACTTCGCGCCCGCGCTGGCGGCAGCGCTCGACCGCGCGCTGCTGACCGACTGCACGGCGATCAAGCAGGTGCAGGGTCAGGTCGCCTTCTCGCGGCCGATGTACCAGGGAAAGCTGGCGGCCGACGTCCGTCTGCTGGGAGACGCGCCGTGGCTGGTGACGATGCAGATCGGCGCGTTCCGGGCGGACCAGGCGGCTCGCGGCGCCTCGCCGGCGCCGGTGCGGACGCTGCGGGTCTCCGTCGACCAGTCGTCCGTTCGTCAGTCGCCGGAGGCGCCGTTTCAGGAGGCCAAGCAGGCGGTTGACCTCTCGCAGGCCGAGCGGATCGTGTCGGTGGGACGTGGCATCAAGGGACCCGAGCACTTGCCGTTGGCCCAGGCGCTGGCGAGCGCCCTGGGCGCGGAGCTGGCCGCGTCGCGACCGATCTGCGATGCAGGATGGCTGCCCATGGAGCGCCAGATCGGCAGCTCTGGACAGACCGTCGCGCCCAAACTCTACGTCGCCGTCGGCATCTCGGGCGCCATCCAGCATGTCGTCGGCATGAAGGGCGCGCGCACGATCGTCGCCGTAAACAAGGACGCGGACGCGCCGATCTTCGAAGTCGCCGACTACGGCTACGCGGGCGACCTGTTCGAGTTCCTGCCGGCCCTGACCGCCGAGTTGCAGAAGTGATCGGTGCCAGGTACCGTTAAGAAATTGTTAACGGCGACAGTCTGAATAGCAATTTCTCAACGGTAACCCTGTCACCGTATGGACCGAGAAAGGCTCGAAGTCGACGTCCTCGTCGTTGGCGGCGGTCCAGCCGGACTGTCGGCGGCGCTGCGGCTCTCGCAGCTTCAGCGCGCGCGGGGCGGCGAGCCCCTGGCGATTGCGGTGCTCGAGAAGGCGCGCGAGGCTGGCGCGCACCTGTTGTCGGGCGCTGTCCTCGATCCGTCGAGCCTCAAGGAGCTTCTCCCGGACTTCCGCGAGCAGGGCGCTCCCATCGAGGCCGACGTCCACGAAGACCGCGTCTACATGCTCACTGCCGGCGGCAGGATCCCGCTGCCGTTCACGCCGCCGCCGCTTCGCAATCACGGCAACGTGATCATCTCGGTCAGCCGCTTCGGCAAGTGGCTGGCCGAGCGCGTGGAAGCCGCCGGTATCGACCTCTTCACGGGGTTTCCCGGTGTCGAAGTGCTGTTTGACGGAGATCGCGTGGTAGGGGTGCGGACCGGCGACCGCGGCATCGGCCGCGATGGCCAGCGTCGCAGCACGTTCGAGCCCGGCGTGGACATCCACGCGAAGGTCACGATCTTCTGCGACGGAGTACGCGGCAACCTGAGCAAGCAGCTTTTCGCGCGCCTGCCCCTCGCCGAGGGCCGCGAGCCCGAGCAGTACGCCATCGGCATCAAGGAGCTGTGGGAGGTACCGGCCGACCGCATCGCGCCGGGCACAGTGATCCACACGCTCGGCTACCCCCTTCGGATGGAAGAGTTCGGCGGAGGGTTCATCTACACGATGCCGGAAGGGCGTCTCGCGCTCGGCCTGGTCGTCGGGCTCGACTATCGCGACCCTCTCTTCGACCCCCATCAGGCCTTTCAGCGTTTCAAGCTGCATCCCCTGGTCTCGGAGCTGCTGCGCGGCGGCCACATGCTCAAGTACGGCGCAAAGGCTCTGCCCGAAGGCGGGTGGAACACCATCCCGCGGCCCTGGATGGACGGCGCGCTCATCGCCGGCGACGCGGGCGGTTTCATGAATTCATTCCGCTTGAAGGGAATTCATCTGGCGATGAAGACGGGCATGCTCGCGGCCGAGACCGCGTTTGATGCCGTCGCCGGCGGCGATACATCCGGCACGCGGCTTCGGTCGTACGGCGAGCGCATCGACGCCAGTTCCGTGCGCGCGGAGCTGTACCCGGTGCGTAACGTGCACCAGGCATTCGGGCACGGGCTGCTGGCCGGCCTCGCTTTTGCCGGGCTCACCGTCCTGACGGGCGGCCGGTGGCCCGACCGCCTGCACGGCACCGCCGGCCACGAGCACATGTCGACGCTCGACGCGTCCTACGACCGTCCGCGTGGGCCGCTCACCACGTCCAACGCCGTGAAGCCGGACCGCGTCGTGACGTTCGACAAGCTCACCAACGTCCACTACTCGGGAACGCGCCACGACGAGGACCAGCCGGTGCACCTCCTCGTCCAGACCGACGTCTGCTTTTCGCGGTGCGGCGAGGAATACGGCCATCCCTGTCAGCGCTTCTGCCCGGCCAACGTGTACGAGATCGTCAACGAGCACGGCACACCGCGGCTGCAGATCAACGCGAGCAACTGCGTGCACTGCAAGACGTGCGACATCATGGATCCGTACCAGGTGATCACGTGGGTGCCCCCTGAAGGCGGCGGCGGACCGCAGTACCGATGGGCTGTGACTGCGTCTGATCCGGGCTGGAAGGCATCGCGCGCCAAGCGCTGGCAGGCTGCCCTCATCGGAGCCCTGGGGTATCCCGCGCTCGGAGCGCTCGGTCGCACCTGGCGGTGGCGGGTCGAAGGGGAAGAGCACTTCGCCGGGATCCTCGCTTCAGGCCATTACCCGGTGATGGCGCTCTGGCACGGCCGGATCCTTCCGTCGGTCTTCTATTTCCGCCATCGCGATGTCGTCGTGATCACCAGCGACAACTTCGACGGCGAGTGGACGGCCAAGATCATCCACCGGCTTGGTTACACGACGGCGCGCGGCTCGACCTCCCGCAACGCCGTACGCGCGGCGCTCCGGGCGAAGCGGCGGATGGAGGAGGGGCGCCCCGTGGGCATTACCGTCGACGGCCCTCGCGGGCCCGCGATGGTGGCTCAGCCTGGCGCCGTGTGGATGGCCAAGGTCACCGGCAATCCGATTCTGCCGTTCCACGTCGAGTCGTCCTGGTACTGGACGGCGCCCAGTTGGGATGCATCGCAGATTCCGTATCCCTTCAGCCGCATCGCGATGGTGATGGGCGCGCCGTTCTTCGTTCCGGCCGATGCCGATGACGCCGGCCTGGAAGCCGCGCGCGTCGAGCTCGAGCACCGGTTGAACGCCTTGAAACCGAGGGCGCTGGCCCTCCTGGAGGCCTGATGCTCGTTGTCTCGAGCCCGCGCTTCGCCGACCACCTGACGCCGCCGGGTCATCCGGAGTCGCCTGAACGGGCTGATGTGCTCGAGGCCGCCGCAGCGCGTGCCAAGGCGCGCGGCGAGGAGGTGGCCTCGCCCAGGGCCGCGACACGAGAAGAGGTGCTGCGCGTGCACACGGCTTCGCACCTTGACGCCATCGAAGCCACGCGTGGCCGCGCGAGCATGATCGACGCCGACACGTTCACCTCGCCGGACACGGCTGATGTGTCGCTGCTGGCGGCGGGCGCGGCCGTGCAGGCGGTCGAGGCCGTGCTGGCGCCTGGCGATCGGCCGCATCGAGCAGCGGCCGCCCTGGTCCGGCCGCCGGGCCACCATGCCGAGGCCGCCCGTGCGATGGGCTTCTGTTTCTACAACAACGTCGCGGTCGCGGCGGCGCATGCGCGATCGCGCGGCATGTCGCGGGTGGCCGTCATCGACTACGACGTGCATCACGGCAACGGCACGCAGGCGATGTTCTATGCGGACCCGTCGGTCCTCTACATCTCAACGCACCAGTTCCCGTTCTACCCCGGCACCGGCGGGGCCACCGAGATCGGCGAGCGCGACGGGCGGGGATTCACGGTGAACCTACCCATCGAGGCCGGCGCCAGCGACGGCGATTACGTGCGCGTGTTCCAGTTTGGCGTGCTGCCGGTGCTGGAGGAGTTCAGACCCGGCCTGCTGCTGATCTCGGCAGGCTTTGACGCGCACGAAATGGATCCGCTCGCGCAGATGCGCATGACCAGCCCGGGCTTCGCGTGGATGACCTCGGAGTTGCGCGCGATGGCCGACCGCGTCTCGGAGGGGCGCGTCGTGCTCGTCACCGAGGGCGGGTATGCGCTGACGGCGCTGGGCGAGTCGTTGGACCTCGCGCTGCGCGCGCTCGCCGGCGACGACGACGGCGTGCCGGCGCCGGCGAACCTGCGACCTGCCACCGGACGAGCCGACCGTTCGCTTGCCGCGCTCGCCTCCGCCCAGGCGGGCCATTGGCATGGTCTATAATTTTTGACGTGGCTGAGTATCGACCGCAGGAACTGGACCGCAAGTGGCAGCAGCGCTGGGTCGACACCCGCGCGTTTGAAGCCACCGAGGACCCGACGAGGCCGAAGTTCTACTGCCTCGAGATGTTCGCCTATCCCTCCGGGCACGCGCACGTAGGCCACGTCCGCAACTACATCATCGGCGACGTGATGGCCCGCTCCCGGCGCATGCGTGGTTTCAACGTGCTGCACCCGTTCGGGTGGGATGCCTTCGGCCTGCCGGCCGAAAACGCCGCGATCAAAGGCGGCATTCATCCCGAGGTCTCGACGTTTGGCAACATCGAGCACATGAAAGGGCAGCTGAAGCGGCTCGGCATCAGCTACGCCTGGGACCGCGAGATCGCCACCTGCACGCCCGAGTACTACAAGTGGAACCAGTGGCTGTTCATCCGGATGTTCGAGCGTGGCCTCGCGTACCGGCGCCGCTCGACGGTCAACTGGTGCCCGGTCGATCTGACCGTGCTGGCCAACGAGCAGGTCGTCGACGGCGCCTGCTGGCGCTGTGGGACAGCGGTGGTGCAGCGCGACCTCGAACAGTGGTTCCTCAAGATCACGCACTACGCCGACGAGTTGCTGCAAAGCCTCGACACGCTGTCGAAGTGGCCCGAGAAGGTGCTCACGATGCAGCGCAACTGGATCGGGAGAAGCGAGGGCGCGCGCGTGCGATTCCCGCTGGCCCCAGGCGCGCCGAGCGCAGGCCCGAACTTCAGCTCGGGCGCTTCGGGCACCTCTCCGGCCGACATCGAGGTCTTCACGACGCGCATCGACACGATTTACGGGGCGACCTTCGTGTTGCTGGCGCCCGAGCACCCGCTGGCCGAGTCGCTCGCCTCCACGACTGCCGACCCGAAGGCGTTTCGTGCGCAGATCACGAAGTTCCGCACGCAGGACCGCACGGCCCGCATGTCCGGGGAAGTGGAGAAGGAAGGCGTCTTCACCGGCCGGCACGCGGTCAACCCGTTCACGGGCGAGCTGGTGCCCATCTGGGTCGCCAATTTCGTGCTGGGCGAGTACGGCACCGGCGCGGTGATGGCCGTGCCAGCTCACGACGAGCGCGACTTCGAGTTCGCGCGCAGGTACACGCTGCCGATTCGGGTCGTCGTTCGGCCCAACGATGCCCCGGTGCCGTCCGCCGACAGCCTCACCGAGGCCGTCTCCAACGACGGCATCATCGTGAACTCGGGGCAGTGGGACGGCCTGGCGTCAGACGATGCGCGAGGGAAGATGACCGCCGAGGCCCGTGCCCGCGGGATTGGCGAGGGCACCGTTCAATTCCGCCTGAAGGACTGGGGCATCTCGCGGCAGCGCTACTGGGGCACGCCGATCCCGATGGTCTACTGCGAGAAAGACGGCGTGCAGCCGGTCCCCGACGACCAGCTACCCGTCGTGCTGCCGAAGGTGACCGAGTTCACCGGCCGTGGCGACTCGCCGCTCGCCCAGGTGCCCGAGTTCGTCAACACCACGTGTCCGAAGTGCGGTGGGCCAGCGCGTCGCGAGACCGACACCATGGACACCTTCGTGGATTCGTCCTGGTACTTCGACCGCTTCACCGACGCGACCAACGACCAGCAGCCGTTCTCGCCCGCCAACGCGAAGTACTGGCTGCCGGTTGATTTCTACAGCGGGGGCGTCGAGCACGCGATCCTGCACCTGATCTACTCGCGCTTTTTCACGCGCGTCTTCCGCGACCTCGGCATGCTCGACCACTCCGAGCCGTTCACCCAGCTGCTCACGCAGGGCATGGTGCTGAAAGACGGCAAGGTCATGTCCAAGTCGAAGGGCAACGTCGTCGATCCCGATCAGATGATCGAGAAATACGGCTCGGACGCCCTGCGTCTGTACGTCATGTTTGTCGCGCCGCCGGAGAATGAAGTCGAGTGGAGCGACGCCGGGCTCGAGGGCAGCTTTCGATTCCTCGCGCGTGTCTGGCGCCTGGTGGACCACTGGGCCGCCGCGATTCGGACGGTGGGCGCGGTGCCCGCTGAGCTGCAACGACGCCGAGCGCTCCGTGCGCCGGAAGACACACGAGACGATCCGGCGCGTGACGGTGGACATCGAGGAGCGTCAGCACCTCAATACGCCCGTGTCCGCGCTGATGGAGCTGGTCAACGACCTGTACGCCTTCAGCGACCAGACCGCCGGCGGGCCGCCCGGCCAGCACGCGGCCTCCGCCGTCACAACCGCAGAGCGCGTGGAGACGCTGGCCGTTGTCCGCGAGGCGGTCGAGGCGCTTGTGCTGATGGTCTCGCCCTATGCGCCGCACATGGCAGAGGAGCTATGGGAGCACCTCGGACATCGCGGCGGGCTGACGGCGGCAAGGTGGCCGGCGTTTGATGCCGACGCTGCCAGGGCAGCCGAGGTCGTCGTGCCAGTCCAGGTCAACGGCAAGCTTCGCGGGCGCATCGCCGTGCCGCCCGGGGCCGGGGAGGACGAGGTGCGCGCCAAGGCGCTGGCCGATCCGGCCGTGCTGGGGCACGTCGCCGGCAAGACCGTGCGAAAGGTGATCGTGGTGCAGGACAAGCTGGTCAGCGTGGTGGTGAGCTGATGACCTGGCGGCAAGGTCTTGGCGTCGTCGTGGCCATGCTGGCGATGGCGTCTTCGTCGTGCGGGTACGCCCTGGCCGGCCGCGGGTCGTTCCTGCCGGCTTACATCCAGACCATCGGGATCCCGCAGTTCATCAACACGACTGCGGTCTACGAGCTCGAACAGGTCTTCACCGAACGGGTGCGCACCGAGTTCATCAACCGGGGCAACTACAAGGTTCGACCGAGTAGCACCGGTGTGGACGCGCTGCTCACCGGCGAGATCCTGACGATTCAGATCCAGCCGGCCAGCTTCACCGACGAGCAGCAGGCCAGCCGCTACATCCTGACCGTGACGGCGAAGATCGAGTTTCGCGATTTGAAGACGGACAAGGTGCTGTGGGAGAACCCGCAGTGGGTCTATCGCGACGAGTTCGAAGCCACCGCCGGCACCGACGCGCTCGACCCGAATGCGTTTCTCGCGCAGGGCAGTGACGCGCTCGAACGCGTCGGCGCAGAGTTCGCGAAGGCCGTCGTGAGCGCGATCCTGGAAGCGTTCTGATCCGAAGCGCTTCACAATCACGAGGGTCACGAAGAAGCGCACGAGGGTCACGAAGAGCAGAAAATGAAGATTTCTCACGCCATCTCGTGGCCTTCGTGTGGTCCTTCGTGACCTTCGTGGTTTTGCGTTTGATTGCCGGCCTACGATGACTCCCCAGGCGTTTCGCGCGCAGGTTGCCTCCGGCGCGACCGATCCGGTCTACCTGATCGTCGGTGACGACGACCATGAGAAGTCCGCGCTCGCCGTCGCGCTGGGCGAGATGATCGAGGAGGACCTCCGGGCCTTCAATGTCGAACGTCTGTATGCCGTCGATTCCACGGTGACGCCCATCGTGGTCGCCGAGGCCGCGCGGACGCTGCCGATGATCGCCCCGCGGCGCGTCGTGATCGTCCTGCAGGCCGAAAGGCTCTTCGACCCCAGGAAGAAGCGCAAGGGGACCGAATCGGGTTCCGACGACGACGAGGCGGCTGGGTCGCTGGAGCCGCTGGTCGACTACCTCGCGGCGCCATCCCCGACGACGGCGCTGGCCTTTGTGTTCTCGAGCCCCGGGGGCGGCAAGAGCCCGGCGGACATCCCGCTGGCGAAGAACCTGAAGGTCACCAAGGCGCTCGTGAAGGGCGCGACCATCGTGGTGTGCACGGGCCTTGACGGCGGGAAGGATCCGGCTCGTTGGATCGAGCAGCAGGCTACGACCGCCGGATTGTCCGTCGACCGGGCAGTGATCACGCGGATCATACAGGTGAGCGGAGGCAACACCGGGCGGCTCCGGGCCGACGTCGAAAAGCTGCTTCTATTTGCCAGTGGGGCCGGGCGCCTGACGCTTGACCACGTCGCCTCGGTTGCGGGCGTCCCCGAGCACCGTGCGGACGACTGGGCGTTGGTCAACGCCGTTCAACGCGGCGACGTGGTGGCGGCCCTTCGCGAGCTGAAGGCCGAGCTGGACCAGGGAGACAACGGCGCTCCGTTTCGGATTCTTGGACAGCTTGGGGCCGCCGTTCGGAACCCAAACGCCAGAACGCCGTTTCCGACCCGCCGGGTGCCAGCGGCCGTCGACGTCCTGCTGCGGACGGACCTCGCCCTGAAGTCCTCGGGCGGTGACCCGCGGGTATTGCTGGAGCGCCTTGTGGTGGAGCTGTGTGGGTGAGGCTGGTGCGGGCAAAAGCGGAGTGATTACGCCGCTTTCCCCCTGCCCGCCACGCGCTTGACGAGGCGCGACTTGTACCGGCCGGCGGCGTTCTTGTGGATGATGCCCTTGTTGGCCATCTTGTCCACCAGCGAGAACGTCGCGTCGAGCGCCTTCTTGGCGCCTGCCAGGTCGCTGGCATCAATCGACGTCCGAATGCTCTTGAGCGCCGAGCGCAACCGGCTGCGAAGCTGCCGATTGTGGTCACGCCGCTTCACATTCTGACGGTAGGCCTTGACGGCCGAGGAAACCTTCTTCTTCGTAGCCACTCGTGTGATCCCCAGTGTCCGCGTCCTGCGGGCAGAAAACTCCCAATCTTACCATAAGAACCCCGGTTCACAGGTTCACGGGTTCACGGGTTCACGGGTTCGGCGAACCTGGCACACCGCTTGCTCGTCCTACCAGACAGAGTTGGGAGGCCAGATGCACCCGGTGCCGGTCGGATCGCTCGAAACGCTGCTGGAAACGCTGGACTATCGACGTCCCGCCGCAGCGGCGCACAGCCGTCGAGTTGCCGTGTTCGCGCGTCATCTAGGTGTCATCGTTGGTCTGCCGAGTGACGAAATGGCGGCGCTGGTGCAGGCGGCACTGGTCCACGAGGCCGGTGCGCTGGTGGGGCGGCCCGAGAAGGTGACCGACCTTCCAGGCTTTCAGACCTGGTGCGGCTTGTCCGATGACGTCGATGACGTGCTTTGGTACGCCACGAGGCGTTTTGACCATCACCGGCATGCGCCGCTGGGCGCGCGCCTGCTGGCCGTGGCGCATGCGTTCGACGAGCTGACGACGGCCAGGGAGTACCACGTGCCGCTGTCGCCGGAGAGCGCCCGGATGGCGATTGCCCGCGAAGCGGGCCGCAGGTTCTGCCCGATGGCCGTCAACGCGCTGGTCGCGGCGCGCCTCGAGCAGTTCAATGCTGGATTGGATGTGAGGGAAGTGCTGGCGCCGCCCGACGCCCCCGCGCAGCTTGCCGCCGACCGCATGGCCCGGGGCCGCGCGCTGACGATCGACTACCGCTTCGTGACGATCTCGTAGCCCGCCGCCGGCCGCGCATCCGAATAGCGGGGCACCTCGCGGCCATCGATCAGCTCGACGATCTTGTAGATCACCTTCTTCGGCCCCATCCGCACTTCCGTCACCGACACGATCTTCCGCACGTAAGCCTGCGTTTCCCGGTAGGGCGGAATCTTGCGTCCGTACTTGTCCACGGCCCCTGGGCCGGCGTTGTACGCCGCCAGCGCGAGTTCCGCGTTGCCGTCGTAGCGGTCGAGCAGCCACTTGAGATACCGGACGCCGGCCTGGATGTTCTGGGCAGGGTCGAACGGGTCCGCCACGCCAAACGCTGTCACCGTCTCGGGCATCAACTGCATCAGGCCCAGGGCGCCCTTGTGGGAAACGGCGCGCGCGTTCCAGGCTGACTCGGCCTGGATCACCGCACGGACGAGCGCGGGGTTTATCGCATGTCGTTCGGCATGACGATCGGCCAGGGCGTGCAGGTCGGCGCGGGTGAGGTCCGGCGCGAGATCGAGGCGCGTCGAGCGAATGGTTTCTACCCCCCGCACCGAGTACGTCGCGTGCTGGACGCCGGGGCCGCCGGGGCGGTCAGACACCACGAGTCTGCCGTCCTTGTCTTTCCAGGCATAGACATCTGCCCGGGCGGGGACTGCCGCCGACGCCGCCAGAAACGCGGCCACGACAAGGAAAAGGCGATGGGCCAAGAGGTTACCGGTTTTGCGCAGCCGCGGTCACAAGCAACCGCGGCGCGCTCCGGTACCTCTATCGGCAGGATGGATGCCAGAGACGATGGCTGGGCGATGGCCTGGGGGCCAGGCCCCGTTAGGAACGTCCGCCCTCGTTAACGGGGCCTGGCCCCAGCACCATCTTTTCGACCAACGCGCGGCCTTCGGCGAGCATCGCGTCGATCTTTGAAGGGTCCTTGCCGCCGGCCTCGGCAAAGTCGGGGCGGCCGCCTCCGCCGCCGCCGACGATTGGCGCGAGCGCCTTGACGATGTTGCCGGCGTGGAGCCGGCCCTTGAGGTCGGGCGTCACCGAGGCCACAATCGCCACCTTCCCGTCGTCGGCCGCGGAGGCAAGCACCACGACGCCCGACTTGATCGCGGCCTTCAGCGAGTCGGAAAACTCTCGGAGCGCGTTTTTGTCCAGTCCGGGCACCGATCGGAAGACGGCCTTGACGCCGCCCAGATCGACCTCGCCCGTCTCTGCGCCGGAGGCGGCGCCGCCGCCCATGGCCAGCTTCACCTTCAACTCCTGCACCTCGCGCGTCAGGCGTCTGGTCTCCTGCTGAAGCCGGGCCGCGGCATCGGCAGCCTGTTCGTCGCTGACCCCCAGCGTCGTGACGAGCTTCTGCAATGTCTCGCGCCGTGACTGATAGTCGTGGAGGGCGCCATCGCCCGTGAGCGCCTCGATTCGACGCACGCCGGCTGCGACGCCGCCTTCCTGCGCAATCGTGAACAACCCGATGTCGCCCGTGGCGCGCGCGTGTGTGCCGCCGCACAACTCCACGCTGAATCCGGGAATCGTGACCACGCGCACGCGGTCGCCGTACTTCTCGCCAAACAGCGCCATCGCGCCCGACGCCATGGCCTCGGCGGTGTCTTTCACCTCAGTGATGACCGGGCCGTTTCGCAGGATCTGCTCGTTGACGATCGCTTCGATTTCACGCAGTTGAGGCGCTGTGACCGGCGAGAAGTGCGTGAAGTCGAAGCGCAGCCGGTCCGGCGCCACCAGCGATCCCGCCTGCTTCACGTGCGTGCCCAGCACCTGGCGTAACGCGGCGTGCATGAGGTGGGTCGCCGTGTGGTTGCGCCGCGTCGCGTCCCGTAAGCGTTCGTCGACATGCGCCGTCACGCGCTGGCTCTCATCGAGTGCGTCGGCGACCACTGTGACCTTGTGCCCGCGGGGCAACCCGGCGCCGAGCCGGACAACGCCGTCCACGCGTGCCACGACGGTGCCGGCCTGGTTGCGAAGGTCGCCTGTGTCGGAGACCTGCCCGCCAGACTCCAGGTAGAACGGCGTGCGGTCCAGCAGCACGTAGCCCGACGACCCCGCCGGCAGTGCCGAAACCTGGCGGCGGTCGGCGTCGAGCAGCGCCGTGATGGTCGCGCCCTCGACGGTAGTCGCGGCGTAGCCATCGAATTGATCGCCCGATGCCCGCAGGCGCTCTGCTGTTTCGGGGCCGCTGAACTTTGGTTCTTCCGAGCGCTTGCCCTCGAAGGCGCTGCTTGCCCGGGCTTTCACGCGCTGCGCCTCCATGGCGCGGTCGAAGCCCTGGCGATCGAGAGCCAGTTTGCGCTCGCTCGCCAGGTCCTCGATGAAGTCCAGCGGAAGGCCCAGGGTGTCGTAGAGCCGGAACGCGTCCTCACCCGGTACGGGCGTCGCATCCCTGGCGGCGCGGTCCAGCAGTTCTTCGAGCTTCGGCAGGCCGCTCGTCAGCACGGCGTCGAAGCGGTGTTCCTCGGAGCGAATGACCTGCACGATCGTGTCGCGCCCCGTGCGCAATTCGGGGTACGCCTCGCCCAGCTGTGCGATCAGAACGTCGGCGAGCGAATGCAGGACCGGCGCCGCGAACCCCAGGCGCTTGCCGTGCCGCATCGCGCGCCGCATGATCTTGCGCAGCACGTACCCGCGCCACTCGTTGCTCGGCAACACGCCGTCGGCGATGAGGAACGTCATGGCCCGCAGGTGGTCCGCTACCACTCGCGTGGAGACTGCCTCAGGCGTCATCGACGTCGCCAGCTCGCCCACGGGCGTCGATCCGCCGTGCGCGACTTCGATGGCGGAGAGCAGCGGCGAAAACACGTCCGTGTCGTAGTTCGACAACGTGCCCTTCTTGACGGCCGTGATGCGCTCGAGCCCCATGCCCGTGTCGATCGAGGGCTTCGGCAGCGGCAGCAACGCGCCGCCTGGTTGCCGGTCGAATTCCATGAAGACGTTGTTCCAGATCTCGACGAACCGGTCGCAGTCACAAGCGGGCCCCAGGCACATGGGCGCACTGCAGGGCAGGTTGCCCCGGAAGTAGTGGATCTCGGAGCATCGCCCGCACGGACCGGTGTCGCCCATGGACCAGAAGTTGTCTTCGGCGCCGAGTTCGACGACTCGGTCGGCCGGGACGAAATCCAGCCACCGCGTATAAGCCTCGTCGTCGCGCGGGATGCCGTCCTCGCCCTTGAAGATCGTCGCAAACAGCTTCTCTTCCTCGAGCCCCCATTCCTTCGTCAGCAGCTCCCACGCCAGCGCGATCGCGTCGTGCTTGAAGTATTCGCCAAACGAGAAGTTGCCGAGCATCTCGAAGAACGTGTGATGGCGCAGCGACGGGCCGACGTTGTCCAGGTCGTTGTGCTTGCCGCTGACGCGCATGCACTTCTGCGAGGTCGTCGCGCGCGAGTAACTGCGCTGCTCCCGGCCGAGGAATACGTCTTTGAACTGGTTCATGCCGGCATTGGTGAAGAGCAACGTGGCGTCGCCGTGCGGAACCAGCGGCGAACTGGGGACGATGCGGTGGCCGTGGCGCTGGAAGTACTCGAGGAACGAGCGTCGGAGCTCAGACGAGGTCATAAGCGGTCAATTGTACTAGTTGGATGAGCCGGAACTGAAGTTCCGGCCTGCGTACCTTCAGCGACAGTACGTACGGCCCGAACTTCAGTTCTGGCACTGCTGGAGTTCGGGCACGTTCCGCGCTACTCCAGCTCGCGACCCCCGCGGCGAAAGAGCGCCGACACCTTGCCGGGGTCGAACCCCTGGCGCACCAGCCATCCGAACAGACGGCCAAGCGCCTTGCGATCCGAGGGCAGCGGTTGCCCCCGCAGCCGGCGGGCGAGGGCGTCGGCGAGCAGGCGATCTTCGTCGATGTCCGCGAACACAGCGGCGACGGCGGCATGTGCGGTGTCGCGGTCCACGCCGAGGGCCTGCACCTGCCGCAGCACTCGACCCCGTCCCTGGCGCTTGATGGCGACGTCGTGGCGCGCCCGCGCCCGCGCCGCGCGCCCGTCGTCGAGCAGCCCGGACTCACTGAGGGCTGTCAGCGCGGTGGTGATGGCATCGTCAGGGTAGTGGCGTCGCCGGAGCCGGAGTCGAGCCTGTGAGGTGGTCAGTTCACGCTGGCCAAGCCAGCGCAGCACCAGGCTCCGGGCGGAAGATGCCGTCAGGTCGGCAGGGTCGGGCGGCAGACGACTCACGCCTCAATCTGCGCCTATCAGCGCAATTTCGTCAATCGCAATCAATCTGCAATTCCTATTTCCCGAACCGTGTCACCTGGGCCGAACCGGCGCTGCGCGCCATCTGGTCGCGCGAATCGTCGGACGTCGTGGAGATGCCCTGCACTTTGAGCTTGAACTCGTCCTTGTTGCTGGCCCAGCGAAGCGCCTCGTCATAGGTCACAATCTTCTGTTCATAGAGCCCGAAGATGGCCTGATCGAAGGTCTGCATGCCGTACTGCGACGTGCCGGCGGCAATGGCCCCGTGAATCTGGTGGGTCTTTTCCTTGTCCACGATGCAGTCGCGGATGAACGGGGTGGAGATCATCACCTCGACGGCCGCGGCGCGGCCCAGGCCATCGGCCCGGGGCACCAGACGCTGCGAAATCACGGCCTTCAGCACGCTCGCCAGCTGCATTCGGATCTGTTTCTGCTGGTGGGGAGGAAAGACAGCGATGATGCGGTTGATGGTTTCAGTGGCATCCAGCGTGTGGAGCGTCGAGAACACGAGGTGGCCGGTCTCGGCGGCCTGCAGCGCTGTCTCGATGGTCTCGTAGTCGCGCATTTCGCCGACGAGGATGACGTCGGGGTCCTGGCGCAGCGCGCTGCGCAGGGCGTGCGCGAACGACCGCGTGTCCACGGAAACCTCGCGCTGGTTGACGATAGATCGGTTGTCGCGGTGCAGGAACTCGATGGGATCTTCGACCGTGACGACGTGCGCGCATCGAGTTGTGTTCACGTGGTCGACCAGCGCCGCCAGGCTCGTCGACTTGCCGCTGCCCGTCGTTCCGGTCACCAGGACCAGGCCGCGCTCTTCCTCGGCGATCGTCTTGAGGACCTGGGGGAGGCCAAGGTCCTCGACCGACTTGACGCCGACCGGAATGATGCGCAGGACGATGCCGATCGTTCCTCGCTGCTGAAACACGTTGCAGCGGAACCGGCCCAGGCCGGGCACGCTGTAGGCCAGGTCGATTTCGAGGGCGTCCTTGAACTTCTGACGCTGCTGAGTGGACATCACCGCCGCGGCCATGCCGACGGTGTCTTCGTGGTCCAGCCGCTTTTGTTCGGTTGCCGGAACGAGGGACCCACGGACGCGCATCATCGGGTAGCTGCCCACCTTGATGTGCAGGTCCGAGGCCTTGGCGTCGACCGCCAGCTTCAAAAGGTCGTTGACGTGGATGCCCAACGTTAATCCTCCCCTTCTACTTTCGGCAGAAGGGGGGGATCACGTTAATCGACGATTGCAGATTGCAGATTACGGCTACCGACGGGCCGCCGCGGTCCGCCCGTCTTCACGCAGGTGATCTTCCTGCGGGTAGACGTACGTCAGCCAGCCGTGGCTGTCGGGCAGTTCGCCGTTGACGATGTCGAAGAAGGTCTGGCGGATGGCTTCGGTCACGGGCCGCTTGCCCGTGCCGATGGTCATCTTGTCGATGCTCCGGATCGGCGTCACTTCGACGGCAGTGCCGCAGAAAAACGCCTCGTCGGCCAGGTACAGAAGTTCACGCGGGATGACCTCCTCGCGCACGTCATAGCCCAGCCCGCGGGCGATGGTGAGGATGCAGTCGCGCGTGATGCCGCCCAGGATCGACGACGACACGGGCGGGGTCGTGATGACGCTGTTCCGCACCAGGAACAGGTTCTGGCCGGAACCCTCCGAGACATAGCCGGCGACGTCGAGCGCGATGCCTTCGGCGTAGCCGTCGAGCATCGCTTCCATCTTGATCAGCACGGAGTTGGCGTAATTGGCCGTGGCCTTGGCCGCCGCCGGAAACGTGTTCGGCGCCGTGCGGTTCCACGAGCTGACGCGCACATCCACGCCCTTGTCGAGTGCGTCGGGGCCAAGATAGGCGCCCCATTCCCACACGAGCACCGCGGCGTCAACCGGACAAGGCAGCGGATTGACGCCCAGCTGGTTGTAGCCGCGATACATCAGCGGGCGGATGTAGCACGCCTTGGCCTCGTTCTGACGAATCGTATCGAGGATCGCGTTCTCCCAGCCCGCCTTGTCGAGCGGCGAGTCCATGCGGTAGATCTTCGCGGAGTCCAGCAGGCGGATGACGTGGCTGTCCAGTCGGAAGCAGGCCGAGCCCCTGGGCGTGCTGTAGCAGCGCGCGCCTTCGAACACGCCCGTGCCGTAATGAATCACGTGCGAGGCGATGTGGATCTTCGCATCGGCCCAATCCACCAGCGAGCCGTTCATCCAGATCTTGCCGGTCCCGAAACTCATGACGTGCTCCTTCTAGTCCAAGTGACTTGTCACCATGACACTTGGGGCGTAACCGCAAAAAAATTATGGCATTTCTGGCCGGATCACGCAAAGTCCGAACGGCCCTGCCTTCGCGCCCTCGTGTCTTCGCGCCTTCGTGATTGTGAACTGACGCGGGCTACTGATTCTCCCCGCAGAACGGGCACTTGTCCGAGCGGGCGTGCATCGGCTTGCGACAGTGCCAGCAGAACCGAGCCGGCGGGGTCTCGCGGGCGCGGAGCCGGCTGTGGATCTCCTGCATGTGCGCGGAGGTCGCGGCGCCCGCCGATTCGGCCGCCGGCGTGCGACTGGGGCGGCGCGAACCAGCGTCTCGTCCCAGCGCCATGATGTCGGCCAGCAGATCAGCGGCGCGCTGATAGCGGTTGCCGATGTCGGGGGCCAGCGCCTTCATGACGATCTCGTTGACCGCCTTGGGCAGCTTGGGGTTGCGAACGCGAGGCGGCGACACCAGTTCGCCCGTCATCAGCCTGGCGAGTTCGGCCGGCGACGGCGTCTCGTACGGCAGGACCCCGGTGAGCATCTGGTACATCGTGATGCCCAGCGAGTAGAGATCGCTGGCAAACACCGCCTTGCCGTGGAACTGCTCGGGCGCCATGTAGGGCGGGCTGCCGATGACGGTGGTGCCGTGCGCGGCGATCTCCAGCACGCGCGAGGTTCCGAAGTCGGCCACCTTGACCAGCCCCTGCTCGCTGATGAGCACGTTGCCGGGGCGCAGATCGCGATGGATGACGTTCTGCCGGTGGGCGTAATCCACCGCGTTGGCAATCTGGACGGCGAAGTCGAGGGCTCGCTTCAACTCCACGGCCCCTTCGCGCATGATGACCGTCTCGAGCGTCTCGCCCGCGACGTACTCCATGACGATGAAGAAGAGGCCTTCCTGCTTCTCGGCGGTGAGCACCGAGACGATGTTCGGATGGCTCAGGCTGCCCAGCAGGCGGGGCTCATGCAGCAGTTCGCCGAAGTCGAGATTCTGCTGCCGGTGCGGGACCTTGATGGCGACCTTCTTGTCGAGCCACGTGTCCTGCGCGAGGTAGACGGTGCCGAACCCTCCGCTGCCGAGCGGCGAGAGTATCTTGTATTTGCCGACGGTCTGCCCTCGGAAGAACACAACCCCGAGTATATCAGTCGGTTCGGTGAGGTTCGGTCAGGTTGACGATGGTGGGTCGGGTTGATCTGGTTGGTCAGGTTGACTAGGTTGAAGCGCACATGCATCGGTTCTACGTACCAGATCTGCCTCACGAAGGCGCGCTCGTCGCGCTGTCAGAGGAAGAGGCGCGGCATCTCACGCAGGTGTTGCGCCTCGAGCTCGGCGACTCGGTCCGGGTGTTCGACGGACGTGGCCGCGAGCACGACGCGCGCGTCGAGGTGACCGCCAGGCAACGCGCCGAGGTGCGTGTCGGCGCACATGCGGCGCCGGCACCCGAGGTGCCGGTGCGCCTCACCCTGGCGGCGGCCCTACTCAAGGGCGACAAGTTCGACGACGTCGTGCGCGACGCCACGATGTTGGGCGTGCACGTCGTCTGCCCGCTGGTGACGGCGAGGACCGAGGTGCCGGCTGCGAGAGCCGGCAAGGTCTCGCGGGTGGAGCGCTGGAAGCGCGTGGCGCTCAACTCGGTGAAGCAATGCGGGCGGGCCGTCGTGCCTGAAATCCACGAGCCGCTCGCGCTGGCGGATGCGCTGCCCCGTTTCCCGCGCCCGCTGATCGCGTTGGCCGAGCCGTCGCTCTCCGCCGGCACCGCGGCGCTGCCAGCCCGGCCTGACACTGCGACGGTGCTGGTCGGGCCGGAGGGGGGTTGGGCGCCGGCGGAATGTGAGGCGCTTGCAGCCGCTGGCGCGACGTTGTTCTCGCTCGGCGGCCGAACCCTTCGAGCCGACGCCGCGCCGCTGGTGGCGTTGACCGCCCTGCTCTGGGAGTGGAAGGCGTTCTGAAGTTCCGCCCTACTTCGTACCCGCCTGTTTCATCAACGCCAGCACCTCGTCAACCTCCTTCGGCACCGCCGCACTGAGGATGACCGGCGCGCCCTCGGTGACGAGCACCGTGTCCTCGATGCGGATGTGCAGTTGCTTCTCGGCGATCTCGATGATGGGCTCGACCGCGATCACCATCCCCGGACGGAAGGGCGCCGCGTAGTCGCCGACGTCGTGGACGCTCATGCCGACGAAGTGACCGGCTTGCGCGGGCCGCTGGTCGGCAAAGCCCCACTTCTCGTAGATGCGCTTGCTGATCTCGCGCGTCTCGGCGCGCGTTGCGCCAGGGCGCATCGCCGCGATGATGGCCTTCTGCGTCTCGAGCGCGCACTGGTAGGCGCGTAGCTGCAGCTCGTCGAAACGGCCGGAAACCGGCCACGTGCGGGTGATGTCGATCACCTGGTAGTCCAGCGAGCCGCCGTAGTCCATCACGACCAGGTCGCCGGCCTTCATCTGCCGCCCGTTGTCCTGGTAGTGCCACACGTTGACATTGGGCCCGGTGCCGACGATCGCGGGGTACCCGTTGCCCTGGACGCCGTTCTTGAAGAGATGATAGGTAGCCTCGGCCTCCAGCTCGTACTCGAACCGCCCAGGACGGGTGATCTCGATCGCCTTTCGGATCGCCTCCGCGCTGAGACGGCCGTTGAGCGTCAGGATTTCGATCTCGCGCGGCGACTTGATCACGCGAAGCTGGTCGATGGCCGGCGTGACGTCCTTGATCTCGATCGCGGGGAAGTGCTGCCGCAGCACCTCGACTCGCCAGGCATCGTCGCTGGGGCGGGCGCCGAGCGGGTTGCTCAGCCGACGCGCCAGGCCCACGCCCTGCTCCCCGCGGCTGTCGTCGACCTCGTCCCTCTCGGACAGGCGGGTGTAGAGCGGACGGCCGGCGCCGCCGGCGCGGCGTCGGGCCAGGAACTCGCCGAGATCGGTGATCGGCGCGATCGCAGTGAAGCCGCGTGGCTTGGCCTGGTCGCCCATCGTCAGCCAGTTCCTGCCGTCCGAACGGACCTCCGACGCGCCCTGTGGAGGCAGGAACAGCCAGCTGTCGCCGCTTGGAGCATCGATAGCCAGCACGGCGTTGGTGTCTTCGTTGCCGGTGAGGTAGAAGAAGTCGTTGTCCTGCCTGAACCGGATGCCGTGGAGCGGAAGCGTGCGGCCCGCCAGCAACACAGTGCCCGAGCCAATTGCCTTGGCCAGCGCCTGCCGGCGTGCCGTGAACTCTTCGGCGGGGTAACCGAGTCGCTGGGCGGTGATGACGCTCAGCCCGCTCAGCGTCAGGAGAGCAGTGGCAAGAAGTCTGCGCATGGCGCGCAGTGTAGCGGAAAAATGCCCCATTCAGTCGCGAACGAACTGGATGGCATGCCACTCGCCTTCGGAGGCGTCTTCCACCCGCGTCAGCACCGAGCTGAAGCGTGCGCCGACGGCATCCAGTTCAGTGGCGAGGATGCCGCTCAGGATGAGCACGCCGCCTGGACGCACCAGTGCGGCAATTGGCTCTGCCAGCTCCACCAGCATGGCGCCGGTGAGGTTGGCGGTGACCACGTCGCCCGGCGCGACTGTGTCGGTTCTGATGTCGGCGTGTCGCAGACGAATGGCCGAGCCGGCGCCGTTGAGGCGCAGGTTCTCGCGGGCGTTGACGAGGGCGTCCTCATCGTAGTCGAGCGCTTCGACATCGGACGCGCCCATGAGCCATGAGGTGAGCGCAAGGACCCCCGATCCGGTCCCCAGGTCGACCGCACGGCGTCCCGTCAGCGGCACCTTCTGCAGGAGGCCGAGGCACAACCGGGTCGTCTGGTGATGGCCGGTGCCGAATCCCGTGGAGGGATACACGATCACCAGCAGGCCGTCGGCTGGCGGGGCGGCATCCCATGGCGGCGCGACGGTGACTCGTCCCACGGTGACGCGCGTGAGGTGCGCCTGCGATCGGGCCGCCCAATCCTCGTCGTCGACATCGACGCGCTCGATCCGCAGCCCGAAGGCGTCAAAGCGCGCGGCAAGCTGTCGTTGAGCGGCGTCGACGCGTGCCGGGTCGGCCAGGAAGATCCGCCAGACCGGCGCCGCATCGTCGCCGGCTTCGTGAATCGCGGCTGGTGACAGGTCGTACAGCGCGAGCGAGACCAGGTCCGGCAGATCCGGCTGGTCGGCCAGCGTGGGGAAGTGCAGGTCGAGACAGGGGATCGTTCGGGGCACCGCTCAGCCGAAGATGTCCTTGACGCGTTCGAACAGGTTGCGGTCGTCGTGCCCCGCCTCGGTCGTCCGCGGCTCGAACTTCTCGGGTGGCAGCGCCTTGGCGAGCTCGTCGAGCAGTCGCCGCTGATCCTTGGTGAGCTTGCGCGGCACGCTTGCCTGAATCGTGACGAGCAAGTCGCCCTTGCCGCGACCCGAGACGTCGGGCATGCCCTTGCCGCGCAGCCGGAAGGTGGTTCCGGTGGCCGTACCCTCGGGCACCTTGAGCGGCTCGGGATCGCCAAGCACCGACGGCACGCGAATCTCGCCGCCCAGCGCCAGCGTGGGGAAGTTGACGGGGATCTCGCAGTACAGGTCGTTGCCGTCACGGCGGAAGAACGCGTGGTCCTGCACCTGGATGACGACAAACAGGTCGCCCGGAGGGCCCCCGAGCGAGCCGTGCTCGCCTTCGCCCTGCAGTCTGAGCCGCTGCCCGGTCGCTATCCCGGCAGGAATGCGCACCGTGAGCTTGCGGTCCTTCGGCACGCGCCCCTGCCCGTGGCACGTCGCGCACGGCTTGGCGATCACCTTGCCGCTGCCGCGGCACTGCGTGCAGGCGCGCGCGACGGTGAAGAAGCCCTGCTGGTAGCGTTGCTGTCCGCGGCCCTGGCACGACGGGCAGGTCGTCGGACCCGAGCCCGCCGCCGCGCCGCTGCCTTTGCAGGTGTCGCAGGCTTCGGCACGCGGAAACTGGATCGAGGTCTCGCTGCCGCGGGCAGCTTCCTCGAACGAGATCTCCAGGTCGTACCGCAGATGGGAACCTTGCTGCGGCCCGCCGCGCCGGCGTCCGCCGCCAAACAGATCGCCGAAGCCGAACGCGTCGCCGAGCCCGCCGAGGATGTCCTCGAAGCCCACGAAGGTGGACGGATCGAACCCGGCTGGTCCCTGCGCGCCCAGCCCGGCGTGCCCGAATCGGTCGTATGCCGCGCGCTTTTGCGGGTCCGAGAGCACCGCGTACGCCTCGGCGGCTTCCTTGAACTTCTCCTCCGCGTCCTTGCTGCCGTGGTTGCGATCGGGATGGAACTTGAGCGCAAGCTTGCGATAGGACGACTTGAGATCGCTTTCGGAAGCGCCACGCTCGACGCCGAGCACGTCGTAGTAATCAGCCTTGCTCACGCTTGTGCCACCTTCACCATGGCCGGGCGCAGGAGCCGGTCGTTGAGCAGGTAGCCGGTACGAAGCACGGCGATCACTTCGCCATCTCGATGCCCGTCAGCCTGCTCGGAAGCGACGGCCTGGTGCAGGTGAGGGTCGAAGTCGGCCCCGAGCGCGTCGAGCACCTTGACGCCACGCCGCGCAAGCAACTCGGTGAGCTGCTTGTGGATCAACTCCACGCCGCGCCGGTACGCCTCGGCGCCTTCGCCCGTGGCCTCCGCCGCCAGCGCCCGCTCGAGGTCGTCGACGACGGGCAGCAGGTCGAGCAGGAGGCTCTCGGCAGCGCGGTCGGCCATCTCGCGCCGGTCGCGGTCGACCCGCTTGCGGAAGTTGTCGAACTCCGCGGTGGTGCGCAGGAGGCGGTCGCGCAATTGTTCGCGCTCGTCGACGGCGTTGGCCTGGTCGTCTCCAGGGGGCGCCGTCTCGCCGGTGTCGGGGGTGGATTGGGTCTCGGCGTCAGCGCCAAGGTCGAGGTCGTTCACGTCGGAGTTCATGATTACGTCGGGTTCAGCAAGACATCACAGCGCGCCTGCGGTTCCAGACCTGGCGGCGCGGTGCGAGCACGTTACGTTCGGTCAGTTGCGGTCGAGGGCGTCGGTCACGGCCCTGGCGGCGCTTTCCACGAGGCTGATGGCGCGCGAGTAGCGCATCCGGGTCGGCCCGATGACGCCGAGGCTGCCGCCACCACGGCCGTCCAGATACGAGGCCGCGACCAGGCTGAACGGTTTCAGATCGGCCAGCGAGTGTTCGGCGCCAATCACCACGGCCAGCCCCGGCGCATGCAGGTACTCCTCGAGCAACCGCACCAGGCGCTGCTTCTCTTCGATCATCTCGACCAGCGTGCGCAGCGTCTGCAAAGACATCTCGGAGGACTGCTGCGCGTCGCCAAGCAGCGAGGCGGTGCCCTCGACGTAAATCGAGTTGCGACGGGCGCGATGCTCGAGCGCCCGCCGCGCCAGATCGAACGCCCGCGTCATGAGGCGATCGTAGAGTCCGCGCGCCTCGTCCAACCGCGCCAGGATCGCGGCCTGCACCTGGTCGATGGGCAGGCCCGCAAATTGCGAGTTGACATATTCGGCGGCGCGCCGCAACTCTTCAGGTGACAGCGGCTCGCCGGCGTCCACCACCTTCTGCGTGACCTGCCCGCCACCGGCAAGCATCACCACCAGCACGCGCGCCCCTTCAAGCGAGACGAACTCGATTTTTCGCAGTCGCTGCTCGTCGGTGGCCGGCGCGACGGCAAAGCCGACGTGGTGCGACTCGGTCGAGAGCACGTGCGACACGTGCGAGAGCACGCCCTCGATCGAGGGCTCGTCGTTGGCGGCTTCGCGAATGGCGTCGGCGACCTCCGGGCGATCCGCCGTCCGGCGGTTCTCGAGCAGGAGATCGACGTAGAAGCGATAGCCGCGGTCCGTGGGCACGCGACCGGCCGAGGTGTGCGGCTGACGGACGAACCCCTGCTCCTCGAGCCGGGCGAGCACGCTGCGCACCGTGGCCGAGGACACGCCCAGCGTGCCCCGGCGCGCGATGACCACCGACGCCACCGGTTCCCCGGTGTGGATGTACTCGCGCACGACGGTGGCGAGAATCCGGCTCGATCGAAGTGGGAGGGGGCCCTGGGTCATTAGCAGTCGCTTGTCATGAGTGCTAACCGCAAGCTCAATTATACGGCCGCAATGGTCGGGGACGGTAATCGGGGGCTCGCGTGCTCAGGCAAGCCCCGCTCTTTCAGCCAGTTGGCGGGCATTTCGGCCGGCAAGATCGAGCGTAGCGGCCAGGTCGACACCGGTAAGCTGCCCCTGGTCGACGCGCACGTGCCCGTCGACCACGCTGGTCAGGACATCGCTGGCCGAGGTCGCGTAGACCAGCGTCGCATACGGGTCGTGCGCCGGCGCTTGATGCGGGCCCCTGCGGCCGACCACGATGACATCGGCCCGTTTGCCGATCTCAATCGAGCCGATCTCGGCGTCGAGCCCCAGCGTGCGGGCGCCTTCCCGGGTGGCCATCCACACCGCGTCTCGCGCGGAGAGCCGGCCCGGGCCCAGGCGGACGGCCTGAAGCACGGCCGCCAGCCGCATCTCTTCGAACATGTCGAGCCGGTTGTTGCAGGCCGCGCCATCAGCCCCCAGCGAGACGGTGACGCCTCGCTGGCGCAGCTCGACCACGGGCGCCAGGCCGGAACCGAGTTTGAGGTTCGAGCCCGGGCAATGCAGGACCTTCACGTCGTGGGCGGCGATCAGCGCCTGCGCCTCGTCGTCCACCCACACACAGTGCGCGGCGCAGAGGCGCGGCGAGACCAACCCGGTTGCCGCCAGGTACGGCAGGTTGTCCATGCCGGTCCGTGCCCGCACGAGGTCGACTTCTCCCCGCGACTCGGAGGCATGAGTGTGCACGAGCATGCCGTCACGCGCCGACAGCGCGCCCACCGCTTCGAGCAATTCGTGAGAGCACGACACGGCAAAGCGCGGCGCGAAGGCGATCCGGAGGCGGCCGTCGGCCTTGCCATTCCACGTGGCTTTCAGTGCCAGCGCGTCGTCGATAGCCGTCCTGGTCCTCTCGCGCAACCGCGCGGGCACGTCCGGGTCGGCGTCCATCAGGCACTTGCCGATAGTCGCGCGCAACCCGCTTTGTGCGATTTCCTCGCAGACGACGTCGGTGTCGTGCACGGTCTCCATCGTGAGCACGGCGGTCGTGCCGCCGAGCAGCAGCTCGCACGCGGCCAGCCGCGCCGACGCGCGCAGCGACTCGGTCGTGTGCGCCGCTTCGAGCGGCCAGATGCGCGTGCGCAGCCAGTCCATGAGCACGAGGTCGTCTGCCAGGCCCCGGAACAGCGTCTGGCAGAGATGCAGGTGCGTCTGGATCAGGCCCGGCATCACCAGCGCACCCGCAGCGTCGATGACGCGATCGTGGGCCGCGTCGTCCACCAGCCCGACCTGCACGATGCGCCCGTCCCGGATCGACAGGTCGCCCTCGATCACCTCGAAGGCGTCGTTCATCGTCAGGATGGTGCCGTTGCGGATGAGGAGCGACATCAACGATCGCGAAGCGTCGGCGCGGCCCATTGCAACGAAAGGCCGGCGACGTGCGGTTCGTCGATCTTGCCGCGGCGAACCGCGATGAGCTCGGCCAGGATGGCCACGGCGATTTCTTCCGGCGAGACGGCGCCGATGTCAAAGCCGATGGGCGCGCGCAACTGCTTGATCCAGTCGGCGGAGACGCCGGCGTCGATGAGCGCGTCGGTCAGCCGCGCGACCTTTGCGCGGCTGCCAATGAGGCCGAGATAGCGGAAGCTGTGGTTCGACAACGCCCGGAGCACATCGAAGTCCTGCCGGTGGCCGCGCGTGAGCACCACGACATACGACGAGGCGGGGATTTCGGCCGTCGTCACCCACTGGTCGAGGCTTTCGACGACGACTTCGTCAGCGGCGGGGAAGCGCTCGTGGTTGGCGAACTTCTGCCGATCGTCGACCACGTGCAGTCGAAAGCCGACGTTGGGCGCGATTTGACCGAGTTGAAATCCGACGTGCCCCGCTCCGAGAATGTACAGGTGCGGCGCCGGCTCGATGGGCTCGATGAAGACGTCCATCTGCCCTCCGCAGATGAGACCCGACTCTTCGGCCAGGTCATCGGACAGTTCGTAGTGCACCAGGCGCGCTCGGCGGGTGCCAAGCACCTCGCGAGCTTTCCAGAAGGCGTCGTTCTCGTAACAGCCACCGCCGATGGTCCCGACCAGGCGGCCGTCGGGAAAGACGAGCATCCTGGCGCCGACGCGCTGCGGTGTGGAACCGTGCGCGGCGACGATGGTCACCATCGCCACGGACTCCCCGCGTGCGAGCGCCGCCGTCAGCGCCGCGAGCACGTCCTCCATGGCAGGATTATACGGAATCGCCGTAGATGACGTCAGTCATCTATCGATGCACGTCGCAACTGGTCGTCGGTTCGCTGCCGCTGAGGAAGGCCTCGCGGAAGAGGCGCGGACAGAGCGGGCCGGCGAGCTGGCCGGTGTCGCGATCGATCTCGGCGTAGACGATCCCGGTCGGCACGGAGAAGGGCTGATCGGGATGTCCGGCCAGCGCGCGGCTCATGAAGGCCGTCCACATCGGCAGGGCCGCCTGCGTGCCGCTCAGGCCGAGCGGCTGGTTGTCGTCAAAGCCCACCCACGCCACCGTGAGCAGTTCCGGCGTGAAGCCGACGAACCACCCGTCGCGCAGGTCGTTGGTGGTCCCCGACTTGCCGGCGGCGTCGAGCGCAAAGCCGTTGGCGCGCGCGGCGGCGCCAGTGCCCTCGTTGATCACGCTGCGCATCATGTTGGTGACCAGAAACGTGGTATCGGCGCGCGCGATGGTCTTGGTGGGCGGATCGTGGACGACCGTCGACGTGCCGTCGGCGACCACACGGGAGAGCACCCGCAGCGGGCGCAGGACACCGCCGTTGGGAAAGATCGTAAAGGCCGTCGCGATTTCAAATGGCGAGGCCTCGAAGACGCCCAGCGTGATCGAGGGATAACCGCGGGCGTCTGTGCCGACGCCGATCCGGCGCCACAGGGCGGCGACCTTGTTGAAGCCCACCAGCTGCGCGACCTTGATGGTGCCGATGTTGCGCGAGAGCGCCAGCGCCCGTCGTAGCGTGATGGCGCCGTCGTATTCCTGCTCGTAGTTGCTGGGCGTCCAGCCCGCCGCCGACTCGCTGCCGCCCTCTGTGGTCGGCGGCACGGCGCCGGCCGCCAGCGTGTCGGGCGGTGCCGAGCCACCGCCGGCCAGGAACACGGTCGGCTCGTCGATGACCAGCGTGGCTGGTGTGACGTCGATGCGGTGCTCGGCGGCGGCCATCTCGAAGGCGGCCAGATACACGAATGGCTTGAAGACCGACCCGGGCTGCCGTCGCGCGGCGACGGCGCGATTGAACTGCGACTGGTTGTACCGACCGGCCGCCCACCAGCGCCAGGACTTCGCCGGTACGGGGATCGACCGCGATGAGCGCCGCCTGGGCCCGTCCGGTTCGCTTGCGCTTGGCCAGCAGCGCGTCGACCGTGGTCAACCCCTCGCGGAGCGCGTCTTGCGCCAGGCGCTGCAGGTGCGGATCGAGCGTCGTGAACACCTCGACCCGATTGGCGCCCCGCGACAGCCCCGGAAACTGTTCGCCCAGCGCCTGGCCCACGACATCGACGAAGTAGGGCGCCTGCGCGTCGAGCGCGCGCTGGACGACCTCGATGGGCTCGGCCGCCGTGCGCGCGGCGGCGTCGGCCGAGATGAACTCCTCTTCAGCCATCGCGCCCAGCACGACGTTGCGCCGCTCGCGGCACCGGACCGGGGCGGCAAACGGCGACCAGTAGTACGGCGACTGAATCAAGCCGGCGATAATGGCCGCCTCGCTGAGCGACAGGTTGGTGACGTCTTTGCCGAAGTAGAGCCTTGCGGCTTCTGCGACCCCGTGCACGGCGAACGAGCCACGCTGGCCGAGATAGACGTCGTTGAGATACAGCTCGAGGATCTCGTCCTTCGACGCCTTGCGTTCGAGGATGATCGCCATGTATTGCTCGGCGAGCTTGCGCTTGAGCGACTTGGCGGGGGTGAGGAAAAAGTTCTTCACCAGCTGCTGTGTGATCGTGCTGCCGCCCACCAGGTACGGGCGATCGCCGCGCAGGTTGGTGACGACCGCGCCGATGGTCCGGATGATGTCGACGCCGGGGTGGTCGTAGAAGCGGCGATCTTCGATGGCCAGCACGGCCTGCACCATCCGCGGCGGAATCGCCGACAAGGCGACGCGGCGCCGCTTCTCACGGCCCGTGCTGATGAGCGCGGTCAGCAGCGGCGCATCCAGGGTGACACGCTGCACGGCTTTGTCATCGACCTCGATACCCGACACGCGAAGCACGGTGGCGGGCGCAGCGCCTGATGTCGCTGCCGGCCTGGGCTGCTGGAAGTTGACGCGGACGAGCCGCCCCTTGGCGCTGCCTTCCCGAGCCAACAGCACGATCGTGCCGCGGCCGATGGCGAACTCCCCGGGTTTCTCGACACGCGCACGCTGCGCGTAGCCCAGGTCGTTGAGCCGGTCGACGAGCTGGTGATCGCCGAGGGCCTGCCCCTTGTACAACTCGAGGGGCCTCGCGTAAACGCGCGGAAGGACGCGATCCCGCTCGCCGTGGAGACGCGCGTCGATTTGCCGGCCGAAGGTCACCCACCAGTAGCTGAGCACGCCGATGGTCGCCATGCCGGCGACGAGCGTCACGACGGCCAGGCCGATCCAGAGCCCGCGCGGGATGCGGATGATCAGGCCTCGCAGCCGGCCGGCCGGCCGGCGCCTGGACGCGCCGGAGGTCCTGGAGGCCATGGGCTAGATCGTGATGACCCAGTGGGTGCCCGCGTCGACGGGCAGTTCAGACGCGAGACGCTCAACGAACACGGGCCGTACTTGTTGAGGAACGAGACGAACCCGACGCCGCGCTCCTGCGGCTCACCGCCCGGAAACGCCTGCGCCCGCACGTGCTGGAACTGGCGGCGCAGCGTCTCGTCGCGCCGCTTGGCCGCTTGCAGGATCTTTCCGCTGAGGCTCTTGAGGTCGTGCTGCAGCTTGCCCAGCGTGGAGCGCGCGGCGCCCTCGAGTGTGGGATCTATGGCGGGCACCGCGCGTATCACGGCCTGCATCCGCGCGGCGATTTCGGCCTCGGCTTCCTGCATGCTCTTGTCGACGCTCGGCGGCAGCTGCGCGCGCAGCAACTCGTTGAGCGCGTGTTCGTCCTGCGCTTCGAGCGCCGCCAGCGGCACCTTGTAGCGCGTCAGGAATCGTACGCCGGCCGAGTCGAGCACGGTCGCAGTCGCGCGAGGCTGCATCAGCGGCATCGGCACGCCAAAGGCGTCGTAGACCCCGCGGAGCTGTCCCAGATACGCCAGCTCGTTGGGACCCGGCACGTAACACACGGTGGGGAAGATCGTGTCCTGCACGATCGGACGAAGCAGCACGTTGGGGCTGAACGTCTCGGGCCCGGAGGCCGCTCGCGCGAGAAGCGCGTCGCGGCTCACCGCCTCGTCGCCGATGAGGAACCCATCGCCTGCGACGCGGATCGCGCGGCGGCCGCCCTGGAGGTCGAACAGCGCCACCGAAGACTCGTGCGGCGTCACCTGCATGTGGTAACCGCGAGCGACCAGGTCAGCGCCGGCCGCCGCCGCCAGGCTCGTCGTCTGACCCGCCCGCTCGAGCTCGCGAAGGAAGACTGGCGTGGCAAACGGCTTGGCTGCCGGATCGGAGGCGTCGTAGACCACCAGTCCCTGCGGTCCGAGCACCCGGTCGACGAAGCGGCCAAATGCCTCGGCGACCCCGCGTCCCGGCTGATAGGCGTCGCGCAGGGCGTCGAGCAATTCGCCCGTGAACTCCGTGGCCGGCAAGGTGGCCGCCAGTTCCTCCAGCGCGCCGACGATGGCGTCGGTGTAGCGCAGCGACGCGATGGTGCGCTCGCCGGCGCCTTCGGGAGCGCGAACCTGCACGCGCCGCAGCGTTTGATCGGCCCCCAGCACGCCGCAACGGGAAATCTCATCCCAGTCGTGGTCCTCGGCGTCGATCCAGAAGACCGGCACCGCCTTGACGCCATGTTCCCGGCTGAGTCGCGCGGATAACCGGATCGTCGTGACGGCTTTGAGAAGTGTGAAGAGCGGGCCGCCAAACAGGCCCGCCTGCTGCCCCGTGACAATCGCGACCGTCGAGGGGTCGGCCAGCGCGGCGACGGCGGCTCGAGCGGCGGGGGGACTGCCGCGGCGCGCCTGCTGTGCCTCGAGCATCGCGACGATCGCCGGGCGGGGGCGGCGATGCGCTTGCGCGCGCGCGATGGCGCCGGCCCAGGCGCCCGGGTCTGCGGGGTTGCCGGCGAAAAATGGAGAAAGCTCGGTGTACTGGAACGCGTAATCCACCGCGAGCCGGCGCATCCACGGCAGCGTGCGGACATCAACCGCCAGCCGAAGCGCGCTGTCCGAGAGAGGGGCGGTGGGAGGCTGCACGTTGTGAGCGGTACTCTTGCACTGCCCGAAAGACACTGTCAAGGCAGGGGTTGTGTTACGATCCTTTGACCGCCTCGTCTCGGTCGAGGAGCATCACCGCTGAACGCTGACGGATCCCCGCTCGAGTCCCCACCCGCTGCCTTCGGTCCCTTTCGAGTCCTGCATCAGGTTGGGGCCGGCAGCCTCGGTCCCGTATTTCGTGCACACGACCCCGTGGAAGGGCGGTTGGTCGCCATCAAGGCGTTCCGCCTCGACGAGGTCACGCCCGAACAGGCGGCTGAGTTTGCGGTCGAGCTCGAGGACCTGGCGGCCAATCAGCCGCGTCACCCCGGCATGGCCGCCGCGCTGGCGGCCGGTGTCGAGGGCATGACGCCGTACCTGGCTCAGGAGTATGTCGCCGGCGAAGCGCTCGACGCGGCGCTCCGGCAGTTCGGACCGCCGCCGTCTGCCGAGACGCTGACGACATTGCGTCGCGTCGGTGATGCGCTCGACCGCGCCGCCGGGGAAGCCATCCATCATGGGACCCTGCACCCCCGCGACATTCTCATTGCCGAAGGCGGCGACGCGCGTGTGATCGATCTTGGTGTCGCGCAGGCCCTGATGCGGTCGGGGCTGCGGGCGCCCGTGCGCCGGCCGTACTCGGCGCCCGAGCGTGTGGCCGACCAGGAGTGGAGCGGGCCCGCCGACATCTATTCCCTGGGCGCCATCGCCTACGAGCTCATAACCGGGCGGCGCGTGCCCGGCCCCGGACGACCCGACGTGCAGGTGCCGGAAATGCCGCCGGCTGTCGCCGACCAGTTGAACGAGGTGCTGGCGCGCGCGCTCGCAGAAGACCCGTCGGCCCGTTATCCGTCGGCCGCCGACCTGGTGGATGCGCTGGCACCGCTGCTGCCGACCGGCCGGCGATCGACGCGGAAGAAGACCCGGCCTCCCGCCGATCTCCAGTTGCCGCTCGAAGTCGCCGAACCAGCGGCGGCCCTGGAGCCGTTCGACCCTGGCGCGGATCTGACAGGCCTGGTGCATGGAGCGCCGATAGATATTCCCTCTGGACCTGTGATCCACGATCTCCCGGTGAGCGTCGACGAGCCCGCACCGCGATACGCGACGCTCGACGAGCCCGCCACGCCGCCACTGCCTCCCGTCGATGCGATCGACGGCGGCGAGCGGGTGGTGATGGCCGGCGCTCGGCCGCGTGACGACGACGGCGCGTCGGTTGCTTCGTGGCCGACGCCGTCGCTGCTGTCGCCACGTGTGTCAACCGCGCAGCGGGCTCCCTTCCTGCCGCTGGTCATGGCGCTGATTCTCGGTGTCGCCGCCGGATTTGGCTGGGGCTACTGGACGGCCTTTCGGACCATCGACCGGCCGGGGCAGACGCCAGCGGTGTCTGCCGCGGTGGTGGCGCCGACCCCGTCGGTGCGCGTGGACGAACCCGAGGTGATTGGCGAGCGCAACCTGCCGCCGCCGGCGGCCGGTCCTCGGCCGACGGAGCCTCCAGCAGTCGCGCAGCCCGCGCCCTCGCGGCCGCCCGGGCCGACAGCCCCGACGGCGGAGACGGGTCGTGTGGCCAAACTCCCCCCAGGCCGGCTGGTGGGACCATCGACACCCCCTGGCGCGCGTGTGCGCGTCGACGGCCGCGTGCGGGGCCGCACGCCACTGGTGCTGCGCGACATGCCGTTGCGCGTTGTCCGCGTCACCATCGAGCGCGAGGGGTTCAAGGCCGACGAGCGGCGCGTGGCGCTCAGCGCCGCGCAGCCGACGGTGACCGTGGAGGCGCGTCTGGCCGCCAGCGCGCCGCCGCCGCCGGGAGCGACAACCGGCGTGCTCGTGGTCGAATCGCGGCCTTCCGGCGCCACAGTGTTTGTCGACGGCCGGCAGATCGGGATCACACCGATCTCGCTGCCCGCGTCGTCACCGGGCACCTACCGCATCCGGCTGGAGATGGCGGGGTTCAGTCCGTGGGTGACGACGGCAGAGATCCAGGCGGGCGGGCGCACGCGCGTGGCCGCATCGCTCGAGCGAGGCACACAGGAATGAACGCAGTGCTGGCATTGGAAGACGGCACGTGGTTTGGCGGCACCTCGGTGGGGGCCGCCGGCGAGACCAGCGGGGAAGTGGTCTTCAACACGAGCATGACGGGTTACCAGGAAGTCTTGACCGATCCATCCTACGCAGGACAGATCGTCACGATGACGTCGGTCCAGATCGGCAACTACGGCGTCACCGGTGACGACGCCGAGTCGCGTGGGCCCCAGGTAGCCGGGTTCGTGATGCGCGAGTCCTCGCCGGTCGCGAGCAACTGGCGCTCCGACCAGACGCTTCGCGACTACCTCACGAAGCACAACATCGTCGCCATCGCAGACATCGACACGCGCGCGCTCACGCGAAAGCTTCGCTCGGGCGGCGTGCTTCGTGGCGTGATCGGGACCGGCGCTGGCCTCGACCCGCAGAAGCTGGTCGCCCAGGCCGCCGGCGTCCCGCACATGGAAGGCAGCGACCTGGTCAAGGACGTCACGTGCCCCTCGCCCTACGAGTGGAAGTCCGGCGACGAGAGCGACCCGGACTTCCTCGTGCCTCCCGAGCGCCGCGCGAGCCGTCGCCTGCGGATCGCCGCCTACGACCTGGGCATCAAGTTCAACATATTGCGCCGGCTGGCCGCGCACAACTGCGATGTCACCGTGTTTCCGGCGTCGGCTCCGGCGCAGGATCTGCTCGCGATCGAGCCCGACGGCATCTTTCTGAGCAACGGGCCCGGCGACCCTGCGGCGTTGCCGTACGTGGTGGACAATGCGCGGACGCTCGTGGACTCCGACGTGCCGGTGTTCGGCATCTGCCTGGGCCACCAGGTGCTGGGTCTGGCAATGGGCGGCAGGACTTTCAAGCTGAAGTTCGGCCACCGCGGGGGCAACCATCCGGTGAAGAACCTGGCCACCAACAAGGTCGAGATCACGTCGCAGAACCACGGCTTTGCCGTTGACCCCGACTCGCTGCCGGGCCACGTGCGGGTCACGCACCTGAACCTCTATGACGGCACGGTCGAGGGCCTGCGGCACGTGGACAAACGCGTCTTCTGCGTGCAGTACCATCCCGAGGCGTCGCCCGGCCCGCACGACGCGGACTACTTGTTCAGGCAGTTTCTGGACGAGATTGAGAAGAAGTAGAGAAGTGATGACACCCATATGCCTCGTCGCACCGATCTGAAACGCGTCCTCGTCATCGGCTCCGGCCCGATCGTCATCGGGCAGTCCTCGGAGTTCGACTACTCGGGCACCCAGGCCTGCAAGGCCCTCAAGGCCGAAGGCCTCGAAGTGGTGCTGATCAACAGCAATCCGGCGACGATCATGACCGACCCGGAGGCGGCCGATCGCACCTACGTCGAGCCGCTCACGGTGGAGATCGCCGAGCAGATCATCGCCCTCGAGCGTCCCGACGCGGTGCTGCCGACGGTGGGCGGCCAGACGGCGCTGAACCTGGCCGTCGCGCTGCACGAACAGGGCATCCTGGCGAAGTACGGCGTGGAGCTGATCGGCGCGCAGATCGACGCCATCAAGGTCGGCGAGGACCGGCTGCTGTTTCGCGACGCGATGAAGGAGATTGGCGTCGACGTCCCGCGCAGCGGGCTGGCGCGGTCGATCGAGGACGCCCTCGCGCTGGTGCAGGACACCGGATTTCCGGCGATCATCCGGCCGTCGTTCACGCTGGGCGGCGTCGGCGGCGGCATCGCCTACAACATCGAAGAGTTTCGCGAGCTCGCGGCGCGCGGCCTGAGCTTCAGCCCGGTGCACGAGATCCTCATCGAGGAGTCGGTGATCGGCTGGAAGGAATACGAGCTCGAGGTGATGCGCGATGTGGCCGACAACTTCGTCGTCATCTGCTCGATCGAAAACGTCGACCCGATGGGCGTGCACACCGGTGACAGCATCACGGTCGCGCCTGCGCTGACCCTGTCGGACAAGGAATATCAACGGATGCGCGACGCGGCGCGGCGGATCATCCGCCGTGTCGGCGTCGAGACGGGGGGCTCGAACATCCAGTTCGCGGTGAACCCGGCCGACGGCCGGATGATCTGCATCGAGATGAACCCGCGCGTGTCGAGGTCCTCGGCCCTGGCGTCGAAGGCCACCGGGTTCCCCATCGCCAAGATTGCCGCCAAGCTGGCCCTTGGTTATCACCTGCACGAGATTCCCAACGACATCACGCGGCTCACTCCGGCCTCGTTCGAGCCGACCATCGACTACGTCGTCGTCAAGATTCCCCGGTGGAACTTCGAGAAGTTCCCGGAAGCCGACGGGACGCTGACCACGCAGATGAAGTCGGTGGGCGAGGCGATGGCCATTGGCCGCACGTTCAAGGAGGCCTTTCTCAAGGGCATCCGGTCGCTCGAGCTGGGCCGGCAGGGCAGGCTCTTTGCGACACCGCGCGACGACGAGGAGTTTGACGAAGCGGCGCTGCGCAAGAAGCTGGTGGTGCCCAGCGATCGCCGGATGTGGGGCGTCTTCGAGGCGCTCGACAGGGGCTGGTCGCTCGAGACGATCCACGACCTGACGAAGATCGACCCGTGGTTCCTGCAGCAGTTCTCCGAGATCGTCGAGCTGAAGAAAACGGCGCAGCTGGTGGGCTTCCGCGACATGTCGACCGACCTGCTGTTGGCGCTGAAACGATCGGGTTTCGGCGACCACGAGCTGGCAGGTATTTTGGGAGCCGATGAAGCGGCAATTCGCGCTCGCCGCATCGACGAGGGCGTCGCGACCGCGTATAAGCGCATCGATACCTGTGCGGCCGAGTTCGAGTCGTTCACGCCGTACATGTACGGCACCTTCGAGCCGTTCTGCGAATCCGAGCCCAACGGCAAGAAGAAGGTCGTGATCCTGGGGAGCGGCCCGAACCGCATCGGCCAGGGCATCGAGTTCGACTACTGCTGTTGTCACGCCGCCTTCGCGCTCGCCGAAGAGGGCTTCGAGACGGTGATGGTCAACTGCAACCCGGAGACGGTCTCGACCGACTACGACACGACCGATCGCCTGTACTTCGAACCGCTCACCTTCGAAGACGTGATGGCCGTGATCGACAAGGAGCGAAGCGGCGGCGGCGAGGTCGCCTGCCTGGTGCAGTTCGGCGGTCAGACACCGCTGAAGCTGGCCCTTCCGCTGCTCGAGGCGGGCGTGACGATGCTGGGCACTTCGCCGGATTCCATCGACCTGGCCGAAGACCGCCAGCGGTTCTCACGGCTGCTGTGGGACCTCGGGATCCCGCAGCCGGCCAGCGGCACGGCCACGTCGCGGACGGAAGCGCGTGACGTCGCCACGGAGATTGGGTTTCCCGTGGTCGTGCGTCCTTCCTACGTGCTGGGCGGCCGGGGCATGGCCATCGTCTACGACATGGCCACACTCGACCGCTACATGGCCAGTGCCGTGGACGTCTCGCACGAACGGCCCGTGCTGGTCGACAAGTTCCTCGAGGACGCCTTCGAGTTCGACGTGGATTGCGTGGCGGATGCGACCGGTGCGGTCGTCATCGGCGGCATCATGGAGCACATCGAGCAGGCCGGCATCCACTCCGGCGACAGCTCGTGCGTGGTCCCGCCCTTCATGGTGGCGGAGAGGCACCTGGTGACCATCCGCGAGTACACGCGGCGCATCGCGCGGGCCCTGAAAGTCGTGGGCCTGATGAACGTGCAGTACGCGATCAAAGACGATGTCGTCTACGTCCTCGAGGTCAACCCGCGGGCGTCGCGCACCGTGCCGTACCTGTCGAAGGCCACCGGGGTGCCGCTGGCGAAAGTCGCCGCGCGCGTGATGTCGGGCAAGACGCTGGCTGACCTGTCGATCACCGATGACCTCGACGTGGCGGGCGTCTTCGTCAAGAGTCCTGTGTTCCCGTTCGTGCGCTTCCCCGGCGTGGACACGCTGCTCGGGCCGGAAATGAAATCGACCGGCGAGGTGATGGGCGGCGCCGACACGTTTGGCGCGGCCTTCGCGAAAGCGCAGCTGTCGGTGGGACAGAAGCTGCCGGACAGCGGCCGTGCCTTCATCAGCGTGAACAACACCGACAAGCCCAATGTGTTGCCCATCGCGCGGGACCTGGCCGAACTGGGCTTCGGGCTGGTCGCCACGCGCGGCACCGCCGCCTACCTGCGGGCCCACGGCCTGGACGTCGAGGTCGTCTACAAGGTCAACGAAGGACGCCCCAACATCGCCGACCAGATCGTCAACGACGAGGTCGCGCTGGTCGTCAACACGCCCCTGGGCCGCGAGTCCTTCTTCGACGACCGCACCGTCCGCCGCGTCGCGATGATGCATACCGTGCCGTGCATCACGACACTCACCGGCGCCCTGGCTGCCGTGGCGGCCATCCGCGCCTTGCGCACGCAGGCGCTCGACGTGCGCGCGTTGCAGGATTACTACGCTGCGCGCACTGTGAAAAGCACCTGACGCTGAAGTGCCCGGTGCCTGGTGCGTCTGGTGCGGTGCCGGGTGCCGAGGTGCCTGGTGCCGCGTGCGGCGTCGCAGAATCTGCGTACGACGTCAGCGGTCGCATCGAAGATTCTGTGACGCGCTCGCCTCGCGCGCTTCACCGACGCAGCACTTAGCACCCAGCACAGTAGCACACCGGCACTCGGCACCGCACGTAGCACCAGGCACCATCAGTGCCCGCCGCCCCGTCCCGCGTCTTGCAAGCGGGGCGGCCATGTTCCTCCTGCC
This sequence comes from Vicinamibacteria bacterium, assembly GCA_963806705.1. Lineage (GTDB taxonomy): Bacteria > Acidobacteriota > Vicinamibacteria > Vicinamibacterales > JAENWD01 > JAENWD01. The sequence continues at coordinate 93,109 of CAWDZE010000017.1, forward strand.
TGTCCATCTCGCCGTCGCCCTCTGCGGGGGTGTGCTGCTTGGCCTGACGACGCCAGTCCCCGCGGGTGCGGCGCTGGCGTGGCTCCTGTCGAGCACCCTGGGCGCGGCGGTCAGTGCAAAGCGTGGCCGCCCGTGGATGGCGTTCACGTGCGGTGTGGCGGGCGTGCTTGCTGCGGGAGTCGCTCTGGGTTCGCACGCCGATCGTCGTGCTCGTCGGCCGCGACTCCCGGCGCTGCTCGACCAGGTGCACGGCGGTGGCGTCGTCACCCTCAGGGGCGTCTTGGAAGAAGACGCGTCGCCGGGCGTCAATGGCGTCCGGCTCCGGCTGGCCGTCCAGCGGTTTGCCGACGAGGAGGTGGACGGTGCCGAGGTTGCCTCGCTGACCGTCGGCGGGACGCGCGCTGAGCCACAGATGGCGCGATGGCGCGCCGGCCGTACCATCCAAGCCTCCGCAACGCTGCGGCGTCCTGCGCACTATCTCAACCCCGGCGTCGGCGACGATCGCCTGGCCCTGGCGCGCCGCGGGTTGACGCTGGTCGGAAGCGTCAAGAGCGGGACGCTGGTCGAAGTCCATGCGCCGGGCACGTGGCGGCACGAGCGAGCCGCAGAAGTCCGCGCGCACGTTCGCGCAACGCTCGCGACGTACGTGCGGCCGCGCGACCCCACGGCCGCCGCCATCGCGACGGCCATTCTCATCGGCGATCGGACCGGTCTCGATCCGGCGCTCGAAAAGCGTCTGCAAGTTGCCGGCACCTATCACGTCATAGCGATCTCGGGCGGCAACATCGCCGTGCTGACCGCGATCCTGCTGGGTCTGACCCGCCTTCTCCGGGTTGCGGCATGGCTCGGCGGCCCACTCGTCGCGCTGCTGCTGGTCCTCCACGCCGGCCTGGTCGGCGGCGGCTCATCGGTTGCACGCGCGACGACGATGGCGGTCGTCTACCTGGGACTGCGCACATTGGACCAGTCGGCGTGGAGCCTCAACGCGCTGGCCGCTGCCGTCATCGGTCTCGTGGCGGCGCGGCCTCTCGCGGTGGCGGACCCGGGATTCGTGCTCAGCGCCGGCGCCACGGCAGCCATCATCGTCCTCGCCACACGAGTGGCACAACGGCAGGGGAGCGCCTGGCGCCGGACGGCGACTGCTGTGGTGGCAGCATCGCTGGCGACCGAGCTGGTGCTGCTGCCGTTTTCGGCGAGCTTCTTCAACCGCGTCACCGTAGCCGGTCTGCTGCTCAACCTTGCGGCCGTGCCGTTGATGGCGGTCGTGCAGGTGTCGGCCTCGCTCACCGTCCTTGCGCATCCCCTTACGCCTTCCGCCGCGAGCGCCTTCGGCCTGGTGACGGCGTGGGCTGCCGGCGGCCTTGCCGCCAGCGCAAGGGTGGTGGAGTGGCTGCCGTGGCTGGCCCTTCGGATGCCGGCGCCGGCGGCCTGGGTGTCCGCAACGTACCTGCTCGCCCTGGCCGGGCTCGTCGCCGGCCCATATCTGCCCGCACTGCAGCGCCATCGAGTTCAAGCGGTCAGGCGGGGCAGTGCCGCGGTCGCTGGCGTCTGCGCGATCTGGATCGTTGCTGCGCCCTCGACCTGGCGCTGGCCCTGGCGAATCGATGGGTTCTTGCGGGTGGTCGCACTCGACGTCGGGCAGGGCGACGCCACGCTGGTCGAGTTTCCCAACGGCGCCCGCTGGCTCGTCGATGCCGGCGGCCTGCCCGGATCGGCGGCCTTCGACATCGGCGAGCGCGTGGTGGCGCCTTCGTTGTGGGCCCGGGGCACGGGGCGGCTGGACGCGCTGGTTCTGACACACGGCGACCCCGACCACGTCGGCGGCGCCTCCGCGGTGATCGCCGACTTCGCGCCGTCGATACTCGACGGCATTCCCGTCCCCACCCACGGCCCGCTACAGAGGCTGCAGGACCTCACCCGGGCGCGCCACCGCCCGTGGGGGCGACTCCTCCGCGGGCAGCTCTGGGCGATCGGAGGCGCCGAGCTGCGTGTGTGGCACCCGCCGCCGCCGGACTGGGAGCGTCCGCGGGTGCGCAACGACGACTCGATCGTGATCGAGTTGCGATTCGGGGAGGTGTCGATCGTGCTGCCGGGGGACATCAGTGAGCAGGTCGAACGCTCGCTCGCGGCCGAGATCCTGCCGGCCCGTCATCGGGTCCTCAAGGCGGCCCACCACGGCAGCTCGACATCCACGAGCGAGATCTGGCTCGACGCATTGCGCCCCGATGCCGTCGTGTTCAGCTGCGGCCGTGAGAACCGCTACGGACACCCCGCGGCGGCGGTCCTGGATCGAGTCCGACAACGAGGCGCGAAGGTGTTCAGGACGGATCAAGACGGGCAGGTGGTGGTGGAGACCGATGGAGCGACGCTCACGTTCAAATCATTCACGGGTCGCACATATACCCCAATCACGAAGACACGATGGCACAAAGGCACGAAGACGAATAGAGGGGGACGTCATGACATTGCGGCTTCAGAGCCGACTCTCAGCACGAGGAAGAACTCGTAGGGCATGAAGTCATCGCCTGTGCATGGTGATCGTCGAGCTTAAAGCTCGTCCTCAGCTGGACGCTCGACCCCGTCGCACAGAAAACAGGTGGTGTCCTATCTGAAAGCAACCAAGCTCAGGCTTGGTCTACTGATCAATTTTGATGCGGAGCTACTGAGGCAAGGCTTGAAGCGGGTCGTCCTCTAACAACATTCATGCCCATCGCGTCCTCGTGCCATCGTGCCTTGGTGATTGTCTGGGCAGCTGTGGCAGTGGGTCGCCGATTCACTCCCGCTTCTTCACGTCCTGCCACTCCGCCTCCAACTCCTCCAGCGTCTTGTCCTGCAGCTTCTCCCCTCGCGCCTCGATCCGCTCTTCCACCGCCGTGAAGCGCTCCCGGAACTTGTCGTTGGCTCTACGAAGCGCCGCCTCGGGCTCGATGCCAAGCTTTCTCGACAGGTTCGCAATCGCGAACAGGAGGTCGCCAACCTCCTCTTCAACCCGGCCCAACCCGTCCGAACCCGACCCCACCCGTCCAACCTCGTTGACAACCTGCCGTATCTCGCCGAGCTCCTCCTCCATCTTGTCCAGCACGTCGGCCGCCGCGACCCAATCAAACCCCACTGTCGCCGCCCGGCTGCTGTACTCGTAAGCGCGCAGGAGGGCGGGTAAGGTAATCGGCACGCCGCTCAGCAACGTCTTCGACGTCGTCTCGGCCGATCCCGCCCGCTCGGCGGCCTTCAGTTCCTCCCAGCGACCTCGAACCTCCTCGGCCTGCGACAGCTTGTCGGCATCGCCGAAGACGTGCGGGTGGCGCCGTACCAGCTTCGTCGCTACGCCGTCGATCGCGTCGGCGATGGTGAAGTCGCCCTGCTCCTCCGCGATGCGCGCCAGGAATACGATCTCGAAGAGAAGGTCGCCAAGCTCTTCGCGAAGGCCGGCCAGGTCGCCGGCGTCGAGCGCTTCGAGCGCCTCGTAGGTTTCTTCCAGGAGAAAGGGCCGCAGGCTGGCCAGCGTCTGCACGCGGTCCCACGGGCAGCCGTCGGGGCCGCGCAGCGTGGCCATGATGCGGATGAGATCGTCGAGGCGAGCGCCGGCGGTGGACATCGGTAGAGTATTCTAGACGGTATGAGCGAGCAGACTCCGGCCCTGAATTTCGCTGCGTTCGTGTTCTCGTTGCTCCACACGACGGCCGTGCATCTCGGCGACGCCGCCGATCCGAATACCGGTCAGGTGCCCCCCCCAAATTTCGAGGCAGCGCAGCAGATGATCGACATCCTCGGTATCCTCGAGGAGAAGACGAAGGGCAATCTCACGGCCGAGGAGCGGCAGTTGCTCGAGCAGGGCCTCTACGAGTTGCGGATGCGCTTTGTCGAGGTGAAGAAGGACGGCGGCCCGCGCATCATCGTGCCGTAAGCCCACAACCACGAAGGTCACGATGACGCGAAGGTCACGATGACCCAACCTGACCCAACCCGACCCAACCCGACCCAACCTGACCCAACCAGGCCCAACGAGCAGGGTTCGTTGCTGTTTCTGGGAACCGGCACCAGCCACGGCGTGCCGATGATCGGGTGCGACTGCGCGGTGTGCCGGTCCGACGACCCGCGCGACACGCGCACGCGTCCCTCGGTGTACGTGACGCTACCGGATGGCACCGCCGTCCTCATCGACACCGCGCCTGATTTCCGGATGCAGGCGCTGCGCCATCGCCTCCCGCGCATAGACGCCGTTCTCTACACTCATGGTCACGCCGACCATGTGCTCGGTCTCGACGACCTGCGTCGATACAACCATCTGCAGCGAGGCCGCATCCCGTGTTACGGCGATCGCCAGACGATCGACGAGTTGCGCCGCACCTTTGGCTACATCTTCGACGCGTCGACTTCGGCGGGGGGCGGCTTGCCGGAGATCGATCTGTTCGCAGTCCACGGCGCCTTCAGCCTGGGCCGCACCGAGGTGATCCCCGTGCCGCTGTGGCACGGACGGCGGCTCGTGCAGGGCTACCGGATCGGTTCGATGGCGTACCTCACCGACTGCAGTGCGGTTCCGGAGAGCTCGTGGGAACTGCTCGACGGCGTCGACGTGGTGGTCATCGACGCGCTGCGCCACCGGCCGCATCCGACGCACTTCACGGTGTCCGAGGCGCTCTCGGCCGTGCAGCGTCTGGCTCCGTCCCGCGCGTGGTTCACCCACATCTGCCACGACCTGCCGCATGCCGCCACCACCGCCAGCCTGCCCGATCGCGTGGAACTGGCATATGATGGTCTGTCGGTACGCCTTTGCGGTGGCCCTCGATAGTGCGTCAGTAATCGAGTGGACGTCATTCACTTTCCCGACGACCCGCGGCCCACGCGCTGGCAGCACCCCGTGTTGGCCCTGGGCAACTTCGACGGGTTGCACCGCGGGCATACCAAGATCATCGAGCGCCTGCGCCGCGTGGCGACCGAACGCGGGGCGACCTCCGTCGTCATGACGTTCGATCCGCATCCGCCGCGCGTAGTGCGGCCCGACAAGGCGCCGCCGCTGCTGATGACCAAGGCGCAGCGGCTCGAGGCGCTCGGGCGCGCCGGCGTGGATGGTGTGGCCGTGGTCCGGTTCACGCCCGAGCTGTCGCAGTGGGATCCCGAGACCTTCGTGCGCACGGTGCTGGCCGAGTGGCTGCACGTGTCCGAGGTCTGGGTCGGTGCCAACTTCCTGTTCGGCCGCGACCGGGTCGGCAACTTCTCGACGCTGCGCAGCCTTGGCGCACGCTACGGCTTCCGCGCGGAGAAGATCGACCCGGTGCGGTACAAGGAGTTCGTCGTCAGCAGCACGCGCATCCGCCGGCTTATCAGCGAAGGGCGCGTGGACGAGGCCGGGGCGTTGCTGGGCCATCCCTACGCCATCGACGGGACGGTGACGGCCGGCGACGGGCGGGGACGAACGCTGGGATTTCCGACAGCCAACCTGGTCACGGAGAACGAGCTGCTGCCGCCCAACGGGGTGTATGCCACCACGGTGCGGCTGGACGGGGTAATCTATCCGTCGGTGACCAACATCGGCGTCCGGCCGACCTTTGGGGACGAAGGCCGCAGGGTGATCGAAACGCACCTGCTCGGCGTGGACATGGACCTCTACGGCCGGTCGGTGGGGTTGGGGTTCGTGCAGCGGGTCCGCGACGAGCGGCGCTTCGACAGCGTCGATCAGCTCACGGCGCAGATCGCCTCTGACGTGCTGAAGACGCGCACGCTGTTTGATCGGATGTCGCTTTGATGACGTTCCACTTCGAAGCCAGCATGCCGGCGCATCGGGCGTTTCTCGACCCGATGCGCGAGCTGCTCCGTCAGGCGTTTGCGTACGTGGGCTACCCCTCCATCGAAGCCAGCGAAATGGCGGGTGCCATCGAGGCGCTGGTTGCGCGGGGGCTGCCAGGCGACCACGGCCGGGGGGCGCTGCGACTCCGAATCGAACGTGACGCCGCAAGCCTTCATGTCGATGTCACTGCCCCGCATCTGCCGCTCACGCCGCCGCCGGTTGGCTTGATGGATCGCGTCTCGGTCCACGCCGACCGTGGCGGCACCAGGCATCGCTTCACACGCCACCTGCCGGGCCTCTAGCCTCGGCGGATTTCTTCGCAGAGACGATGCGCCTTTACAACACCCTCACGCGCCAGGAAGAGCCATTTGTCCCGTCGATGGGCGACACGGTGCGAATGTACACCTGCGGCCTCACGGTCTACAACCGCGGGCACATCGGCAACTTCCGCACCTTCGTCTGCCTGGACGTGCTGCGCCGCACGCTGAAGCACGTGTGCGGGTGGCGGGTGCACCAGGTGATGAACTTCACCGACGTCGACGACCGGACGATTCTCGGCGCCCAGAAGGCCGGCCAGGACCTGCGCACCTACACGACGCAGTACGTCGAGGCGTTTCGCGAGGACGCCGCCGCGCTCGGGCTCGAGCCGGTGGAAGACACGCCGCGAGCCACCGACGAGGCCAATCTCGAAGCGATGGCCAAGCTGGTGCACGCGCTCGAGAAAAACGGCCATACGTACCGCAGTGACGGCTCCATCTACTTCCGCATCGCGTCGTTCCCCGGCTACGGCAAGCTGGCGCGCCTCGACCAGGAGGGCATCAAGCCCGGCGCTCGCGTCGACAGCGACAACTACGCCAAAGACGACGCGCGCGACTTCGTGCTGTGGAAGGCGACCAAGCCCGGCGAGCCGACATGGGATTACGGGCTGGGTCCCGGGCGCCCCGGCTGGCACCTGGAATGCTCGGCGATGGCGTTGCGTCTGCTCGGCCAGCCGCCCATCGATCTGCATGCCGGCGGGATCGACCTCATTTTCCCGCACCACGAAAACGAGATCGCCCAAAGCGAAGGCGCGACGTGCGCGCCGTTCTCGCGGTTCTGGGTGCACGTCGAGCACCTGATCATCGACAACGAGAAGATGTCCAAGTCGCTCGGCAACGTCTACAACGTCAAAGACGTCGTCGATCAGGGCTTCAGGCCGTCGGCGCTGCGATACCTGCTGCTGTCGAGCCACTACCGAAAGCAGCTGCGCTTCTCGTGGGACACGCTTCAGCAGGCCGACGAATCGCTCCGCCGGCTGGTCGATGGCCTTGCCCGTCTGGACGCGATAACCGGCGGGGAGCCGCGCCCGGCAATTGCCGAGGCGCTTGCCCGCGCGCGTGCAGAGTTCGACGATGTGCTCCAGGCCGACCTGAATACGTCGGCCGGGCTGGCGGTGCTCTTCGACCTGGTGCGCGTGCTCAACACCGCCATCGACGACGGCGCCCTGGGAGAAGCCGACGCGCGCGCGGCGCGTGAGCTGTTCGGGCATTTCGACCGCGTGCTTGGCGTGCTTTCGCTGCGACAGCAGGAAGATGCGCGTCCGCCGGTAGACCCGGCCGAAATTGACCGGTTGATCGAGGAGCGGCAGGCCGCGCGGCGTCGCCGCGACTTTGCCGCCGGCGACCGGATTCGCGACGAACTGGCCAGCCGCGGCATCATCCTGGAGGATGGGCCCGGCGGGACCAGGTGGAAGAGGAAATAGCATGGATGCCCCAGTGCTCAAGACCGCACTTCCCGGCCCGAAGGCCGCTGCGCTCATCGCCCGCGACAGCCGGCACGTCTCGCCTTCCTACACGCGCGACTATCCGCTCGTGATGGCGGGCGGCAGCGGCGCTGTGGTGGAGGATGTGGACGGCAACCTCTTTCTCGACTGCGCCGCCGGCATCGCCGTCAACGCGACGGGCATCAACCACCCCGACGTCGTCAAGGCCATCGTCGACCAGGCCCAGCGCTTCCTGCACATGTCGGGCACGGACTTCTACTACGAACCGCAGGTGAAGCTGGCCGAGGAGATGGCCGAGATCGTCCCTATCTCGGGCGAAGTGAAGACGTTTTTCGGCAACTCGGGCACAGAGGCCGTCGAAGCGTCGGTGAAGCTGGCGAAGTACCACACGAGGCGGTTCGGGATCATCGCGTTTCTCGGCTCGTTCCACGGCCGCAGCATGGGCTCGCTGTCGCTCACTTCCAGCAAGACCACGCAGCGTCGCGGGTTTGGGCCCTTGCTGCCGGGCGTCTATCACGCCCCCTATGCGACCTGCTACCGCTGTCCCGTTGGGTTGAAGCCGGAGACGTGTCAGGCCGAGTGCCTGGGATTTGTCGAGGACCAGACGCTGGTTCACCTCATCTCGCCCGACGAAGTCGCCGCGATCGTCGTCGAGGCCATCCAGGGCGAGGGCGGATACCTCGTGCCCCCTCCCCAGTTCCACCAGCGGCTGCGGGCCTTGACGAAGAAGCACGGCATGCTCCTGGTCGCCGACGAGGTGCAGTCGGGGATGGGCCGGACGGGCAAGATGTTCGCGATGGAGCACTTTGGCGTCGAGCCCGACATCATTGCGACGGCCAAGGGCATCGCCTCGGGCATGCCGCTTGGCGTCTGCAGCGCGCGCGCCGATGTGATGAACTGGCCCCCGGGCGCCCACGCCAGCACGTTTGGCGGCAATCCCGTGTCCTGTGCCGCGGCAATCGCGACGATCAAGCTGCTCCGCGAGTCGCTGGTGAAAAACGCAGCCGAGGTGGGCGCCCATCTGCTCGCCGGCGCGCGCGAGCTGATGAAGAAGCATCAGATCATCGGCGATGTGCGCGGCAAGGGCCTGATGATCGGCATCGAGTTCGTCAAGGACCGCCAGACCAAGGAACGCGCCGTCGCCGAACGCGACGCAGTCGTGCAGGCATGCTTCTACAAGGGCCTGCTCGTGCTGGGCGCCGGCAAAAACGCCATCCGCCTGTCCCCGTCGCTGGTGATCACCAGGGCGCAGGCGGACAAGGCGCTGGAGATTCTGGACAAGGCGATCGGCGACGTCGCGGCGCGCGACGGTGCATTCGTGTGCTGTGGGTCCGGCGCGGGAGTTGCAACTGCGCCCTGGGCATGGACCCCTCCCAGCACATCGCCCTTGGATCCCTCGGCGAATCTCTCGCGCGCAGGACCCTCGAGCGGCGCGGGTACGCAATCATTGCCACCCGTTACCGAACCCGTGCTGGAGAAATTGACATCGTCGCGCGCGACGGCGGCTGCCTCGTCTTCGTCGAGGTCAAGACCAGGCGTCACACCGACTGCGGGACACCGGCCGAGGCGGTGACGCCGCGGAAGCAGCGCCGAATCGTCGCCATGGCCCGGGACTTCCTGGCCCGGTATCGAAGCGACGCCACGTCGTGCCGGTTCGACGTCGTGGCGGTCCTGTTCATCGACGGCACGCCGCAGGTCGAGGTCATCAGCAACGCGTTTGATGCGTCATAATTGGGCGCGTGCCTGAGCTTCGTAAAGATCCGATCACCGGCCGCTGGGTCATCATCTCGACCGAACGGCGCAAGCGGCCCAGCGCGTTCCGGCTGGAGCAGGTCTGCCCGCTGCCCGATGCGGTGTGCCCGTTTTGCGAGGGGCACGAGCACTACACGCCGAAGGAGGTCCTGTCCTATCGCCGCAGCGGAGGGCCCAACGGTCCGGGCTGGGACGTGCGCGTGGTGCCGAACATGTTTCCGGCGCTGCAGGTCGAAGGCAACCTCGATCGGCAGGGGGAGGGCCTGTTCGACAAGATGAATGGCGTCGGCGCGCACGAGGTGATTATCGAGACGCCGGATCACAACGCGTCACTGGCCACGATGCCTGCCTCGGGCGTCGAGCGCGTGTTGTGGGCGTATCGAGAGCGCGTGCTCGACCTGAAACAGGACAAGCGCTTCCGCTACATCCTGATCTTCAAGAACCATGGCGAGGCTGCAGGCGCGAGCCTGGACCACTCGCACAGCCAGCTGATCGCGCTGCCGGTCATCCCGCGCAACGTGCGCGACGAGATCTCCGGCGCCAGGCGGCACTTCGAGCACAAGGAGCGCTGCGTGTACTGCGACATCGTCCGGCAGGAGCTGGACAGCCGCGTGCGGGTGATCAGCGAGAACTCGGACTTCGTGGCGCTGTCGCCGTACGCGCCGCGGTTTCCGTTCGAGACGTGGCTGCTGCCGAAACGGCATGGCTCCAACTTCGAGGACGCCCCGCGGCACGAGTACGAAAGCCTCGCCAGGATGCTGAAGGACACGCTGCTGCGCATGAACCGCGTCCTCGAGTCGCCGCCGTTCAACCTGATCATCCACAGCGCGCCGTTCACGGAATCGGCCGGTGAGTTCTACCATTGGCACCTCGAGATCATGCCGAAGCTGACGAAGGTGGCGGGATTCGAGTGGGGAACCGGGTTCTACATCAACCCCACGGCGCCAGAGGAAGCTGCGGAGGTCCTGCGGGAGGTCAATGTCTGAAGCCTGCCGGCCCGGCCGTGAATCGTTTACCTGGGTTGCGCCTAAAGGGCGGCGTGTATTACCATTTGGGTTCGGCAGTCGGCCCGGAGCGCGGGAATAACTCAGTGGTAGAGTGCGACCTTGCCAAGGTCGAAGTCGCGGGTTCGAATCCCGTTTCCCGCTCCAACTTTTCACCGCCGATGCCGTGTGCGGCCGGGCTTCACCGCCCGGCCGATTGCCGTGACTACGGGGAACTTATCGCCGCACCCCCAGCAAGGGGCGCCGTAGCCAAGTGGTAAGGCAGAGGTCTGCAAAACCTCCATCCCCGGTTCAAATCCGGGCGGCGCCTCCAAAATCCTGAGGTCTATTCCGGTCACATGGGTGACAGATTATTCCGAGCACATAGGTAACACTTTCGGGCCGAAGGGATTGTCAATCGGCTCCAGCCTACACGTCTCGTCGTCAAAGTAGCCCAGATCGTAGTGCATGAAGGTGACGAGCCAAACGTGCTCGTCCACCTGACGTACACCCACCGGCTGGCCTGCAAAGACCTGACTCAGATTCACTTTTCGTCCCCTGAAGCAGATCCGGCCGCAGTGCGTCACCGTGCTCGCCCAGTCGTGCAGCGGGTAGTCGAGTTCGCCGACGCCCCGGTAGGGGCGGTCTGACGGGGCATACAGGTCCGCAGGGACTTGCATCGCCAGCGCCTGGTGCGGGCGCTCGTCGTTGTATTCGCGCTGCCACCGATCGAAGCGTGCCTGCTGCTGGAGCAGGTTGGGTGCCGCCGGCTTGGTCGCCTGTTGCTTGAGGGTGAGGTGCATCCGCTCGTGTCGCCCATTCTGCTCGGGATGGCCGGGCTTGATGCGCTCGAGGCCAATGCCGAGGCGGAGCCACCACACTGAGAGTTTGCTGAGCCCATAGAGCGCGTGCGCCGAGGCGAACGGCGCGCCGTTGTCCGTCCGAATCGCGCACGGCAAGCCATAGTCCCTGAAGGTGCGTTCGAAAACGGCAAACGCGTACGGTTCGCGGGTGGTCGACAGCGCTTCGCACGTGAGCAGGTAGCGACTCGCAAAGTCGGTGATGGTGAGCGGGTAACAGTACTGGCGATTCCCCAGGCGAAATTCGCCTTTGTAGTCGGCACACCAGAGCGCATTGGGTGTGCTCGTCTGGGACAACGGCGTGCCGGTCGCCCGCCGGCGGCGGCGACCACGCCGCTGCACCAGCCCGTGCCGATCCAGCACGGCGTGGACCGTGCTGATGGCCGGGCACCGCAGCGGGCCGCAGCGGCCACGCAGCTTTTCGCGGATCTTCGGCGCGCCCCAGTCGGGATAGTCCTTCTTCAGCCGGACGATCTGCGTTTCGAGCACCAGCGGGAGCTGGTTGGCATGGCGATACGGGCGCCGACTGCGGTCGGTGAGCCCGTGGACCCCATAGTCCTTGTAGCGGTCGTAGATTTTGTAGCCCGTCTTGCGAGAGATCCCGAATTCGGCGCAGACTGCCGTCATCTTCTCGCCGTCCAACAGCCGGGCCACGAACCGGAGACGCTCGTCCACGACGTGACACTCCTTCCAGGGCATGCCCCCTCCTCGGGGGCAAAGTGTCACCCATGTCTCCGGAATAAACTGTTACCCCGTCCTCAGGAAGGGCACCGATGTTTCGGGCGACCGGTAACACCGGCACAGACGCGCTCGGGACACGCAGCCGCGACTCGGTCGCGTGGACGGACGTCGTGGTCGCCATCTACGGCTTCGGAAACTGGCGTGCAGTCCTGCGGTTCGCGGCTTCTGCGGCTGGAACCCTAATTGCACCTGCTCATCAGAAAGGGCAACCCTTCGCACCGCGGTTCGGCGCGACCCCTCTGACAACACACGAGTTGCGTTAGGGGAACGCCAGTGTGAAGAGGGCGAACTCTGCTTAGGTCACAGAATGTCGTGACTTCAGCTCACGGCCCGTCGTCGCCAGCGGGCGCCATCCCATAGCCCCAGCTCAGGTCACTTCCGTGATTGGCCAGACCTTTTCCCACTTCCACGTCATCGAGAAACTGGACAGCGGCGGCATGGGCGTGGTCTACAAGGCCAAGGACACTCGGCTCGGCCGCTTTGTCGCGCTCAAGTTCTTGCCTCCCGAGATGGCCCAGGATCGCCAGGCGCTCGAGAGATTCCGCCGCGAGGCCAAGGCCGCTTCCCACTTGAATCATCCCAACATCTGCACGATCTACGAGATCGGCGAGGACCACGGCGAAGTGTTCATCGCGATGGAGTTTCTGGATGGCGCGACGTTGAAGCACCGCATCGCGGGACGGCCGCTCGACATCGAGTTGCTGCTGTCGCTCGCTATCGAGATCGCCGATGCGCTCGACGCCGCTCATACGGCAGGCATCGTGCACCGTGACATCAAGCCGGCCAACATCTTCGTCACGCAGCGGGGGCACGCCAAGATTCTCGACTTCGGATTAGCGAAGGTTTCGATCCCGCGTTCTGTAACCCAGTCAGCGACGCAAAGTATGCCGCTCGTCACCACCGGTTCGGAGGAACAGCTCACCAGCCCGGGCACTACGCTCGGCACCATCGCGTACATGTCACCGGAGCAGGTTCGGGCGAAGGAGTTGGACGCCCGCACGGACCTCTTCTCTTTGGGGGCCGTCCTGTACGAGATGGCGACGGGCACCTTACCGTTCCGGGGGGAGACCTCCGGGGTGATTCTCGAGTCCATTCTGAACCGGGCTCCAGTTTCTCCGCTGCGCCTGAATCCGGATCTGTCCACCGATCTCGCGCGAATCATCGACAAGTGCCTGGAGAAAGATCGCAATCTGCGCTACCAGCACGCGGCCGACATTCGCACCGACCTTCAGCGATTGAAGCGGGACACCGGGTCCGGAACGGCGCCGACTCGGAGCCTGGAGATGGCGCCCGTTCCCTGGTGGCGCCGAACACGGTCAATAGGTGATCGCAGCAGTGATCACGGTGATCGGTGCAGCCGCCCTGTTGCTGCGGCCCGCGATGTTCTCGCCAAAACCGGCGATTGCCTCAATTGCGGTCCTGCCCTTCGCGGGCGCGCAGGCGGACACCATTGTCGAGGAGCTGGCAGACGGAATCACGGTAGGAATCATCGACACCGTCTCGCAGTGGCCCACGATGAAAGTGATGTCGGGGAGTTCGACGTTTCGTTACAAAGGGCGTGAAGTTGACCCACAGCAAGTGGGCCAGGCGCTGAAGGTCGATGCGGTCGTGACCGGTCGGATCGTCCAGCGCGGCGAGAACATGGTGATCACCAGCGAGCTCGTGAATGTCCGCGACAACACCCAGCTATGGGGGGCACGTTATACCGAACGATCCGGTGACCTCGCGCACTTGCAGCAGCGGCTTGTCACCACGATCACGCACGCTCTCGGGAACAGGCTCGGGCAGGGCGGCGAAGGAGGGAAGTCGAGGCATGGTTCCGCGAATGCCGAAGCCTACCGGCTGTATCTGCTGGGTCGATACCAAATCGATCGATCCACGGATTCTAGCTTTGAGAAGGCACGGCAGTATTTTCAGCAGGCCATCGATCAAGACCCCAATTACGCGGCCGCTTACGCAGGCCTGGCGGATGCGTTGGCCATCCTCGGGTACATTGGGAGTCTTCCGGCCACGGAAGCAAATGCCAAGGCCGAGGCGGCGGCCAAACGTGCGCTGGCGCTCGACAGCATGCTTGCGGAAGCACACGACGCCCAGGGGTTCGTCTCGTGGCTGACGACGGATTTTGCCAGCGCAGAACGTGAATTCCGGCGTGCCATCGAATTGAATCCAAACCTGTCCATACCGCACGATCGCTATCATGCGTTCCTGAAGTCGCTCGGGAGATTCAAGGAAGCGCAGCATGAAGTCAACCAGGCCCGCGCACTCGATCCACTCCCAATTCAGATGGGTATTGCTCAAGCCGACATGTGGCATTTCCAGCGCGACTACGACCGAGCGATGCTCGAATTCAAGCAACTGCTTAGGCTCGATCCGAATAACGCCAGGGTGCATTCGGGCCTCGCCTACGTCTACGCACAGAAGGGCATGTACGATCAGGAGATGGATGAGATTGAGACCGCTCTCAAGCTGAATGGACGACCCGAGGTTGCCGCCGCGCTTCGGGGGGCCTACACCGAGGCCGGACTGAAAGGGATGCTGCTAAAGGACATCGAGCTGAAGAGTAACCGCAAACCACCGTGTCTATTCGCCTGCGAGTGTGGCGACGAGTTACGCGCGTCTGGGCAACAAAGACAAGGCCTTCCAGTGGCTCGACAGGGCCTGGAACGAGCGGACGGGTTGGGCATTTCTGAAGGTACAGCCAGAGTGGGACAGCCTGCGCTCCGACCCCCGCTTCGCAGACCTGCTTCGCCGTATCGGCTTCCCGCAGTAACTGCTGTCGAAGACAGCGAACGCTGGCGAACGCGGCCGAGTTCTGTCCGACGAGTCGGCGAGGGTCATCAGGCGGGAGATGGTAGGCTGCGCGTGTTGGAGCGGTGCGGCGCTGCCGCTACCGCCGCCGCGGCAGAAGGATGACGATGGCGCTGCGGATTTTCCACGACGGCCCGATGTCGGGATGCTCCACAAATGCGCCGAATCCGAGCTGGTAGCTCGCGGGAAATGGGCCAAACGACGACAACTTGGCCAAGAGCACGTTGATTGGCACGGTCCACCTGTTCTCATCGATTTCCCAGTTGGCAGTCGTCTCGGATTGCAGGGTTACCGTCACGGTCCGTGTCGCCTGGTAAGCGAAGAACGGTTGCAGGAACATCTGGTTGACGTCCGGCCGGTCAGAATTGCCTGAAAAGGACCAGATCTGATTCCACAGCGTCCCGTAGGTCATCTTTCCAGACTGCTTCAGCACGACAACCGATGGGCCGGCGCTCCATTTCTCGGTGCCGAGGGTTGGAACACTCGTCGAGGGGAGACTGATGGCTGGCCCCACTCCCCAAATCAATCCGGGCTTCGAGGGCGAGAAGAAGAACGACGCGAGAATGTCGCTGACGCCGAAAGCTGCCTCCCCGCCGTCGACCAGCGCCGGCTGGCTCACGAAGGGGACGATCACTCTCGCGATCAGATTCCAGTCGTTGTTCAGCGCAAACGGTATCACCGGTTGAACGTTCAAGATGAAGCGAGTGGCGTCACTCGTTCCGACGTTCTGTTCCCAGTTGAACTGGAACGGCACGCTCACGAGATCCGAAACCGGATTCGCGAGTTTCTTCGCGAGTTCCTCGGCCTCTCCCGGCGCCTGTGCGGGTGGTTGCTGGGCCCGGCTCACTGTTGGCCAGGACAGCACGATCGCAATGAAGATCACGCTCGCACACGCCTTCCGCACGCGCACCATGTCTTTCGTAGTAGCCAGCCCTTGCTTGACCGAACACCTCGCGCGTCGCGCTGTTCTCCCCACGGTTCCCCTGCCGCGGCTCATCTGTCCAGCTCTAGCGTCCTGAGGAAGTCTTAGGCGATCCATGCCTGTGAGTTCCTTCCTCGGCTCTAACGACCGAGGTTGTCGAGCGCGAAGCGAAGGGGCCCGCCGGAGGCCCTGATCGCGCCCTCGAAGGGCCCATCCAGTTCCACGATCAGGAACAACGCCGCCGCGACCGACACCGCCGCGATGAAGAGCACGCTGACGACCGTCGCGTTACGAGGCGCATAGAGGCCAAAGCTCGCGAAGGTCACTGACAGCCAGAAGACCACGACGCCAATGAACACCGGCGGAATGGCGTCGCCGCTCGCGAACACCCGCCACCGTATCTTCAGCACCTCTTCGCTGAGCGCGAGCGCCTCGTCCTTGAACCAGCGCTGAACCTCGGTCGCCGGCGAGAGATGAAGAATCTGGGTTTCGATTTCCTCGACTTTCGGCGTTGGCAGCGCGACGACGTCACCTCTACGCCCTTCGGCCGGCATCGTCGTTTCAACGTGTACTGCCACAAGGCTTCGCAGCAGGGCGCGCGTAGGCCTGGTCTCCGGGCCGTACCGCGCAAGGTGGCGGTCCAGTGTCAGGATGTTGACCGCGCTGTTTCTGATCGCCGTCTCGTGGGCGTCGAACGTACTTCGCGCAGCGGTGGTCACGAGACCCAGCAGAATGGCGGTCATCGTCGCGATCAGGCCCATGGCGAGCCGCACCACGTCCTGGGACTCCCTGCTCAGGTGCGGCGCGGGCAGCCGGTCATGCAGGTAGGCGCCGATCACGGCGGCGCCAAACGCGCAAACGAACGTGATGGCCGCGATGGTCAGGGCTGTCACGCCGGCCCCCGCCCTCTCATTGCAGCCTTTTGCTGGGAACAGGGAAGGTCGCCGTAACCACCAGAGTCTGCCCTTCTGTTTTCACTCGTGCGCCCGTTTCCCAGAAGTAGCGGATGTTGACCAGGGCGAAGAGCTTCGACTTGCTCGCGATCGGCAACGTCACGTCAGGCCCGAAGGCGAACACGTGGTGCTTGTTGGGAAAATCCACCCTGACCGGATCTCCGCCGGGCAGCACGAACTCGGCCAACTGATCATTCGTGAGCTTCCACTGCGCGTAGTAAGCACCGCCGATCACGAGACCGCCACCGAGGAACGACTTGCCCAGGCCCCCTTCGAACGTGAGGATCTGGCCGACCTTGACGTTGGTATCCTCTTTGTTGCCGTGGAACTCCCAGAAAGCGGTGCTGGCGAGACTGGTGGTCCGCGCCTCATCGAGATAGAGCGTCGCCCCGATGAAGGGCTCATACGACCACATGCCCTTCCCGATGTTGTCGCTGCCACCGAGCTCATATCTGCCTGTCGGCACGTAGAACTGGAACCCGGCGGAGAAGTCCGCGCGCTTGGTGTGCCATCCCAGGTCGAGCGGCCGGACGAGAATGTCGGCGAAGCTGGTGTCGACTGTGTTGCTGAGCGCGAAGGCGGGCGCTTCGAGCGACGCGTTGGCCCAGGGAAGCACCGCCATCACGCCGTAGTTTGCCCCGAGGATCTTGGCTTTGCTGACGTACCACAGCAGGGGAGCCGCAGCCGTGATGGCGACGCTCCCAGGAGAGGCCGGCGACAAGCGGACGGTGTTACCGTCAGCATCCTTGATGGTGTCGGTGTCGGATCGATAATAGAAGAGCGCGGCATAGAAGCCCGGCGCGGGCTGCGATCCAGCTTGCACGCCGAAGTCGCCGACGCTGTGACTCCCGTTCAGCTGAGCCTGGACAGGCACGGCCGCAAGCAGCGTGAGCCCGCACGCCGCGCCAAGCAAGATCAGTCGTCGTCTCATCGGAACACTCCTTCTTTTGACGCTCGAGCCTGAACCCAACGAGGCGCCTGAGACCCCCGCCCCGGGGCTGCCGTCGCTCAGATAGCAAGAAGGACGCCGCTTCAATCGACCCGTGCACGCGCGCACATCACGACCCGGTGGGTGAATACGGTCCCGTCGAGCGTCCGTTCGCTCCGGCAGACGGCCGCGTTACAGCATGCCGTCAGCCCAATCACCAAATGCCGTAAGCCCCATCGCGCCGCGGCGTGTCGCCATCGTCGCGCCCGCGCACTGCGGACCGCGGGGTGCCGCCCGCAGGAGCCACGCTTCGGCATACGAGTTGCTCTGGTCGCTCCTCGTGCGACATCTCGACGCGACGCGCGCCTTCGGAGTCGCGATCGCTGCGACGCTGGTCGCGGCGACATTCGCCCCGGCAACCGCCCAGACGACATCGGATGCAGCGGTGGCCGATTTGCGCCGTCTCGTCGATGACCAACGGCGGCTGCTGGAGGAGCAGGCGCGTCGCCTCGATGCTCAAGCGCGTGAACTCGAGGCGTTGCGCGCGCGGCTCGATGACACGAGCGCTGTGGCGCTTGCGGCGCAAACACAGTTGGCAGCGTTGACAGGGAGCGCTGCGCCCGCGGCCCCGCTCACCGCACAGACGTCCCGGGGCGACAGCCAGGATCCGCAGCGCACGCCCGAACTGCCGGCTCTGGTCGTGTCCGCCGGCGACTTTCCAGGATCGATCCGCATTCCCGGCGCCGACGCCGCGCTCAGGATCGGCGGGCAGGCGCGCATGACGCTGGTGCACACGCTCGCGGCGCTCGGCACCGACGATCGCTTCGTCACCTCGTCCATTCCAGTCGGGGCCGAGGTGCCGGGTGAGCAGTCGCGCACCACCTATTCACCAGCGGCGAGCCGCGCCAACCTGGACGTCCGGGCGCACACGCCGATCGGCCCCCTGCGCACGTTTCTCGAGAGCGACTTCGCCGGCTCGGGACGAACGATGAGGCTGCGTCATGCGTTCATCCAGTCCGATCACTGGGTGATCGGCCAGACGTGGTCGACGTTCTCGGATCCCGAAACAGAGCCCATCGGCATCGACTTCGAGGGCTTGAATGCCATCTCGCTCTTTCGTCAGCCGCTTCTTCGCTATACACGCACCGTCACCGGGCATCTGAACACGTCGCTGGCTCTCGAGAACCCGTCGCCCGACCTGACGGGCGCGCAGGGCGTCAATCACATACCAGACTTCATCGCACGCCTGCGGTGGGATCCCGAGGCCGCACGCGACAGCGCCTTGGGCCTGACGCGGACGACGCACGTGCAAGCCGCCGTGCTGGCGCGCTCATTGCGCGGGACTCCATTCGATCGCCCGGATGTGACGCTGTCCACGGGCGCTTTCGGCGTCAACGTGAGCGGCGTGCTCGTGCCGAAATGGGACAGAGACGATCGCGTCAAGTTCGCTGGCAACGGGGGGTGGGGCATCGGCCGCTATATCACCGACCTCGGCACACTCGGCGGCCAGGACGCAGTGTACGACGCAACAACCAATCAGCTTCGCGCGCTGCTCGTCTCGTCCGGTTACGTCGGCTACGAGCGCCAGTGGCGGCCGACCTTCACGTCGGCCATTACCTACGGCATCGTCAACGTCGACAATCTCGACGTGCAGCCAGACGATGCCCTGCACCGCACGCACCGGTCCTCGATCAACTTGACCTGGACGCCCATACAGCAGCTCGATCTCGTGCTGGAATTTCTCGGCGGCACACGCGTGAACAAGGATGGCAGACGCGGGACGTCGTCTCAGATCCAGGCGGGGTGGACGTTTCGATTCTGAGCCGCGCGCATCGGTGCGTCCTCGACAGCAGCGGGCCCGCGCGAGTCACGGCAGAGTTTGTGTTTCGGGGCGGCATCAACCGTCTATTGCGAGCCCGTCACGGTCCACCGTGATCTTGCAGACAGCTTGCGCTTGACGGCAGGTCGTTTTTGCCGCTCCACGCGTAGTGCCCTGCGGTCCGGATTTTGAGTACGAAGTGACCATTCTGACGGCAAAGGAGAACGCTGATGAGCCAGAGCCATCTCACGATTGACTTCCCGATCAAGGGACCCGCGAATGCCAAGGCGCTCACCGAAGAGCTGCCCCCGTTGATGCCAGATTTCGCGAAGACGCAGGACCACCTTGGGACCGTGCATTTCTCCCGGTTCATGGTCAAGGGAGACGAGAAGCTGCTCTTCGTTTCGGACATCGACGCCGAGGTCGACAAGCATATCGACCGTCTCGTGGTGAACGCCGGCCCGGTGTTTGACGCCATCTTCAAACACGTCGACGACCCTCCGGCCACGCCGGTGGCTGATAACCCTCAGAGGGTCATCAAATGGCTGAAGTCTCATGTCCGCGAGCCTCTCGATACGTATTTCGCTTACGAGGACGCTTCGGTTCAGGACATCAAGGCGTGCGCGCGTGCGGCGGGCTTTACCGGCAATACCTCACAAGCCCCCTTGCTGGCATACATGGCCTTCAAGTCACGTGTGCAAGGCTTTGTCTGAAGCAGTCGGGCAGGCCCTGGTGGGAGAGAAGGGACATAAAGCGGCGGATGCTATCGGGACGCTGCATTTCTCCCATTGGGTGCCCTTTGAGAACAACCGCCTAGGCTTCTTCACCATCTTCGACGGTGATTTCGAGAAGTACATCCAGGACTTCGCAGACAAGACCTCGTTCACTTTCGATGCTCTCTTTCCCCATATCACTGGCGCGCCGCCAACCCCAGTGGCCAAGAACGCCCAGGCGTTCATATCAGTGGGCATCGGAAAACAACTATCCGCCGATCGGGTTTTACAGCGCTTATCCAGGCTTCTCGGTTCAAGACATCAAGGCCCTTCTGGCCGACCGCAAGTCACAATCGGCCACCGCTGGATAGCAGTGGAGACACTTGATCCCGAAGCATCATCAGGCCGGAGGGACCCGCGTTGGCCAAGCAGCTCAAAGCACCAGCAGCCCCGGCAAGGAAGGCCCCGGGTCTACTTCGCCGAATGCTTCGTCGAACGCGACGCGAGAACGCGCAGACTGAGGGCGACTCCGGGACGATGGACAAGTCCGCGCTCGACCTTGCGGACGTTCAGGGCTTCATTCTCCGTGGTTACCGAATGCCGATGGTGCGGCACTTTCCTACTGACGGTAGGAGCTCCGGCACACGCGCGCAGGCAACTCGGTCGGCTCGTCAGCGGCGACGAATCCGATGTCCCGCAAATCACCACCGCCGAGGACTGGCACGTGGGGTTCGCGCCCGGACCCGGGGACAATCCCGCGGATGCCCCACGTCGCAAGCCCGACTATTGTCTCAACGTCGGCATCACGTGGCCCGGACTGGTGGCGCTGGAGATAAGCCAACGCGTTCCTACGCTGTCCTTCAAGTCCTTTGGTGCGTTCATCGAAGGAGCCGCCCAACGAGCGGAATTGGTCGGAGATACCGGAGCAAGTGCGCCCCAGAACTGGAGTGGCGGTTTCGGAAAAGGGCACGATCACGTCCTGGTGACGCTGCACGCCATCAGCCCGGAAGCGATGCAGAGCTACAGCGACAGGGTGTGTGCCTGGTTTGCCGAAGGCAATGCCTTTCGAGAAATCTGGCGCCAGGACGGGATGGCGTTGATGGAGATGCAAGACGGCCAACCCGTGCCCACCAGCAAGACTCACTTCGGATATACCGACGGCATCTCCAGGACCACCATTCGCGGCGGCCCGGAGAAATATCCCGCTGATCACCAGCAGCCCTGCGCGCCATGGCTTTTCGTCTTGCGGGAAGACGCCGAGAACTACGAGGTGCCGCAGCCGCGAAGACTCGGCGTGAACGGCAGCTTTGGAGTGTTCAAAAAGATCGAGACCGACGTCGTTGGCTTTGAGAACTTTCTGCAGTCGAACAAAGACAAAATCGATCCTGAGCTGCTCGCGGCCAAGATGTGCGGGCGATGGCGCAACGGCGTTCCTCTCGCTCTGTCACCGGACACGGATAGCCCTGTGGGAGGGATTCCGCCCGAACAGCTGAACGACTTCGAGTACGTGAATGCTGATGGTTCGGGAGATCCGAAAGGGATCCGCTGTCCCGTCGGCGCACACATACGCCGTGTCAATCCACGGGGTGAGCCAGTCGCGGGCCAGGGGGTGCCAGGCGGCAGCAATAATTCTCACCGGCTGGCTCGCTGTCTGTTGCCTTACGGGCCGACCTATGACCCAGGGAAGCCGTACGATGGCATCGAGCGCGGGATTCTCGGCTATTTCATCAACGCGAGCATCGAAAACCAGTATGAGTTCGTGCTGCGACGCTGGGTCAATGACAGCGAATTCGCCGGGGGTGTCAGGCTTCACCCACAGTCGAAAGATCCGCTGATTGGCACCCAGGACCCCGCGGAAAGCATTTTCGTGATCCCTCAGGCAAATGGGGGCCCGCCGATCGAGGTAACCGGTCTCTCGACCTTCGTCACGACCAAAGCCGCGGCGTACGTGTTCCTGCCGAGCATCACAGCGATCAGATATATCGCCAACGTGGCATGAAAGGAAGTGACGATGGCCACGACACAAACCAGGGCGGCTGCTCCAGCGCAGTTCGTTCGACATGCCACGGAGCTCGACGCGGTGAGTGCGCATGTCGAGGAACAGCTCGAGTCAGTGATCGCCGGCATTTCGATCCGATTCTGACGTCGCCTGCCAGCGGCGTGGTGCGGCATCGCCACCACGCCGTTCATCGCCGGTATCTCATTTGGCAGTTGCTGCGGTTTTCAAGACTTGAAACGAGTCGAGCGTCTTGCCGTCGGCGCCTATCGCTTCGATTCGGATGGCGTCGGGCGTCGCATGAGCGATCAGGAACGAGTGGATCGTGCCCACGGCCTTGGCAGTGTACGTGTTGCGAGGGTCGACGGTAGCTGGTCTCAGGCGCGCGCTCGCGCCAGCCGTCACGTACTGGACGCGGTGCCCGTTGGAGGTGTTCACGGGTTGCAGCGTCGACCGGTCGTAATGGTGATCGTGGCCGGCAAGGACGAGGTCGACCCGGCGATCGACGAAGATCGGCTCGAGCAGCGCTCGCAAGGTCAGGACGGATTTCTCACCGCCGTGCCCGTTGCGTCTGGTTGCCGCCGAGTAGATCGAGTGATGCAGGAACACCACCTTCCATCGCGCTTTCGATCGCGTCAGCGCGTCGTGTAGCCAGACGAGCTGTTCGTTCTTCACGGTTTCCTGCACCTTGACGAACTCGACGTCCTCGCCGAGCTCGGCGTTGATCCGGGCGAGCCGCCGCGTCTCCGAGGCGGTGAGCGTCGCCTTGCGTGCGAGCGCGGCGCGCTCCTGGTCGAGCCTGGCCTTCTCGACGACGACGAGCGCGCTCGCCTCTCCCGCCAGGGCCGTCGAATCGAGCCCAAAGAACTCGACGAGTTCGTCCCCCTTCGAGAACGAGTAGAAGCGCCGGCCGTTCATGTTCCAGCGCGGATAGTTGACTTGCAGTTCCGTGCCCCGGCGGATGTCGTGGTTGCCGAGCACGGCATGGAACTCGACGCCAGCCTTGAGAAGATGGGCGAAGGGCACTTCGAACACGGCGGGAATTCCGCGCCCGACGCCATCTCCGTAGATGTTGTCGCCCAGCATCAGGACGAAGTCGAACCGCGCGCGCTGGCGGCGGTAGTCGCCCATCTCACGCACGACGTTGAGCAGCCCCTTCGAGACGTCTCCGGTGTCGCCGATCACACCAAACACCACTGGCTCCTGCGAGCGCACGGGCGTTGCGAGCAACGCCAGCGCTGCGAGCCAGCCCGACAGGATGATCGCGCGATGAACGGCCGTGAAGCGCGCGGCCATGATCACGTGAGTCGACCCACATTGCGCCCATTGCGGCCGGCATTCGATCCTGCAGACTGGTGTGAGCGTGTGCGAGGCGTCACAGCCCTTTTCGGACGATCTGCTCGAGGATGCGGCGATCCAGCGTGAGGTCCGCCACGGCCTGCTTCAACTTGCTGTTTTCGTGGCGCAGGGATCGGAGCTCGCGTAGCTCCTGGAGGCCCAGGCCGTTGAACTGCCTCTTCCAGCGATAAACGTCTGCTCGGCTGACGCCGAGCCGGCGGCAGACCTCGGTGACTCTCTCGCCGCCCTCGACCTGGTCGAGGGCGTGGACGATCTCTTCGCTGCTGCGTCCCGTGTGTGGCATCTGCGACTCCTCTGACCGGTCGGCCCGGCCTGGTTAGGAAACCACAGATCGGTTCGGTTTCACGCTTCCCACGTCGCGCTGTTCTGGGTTTGGTCGCCGCGCGCCGTTCCCGCGACGACACACTCCTTGTCAAGGATCGCCATCACCTCGTCCGCGTAGCGTCCCTGGCGCAGCAGCTCTGCCATCATCCGCATCGGTCGATCGATATGCGTGAAGAATGCCTTGTACCCGGCGCACAGGTAGTTCAGGCCGGGCTCGCCGTCCGGCGTCGTGATGAAGCGATTCTTGGGACACTCACCGTGACAGGCGAATCGGACGGAGCACTCGCGGCAGTACCCGGGGCAGCGTGTCCCGTTTGGCGAGGCCGAATTGCCGCTGCTGCTCCGACGTGACGAGCTGCAGCATGTGCACCTGCTGGATGTTGCCCAGCAGATGCTTCGGCTCGACGAAGTGATCGCACGAGTAGAGGTCGCCGTTGTGCTCGAGCGCCAGGGCGCTGCCGCACGTCTCGTTGAAAATGCACATCGCCGAGGGCAGGCCGACCCACGACGCCAGCGCGGCATCGAACATCTGCACGAACACCCGCCCGACATCCGCGCGGATCCATTCATCGAAGATGCCGATCAGAAAACGTCCCCACTGCTCCGATCGCACCGATCGATCCGTCACCTCGTTCCCTTCGAGCACGTACAGCGGGCGCGGATCGCCGCCGCGCTCGCCCCAGCCGCGATTGGCGAGCGGCAGCATCTCCGCGCTCACGCGCTCGACAATCGGGATGAACTGGAGGAACTCGGCCCCGAGGTCGTCCCGGAAAAAGCGGTAGACATCGCGTGGATGATCGCCATTGGCCGCGTGCACGGTGCAGAGGATGTTGACGTCGACGCCGTGCTTGTGGAGCAGACGCCAGCCTC
This sequence comes from Vicinamibacteria bacterium, assembly GCA_963806705.1. Lineage (GTDB taxonomy): Bacteria > Acidobacteriota > Vicinamibacteria > Vicinamibacterales > JAENWD01 > JAENWD01. The sequence goes on from CAWDZE010000017.1 coordinate 117,684, forward strand.
GAATCACGCTATCGAACGTGCCCTGGCCGCCTTTGTCCACGCGATAGGCGTCGTGCAGCTCGCGCGGTCCGTCGATGCTCAGCCCGACGAGATATTTGTGCGCCTTGAAGAACGCCGCCCACTCATCGTCCAATCGCGTGCCGTTGGTTTGAATGGTGTAGGCGAGCGTCTGGCCTGGTCGCTTGTAGCGCCCGGCGTAGTCCACCGTGCGCTTGAAGAAGTCGAGGCCCATCAGTGTCGGCTCGCCGCCCTGCCAGGCGATGCTCACCTCGGGCCCCGCCTGGGATTCGAGCAACTGGCGGACGTAGGTCTCGAGCAGTTCGTCCGCCATCCGAAAGCGGCTTCCCGGGTAGAGCATTTCCTTCGAGAGGAAAAAGCAGTACTCTGCAGTCGAGATTGCACACCGCACCGGTCGGCTTCGCCAGCAGGTGAAAGTTGGCAAGCCGACGCGGCGCCTTCGTGACGGGTTCGTGAACAGTGCTCACCGGAGGACTCCGCCGTGGAGATAGAGATCGCGGTGTCAGGGAATCATGCCGCAGTCGAACATCTTGTTGACAATCGGCGCTGCCACCTTGTCGATGAACGCTTTGCGCATGTCGGGATCCTGGCGCAGTTGCTGGAACGCCTTGTCCTTCATCTGGGCCTGTTTCGGGTCTGGCGGCTGATGCTTTTCTGCCAACAGCTGCTCGCACGAGGACCCTTGGTACTTCTGGAGCACCTTCTGCGCGATGGCCTCCATCACCGGGTATTGCGACGCCGGTTGTTGTGAGGCTACCGCGACGGCGGCGAACACGGACGCAAAGACCGCGGCGGCGATTAGGCGGCTCATGGCGTGACTCCTTCCGGTTGCAGATTCGCTACTGTGCAAGCTTCTGGTAGTTCGACTTCGTGATGCGGACTTCGATCTTGCGCTTCGGCATTCCGAGCAGCACCGTGCCAGGATGGCTCACCCCTTCAGGGAGTGTGTTCATCGTGATCGTCAGCGTGACGGCGTTGTCTGGCTCGTCGAGCCAGGTCTGGACGTCGATTTGCTGCATTGACTTGACGGTGGTGTCGAACGTCAGCGTCAAGGCGTCGTTGGCCTTGGCGTAGCCCGGAAACTTGAGCGATGCGCGGCCAGGGCCCGCTTGAGAGAGCGACGCGGTGCCGGCATTCATCACCACCTGCATCATCTCGGGGGAGGGTGGGAGGTACTGCTGGACGAGCGCCACCGCCGCCTCGAGCTCCTCCTTCATCTCCCCCGTCTTCTTAGCGATCATCTTGCCCTTCACCCCGCGCTTCTGCTCCGGCGGGGGTGGCTCGACGACAGGTGTCTTCTGCACCTTGCCGTCGGGCCCGTAACGGCACATGTCCACCTTCGTGCTCTTCACCTCGCCCTTGAGGCTGAGCTCTGTCTTCTCGACCCAGGAGTACGAGCGAAGGGCCTTTTGATTGAGGGCCGCGGCCTGCTTGGCGGCGGCCAGCTTCTCCTTCAGGTCCTGGGCGGCCAGCGGCGCCAGCACGAGTGCGGCGAGCACGCATGCCATCCCGATTAACCTCGAATGACTCGTCTTCATGGTCCTCTCCTGCTCAACGCACGGCGACGTTCGTCGTGATCTCCAGCTGCAGTGGCACTGCCAGGGTGAACGCCTGCGGGGTCTGCGCCGCAATGACGGCTGGCTTGACGGAGCTGCCCGCGGCCGCCGCGCCGCCGACACCGGTCCCCACCGCCGCGCCGATCGCGGCCCCCTCGCCGCCCCCGGCAATCGCACCGATGGTGGCGCCCACCGCGGCTCCGCCAACGAGCTTCTTTGCTCCGCTTGCGGTCCCGCCGGAGGCGTTCACGGGTTGCGTCTTGATCGGCAGCACGCGGCCGCCGGCCTGTATGTCGGTCAGCGTCACGCTCAACGTCGGCTGGCCCTTCATCTTGCTGCCGGAATCAACCGCGCTCACCACGCCGTACACCTTCGTGCCGTGCGGCGCGATCATGCGGCCGTTGGCGGCGACGTCCTGGTCCAGGAAACCGTGAAACCGATTGCCGACCTGCGCGGTCGCGGAGCTCACCTCGGTGGCCAGCCGCACCACGAGGACCGTCCCCGCAGGGGCCTCTAGGCGCTCCACCACCGCACGGACGGGGGCGGCCGTCGGTGCCGCGGGCGTCGTGCTCGGAGCCGCCACCGGAGCCTTCGCAGCCGCTGGAGCCGCGGGTGCGGGCGCATTGGCCGGAGCCGTCGCTACCGGCCCGGTAGAGGAGGGCGTCGGCGGGGTGTCCACCATGACGTACAACTCCGCGCCATCGGGCGAGAGGTACGGCACGTAGTAACGGCCGCCCGCCTTGAAGTACATCGTGTTCAGGTGGATGACCTCGAAGTTCGCAGGCAGCGCCGCGACGAAGACGACCCCTGCTGGTGCCGTCACCACCACGAACGATTCCTGCGCGCCGTTCATCACGCGCCGGTAGAACCCATTGGCGCTGAGATAGTAGGTGGTGCCTGCGACGCTCACTAGCACGCGCGTCGCCGGCAGCGTCGCCATCGCGGCGCCCTGCGGCGCGGGCACTGCCTGGTATGTCGTCTTCCCGTCGCTGGTCGTCGTCTGCTTGCAGTAGCTGCCGTCCTGCGACACCAGGTACTTGACGTCCGCAATCACGAGAATTGTCGCGCCTGGGGGAGGGTAGCTGTAGTACCGAGTAGTACGGTGGCGGAACCGGGTAGTAATAGTGGACGCCGCCATAGGTATAGGGCCGGTAATACGAGCCGCCGTACGTGTAGTAGGGACGACCGTAATATGTCGACGTCTTGTACCCAGACGGCAACGTCGTCGTCACACGTCCGCCGTACGGACCGGCCGCCGCGGTGTTCCACCCGCCATACGGCGTGCGGGCGGCGGCGGCGTTGTAGGTGCCGTTGTATTTGGTGTTGACCGTTCCGGCGACCGCTGGCTGGCCGTAGTAGGTCCGTCCCGCCACGCCCTCGCCGGAGGCCGAACGCCCGGTGCTCGTGCGCGCACTCCCCTCGATGGTTGCGTAGCCACCGTGACCCTCGACCTCTCGGGATCGGGTGCCCGACTCGCCCCAGGCCGTGGTGCCGGTCGTCGTCTTGTTGATCTCGCGGTTGTCGGCGTCCACTTCCCTGGTCGTGCTCCGGCTCGCACCGCTCTGCGTCTGTGCCTGCCGGGTGGCCGTCGCGCCGGAGCCGCTCTGGCTCACCGTCCGCGTGCCGCTCGCACGCTGCCCCTGCACGGAGCCCGTGTTGCCGGAGTGGCTATAACTGCCCCGCGCCGACGACACCGATCCACGGCTGCGTTGCCCTTCGAGCACGGCGGTCGAGCCGATGACAAGCGCGATCACGGTCACCGAAATGGTCTGGTGACCACTCATCGCGCTCCTCCCGCCGGTGGCTCCGCCCGGCCGACGAATGCCAGCACCTCCACACGGGCGGCGCCATCGGGCGGTGTAAAGACGAACAGCGCATCCGGCAGCCGCGGCTCGAGATTCCACTTCCGGATGGTCGCCGTGTACTGTGGAACCTCGTCCTCGGTCTTGTAGGTAATCACCAGCTTGCGTGGCAGTGGGTCCTTGCCAGCGTCGATCCAGAGCTGCCAGTCGATGGTGGCCTGCTCGAACGCCAGGTGGTGGCAAGGCAGGCCGGCGGCCTCGTGTATGCCGAGGTACTCGCCGCGCTGCACCTCGCCCATCAGCCGCTCGTAGCTGTCCGCGTACAGGAAGTCCGCGAGTGGAACGACCGTGCCCGTCCGCTCGAACACCCAGTCGAGCGCCGCGTCCACGGTCGGCGGAACTCCACCGCTGGCCCAGACGTGCTGTTCCTTGTCCAGCGCCGAGAACACTTTGCCGTCGTACGAGAACGAACGATTCATCGCGTCACCTGAGACATCGCCTGCCAGCCTGTCGGGACGACGCAACGCGACGCGACGGGTGCTGGTGAGCTGGCGCCGGGGGCTGTGCTCCGGCACCTCGTCGTAGAGTTCCTCGGCCTCGAGGGCAAAACCCTTGGCTCGAGTGAGGCGCTCGCTCATCTGCCGCACCAGCGCGTCCGCGCGCGGGTCCACCAGGCCCGCGCCTGGACCGAGCTCCGGCTCAATGAGAGGCGGGGGCGCTTCGGAAGCCAGCGCCAGCGGGTCGCCCGCGCGACAACCCGTCGCCACAGCACCGAGCAGAAGTAGCGGAAGGAGATTCACAGGACGGCTCCGCTGTGGGACACCGATCGAGATGCAGCAAGAAGTCGCCCAACCGCCGTGCGCTTGGCGAGGGCGATTTACTGCGGAAACCTTCAGGGATGACGCCGTCGGCGATGCGCGCGGGATCTTCATCTCGACCCTTCACCGCATGCTGTCAGTTGGCCACGACATGCTGTCGAGCCCACTCACCATTGCAGCAGCACCGCGGCCAGCGCCAGGAGCCCCAGAATCGAGAAGAGGCCCGCCACTACCGCGGCGACAGACCTTGGCACGATCCTGCTGCCGTACTCGGCGCGCAGCGCCTGCATGTGCTGCCGATGCTGGACGGTCGACAGCAGCAACGACACGAGCCCGATTGTGATCATGGCCAGCGCAAACTCTCGAGGGTCCACCAGCGGGCCGCTCGGCACAGGTCGGTCCTTGACCTCAAACTGGAAGAACTTGTAGATGGTGAACCCGAACGTGATCATCGACACCGCGGTGCGGATCCAGGCCATCAAGGTGCGCTCGTACGCCAGCCTCGTGCGATCGACTGCGAGCCGTGTGCCGGCATCCGTGTGAGCGTCGCTCGATTCCATGTCGCTCACGACCTGCGAGGCAGGCTGCGGGTTAGTCGCGTGATTAAAAAGCGAATCAGCAGATAGGGAGCGAGGGCCAGCAGGATGGCGACAATCAGGGCTTCGCCCGGATAGACCCACCGCAGACTGATGATCTGGTAGACAACGTCGATCCCCAGCGCGACTACGAACACCTTCGCCACGTCCGTCCACGCCTTGCGCACGCGGTGGCGCTGGTTCGGATCGCCCAGGAGCGTCCAGAGGTGGTCCCGGCGACCCATGCGGGCATCCTCGAGACCGGCGCGCAGCGCGAGGATCGCCGCCACCAGCGGCTGGAGGATCAAACGGGGCGTCAACGGTCCACCAATACGACCAGCCATGTTTTCCCAGATGCGGGCCAGCGTCTCGTCCATTGCGGTCACTCCGCGCTCTTCGCGCGCCACGGCCAGCGCCCCTCAATCTCGACGACGAGCGACCAGCTCAGAAACGTCCGCACTACGACGAGGAGCCCGAGCATGCTCACGCTCAGCAGCGTCGGGACGAGCGCGACGGTCCTCACGATGTCGGCGGCCACGAGGAACTCGAGCCCCAGCAGGAGCGCTTTCCCGAGGTAGATCTTGTAGCGCCGGTAGGCGTCGCTCTGGTCCACGCGCAGGTGAAGAAGGTACCGTGCCGTGCCGTGGACGATCGCGATCAGGATGAGCACGACGGCCAGGACTTCCACGGCGACCGCCGCGAGCTCGATCGTCTGTCGAATCGCATCCACGATTGCCACCGATCACCCTCCCACCGCTTTCGTCACTCGTGCGTCGTTCCAGCGTCGTCCCTACGAACGCGAACGCGGCCCCGAAGGGCGCTCGCGCGCCAGCGACTCGATCTTCAAGTGCAGGTACTCGGGCAGCCCGTCAAACACCGCGCCTGTCTCCCGGACGTGAAGCAGCGCTTCGATCCCGGCTGCATCAACGGAGACGAGCTCGCTCAAGTCGATGCGCAGAGGCCTCGCGGCCTTGGCGCACGTCTCGACGAAATCGGGCACTTGTACGTCCCCAAGCCGGCCCGCGAGATGGACGACCGTGCCGAGAACGCCGTGGACGACCTGGATCCGGCATTCCACGCCAGGCGCATCGCAAGAGCCAGGCCACGTGCACAGGGGCGAGGCGGGCGACACTGAACACCAGAATTTCAAGGAATTCGCGATCTCTGGTCCGCCGCACGAAGGCTTCGCGTGCGCCCACGCTCGCGCGACCTCACAGCATTTCGTGAACGTTCTAACCGCAGCTCGGTAAACCTCGCCGGTGACGTGGTCCACGTCTTGCAGCTGTGCGTGTGAGAACGCTCGTGGCGAAAGGGCTGCCCTTCTTCCTGCTGATTGGCGTCGTGTACGGAGCCCTGCCGCATCGGGCGCTCGGTCAGTCCGTGGACCCGTTGGAGGGGCGAATCGTCACGGAAGTTCGCGTGACCGGCCAGCGACACCTGTCATCCGATACGGTCGAACGGCACCTGGCCACGAAGGCGGGAGAGCCCTTTCGCCGGGCAACGATCGCGTTGGACCGGCGCCGGCTCGACGAGGTCCGACTGTTCACAGCCGTCCACATCGACGCACACCTCGAGAACGACGGCGTGGTCGTCGAGGTTGCTGTGACAGAAACGCTGCGACTGCTGCCGGTGGTCATCCTCCGCGTGACCGATGAGAACGGCGTCAGCGCTGGCCCGGGCCTGCGAGGCATCAACCTCCTGGGGCGCGAAACACTAACGGCCTTGGGCACCCGTTTCGGCGGCGAAACGGGTGTCAGTGCGACCTTTGTTGCGCCGACGCTCACGCCGGGCACCTGGATGAGGCAACTTGGGGTCAGCTACTCGAAGCGGCGGAATACGCTTTACGACTTCGACGAGCGCGCGACGGCTGCGGACGTACGCATCGCTCGCAATTGGACGCATGGCCTGAGGACCGGCGCGACCGCCGCGGTCCTGACGGTCGACACGGAGTCCTCCGGTGCGTCGATCTCTGCGGATGGCACGGACGTGATTCCCACGCTCGGCGCGTTCGTCACGCTCGACACGCTGGATTCGTCCACGAACCCGCGAAATGGCACATGGGCCGAAGTCGAGGCGGACCGGCTCTTCGGAGACGCACAATCGTGGACGTTCATCCTGGACGGACGGAGATTCCAGCGGCTGTCGGAGCGTCACGGGTTCGGGCTCTTCTCGCTTGCGATGTTTCAGACTGGCGAGGTCGGCGTCGGGCTCCCGGACTACCTCAAGTTCTCTTTGGGGGGCGCCAACAGCGTGCGCGGCTGGAGCTTCGGGTCGCGGCGCGGTCGAAACCAGTTCATTGGCACTCTCGAATACAACTACGTCGTGCTACCGGTACGAGCCTTCACTGTGAAGGGCCTGAATCTGTACGCCGGGGTGCAGCTCGTCGGGTTCGCAGACGTTGGCCGCGCATGGGGCGACGACAGCGCGCAGGATTCGGAGTCGGCCATCGATGGCTACGGTATCGGACTGCGACTCCTTGTGCCGTATGTCGACGTCATCCGGCTCGACCTTGCGTGGGGCGAACCAGGACGAGGCGCGACCGGGTATTTCTCCGTGTCGCTCAAAGCCGCGCGCCAACGCCAACGTGTTCGATGACGACCAACGGCGGAGTGTAGCCGACCCTCGAGCCGCGGCCAGCGGCCAGGAGGGGCCCGTCCACTGAACTGTCGGCCCCCCTTCCATGTCCGCCCCGTCGATCCCTCCTCTGGGCGGCGCCGCGACGGGCTCGCCGCGTGCATGCTGCCGGCCTCGCGGTGCGCGATGGGTCGAGGCACCGCTGCGCGCGGAGCGTGCGAATGCCGGCGATAAGGTGCTACGGGCGCTGCCCACGACGTTTCTAAAGGTAGATCGACGGAGAACGTCAGGTCGGGCACTGCCTAGGGCCACTGATACCGCAGGCCGCCCAGAACATGTAGTTGTTGTCGATCTCGTCGGAGATCGTCGAGGAACAGCGCGCTCGCCGGTCGGAAGAGGCGCCCTCCTCGTGCAGCCTTCCAGATAGGCACGCGAAGTTGAGCAGCACCGTCGGCGACGACCGTGTCGCCGTCGGTGATGTCCCAGATGCCAGGCCCGTGCCGATGTACGCCTTGTTGGCGGTCACATAGTTGGCCTCGACCTCGGCAAACAGGCTCGTGTTGTCTTCGTCGCGCAGGTTGACGGCCACGCCGAGGGCGGGGCCAATGGCCCACTGCCGACGTCCGCACAACACGCCGCCTTGATGCCAGACAGCGGCGCGCACCGGCCGCCGAGGAACTCCTCGCGCAGGCGCCGCTCCTTGCCATAGTAGCCCGCGATGAACGGATGGACCGTGATCGATCGGGCCGGCGGCGGCGGCTCGGGCGCCGCGACGGGGGCCGGTGGCGGCGGTGGTGGCGGCGATGGCGGCGGCGGCGGGGGCGGCGGCGGCGCCACGACGGCCGGCGTCGGCGGCGGGGGCGGCGGCGCCACGCCCGCGAGCTCACCAGCGACAGGTGCCGCAGGGCCGCGGCACCAGGAACGTGTGGACCGTTTGTCCCCCTCCACCTCGAACTCGAACGTCTTGATGGGGGCCGCGCCGCCCCACTGCACCATGCGCAGCACGGTGGCCTTGCCTCGACGGCGATAGGCCATCCATTCGAGGCGCCCTCCGATGGGGAAGTCCACCGCGCGCACCACCGACTGGTCGCCGCTTTTCAGGACGCCGATCACCGCGTCGGCCACATCTGCCATCCCGGCGTCGGTCAGCACAACGCGCAGATCCTGCTGGACCTGTACGTGTCGCCCATGCGTTGAGATCTTCACGTCCCCGGAGCGGCGCACAGATGCTGCTGGTGCGTCCACCGAGTCGCTTGAGGATCTTGTAATTGCCGGCCGCCGTTTGACCGACGGCCGGCGCGCCACCATCACTGATGGCAACTGCGCTGGCAAGCGCGTATCCCAGTGTCATAGAGCCGCGTCTGAAATACATGGACGAGCGTCCGCCTTTCTCGCGTGAATGGCGAGCCAGCTCACTTGCAGGCCCTTACCTCTCACGTCTTGCTGAAGTAGGATTACCTCACGGCGTGTAAATTCTTACACCAACGGGTGCGAGAGCGTGCCTATCTGACTCCGCGGCTTCGGCTATCGCAATGCAATGCTGCCGGCATGTCGCTCTAGTGGCCGCCGGCTGCCACATGCGTCGGGGCGCGCGATGACGCGGCCGCCTCAGCCGGCTTCGCGAACGGCTTGTACTCGACGGTGACCTGGTCGATCCTGCCGTTGAATTTGAACGGCGCCTTGTCGTAGTAGTCGAGCGACACCGGCGAGCCGAGCGCGACGCCGATGTCGAGACAATCATTTGCAGTGAACAGCAACGGGGCGCTGATCGGGACGCGGCCTTCAGCGAAGAGTTTGCCGTTGACCGTGATCGTGACGTCGAGCGGACCGGCAGGTCTCAACTCCGCGTACGCGGTCTCGATGGCGATCGTCACCTTGCCCGTCGGGAGCTTCTCCTTGGCGCGAATCTTCGTGCGCTGGACGATGAAGAGGTTGTACTCGTAGCAGAGGATCCCGTCTTCGACAAAGCACGTGAGGCCACCGGCAAACGATCCCAGCTTGTAAAGCACGCCGCTGGCGTTGGCCGGCACCTCGGCGGTGATCGTGACGACGTTCGGCTTGTTGCCGAGCGCTGGCGCACAGAACTCCGGCATTCGAGTGATATCGCCCGAGAAGGTCCACTCGCGGTACGGGGGAGCAATACGCATCTCGGGATGCAACACCGGAATCCACAGGCCGCCGCCAATGGGCAGCGCTTTGTTTCGCGCCGCCTCCATCGCGAAGAGCTCTTTCAGCTGCGCGAGCTTCTCCGGCATCGTCGCCGCGAGGTCGTTGTTCTGCGTCCAGTCCTCGCCGAGGTTGTAGAGCTCCCACGTGTCCTGATCCGGAGTCCACTCGCGGATGCCGGGGGGCAGCCCAAGCACCCACGGCACCCGTGGTCCGAACACCGATGCCATCCAGCCGTCGTGGTAGATCGCGCGGCTGCCCATCACCTCGAAGTACTGCGTCAACAGACGGCCTGGAGCGTTCGGATCGTCAAAGGAATACGCGAAGCTCACGCCGTCGATCTGATCCTGGGCGATCCCGTTGACTTCCCTTGGCGGCGAGATACCAAGTACCTCGTAGATCGTCGGGACGACGTCGTTCACATGATGGAATTGCGCGCGCGGTGTCGTATCCGGCGTGATCTTGGCGGGCCACCGAACCGCCATCGGGTTGCGGGTTCCACCGAAGTGCGACGCGTTGAGCTTCACGCCTTTGTAGGGCGTGCTGCCGGCCCAGCCCCATCCGGCATGGTACTGGTTGTCAGTTTTCGGAGACCCGAGCACATCGAGACCACCAAGGGCCTCGAGCGCCTTGATGTGCATGGCCACAGTGGAAGGAATGCCGTTCTGGGCGATCAGCTCGCTGATCGTGCCGTTCTGGCCCTCGGCTGAAGATCCGTTGTCGCCCCAGATGTAGAAGATCAACGTGTTCTCGCCGTATCCGAGCCGATCGAGCTCGTCGACGATCCGACCTACTTGTGTGTCCACGTGCTCGGTGAACCCCGCCGCGACCTCCATCAATCGTCGCTGGAAAGGTCTCTCATCCTCCGGAATGCTGTCCCACGACGCCATCCTCGGATCGCGCGGCGTCAGTTGGGCCTCTTGAGGAATCCATCCCTTTTCTTTCGCCCGCGCGAACACGCGCTCACGATATTTGTCCCAGCCGTCGTCGAACTTGCCCTTGTACTTGTCGGCCCACTCCTTCATGATGTGGTGCGGGCCATGGATCGCGCCGCTCGCCCAGTACATGTAGAAGGGCTTGTCGGGCTGGAAAGCTCTATGCCTGCGCAGCCATCCGATCGCATCGTCGGCAAGATCCTCGCTCAGGTGATAGCCCTCCTCGTGCGTGCGAGGCGGAGCGACGTAGGTGGTGTTACGAACCAGGTTGGGCTCGTACTGCGACGCCTCGCCACAGAGAAAGCCATAGAAATAGTCGAAGCCGTAGCCAGTCGGCCAGCAGTCGAAGGGGCCCGCGGCGGTTGTTTGTTCCGCGGGCGTGTTGTGCCATTTGCCCCACGCGCCTGTGGTATAGCCGTAGTGTCGAAGCACTTCCGCGGCGGTCGCACAGCTCTTGGGCATGACCCCGGAGTACCCATCCCAGTCGTTCGCCATCTCCCCGATCTGTCCGGCCCCGACATGATGGTGGTTCCGCCCGGTCAGAAGAGACGCTCGAGTCGGTGAGCACATGGCCGTGGTGTGGAATCGGTTGTAGGCGATGCCTTCCCTGGCGATTCTGTCGAGGGCCGGTGTGTGTACTTCGCCGCCGAACGTCGTGGGGAGTCCTGGACCGGCATCGTCGATGAGAACGATCAGGATGTTCGGCGCATCGGCAGGCAGACGGCGCGGCTCCACGCGCCGCTTGTAAATCGACTCCTGCATGTTCCGCCCGGCGACACTGGCAGACGGCGTGGGGGCGAACGGCAGAACGTCCTGCGCCGGCAGTTTCGCGAACGCCGTGTGTGTGTCTGAGGTCGCGTCTCGTGAACTCATACTTGCCTCCAAGAATCCCTACCTTCCCCGGTGAATCCGGAAGGCCACAATCGGCCCATAGTGCGTCACGTCGTACTCGTTCACGGTTTGATCGTCACTCGTGACGTCGATGCCCAGCGCCTTGTAGCCGAATTCCAGGCTTCCCCAGGACGCGACGCGAAAATCGAATCCCACCACGCCGCTCCACGTGAGGTCGGCGTCGCCGGCGCCGATGTCGGCCCGGCTGAAGAATGCCCACCTGTCGTTGATCCGCGGGCGGAAGATGAAGCCCACGAACGCGTTTGGCGAGGTCCGGCTCGTGTCGATGGGGACTGCCTCCGCGTCGGCCGTGCGGAACTCCACCTTCGGCGACGCCGTGTATGTGCGCAAGCCGCCAACGAGGCCGAACCCGCGATTCTCGTTGACGAGAAAGGAGCCGCCCAGCTCGAAGATGATGTTGTCGACCTCGAACTCGCCCTCGATCGTGCGTCCAGCCACTGTGAACGTCGACTCCGTCGACAACTGGAGGAAGTCCAGGTCGGTCAGCAGCCCCCATCGCCCCCGGGCTGCCTCGAAGTGGAACGAGAACGCGCCCCCCACGTTGTCCACGGCGTCGGCAAACTTGAGAAAGAGCGGTCGCGTAACGGGTCCGGCCGACATTTCGCCGTCCAGCACCGGCGCCCAGAAATAGAGCGGAACGGTGCTGAATCTCCACCGATCGCGCTCCTGCTCCTGCTCCTGCTGTGCGTCTGCCCTGGCAGGGGCGCCACAGATGAGCGCCATCGCGATCAATGTCTGGAACAATCGCAGGTGCATTCCCTGTTTCCTCCTCGAAGACGTGAGCGATTCACGCGCGTGGCCTCAAGAGTGGGAGCTGCCGGGATCAGTTGTGCGCTCCGATGCTCGTGCAAAACCAGGGCCGGAGGCGGCGCTCCACCGAAGCACTCTGGACACGGCAGCAGGCAGAGGGTCAGCCCGCGTCAGGCTGCCAGCCATTGCTCTGATGGGTCACTCGATCACGACATGCTGTGAGTGCGCCTCCCACATGTTGGAAGCCGGCGTCGAAGCTGGGAACCGCGGGGCGGGACAGGTCGCGTGCGAATGCGAATGATGCGCCGAAGTGTCGGTTGATCTCGAACCGTGGCACGGACTGTGCTCCGAGCACGGAGTCCAGCTCCTCAGCCACCAACAGGAGTCCGCATGTCGCTCCGAAGCTGCTCGACACGTTTATTGGTCCTGGCCGCTCTCGTGATGTCTGCGGCATGTCGCTCACAGGCGGCCGCGGTGAATCCGAACGACCCGGAGATCGTGGCCGCCGTGGAGACGATTCTCGACAAGGCCGTGGCCGCAGCGGCGGCAATCGACCCCGAGGGAGCGCTCTCCGCAACGACCAAAGACGACACCTTTACGTTCATCACCGAGGACACGATGCTGCTGGGGTACGACGAAGCCCTTGCGGCGTTCCGCACGACGTATGCGCTGCTGCAAAAGCAGACCAATCAGATCATCGAGAAGCGCACCCGCGTGCTGTCCGCGGACGTCGTCCTGGTGTCGGCGGTGTGGGAGGGCACGTACACCGACAAGGCCGATTTCACATCCCCGCCCGTGGGATTCGCAACAACGGCCGTATTCGTCCGCCGCGACGGGCAGTGGCGTGCCATTCACTACCATCAATCCGTCGCCGAATAGCTGCGAGGTAACCGAGGGAGGTTTTCATGACATGTCGTGTCGCGGTGCTCGCCGGATTGCTGGCGGCCGGTCCGGCGTTCGCACAAGTGGCCGCGCCGAAGACGGAGCCTCCACCCAAGCTGACGTTCGCGCAGATGGGTCTGTTCGTCTATCCCGCCAAGTACCAGACGCCGGATCAGCAGAAGAGAGACGAGGCCGCCTGCTATGAGTGGGCAGAGATGAACACCGGCTTGACGCTGGTGCCTGGCCAGGTGGACGCCGAGGCTGCGGGCAAGGCAGCCGCCAAGGACGCCGGTAAAGGCAAGGTGGTCGGAGGCGCGGCCGGGGGGGCCGCGGTTGGAACCGCGATCGGGGCGATCGCCGGGGACACCGGCAAGGGGGCGGCCATTGGCGCCGTGGCCGGCTCGGTTGGCGGGGCGCGTGGCCGCAAAAACGCCAAGCAGGACGCGGGCCAGAAGGGCGCGCAGCAGGCCGTGCAGGCGAACCAACAGGCCGTGGACCAGTTCAAGAAAGCGTCGGGGGCCTGTCTCGAGGCGCGGGGGTACTCCGTCAGATGACCGAGCTCATGGATAAGGTTCGCGGGTCAGTGCTGAGACTGGCGACCTCGAGTACGCCGTCTGCGACTCGTGTCTCCGGTCGTCGGTGCTTCCTTGCCACGACGATCGGCGTGTGCGCGCTCAGCGCAGTTCCACGCGCATCGGCGCAGACTGGCTCACGGGGAAGCGGTTCCCTGACGAAGGAACAGCGCGACCGGATGACGCCGGGCCAGGTGCTGGACACATTGAAGGCGGGCAACGAGCGTTTTCGAACGGGAAACATGGCGTCTCGAGACTATCGAGATCAACAGCGTGCCAGCGCCGCCGGTCAATTCCCGGCTGCCGCGGTTCTCGGATGTATCGACTCGCGGGCGCCGGCCGAGATTGTCTTCGACGCGGGCATCGGCGACACGTTCAACGCGCGGATCGCGGGCAACGTCGTGAACGACGATCTGCTCGGGAGCCTGGAGTTTGCCTGCGCCGTGGCCGGCGCCAGGGTGCTCCTGCTCTTCGGACACACCGCGTGTGGCGCGATCAAGGGGGCGATCGACGACGTGGAGATGGGCAACTTGACGGGGTTGCTGGCCCGCGTGAAGCCGGCGATTTCGGCCACGACGTTTGACGGGGCGAAGTCGAGCAAGAACGCCGCGTACGTCGACGCGGTCGCACGGACCAATGTCGTGCTGGGCCTCGACAGCATCCGCCGGCGGAGCCCTATTCTGGCCGACCTGGAAAAGAAGAAGACCATCCAGATCGTCGGCGGGATGTACGACCTGGTCACGGGCACCGTGGAATTCCTGGCCGAGAGCTAGTCATTCTCGAGTCAACCTGAAGCGATCCAGATGCTGTGCGGAAGACATCGGCGTCCAAGCGGTTTCCGAGGCGTGCGCCGGGAACCATCATCCTCGCTGCGATTCTCGCGTTTCCTCTGGAGGTTTTCGCCCAGCGCGTTCGCGACGAGGTCGTGGTGCTCTCCAACGGCGATCGCGTAACCGGTGAGATCAAGGGGCTTGATCGATCCCAACTGACGGTTCGCACGCTCGACCTTGGCACGGTTCTAGTCCGCTGGCAGCGCGTCGTCCGTCTGAACAGCAATCGAACGCTGGAAGTCGAGCTCGCGGACGGCCGGCGCCTCCAGGGCTCGCTGGTGTCGCCGACGCCGGGCACGTTGGACGTGTCCGGCAGCGCAGGCACAGTGCGCGTCGACATCCCGTCGATCGTGGTGATTCGGCCTGTGTCGCGAAGCTGGATCGGGGACCTCACCGGCAGGTTCGACGCGGGGTTCAGCTACACGCGCGGCAGTCGCGTCGCCCAGTCTTCGGCCAGTGCAGAGATCACCACCCGACGCCCTGCCTTCGAGTCGACCTTCACGTTCAACGCGGTGCTGACCACGGTGGAGGGCCAGTCGGATAGCTCTCGGTACCTGCTGGGCTACAGCTACTATCGCTTCTGGACCGGACGCGTGTTCGTCGGGGGCCTTGCTGATGCCCAGCGCAACCAGGACCTTGGCATTTCACTCCGCGGGTCGGTTGGGGGCGGACCAGGCTATCGGATGCTGAAGAGCCAGCGACAGGAACTGACGGTCCTGGGCGGTCCGGTTCTTGTCCGGGAGGTGCCACTGGAGGAACCCGAGACAACGCACGTCCTCGCGTTCGCAGCGACGAACTACTCGCTGTTCATCAACGAGTATCCGAAGACGAATCTCGATGTGGCCAATCAGCTCCGGTTCGGACTCAGCGAACCGGGTCGATTCCTGCTCGACCTGAATGCCTCGGTGCGGCGGGAACTGTGGCGCGACTTCTACATCGCTGGCAGCCTGTACGACTCGTACGACAATCGGCCGCCCGCCTCGAGCACAATCAAGAACGACGTGGGCGTGACACTGACGCTCGGCTGGACGTTTTGACCGCCAGTTCAACACTTTCGTGAGCACAAGAGTTGCGGATGGCTTGCCGATGGTCCTCGAATCAATCGGGATCCGTTTGTGCGCCAGCAGGCCGTGCGCCATCGCTTCGGCAGGGCTCGTGCTCCTGTGGTGCGTGCTCACCGCGAGCGCCTTCGCGCAGGGCGGTGCCCAACCGACGCCACCAGCGTCGGAGGGCGGCGTGCCTGTCATCTACCGCGGTCAGGAGATCGTGCGGATCTATCGCGGCGTTGGCGGCATGGCACCGGCCGAACGCGCGCGATTGGCGTCCGAGCGCCTGGATCAACTCGTTTCTGACCCCGATTTCGACCCCACGAGCCTCACCGTCAGCGATCGCGAGACGTACAGCGAACTCGTACACGGCGACCGTGTCGTGGGCATCATTACCGACGAGGACGCCCGGGCCGTGGGACGGCCGCGGGCGGAGTACGCCCGACAGGTACGGGATCGCCTGGTCGAAGTCATCAGCACAACCCGAGAGGAGTTCAGCGTCTGGTGGACCGCCATCGGCCTTGCATGGGCTGCACTGGCGACCGCGACGCTCGCGGTCCTGCTGTGGCTCCTCGCACGCCTGGGCCGCCGACTCCACGCACACGTCGAGACCGGGTACCAGCGGCTGACCGCCGATCCCAGAGTTGGACGCGCCGCGACGGTTCGGGCGACACGCGCCCAGGCGAGGCTGCACACCGCCGTCGCGATCGCGAACACGGCCGTGGCCGTTGCCTTCGTGGCGGTGTGGGCGCAGGTGGTGCTTCAGGTTCTCCCCTGGAGCCGGCCTTACGCGCGGCAGATCGTCCGCTATCTCTCGGATCCAGTCAGGGCGCTCTGGCTCGGCTTCCTGGGCGTCGTGCCCAGTCTCTTCTACCTCGCCGTCATCGCGCTCACCACGTACCTGGTGTTGAGAGTCGTCCAGATCGTCTTCAAGGAGATTCAGGTCGGCAATATCCGCCTCGCCTCGTTCCCGGACGACTGGGCCGAGCCCACTTACAAGCTGGTGCGGGCGCTGTTGCTGGCAGTGGCCTTCGTCGCCGCCTTCCCGTATATTCCCGGCTCGCAGTCGCCCGCGTTCCAGGGGATCTCCATCTTTGTGGGCCTGCTCCTCTCGCTCTCCTCCAGCTCCGCGCTCTCGAACATCATCGCGGGCACGATCCTCACCTATACCCGGAGCTTCAGGCTCGGCGATATCGTCCGCATCGGCGAGACGTTCGGCGAGGTGACGGTCAAACGCCTCCTGGTGACGCAGGTGCGAACCTACAAGAACGTCGCGGTGTCCATTCCCAATTCGTTGATTCTGACGACCCAGGTACTCAACTACACGACGCTGGCCGCCGAATGCGGGCTGGTCGTCCATACGTCGGTGACGATCGGCTACGACGCGCCGTGGCGAAAGTCCACGAGCTGCTGATCGCGGCCGCCCGGCAAACGGAAGGGGTGCTAGAGGATCCGCCGCCGTTCGTCCTCCAGACGACGCTGAGCGACTTCTCGGTCGCCTACGAGATCAATGCGTGCGTGACGTCGCCGCTTCCGCTGCCGCGCACCTACTCGGCCCTGCACGCGAACATCCAGGAGTGCTTCAACACGGCCGGCATGGAGATCATGTCTCCTAACTACTTCGCGCTTCGCGACGGCAATCAGGTGACGATACCCAAGCCGCACTTGCCGCCCGATTACGTCGCGCCGGCGTTCCGGGTACAGCACAAG
>CAWDZE010000018.1:0-250569 GCA_963806705.1 Vicinamibacteria bacterium
CTGCACGGCAGCGGGACGTCACTTGAGCAACAGGCCGGAGTCCTTGTCCGACGGCGGCGTGCACGCTGTCTCGCCTCGAGGCAGCCCGTGGCTGGTGTCGTAGACCACCCAGCGTTTGTGGCGCTCGGGCACGCCAATGAGCTGAAACATGTGTCGCTGCGAGGTCTCGACCGGGAAGAAAAAATCGTAGCGGCCGTTCAGCATCAAGCTGGGAACGCGAACCCGCGGCGCGAAGTTGATGGCCTCCACTTCTGGCCGTGCGCGCTGGAAGTAGAATCCGCCCACGTGGAAGATCGCGAGCTTGAACCGCGGTTCGGTGGCCACCATGATCGTCCCCATCGCACCGCCCCAACTCCGGCCAAGGAATCCAATCTTGTCGTGTGCGATCTTGCACGCGTTTCCAGATAGTCAACGGTGCGCTGTAGATCCTGGGACCACATGATCACGTGATCGCGGAATTCCGTGGTGACCGCCGGGAAATCGGACCGGAGCTCGTCCCGGCGCTCGTGCGTGGACTGCGGACGGCAGCGCCATGGCCCGGCCGCTACGAACGACGAAGTCCGCGAGATCGCTCATACGCGCGAGGCCATCGGCACTCGAAGGCTGATGCAGCGCATTGATTCCGGGGTAGTAGACGAGGGTCTGGAAAGGAGGTGTAGCGCGCCTGGGCAGCAGGAGGTGTACATGATACGGTCGGCGCCATAGGCGGCGTTGAACGAAACGGTTTCGTGCCGCCAGTCGCGGGGCGAATCGTCCACTGTGCCAACCAGCGCCTTCAGATCCCGATGGTCGTAAAAAGGATTTGCGTAGGCTCGGAAGATCTCGTCGTTGACGGGGCGCTCGAGCCTGAAGTCACGGAAATGGAAATCAACGGCATCCGAAAGTCGCTTCTCCAGTGCCTGCCCGGGCGGCAGTTTCATACACCGGAAACCGAACGACGGACTTCTGTCCCAGGGCGACCGTCCGTCAGCGTCGTTGAAGTCAGTACGCCAGATCCGTCCGCCGCCGCCCAGCGCATATCGCCTCCCGGCTCCCGCCTCGTTCAGGCACCATTCCTTGACGTTCCCCGCCAGGTCGTAGGTCTCGAAGCGGCTCTCCGCACGTGATTGACCCACGGGGAGTGGGCCGTCACTACGATATCGACCCAGTGATAGTCGATCCGCGCTCATCGCCCCCGATCAGCGACCGCGCTCCAGTGAAATATCGTCGGGAGCATCTTGTGGACATACTCGGCGTACGCGTCGGCCTCGTACCAGCTGACTCCGTCGACTGGCTCGTCGTCCTTCCCCTCTGGATACGTACCAAGTTCCCATCCTGCGGGACCGGGCCGCCCGGTCCGGTCGCGAAACTCGTGCACGGCCTCGCTCCATGGCAGCACACGGACGCCCCTTTCGAACCGCCGCTTCCAGAATTCGGCTCGCGGTATCCTCCAGCATCGACGAAGCCCT
The DNA here is from genome assembly GCA_963806705.1 of Vicinamibacteria bacterium. GTDB lineage: Bacteria > Acidobacteriota > Vicinamibacteria > Vicinamibacterales > JAENWD01 > JAENWD01. The sequence continues at coordinate 1,449 of CAWDZE010000018.1, forward strand.
TGAATTCCCGGTTCGTCACTTCGAGCCGATCGATCCAGAAGTCGCCGATCTCGAACGGCGCCTCATGCTCCAGCCCCGCGATGGCCAGCAGTTGAGGGCCTCGGAGGGAAACCCGGCTCATCCCGGCTGGCTGCTGTCCCAGTGGTTCGAGGACGTACTGGTGCGGCACGCGCGGCGCCCGGTCCCTGACCACAACGTAGGGCGGCAGCAGGCCAACGTCACGAATAGTGTGGTATCCAGCCTTTTCGATCTTCCATTCGAGAAACCCCAGGGGAACCCGCGCCTCGTCGACTGGCGTGCGCCCCAGTCGATTCCAGGGAAGCTGATCCTGATGGAATGGCCGATACAGCACTTCCGCGCCTGCTGGCGAAGAGCCAATGCTTATCCGGCGGCTGATTTGGCCCCGGTATTGGGCCAGCAAAGGATCGTTCGACAGCCACGAATTCCGCCTCGGTTGCGAGCCGAAATGCCGGCAAGAAATCCTGCCGTTCCGCCAGCCGGGCGATTTCCGGCAGGGCCACGTCGCGAGCCCAGCTGACCCTCGCATGGTTTCGATACCACGATCCGCCCAGCAACCCAGCCGCGATCAATAGCGACCCGAGGCCCAGGACAATCCGCGAGGTCTGCGCCGCACCCAGCCCTCATCAGCGCTGGCTGGCAGCGACCCCGATGAGAGCGAGCCCTGGAGTGCGGCGGTCCGCTCCCGCACCTCGACGGCGGTGAGCGTCCGCTGCTCCCGGCCCTTCTGGAGCGCGCGCACCACGAACTGGACCAGCATGGGCGGTGCATCGGGACGCAGCGATGACACCGGCACAGGTGCCCGAATCCAGCACGGCCTGCCACGTCGCGAACAGGTGTTCGCCCTCGAAGGGGAGGCGACCGCTCAGCATCTCGAAGAGGATGACGCCAAGCGCCCAGATGTCGGTCCTGGCGTCCGCCGATTCGCCGCGGACCTGCTCCGGCGCCATGTACTCGACGTACCAACCGCTGTCCCGCTCCTGGTGAGTCGAGTCGCCGTGTCGCCGTCGTCAGGATGACCTTGGCGAGTCCGAAATCCAGAATCCGTACCTGGCCATCCGGGCCCACCATGATGTTGGCCGGCTTCGAGATCACGATGGACGATGCCGGATGCGTGCGCGCACGCCAGCCCTTCGGCGATCTGCCGCAGGATGTTGGCGATGTCGGCAATCGACAGCGGGCCTGCGTTCGATGCGCTGTTTGAGGGTTTCGCCGGGACAGTACGCCAGCGCCAGGAAAGGCAGTCCCTGCCACTCACCAATCTCGTGAATTGCGGCGACGTTGGGATGGTCCAGCGCACTCGCTGCCTGGGCCTCGCGCAGGAAGCGGCGCACTAAGTCCGGGTTCGCCGCCGCCGCGCCATTCAGGAACTTGAGCGCGACCTTCCGTTTGAGATGAACGTCCTCGGCCAGGTACACTTCGCCCATCCCGCCCGCGCCCAGCCGCGCTTCCAGGCGAAAATGGCTTACTGCGGAACCGAGGTCGATCCCCATGAGGAGGGCTGGGATTGTAGCGTGTCGGAGTGTCGCATGGGGCTGACGAGCGGCATGGCATGGTACCGAGTGTCGGGTCGGCCACCGGGTCGCCTGGCGTCGTCGCCGCACGCATGAAGCCGGGCAGCAGGAAGCCCTGCGCTACATTCGACCGCTACAATTTGCGCTTCCCTTGCTTGGTCTTCGTGAAATCCGCCAGGCCGAGCGTGACCCGGACCGCATCGCGCGCGCCGCGGACGATGACCTGTCCCTTGCGCTCCTCCATTTTGGTGGCGAGGGCGACGATCGCTCGCAGGCCGGGGCTACTGAGGTAGTCCGCGCCCGCCAAATCTATGACGATGCCTGACACAGCCGAGTCGAGGCACGTCTGCGCGGCCCGCTCGAACTCCGGCGCCGCCTTGTGCCCGAAGCGGCCGGCGACCTTGAGGAGCGCGGTATCTCCAGTCCGCTCAACAGTTACACTGAACCGCCACGCTGATTGCTGTGCCCGTGCCACGCGACCCGGACTATAGCATCCGGGGCCCGCAATGGCCTGCGGTACAATCGCGGCTCAGGTAATCCGACCAACTTTTGCGGGTTCTTCGTGTATTTACTCCAGGACGCGGACGACGCGGCGCTCGTAAGCCGGTCACTTGCGGGCGATGCCACGGCGTTTGAGACCCTGGTCGGCCGTCATCAGCGAGCGCTCTTTACGGTGGCGTATCGAATGCTTGGCAACCGCGAGGATGCCGCCGACGCGTTGCAGAGCGCGCTGATCAAGGCCTACGAACACCTTGCCAGCTTCGATCCGCGCCATCGCTTCTTCAGCTGGATTTACCGGATCGTCGTGAACGAGTGCCTCAACATGCTGAGAGCCCGACGCCCAGAAGACGCGCTGAACCCGGCGGTTGCCGCCGTGGGGACGCCGTTTGAGTCGGCGGCGGCCGCCCAGCGGGCCGCGCAGGTCCAGCAGGCGCTGATGCAGCTGACGACGGACGCGCGCGCGGTGATCGTGTTGCGCCACTTCGGAGACCTGTCGTACGACCAGATTGCCGAGACGCTGGGTGTGCCCTCCAAGACGGTGAAGTCGCGCCTCCACTCGGCACGGCAGAAGCTGGGCGAGCAGCTCCTCGGGTGGAGGCCACGCTTATGACGGACCGCCGCGAAGAGCTGTTACAGGCGCGAGTCGACGGCGAGCTGACTTCTGACGAGCGTCACGAGCTGGAACGGTTGTTGGAAGAGGATGCGTCGACGCGGTTGCGCGCCGGGGAGCTCGACGCGCTCTCAAAGGCGCTGAACGTGCTGGGGCCGGAGGATCCGCCGGCGCGGGTCCTGCGCGCGGTAATTGATCATGTCAAACACAACGCGCCCGAGCGCGTTGCCCGAATATCAAACGACAGCGACAGGAGGCTTGATGCGGACGAAGGTGCTTTGGGGTCTGGCAGCAGCGGCAGGAATCGTGCTGGCAGTCCTCGCTTATACGGGCTTCCCGCCGGAGTCGGGCGGCAGCGAAGGCGCCATCGGCGCAGCCAAGCGATACCAGGCCGGGCAGATTGCGGCGTCGGACGTGAAGCTGGGCGATCAGGCCGCGCAGGAATTCCTGCAAAGCGACCTGTTCGACAAGCTGATGAAAGACGACGCCACGCGCAAGCTGCTGAGCGACGACAACTTCCGCCAGATGGCCGGCAGAACGGAGTTCAGGAACCTGCTGCTCGCCCCCGAGCTCAAGGGCCTGCTGGACACCAGCGCGCTGGCTGACGGCAAGGTTGCCTTGGCCCTCGCCAATGACGACCTGGCCTTTGCGCTGAGTAGCGAGGAACTGGGTGGCGCATTCGCCAATGCGCACTTCCGGCGCGCGCTGGAGGACCCGGAGTTCCGCCTGAGGCTGTCGGGAGAATTGCGCAACTGGCCACCAACACCGACTTGCGCAACAGCGTGCAGAACGACGTCGCGTTCAAGGGAGAGCTCCGGAACCTCGAAACCCAGCTCGGGCTGCTGAAATCAGAAGCGTTCCTGAGGGCGCTCAACTCGGTGGAGTTCCGCCGGGTGGCCTTCAGCGACCAGTTCCTGAAGGCCTTCAGCGACGCGCAGCTTGTCGCGGCGCTCGAGAGCGCCGAGTTCCGCAACCTGCTCGTCAACAGCAACCTTCGTGCAGGTCTCCGGGTGGCGGGGCTTTCGCAGGCCCTCAGCAACCAGAACTTCCGGCAGCTGGCTGCCAGCGGCGCCTTGCACCAGGCGCTGAAAAACGACCTTCTGATCCGGGCGCTCGAGTCCAACGACCTGGCGGCGGCTTTGAGCTCGCCACGGTTCGGTGAGGCGCTGCGGGTGGGATACTCCGACCGCTAGAGTTCGGTCCCAGCACACACGGGCCGGCGGCCCGGATGCCCGTTACGTCGGGGCATCCGGGCCGTTTGTCTTTACGGCCCGGTCCCGGATGGGCGGGTTTGAAACCCGCCCCTACGGGTACTATTCACATACCCATGCGCTTTCGAGTCGTCACATTCGCCCTGTTCGCTCTGCTCGCCCTGCTCTCCGTCCCCGCTCCCGCGCACGCACAACTGGCCAGCGTCGAGGTCGGCAAGATGCTGCTCGTCTACGTCGAAGGCAGCGAGTCGTTCCTCGTGCCGCACGCGGGCCGGACGTTCCTCAACTCGCTGGCGAGCCAGAAGAAGCTGTTCGGCTACGAACCCGAAACCGACATCAGCGTCCTGCTGCTCGACCTGCAGGACTCGGGCAACGCCAGCGCGACCTCGGTGCCCCGCAACGCGCTGACCGTCCACATCGCGCCGTTGTCGTACGCGTTCGAGACGATTCCGTCCAACGAGCGGATGAACGCGATCATGAACCACGAGCTGGTCCACATCGTGACGCTGGATCAGGCGACCGGGCGGGATCGGTTCTTCAGGCGGCTGTTTGGCGGCAAGGTCGCGCCGCTTGCCGAGCAGCCGGAATCGGTGCTCTATTTCTACCTGACCACCCCACGGGTGGCCGCGCCGCGCTGGTTCCACGAGGGAAGCGCCGTCTTCGTGGACACCTGGCTGGCCGGCGGCATCGGCCGCGCGCAAGGCGGCTTCGACGAGATGGTCTTCCGCGCGATGGCGAAGGACAACGCGCCGTTCTACGACCCGCTCGCGCTGGTTTCTGAAGGCACCAAGGTCGACTTCCAGCTGCAGATCAACTCATATCTCTACGGCACCCGGTTCCTCACCTGGCTGGCGCGCACCTACTCGCCCGAACAGGTCCTGGACTGGATGGCGCGCAAGCCGGGCAGCCACGGCTACTACTCCGGGCAGTTCCGCCACGTCTTCGGGCGGTCGCTGGAAAGCGCCTGGGCGGACTGGATCGTCGCCGAGAAGGCGTTCCAGATGAAGAATCTCGAGGCCATCCGCCAGTACCCGATCACCCCGCACCGCGACCTGACCACGCGCGCGCTGGGCTCGGTGTCGCGGGCCTACTACGACCCGGCGCGCGAGCGCATCTACGCGGCCTTCAACTACCCCGGCGTGGTGGCGCACGTCGGCGCGCTCGACGTGAAGACAGGCGAGGTCGAACGGATCGTCCGGCTCAAGGGGCCCATGATTTACTCCGTGGCCTCGCTGGCGTACGACCAGCAGGACGGCGTGCTCTACTACACGACCGACAACGGCGATTACCGCGACCTGGTCCGCCTGGATCCCAAGTCCGGCAAGACCACGGTCCTCCAGAAAGACGCGCGCATCGGGGAGCTCACATTCAACAAGGCCGACCGCACGTTGTGGGGCATCCGGCATCTCAACGGCCTGTGCACGATTGTCCGGATGCAGGCGCCCTACACCGACTGGGCCCGCGTGGTGACGTTTCCTTACGGCACGGTCGTTTACGACCTGGACGTCTCCCCCGACGGCACGAAAGTCGTCGCCGCCTTCGGCGAGATCGACGGCAAGATGGACGTGCGCGTGTTCTCGGCCGAGACGCTGCTGAAGGGCGAGTCGACCTCCGACAAGCGGTTCGACTTCGGGCAGTCGGTGCCGTCAGGCTTCGTCTTTTCACCCGATGGGCGCTTCGTCTACGGCACGTCGTACCTCACGGGCGTCTCCAACGTGTTTCGGTACGAGATCGCGACCGGGGAGACCGAGGCGGTCAGCAACACCGAAACCGGCTTCTTCCGCCCGATTCCGCTTGGCGACGACCAGCTCGTGGTGTTCCGCTTCACGGGGCAGGGGCTGGTGCCGACGCGCATCACGGGCACGCCGATCAAGGACGCGGCGCCGATCACCTTTCTGGGCGAACGGCTCGCCGAGGAAAAACCGGTCGTGCGCTCGTGGATTGCCGGCGCGCCGGCCGACATCCCCTGGGAGACGCTGCCCAAAAAAGACGGCGTGTATCGCCTGGCCGGTGGGTTGAAATCCGAGTCGTTCTACCCCATCCTCCAGGGCTACAAGGACTCGCCGGCCGCCGGCATGCGCTGGAATCTGTCGGACCGCCTGCAACTCAACCGCCTGAGCCTGTCGGCCAGCTACAGCCCCGACACGGGCCTGCCCACCAGCGAACGCGTCCACCTGCGCGCGCACTATCAGCGGTACGACTGGCGCGCCGAAGCGCTGCTGAACAACGCGGACTTCTACGACTTGTTCGGCCCGACAAAGACCGGCCGCAAGGGGTACGGCGTCAGCGTCGGGCGGAAGTGGACGCTGGTCTACGACGCGCCGCGACGTCTGGAGTTCGACGTCGAGGGGGCGTACTCGGGCAATCTCGATCGGCTGCCCGACTACCAGAACGTGCCCGTCGACGTGAACGACCTGGTGACCGTCGACGCCACGCTGGGGTTCACCGACGTTCGCAACTCGCTTGGCAACGTGGACGATGAGACGGGCGTAAAGTGGGCGGCCGTGGGCCAGTCGTACGTCGTGGACGGCAAGTTCATCCCCCGCGTGCGCGGCGACTTCGCCTACGGTCACGCGCTGCCCATCGGCCACTCGTCGGTGTGGTTCCGCCAGTCGGCTGGATTGTCGCCGCGCGATCGCGATCAGCCGTTTGCGAACTTCTTCTTCGGCGGTTTCGGCAACAACTACGTCGACCGCGGGGAGGAGAAGCGGTATCGGGACTACGACAGCCTGGCCGGCGCGGAAATCAACGAGATTGGCGGACGCAACTTCGTGAAGTCCGCCGTCGAGTGGAACCTGCCGCCGTGGCGCTTCGCGCGCCTGGGCACTCCCGGGCTCTACGCGACGTGGCTGCGGCCGGCCATCTTCGTCACGGGGCTGGCAACCAACCTGGATGACAGCGTCGTCGGCCGCACCGCGGCCAATATCGGCGCGCAAGCCGATATCCGCATCTCGGCGCTGTCGGTGATGGACTTGACGCTGTCGTTTGGCGGCGCCGTGGCTTTCGAGGACGGGTACAGGGCGCGACGGGAGTTCATGGTGTCGCTCAAGGTGCTGCGGTGATCGCAATCACGAAGGCGCGAAGGCACGACGCGAAGAACATTTCTCGACTTCCATGCTGAACATCTGTCTTGCGCTCCTGCCCGTGCTGCTGCTGCTCTGCGGCCTGCTGCTGATGGACAGCTTCAAGCTGCTGCAGCCATCGAGCCTGGCCATCGCGCTGGCGTGGGGCGCGGCCGTGGCCCTGATGAACCAGCCGCTGCACGAATGGCTGCTGAGCGACGTCGGCATCGACCTGCGGACGCTCACCCGGTACGCCGCGCCGGTGACCGAAGAAATCCTCAAGGCCGCGCTCGTCGTCGTGCTGCTGGCCCGCCGGCGGATCGGCTTCCTGATTGACGCGGCGGTGCTGGGATTTGCCGTGGGCACCGGCTTTGCGGTAGTCGAGAACTTCGTCTTCCTGCAAGCCATGCCCGACTCGCCGACGAGGTTGTGGCTGGTGCGTGGGCTGGGAACGGCGACGCTGCACGGCGCGACCACTGCCATTGCGGCCGTCGTGGCCAAGAGCTTCCAGGAACAGCGCAAGCTGCCATTGCCGGTCGCCGTGGCTGCCGGCGTCGCGACAGCCATCGTCATCCATTCGGCCTACAACCACCTGCTGTTGCCGCCGCTGGCCGCCACCATCGTGTTGCTCATCGGCCTGCCGCTGATGCTGGTCGCGGTGTTCGACCGCGGCGAGAAAGCTGCCGGCGCCTGGGTGGGCTCCGGGCTCGACCTCGATCTCGAGCGGCTGGAGTCGCTCATCTCGCAGCAGTTTCAGACCACGAACTTCGGCATCTACCTGCAGGAGCTGAAGTCGCGCTTCGAAGGCCCGGTCGTGGCCGACATGGTGTGCCTGCTGCGGCTGCAGCTGGAGCTGTCAGTGCAGGCGCGCGCGCTGCTGATGGCTCGCCAGGCCGGCCTGGATCTCCCGGTGGACGACGACCTGGGGGGCACACTGGCCGAGATGAAGTTTCTCCGCCGCTCGATCGGCACGACGGGCCTGCTGGCGTTACGGCCGTTGCAGGTCAGTACTCATGGAGCGGAGTACCATCGCCACGTCCTCGAGCAGGCCAGAACCCGAAAAAAATAGGTTCACGGGTTCACGGGTTCACGGGTTCACGGGTTCACAGGTTCACAGGTTCACAGGTTCACAGGTTCACAGGTTCACAGGTTCACGGGTTCACGGGTTCACAGGTTCACAGGTTCACAGGTTCACAGGAGACATCATGACGTTCACGGCTCGTGCGGCAGTCGGATTGGCATTGGCGGCGGTGGTGGCATTGAGCCTTGGCGCAGTCACGGCGCAGGCTCAGAAGCCGCAAAGCGGCACCGAGTTCTACCTGGCGTACAAGGCCGCTTTCGACAAGGCCACGAAGATCGAGGACATCTACCCGTTCATGGCCGCCGCGCGACTGGCGGAGATGAAGGCCACGCCGGCCGACGACCGCAAGATGATGTTCGACATGATCAAGAGCATGGGGGCCATGACCGGCGTGAAGGTGCTGAAGGAAACCCCGACGGCAACCGGCGCGACGCTCGATGTCGAAGGCGTCGGCGAGGACAAGTCGAAGCAGACCGGCACCATCACGCTCGTGAAGGAAGCCGGCGCGTGGAAGGTCGACAAGGAGAGCTGGAAGTCCTAGTCGCCGGCGCGGCGCGAGAACGACACGACGTACTCCTCGTTGCGCGTGGGCAGCCGATAGGTGCCCACGAGCCGATCGGCGGCGGGTTCGTAGGTCAGGGTGTAGAGGCTGCCGGCGTAGCCCTGGTCGTTCAACTCGATGGTGACGCCAAGCCGGCTGTCATGACGCTCCGCCTTCGCGTACGAGACGTGGATGGGGCGCGGATTCAGGGTACTGCACGTCGAGCGCGCCGTCGGGCGTCGGCGGCGCGAATCTCGATGACGTACGGGTGATCGGTGCGGACCCAGCGGCCGATCAGGGCCCTGGTGTCGGCAACCGGATCAGCGGGCGCCGAGGCCGCCTGGCCGGTCCCGCCGGCGTCGCGACTGGACGCCCGGGGCACCAGGAGAAACGCCAGCGCTGCGGCTCCGGCGAGCGCGAAAAGGGCGACGAGCCGCCGGTTGACGGGTCGTGGCGTCCGGGGTGCGTGACGTGAAGCGTGTTTCGTCTTGCCCATGAAACTTCGCCGATCGGCTGGCTACTCGTAAGCCGGTTGAGCTTGCGCGGGGCGTTCCAGCATCCCGACCAGGAAGTATGCGCCGAAAGCGGCGCCGACGGACGCCAGGTAGTCGTACGGCAGCGCGTAGACGAAATGCGCCGCCACCCACACTGCGACCCCGCTGAAGAGCGCCGCCAGCGCGGCAAGCGCGCCGCCAAACGGGCTCCACAACGCAAACAGCATCAGCACCAGGATTCCGGCGCTGCCAAAGCCGCTGGCTTCCTCTACCAGCGCCATGACCGAGTTCGACGTCAGGGCGAGGTACCACGCGGCCAGTCCCGAGCCCATCACGCCGATGCGTGCGGCCAGGACCTTGCCGCGCTCGGTGATTGCAGGCACATGCGGCACGACGAGGTTGTGGGAGATCATCGATCCGGCCACCAGCAGGCAGCTGTTGACCGTGGACAGAATCGCCGACACCAGCGCGCCGACGAACAACACGTAGCCAACCATCGGCAGGTGCGTCGCCGCCAGTTCGGGCAGCACGTGCTCGGCGTCGACGACGTCGAGCCTCACCTGCGTGGCCATCAGCCCCAGCGCGACGGGCAGGACGCCGATCGACAAGTAGGTCACCGACGCCATCCACGCCGCGCGCTGCGCGACCTGCGGCGATCGGCACGCGACGATCCGCGAGAGCAGTTCCTGGGCGGTGAGGGAGCCGAGGATGGGAATCGCCCACCGGTTCAGCACCTCGACCGTCGTCTCCCCGTGCGCGCGCCAGGCCCAGTGCGAGGCATCGACGCCGGACAAGGCGGGGCCGATGCCGCCAAGTCCGTTGACCACCAGCACGGTGACGACGATGAGGCCGACGGCGAGCACGATGCCCTGGAGCAAGTCGGTCCACGCATCGGCCAGCAGGCCGCCGAAGATCGTGTAGACGAGGACGGTCACGGTTGCGACGGCGATCCCGACGGTCGCCGACATGCCATCAGAGGCCGAGGCCAGCACCTGCCCGAAGGCGCGGATCTGCGCGCCGGCCCACAGGATGGACGTGGGGATCATGAGGATCACCGCGACCTGCTCGACTCGCGGCGAATAGCGGCGGCGGAACAGGTCGCCGAGCGTGGTGATCTGCGCGCGCCACAACGGCGCGGCAAACACGGCGGCGAGAATGACGATGACCAGCGCGTAGCCGAAGGGGTCGGCCCGTGTGGCCGACAGACCCGTCTGGTAGACAGCGCCGGCCGAGCCGACACACGTCTCGGCGCCGAACCAGGTGGCAAAGATCGAGAAGGTCGCCAGCGCCGGCCCGAGCTGCCGCCCCGCCAGCAGGTAGTCGTCCTCCGTGCGGATGCTCCGCGACACGAGGACGCCAATCAGCATCTGCAGGGCGACGTAGGCGAAGATTGCTGCGACTAAGAGGTTCAATTGACGCGCCAGTATCGTGGCGCCACGCCGTAATCGTCAATCGTCAATCTGCAATCTGCAATCTGCAATCTGCAATCTGCAATTCCCCTTAGTTCCCGGCCGCCTTCGCGATCGCGGTCGCCTCGTCTTTCGACCAGCCCGTCAGGTTGATGACGACGATGCAGTCCTGCCGTTGGACCAGGACTGTTGATGCCGTGCCGGCCGCAGGAAAGTACCGAGGCATGCCGTGCGATGCCCGGCAGCACGATGGCAGGCCGGCCGGCGTTATTGGCGTTGCTGGTCTTGAGCGCGTTGTAGTACGTCGCCAGCGTCTTGGTCTGCGTGCGCTGCAGCGCTTCAGGCGTGTACGTGGTCAATGAAAGCGTCTGGCGGCCGTTGGTGGTGGCCCACATGCACGTGCTGACGCCAACCGAGGTCGGCGTGGCCGGCGGCACCGGCCGTGGCTGGATCTTCTTCTTGAGGGCTTCTTCGAGTTCAGCTTTGGTGGCCAGGTTGCACGCGTCGAGCGCCCGCGGGCCCGACTTGACCTGCGCGGCGGCCCAGTTCGGCGACACCGCCAGCACCATCGCGACAATCGCCCCCGATCCGACCACGCGGCGGCTCACATTCGGCATCACGGCGTCTCCCTGAATTGAACCCCGATTGTAATCCCATGCACGCGTCGCAGGGCCACGCCCACCCATGGACTGGACGCGGCCCTGGTCGGTCAAGGCGCCAGCGTGAAGGGCACCAGGCGAGTCGTCTTGCCGCCGGGGAGGGTCACGATGAAACGCAGCAGGTAGTCGGCGAAGGCGAGGCTGCCAAGCGGCAATTCGACCTGCATTTCGGCCGGCGCCGGGGCCGAGGTGACCGCAAGCGTCTTGAGCGGCACGCCCAGGCGATTGAGCAACTGCGCGTCCACGGGCGCCTTCACGTGCGCTCCCATCGCCAGCCGCACGACGGTCCGGTCGGTGCGCCGGAAACTGCGCACTGCCGATGGCGCGATCTCGGTGCCGGCCATCAACGCGCGGTACTGAGCGACGCTGGCCGGCCGGTAGACGATCGGTGTGCCCACCTGGCTGGCGTCGGCTGCGGCCGGCACGATGGTGTCATGCGACCAGCTGTCGATCTCCTCGCCGGCAGGATTCTTCACGGTCGCGCGGGTGCGGAGCCGGCCGGGCGGCGCCACGAACCGCGCGGCCCACACGCCGGCCGACTGCTCGAGCGGCGTGGGGTTCGACTTCACGCCGTCGGGCCCCGTGACCTCGAGTTCGACCGCCCCGATGCGCGGCGCCGCGCGTGCGGTCAGGGTCTCGAAGACCACCGTGACCTGGCTTTGGCCCGAGTCGAGCGGCCGGACGCCAATCCAGTCGCCGACCGCGGTCCGGCGTGACTGCTCCCTGAGCGAGTCGAGCGCCTCGGCAATCTCGGGCGGGATGGTCGGCCCGGCCGACGCGCCCGCCGACGTGCGCAGGTCTTCGGGCCGCGGCGCCCAATACCCGGTGCGAGCGATCACGCGCACGCCGCCTCTGCGCACGTCGACATTGATCTTGCGGAACTTGCCGTCGGCGGCGGTTGCCGGCGACTCGTACCCGAGCAGGTAGTACGCGCTGGCATCGGCCATTACGCCCTGGAGCGGGCGCGAGAAGTCGTTGGTCAGGCCAATGCGCCGGCCGCCGGTGTCGGCCGAGAGCGCGTTGTTGGTGTCGCTGATGATGCGGGCTTCGCCGAGCTGGCGCGGATCCAACGTGTGAATGGTCACGTTGTTGCGATTGGCCGCGACGATGACGTCGCGCAGCGCGCCTGTCAGGTCAGCCCCTCCGCGCAGCATTGGCGGGCCCTGGCTCACAAAGAGGATCGACTTCCGGCCTTCGCGCAGGCCGCCCAGATGTACAGCGAGCGACTCGAGCGCGGACAGGCTCACCTGCGCGCGAATGCGGGTGAGGTCGCCGCCGCCCAGCCGCATGTGCGCCTCCTCGATCGGGCTTCGCGGCGGGACGAAGCCTCCGAGCCGCCCCTGCACATGGTTCACTCGCTCGAGCAACGCGCTCTTGTCGCGCGTCAGGCCGAGATCGGAAATCGGTGTCAGCGGCCCCATCACCGCGAACAGGTCGAGCGGGCGCATCTGGGCCTGGATGAAGTTGACCAGGTCATGGCGCAGGCGGGTGTCGGCGATGGCGCCGAACTTCAGGTGGTAATCGTCGAGGAAGATCACCAGCAGCCGCACGTCCTCGCGAGCCGCCTCCTGTCGCGCGTGATCGGGCGAGCGGATGGCAAGCGACTCGTCGCTGCCGGCTGGCAGCTGGCCGGTCAAGCTGACGCGCTGGAACAACTGCACGCGCTGCACGACGCCGTCCTCGCGGACTTCGAAGTCTTCGCGCGTCAGGTCGGTCACCGGCATGCTGTTGCGGCCGATGACGGTGACGTCGACGCGGACGGCGCCGACGCCGACGCGAAACGTCGGTGGCTGGGGCGGGGTGGCGGTGGCCGGCGGCTGCTGCGCGGCCGGCGCCGAGGCGAGCAGCGCGACGACGGCCAGGCCACTGGCAATACGAGTGCGCACGATCGAGCATCCGCGCGGCGCTGGCACTCCTGATTCTAATCCGCTTGAGGTATCCGAAGAATACGCAGAGCCGGCGTTCCGATATCGTGTGCATCAAGGTGGCGGTACGCGCTAGAATTCCTGAGCTCTTCTGCCATTCGGTGGGCCGCAGTTCAATGAAGCGTCTGGCATCCGGCGCACTTCTCCTGGTGGCGCTGGCGTCGATGATCTCGGCGCAGGCACCGCCGGCACGTACGGCCGGGCCGCCGAAGGGCGCCGGTGTGGCGTCAACTCCCCGGCAGACCTTCACGAGCTACTGCGTCGAGTGCCACGGCCTGGAGAAGCCCAAGGGCGACCTCAGCATCGAACGCCTCGTCAACGAGTTGTCTCCCACCTCGATCGCCGACAACTGGCAGGACTGGGAGCGCATCGCCGAGGCGCTCGAAGACGGCGCGATGCCGCCTGAAGACGCGACGCGCTTTCCGACCGACGACGAGCGCGCCGGGGCGGCGGCCTGGATCCGTGGGGCGATGACGGAGTACGAGGCCACGCATGCCGGTCAACCCGGCCGCGTGACCATTCGCCGGCTGACCAGCGCCGAATACGCGTATGCGCTCGGCGACCTCACGGGCATCGACGTCAAAGTCGGCATCGACGCGTCCAGCGACTCGGTCGGCGGCGAGGGCTTCGCCAACTTCGGCGATGTGCAGTTCGTGCAGGACGCCGTCATCGAGCGGTACCTGGAATCGGCCAAGCAGGTCGCCGATCACGCCGTCATCGGAGCGGGCCCGCTGTCCTTTTATGCGGATCCCGGCAAGACGGGGATGGAACTGTCGGCGGTGCGCCGGATCGAGCAGCTCTATGCCGCCAACGGGTTTCGTGTCGTGTCGGGCGAGGGCGGGCGTCCCTTCGGGTTCGAGAGGTACGGCAAGGCGTTCTACGTCGCGTGGCACTACAAGCACCGCGTGGCACTAGGTGATGCTGCCGCGACGATTCGCGGCCTCGCCGCCACGGAAGGCATCACGGGACGCTTTGCCGAGCATCTCTGGACGGCCGTCAACAGGGCCAACACCGGCTACCCGATTCGGATGACCGTGGACGGATGGCGCAATCTGCCTGCGCCCACTGCTGACGTACAGGCATCGATCGCCGCGGCACGAACCGGGTGCGACAGTCTGGTGAAGTCCCTGATCGCGTGGCCCAGCTGGTTCTTCGCCCGCGGCGACCTTGCGGCCGGCGGCGCCGGCGACGAGAGCCCGCTGGTCTTCGACGACACGACGCTGAACGCGGAACCGACGCACTCGTATCAATATCGTCTGGGGTTTCGGCCCGGACCGCGCCCCATGACACCCGCGCCGGGTCCGTGGATGGTGCATCTCGCGGTCGACACGCTCAATCCCGCTTCGGGAGTGACGCCGGTCATCATCTGGCGGAATCCACGCGTCGTCATTCGCGCGGCCGCGCCGCCCGGACAGGCGATTCCTACGGCCGGCCTGACGCCCGCCGAGCTCCGGCGCATCCCTCCCGGTCCCATTCTGTCGACGGTGTCCCTTCGCTCGATCCTGCCGGCCGAGGTCGCCGCCACGCTGGCGTTCGGCACGAGTCCCGACGGCAGCGCCATGGGGCCCGACGACTTCGCGACCACGCGGCACACCTCGTTTGCGATCGACGTGCCGGTGGGCGCCAACCGCGCCGAGTTCCACGTAGAGGCCGGGTTGGGCCGGGACAGAAACGCCGTGGCGCGCGTGATGATCGCCGACCGCCCGGACGGCCCGGCTTTGCTGGCCAATCAACGGGTCTTCATCGGCGATCCCTCGAGCGCCGGCTATCAGACGTTTCGCGCCGGCATCGCCGAGTACATCTCGCTGATGCCCCCGAACTCGCACGGCGAGGCCAATCCGGCAGACAAGGACCCTGTCCCTCCGCCGTTTGACAACACCTACAACAGCCCCGAGCACGACGCCTTCGTCGTCAAGGTGAAGTACCAGCGCAACGACCGCTTCTTCACCGAGAACATCGTGGACGGCGCCGATCGGGCCCGGTTGAACCAGGCGTGGAACGACCTGTTCGGATCGTGGCCCTACCACGACGCCTACCTGGGCATGCTCGTGGATCACTACGGGTTGACGCTCACCAGTCGCAGCATCGCCGCCATGACCCCCGCAAGGATCGCTGCGCTGCCGGCTGCCGCCAGGCCTCATGTCCGCGCGCTGCGCGCGCACTACGACCGCGTGATGAAGGCCCAGCAGCTGGGCGAGCCGGGCCACATCGCCGACACGCTGGCCTTCGCGAGCCGAGCCTGGCGCCGGCCCTTGACAGCCGCCGAGGAAGCGAACCTGCGGGCGTTTTACGTGAGGGCACGGGCGGTGAACGGGCTCGAGCACGACGCAGCCGTGCGTGCGCTGCTTGCGCGCGTCCTGGTGGCGCCGGCGTTTCTCTATCGCGTCGAGACCGCAGCGCCGGGTCGCGAGACACGGCTCAACGCCTGGGAGCTGGCCAGCCGGATGAGCTTTTTCCTGTGGTCGTCGGTCCCCGACGACGAGCTCCGCCGGGCGGCGGCTGCCGGCGAGTTGAACGACACCGCGATGCTCGCGCGGCAGGTCAGACGCATGACGGCCGACCCGAAAGCACGCCGCCTGGCGACGGAATTCTTCGGCCAGTGGCTGGGCTTCTATCACTTCGATCAGTACCGCGGCGTCGATACGGGCCGCTTCCCGGAATTCACCGACGAGGTCAAGGCGTCGATGTATGACGAAGCCATCTCCACCTTCGAATACATCGTCGGAAAGCAACGGCCCGTGAAGGACATCCTCTTTGGCGACTATGCGTTCCTCAACAAGGCGCTGGCCGGCTTTTACGGCATCGATCGCGACGTGAAGTCCACCGGCAAGGTGGAACTGGTCGAAGGGGCGCACGCCTTCGGCCGCGGCGGTGCGCTGCGCCTCGGGTCCGTGCTGACCACGACATCGGCGCCGCTGCGGACGAGCCCCGTCAAGCGCGGAGACTGGATCCTTCGGCGCATCCTGGGTACGCCGACGCCGCCACCGGCGGCCGACGCCGGCAACATCCCGGCCGACGATCGCACTTTCAACGGGCTGACGTTGCGCGAGCGGCTGGAGCAGCACAAACGCGACGCGACCTGCGCGGCTTGTCATCTGAAGATCGATCCGCTGGGCTTCCCGCTCGAGGCGTTCGACGCGGTTGGCCGCGTCCGGCAGACCTATGCCGACGGCAAGCCGGTCGACGTCACCGGCGAGTTGCGGGGCAGGACCATTGTCGGCGCCGACGGCCTGCTGAAGTATCTGCAGACCCAGGACAAGAAGTTCATGACGATGCTTTCGAGGAAAATGCTGGGGTACGCGCTGGGACGCACGCCGATGGCGTCTGATCGCCGACTGATCGGTGACATGGTGAAGTCCGGTGGCGGCGCGTCGTTTGCGGACCTGGCGATCCAGGTTGTGACCAGCCGCCAGTCCGAAATCGCGCGGGCGACATCGTCGCGCCGGCGCCGGCGGCTCAAACCGCGAGGGCAGAAGGCAATGAGCATCGGCCATAGCGTCCCCCTGACGTCACGGCGTCGCTTTCTGCGAGGTGTCGGCGTCGCGCTGGCGCTGCCCTGGATGGAATCCCTGCCGGTCTTTGGCCAGGCGGCTGCCGCCGTCAAGGCCAACACGCCTCCCCTTCGGCTGGGCATTGTCTTCTTCTCGAACGGCGTGGAGCCGATTCACTGGTGGGCCAAGGGCAGCGGCGCGGCGATGGAACTGGGACCGGCACTCCTCCCGATGCTGCCGCACCGCGAGGACATGGTGTTTGTCCGGGGCCTCTACAACCAGTCGGCGTTTGTCTCGACCAGCCCGCACCTGGGCCGCATGAACCTGCTGTCGGGCGCGTCGGTGAGTCTCGACCCGAACGAGATCCGCGCCGGCACGTCGATGGACCAGGTCATCGCGTCGGCCATCGGCGACCGCACGCCGATTCCAAGCTTCGTGCTCGGCATCGAGCCCAACGAGCTGCGGCTGGAAGACGGCCTGTCGATGATCTACGGCTCGAGCGTGTCGTGGGTCTCGCCGACCAAGCCGGCCACCAAGGAGATCTATCCGTCGCGGGCATTCGATCGCCTGGTCGGCGACGGCTCCGGGCGCGCGCTGGACCGCAGCATCCTCGACGCCGTGCGGCAGGACTCGCAGAGCCTGAGGCCTCGCATCAGCAAGTGGGACAACCTCAAACTCAGCGAATACTTCGAGGGCATCCGCGATATCGAGAAGCGGATCGAGCGCGCCGCGAGGCAGGAGCGTATCGAAGGCTGGCGGCCGACGCTTTCCGAGCCCGACATGCCGCGCCCGAAGCACGAGCTGCCGCAGAACGTCCCCGATCACATGAAGCTGATGCTCGACCTGATCGTGCTCGCGTTCCAGATGGACAAGACGCGAGTGGCGACGCTGATGCTCAACAACGATCTGTCACAGATGAACTTCAAGTTCCTCGACGGCGTCCAGGGCGCCCTGCACCTCGACCTCACGCACAACGGGCGCGCCGCCGACAAGGAAGCGATGTACCTGAAGACCAATCAGTTCCACATCGAGCAGTTCGCCTATCTCACACAACGGATGAAGGACACCCCGGAGGGCGGGACGTCGCTTCTCGACAACTCGATCCTCATGATGGCGTCGAACCTGTTTGACGGCGACCTGCACAGCGCCAACCAGCTGCCCGTCCTGCTGACCGGCAAGGGCGGGGGCTCGCTCGAGACGGGCCGCATCCTCGACTACCTGGACAAGGGCGACGAACACCGGAAGGCGTGCAGCCTCCATCTGTCGCTGATGGATCGCATGGGCGTGCGGCTGGAACGCTTCGGGGATGCCACCGCGCGCCTGGAGGGGCTCTAGGGAGCCCACTCCAGGTTACGAGTTACGAGTTGCGGGTTACGAGTCAGGTCGCGCGAGACTTCTACGACTGCTTCTTCGCGTGCAGCGAGAACGCCGCGCCCTGGGGATCCATCGCGTTGACGACCCAATCTCCCCCAGGCACTTCCATCGGTCCGTTGAGAATCGTGCCGCCGTTGGCCTTGATGCGCTCGACGGCGCTGGTGATGTCGGGCACCAGGAAGTAGATCTGCCAGTTCGGCGGGACGTGCGCCATCTCTGGTGGCTTGTTCATCATGCCGCCAATCATCCCGTGCGGCCGGTTGAACATGTGGTACTTGCCCATCGGCCCCATGTCCATCGTCTCGCTCGGCTGCCAGCCGAAGACCGCGCTGTAGAACGCCATCGCCGCGGGAGCATCGGTCGTCATCAGCTCGTGCCAGGATGCTTCGCCCACTTCAGGCGCAGCTTCAGGCGGTCGTTCGGTCTTCTCAGGCTGATAGATGTAGAAGGCCGCGCCCTGCGGGTCCTGCATCATCTGCATGCGCCCCACGGTGGGGATTTCGATGATCTCCGAGCACGCCTTTCCGCCGAGGCGGAGGATGTGAGCCGCGGCGTCCTCGACCTGCTGCACGCCTATGTACATGGCCCAGAACGGCGGGGCCTTCAACTCTGCCGGTCTGGTCATGAAGCCGGCAACGGGCGTGTCGCCGCTTCGAATGAACATCGAGTACGGCATCGGCGAGGCGTCAAAGGGCGCCGAGCTCCAGCCGACCACCTTCCCGTAGAACGACTCGGCGGCTTTCATGTCGGTCGTCATCAACTCGTACCAGAGCGGACGTCCGAGCACGGACGAAACGGCGACAGTCATTGAACCCTCCTTGGAGCCGAGTTTTTTAGTCTGCCACGGTCCCATGCCGGTGATAAGCGGGATTTTGGCAAGGTCGAGATGGCCGGCGGGACGAAACGAGTGACGAACCGAATCCGTCAGCTCGTCAGCGGGCGAATACGATCTCGTGCACCGACTTGCCGTGCATATAGAACCGCGCGACCCGGCCCGCCAGTTTGTCGGTCTCCAGGCGTCCCGCGTCGAGGCCGATCACCTGCGGGTACCAATCGCCGCCCGCGAGCAACCGCTCGGGTGGCGACCACGCCGCCGGCTCGGCGAGATCCGCGGCATAGCTGACGTAGACGCCCTCTTGTGGCCATTCCGGAGAACAGCACGACCGGTTCATCAGCATCACGTAGCGCTTCAAATAGGTGTTCCAGTGCACCGACGGACCCCAGAAGGCGTCGGTGTCGCGCACCTGCCAGGCGGTGCGCGCCGGGAAAACAGGCGTGACGCGGCCGCCGGCGCCGGGCTCGGCCCATCCATTGCCGTGGCGCTTCCAGACCTTGCCCGCCGGCGCTCGCCGATCGGCCCACTTCATCCGCGCGACGGCGACGCCCTGCCCGCTGACGTCACCGGAATAATTGCCGAAGAAGATGTAGAGCCACTCCCGGGCGGCGTCGAGCGCCACCGAGAAATCGCCATGCCCGCCCGCAAAGTAGCCGTTGAGCGCCTGGCAATCGAGCGAGCCCTCCGGCGCCGTCAGCACAAAGCCCAGGTCCTCCCACGTCGCGCCGTTATCGCGTGACCGGACGGCGCCGATGCGCGGCGCTGTCAGCCCGTACTTCGTGCGCATCTCGCTGCCCGGACACAGCCCCCCGGGCTCATTGTGGTACCAGCCATACAAGGTGCCGTCCTGGTCGGGCCACGTCGCCTCGATCCAGCGATTGCCAATCGAGGCGTCGGCGGGCTCGAAGCGAATCGACAGCGGCGCGCCGAGCGAGAACTGGTCGCGGCCCGCGCTGCGCGACGGGTGGTTCCACGAGTTGAAGACGTAGAGCGTGTCGCCGGACCAGTGCGCGGGGCTGTTGGAGTCGGCCGTCGCGGGCATCCTGGTCTCGGCAGCGGGCCGCAAGGTCGCCGACGGACGCGAGACGACCACGGTTGACGCCGCGATCGACAACAAGACGCACGCGGCCGCGCCGGCGTACGCCCAGCCCGGCAGTGGCCTAGGCACGGTGGAATCGCTCCCGGGATATCATCGGCGGTTGGAGAGGGTTTCGCCCATGAGACGTTTGCGTGCGGCAGCAATGGTAATCGCACTGGTCGGCCCGGCGGCCACGGCATCGGCCGAAGTCAAGACCAGGGTCGTCGACTACACGGCCGGTGGCGCAGCCCTTCAGGGATTCCTCGCCTGGGACGACGCCTCGACGGCCAAGCGGCCTGGCATCGTCGTCGTGCACGAGTGGTGGGGACACAACGAGCACGCGCGCACTTCGGCGCGCCGCCTGGCCGAGGCCGGCTACGTGGGCTTCGCGCTCGACATGTACGGCAAGGGCAAGCTGGCCGCACACCCCGACGACGCGATGAAGTTCATGACCGAGGCCACCAAGGACCCGGCCGTCGTGGGAACACGGTTCAACGCTGCGCTCGCCGAGCTGAAGAAGGACCCGCACGTGGACCCAACGCGCATTGGCGCCATCGGCTACTGCTTCGGCGGCACGGTCGTCATCAGCCAGGCGCGCCTTGGCGCCGACCTCGACGTCGTCGCCAGCTTCCACGGCGGGCTCGGCGGCCTGCCGCCGGTGAAACCTGGCGCCGTGACGGCTCGCGTGCTGGTCTACACCGGCGCGGCCGATCCGATGGTCCCATCCGATCAGGTCGAGGCGTTCCGGAAGGAGATGGCGGCTGCCGGCGCCAAGGTCGACATCGTCAGTTATCCCGGCGCCAAGCATGGCTTTACGAACCCGGCTGCCGGCACCTTCGGCATGGACGCACTGGCGTATGATGCCGCGGCCGACAAGGACTCGTGGGCGGCCATGCTCGAGGCGTTCAAGACGATATTCTGACGAACTCAGGTTCACGGGTTCACAGGTTCTCGGGTTCACTGGTTCAGGTTCACGGGTTCACGGGTTCACGGGTTCACGGGTTCACAGGTTCACGGGTTCACAGGTTCACAGGTTCAGGGGTTCACGGGTTCACAGGTGCAGACATGAAGAGTCGGAGCGGGGGTGGTTTCACGAGGCGTGAGTTCGGACATCTGGCGCTGGCCGGGATTCCACTGGCCCTGACGACCCGGCTTGACGCCGCCGGCGGCGTGCGGATTGGCGTGCAGTCGTACAGCTTCCGCGCGATGTCGCTCGAGGAGGCCGTCGCGGCGATGAAGCAGATCGGGCTGACGGAGTGCGAGCTGTTTGCGGGCCACGTCGAGCCGCGCGCGCCGCGTCCCGATGGCGCGACGCCGCCGCCACCGCCTGCCGCGCCCCCGGGGGCCGGACAGGCCGCGCCGGCCCCCCCGGCAGGCGGCTTCCGGCAAGATCCGGCCCGCCGCGAAGAGGTCCGCAAGTGGCGCCTGTCGACGCCAATGAGCCACTTCACGGCCGTGAAGCAGCAGTTCGCCGATGCGGGCATCAAGATTCAGGCCTACAACCTGAGCTTCAACGAGAGCTTCACGGACGAAGAGATCGACCGCGGCTTCGAGATGGCCAAGGCGCTGGGGGCAGAGTTCATCACCGCGTCGGCGACCTTGAAATCGGCCCAGCGCGTGGCGCCGTTTGCCGACAAGCACCAGTATCGCGTCGCGATGCACAACCACGCGAACGTGAAGGACCCCAACGAGTTTGCGACGCCGGAGAGCTTTGCCGCCGCGCTGGCCATGTCGAAGTACTTCGTCATCAACCTCGACATCGGGCACTTCACCGCGGCCAACTACGACGCGGTCGCCTACATCGAGCAGCGCCACGACAAGATCGTCAGCCTGCACCTGAAGGACCGCAAGAAGGACCAGGGCGCCAATCTGCCGTGGGGCGAGGGCGATACGCCCATCAAGCCGGTCCTGCAGCTGCTGAAGACAAAGGGATACGACATTCCCGCCAACATCGAGTACAAGTACAAAGGCGCCGACACGGTGGCCGAAGTGAAGCGGTGCTTCGAGTACGCGAAGGCGGCATCGGCGTAGCAGCGCGTAGAAACGTGCCGGGTGCAGCTTGCCCGCCGTAGCCTCGGCGAAGGCGGGTGCGGCACCCGGTCGCCTGCGATACACTGAGAGTCGTACTATCGATGTCCATTTCCAAACCTTCCCGCCGTCTTGACGTGTGGGTGCTCGCGGCGTTGGCTGTCTGGGCCGCTGAGGCTCGTGTGCTGGCGTACATCGACCCGGGGTCGGGTGCGCTCATCTGGCAGGCTATCGTCGCCGGCGTTCGTCGGCGCCGGGTTCTACTTCCGTCGCTACTTCGGCCGCTTCTTCGCGCGGAATCGCCGCCAGGATCCGCCGGCCGACAACGGATAGGTGCCTGCGCCGCCATCGCCTGTCGCCGCGTCGTTCCGCGACCCGGCTGGCCGCCTGTACCGCACTTCCGACGCCATCATCCGCGTAGTCGGACCATCGGGACTTGCCGACTTCGAGGCGTTCCGATCCTCGAAGGCCGCGCGCGCGTTCATCGAACGCGGCCGGCTGGTGACGGCGACGCCGTTGACCACAACCGAGATCGCCCTGTTGCGCGAGGCGCCGGCGATGAGCGAGGCGCTCTCGGGCGAAGTCGGCGCGGTCGTCCGGCACGAGCGCCTGGCGTTTCCCAGCTATCCCTACGAATGGCCGGCCGAGATGCTGCACGCCTCGGGCCTGCTGACGCTGGACCTGGCGCTGGCCGCGTTTGACGAGGGCCTCGGGCTGAAGGACGCGACGCCATGGAACGTGCTGTTTCGCGGGCCCACGCCGGTGTTTGTGGACTGGCTGTCGGTGGAGCGACGCGACGCGCACGACCCGACGTGGCTGCCCTACGCGCAGTTCGTGCGCACGTTCCTGCTGCCGCTGGTCGCCCACCGCGAGTTCCGCACGCCGCTCGATCAGATCTTCCTGTCGCGGCGCGACGGGCTCGAGCCCGAAGACGTCTATCGCGCGTCAGGCCCGTTGTCGCGCCTCAAGCCGGCGCTGCTGGCGCACGCGACGCTGCCGACATGGCTGGCGCGCGGCAGCAAGGCCAGCGACGCGCAGACGTGGGCGGCCAAACGCATCGAGGATACCGAACGGGCGCGCTACGTCCTGCGATCGGTGTTCACGCGGCTGCGGCGCGCGATGGTGCGCCTCACACCTGGCGCGGCCGCTTCGCCGTGGACGGGGTACATGGCCGACAAGAGCCACTACTCCGACGCCGACTTCGCGAGCAAGGAACGGTTCGTCCAGGCGACGCTCGAGCAGGTCCGCCCGGCGCGGGTGCTCGACGTGGGCTGCAACACCGGCCACTTCAGCGCCCTGGCGGCAAAGGCGGGCGCCAGCGTCGTGGCGCTCGACGGCGACGCGGCAGTGGCCGGGCGCGTCTGGCGGCGGGCCGAGGCCGATCGGCTCGACATTCTTCCGCTCGTGATCAACCTCGCGCGACCCAGCCCCGCCACCGGCTGGCGCAACGCCGAGTGCCCTTCGTTTCTGGCGCGCGCGGAGGGACACGCCGATCTCGTGCTGATGCTCGCCGTCCTGCACCACCTGCTGGTCACCGAGCGAGTGCCGCTGCGCGATGTGCTGCACCTTTGCGCCGACCTGACGCGCGATGCCGCGGTGATCGAGTTTGTCGCGCCGGAGGATCCGATGTTCCGCCGGCTCACGCGCGGACGCGATCACCTGCATACGGGCCTTACGGCCGAAACCTTCGAGGCTGCCTGCGCGGAGCGCTTCGAGATCGTCACATCGGAGCGGGCACAGGGCGGAACCCGCGTACTTTACCGGCTGCGGCGGCGGGGCTAGCCCGTGCGGCGTGATCTGGCCGTCGGGCTGTCGCTCGCCACGCTGTGGTTCATCGGCGTCTGGTCCGACCTGCTCCCCTTCCTCTACATCTCGGATAGCTTTCCCATCGGCGCGCTTCCGTGCTGGACCGACTTTACGGCCGTCGTCTTCAACGTCCTGCTGCTGGGAGTCGGCTTCGCGGGCGCCGCTCACGTGTCGCGTCGCGGCCCGCCATGGCTCGGAGTGCTGGCGCAGTGGGCGTTGCTTGGCTCGCTGGTCGTCCCCGCCAACGCGCTTCGAAATCACTTCAACACGCCGCCCGAACGCCTGTACACGCTGCTCGGGCCACCCCTGGGCCTCGCAGTGTTCGGAGCCGTGGGCATGCTGTTGCTCGTGGGTGCGATCCGATGGCGCGCGAAGGCCGTCGGCGTCGTCACGGCGGCGCTCGCCATCATGTTCCCGCTCGTCCTCATCACGTTCGGGCAGGCCGGCTGGGCCATCGCGCAGGCAGGCGGGCGGATGCAGTGTGGAGGAGCAACCGGACGTGCAGAGGCGCTGGCAGGGACGGCGGCGCGCCGGGTGCTCTGGATCGTCTACGACGAGATGGACCAGCGCACGACGTTCGACCAGCGCCCGGCCGACCTGCAGTTGCCGGCCTTCGATCGGCTGCGCGCCGAGTCGTTCAGCACGTCGTCGGCGCTGCCACCCGCCGACCACACTAACCAATCGATGCCGTCGTTCCTCACCGGGCTCCGTGTCGAGGATTCGCGGCTGGTGGGCCGCAACCAATTGCGCCTGCAGGTGGAGGGGCGCCCAGACTCGTTTGTGTGGCGCGGCGCCGACACCATCTTCGCCGGCGCGCGCGCCCTGGGCGTCAACACCGGGCTGGCGGGGTTCTTCCTCCCCTACTGCGCGATGTTGGGCGACAGCGTGACGACCTGCGAGTGGCAGCCATGCGTGACGTGCGGCAGGCTGACGGGCGTCTTCGGCAACTCCCTCGGCGAGAGCATGTGGCACCAGGCCTCCGAGTTGCTTCCGAAGTACGGCCGCCGGCGTCACCGGGCCGCCTACCTGGCTCTGCAGGAGGCCAGCCTCGCCCTGGCCTCCGACCCGTCGATTGGATTCGCGTTGCTGCACCTGCCCGTGCCGCACGAGCCCGGCATCGACGACGGCACGCGCGGCGCGTTTGGCCTCCAGCCGGCCTCCGGCGATGGCTACGTCCACAACCTGGCGCTGGCCGATCAATCGCTGGGCGAGCTGCGCTCATCGATCGAGAGCGCGGGCCTGTGGGACAAGACCACGGTGATGGTGTTTGGCGATCACGGCCGGCGCGCGCACGACCTCTCGATTGCCGACAAGCGGGTGCCGTTCGTGGTGAAGCTGGCCGGGCAGTCGCAAGGCGTCGCCTACCCGGCGCCAGTCGACCTGCTGCGCGTGCACGATCTGACGCTGGAGATCCTTTCCGGGCGCGTCTCGACTACGACGGATCTCAGCGGGTGGCTCGACGCGCATCGGTAGCCGATTGCGCGGATTTGAATGGATTACGCGGAGAGACTGATCCGCAGATTACGCAGATTGCGCAGATTGGGAATGTCACGAAACTAGAGCCGTCGGAGAGTATCTGCCACTTGGCTGCGGTTTCCACCTCGGTTCGCGTGTTTACGCTGTCCGGCGGCCGAGCTCTTGCGCGAAGCCGTGCACGAGCACCACGTTGTCGCTGCTCGTAGTCGTGACGTCCTCGTCCTGGATCATCAGAAACCGCTGGCCGTCTGGCGTCACGTCATAGTTTGACGAACTCACCCCGGGCGCGCCGCACGAACTGCTCATGCCATGTGAATAGGGACCGCGCCACAATTCCTGCGGCCGGCCGGCGTCGAACCTGTCACCCGCGGAGACCGGGACGGCCATCATGCGGTCGCCGTTGCGATAGAACAGCTCGCGGCCGTCGCGACGCCACACCGGATCGTTCCCGCCATCGTTGGAGATCTGGATCTTCGCCCCGGTGGGGAATCCCTTGACGTAGACCTGCGGGCGACCCGACTCGTTCGTGCAGTAGGCGAGCCATCGACCGTTGGGCGAGAACTTCGGCGACCCCTGCGCGAAGCTCGTGTTGTCGAGCGGTTGCGGCTGCATGCTCCCGTCCACCGATGTGACCATGACTTTCACTGATCGACCGAATGTCGTGTCCGTGTACGCGATGGCGCGCCCCGTGGGATCGAACGAGCCGGTGCTGGCCGACGTGGTCCCCGTTTTCACTTGTTCAGCCGGGCCGCTGCGGTCCGACGGCGTCTGGAATAACTGGAATTTCCCCATGGGGCCCGAGCGGTAGCCAATCCGCCTTCCATCCGGGGACCAGATGGGCCAGTGACTGATGCCGTCGGCGGTGAAGTTTGTCAGCACGCCGCTGGCAAAGTCGTACACGAAGACGTCGTGGCTCGATCCCTCGACCTCGATCGCCAGCCGCCGACCATCAGGCGAGATGCGCGGATGCAGATAGGATCGCGGCGGCAGCGGCAGCTTCTCGGCATGGCCCGCCCGATCCACCCAGTACAACGTTCGTGCACCACCATCCGCCTTGCCGGGAACGTAGAGCAAATCGCCACTGGCGGAGATATCGAAATTCGCAACGCCGGTATTGCGGCTCATCATCACGCCCTCCAGCACGGCAAACGGCTGGCCCGTGACCTCCAGGCGGTCGGCATCGAACGGGACGGCGAACAACGTGCCGTTCCGCCCGTACACCACGTGTCCGGAGGGCGAGTAGCGCGGATAGAGTCCGCCCTCGACGAGCACTTTGCGCTGGCCTGTCTCGGTCGAGAAGACGGCGATAGACGCGTCGTCGAACGACTCGGATTCGCTGGTCGCCACGGCAAACAGGACGGCGCGGCCGCCCGGAAGCGCATGTGGAGTTCGGTGCGTCCGCTCGCCATGGGCGAAGTCGATGGCGCACACTTCGACGGGGTCGCCGCCCTGACCGGGCACGCGGACGATGCCGCCGGGCGTGGACGAGACGAAGTAGATGACGTCGTTTGATGCCCAGCTCGCGCCGCTGGGCTGCGAGTCCGGAAAGGCGGTAAGCGTGGCTGGTGCGCCACCACCCACCGCGTACCTGCGCAGGCGCTGCCCTTCAATCACTGAAATGAGGCCTACCCACTGACCGTCGGGCGAAAAGAACGGGCTGCCCGGGCCGACCCCTTCACCGAGCGGCTTCCAATCCAGCTCGCGAATTGATCGGATGAGCACGCCGTGCACGGGACGCCACATTCCGCTCAGTACTGTTTTGATTCGGCAGTACGGCGTTACACGCGATGCGCGTGCCGTCCGGCGACAACGCGACACGGCTGAGAAAGCTCGAAGTAATCAAATGCCCGCCGGGCAGCGCGATCGCAAAACGGATCAGATCACGCGCAACGACGTTGCGATCACGGCCGAAGGCAAACGCGCCCATGGCGGCGGCACCCGCGGCTGCGCCGGCCAGCGTGCCGATGGCCGTCCGTCGCGATACGCCGCGACGGTTGGCGGTGACCGGCGACATCTTCGCGCGCCGGCGCGTCGGCGGCGTCCTCGAGCTCGATGCGCGCGTCGCCGATATCGCGGAATCGGCGCCTCAGATCCTTCTCGAGACAGCGTCGGATCAGCCGTGTGACACTCGCGGGAACCGCTGCCGGAACCGCGGTCCAGTCCGGCTCGCTCGTCAATACCGAGGCGAGCGTATCGGACAACGTATCGCCGCCGAATGCCCGACGACCCGTAAGCATCTCGAACAGCACGCAGCCGAACGCCCACACGTCGGTCCTTCGGTCGACGGACTGTCCACGCGCCTGCTCCGGGCTCATGTACGCGGCGGTGCCGACGACCATCCCCTCGTGGGTTCGTTCCGTTGTCTCGAGAGACAGACCAGCACCGGAGGCGCCGCCTGACAGCGCTTTGGCGAGACCGAAATCGAGGACCTTCACCGCGCCGCTCGGTGTCAGCTTGATGTTGGCGGGTTTGAGGTCGCGGTGGATGACGGCTTTGTCGTGCGCGGCTTCCAAGGCGTCGGCGATTTGCCTTGCGATGACGAGCGCTTCCCGGACCTGGAAAGGTCCTGCTGCGATGCGATCTGCAAGCGTCGGCCCTTCGACGAGTTCCAGCACCAACGCGGGAACGCCGTTTGAGTCCTCCAGCCCATGAATCTGCGCGATGTGGGGATGGTTCAGAGCGGCGAGCACCTGCGCTTCACGGCGCAGCCGGGCCAGCCGATCACCATCCCGCGCCAGATGATCGGGCAGTGACTTTGATGGCCACTTCACGATTGAGTTTGAGGTCGCGCGCGCGGTAGACCTCACCCATCCCCCCGCGGCCGAGGAGCGTCAGGACTTGGTACCCCCCGAGGCGGCTTCCCGATTCAAGCGGCATGTGGCTCCCTCCGGAATGGTGGCCGCGATTATATATGGGACCTCAGCGAAAAATGGGTGCAGTACTCCACTGGACCGTCAGCCGCCAGGAGCATCAACGTTCGCATGCGCTACTCGCTCCGTAAGCGAAACGGTAGGGTCGATCCTCGCGGCGCGCCGGGCGGGCACGTAGCAGGCGAGCAACGCGACCAGGGCGAGGGCCAGTGGAATTGCCGTGAACGTCAGCGGATCGGTCGCGCCGACGCCAAACAGCAGGCTCTCCATGAACCGGCTCAGCGCGAAGGCCGCGAGCAGGCCGATGACCAGTCCGGCAGCCGCGACGGCGGCGCCCTGGCCGACGACGAGCAGCAGAATCGCGCGTGGCGAGGCCCCCAGCGCCATCCGAATGCCGAGCTCGCGGGTGCCCTGCGTGACGAAGTACGCCATCACGCCGTAGATGCCGATGGTGGCCAGCCCCAGGGCGAGCGCGGCAAACAGCGCCAGCAACAACATCGAGAAGCGCCGTTCGGCCAGCGACGCGTCGAGCCGGGACGACATGCTGGTGACGCGATACATCGGCAGCTCGGAATCGAGCGCGCGGATCTGCTGGCGGACGGCCTCGGTCAGCGCTTCCGGCGACGACGGGCCGCGGACCACGACGGTGAGCGCGCGCGTCGGAAACTGCAGGTGCGGCAGGTACATCGCCGCCCGCGACTCGGTGTCGAGCGCGTCCTGTTTGACGCCTCCGACCACGCCGATGACAGTCATCCACGGCGCGGTGGAGTTGGCATCGAAGCCGCCGCGGCGCACGCGGCGGCCGATCGGATCCTGGTTGGGCCACAGCTGGTCGGCCATCCGCTGGTCGATCACCACCACGCGAGGCGCGCTGCGGATGTCCTGCTCGCCAAACGTCCGCCCGCGCCGCAGCGGGATCTCCATCGCCCGGAAGTACCCGGTGCTGACGATGCGCTGGTCGACGTTGATGAAGGCCTCGCCCGGTTGCGGCGTGCGGCCTTCGATCGTGATCGGCCCCCACGCCATCATCTGGCTGAGCGGCAGCGACGAGACACCGCCGACCGCCGACACGCCGGGCATCGCCCCCAGCCGCGTCCAGATCTCACGGTACGTGTCGAGCACGGCGTTTGCGTCGCCGTACTTCTGACCGGTCATCGTCAATTCGAGCGTGAGGACGTTGGCGGGGTTGAACCCCGGCGGCACCTGCTGGAGGCGGATGAAGCTTCTTACCAGCAACCCCGCGCCCACGACGAGCATCACCGACAGGGCCAGCTCGCCCACGACGAGCGCACGGCGCAGGCCCTGACCGCGGCCCCATCCGGCCGATGCGCCCGATCCGCGCGCCGCGTCCTTGAGCGCGTCGTGGACGGCTACGTGATTCAGACGCCACACCGGCGCCAGGCCGAAGAGAAGTCCGGACAGCAACGAAGCGCCGACCGTGAAGGCCATCACGCTGCCGTCGATGGCAATCTCGTGAAGCCGCGGCACGCTGCCGGCGCCAAGCAGCCGTATGCCGTCCAGGCTCCACCGCGCCAGCACCAGGCCCAGCGCGCCTCCCAGCCCGGCGAGCAACAGGCTTTCGGTCAGCATCTGCCGCGCCAGCCTCCACCGGCTGGCGCCGATGGCCGCGCGCACCGCCAGCTCGCGCTGCCGGCCGATGGCGCGCGCCAGCAGCAGGTTGGCGACGTTCACGCAGGCCACGAGCAAGACGATGCCCACGGCGGCGACCAGGACGACGAGCGCATGCCGAACCTCGCCGACCACGTACTCGTGGAGCGGGACCACGGCGAAGGTGAGCCCGCCGTTGGCCGGGTAGAACTCGGGGAAGCTCTCGCGAAGCCGCCGGGTGATCGTGTCCATCTCGGCCTGAGCCTGCTGGACCGTCGCGCCAGGCTTCAACTTCGCCAGGAGGTTGTAGTCTTCGCCGCGACGCACTGTGGCGTCCTCCGGACCTAGCGGCAGCGGCAGCACCACCTCGGCGTCTTCGGCTCTGCCAAGGGTGGGCAGCACTTCGTGCGGCAGCGAGAAGGACGCCGGCAGCACGCCGACGACCGTGTACGGCTGGCCGTTGAGCGTGATGGCGCGGCCAATCACGTTGGGGTCGGCGCCGAATCGGCGGGTCCAGGTCCCGTGTCCCAGCACCGCCGTGCCTGCGCGCCCGGGCACATCGTCTTCAGGCAGGAACAAGCGGCCGATGCTGGGACGCGCGCCCAGCATCGGCAACA
Organism: Vicinamibacteria bacterium; assembly: GCA_963806705.1. GTDB lineage: Bacteria > Acidobacteriota > Vicinamibacteria > Vicinamibacterales > JAENWD01 > JAENWD01. The sequence goes on from CAWDZE010000018.1 coordinate 31,657, forward strand.
GGTTCGACGACATGCGAATCACACCCACCCGGGCGGGGTCGCCTTGCCCGGTCAGGTTCTCGTTGCCGCCGATGGCGATGGCGAGCTGGTGAATCGTCGTGTTGCCCTGCTTGATATCGAAGTACTGGGCGGTCGAGAACCAGTCCTCGGTGATTCCCAGTCCGGGCGATGTGTTCCAGAGGATGACGAGCCGGTCGGCGTTGGCGTAGGGCAGCGGCTTGAGCAGCAGCGCCCGGGCGACGCTGAAGATCGCGCTATTGGCGCCGATGCCCAGCGCGAGCGAGAGGACCGCGACTACGGCGAAGCCCGGAGTCCGGGCGAGGGTGCGGAGCGCGAAACGGAGGTCGGGGAGCATCAGCGAGGCACGGGACGATCAGTGCTGGGTGCCAGGTGCCGGGTGCGGTGCTGCGGTGCTGGGTGCTATGTGCCGTGTGCGGTGCCAGGTGCTCTGCACGTGGCACTCAGCACTCCGCACGCCGCACCGCACTCGGCACCAGGCACCCGGCACGGGCAGTTGTCGCCTCAGATCCCTCCGGCAACCGCCTTGATCCGCCCGAGGTGCTCTTTCAGCGCGGCGAGCTTCGCGGCGTCGAGCGTCACGGTGCCGCTGCTGGCGCCGGCGTCCTCGAGCAGCTTCTCGATGTCCTCGACGATGAACAGCGGGTCGCCGGTGGCCTTCTCGAAGCCGTCGAGGTGCTTGCGCACGTCCTTGAGTTTCTCGACGACGGCGGGATCCCACACGCCGGCGGCATTCGGAGTCGGGCGCTGCGCCCGGCGCGGGGGCCGGCGCGGGGGTGGCAGACACGGCAGTAGTGGCCGGCGCGGCCGCGGCCGTCGCCAGCATCTTGTCGAGCGATGCCGAGGCAACCTGGTACTTCGCCTTCCAGTCCTTGGGCAACGTCGCAAAGGCGTTGAACTCGGCGATGAAGCCCGAGACCGAAGTGCGGACATCGCCCTGCAGCGCCGCCGCCGCCGGAAGCTTGATCAGCTCGGCCAGCGATCCCTGCGCTGCCAGGAGGTTCTTTTTGACCGCTTCCTGATCTGCCTGCGCGCGCGCGACAACCGGCGCCAGCGCCGCCATGGCCGCAATCAGGGCGACGGCCGTGCTCTTTGAGATCAACCGCATGACTGACATCCTCCTCGAACAGGCGCGAACGCCCGACGTAACGTGGACGCGCGCCTTCACGCGCCCGACTGGTGCCCACCCAACGCGTCGCGCCCCGGGTGGGGTTCGTAGCAACGACGGAGCAACTCCGGTACCAGCTGACGTAGCCCGCGATCAGCCGGAAACAGGAATCCTACCGCTGGATGTGAAGCTCGACAAGGCCGGAATGCATTATCGACACTACGACCCGGCCGGCGCGAGCATCCCCGACGCCTCGTCGAGCAGCGCCGCCAGGCGCTCGACGGCCCTGGCCGCCCGGACCACCTCGGCTTCAACGGCTGAAAACTGCTTCTGCTCGAGGGCTTCGCGCACCCCCGGCAAAGTCTTGACCCCGTAGCCCGTGTAGAGCCCGGGCGCGTAGAGCAGGTGCCGAAACCAGGGCCGGCCGGGCAGGCCCGCCGGGTCGGTCAGCTGCCGCTCGGCGTCCCGGAGCCTGGCGTTGACCTGCCGGACCGCGTCGGCCGAGGCAGCGGTGCCGGCCCGGCTCGCTTTCTGCAAACGCGCCGCGCTGGCGGCGAGCGCGGTGACGGCATTCTCCAGCGGGGCGAAGTTCAGCGCCGGCGGCAGCGGCAGCCGCGCCGGCGCCTGCAGCGGGCGGCGCGGATCGTCGACGGCGCGCAAGTCGCCTTCGTCGAGTTGTCGCGCCCGCTCGCGCGAGTCGTCCTGCATCGTCTTCACCAGTTCCTGCAACTCCTTCACGTAGCCGGCCACGGTGTCGGAGAGGCCCGTGAAGTCAAACGGCAGGCGGTCGGCGTCGGCCAGCCGGATCACGGCGGTGCCCACGGTTTGCGCCAGCGCGCGGCCGTACACGAAGTCGCGGTCCTGGAACTGCGAGTAGTGGTGGAAGCTGTCGTAGACGAGTGATAGATGCCCGCCTCGTCCTCGCCGCCGAATCCGATGTTGAGGCTGGCGATGCCGGCGTGCTGCAGGAAAGGCGTGTAGTCGGATCCCGACCCGAGCGCGTCGATGCGAAGGTGCGCGCGGTCGCGTGCGTCCTTGCGTTCGGCAGGCGTGCCGCGGACAACGCGGCGCGCCCGGGCGCGCGTCCACACGCTGACGCCGGCCTCAGGATCCATGACATCGCGCGCGACGTCGTTGATGAAGCCCTCGAGCGCGTGCGACCCGCCCATGCTCAGGAAGCCCCGGCTGTTGCTGTCGGTGTTGATGTAGACCACGGCGTGACGCCGCAGCTGGTCGGCGCGGGCTTCCACGTGCTCGGTCGATCCCAGCAGCCCCTGCTCCTCTCCGTCCCAGGCGATGTAGACGATGGTGCGCTTTGGCGCCCAGCCGCGGCGGCGCAGCTCGCCCAGCGCGCGTGCCTCCTCGAGCTCGGCGGCCATGCCGCTCACCGGGTCCTCGGCGCCGTTGACCCACGCGTCGTGGTGGTTGCCGCGCAGGATCCACTCGTCGGCAGCGGTTGTCCCCGGCAGCCGGGCGATGACATTGAACAGGGGCGCGACGTCCCAGTTGAAGGCGAGCGAAAGATGGACCGTCGCCTCGCCCGGCCCGATGCGGTAGGTAATCGGCAGGGCGCCGCGCCAGTCCGCGGGCGCGAGCCGTCCGGTGATCGCGGAGAGCAGCGGCTGGGCATCGCCGTAGGAGATGGGCAGCACGGGGATCTTCATGATCGTCGGCGCGTCCTTGACGGAGAGGCGCGATGCCTCGCGCGTCGCGCCGACGATGGGCGTCAGCGGGTCGCCGGGATGTACGGGTATGTCCATCACGCTGCCCCGCTGCACGCCGTCCTTGTTCCGCATCGGGCCCGCCGGGTACACCTCCCCGCCGAAGTACCCGTCGTCTTTCGGATCGGAGTAGATGAGGCACCCGATGGCGCCATGCTCGGCGGCGACCTTCGGCTTGATGCCGCGCCACGACCCGCCATAGCGCGCGATGACGATCGCGCCTTTCACCGAGACGCCGAGCCGGTCGAGGACCTCGTAGTCCTCGGGGCGGCCGTGGTTCACATACACCAGGCGCCCGGTGACATCGCCGTCGGCCGAGTACGCGTTGTAGGACGGCAGCTGTTCGGCCTGCTGGCCCGAGGTGGAGTCGGCCGCAACGGGCGGCTCGACCAGCGCCGCCACGAACCTGGTGGGCGCGGTCATCTCGAGCCGGCGCGTCTTCGGCGTCGGCATCAGGACGTGGAACTGCTCGATCTCGACCTGCCACCCCCACTGTTTCAGAAGGCCGGCGATCCACTCGGCGTTGTCCTTGTCGTAGGGCGAGCCCAGGTGATGCGGCCGCGCCGACATGCGCCGCATGTACTCCCCGATCCTGGCCGCATCGGGGATCGCGCGGAACTGCGCCTCCCAGGTTTGCGTTGAAGGGCCCTGGGCCGACACGGCGGAGGTGAGCAGACACAGTGCGAGCAGGATGTGCGGCAGACGCATGAGGACTCCGGGCAACGAGCTGGTGGTTACTGAACGCTGGTTCTAATGATCCGCGGATGATGAGATTTCAGGATTTCCGGTCCCTCGAAATTGCTCGCCGAAGTCAACTCCGGTCGACCGGCGCGGCCGCGAAGCGGCCGGCGCAACGGTGGTTCGAAGGGCGGAAATGAGAGGCCGTCGAGCTCAGCGGCCTCTCATTTCCGCCCTTCGAGCCACCGTTCGCGCGGCTACGCCGCGCCGCCGGTCGACCCGCAGTCGCCATCACGTCCTGCAAAGAACCGGATCGATCGAGTGTGTTCAGCAATTCCGAGCAAACAAATCTCTCCAATCCGAAAATCCGCGGATCCTTCCAAGGACAGCCGCGAAGCGCAGCGGGACTGTCCGGAGATCAGCGCTACAGCACGCGAAACGCGATGATAGCCACAATCGTCGGCACCAGCGCGCCAACGAAGAGCCAGATGGGAAGAATCGAGCCGTCGAAGTATCGGCCAAGCAGCGCCTGCCCTGCCGGGTTTGGCGCGTTGGCGATCACGGTCAGCCCGCCGCCGGTCACCGCGCCCTCGACAACCGCCACGCGCAACGACTCGTCGAGGTGTGGGACCAGAGTGGCCAGGTACGTGATGAGCGCGTTGTCGTTGAACGCCGTGAGGAGGGTCGACGTAAAAAACAGCGGTTCCCTGCCCAGGCTGCCCAGCACCGGCGCAATCCACCACGCCTGCAGGCCCCCGTGGATCACCAGCCCGCCGAGAAAGAAGCCGACCAGCAACGGCGGCTTCAACTCGATGCGGCCCTGGTACGCGGCGGTCGCCTTGGCGAAGCCCAGGAAGATCAGGAAGCCACTGACGAAGAGAGCCGGGTAGTGCGAGTTGATCACGGTCCACGCCATGAACAGCAGGTGAACCGCTGTCAGCCACGCGGGAACCGGCAACAGGCTGTTGGGGCCGTTCCCGCCGTCTTCCGGTAGTTCGACGTCGGGCGACGGCGCGCGTCGTGAAAGGGCGGCGAGTTCCTGCCGAAACGCAAAGAAGTAAATGGCGTTTGACACGAGGATCGCCAGCACCGATCGCCAGCCGAAGTGGCCCATGACATACGCCGTGTCCCAGCCCCAGGGGCGGGCGACCATCAGGATGGGCGGCGCCGCAAAGTGCGTCAGCGTGCCGCCGATGGACACGTTCACGAACAGCAGGCCCAGCGTCGCGTATTTGAGCCGGGTCGAGGGGTGCAGATCGTAGAACTGGCGCGCCAGCAGCAGCGCGCAGATCGTCATCGCGGCCGGCTCGGTGATGAACGACCCGAAGACCGGGCCGATGGTCAGGATCGTCAACCACCACGCGCCAGGCGTGCCGCCGCCGAGACCTGCCACCCGGCGCAGCGCGTCCTCGGCAAACCCGACGACGGGCCGTGTCGAGGCCAGCGCCATGATCACCACGACGAACATCGGCTCGGTGTAATTCACCGTGTCGTTGAAGTAGTGCGTGGCGGTCGGCCAGCCCAGGTGCGCCGTGATCACCACCAGCAGCACGATGGCCCAGAGGCCGAAGACGACCTCGACCTCCCCGACAAAATGCAGCAGCTCCGCCGGCAGGCTGGGCTGCGGCTCCAGGCCCTGGCGACGGCGGCGCTCGTCGTGACGGTGCTGGACGTCGTGGGCCAGCGCGGAGAAACGCGCGGCCCCGAGCGTGTGCAGGATCGCCAGCACGAAGATGCCGGTGACCACGGCGTTGAAGGGAACGGCGTCGACCCGGGCTGCGAGCGTGTCGAGCAGACCGCCGTCGACGACCGGATACGCGTCGAGGGGGGTTGGAAAGGCCGCCTGGCCGGCAGGCTCTGTCATCGGCCCAACGATATCCGACCTTCGCGGCGGGTTGCGACGGGGGCTTGACAGATATACTGTGTGTCATATAGTATGTGTCACATCGTATGGCTCCTACGCCTCTACCACCTGACGAAGTCTTCGAGAACCTGCGCCTCGAATTGCGCCGCGGCTGCCTGACGGTGGCCGTCCTCGGCCAGCTCAAGGTCGAACACTACGGCTACACGCTGCGCAAGGCCCTGGCGGATCTGGGCCTGGCCATCGATGAAGGCACGCTGTACCCGCTGCTGCGGCGGCTGGAAGCGCAGGGCCTGCTGGTGAGCGAGTGGCGCGAGGAAGACAAGCGCAACAAGCGCTTCTACAAGCTCTCGCCCACCGGCCGCCAGATCCTCAAGCAATTGCTGGCCGAATGGCAGCAGCTGAACCAATCGATCGACCGGATTCTTTAGGAACGAGCCATGGACCTCATCAAACGTTATCTCCACGCCGTCAAGGGCCACCTGCCGGCAAAGCAGCAAGACGACGTCATCGCCGAGCTGGCCGACGATCTTCGCTCGCGAGCTCGACGATCGGGAAGCCGAGCTGGGCCGGCCGCTCGATGAAGACGAGGTCGTGGCCATCCTCAGGCAGCTCGGGCACCCGGCGCACCTGGCCGCCAGGTACGGATCGTGGCAGCTGCTGATCGGCCCGGCGCTGTTTCCGATGTACGTCCACATCCTGAAGTTCGCAATGGGGCTGGCGCTGCTGGTGAATGTCGTCGTGGCCGCAGTCCTGCTGGCGACGGGACATCCGCCAGGCAAAGCGTTGCAGGGCCTCATCACCTTCCCGTTCGTGACTGCCATCATGGTGTTCGGCTGGGTGACGCTGGTCTTCGCGCTGATCGACGCGAAGGTCGGGCCGGCGGCCCTTGCCGACGTCCAGTCGGGCCACAAGGCGATCTTCGAGAAGTGGGACCCGCGCACGCTGCCGCCGTTGCCTCGACATCCGGTCCACGGTGCCCTACTGGCAAGTCGTGCTCGACCTGGTCGGCGCCGTGCTCGTGTTGACCTGGTGGCTCGCGATTCCGTCCAACCCGTTCCTGCTGTTTGGTCCCGGCTCGGCCTTCCTCGCACCGGGTCCCGGCCTGCTCGCCAGCTACATGCCGGTGGCGATTGTCGGCGCATTGATCGTGGCCTCGCGCGTCGTCGCGCTCTGGCGTCCGGGCTATCGCGTGGTGGTGGGCCTGGTCAGCAACGCTGCTGGGCATCGCCGCCATGGGCGCCGTTCTGTGGACCGGCGGTCCGTATATCGTCGCGGCCGCCGGCGCCAGCGCGCCGGCCGACCTGGTCGGCGCGATGGCCTGGATCGATCGGTCCGTCGTCGTGGGGATTGTGGTCGTCGCCGTCATTACAATGACCGACGTGATCAAGGACGCGCGCCGGCTGTGGCGAGCGCGACGGCCGGAGGCTGCCGCGGCAAGCGCATCGACGCCACCAGGATCGCCTCGATGACCAGCGCCGCGGCCAGCACGAGCAGGCCCGACGTGTAGTCGCCCGACGAGCCGCGCAGCGACCCGACCACGGTCGGCCCGACGGCGCCGCCGAGATTGCCCAGCGAGTTGATGAGGGCGATGCCTGCGGCGGCAGCCGTCCCGCCGAGAAAAATCGGCGGGATGGCCCAGAACACGCTCAGCAGCGACCGCTGCCCCAACTGAGACAGCGTGAAGCTCAACACCAGCATCCACACGTTGTCCTGAAACGCCACGGCCAGCAGCAAGCCGGCCGCAGCCACCAGCGCACAAGCGGCGACGTGCCACTTCCGCTCGCCGGTGCGGTCCGAGTGACGTCCCACGACGACCATGCCCACGAGCGCCACGACAAACGGCAGGGCCGTCAGCCATCCAATGGGCAGGCCGCTGTCCTTCGAGGCGTCGCGCAGGATGCGCGGCAGCCACAGGAACAGGCCGTAGGTCACTGTCGTGTTCATCATGAAGATCGCGCACAACAGCCACAGCTTGCCGCTTCGCAGGCTCTCGAGCACCGAGCCGTGCCCTTTCGTCACCCGCTCGGTCCGCTCGCGCGCCATCGTCTCGGTAAGCCACGCGCGCTTGTCCGGCGCGAGCCAGGTCGCTTTCTCGGGACTGTCGGTCAGATAGAAGAACGCCGCGATGCCGACCAGGACGGCGGGCAGCCCCTCGACGAGAAACAGCCATTGCCATCCGCGCAATCCCAGTGCGCCGTCGAGCTTCAGCAGCGCCTCGGAGATCGGGGCGCCGACAATCACCGACACGGGAATGGCCGTCATGAAGAGCGCGTTGGTCTTCGCGCGATGCGCGGCAGGGACCCAGTAGGTGAGATAGAGGATCACGCCCGGGAAGAAACCGGCCTCAGCGACGCCAAGCAGCACGCGGAGAAGGTAGAAGCTCGACACGCCGCTGGCAAACATCATCGCCATCGAGACCACGCCCCAGCCGACCATGATCCGCGCGATCCAGCGGCGCGCTCCCACGCGTTCGAGGATCAGGTTGCTCGGCACCTCGAACAGGCAGTAGCCCAGGAAGAACAGGCCGGCGCCGAGCCCGAAGGCCGCGTCGGAGAGCCCGAGGTCGCGCTGCAGCTCGGCGGACGCAAAGCTGATGTTGACACGGTCCAGATAGGCGATGACGTAGCAGACGAAGATGAACGGAATGAGGCGCGCGGTCACGTGCCGGATCGTGGCCTGCTCGAGCGATTCGCTCCTCATCGTCGCGGAACGCTATCACATGCGCGTCACGGGTTCACGGGTTCACAGGTTCACGGGTTCACGGGTTCACGGGTTCACGGGTTCACGGGTTCACGGGTTCACGGGTTCACAGGTTCACAGGTTCACGGGTTCACAGGTTCACGGGTTCACAGGTTCACAGGTTCATCGGTGTATCCTGCGCCCATGCGTCACATGGGTCTGGCGATTGCCCTGCTGCTGACGGCGACGCCGTGTGGGGCCGAGGACGGGTACGACCTGTGGCTGCGGTACGCGCGGGTCGAGGATGCGGCGATGCGCGCGGCGTACGAGCGAGCGCTCACGACACTTATCGCCGGTGCCGACTCGCCTACCGAGCGCGTCGTCGTCGCCGAGTTGACCCGTGGGAGGGCAGGACTGCTTGGCTCGCCCTTCGCGCGAGCCGATGCGGTGGCGACGGCCGGGACGCTGGTTGTCGGCACGCCGGCACGTTCGGCGATCGTTCGAGCGCTGGGCTGGGACACGCGACTCGAAGCGCTGGGTCCTGAAGGCTTCGCGATCAGGTCAACGACGATCGCCGGCCGGCCCGTGACGGTGATCGCGTCGGCAGGCGAGGTCGGGACGCTCCACGGCGCGTTTCGCTTCCTCCGGCTGCTGCAGACAGGACGGCCCATTTCTGCTCTCGACATCGCCGAGCGGCCCAGGCTGGATCGGCGGCTGCTGAATCACTGGGACAATCTCGATGGCAGCATCGAGCGAGGCTACGCGGGCCGTTCGCTGTGGAAGTGGGAGGAGCTGCCCGACCGGGTCGACCCGCGGGTACTCGACTACGCGCGCGCCAATGCGTCGCTGGGGCTCAACGGCACGGTCGTCAACAGCGTGAACGCGAACCCGAAGTCGTTGAGCGCCGACTACCTGAAGAAGGCCGCGGCGCTGGCCGACGCGTTCCGCCCGTACGGCATTCGCCTCTACCTGGCCGCCAATTTCGCCGCGCCCAGGATGCTTGGCGAGCTTCAGACCACCGATCCGCTCGATCCGGCCGTCGCCCGCTGGTGGCGCGCGAAAGCCGATGAGATCTACGCGCTGATCCCAGACTTCGGCGGCTTCGTCGTCAAGGCCAACAGCGAAGGCCAGCCCGGGCCGCAGGACTACAAGCGATCGCACGCCGACGGCGCCAACGTCCTGGCCGACGCGCTCGGTCCGCACGGGGGGATCGTGATGTGGCGTGCGTTTGTCTACAACGCCGACGTCGACGCCGACCGCGTGAAGCGCGCATACCTGGAGTTTGTGCCGCTCGACAGCCAGTTCCGCGACAACGTGTTCGTGCAGGTGAAAAACGGACCGCTCGATTTCCAGCCCCGCGAGCCTTTCCACCCGCTGTTTGGCGCGCTGAAGACGCCGGTGATGACGGAGCTGCAGATCACGCAGGAGTACTTCGGGCACTCGACGCACATGGTCTATCTCGCGCCGCTCTGGCGCGAGTTCTTCGACGCCGACTCGTTCACGAAGGGGCCTGGCTCGCCAGTATCGAAGGTGGCGGACGGGTCGCTCACGGGCGAGCGCCGCACCGGGATCGCCGGTGTGGCCAACACCGGCAGCGACCGCAACTGGACGGGCCATCATCTGGCGCAGGCCAACTGGTATGCGTTCGGCCGGCTGGCGTGGAACCCGGATGCCGGCGCGGCCGAGATCGCCGAGGACTGGATTCGGATGACGTGGGGTGGCGATGCTGTCGTCGCGCAGACGCTGCGCGCGCTGCTGCTCGACTCCTACGAGACCTACGTCGACTACACGATGCCGCTGGGACTGCACCACCTGATCGGCGGCGACCACTACGCGCCGATGCCGGAGAACCCGGATCCGAGGCGCGCCGACTGGTCGGCGATCTACTACCACAGGGCCGACACCTCCGGCATCGGCTTTGACCGCACGCCCTCGGGCAGCAACTACGTCGGGCAGTACCGCTCTCCGCTGCGCGAGCGCTGGGCGTCGCCGGCGACGACGCCCGAGAACCTGCTGCTGTGGTTCCACCGGGTGCCGTGGGACTACAAGCTCTCCAACGGCCGCACGTTGTGGCAGGGGCTGGTCGATCACTACACACGCGGCGCCGACAAGGCGCGCGGCTTCGTCGCGCGGTGGCAGACGCTGAAAGGAAAGATTGACGACGCGCGGTACGAGGCGGTGCTCGACAAGCTCGAGCGCCAGGCCGCCGACGCCGCCGCCTGGCGCGAGAAGTGCCTGACGTACTTCCAGCAGTTCAGTAAGCGACCGATCGAGCCAGCAACACGCTGATCGGCGCATCGCAGCGCGGCGGCACATGGATCCGCTGATTTCGGGATTCTTGGGATTCCCTTTGCGCGGAACCCGAACGACACCGGCCGCGTAAGCGGCCGGTCGGTGAGACGAGAAGAACCGTGATGATGAAACCCTCATGCTCGAGTGGGTCTCATCGTCACGGTTCTTCTCGTCTCACTGCCGCGGCTTCGCCGCGGGTCGTTCGGGTTCCGCTGTTTCCTGGCCGCCGCGTGCCCGGGTGTTCCAGGTGCCTTCCGGCTGAAGCCTTACCAAAGGCGGAACGAGCAATTCCGAGTGCACTTATCCGGCCCGATCCAGATAATCCGAGAATCCGCGGATCCCTTAACGGCGATCGCTCAAGCCAGGTTCGGCCATCAACTTCTCGATGTCGTCGATCTCGATAGGCACAAACGCCGACAGGTTTTCGTAGCCGGTCTCGGTGATCAGAATCACGTCCTCGATTCGCATCGCCAGCATCTCGTCGTCGATCACGATCGGCGGCTCGATGGTGAAGAGCTCGCCCGGTTGCAGGACCTGCTTGCGGCCCGCCGTGACGTCGTGTACTTCGAGCCCCAGCGAGTGCCCCAGGCCCGTCTGTGTCGACGCAGCCGAGTAGCGCGCCGCAAAGGCCTCGGCGGCGGCGCGAATCTTCGGGTCCGTGAAGGAGTACGACGCGATGGCTTCCCGCATCCGAGTGCCGGCAAGCGCGGCGATCTCGGGCACCGGCACGTTGGGCGCGATGCTCGCCATCAGCGCCTGATAGAGCCGCAGGTAGATGGAGTAGAACTCCCGCTGCCGCGGAGTGAACTTGCCGTTGGCCGGAAACACGCGGCTGATGTCGGAAGTGTAGTACTTCCAGTCGGGCGCGTAGTCGAACTGCACCATCTCGCCGTCGGCGATCTTGCGCAGGCCGCGATGATAGTGCGAGTAGATCATGTTCGGACCCGCGGCCGAGAGCGGAAAGTAGGCCGGCCCCTGCGCATTGTGACTGCGGAACACCCACTCGGCGGCCGCCGACAGCTCGTACTCGAAGCGGCCCGGCGAGGCCTCGCGCATGGCCTCCATGATCCCGAGGCCCGTGATTCGCGTGACCTCGCGCATGACGGTGATCTCGCGCCGGCTTTTCACGTACCGCATCACGTCCAGGATGGGATCGAGATCGCGGAGGTCTGCGCCGGGCGCCATCGCCCGCAGCCGCGCGATAAACGCGGCTTCGCGCGACGGCCGTCCGTCCCACGGGTCGATGGCCGTGGCCACCGCGTGCGCGATCGCCTCACCCGTGGAGCCGCCGCCGCGGACCTCGGCGCGGAACGCCGTGTAGATCGGACGCCCCTGCTGGGTGAGCCGTGACAGGGCGCCAACCAGCCCGTCGCGCGGCACTACCGCGTCGATTCCCGTGAGGCGCGCGGCATCGTCGCCCGGGCCCAGGTCGGGCCCGTTGTAACGCTCGCGCCGCGGCGCCTGCAGGAACAGCGTGGACTGCTTCGTGCGTCCGTCGAGCAGTAGAACGGCGCGCGGCACCTCGACGCCGGTGAGGTAGAAGAACTGGTTGTTCTGGCGGAACGCGACCTCGGCGGCCATCTCCGGCGCGCCGTGCAGCACCGCCACGCCATCGCCGATGGCCGCCATCACCCGCGCGCGCCGTGCCGCGAACTCGTCGAGGGGGAAGACGTCCGTGAAGTAGGTCGACTGCTCCCCGCGGACCGTCACCAGACCGAGCACACACACCATCACGACGGACGCAAGGCGCAGCACCATGTGGGACCTTTCTCCTCCAGATCGGCCGCAGCGTAACATGGGACGTGATGGCATCCGAGCGGCAGAAGCCCCGCGCGCTCGTCGTCGAGGACGAGCGGCCCATCCGCGAACTCGTGCGCCTGCACCTGGAGCTGGGCGGATTTGCCGTCGAGGAGGTCGGTGACGGCACCAAGGCGTTGGCTCTGCTCCGTGCCACCGCGTTCGATCTGCTGGTCCTCGACGTCATGCTTCCAGGTCTGGACGGGGTCACCCTCTGCTCCGCCGTGCGCGCCGCGGGCCCGAACCGTCAGACGCCGATCCTCATGCTCACCGCGCGCGACGCGGAGTCGGACAAGGTCGTGGGGCTTGAAAGCGGCGCCGACGATTATCTGACCAAGCCCTTCGGCGTGCGCGAGCTGATGGCGCGCGTCGGCGCCATCACACGCCGCCATCGCCGCGCCGAGCGTGCCGGCGCCCCGGCCACCGAGCAGGTGGTGTCCGGCGACATCGTGTTGAATCTGGATAAACGCGAGGCGACGGTTCGCGGACAGGTGATCGAGTTGACAAGGCAGGAATTCGACCTGCTGCACCAGCTCGCCAGCCGCCCCGGCATCGTCTACAGCCGGGCCGCGCTGCTGCAGAACGTCTGGAGCGACGACAGCTTCGTCACCGAACGGACCGTCGACACGGTGATCAGCAGATTGCGGCGCAAGGTCGAACGCGACCCGCAAGATCCAGAGCTGATACTGACCGCATGGGGCGTCGGGTACAAGTTCGCCGACGCTGAGTAGAATCCGCGCAATTCCTCAATCGTCAATCGTCAATCTGCAATCGTCAATGGCTCGGCAACTCCACCACAAACGCCGTCCGTCCAGGTGCGCTGGACACCGTGATCTGCCCGCCGTGTTTTTCGACGATCGCCTTGACGATTGACAGGCCAAGGCCGCTGCGGCCGTCGCCGGCGGCCCGGCCGGCGTCCACTTTGTAGAACCGATCGAACACGTGCGGCAGATGGTCGGCGCCGATGCCGCTGCCCTGGTCGGTCACCGACAGACGTACGACGCCATCGCCGCTCTCTGCGCGCAGCTCGACAGTGCTGCCGTCAGGAGCATGGCGCACGGCGTTGGCAAACAGGTTTTCGATCACCTGCTCGACGCGATCGGGATCGCCCAGCACCTGGTCAGCCGGATTATCCACGGACGTGCGCGCGAGGATGCGGCGCGTGACGAGCTCGCGCTCGTGGCGGCGGACGACGGCCGAGAACACGCGCTCGATAGCGAACATCCGCCGATCGATCGCGCCGCCGCCGCTTTCGAGCCTCGCCAGGTCCAGCAGGTCCTGTACGATGCGCTCGAGCCGCCGGGTCTCGCGCTCGACGGTCTCGAGATACCGCCCGCGCGTGGCGGCATCGGCCTCCACCTCCGGCATCCGCAGCGTCTCCAGATACCCGCGCATTGTCGTCAGCGGCGTGCGCAGCTCGTGTGAGACGTCGGCCAGCATCTGGCGACGCTGTGTGTCCGCGGCGCGAAGCGCGTCCTCGCGCGCCGCCAACTCGCCGGCCATGCGATTGAAGGCCTGTGCCACGCGCGCGATCTCGTCGCCGCCGGTGTCGGGCGCCCGCGCCGCCAGGTCGCCACCGCCCAACGCGAGCGCGGCGTGTTCAAGCGCCGTCAGGCGGCGCCGCGCGGGCCGGAAGATCACCCATGCGGCCAGCACCGTTGCCACAAAAAGCACCAGCGTGCCCGGCAGCGACAGCATCCGCCCCACCTCGCGAGAGAACCCGCCCATCGGCGGCGGCGGCATGACGACGATAGCCCGCAACTGGCCGTCGACCTGGACCGGGACCGTGATCACAGGGCCGGTTGCGGCCTGACGCCGCGCCGCGGGGGTCAGGCCCCGGCCCCCTGCACGCCCATCATCTCCAGCGCTGAATGCCGAATGTCGGAGGCCAGCGGCTGACCGGTATTGGCGCTGACGCCGCCGTCTCTCATGACGACGTAGATCTGCTGGCGATCGCGGCCGTGGCTGCGACGCAGGTAGGCCGCCACGTCGTAGGCGGGATCACTCGACAACCCCGAACCGATTTCGGCGGCGATGTTGGTGGCGCGCAGGTGCGGCGCGCGGGGCGCCATCGACGCAGAACGCATCCTGGCGCTGAACATCACGCTCTGCACGACGATGACGCCGACGACCAGCACCACGAAGCTGATGCCGATGCGCCAGTAGAAACTGCGGTACCAACGAGAGGGGTTCATTGACGATTGCAAATTGCAGATTGCAGATTGACGATTACAAATTACGCGGATTGTACGATTGTCAGGGTGACGGACGGCGATCGAGGCTACACGGAAACGAAGTCGAGTGCACCGCTCCCCTTCCCGTTCCCACCTGCGATCGCCGCCGTCAGCGAGATATCTCAGCAGAGACCTGTGGCAATTCTGTGGCGCGGGCCGGCCGCCCGTCGCCACACTCTTGCGACATCCGTCGCGTCTCATTGGGGTATGACCGCACGGAACCACGACGACGACCATGACGACTTCGGCGGCCTCCACCGCGACCTTCTGGCGACTGGCGCCGCGATGGACCGCCGCGGCGTCCTGCGCCTTGCCGCGCGATTTGGCATGGGCGCGGGAGCCCTTCAACTGCTCGGATGCGGGGGCTCGTCGAACCCGACCAGTCCCACCGGCGCCGACACCGGCAGCGGGACCGGCACGGGAACGTGCACCACGAGGATTCCGCAGGAGACGGCCGGGCCCTATCCCGGCGACGGCTCGAACGGGCCGAACGTCCTCGGCCTTACCGGCGTCATGCGCAACGACATCCGGTCGAGCTTCGCGGGCCTTTCCGGCGCCGCCGACGGCGTCCAGTTGACGCTCGTGCTGACGATCGTGTCGGCGTCCACGTGCGCGCCGCTCTCGGGACGGGCCGTGTACCTGTGGCACTGCGACCGGCCTGGGCGCTACTCGCTGTACTCGTCGGGCGTCACGAACCAGAACTACCTTCGAGGCGTGCAGGAGGCCGATGCCAGCGGCGTCGTGACCTTCACGTCAATCTTCCCGGGCTGCTATGCGGGGCGCTGGCCGCACATCCACTTCGAGGTGTATCCCAGCCTCGCGGCTGCAACCAGCGTGAGTAACAAGATCGCGACGTCGCAGATCGCGTTGCCGAAGGCGGCCTGCGACGAGGTCTACGCCCTGGCCGGCTACGAGAGCAGCGTCACGAACCTGTCGCGGGTCACGCTGGCGAGCGACAACGTCTTCAGCGACGGGTCGGCGCTGGAGCTGGCAACGGTTACGGGCAATGTGTCAGGAGGGTTCACGGCCGCGCTGACCGTTGCGGTCTGACGGAGCCACGGGCCTCATTGCTTCACCAATTCCACTCGCCGGTTCTTGGCGCGGCCGTCCTCGCTGTCGTTGGGTGCGACCGGCGCCAGCATGCCGACACCCGCTGGTCTGAGCCGCGCCGCGGCGATCCCGTGCGCCGCCGTCAGGTCCTTCACGACCGCGGCGGCCCGCCGTTGCGACAGCCCGATGTTGTAGTCGAAGGCGCCGACGTTATCGGTGTGCCCGACGATGTGGAGCTTCAGTGCGGGATCCTGTTTCAGCAGCTTGGCGATCTCCTGCAACGTCGGCTGCGATTCCGGCTTGATGTCGGTCTTGTCGGTGTCGAAGTAGATGCCATAGAGCGCGACGTGGCCGGTCGTCGCGATGCCCGCGGCCATCGCCGACGCATCGACCGTCACCATCTTGGTCTCCATCGGCTTGGTCTCGATCACATCGAGCAGCACCAGGGCGTGATCGAACGTCTCCTGGTGCATGTCCATTTGTCCGAGCGCGACATACACGGACGCATAGACGTCGCCTTGCGGGTTTGCGCGCTTCGCAACTACGTAGTGCTGATCCTTGGCGTCGGTGAACGCGAGTTCGGACACCCGGCCCTTGGGCCTGCCGCTGCTGTCCGGCGGCGTGTTCAGGAGCCTGCGCTTGTCGGCGTAGAGATAACGCTCCGCCAGCCACCCGTCCTTCGCGCCACATTTCTCCCGCGCGCACTGGTAGAGAACCTGGAATCCGCTCTTTTGCAGCTCCTGCTCGTAGTTCCGCATCACCTCGAGGGGCGAGCGGCCCTGCGGCACAACGTAGAGAATTCGCGTCGTCTGCCCTTCGACCTGTTGAGTCTTTGTTGGCTTCGCATAAGGGGGCTGCCCGGTCCTCTCAAGCGGGCCAACCAGCAGCTCATAGTCGTTGAACTTGCGGAAGTCGTAGCCGATGATGACCGAGCCTTCGTAGCGCTTGATGCCAGGGTTGTCCTTGGCCCCGCTCGCATCGTTCAACTGTGCCGCTGCGGGTGCGGAAATCCCGAAGCAGACGAAAGTCAACGCTACTGCATTACGTAACGCTCGGACGGATGAAGCCGTAACTGCGATTGCGATCATTCGCATATCCATACCGCTTACTTCGCGCCTCCGCGGACGCACCAGGCGAAATACTCATTGGAATCGGGCTGGCTTCCGACGCCCGGCGAATCGAGGGCAACGATGTAGTGGTACGCGCCAAACGCCGGGTCCGAGATAGTGATGCCAGACTGTGTTGCCGTCCAGTAATAGAACGCGGAACTGATATTGAGGAACGGATGGCCTGCAGGAAGCCTGATTCCCGACGCGATTGAAGGGTCGAGCAGACTGGTCAATTCGTCAACGGTCGGGAGCCGCCACCCCATTCGATTCCCATGGACAGTGTCGGCGCAGTGGCGGAGCGCATCGCGCCAACTGTTCACATCGGTCGAAGGTGACCGTTCCCAGACCAGGCCGGTCTCGCGATCCAGCACGGCCCGCGCGACCGGCCCACAGAGATTGTTGGCACAGACCTGCTCGAAGAAGACGTGCACGAACCTCGTGTTCGTCGGCAGCTTCTGATTCCAGGCGGGTGGAGGGTAGTACGGGCCCTGCGCCGACGAAGGGCTGGCTCCCGCCAGGAGGCAGCCGACCACCACGAGGATTGTTGTCACCGACGACGAGCGGCTCATGTTCTCACTCCTGTTCAAGCGCGCCTATTTCGCTCCACCGCGAACACACCAGACGGGACGATGGAACCCTTCGTCCACAGGCTCGAAGATCGCACCAAGATCCAGGCGGAACTTAACAAGCAAACGAGAATCTGTCCCGAACGGAGACACAGTCCGCGTCCAATAACCCAGGTCGCCGATATTGATGAACGGATGACCGGGAGGAAGGGCGACTCCGGTGGTCACTGTCGGGTCGACCAGGCTGGCCATTTCGTCAAAGTCCGGAAGCCGCCACCCTGCACGACCGGCACGCACCTTGACGACACAATCAAGTGTCGCTTCCAAAAATGTGCGTGCGGTCGTCGAGGAATCCGTCCCAGGAGGCCGGCATTAACTGCGTCGGTCTTCTGTCGCGACCTGCCACCAGACGAAAACGTTCCGGAACAGCACACCCTGAAGTGCTCGCCGTTCGCCTGACGTGCCCGTCTCGGCGACAACGATTGATGTTGTCCTTCTTTCACGCGTTGGTTCACGAGAAGCACACGACCCTGACGTCCGCGCGGCTCAGGTTCTGCGGTGAAGACACCCCTTTCCCGATCGAGTGCAAGCGCCCCGCCGTACGTGATACCCGAGACTCAGAACTCCCTCGACAACCCCTCGAAGATTGACGCGAGCTGAATCGCCTGACGCCATTCACCGGTCGATGACTGATGTCCGAACCCGAACCCATGGCGTCTGCCCCATCCGGCGCTAACTTGGCCTCCGATGAAAACGGCGGGGCAGATGCCATCAACTCCAGTGGCCTCGACCCTCATCTCGACGTCGTTGTATTCGCCCTTCTCTCCTGGTGTCTTTTCCCGCCGGTCCCGATGAGAGTCTTATTCCTCCTGTGAAATCTGAACCCGAGAATAACAGTCGCGAGGTGTTCGGTCGAGCCGGGACGCCCGGCATGCGCATCCATCGCTCGGTTGCGAATTTGATCGGCTTCACGGTATCCGCCATGACCACCCTCCAAGATCACTGACCGCCGCGGCCGCGGCGACACTTGCCGTCCCGCAGACGAGTGCAAGAGCGACGGCGCCTGACATCCACGAGAATCCGCGTTTCATGAGCCTGCCTCCGCGTCGTCTTGACGATTCGGCGGTCGTCGCACGCGATGTCGCGCCGCAAGCAGCGCCAGTCCGCTCGTCATGAGCACCAGCGTGGCCGGCTCCGGGACCGTGGGCGGCGTCGGACCGGTCACCGTGATCTGCCCGTTCTCGATCTCGAACCCCTGAGCGGAAAGATTCAGAAAGACGTTGGACAACACGAGTTGCGACGTGCCGGAAGCGAGCGCCAGGAACTGAATTTCGGCCAGGACGCCATCACCCGCGGGATTCGGCGGAGATCGACATAGAAATCGGTGACCAGGCTGATCACCCGCGCCGTTGTCGATGACACCGGGAACGAACAGCGTGGCGCCGAAGGCCGATAAGAACGGCCTCGGTGATCGTGTTCGCCTGCACACCGGGATCGAATGCCAGGTCGAACTGCCAGAAGCTCAGGTCGGTCGCCTCGTCGATGAAGACCGGAATGGTCACGAGATCCCCGACTCCGACAGTGGCCGATCCGACGCTCACGATTGGAGCCGCCTCGATCGATCGCGCCGCCGCGAGTCCCATCAACACAACGGTCCAGGTAGCTACGACCCGTTTCACCGCTGGCCGCGCGATCTTGGTTGGCATTTTGTCGTTCCTCACATTCCGCAGGCGCGAGTGTGGGCCCCTGCGTGAACGCTGTCACTACCTACGCGGGTAGGAATCCGTCAGCGAGCGCGCTACTATGTGCGCGTCTCGGAGTACCTCATGTCCGGGCTGTCGGCTCGCGTACTTCTCGCCTGTCTCCTGCTGCTCTTCGTCGTCTCGAGCGCCGCAGCCGAGCGGCTGCCGATTCACATCTACACGACCGAGGACGGCCTTGCGCACGCCAACGTCCGGCGCATCGTGCGCGATCCGCGCGGGTTCCTGTGGTTCTGCACGATCGACGGCTTGAGCCGGTTCGACGGAGCCGAGTTCGTCACCTATCGGACCGGCGACGGGCTGCCGGACCCCTGGGTGACGGATCTGCTCACCACACGAGACGGCACCTACTGGGTCGCGACAAACGGCGGCGTCGCCAGGTTCGACGCGCTCACCCGGCAGCTTCCGCGAGACGGTCAGCCCCAGGCCGCGCAACGCGGTCGGTCTTTCAGCAGCGTGGCTTTCGAGGGATCGTCGAACCACCGCCAGGTTCGCGTTCTGCTGGAGGACCGGGCCGGTCGTGTATGGGCGGGCGGAGTCGGTGGCCTCTCCATGCTTGACACACGCGTGGCGCCGGCATCGTTTCGACCTGTCGTCCCGGGCCCGACAGCGATGGTCACATCGCTCATAGAGAGCGCCGACGGCAGCCTCTGGATAGGAACGCTGGGCGGTCTGTTCCATCGCCGGCTGTCAGGTGAAGTGTCCGCCGAACCGATTGCCTTACGCAGTGGCGTCGCCCGCGTACGAGCGCTCGCCCAGGACAAGGATGGCCGGCTCTGGGTTGGTCACGACGAGGGGTTGCTCGTGCTCGGACCCGGCGCTGGAGGCTCGCGGCCGGCGTCATCGGCGGTGCGCGAGTTGCGCAGCTGTGGAACGGGTTCGTCAGGTCATCGCCGATTGCGCCTTCCGACGGGAGCCGACGACGCCTGCACCATCACTCCCGGTGACGGGTTGGTCGACCAGCGGGTTCGCGTTGTCACAGTCGGATCGGACGGACGCGTCCGCGTCGGGACGGTTTCGGCATTGCATGAGATCGAGGGCGCGCATATCACAAGCGTCAGCCATGCTCAGGGCCTGGTGGACGATCCGATCAACGCCGTGACGGAAGATCGGGACGGCAACCTGTGGCTCGCCACGGATGCGAGCGGTGCCCTGCGGATAGCGGCCTTTGGGCTGGTCAGTTATTTTCGAAGCGACGGGCTGAGAAGCGACTTCGTCCCGTCCTTGTTCGAGGCCGACGCGGGGCGCGTGATCGCCGTTTCGGCCACTCGCTTCTCCATCAGCGAATTCGACGGCCGTCGCTTCGTGAAGACCAGGTTCAACGTCCCGGACCATGTGCCCGATACGCGTTACTTCACCGTGCTGCGCGACCACGTGGGCGCCTGGTGGCTCGGGACGCCGATGGGCTCGTATCGATTCCCGCCTACTGGCCGAATCGCGGACCTGGCGCGAGTCACGCCCGACGCCCACTATGCTCGGCTGCCAGGACTGCCAAGCGACGACCTGTACCCGCTCTTCGAGGACCGACAGGGAGACATCTGGCTGATCGCGCTACTACCGGATCAGGCCAGGCTCGTCCGCTGGCGTCGTGCTTCCGACGACTTCACACCATACGGGGCATCCGAGGGACTTGGCCCAATCTCGCCAGAGTGGACCGTCTCGCGTCCTGCGATCGTCGAGAGCCCGAACGGTCAGCTGTTCTTTGGGTTCCGGGACGTCGGCCTGTTCGCGTATCGCGACGGCCGCTTCGAGTCGATCCTCGATCGAGGCAAGCCCATCGCCGTGGTCAGCCTTCACCTGGACCGCCTGGGGCGACTCTGGATCGCCGGCCCGGACGGCACCGTGAGACGTATCGACAATCTGTCGACACGCCGCCTGACCACCGACACAAAAGTCACTCGAAGCCTGTTGGGTGCGAACGTCCGGTGCATGGTCGAGGACGCTAGCGGTCACTTCTTCTTTGGAACGACGAGCGGAGTCATCGAAGTCGATCCAGCGAGCGGTGACACGTGGCGATACACGACGGCCGATGGCCTGGCGCAAAACGAAGTGTGGAGTGCCCTCGCGTCCCGGCGAGGCGAACTCTGGTTCGGGACAATCGCCGGAGTGTCGCGCCTCGAGACGACCCGATCACGCGCCAGGACGCCGGCTCCGCGGGCGCTGATCAGGACGGTTCAGGTGAACGGCGACACTCGTCTCGTGTCGGCGCTCGGCGACGAGGAAATCTCGGGGCTGACGCTGGCGCCAGGCGAGCGAGGGATCGCCATCGACTTTTTCGCGCTCGCGTTCGGGTCGGGTGAGCGCCTGCAGTACCAGTACCGGCTCGAGGGCACAGAGGACGCCTGGAGTCCGCCCATGCAAGTGCGCAGCGTCAACTACGCACATCTGTCGCCGGGCGCGTATCGCTTCCAGGTCCGCGCCGTGACGCTGTCGGGCGCCACGTCCGCAACGCCGGCGACCGTCAGCTTCCACATTCTTCGGCCGGTCTGGCAGCGTTCCTGGTTCGTGGCCATCGCGTCGGGGTTCGTCGTCGGGCTGGTGATGCTGCTCTACCGGTACCGCGTCGCACAACTGGTCGCGATCGAGCGTGTCCGCACGCGGATTGCGACCGATCTGCACGACGACATTGGTGCCAGCCTCTCGCAGATTGCCATCCAGAGTGAGCTCGCGCTCGGCGAGGCCGACGTGTCGCCCGGTAGCGCAAACGCGCTCGGCCGCATCGCGACCACCTCACGTGAGCTCGTCGAATCGATGGGCGACATCGTGTGGGCGATCAATCCCAATCGCGATCGCGTCGGCGACCTGCTTCAGCGGATGCGCTATTTCGCCAGCGACACGCTCACCGGGAAGAACATCGAGTTCTCGTTCAGTGCGCCCGAGACCGGACGAGACCTGGCACTGGCGACGGAAGTGCGGCGCGAGGTCCTGCTCATCTTCAAGGAAGCGGTCAACAACATCGCGCGCCATGCGCAATGCTCCCGCGCCGATATCGACGTCCGCATCGAGCGCGACGGGCTGGTCGTGCAGGTGGCCGACGATGGCCGGGGACTGGAATCGGCCGCCCGGGGAAACGGTCACGGGCTGGCCAGCATGCAGGCGCGAGCACGCCGGTTGAACGGTCGCCTGGAAATCACGACGAACGCCGGCGGCGGGACGAGACTGGCGCTGCACGTGCCCTGGCGTCAGGCCTCGCATGCCTACCTGAGCAGGTAGTGAGGCTCGAGGCGCTCTGACATACAGTGGCGATCATGTCGGCTCCCCCTGCAGCGCCCACCGACGAGGTCGCCCCCGGAGGGCCGGCATCGCACTCCATCGGCGTCCTGATCGTCGAAGATCAACGCGAGATCCGGGAAGGACTGGCGCGCCTGATCGATCGCGCCGCTGGCTTCCGCTGCGTGGGGCACTATCGATCCATGGAGGCGACGCTGGCCGCCCGCCCGAGCGCCCTGCCGGCGGTTGCGCTACTCGACATCGGCCTGCCAGGCATGTCGGGCATCGCGGGGATCGAGCCGCTCAAATCCCGCTATCCCGAGGTGCTCGTGCTCATGATCACCGTGCACGACGATGACGAGCGCATCTTCGAGGCGATGTGTGCGGGCGCGTGTGGTTACCTGCTGAAAAAGACTCCACCTGAGAAGCTCGTCGAGAGCGTTCGTGAAGTCGTCGCCGGCGGCGCGCCGATGTCTCCTGAGATCGCCCGCCGCGTGGTCCAGCTGTTTCGCAAGGTCAGGCCGCCGGAGCGCGCCGACTACCACTTGACGCCGCACGAGTTGCGGCTGCTCGGCATGCTCGTGGATGGCCACAACTACAAGACCGCCGCGGCGGAGCTCGGCGTGACCATCCACACCATTTCCTTTCACATGCGGCACGTCTACGAGAAGCTCCGTGTGCACTCGAAATCAGAGGCGGTCGCCAAGGCCTTGCGCCAGCGGCTGTTGCCTTGAGCCCGCACGCGGCGGAATCGAGTCGGGTTAGACGTCGGGGGGACGAACCTGCCAGGCGTCAGGCGGCAGCTTCACCGTTCCGCAGACGGGACCGCCGTCACGGCTGCGACCCGCGACGCCCACTTCCAGAACGCTGCCGGGCCCTGTCAACACGCGACGGATGAGTGCCGGCCGAATGCCAGTCAGTGGAATCTTCGCACGGCGGTCCCAGCAACTGTCGGCCTGCCCGGCATGGCGGCCGGCGTTCACGTAGACGAACCGTTGCTTGGGAGGTCCCTGGGTGAACGGCCCAAAGAAACCGACCGGCCCCTCCGCGTCCGGAAGCGTGACGCGAACGGCAAAGTCGAATATCACAGTGGCGTCGGACACCGATGACGGGCTGACCAGATCAGTCCGACCCGACTGCAAGCGCAAGACGACCCCGGGGACGGGGTCGCGCACGACGACTCGGAGTGGGACGACATCCTGATTTTGCCGCCTCGCCACCATCGACCTCCCGTCCGTCTAACAATCTCGGAGTTCAGCGGCGAGCGAAGCGCGTCCGCTGCGGCTCCTATTCTCCTACACCGCGCCCTCGCGGCTCACGAGCATCATCGTGATGTCGTCGGATTGCCGCGCCGTGCCTCGGAAGCGCACGACGGTCGCGATGATTGCGTCGAGCGCGCCGGCGGGCTCGGATCGTCCTGGCCCGCCGATAAGGTCCTCGAGCCGCTCCTCACCGAACTGCTCACCGGCACTGTTCTCGGCTTCGGTGACCCCATCGGTGTAGAGCAGCAGCCGCGAGCCTGCGTGCAACTCGGCGGACGCTTCCGGGAACGGCATGCCGTCGATCATCCCTAGCACGATGGCTGTGGGATCCAGCGTCCGGCGTCCATCCCCGTCGTACAGGTACGGCGGATTGTGTCCGGCGTTGACGTAGATCAGCCGGCCTGTGGCAGGGTCGATCTCTCCATAGAAGCACGTGATCATCCGGTTGCCGGGCGTGTTGGCCACCAGGTGTGTGTTCAGCGCCGTCATGAGCGCCGAGCCCCGAAGGCCCGCCGAGAGCAGGCTGCGCAGGCTGCCCCGCAGCAGGGTCATCAGCAGGGCGGCCGGCAGGCCCTTGCCGGCGACGTCGGCCACGACGAAGGCCAGCCGCCCGTCGCCGAGATCGATCACATCGTAGTAGTCGCCACCCACCTCGGCCGCCGGCTGCATCCGGGCGTGAATCGACATAGGTCCGTGGCGCGACGCTTCGGCAGCCACGAGCGAGGTCTGGATCTCGCGCGCGGTCTCGAGGTCGGCGCGCATCTTGATGCCTTCGCGGAAGATCTCGGCGACGATCAGCAGCGCCAGGCCGGCCAGCACCACAGAGGGACGGGGTGCGAAGGCCGCATGGAACGAGATCTCCGCGCTCGACAGGCCGCCTGTGAGTGCCCGTTGACCCAGGAACTGGAACGCCGCCCACACCAGCTCGCCGGCCGCGACCGCCAGGCCGATGAAGCGCAGGCTGCGGGCGTTCTCGTCCAGGAATGGCCGACCTTCGACCAGCCGGTGGAAGATCCGCCGCATCCGGTGCAGCACCACGAGGACCACGCCCAGCACACCGATCACGCCCACGATCGGAAGGGCGACGAAGGCCACCGGCGGGCCGGTGACTCTTACGTTGCCGCCGGCGTCCTCGATGCGGGCGTCCACCGCCGCGCCGCCCGCCCCGTGTATCCGATACGCCGACGGATCGATCTCGAAGCGCACCGGCAGGCTGACACTGACCTTGCTGGTGTCGGTGCGTGATACCACGACGGCCACGACCACCAGCAGCGCGCTGACCAGGCAGGCCGCGTAGAAGGCGACGTCGAGCAGCACCTTGAAGAACGACGACAGGGAACGCCGGCCCAGGAGGTTCATCGCCGTAGCATTGCATAGAGGCGGCGCATGGAGGCTGGAGCCCCGCGACGAGTTTCTTCCGCGGGCCGCTGGCGCGCGTACGGGGCAACGTTGGTCTCGATGGTGTGCCTCAACCCTCTTGAGGCCTAAGCTGGCGGCGAAGGCGACAGTTCGGGCCTGCGTATTGCCCGAACTCAGGTTCGGGCCTACGTACGTAATCGTCAATCTGGAAACGTCAATCGTCAATTTGCATCGTCAATTCCCAGTAGCCCTTGCGTCCTGGTCCGACCCCGGCCAGAATCCTTGAGTCGTCTCCGGCGTCGGGCCTGGCGGACGCTTCGAGGGAGCGCAGGTGGCGGGACGGCTGGCAGGCAAGATCGCACTGGTGACGGCGGCGGCGCAGGGCATCGGCCGCGCAAGCGCCGAGGCGTTCGCGCGCGAGGGCGCGGAAGTGATCGCCACCGACCTCAATCAGGACCTGCTGGCGACGCTCACCGGGTGCACCACGCGCCGCCTAGACGTCACCGACGTCTCCGCCATCGCCGCCCTGGCGGCCGAGGTGGGCCCGGTCGACGTGCTCTTCAACTGCGCTGGCATCGTGCACGCCGGCACGGTGCTGGAGTGCACCGACACGGACTGGGACCGCGCGTTTGCGGTCAACGCCACCGCGATGTTTCACACCATCCGCGCGTTCCTGCCCGGGATGCTCGAACGAGGCGGCGGGTCAATCATCAACATGTCGTCGGTGGCCTCGAGCGTCACCGGCGTCCCCAACCGCTTCGCCTATGGCGCCAGCAAGGCGGCAGTGGTGGGCATCACCAAGTCGGTGGCGGGCGATTTCGTCGCCAGGGGCATCCGCTGCAACGCGATCTGTCCGGGCACGGTGGAGTCGCCGTCGCTCGGCGACCGCGTTCGAGCGCAGGCGGCCTCCACCGGCCGCCCGGAAGCCGACGTGCTGGCAGAGTTCAAAGGCCGCCAGCCGATGGGCCGCCTGGGCCGGCCGGAAGAAATCGCGGCGCTGGCGGTGTACCTGGCGTCGGACGAATCGGCCTTCACCACCGGCACGGTCTCGGTGGTCGACGGCGGGTGGACAAATTAATGGGGAGAGTCCTCGTCATCGGGTCGGATGAGGGGCTCGCTCGCACGCTCCGCGAGTCGCCGGCGCTCAAGGGCCATTCGGTGGACACGTGCCGCGGCGCGCTCGAAGTCCTCCAGGAAGCCCGCGTCCGGCCGCTCGACGTCGTCGTCACCGACTCGGCGCGGCCGGTGAATGGCGCGATGACGCTGGTGGAGGAACTGAACCGCCTGCGTCCCGGGGTACGCACGATCCTGCTGGCGCCTGCCCTCACCGACAACGACGTCGTCACCGCGCTGCGCGCGCAGGTATTTGCGTGCTTCACCGCGCCGGTAAACCCGCGCGAGATCGCGGACATGGCGGCGACGGCGCTTCGCACCGAGGACTGGCGCCGCGGCATCGAGGTCGTCTCGGGGCTGCCGACGTGGATGACGCTGCGCGTGGCGTGCGGCCTGGTCAGCGCCGACCGCATCACGCGGTTTCTCACGGAGTGGGAATCGGCCCTGCCCGAGGATCAGCGCCATCTGCTGATGACCGCTTTTCGCGAGATGCTGCTCAACGCGATGGAGCACGGCGCCGGCTTCGATCCGGGCCAGGTCATCGAGGTCACTGCCGCCCGGACGGATCGCGCCATCGTCTTCCACATCCGCGACCCCGGCAAAGGCTTCAACCGCGAGGCACTCTCGCACGCGGCCAAGGCCAACGACCCGGCCAGCGTGATGTCAGCCATGGAAAACCGGGAAGCGGCGGGCTTGCGCTCCGGCGGCTTCGGCATGCTCATCGTGCGGCAGGTGGTGGACGAGATGGTCTACAACGAGGCCGGCAACGAAGTGCTGCTCATCAAGCACTTGAAGAAGGACTAGGCCGGGCCGTGTCGGACGCGGAGGTCGCCGCCCGATTCGAGGCACTGCAGCAAAAGCTCGTGCCGCTGTGGGCGTCCATCCAGACGATCACGCAGGACCCGCAGACCATCGTGGTCGTGCCGTCGATCACGATCGACTCCACGATTCGCGGCGCCAGGCAGCAGGCCTATGAAGAGCGTTTCCTGTTTCTCCTGCTGCTGCTCCGCCAGCCGCGCGCTCGGCTCGTCTACGTCACCTCGCAGGCCATCCACGCCGACATCATCGACTACTACCTCGACCTGCTGCCCGGCGTGCTGTCCAGCCACGCGAAGAAGCGCCTCTTCCTCGTGTCGCCGCTCGACGGGTCGTCGCGGCCGCTGACCCAGAAGCTGCTGGAGCGTCCGCGCCTGATTCAGCAGATCCGCGCGTTGATCCCCGATCTCGACCGCGCGCACCTGGTGCCGTTCAACACGACGACGCTCGAACGCGACCTCGCACTGGCGCTCGGCATCCCGATGTATGGCGCGGACCCGAAGCACACGTGGCTGGGCGGCAAGAGCGGAGCGCGGCGGATCTTCGCCGAAGAGGGCGTGTCCCATCCGCTGGGCCACGAAGACCTGCACTCGGCCGCCGACCTGGCCGAGGCGATCGTCGAGATGCGCGCGCGAAAGCCCTCCATCGGCAAAGTCGTCGTCAAGCTCAACGAAGGCGTGTCCGGGGAAGGCAACGCGCATCTCGATCTCGACGGCCTGCCCGCGACGGACGAAAGCGTCGATGCGGTCGCCGAACGGATGCAGGCGCTGCGGTTCGAATCGAGCGAGATGTCGCTTGAGACCTTCGTCGCCAGGCTCGCCGAGGACGGCGGCATCGTCGAAGAGCGCATCGTCGGGAGCGACTTCCGCAGCCCCAGCGCGCAGTTGCGTGTGACGCCGCTCGGCAAGGTCGAAGCGTTGTCCACGCACGACCAGGTGCTGGGCGGCCCCACGGGACAGAGCTATCTGGGCTGCCGCTTTCCTGCCAGCGTCGAGTACGGCCCGGCGATCATGCACGAGGCCATGAAGGTCGGCCATCGGCTGATGCGGGAAGGCGTGCTCGGACGGTTCGCGCTGGACTTCGTGACAGTGAGAAACGCGCGTGGACAGTGGGATGTCTACGCCATCGAGATCAACCTGCGAAAGGGCGGCACCACGCATCCTTTCCTGACGCTGCAGTTCCTCACCGACGGGTCCTACAACGCCGAGACCGGTGTGTTCCTGACGCCGCTCGGCGAGCCCAAGTGCTTCATCGCCAGCGACCACGTCGAGTCGCCGCGCTACCGCGTCTTCACCCACCACGACCTGTTCGACATCGTCGCGCGCCACGGCCTGCACTTCGACCAGACCCGCCAGAAAGGCGTCGTCTTTCACATGATGAATGCGATTGGCGAAAGCGGTTTGCTCGGACTGACTGCCGTGGGCAACACGCACGAGGAAGCGTCGGCGATCTACGACAAAGCGGTCAAGGCGCTCGACGATGAATCACAATCCGCGTAATTCGTAATCGTCAATCGTCAATCTGCAATCGTCAGCTGTCTAGCGCCCGCAGCGTTTGGCAATGGGCGCGAGCAGTTCCCCGAGCCCTGCCACTTCAAATGTGGCCGTCACCGGCGCCGCGTTGTGCGGTGAGAAGGTGAAGCGCAACTGGCGCGCGGCGACCAGCCGTGCGGCCATGGCCTTGCCGTCGGGCGCAAACAGCGCGTCGTGTTCGACCGAGTCGGGCCATCGCTCGTGCGCGCCGGCCTCGTCGTCAAACGCCACCCGCACGGTGTGATTCTCGTCCTGCTCCTCGATGCGTGCGGCCGAGTCGGTGTAGACGAAGACGTCAGTGCGCTTGTCCATGCATCGCACGACCAGGGTCGGGCGCACCTGCTTCATCCAGACCGCGACGGGCATGTTGGCCTCGAGCTCGAACGCAGCGTTTCTGCGCGCGTTGGTGATCCAGCGCGCCTGGTTCCGGCTCGACCAGACTGGCGTCGGCGCACCAGGCCGTGCGGCAGCGGGGCGCGCGGCCGCCGCCGCTGCGGGGCTGCCGGCATGGCTGTCCTCGCGGGCCGCGGGTCTTGTGGTCATCACCAGCAGCGTCACCAGGCCGCCGCCCGCCACCGCTGCGGCAATCGCCAGAACGTGACCCACCGACGGTCCTTTGGGCTCGGGCGCAGCCGGTGATGTGGCAGGGGCCTGCTGGCCCGGCGAGGGAGTGAGATCCGGGGTCATGGTCGTCTCCAGTCAAACGCGAGGCAATGCCCATGCCGCGGCGGCTGCACACGACTTCACGTCCCGTGGCGTCAGAATTACCGCCCACCTCATCTTTCGGCCGGCCGGGCGGCCAGATCTGAGATCGCGCTGACAGTTCAGACGTGGCGGTCAAAACCGCATTGACGATCGTGGGCGCCGCCCACAACAATCGCCCATGCGCAGATCAATAGCGAACCTGACGGCGATTCTCGCGGCTGCGGTGTGCCTGTCGGCGGCTCCCGTTTCCGCTCAGCCACCTCGAGCCTGGCAACTGCTGGAGGGCGGCCTCAAAGATCAGAAGGAGGAGGTCCGCACGGCGGCCGCGCACGCCCTGGGCCTGGCTGCTGGAAACCAGCGCGCGCGCCAGCTGGCTGAATGGGTGCTGTCCGATGAGCAGGAAGGAGTCCGGGCCGCCGGCGCAGAGGCGCTCGGACAGATTGGCCTTCCCGCCGCGGCGCCCGCGCTCAAGAAAGCGTTGAACGACCAGTCCGCCGAGGTCGTGTTCTCGGCGGCCAGCGCGCTGTTCGAGTTGAAGGACCCCGCGGCGTACGAAGTCTATTTCGCGGTGCTCACCGGCGAACGCAAGTCGGGCGAGGGGCTGGTCCAGTCGCAGCTCGACCTGTTGAAGGACCCGCAGGCGCTGGCGAAGATCGGCTTCGAGACTGGCATCGGGTTCATCCCGTTTGGCGGCATCGGCTACAAGGCCGTCAAGGCGTTCACCGCCGACAAGACATCGCCCGTGCGCGCGGCGGCGGCTCAGAAGCTGATCGGGGACCGCGACCCCAAGACCACGCAGGCGCTGGTCAACGCGTTGAGAGACGACAAGTGGATGGTCCGGGCCGCGGCGGTCAACGCACTTGCGAAGCGCGACGACCGAAAGCAGCTCGCCGCCATCACGCCGCTGCTCGACGACGAGCACGAGTCCGTCCGCTTCAACGCGGCAGCGGCGGTGATCCGGCTGACCCCGTAGGGTTCACTTACATACCCAATGCCGCTGAACGCGAGATCAGCGCAAAGACGCCATGTCGATGACGAACCGATAGCGCACGTCGCTTCGCAGTATCCGATCGTAGGCCACGTTGATCTGGTCCATCCGGATCAACTCGATGTCCGACACGATGCCGTGCTTCGCGCAGAAGTCGAGCATCTCCTGCGTCTCGGCAATCCCGCCGATGAGCGATCCGGCGAGGGCGCGCCGCCCGAACACGAGGTTGAAGACGCCTGGTGACGGGTGGGGACTGGCCGGGACGCCGACCAGGCACATCGTGGCGTCGCGCTTGAGCAGGACCATGAAGGCGTCCAGATTGTGGGGTGCCGCCACGGTGTTGAGAATGAAGTCGAAGCTGCCGGCGTGTCGCGCCATCTGCTCGGCGTCTTTCGACACGACGACGTCGTCGGCGCCCAGCCGTTTGGCATCGGCGGCCTTGCCGGGCGAGGTCGTGAACAGCACGGTGTGTGCGCCCATCGCATGCGCCAGCTTGACGCCCATGTGGCCCAGACCGCCGAGCCCGACAATCCCGACCTTCTTGCCGGGCCCGACGTTCCAGTGCCGCAGCGGCGAATACGTCGTGATGCCCGCGCACAGCAGCGGCGCGGCCCCGGCTGGATCGAGCGAGGCCGGCACGCGCAGGACGAATTGCTCGTCGACGACAATCTGCGTGGAGTAGCCGCCGTAGGTCATCGCGCCCGGGATGTGCGCGTCCGGGCTGTTGTAGGTCAGCACCATCCCCTTCTGGCGGTACCTGCTCCAGGTTCTCGGCGCAGCTGGGACAGTCGTGGCACGAGCCCACGAGGCAGCCCACGGCAGCCAGGTCGCCCTTCTTGAACTTCTTGACGGCACTGCCGACCGACACGACGCGGCCGACAATCTCGTGCCCGGGCACCACCGGATAGACGGTGAATCCCTCCCACTCGCCGCGCGCAATGTGCAGGTCGGAGTGACAGACGCCGCAGAACAGGATCTCGATCTGGACGTCGCTCGGGCCCGGCTCGCGACGCTGAATGGCAAACGGGCCGAGCGGGGCGTCGGCGGACTGCGCAGCGTAAGCAGCAACTGGAATCACGGGTAACTCCATGAAAATTGCAGATTGCAGATTGCAGATAAGTCAGGGGCGACGCTCAGGCTGTGCTTCTGCAATCTGCCATCGACGTGTCACTAATCATCGAGAACGAAGGTCACCATCATGTTGACCTGGTATTCGACGATCTTTCCTTCCTCGCATTTCACCTGGTGCTCCTTGACCCAGGCACCTTTGATGTGACGCAGCGTCTTGGAGGCCCGGGCGAGGCCCACCTGGATGGCATCCTCGAAACTCTTCTTCGAGGTCGCGCTGATCTCGGAGACCTTGGCAACCGACATGCGAACCCTCCTTTGGGCGTAGGGCGCCGGACGCGCGAGCCTGCACTTGCCCGCCCGACCCCGATCTTATCTTTCTTGACGCCCGCTACAGTCTGACATAGCGTGGCTGCGCCTCAGGAGCCCCCCATGCGTCTTGCCCTTGCTCTCCTTCTCATCTGTTCGCCCGCTGCCGCCCAGGACACCAAGACGGAAGGCCCGCGACCCGATCGCGTGCAGATCAGCCCGGGAGTCGTGGACGCCGAGGTTGGACAGACCATTCGCTTCACGGCGACGGCGTATGACGCCAGCGGCACGGTGATTGCCGCCAAGCCGACGGCATGGTTTGGCGCGCCCTTCGACGTCGGCGCCGCCGACGAGGAAGGCCTGGTCACCGTCTTCGCCCCCGGCGAGCTGAAAGTCGGCGCGATCGTCAACGGCAAGACGGGCTGGGCGACGATCCGCATCAAGCCTCAACTGGTGAGCTCGGTCGCGATCACGCCGCTGCTGGCGCCGCTGGTTCCGGGAGCTTCTGCCAGGCTCGAGGCCGCGACATTCACGAAAGACGGCATCCCGCGCGAGGGCGTAGAGGTGTCGTGGAAATCCGAGTCGCCCTCGGTGGCGACGGTCGACGCCGCCGGTGTCGTGACCGCACTTGGCGTCGGGCGCGCGACGATCCGCGCGACCAGCGAGAAGGGCACCTCGACCACCGTGGTCACCGTCGCTGCCAACACCGTGCAGGCGCTGACGATCGAACCACGGCTGTCGCAGGTGCGGACCGGCGACGTGGTGCGGCTTTCGGCGAAAGGCGGCGGACGCGCCCTGCCGTCGGTGCAGTGGTCCGTCAACGGCGCGGGCGCCACGATCGATCCGGACGGCGGGTTTGTCGCCGAGCGCCCGGGCACATTCCTGGTCACCGCCGCTTATGGGACACGGACGGCCACGTCGTCGGTCGTAGTCACCGCGCGCAACGCGCAGCGTGCGCTGGAGCTCGTGGGCCGTACGCCCCCCGAGGAGTTCCAGACGCTCGAGCAGTGGACGTTCGGCGACTACCTGTATGCGACCTCCGCGCTCTCGGGCAAGCTGTGGGTGTACGACATCAAGACTCCCTCGGCGCCGGTGAAGGTCGACGCGCTCAGCTTCGACGCGCGCATCCTGAACGACGTCAGCGTCTCGGCCGACGGCAAGATCGGCGTGCTGAGCCGCGAAGGCGCGTCGAACCGGAAGAACGGCATCGTCTTTCTCGACACATCCGACCCGGCGCACCCCAAGGTCCTGTCGGATTACACCGAGACGGTGTCCGGCGGCGTCCACAGTGCGTACATCGACGGCCACTACGTCTATCTGACCGACGATGCGACCGGGTCGATGCGCGTGATCGATTTCGAGAACCCGAAGGCGCCCAAGGAAGTAGGCCGCTTCGAGCTGTCCAAGCCCGACGCCAAGGTGTTCGGCAAAGCCGACGAGGGCCAGATGACCGGCGGCCGCTACCTGCACGACGTGCAGGTGAAAGACGGGCTGCTCTACGCCGGGTACTGGCGTGACGGACTGGTAATCCTGGACGTCGGCAACGGGACCAAGGGCGGCAGCCCCGCCAAGCCGATGTTCGTGAGCCAGATCCGCTTCAACTACCACGAGATGTACGGCCCTGGCTGGCTGGCCGGCGCGCACGCGGTGTTTCGCTACAAGAACTACGTGTTCGTCGGCGATGAGGTCTTTCCGGCGCAGTTCAACCTGGCCGCACGCGACGTGATCCCCGTCAAGGGCATCGTCCACATCGTCGACGTCTCCGACATCGAGCATCCGAAGAAGGTTGGCGTCTACGAAGTGCCCGAAGGCGGCGCTCACAACATGTGGGTCGAAGACGACGTGATGTACATGGGCTATTACAACGCCGGAGCGCGCGTGGTGGACGTGTCGGGCGAGCTGCGCGGCGACCTGTACCGCCAGGGCCGCGAAATCGCGAAGCTGTGGACCGGCGATCCCAAGGGCTTCCGGCCGAACTCGCCGTTCACCTGGGGCGCACAGCCGCACAAGGGACTGATCTACTTCAACGACATCAACAGCGGCGTGTGGATCACCAGGCTTGCGCCGTCCGCGCCGGTGCCGGCCACGACCACCGCGACGCGCTAGTTGTGGTCCACGACGTCGATGCCGCCGGCCTGCGGCGGCACGTCGGCGGTCGCGACGACGCGCAGCGAGGTCAGGTCGATCACTTCGACAGTGCCGGGTTCCGCGGAGACGCCTTCGACCGAGACAAACGCAAAGCGGTCGTCCGGGCTCACCACCACGCCGTGCACAACCCGGCGCTTCGTGGTCAGCCGCGCTACCTCCGCTCCGCTGGCGATATCGATCACCGAGACCGACTGGCCGCGGCGGTTGGTCGCCAGCAGGCGCCTGCCGTCGTGCGTGACGGCGAGGTTGTAGACACCTGGCCCGGCGGGCATGCGCCGCAGGGCCGACCACCCGTCCACGTCGATCTCCACAATCTCGCTCGACCCGTTGCACGCCACGAACACACGCCGGCCGTCGCTCGACGGTTGAGCCCACGTCGGCGAGCACGCGGCGCTGCCGCGGCGGCGGCTCGGTCCCGTGCCCGCCGTGCGCCGCCTGCGTCGCTGTGGCCCGCGCCACCGGCGCGCCCGATGCACCGCGCTCGCTGCCCCTGGTCACCGTGAAATGGCGCGCGACCTTCAGCGTCCGCGTGTCGATCTCGACCAGCGTGTCGTCCATCATGCAGGCCGAGTAGTGCTTCGTGCCTTCCGCGTTGATGCGGGAGCCGTGCGGCATCAGGCACGTCGGAATGCGCGCGACCTCCAGCATCCCGCCGGTGGCGACGACCGAGACCGACGAGGGAATGCGATCGCCGTGCAGGTTGAAGTTGACGACGAAGGCGAACTCGCCATCCGGTGTCACCTGCGCGGTTGCCGGGAACATCCCCAACGTGACGTGGCCGAGCACGCGGTCGTCGGATGCCGCCAGGCGCCAGAGAGTTCCGTTGGGCTGCCCGTGCGCGAAGGTGACGAAGTACGACTGGCCATCAGGAGCGACGGCGAGGCCATGCGGCCCGTCGATGTCGTTGGGCATGAGCCCGACGGCAATCGTCCGGTCGACGCTCAGGCCCCGGGGACCAAACGTCAGATGGCTGATGGCGTCGGCGGCCTCTGAAGCGACCAGGATGCGGTAAGTGGGAGCGGCGGGCGTCTGCGCGCTGACGCCGAGGCCGAGGATCAACGCCGACACTAGCGCGCGCACGCCGTGATTATAGATACAGGTGCAGCTGGGCGAGAAAGATCTGCGTGGTGATCTCGGTGGTGCGATTGCGCTCGCGGTAGTAGTTGAGGTTCACGTCGAAGTGCGTCCGCGGCAGGATGACCGTGCCGACGCCAAAGCGCAGCAGGTCCGGGACCGAAGCGCCGCCGCCAACGCGCGCCTGGGGCATTACCTGGAGCCAGATGCCGCGGTACACCTCGAACGACGTCTCGTTGACCAGCACGTACGCCGTCTCGCTGGTGTCGCGGAACTGTCCGTCCACCTGCGTCCACGTCGTGAGGCGCGAAGTCGGCGCGTAGCCAAACGCCACGCCCGCCGATCCCAGCCGCGGTTCGATGTCCGACTCGGCGCGGTAGAGGCCGGAGGCCGCCACCGACGTCCGCGATCCCAGATCGATCTGCACGCGCCCAGTGGTCGTGAACGCCGCCCTGCCGTCGTCGTCGATCACCGACTCGGCGCGCCCCGGGCCCAGCGACACCTGCGTCAGGTACCGGCCGCGGGTGTGCCTGAGCTCGACCGCGTAGACCTGGTCGTACTGCGCCAGCCCGAGGTAGTTGCGGTTGTACATCGTGTGGTCGGCAAACTTCACACCGTAGGCGGGAAGAAACCGGCCAGCCCGAAAGCCAAACCCTTCCTCGGGCTGGTAGCCGCCCCAGTCCTCGGAGGAATCAAGCGTGTGGCCGTCCAGTTCGAGCTCGCGGCCGACCTGTCCGTAGAAGAGCCAGTCTTTGGCCCTGAACGCCGCGATCACGTCGGCATTCATCAGCAGGTTGCGGTCCTGGCTCGTGCCAAGGAACGAGTAGTGCAGGTAGGAGGGCCGCATCTCGATGCCGAGCTGCAAGGGGCCCAGCGAGTCGCCGAGCGCGCCCCAGAGAAACGAATGCTCGCCCGGCTTCGGATCCATGTCCATGTCGCCGTGCGACGGCATCGGCGCTCCGGTGGTCGACAGCTCGCGATGCGACAGCGATCGCCCATACGCGCTCAGCAACCCGCCGCCGGTGGGCGACACGTGGCAGGTCGTGCAGCGCGTGTACTGCTTGGAGAGAAACTTTGGTTCGGCCGCGGCGCTCGACGCCCACGCACAGACCAGACCCACGGCAAGACCCGCACGCCACGTCACACGCGTCATTGAGCGCTCCCGAACTTGACCTTCACCTGCACCTGATCCTTGACGCCCACGCCGAGGTAGCGCGGCTCGGGGATGCCGAAGTCGCGAAGGTTCACCGGAAAACTCGCGTCTACCCGGACATCGGCTCCCGCGCGCGTGATGCGAGCCTGTCCGCTCACCGGCTTCTTCGTCCCGTGCACGAGCAACGTACCCGTGAAGGTCGTCGCTCCGGTCACGGTCGCGGCGTCGCCTTTCAAGACAATTTCCGACAGCACCGCGCGCTCGAAGCCCTCGCCGCTTCCGACCTCGAGATAGTGATCGCGCATGTGCGTGTTGCGCAGGCTGATGCCGGTGTCGAGCGTCTTCAGATCGACGGCAATCTCGCCGGTGAGCCGGGAGGGCTCCGCGGGATCCACGGCCAGTTGACCCGACACGCTGCTGGTCTTCGCCTCGAAGCTGCCGCCCACGGTCAGCGGACACAGGACGGCGAGCTCACCCGAAGTGATGCGCCAGGCCGCCGGCTGTGCGTTGGCCGACCAC
Organism: Vicinamibacteria bacterium; assembly: GCA_963806705.1. Classification (GTDB taxonomy): domain Bacteria; phylum Acidobacteriota; class Vicinamibacteria; order Vicinamibacterales; family JAENWD01; genus JAENWD01. The sequence goes on from CAWDZE010000018.1 coordinate 67,789, forward strand.
GATGCCAGCGACCCGGCTGTCAGCGCAACCGTGAGGGCGCCTGCAAGCGCCAGGAGCATGTGCCGAGTGAGGGCGCGCATCAGATCGTGATGGTAAGTGTGGTGCCGGTCAGCTGCGTCGGGTAGGTCCGCAAGGACCGGGTCGCCGGACCGCTCAGGACCTGGCCCGCGGTGTTGAACTGCGATCCGTGGCACGGGCACACGTACGTGGGGTTGTTGAAGTTGGTGATGGTGCACGCCTCGTGCGTGCACATCGCCGTGAGCGCGCTGAACGTGGACAGGGCGGTGTGCGCGACCAGGAAGTCTCCGGCGCCTGAACGTACCAGCGCCGCCCCGCCTACGGGCCCCAGCACGGTGGTGGGGTCGGCATTCACCGTTACGGCGTTACCCGCGACCGTCCCGTTGATGACCGGCAACGGCGACCCGCCGCCTCCACCGCCTCCACCGGGGCCGGCGGAACTGCCCCCGCCGCCACAGCTCTGCAGCACAGAACCCAGCGCAACCGCAGTGGCGGCATGACACGCTGAAACGCAAAACTCACGTCGAGATTGGGGGCAGGGTCCAACCGTCTCATCGTTCACGTCAAGCGTCTCCACGGGCACAGGGGTAGCAAGCCCGGTGCCCGCGGCGGGAGACGGCAGGAATCGCGATTACCAAAGGGAAAATGCGCGCGTACGTTCGGCGGCTTTCGTGGATCGTCGCCGGCTTACGTCCCTCGGAGCGGAGGGGCGATCTCACAAGCGGGACTGTGATCACACCTCGACGATCAGGCTCGAGCACGTCAGCCCGCCCTCGGCCTTGGCCAGCTCCGACAGATCGACGTCGCGCGTGGTCACACCGCGCGCGCGCAGCAGGGCCGCGGTGCGGGGGCACTGGCTGGGCACCAGGGTCACACCGCCAAGCGTCAACGTGTTCGCCGCAAACGGCTCGTCATCGGCGACCGCGACCAACGTCAGTCCGGCGAAGACGCGGGGATCGACCCAGTCGGGATTGGCAAGGACGTAGTGCGGAGGAACGAAGGTGCAGGCGGTCTTGAGATGCAGGCAGCCGTCGAGGTCCGCGCCTTCGACCTGGTAGCCCCATGGCGCGAGCAGCGCACTCAGCTCGTTGATGGCCGCCTGGTTCGTGCGTCCGGAACGGCCGACATACAGCGTCCGGCCGACCTGCATGACGTCGCCGCCTTCAAATGTCGCCGCGTCTGTCAGGCGCAACAGCCGCCGATGGGGCATCAGGGCCGACGCGGTCGTTGCGGCTTCGGCAACCCGCGAGGCGACGGCTGGCTGCGCAATCACCGCCGCCTCGTCGACTACGACCGCCGTGTCTTCGACAAAGACCCCGTCGGGCGCGTCAGGCAGCGGCGCCATGGCCTCGACCCGCGCGCCAAGGTCCAGCAGCACGTCGCAGTAAACACGGTGCTGCGCCGAGGCGCGCTCGACGTCGATGGCGACGCGATCCAGGTGGGTCAGCACGCAGTCGGACAGCTTCGGACTGACCTCACGCACGAGCGCGACGATCGACCTCACCGGCGTCACCATCGCGCGGACTGCTCCAAAGGGAACGGTGGAACCTGGGGAAGCTGAGTTACCGCAGACGGTCGGGCTGGGCCTGCGGCGTGCGGGAGGCCGGCTAGACTTCTTCCTTCTCCTCGACGTCGTCTGGGAACTCGTCGGCCCACGGAACGGGCTGAGGGCCCGGTACGATGCCGGCGATGTCGGGATCTTCGCCGCCGCTTGCTTCCGGCCTGAGCGACTTGCGCTCCTTGGACTCGATCCTGCGTGCGGCCTTCTGCTGCGCCTTTTCCTGACGTGCGCGCTCGCGCGCCCGCTTGTTCTGTGTCGGTCTGGATTTTTGCATAGGCTCTCTTGGGTTTCAGTCGCGTTCCGCCGTACGAGGGCGAGCCTCTACTATACCGCGCCGAGCGCATTCTTCGGCCCGCCGACCACTCCAGATCGAGTCAATCTTACTCGACTCGAACGGGGTGGCCAACGAAACAATCCCTGGCACCCTTAGAATGTTGGCCGAATGGTCCGGTCCCTGGTCGGCGCCGTCATCGCTGCGGCGCTTGGCGCGCTGGTCGGCGCCGGCAGCCTCACCCTCGCCTACCGACGCGCACCGGGTGTCGCGCTGCCATTCGATCTGCCTCTGCCGCACGTGCTGGCGGGCTTTTACAGCCTCGAACGCAGCGGCGAGTTGACCTTCTCGTGGACCGGCCGGCAGGCGACGGTCAACCTGCCAGGCCTCGACCGGCAGGTGCCCTGGCGCTGCTCGGTCCGGCTGCGCGGCGGGCGCGCCGCCGGGGTCACCCAGCCCACCGTCGCGATCGGCGTCGACGGCGCCCCGGGCACGAGGGTCGAGGCCACCAACACATTCGAAGACGTCGCCGTCGACGTGCCGCAACGCTTCGAACGAAACGGCCTCACGCTGACGATCGGCAGCGTGCCGATTTTCGTGCCGGGTCCAGGCGACAAGCGCGAGCTGGGCGTGCAGGTGGATCACGTCGCGTGTGTGCCTGTCGAGCGCGCCGGGATGCCGCCTCGCCGCGCGCTGGTGGTCGCAGCCGCCGCCGTCGCCTGCTTCGGTGTGGCCTTTGTCGCGCTGGGCGCGCCGCTGTGGCTGACGCTGCTGGCGGCCGTTGCGCTTGCCGGCGCGCAGGCGCTGGCTATCGCGACCGGCCTGGCGCTCTACACGAGCTATCTCGATCGCGTGCCGTGGCTGGCGCTCTGGCCGGCAGTTTCCGCGGTGGTGCTCTCGGCGGCCATCCTGTGGCGCACGGGCCGGGCTGCCAGCCCGGCGGCACGTTTCGTCCTGGCGTACTCCGGCGTGGCGTTGTACTTGTTGCTGCTGGCGGTGCTGCACCCGTCAAAGGCGCTGGTCGACGCCCTGTTCCATGCCCACCGCCTCGAATGGGTGCGCGCGGGCAACTTCTTCTTCACGCAGCCGATGCCTGACGGGGTTGCCTTCCCGTATGCCATCGCGCTCTACGTCGTCGCGTCGCCCTGGATGGCGGTGACTCGCGATCACGTCGCGCTGCTGCGCGTCGTCGTCTGCACGGCGCACGTGCTGACCGGCCTGCTGCTCTATGCGGCCGTGCTCCATCGGTGGAACGACCGGCTGACCGGCGCATTGGCCGTGGTGCTCTGGAGCCTGATTCCCCAGTGGTTCGTCGTCGTCGGCAATGCGAACCTCACCGGCGCGTTTGCGCAATCGATCGCGACAGCGTCACTGCTGACGGCAGCAATGCTCACCCTGGGTCCTCGCGACTTCGTTCGCGTCGCGGCGTTGTTCGCGCTCGTCTCCGTGGCATTCCTGTCGCACGTCGGCACGTTCCCGCTGCTGCTTGGCGCGTTCGTGCTCCTGGCGATCGCGTGCTGGTGGCGTGGCGACCCTACCGAGCGTGTCGCCGCTCGATGGATAGTCGTCACCGCCGTCGCCGCGGCCATCTTCTCGGTGGTGACGTACTACGGGCACTTCGCCGAGGTGTACAAGTCGATCGACCGCGTGACCGGCCGCCGGGCGGCTGTCTCGTCACCGGCCCCGGGAGCCGCCACCGCCAGCCCCGCGCCCGCTCCCACGCCTCCGACAATGACGCGGGCGGCAACCGCCGTGAAAGTCGGCCTGCGCGCCGTCGGCTGGCCGATCGCCGTGCTGTGCCTGATAGGTGCATGGCGGTGCTTCGTGAAGCCGAACCGCGATCGGCTCACGATGGCGCTGGTCGCGTGGTTCGGCACGTGCGCGGTGTTTGTCGCCTTCGGTGTGCTGTCGCCGGTCGAGCCGCGCTTCTACCGTTACACGGTGGAGTTCATCGGCCGCGTGATCTACGCGACCTGGCCGGCGGTGGTCGTGGCCGCCGCCGCCGGCGGCGCATGGATCTGGCGCGCGGGACCGAATGGACGGCTGGCCTCGGCCATCCTCGTCGTCGGCGCCGTGTGGCTCGGCGCCCTCAGCTGGTGGAGCTGGATTGGCTGACCGCTAGTCCTCTCGCAACGCAGACATCGGCGACACATTCGAGGCGCGGCGCGCAGGCACGAGCGCAGCAACGACGCCGACCGACATCAACGCCACGGCCGCCAGCGCAATCGTTGCCGGGTCTGCCGGCGTGACGCCATAGAGCTGGCTCTGGATGTAGCGGCCCAGCCACCAGGCCGCTCCGAAGCCCAGTCCGAGGCCGACGAGGACGAGCATCCCGGCTTCACGCAGCACACCGCTGGCAATCTGGGAGCCCAGCGCGCCCAGGGCCATGCGGATACCGATCTCGCGCGTACGCCGCGTGACCGTGTATGCGATCACCCCGTATAGGCCCACGACTGCCAGCAATGTCGCGATGGTGCTGAGCGTCGCCGACAACCCGGCAATCAGCCGTTCGTTGACCACGGACCGCTGGACCACATCCTCCATGGTGCTCACGCTGTAAATCGGCACACGGGGATCGATGGCGGCGACGGCTCGACGGATCGATTGCATCAGCGGGTCGGGGTCCTGCTCGGTGCGCACGTACATCGTGATGTTCTCCATCGTCGTCTGGCGATACGGGAGAAACACCTGCGGCCGGGGGTCTTCGCGAATGCCCGTGTAGCGCGCGTCTCTTGCGACTCCGACGACTTCTATCAGCATCGGGGTGCCGGGATCCGTGCCGATGCCGATGTGACGGCCGACGGGATTCGCGCCCTTGAAATAGCGCTGCACGAACGTCTCGTTCACCACCGCGACGCGGTACGGCCATCCGTCCGGTGGCGGGAGCACACGATCGTCCCGCGTGTCGAACTCCCGCCCTTTCAGCAGCGGAATACCCATCGCCGAGAAGTAGCCGGGGCTGACAGCGTTGACCATCGAGCCTGCGCTCTCGCCCGCTGGAGGCTGATACCCATCCACCGTGAAGCCCATGCCCCATCCCCCGCCGCCCAGCAGCGACTGGAACGAATAGGCCGCCGACGCGACGTCCGGCCGATGTGACACCGCGTCGAGCAGCGACTGCGAGAACGCGCGCGACTGCTCGGCGTTGTAGCCGGCCAATGAAGGGTTGACGCTGAATGTGAGTACCCGCTCCGTCCGGAACCCGGGATCAACCGCCATCAGGTTCTGCAGGCTTCGAAGGAACAGCCCCGCTCCAATCAGCAGCAGGAACGACAGGGCCACCTGTGCGACGACCAATGTCTTGCGCAGACGCGGCTGCTCGGCCACCACGCCGCCGCCGGATCCCTTCAGGGTCGGCGCCAGGTCGACGTGCGTGCTGCGGAACGCCGGGATGACGCCCGAGAGCATCGCCGTGGCGACAGCCAGCAACGAGGTGAACAGCAGAATCCGCGCGTCGGGGTCGGCGGTGACCGCCAGTGGGCTGTCGGGCGTCGTGAAGAAACTCAGCAGGAGGCTCGCGCCCCAACTGGCCAGCAACAGGCCCAGGGCCGCACCCGTCACGGCGAGCACCAGGCTCTCCACCAGCAACAGCCGGACGATCTGGCTGCGGCTGGCGCCGACGGCCAGCCGCAGCGCGAGCTCGCGATGACGTGCCGCGCCACGCGCGATGAGCAGGTTGGCGACGTTGGCGCACACGATGAGCAGCACCGCGCCGGCGACCGCCATCAGGATCATCAGCGGGCCGGTGATAGACGTGCGGAGGGACGAGTGGCCGCGCGAGGCGTCGTCGACCGTCAGCCGTCCCTCGAGAAAACGCTTCTTCGTGTCGCCCGACGCGGCTGCAAAGGCGGCGTCGGCAGCCTCTTGCCGGAGCAGCGATTGATACAGTGGCTGCAGGCCCGCCTGGGCACGCTCGATCGTGACGCCCTCGCGCAACCGCGCAAATACCTGCACCCAACGGAAGCGCCGCCCCTCGAGCTGCAGCCACGCCGGCCCCATCTGCGGCTGCATCGTGACCGGGACATAGACCTGGGGCGGCTGGCCAAGGTCGAGCCCGTCGAACCCCTGCTGCACGATCCCGATGACCTCGAGCGGATGGCCGTTTACCGTGATCACCTTGCCGACGATGGAGCGATCGCCGGCAAAGCGCGACTTCCAATAGTTGAAGCCAAGCACGACCACCGGATGTCCGCCGGCCGCGCGGTCCTCACCAGCGTCGAACAGGCGTCCGACCGTCGGCCGCACGCCCAGTTGGGGGAAGAAGGTGCCCGAAACCAGTTCGGCACTTGTCAGCTCGCTGCGCCCGCCGTAGGTGACTGTCAGCCCGCTCTGCATCCGGCAGAACATGCCGGCAAAGACCTCGTTGTGCTCCCGGAGGTCGCGATACATCGCGTAGGACAGCTCGGTGCCGTCGCCCATGCCGCCGCCGTAGCTTTCGGTGTCCTGGGCGCTCACCTGCACCAGCTCGCCGGGCCGCGCGACTGGCAGCGTGCGCAGCACGACCTGATCCACGAGCGTGAAGACGGCGGTGTTGGCCGCGATGCCAAACGCCATCGACAGCACGGCGATGGCGGTGAACAGCGGCACCTTGCGGAGGCTCCGGACGGCGTATCGCAGGTCAGCGGCGAGGTGGGCCATGACAATCCCCCGAGCAACCCCGGTGCCACGCCACGGGCGACGGATCGGCCATTTCCGGGCGCGGCGGGGGCCCGCAAGTGTTCAGACGTGGGACGCGGGTGTCCGTTAGCGAAGGGGGGGTAGAATCGGCCGCATGAACGGCCTGATGATGGACGTCCCGCTCTCGATTCCGTTGCTGCTCCGGCGGACGGAGACGCTCTTCGGCCACAAGCCGCTTGTCAGCCGCCGGGCCGATCGCAGCCTGGAACGCCGCACCTACGGCGAGGTCCTGCGCCGCGCCCGCGGGCTGGCCGCCGGCCTTGCCGGCCTCGGGGTCAAGCCGGGCGACCGCGTCGCGACGTTCTGCTGGAACCACTCGCGCCATCTCGAGGCGTACTACGGCGTGCCGGCAGGCGGCTTCGTCCTGCACACACTGAACATCCGGCTCCACGCGGATGAACTCGCGTACATCATCACGCACGCCGGCGACGCCGCGATCATCGTCGACAAGGTGCTCTGGCCCGCGTTTGCCGCCGTGCAGCCGCGGCTTGGCAATATCCCGATCGTCGTGATCAGCGACGACGGCGACGTGCCGCCAGGGACGTTCGACTACGAGCAGGTGGTGGGCTCGGCGACGCCGGCAGACACGCTGGCCGACGTCGGCGAGCGGTCCGGCGCGGTGATGTGCTACACGTCGGGCACCACGGGACGCTCCAGGGGCGTCCTGTACCTCCACCGCTCGATGGTGCTGCACGCGCTGACGCTGGCGCTCCCCGACTGCCTCAACCTGCGCGAGTCCGACGTCGTCCTCGCCGTCGTGCCGATGTTCCACGTGAACGCCTGGGGCCTGCCCTTCGCCTGCGCCATGCTGGGCAGCGGGCAGGTGCTGCCGGGCCCGCACCTGGACGCGGCCAGCCTCGTCGAGCTGTTCGAGTCCGAGCGCGTCACGCTCACGGCGGGCGTGCCCACGATCTGGCACGGCGTGCTGAAGTACCTCGACGAACATCCCGGCCACGACCTGTCGTCGATCCGCGCGATGATCGTCGGCGGCGCCGCGATTCCCGAATCGACCCTTCGCGCCTTCGACGCGCGGCACGGCCTGCACATCGTGCATGCGTGGGGCATGACCGAGACGAGCCCGCTCGGGTCGATCAGCCACGTCCCGTCAGAGCTCGCAACGGCGCCCGACGACGAGCGATACGCCTGGCGGGCGACGCAGGGGCGGCCGGCGCCGATGGTCGAGATCCGCGCGCGCGGTGACGAGGGGCTGGTCGCATGGGACGGCAAGACCATGGGCGAGCTCGAGGTGCGCGGGCCGTGGGTCGCCTCGGCGTACTACCCGGGCGATGTGGCGGCGGACCGCTGGACCGGGGACGGCTGGTTCCGCACGGGCGACATCGCCACGATTTCGCCCGGCGGCTGCGTGACGATCCAGGACCGCGCCAAGGACCTGGTGAAGTCCGGCGGCGAGTGGATCAGCACCGTCGCGCTGGAGTCAGCGCTGGTGGGCCACCCCGCCGTCAGCGAGGCCGTCGTCGTGGCAGCGCCGCATCCGCAGTGGGGCGAGCGGCCGCTGGCTGTGATCGTGCCGGCCGCGGGGTGTCAGCCGACGATCGACGAATTGCGCGCGCACCTGGCGCCCCACTTCGCGAAGTGGTGGCTGCCCGACGCGGTGGTTTGCGTCGAGCGTTTACCGAAAACAGCCACAGGAAAGTACCAGAAGCAGGAAGTGCGGGCGACGTACGGGCACGTCCTGAACGAGCTGACAGGAGACCAGAAGATCAAGAGTTGACCTCCTGATCTCCTGTTGCCGGCTAGCGGATCACGAACGACGGGTTGGCCGCCATCAGCTTGGCGTAGTCGGCCGCCATCGCGTCGCGGCGCTGCAGCAGGGCCTTGATTTCGCCCTTGCCGACCCAGGGAGAGAGCACCGGCGTGAGGTTCTCGACCGTCAGGGCCTGCATCTTGTCCCAGAGCGCGCCGTCGATGCGATCCATCTTCTTGTGGACCATGTTCTTGTCGGTGGTGAACGCGCGCGTGTGGTCGATCAAGATCAGGTTCCACCCCGGATCCACCAGCCAGTTGCCCAGGTTCGGATCCAGGTTGCCGATCAGGTTGTCGAACATCTTGGCCATGGCGAGCTGCCGGTTCCACGAGGCGAAGTGCGCAGGCGGGGCCGACGGCACGCCACCGTGATCCTTGAAGCTCTTCGTGTTGGTGCACCACATCACTGCGGCGCCCGTCGTGCCCTTGACCTTCCGCTCCACGGTCGGCGGCACCATGTTCAAGCCCAGGATCTTGTCGATTTCGTAGGCGGCAATCTCCGACTTGTAGCTCTCCCAGAATCCGTGAGGGCGTCCTGGCGGGACGACTTTCCACGCGATCGACTCGACAGGGCCGCCCGGCGCCAGCATCGCCCGCTTCGGACGTGTCACCCCGACCTTGAGCTCCTCCATCGACACGACTTCGGCAACCTTCAGGTATTCCTCTATCTGCGTGCGCTGGTCGATCCAGATCTTGGCAGTGACCGGCGCGGCCGCTGCCTGCGCATAGGCGGCAACGGGGCTGACGGCGATGGCGATTGTGAACGCAATTCCGGCTCTTACTGGCAGCATGGGGGGAGCCTCCGGCACTAATCATACAAGGTCGTGGGGCGGCACGGCTCGCGCGACCGCCCCTCTGCGCGAACTCGGGTCAATTGGACGGCTTGGGCCGCGGATCGTCGGCCGGGTTGACGTAGGTGAGGGCAAACGGCCCCACGCCGTGGACCTGGATAATCGTCGCAGACGTGGCGCGCACGTAGTGCCGCATTTCTTTCGGCATCACGCTGAACGATCCGGCGGTGAGCGGCTTCATCGTCGATTCCTCGAACTTTTCGCCCATGCCAACCATCAGCGAGCCCTGCAGCACGGTCAGGTGCTCGTCGGCCGGGTGCCAGTGTGGCGGCACCTTGTAGCCGGCGGGCATCTTCAGCCGCAGCGTGAACTGCGATCCCGCTGTCGCGGGGTCGCCGGCGATGACCACCGCTTCGGCACCTGCAGGCAGAGCCGGCGGAGCGGGTCCCCACTTCAGAGTGTCCGGGGACACGATGGTGTGCGCCGCCGGGGCGGGAGCCGGCGTTTGCGACACTGCCGCGGCCGTGCCAAGACACGTCGCCAGCCCAAGGAACAGAATCGTTCGCTTCATTGCAGCCTCCCTCAGAAAGAGTTGCCGGCCCGAATGTAGATCGTTGCGGCCGGAAGCGCAACGACTCCATAGCGGCGCCCCTGCTCACCTACTAATCAGCGCAAAGGCGACGATGGTCGATCCGGCCGCGATCGCGATGTGCTGCCGGCCGTCAAACGCGTACGTCATCGGCGAGGCCTTCCAGATCGCGTTGGTCTGGAACTGCCAGAGCCGCGCCCCCGTCACGGCGTCCACGGCGGCCAGCGCGCCGCTGTCGTCGCCGAAAAAGACCAGGCCCCCTGCAGTTGCCAGCGTGCCGCCCCAGGACGTCCCCGCGCCAACCTGCGGCACCTCCCAGCGTACAGCACCAGTCTCCACGTCGATCGCGCGCAGGACTTTCTGCGCCGCTTCACCCGGGACGTTCCGCGTCGTCCCGCTGTAGAACGAGCTGCCGGCCCGCCATCTGGAGGGCGACAGCGTGTAAATCGTGCACTTTTCGAGCGCCTGCACGTAGTAGAGGCCCGTGTCGGGACTGAACGCCGTCGAAAACCAGTTGGTCGCGCCCTCCACCGCCGGACACACCGTGACGCCCTCTGGCCGCGGCGCCTGGCCGGGAACCAGAAGGGGCCTCCCATCACCGCCGATCCCCGTCGCCCAGGTCAGCTTTTTCACAAAAGGCGTTGCCTGCAGCAACGCGCCGGTGGTTCGATCCAGCACGTAGAAAAAGCCGTTGCGGTTCGCGTGAAGCAGCAATCGACGCGGCTGCCCATGCCATTGGGCGTCAACCAGCACCGGCGGCTGCTGCGCGTCCCAGTCCCACACATCGTGCGGCGTGTACTGGAAGTGCCACTTCAGGCGGCCGCTTGCAGGATCCAGGGCCAGGATCGAGTCCGAGTACAGGTTGTCGCCCATCCGCTCGCGCCCGTCGTAGTCGGGACACGGGTTGCCGGTCGGCCAGTACAGCGTGTCGAGATCGGCGTCATAGGTGCCGGTGAGCCACGTGGACGCGCAGCCGTGCTCGATGTCCTTACCGCGCCACGTCTCGGCGCCCGGTTCACCCGGCCGGGGCACGGTCCAGAAGCGCCACACCTGCCGTCCCGTCGTCTGATCGAACGCGGCCAGAAATCCGCGCACGCCTTCGTCGCCGCCCGAGATGCCGGAGACGACCAGTTCGCCAACGGCGAGGGGCGCCGACGTCGCGCCGTAGTTCTGGCGCCAGTCGGCCATCCGCGTGTCCCACAGCAAGGCTCCGGTGAACCGGTTCAGCGCGACGAGCCGCGCATCGTCGGTGACCATGAAAACGCGGTCGCCGCTGACGGCCACACCGCGATTGATTCCGGCAGCCGCGTCGCCGGCCAGGCCCTTGGTACGGGGCTGCCGGAAGTGCCAGATGCGCCGGCCCAATCCCGCGTCGAGCGCATAGCACTCGTTGACGTGGGTGACGTACATGACTCCGCCAACGACCACCGGCGTGACCTGAAGCCGCTCGGCGCCGGAGACCGCGAACATCCACGCGGGCGCCAGCCGCGAGACGTTGTCGCGGCCGATCTGACCGAGGCGGCTGAACCGATTTCCGGTGGGCAGCCCGTGATAGCCGGGCCAGTCCGCGTCGGAGGTCACGCGGCGGTACTGGCTGCCCGACCGTCGCAGCAAGTGAAGGCGCCCGTCGTCGCCGAGCAACTGCACGTCCGAGGAGGACTGGTTCAGGGCGACGCCGTCGAGCGTGACGCCATCGAGCGTCTCGACTCTGAGGCGTGGCGCGGCCTCGGCGTCCGACGCGCGCATCGTTTTCAGGAACGCGAGCAACTGCCGCAGCTCCGGCCCGGCGAGAGCCGCGCCCGGCATGCCCTTGGCCGGCACGCCGTCGCGCACGAGCGCCGTCAATTCAGCATCCGATCGGGCAGCCAGTCGCTCGAGGATGCCCGGCCCCATCTGGCCGCCGCGGCCATCGCCGCCGTGACAGCGAGCGCAGAGCTGATCGTCCTGCGCCCGTCCCGGCGCCGCGATCTGCGCCCACGCGGCGCTGACGCCAAACGCGAGGGCAACTGCTCCCAGGACCCATCGCACGCGGCCGACCATAGCACGGCCGACCGATTTGGAGTCAGTGCCAGGTGCCCCGGTGCCCAGGGCGGTGCTGGGTGCCTTGGGCTGAGTGCGGCTTGCCCGCCGTAGCCTTGGCGAAGGCGGGCACTTCGGTACGTCAGTTGCGGTAGCATGCGCCTGCATGCGTCAACCACACGGGATTCCGTACGCGGACATCGACACCGTCTTCCTCGACGTCGGCAACACGCTGATCTCGATTGACTTCGCGTGGGTCGCCGCCGAACTGGGCTCGCGGGGGGTTCGTACCGACACCGAGGCGCTCCGGCGCGCGGAGGCGGCCGCTCGCCCGGCCTACTCGCGCCGGCTGTTCGTGGACGGCGTGCCGGCCGGCACGGATCTGTTTCGCGCGTATCTGGTCGCGCTGATCGAGCTGCTGCCCGCGGCCGCGCCGTTGTCGCCGGCGCGGTTCGACGCGCTCGTCGCGGACCTGCGGCGTGTGCTTCGACCCGATGGACGCGCCAGCGTGTTGTGGCGCAGCGTGATGCCCGGCGTGCCCGGCGCGCTGGCTCGCCTGCAGTCGCAGGGCCTGCGCCTCGTCGTCGTGAGCAACTCGGACGGCACCGTCGAGCAGAGCCTGGTGGAGGCTGGCCTGCGGCCCTACCTGACGCACGTCGTGGACTCGGCGCTGGCCGGCTTCGAGAAGCCCGACCCGCGGATCTTCCTTCACGCGCTTGCACACACGGGCGCCGTCGCCGAGCGCACACTTCACATCGGCGACCTCTATCATGCCGACGTCCTCGGCGCTCGGGGCGCCGGGATCCACGCGCTGCTGCTGGATCCGTACGACGACTGGGGAGGCATCGACTGTGCCGTGGCTCACCATCTGACGGAGGTCGCCGATGCGATGGCCGCGACGCGTGCCTAGTTACCGGCATTCGGCGGCGCTTGTCGCGGGTGCCGTGGTCGCGTTCACTTCCATGCCGGGCGCGCGGCAGGCTGCCTCGAAGTACGACCTGGTGATCGCGGGCGGACACGTCATCGATCCGCGCAACGGCATCGACGGCATTCGGGACATCGCCATTGCCGGCGGCGTCGTCGCCGCCGTCGCTCCCCAGGTCGACGCCGCGGGCGCAAAAACCATCGACGCCACCGGCTTGTACGTGACGCCGGGCCTGGTGGACATCCACACCCATGTCTACGCGGGCACTGGCGAACGACAGTCCTACGCCGGCGACAACAGCGTCTATCCCGATGGGTTCACTTTCAGGGCCGGCGTGACCACGGTTGCCGATGCGGGCGGCTCGGGCTGGCGCAACTTCGAGGACTTCGACGATCGCGTCATCGGCCGGGCAAAGACACGCGTGCTCGCCTTCCTGAACATCGTCGGTCACGGGATGCGCGGCGCGACGTTCGAGCAGGACCTGGCTGACATGGAGTCGCGGCCTGCCGCCGACATGGTCCGCCGGCATCGCGGCGCCATCGTCGGCATCAAGACCGCGCACTACCAGGGACCGGAGTGGACGCCGGTCGAGCGCGCGGTCGAGGCGGGCACGCTGGCCGACGTGCCGGTGATGGTGGATTTCGGCAAGGACCATCCCGAGCGGCCGATCGAGGACCTGGTCCTGCGGAAGCTGCGGCCCGGTGACATCTACACGCACATGTACTCGGGAAATAGACGCGAGCTGCTGGAAGGCGGCCGCGCGAACCCCGCGCTGGCGCAGGCCCGCCAGAGGGGCGTCATCTTCGACGTCGGCCACGGCGCCGGCAGCTTCCGCTGGCGCATAGCCGTGCCGATCGTGAAGGCGGGATTCCTGCCCGACTCGATCTCGACCGACCTTCACGTCTCGAGCATGAACGCGGGCATGAAGGACATGCTCAACGTCATGAGCAAGTTCCTGGCGCTTGGCATGCCGCTGCCGGACGTGATCGCGCGGTCGACCTGGAACCCGGCCAGGCAGATCCGCCAGGAGACGCTTGGCCATCTATCGGTCGGCGCGGCGGCAGACGTCGCCGTGTTGCGCGTCGAGCGCGGACGCTTCGGCTTTGTCGACATCGACGGCGTGCGAATGCCGGGAGCTGAACGGCTGTCCTGCGAGGTGACGGTGCGGGCCGGCGCGGTCGTGTACGACCTCAACGGCCTGAGCGGTACCGATTGGGACCGCATTCAGCGCGAGAGATGATCACGGCGTCAGAAACCCCTCCAGCAGGCGCTGGGCGGTGGCGAGCCGGTACGACGCCGTCGATCGCACGTCGTCGATGGGCGCGACGTCCTCGGCGAGCAGCGCAGCCGCCTGGCGTGCGGTGTCGGCTGCAAGCCTGCGTCCGACCAGATACGACTCCGCCTCGCGCAGCCGCCGCGGCGTCGGCGCCATGCTGCCGAGCGCAACACGGACGTTCGTGACGGTGCCGTCTTTGGCGGTCCACAGCAGCCCCGCCGCCACGATCTTCGAGATGGCCTGCGCCGCGCGCGTGCCGACCTTGCGGAACATCTGCCGGCTGGGCGGCTTCGCGAGAAACGGCAGGTCGATGGCTTCGATGAGCTCGCCAGGTCCGAGCGTCGTCTGCTTGGGGCCGGCGAAGATCTCGAGGATGGGCACGACCCGGTGGCCAGTCGCGCTCGCGACATGCACACGCGCGTCGTAGACCGCCAGCGGCGGCACGGTGTCGGCTGCCGGAGACGCGTTTGCGACGTTGCCGGCAATCGTGCCGCGCTCCTGAATCTGCAGGCCACCGACCGTGGCGGCCGCCTGGACCAGCAGGCCGAAGTGGCGTCGCACGAGCGGATGCCGCTCGGCGGCGGCGTGCGTCACCAGCGCGCCCAGCCGCAGGCTGCCGGCACTGCGCGTGATGCGCGACCATTCGCGCACGAGCGACAGGTCGAGAATCAGCCGGTCGTTCAGGCTGCCGAGATTCCACGCGACCATCAGGTCGGTGCCCCCGGAGAGTGGCAGCGCGTCGGGCCTGCGGGCGAACAGCCGCAAGGCCTCGCGCGCGTCCCTCGGGCGCAGCACGGTCATGCTGCCGGCCGCGCCTCTCATCGGCGGCTCCCTCGACGCGCGACCCTCGCTACGGCGTCCACAATGTGCTGATAGCCGGTACAGCGGCACAGGTTGCCGGCGAGACATCGGCGGATCGCATCGCGATCGGCCGAGCCTCCCTGCTCGATCCAGGCGGTGGCGGTCATCAGCATGCCGGGCGTGCAGATGCCGCACTGGGCGCCGCCGCTGTCGATAAACGCCTGCTGCAACGCGTTCAAGGACTCGGGGCGCCCGAGCGACTCGATAGTGCGCACCGTTCGGCCCTGGACCTGACAGATCGGGATCAGGCAACTGTTCACGGGAGCGCCGTCGAGCAGCACAGTGCAGGCGCCACACTCCCCCTCTCCGCAGCCTTCCTTCGTGCCGGTCAGGCGCAGATCCTCACGCAGCACGTCGATCAGCCTCCGAAACGGAGGACCGGCGTAGCGCCGCCGCGTGCGGTTGACCGTGAATTCAAGAACGCGCGAGGTCGGCGGCACGGATCGTCTCCGGCAGGATGGGAAGCGTCGGAATCAACAGGCCAGCGGCGTGGAAGATGGCCGCCGCCACGGCGGGCGCCGGAACATCCATCGGCAACTCTCCCACGCCCTTGGCGCCCCATGGCCCGCGCGAGTACGGACGTTCCACGAGCACGACGTCGAAGGGCGGCACGTCGAGGGAGGTCGGGATCACGTAGTTGGTGAGCTCGGCATTGCGCATCACGCCATCGACGTAGACCACGTGCTCGAGCAACGCATAGCCGAGCCCCTGCACCAGCCCCCCGATGATCTGCCCTTCGACCAGCAGCGGGTTGATCGCCTTTCCGACGTCGTGTGCCGTCGTCACCTTCCTCACCGTGACCTCGAACGTCAACCTGTCTATTTCCAGTTCGACGGCAGCCGCCCCGTAGCTGTACACCGCGTAGGCGTCCCCGCGGTACGCGTCTTCGTCCCACGTGACCTCGGGAGGTTTCTGGTAGTCCTCGTCGGCCCGCACGGCGGACCGGCCGCCACACAGGCGACGGGCGGCCCGGACAAAAGCGGCGCGCGTCGCAGGAACCTCGCCGGCGACCTCGATCATCTGCTGCCTCACGCGCACGGCCGCGCGCTGCAGGAGGCCGCCGACAACCATGCACGTTCGGCTGGCGACGGTGGGGCCGCTGTTGGGTACCTTCGACGTGTCGGGCACCTCGACGTCCACCCAATCCACCGGCACCCCCAGCGCCTCCGCCGTGATCTGCGCGAGCATCGTCGTGGTCCCCTGACCGATCTCCGTGGACGCGGCCAGCGCCGTGATGCCGCCGTCGCGACCGAGGACCACAGACGCGCGGCTGGCGAGCATGACCTCTCCGCGACCCGTGAAGCCCGAGCCGTGGTGGACCACGGCGATCCCGATGCCCTTCCAGGTCGACTGCCTGGCGCCGCGGTTGTGCCGGTCATACGCACGGCGCTTGCGGCGATAGTCCGATCGCTTCACGCACGTGTCCAGCACATGGCGGGCGCCGACGCTCTCGCGAAGCACCTGGCCGGTGGCCAGTATCGACCGCTGCCTCACAAGGTTCTTCCGTCGCAGCACCACGGCGTCGATACCAAGCGCGGCGGCGACCTTCTCCATCTGCAACTCGGCGGCAAACAGCGTCTGCGGCGCGCCGAAACCCCGAAACGCGCCGTTGGGTGGCGTGTTAGTGGCTACGGCCCTCGCGCGCACGCGCACGTTACCGCACGCGTACGGTCCGGTCGCGTGCAGCGCGCCGCGCGAGAGGACGACGGGCGACAGCGTCACGTAGGCACCGCCGTCCATGACGATGTCGATGTCTTGCGCCACCAGCGTGCCGTCGCGCCGCACGCCGGTCCTGTGACGGACCCGCGCCGGGTGCCGCTTGGTCGTCGCCAGCATGTCTTCGTGGCGGTCGTAGACGATCTTGACCGGACGCCCTGCTTTCCGCGCCAGCACTGCCGCGTGGCCGGCGATGACGTTCGGATACTCTTCCTTGCCGCCGAACCCGCCCCCGGTCGCTGTCTGGATCACTCGGACCCGGGAGTCGGCGAGTCCGAAGAGCCCTTTCAAGGCCTTGTGCACGTAGTACGGGCACTGCATCGAGCCGGTCACCACGAGCGTGCCGTCGGGCTCTACCCAGGCGGCGATGGCATTGTTCTCGATGTAGGCGTGCTCCTGATGCGGGAGGTGGTACTCCCCTTCGATCACCAGGTCGGCAGCCGCGATGCCGCGATCGACGTCGCCGCGCTCGATCCGGATGTCCTTGAACACGTTGTCGTCTCCGTAGAGCCTGGTTGTCGCCGTCATCGCGTCATCGATCGTCAGCACCGGCGCCTCGGGTCCATAGACGACGGTGATGTGCCTGAGCGCCTCGTACGCCTGGTCGCGATCGCGATGCGCGACAAGCGCGATCGGCTCCATCTGGTGCATGACGCGCGTATCGGCGAGCAGTGGCTGGTCGTCGGCAATCAGCGCGACGCGGTTGTGGGGGACATCCCGGGCGGTCACGACCACGAAGTCGGCCCAGGGAAAGGCCGGGTCGAATGTCACCGCGCGAATGGCGCCGTGGGGGATCGTCGACCGCAGTGTAACGCCGGCGAGACAACCGGGGATGGCGACGTCGTCCAGGTACTGCGCACGGCCCGAGATCTTTTCAGGGCCTTCGCGCCTCGGCACACGACGGCCAATCGCAGGCATGGCCCATGTTACTCCCGGGTCGATCCGGGCGCGCGATCGCCGAGATTGCCGCGCTTCGCGTGTTGCGGCATCGACACAGGCTTCGCCCTGCCGCCGAGCGCCGGCCAGGCGCGAAGAGCCCGCGGTGTACACGTCCTCAATCCGTCGCCAGGCCCGGCATCGCGACCAGCGGCGTGGGCATCGGACCCCACGTGAGCGTCGCCGGCATCAGCGATTCAGTCGAGTTGAGCGCCTCATCCCAGGTGATGGTCTTGCCCGAGTACGCCGTCATGCGGCCCATGATGGCCGTGAGGCTGCTCTCGGCCACCGCCTTGAGCTCGTTGAGGGGCTTGCCGGCGCGGATGCTCGCGATGAGGTCGGTGTGCTCCTGCACGTACATGTCGTTGGGCTCGGCCAGGTCGTACTTCCAGGTCGTCGCGCCCTTGATGCTGTAGTCGGGCAGCACGTACGCCGTGCCCTTGGTGCCCGTGAACTCGTTGGCCACCTTCTTCTCGGTTCCGTTCTGCTGCCGGCACATCGCCGTCGCAAATGCGTCGTTCTCGTACTCGTAGACGACGGCGAAGTGGTCGTAGATGTGACCGAACTCGGGCGCCGTGCGCACCTGGCGGCCGCCGGTGCCGGTGGCGCGCAGCGGGTGGCCGTTGAAGGCCCAGTTCAGGGCGTCGATGTTGTGGATGAACTGCTCGACGATGTGGTCGCCGGACAGCCAGGTGTAATAGAGCCAGTTGCGCATCTGGTTTTCCAGGTCGCTCCAGCTCTCCTGGCGATCGTGCTTCCACAACTCGCCCGTGTTGTAGTACGCCCGGGCGCCCGTGAGCTGGCCGATGGCGCCATCGTGGATGCGCTTCATCGACTGGATATACGGGTCGAAGTGGCGGTACTGCGTCCCGGCACCCAGGGCGATGCCCTTGCGGGTCACCTCGTCGGCCAGCGCAATACAAGAGCGCACCTGCGTGGCGTCGACCGCAACGGGCTTCTCCGCGAAGGTGTTCTTCCCCGCAGCCACGGCCGCGGCGATATGCGTCGCGCGGAACCCCGGCGGCGAGGCCAGGATCACGTAGTTGATGTCGGTCTTCAGCAACTGCTGGTAGGCGTCGAGCCCTACGAAGCAGTGGTCGGCCGCCACATTTGCCGTGTCGGGGTACTGCTTGGCGAGCCGCTCGCGGCACGCGGCGAGGCGATCGGCAAACGCGTCGGCCAGCGCGACGATGCGCACGCCGGGCGCCGCGGCCATCACGTTGCCGGCCGCACCCGTGCCCCGGCCGCCGCAGCCCACCAGCCCGACGCGAATCTCGTCGCTGCCGGCGGCGTGCGCGCCGACGAGCCCGTGAAAGCGCGCCACGGCCGCGGTGCCGACGGCGGCGGCCGTCGCGTCCCGGATGAAGTCGCGGCGTGAGGGTCCGGCGTCAATGGGTTGGGTCATGGGACAGCTCTCCTGGAGGAACCGAACAAAAGTACCCGACCACGATACTGCCGAACCCGTCGCTGCCTCAAGGATTTCGTCGCGGTCTATCCCTCCCGCAGGCCCTCGAACAGGTCCACTTCGCGGACGCGGCCGCCGTTGACGGTGCTGAACGCCCGGTAGAAGCACTGATGCCCCCACAGCACCTCGTGGTCGGCGTCGGAGAGCGTCTTCAACTGCTCGTAACTGGCGATCTGCGTGTCGTGGCACGACACGGCCCGCCAGACGGTGCGCCACCACGGCCGCGCGTCGATGACGGTCGAAATGGCCCACTCGGGCCAGGGCACGGCGTGCCGCTCGACGCCGTCGACGGTGCAGCCCACCGACTTGAAGGCCCGCTGATAGAGCGCCCACGTCCCGGCAGACCACGCGATGTGGTACAGCTTGGCCACCTGATGCGCCCCTCCGGGGCTGGCGGCGGCGGCGACGATGGCGGCCGTCGTGAACTGGGAAATGGCGATGTGGTCGGGATGGCCGTAGGCGCCGTCGGGGCCGAAGGTCACCACCACCTGCGGCTGGACGCGCCGGACGTGCGCGGCGATGGCCTCGACCGCTTCGCGGGCGTCGACCCGGTCGAGCGCCTTGTCCTGGTAGTCGAGCACGGCAACATCGGTGACTCCCAACACGGACGCCGCCGCACGGAGCTCCCGCTCGCGGATCTCTCCCAGGCGCCGGGCGCCCGGGTGCTCGGGGGGATCCCGATGCCCCCGGAATCGGCCCTGCTGACCCCGAGTGGCCGTGACGAGAAACGTCTCCACGCCCTCGGCCGCGTACTTCGCCAGCGTGCCCCCGACACCGAGCGACTCGTCGTCGGGGTGGGCCAGGACAGCCATCAATCGCATGGGGGGTGACATGCCCAGCAGTGTATGCTTGGCAGCCGCGCCTTCCGGCCCCGGAAATTACCCGCCGCGACCAATGACCCTCTCGACCGCGCCTCCCCCGACCGACGTTCCTCGTGCCACGTTCGGCGTCCTCATCATCGTCGTGCTGATCGCATTGACGATCTGGATTCTGTCGCCCTTCCTCGGCGCTATCATCTGGGCGTCGATGATTGTCGTGGCGACCTGGCCGGTGATGCGACGGCTGCAGTCATGGCTCTGGGACAGCCGGAAGATGGCCGTGGCCGCGATGTCCGGCGCGATGTTGCTCGTGCTGGTCCTGCCGCTGTCGCTCGCCATCGGCACCATCGTCTCCAACGCCGGCGAGATCGTCGAGTGGGCCTCGAGGCTAAGCTCGTTCAGGCTGCCGCCGCCGCCCGACTGGCTGGCCACGCTGCCCGTGGTCGGGACGACGGCCGTGGACGCGTGGCAGAGGATCGCTGCCAGTCGTCTGGCGGACGTGGCCGAAGCGGCGATGCCGTACGCCGCCACGGCCGTCCTCTGGACGGCAGGCACGATGCGAGGCGTCGGGTGGCTGCTGGTGCAGTTCCTGCTCACGCTTTGCATCGCCGCCATCATGTTTGCGAAGGGCGAGCGCGTGGCCGAGGGAATGCTCGGATTCGGCCGGCACCTCGCGGGAGATTCCGGAGAGCACGTCGTCCGGCTTGCCGCACAGGCCATCCGCGGCGTCGCGCTCGGCGTGGTCGTCACGGCGCTCATGCAGGCCGCGCTGGCAGGCATCGGCCTGGCGGCCGCCGGCGTCCCATTCGCGGCGCTGCTCGCCGCGGTGGCCTTCGTCCTGTGCATCGCCCAGCTCGGCCCCGGGCTCGTGCTGGCGCCCGCAGTCGCGTGGTTGTACTGGCAGGGCGCCGCCGGGACGGCGACCGCGTTGCTGATCTGGACGATGGTGGTCGTCACGCTCGACAACGTCTTGCGGCCAATCCTGATGACCAAGGGCGCGAACCTGCCGATGCTGTTGATGTTTGCCGGCGTGATTGGCGGCCTGCTGGCTTTTGGTCTGATCGGAATTTTTGTCGGCCCGGTGGTGCTCGCCGTGAGCTACACGCTGCTCGGAGCCTGGATCGACGCCCCGCATGAATCGTCAGAGTAGCCCTCTCAGGGCTAGCACGACCCGTCGACGGAGGAGTGACCATGGAACCGTTGATCGACGTCACCGAGCAGAAGCGATTGAACGAGGCGCGCGAGGCGCACATCCCCTGGAAGAAATGGGGGCCGTACCTCAGTGAGCGGCAATGGGGCACCGTTCGTGAGGACTACAGCCACGACGGCAATGCCTGGGACTACTTCACGCACGACCAGGCTCGCTCGCGTGCCTATCGGTGGGGCGAGGACGGTCTTGGCGGGCTCTGCGACGACAAGCAGCGGCTGTGCTTTGCGCTGGCGCTCTGGAACGAGCGCGACCCCATTCTGAAGGAGCGCCTGTTCGGCCTGACCAACAGCCAGGGCAATCACGGCGAGGACGTCAAGGAGTACTACTTCTATCTCGACAGCACGCCTACGCACTCGTACATGAAATACCTCTACAAGTACCCGCAGCGGGAGTTTCCCTACGCAGATCTTGTCGAGACCAACCGGCGACGGTCGCGGGAAGAGTTCGAGTACGAGCTCCTCGAAACTGGAGTGTTCGGCGAAGACCGCTACTTCGACGTGTTCGTCGAGTATGCGAAGGAGAGCCCCGAAGACATCCTCATCAACATCACGGTGCACAATCGCGGCCCGGAAGCGGCCCGGCTGCGCGTGCTGCCGACGCTCTGGTTCCGGAACACGTGGTCCTGGGGTGAGTCCGATCCGAAGCCCTCGCTTCGAGCATCGGCGCCCGGCGTCATCCATGTCTCGCACCACGAACTCGGCGACTACCAACTGTACTGCGACAGCGACCCTGAGTTGCTCTTCACCGAGAACGAGAGCAATGCCAGCCGTCTCTGGGGCCAGCCCAATGCCTCGCCCTACGTCAAGGACGCCTTCCACGCGTACGTCATTTCTGGACACCGCGATGCGATCAACCCCGCCAGGGCCGGAACCAAGGCCGCGGCCCACTACGTGCTGGAGGTGCCTGGCGGCGGGAGCAAGACGATCCGTCTGCGCCTCGCGAGTGAGCCTGTAGACGATGCGTTCGGCGGATTCACGAAGAGCCTTGCGCGGCGCATCGCCGACGCCGACGAGTTCTATGAGCGGATCACCCCGGAGTCACTCGGTGAGGATGAGCGCCGGGTCCATCGCCAGGCGTTGGCGGGCATGCTCTGGTCCAAGCAGTTCTACCTCTTCGACCTGGAGCACTGGCTGAGCGAGCACGGCAGTCATCCGCTCATGGAACACCCGCGTGGCGGTGTTCGGAACACGGAATGGATCCACATGCTCAACAGCGATGTGATCTCCATGCCGGACAAGTGGGAATACCCGTGGTATGCCGCGTGGGACCTCGCCTTCCACACGATTGCCCTGGCGATGGTGGATTTCGATTTCGCCAAGGAGCAGCTGCTGCTGATGTTACGCAGCCTTTACTCCCACCCCAGCGGGCAGATCCCCGCCTACGAGTGGAACTTCAGCGACGTGAATCCTCCCGTGCACGCCTTTGCGACGCTCTATCTCTACAAGGTGGAGCGCACCCTCGGCCGGTCGGATCTTCGATTCCTGGAACGGTCGTTTCAGGGGCTGATGCTCAACTTCAACTGGTGGGTGAACCGCAAGGATCCCGCCGGACGCAACGTGTTCGCCGGCGGATTTCTCGGTCTCGACAACATCGGCATCTTCGATCGCAGCGCGCCGCTGCCCACCGGCGGCACGCTGGAGCAGGCGGACGGCACGGCATGGATGGCGTTCTACTGCCAGAACATGCTGGAGATGGCCCTCATCCTCACCGAACACGACCCGATGTACGAGGAGGTCGCGTTCAAGTTCCTCCAGCATTTCATGTGGATCTCCTACGCGATGGACCGCGTGGGCGACCATCACGACGAGATGTGGGACGAGCAGGACGGGTTCTTCTACGATCTGTTGCGGCTGCCCGACGGCCAGGCCATGCGCCTGAAGGTGCGGTCGATGGTCGGGCTCCTGCCGCTCTGCGCGGCAACCGTCTTCGAGGCCAACCAAGCCGAGCGGTATCCAAAGCTGATGGAACTGATCGCCTTGTTCCGAAAGCGCCACCCCGAGTTGGTGGCCCATGTGGCCCCGACCAGCGACGGGTACATAGGGCTCAAGGGACGGCGGCTGCTGTCGGTCCTCAACAGGAAGAAGCTGGAGCGGGTGCTCGCGTACATGCTCGACGAGAACGAATTTCTCGGGCCCCACGGGATTCGGTCGTTGTCAAAGCATCATCTGGATCACCCGTTCGTGTTTCACCTTGGCGGTCACGAATACAAGGTCCAGTACCTGCCTGGCGAATCCAACACGGGTATGTTTGGCGGAAACTCCAACTGGCGCGGTCCGGTGTGGCTGCCCGTCAACGTGATCCTGATCCGCGGGCTCCTGAACCTGTCGTCCTTCTACGGCGATGACTTCAAGGTCCAGTGTCCGACCGGGTCCGGTCAGTACATGACGCTGTTCGAGGTGGCGCAGGAATTGTCCCGCCGGCTGACGAGCACCTTCCTGCGTGGCGCAAATGGACGCCGGCCGGTCTACGGAGGCACCGCGACGTTCCAGGACGATCCGCACTGGCGGGATCTCATCCTGTTCTACGAGTACTTCCAGGGCGACAACGGCGCGGGGCTCGGCGCCAGCCACCAGACGGGCTGGACCGGCCTGACCGCGGCACTGCTCGACCTGTTCGCGCGCCTCGAGCCTGAAGACGTGCAGATCGAACGCGGGCAGCTCGAGGACCGGCTCGTGAGGGAACAGGTGGGCGGAAAACAGAAGCGCAGGACATGAGCAGGAATCCAGCCCTCTTCCAGGTCAACACGCGGGTCCGGCTCTCCGAGCTCGCGGCGGCGCTGGGGCGCCCGGCGACGCTTGACGACATCACCGACGTCGAGCTCGACCAGCTCGGCGCCGACGGGTTCGATCTCGTCTGGTTTCTTGGCGTGTGGCAGACCGGTGACGCGGCCCGGCGGGTCTCGCAATCGAACCCGGAGTGGCTGGCCGAGTACCGGGCACGTCCTTCACGACTTCCAGGAGGACGACGTCTGCGGTTCGTGCTTCGCGATACGGGAGTACCGCGTCCACGAAGACTTCGGTGGCGATACAGCGCTGGCCCGACTCCGCCAGCGCCTCCGTCGTCGTGGCCTTGGCCTCGTGCTCGACTTCGTTCCGAACCACATGGCGCCGGACCACGACTGGGTTGTCGAGCACCCGGAGTACTTCGTCGCCGGGACGGAGGCACAGATCGCCGCGTCGCCACGGAACTACTGTCGTCTGGAGACGGGACAGGGCCTGCGCGTCCTGGCGTACGGCCGCGACCCGTATTTCGACGGCTGGCCGGACACGCTTCAGCTGAACTACGGCAACCCCGCGCTCCAGGAGGCGATGCTCGGGGAACTCATGCGGATCGCCAACCAGTGCGACGGCGTCCGCTGCGACATGGCGATGCTCGTGCTGCCCGAGGTCTTCGAACGAACGTGGGGCATTGCCGCGCCCCCATTCTGGCCCCGGGTCACGGCCGCCGTCCGGGCCGCGGTCCCCGGGTTCCTCTTCCTCGCCGAGGTCTACTGGGACCTCGAATGGACGCTGCAGCAGCAGGGCTTCGACTACACCTACGACAAGCGGCTCTACGACCGCCTCGTGGAAGGCCACGCGCCTCCGGTCCGCGGGCACCTCTCTGCTGGCCTCGATTTCCAGAACCGCCTGGCCCGCTTCCTCGAAAACCACGACGAGCCCCGGGCCGCCGCGACCTTCACGCCCGACCAGCACCGGGCGGCCGCCATCCTCACCTTCCTCACGCCGGGCCTCCGCTTCTTCCACCAGGGCCAGCGCGAGGGCAAGCGCGTGCGCATCCCGGTCCACCTCGGACGGGGGCCGATCGAATTTCTCGACGGCGGGCTTGCCGCCTTTTACGACCGCCTCTTGAAATGCCTCAAGGACCCGGCCTTCCGCGACGGCGACTGGCAACTTGTCATGTGCCGGCCCGCCTGGGACGGGAACGGAACGTGGGACTCCTTCGTGGCATTCGTCTGGACAGGCCCGCAGCACACCTACCGCCTGATCGCGGTCAACTACGCCGCTCACGCGAGTCAGTGCTACGTAACGCTGCCGTGGCCCGACCTCGACGGACGGACCTGGCGCCTCCGGGACTTCACGGGGTCCGCGGTCTACGACCGCGACGGAGCAGAGCTCGCCAGACAGGGCCTGTACCTCGACATGCCCGCGTGGGGCTACCACGTCTTCACCGTCTCGCACACGACGTGACGTGAACGGAACAGGGACTCGGCCTTACACTGGGTGCATGAGGAAGATCGCCGTCGCCGTCGTGCTTGTCTTCATTGCCGCCGCGGGGCTGCGCGCACAGGAGAAAAAGGTGCCGTCGGACTCGGCACGGATCACGATTCCTGGCTGTGCCAAGGACCGGCGCTTCATCGTTGCGAGGACGCCCGCGCACGAGACGGCCAGGTCCGTGGTCGAGCCGGGCCGGCGATTCCGCCTCAACGGCAAGAAGCCGCTGCTCGAAGAGATCAAGACGCAGCAGGCCTCCATGATCGAAGTGACGGGCCTGGTGCGTCAGGCCGACCTGTCAGGTCCTGGCGGCATCTCGGTCGGCGGTGTGCGAATCGGCGGCGGTCCGCCGCAGGCCGGCGTCGCCGACCCCCGGCGCACCAACATGGGCTCGACGGACCCGGTGATCGACGTCGAGTCGTGGCGGCCGCTGGCGGAACCCTGTCCAACACAGTAGCCCTCGTTCGCTACAGTCGCACGAGCTCGGCGATCTTCACGGGTTGGCTGCCGCGCTCGATGCTATGACGCGCGGCGATGCCCACCAGGCTCGACAGCGCGCCCGCACGCAGCCCGGCTCGCAAGTGCAGCGGGTCTGACGCCGGCTCGTTTCGGAACAACAGGTCCTGCAGCGACGCGTCGGCGCCGCCATGTCCGCCTTCCCGCTCCGGCGGCAGGTCGGTGATTTTCTGCGACGAGCCGAAACGTGGCGTCAACCGCAGTTCGGTCTGCGCGTGCCCGCCGCCGCTCATGTCGATGTAGTCGAGACGTCCGCGTGTGCCGTTGAACGACACCGACTGCCCCTCAAACGGCAGGTGCGCCGCCGCCGTGTAGGTGAGCATCGCGCGATTGGCGTATCGCACCGTGACCGACATGGTGTCGTAGATGTCGATGCGCTCGTCGAAAACGCATCCATCGCGCAGGTAGCCATCCTCCGACTCGCACTCCACGTAGAGCGCGACGTTGCGCTTGCTTGCCGTCACGTCCCACGCAAACGGACACGTCGCGCGATGCGGGCACGTGCGGCAGTTGGTGCCACGGAACGAGCTGTTGCGGCCGTACCACGCGCAGATCACCTGAAGCGGAGACCTCGACCGGCTCGGAGTCCAGCCACCAGTTGGCCAGGTCGAAATGGTGCGACGCCTTGTGGCACAGCAGCGTCCCGGAGTTCTCGCGAAACCGGTGCCACCTGCGGAAGTAGTCCGCGCCGTGGCTGGTGTCGAGGTACTCGTGGAAGTCGACGGCGAGCACGTCGCCGATGGCCCCCTCCTGCAGCAGCGCCTTGACCTTTTTTGCCTCGCGCGAGTGCCGCGCGTTGTGCGTCACGGTCACGGTGCGGCCCGTCTTCGCGACGGCGTCCAGAATCGCCTGGCACTGCGCCTCGTCGGTGCACATCGGCTTTTCAGTCAGGACGTTCACGCCGAGCTCGAGTGCGCCGACGATGTAGCGGGCGTGCGTGGAGTCAACCGTGGCGACGATGACCGCGTCGGGGCGCGCCTGCCGCACCATCGTGTCGAAGTCCGCAAAGACAGGAGCCGTCGTGCCGATGAGGCGCTGCGCCGCGCGGGCCCTGAGGCCGTTACGGTCGAACAGCCCCACCAGCTCGACGCGGTCGGCGTAGTGCCGGACGAGGTCCTGACCCCAGGTGCCCGATCCGCGTGAGCCGGTGCCGGCAAGGGCGAGCCGTGTGCGCGCGGTCTGCAGGGGCGCACCCACCGCGCCAACCGCGGCGCCGGCTACCAGCGCTCCGGACGTTGCGAGGAAGGTCCGCCGATCGACGGGATGTGTTGTGTCCACCGACACGTCCTCCCACGCCGCCTTATTTTGCGGCGTCGATGGGATTGAGGCCCTTTACGAACTTCGGGTCCATCGCGGCCAGGTCCGCGCGATAGCTCACGGTCTGCGCCGACGGGAACGTCACCGGCACCTTCTGCGTCACCGCTCCGGTGGCCGCCCATTCCGCGCCCCGCTGCAGCGTGGTCACGAAGCCCACGCAGCTCATGCCGTTGACGTCGTGGCCCAGCGTGGTGTGGAAGATGCGCCCCTTGCCGTGCGACACCGTCATCAGCGTGGGCTCGTCGTGTCCCGTGCCGGCGTTGTCCTTCGGCGACATCGCCGTCGCGAGCACCGTCATGTTCTTCCCCGGGCCGCGCAGGCGGCGCGTACAGCTCGTCGCCCTGGTGCATCCACACCGCGGGGAGGCCCCTTGTGATCGGATGGGAAGCGTCACGGACGGTGACGGCAAACGGCACACGCGTGCCGTGGCTTCCGGCAGGTCCGGGCGTGGGATCCGAGACCAGCTTGCCGTCCTGGAAGTACCAGAACGGCCCGGCCTTCTCGGTGCGGTCGCGCCAGGCGCCGATGCCGATCATCTCGTTGAATGCCGGCCATCCGGCAAACGCGTTGTCGGCGGCGTGCACGACGACCAGCCCGCCGCCGTTGCTGATGTACTGCTCGAAGGCCGTCTTCAGGGCCGCCGGCCAGCGTTCGTCGGGCGCGTCGTAGTTCATGACGACCGCGCGGTAGTCGGAAAAGGTCGGGGTAAACGAGGAGAGCTCCCCCGTTGCGGCCGGCGCGGTGGCGACGTCCACCTGAAAAAGCCCGGTCTCTTCCAGAGCCTTCTTCAGGACGGGCGTCGTGAGCTGCCACTTGTGCCACGGGCCGCCGCTTTCGCCGTCGAGCAGCATCAAACGGATCGGAGTCGCGGCGGGCAACTGCACGGTCAGCAGGGTCAGCGCGACGACCAGCGCGGCACGAGGGATAGTAGTCATCGGGGTTGGATTATAGGGGCGGTAGCGGACCGATAGTGAGCTTGCGGAACTCGACTTCCGCGCCCTCCGCCTGCACCGCGATCTTGCCGTGGTCCACGGATGCGTTGACGCCGTTGTTCACGAGAACGCCGTTCACCCAGACGGTAATCGAGCGGCCCCGCACCTCGACCACCATCGTGTTCCACAGGCCCAACGGCTTCTCGGATCCGTTGGTCAGGTTCAGGATGCGCCGCGCGTCGCCCTCGGCGCCACCCCATTTCTCGCCAGGCGCCCGCGGCCGTCGCTTCTCCATGTCGGGCACTTCGATGTTCTCCTGGATGACCCAGAAATCGCCCGCATCGCCGCTGTTCATCTGCACTTCGATCGACTGCGGAAACATCGCGTAGAGCGCGCGCGGGCGCGAGGCGTGCACGAGCAGTCCGCAGTTGCCGGGCTTGCCGGTGAAGCGGTACTGGGATTCGAGGCGGTAGTCCCGGTACTGCTGCCTGGTCACCAGGTGCCCCTCGGGCGTGCCGAGGCTCACCAGATGTCCGCCCCTGATGACGAAGCTCGGCCGAAGGCCGGGAGCCTTGTCACGCGCGGGGACGTCGGCTTCCCAGTTCGACAGGTCGTGGCCGTTGAACAGGGCGATGGGCGCCGTGGGCGTCACGACCGGGTCGGCCGGCGCTTGAAGTGGCACCAGCAAGGCGAGTAAGAACGCGGTG
The DNA here is from genome assembly GCA_963806705.1 of Vicinamibacteria bacterium. Lineage (GTDB taxonomy): Bacteria > Acidobacteriota > Vicinamibacteria > Vicinamibacterales > JAENWD01 > JAENWD01. The sequence continues at coordinate 96,369 of CAWDZE010000018.1, forward strand.
CGCATCGGGCGGAGCCTATCACGCTGACCGGGCGGTCTGGAGCATGATATGCCCCATGAGACGCTTGATCGCTCTGGTGGTCCTGGCCGTGTCGTGCGTGCTGCCGTGGGCGAACGGCTGGTCGCCGTGGCCCGCCGAAGCCTCGGCGCAGGCGGGGGCATCGCAGGCGCCCGGGCCTGATGCCACGGCGCTGGTGGCCTCGCTGCAGGCGACCTCGGAGATGTGGAACCGCGGCGACGTGGACGGCTTCATGGCGCCCTACGCCGAATCAGCGACCTACATGACGCCGGCCGGCCTCATCGGCGTCGACGCGATGCGCGCCCGCTACCTCGCGAAGTACTTCACCGGTGCGAAGCCCGACCAGCAGCTCCGCTTCGACCAACTCGAGGTGCGCGCGCTTGGCGCCGACCACGCGCTGATGACAGGCCGGTTCACGCTCGCCGGCGGCGGCAAGGCCGATCAGTCGGGTCGGTTTTCGCTGGTGTGGATCCGTACGCCCGGGGGATGGCGCATCCTCCACGATCACAGCAGCTGACGCGCAGAGTCCATGTCGCGGCCACTCTCCCGTCGCAGCTTTCTGCAGGTCACAGCCGGCGCCGGCGCCTTCGCGTCGGTCGGCGCGCCCGGAGGCCGAGCCGCTCGTGAGACGGCCGCCGATCCGCCACCCGGAGGATGGTTCGACCAGCCCATGCGGTGGGTGCAGCTCACGCTGGTCGAAAACGATCCGGGCCGCTTCGACCCGGCCTTCTGGCTCGATTACTTCCGTCGTCTTCACGCCGATGCCGCCACCCTCAGCGCCGGCGGCATCGTCGCGTACTACCCCACGGACGTGCCCCTGCATCATCGCAGCGCGTGGCTTGGCGACAGCGATCCATTCGGCACCCTGGTCGCAGGCTGCCGTGACCTCGGGATGCGAGTCGTCGCGCGGACGGATCCACACGCGGTCCGTGACGAGGTCCGCGCGGCTCACCCGGACTGGATCGCCGTCAACGCCGACGGCAGCCCCAGGCGCCACTGGGCCAACAAGGACCTGTGGGTGACGTGTGCGCTCGGTCCGTACAACTTCGTCTTCATGGACGCGGTGCACCGCGAGATCGTGACGAAGTACCGGGTGGATGGGATCTTTGCGAATCGCTGGGCGCCGCAAGGCGGCGAGTGCTTCTGCGAGCACTGCACGCGGAACTTCGCGGCGGCGACCGGTCACGACCTGCCGCGCGCCGACGCCGGCGCCGTCGCGCGGCGCGAGTTCGTCGAGTGGCGCACCGCGCGGCTGACCGAGTTGTGGAAGCGCTGGGACGCAACCGTACGGTCCGTGAATCCGGGCGCGCGGTTCATCCCGAACGGGCCGCCGGATCTGAAAACCGCCGGCGAACTGGCCGACATCCAGTTCACGGACAACCAGGCGCGACGGGGCCTGACGCCACCGTGGGCCAACGGCCACCGCGCCAAGGAGTACCGGTCGGTGATGGGCCGCCGGCCGATTGGCGGCATCTTCAGCGTCGGCGTCGAAGAGCGCTACCGCTGGAAGGACTCGGTCCAGAGCGAGCCGGAAATCCAACTGTGGGTTGCGGAGGGCACCGCCAACGGCATGCGGCCGTGGGTGACCAAGTTTTCCGGCGTCCTCTACGACCGGCGCTGGCTGCCCGTCGTCGAGCGGATCTACGACTGGCACTACCGTCACGAGCGCTACCTGCGCAACGAGGCGCCCATCGCGCGGGTGGCGCTGCTCTTCTCGGAACAGACAGAGAAGTATCACGCGGGCGTGTCGCCCACGGATCGGGCGGGCGATCACGTCCTGGGGATGTATCACGCGCTGGTCGAATCGCGCGTGCCTTTCGAGCTGGTTCACGAGGCGTACCTGACCGACGTGAGCCTGGATCGGTTCCGGCTGCTGATCCTCGCCGACGCCGCGGGGCTCTCGAACGCACAGTGCGACGCCATACGCCGCTATGTCGCACGAGGCGGAAGCCTGCTCGCGACTTTCGCGTCGACGCTGTACGACGAGTTCGGCCAGCAGCGCGGGGACTTCGGCCTGGCTGACCTGTTCGGCGTGTCGTTTGGCGGACGCATCGACGGCCCGATGCAGAACGCCTACCTGCGCCTCGCTGCCGAGGCCTCAGGAGAGCGGCACCAGATTCTCGACGGCTTCGGCGACACGACGCGCATCATCCATGGCGTGCATCGGCTCGACGTGCAGCCGCGAGCGGAGGCGCCGTCGCCTCTGACGCTGATCCCGACCTACCCCGATCTGCCGATGGAGGACGTCTACCCGCGGGTGCCGCAGACCGCGACGCGCGAGCTGTACCTGCGCGAGGTCGGCCGCAGCCGGATCGCCTACTTCCCGTGGGACATCGATCGGTCGTTCTGGGAGGTGCTGAGCGTTGACCACCTGCGGCTGCTCAGAAACACTATCGCGTGGGCCGCCAACGAGCCCCCGCCGGTGGAGGTCGAGGGCCCCGGGTTGCTGGATGTCACTGCGTGGCGTCAGCGCGAGTCGATGACGGTGCACCTGGTCAACCTGACGAACCCGATGATGATGAAAGGCCCGTTGCGGGAAGTCTTCCCGATTGGGCCCCTGAAAGTGCGGGTGCGCCTTCCCGCCGGCGCGCGTGCGCGGCGAGTGCGGCTGTTGACGGCAGACACCTCGCTCCAGGTCGACCAGCTGGACACCATCAACGTGACGGTGCCGTCGGTGGCCGTCCACGAGGTGATCGCGATCGACCTGGCGTGAGCGGAACGGCTACGAGGATCCGGTGGCCTTCGCAAATGCCGCCGCGATCACCAGGTACCCTTTCTTGTTTGGATGGACGTCGGGAGGCGTGGCGCCAATCCACGTCCAGGCGAACTCCAGCAGCACGTTGAGCGGCACGTTAAACACGGGGACCGGGGTGAAGTCGTTGATCCGGAAGGCGCGCGCGACGTCGGCGACTGGCATCTGGAACGCGAAGTACAGCGCGCCGAGCAGGTCGTTCAGCGCGTTCGTGATTTCGAGGGAGGCCAGTGCCAGGGCCTGTCCGCCAGGCCCCAGCGTCCAGGCCGCCAGGAACGGATCGTAGTAGTTCATTCCGACGATCGGCACGGTTGGTCCGGCTGCCGCGCGCAGGATGGCGAGAATCTGCGCCATGTCCGGCGCGATGGCGTCCAAGCCCTCTTGGACGCAGGTCTCGTCGATGCCCGCGAGACTGAAGCAGTGAAGGATGTTGTCGCCGCCGATGCTCAGCGTGATGACCACGACCCGATGCGTCTTGATGAATTGTGCGGCTTCGGCCAGCTGCGTGAGGAGCGGGTACGCGCAGACGCCGCCGCCCAGCATCGAGGATGTCGTCTCGCCCGAGCACCCGAGTTTGGCCAGACGAAGATTCGGGTGCCGCAGACGAAAGAGCTTGTAGAGATTGTCGACGTAGCCCTCGTTGGTTGGAACCGGGTCACCAAACGCATTGGGCTGGATGCCGATCGCCGTTGAATCACCGAGGGCGAGGTAGTGCGGCGGGCCCGAAGGCGCGGCGGCGGCACGTCCGATTCCGCAAACCAGCAACATCGCGGACACGACAATCAGGCGACAGTACATACGGACCTCCCCGGTGTGTCGGGAGTATACGCCTCCGAAGTGGCGTCCGGGTATCATGCCCGCACTGAAACGCATAGCTCAGCCATAACGTTACCCGGTAGACCGCAGCCTGTAGTGAGGCACCGATGACCAGAGTCACTCGCCGCGAGCTTGGAACCACCACCGCAGCGGCGTTGCTGGCAACGGCCACCGGTGCCACGCGTGTGCGTGGCGCCAACGACCGCGTGCGCCTGGGGTTTGTCGGACTGGGAAATCGGGGCGATCAGGTCCTCGACGCGTTTATCGCCCACAAGGATGCCCAGGTCGTCGCGGTCTGTGACATCCACGAGCCCTATGTGAGCTTGGCCGCGCAGAAGGCCGGTGGCCAGCCCGCGCGGCACAAGGACTACCGCAGGATTCTGGAGAGCAAGGACATCGACGCGGTCGTGATCAGCACGCCGGATCACTGGCACGCGCTGCAGATGATCCAGGCCTGCGAGGCCGGCAAGGACGTGTACGTCGAAAAGCCGCTGTCGCTGGTCGTCAGCGAGGGACGCGCGATGGCCAACGCCGCCCGCCGGCACAACCGGGTCGTGCAGGTCGGCATCCACCGCCGGTCGGCGGCGTTTGTGAAGGAGGCGGCCGACCTGGTCCGCGGCGGCGCCGTTGGCACGGTCACCGTAGCGCGGGCGTTTCACGTGCAGAACGAGTGGCCGCGCGGCATCGGAGCACCGCCCGACGAAGCGCCGCCGCCCGGCTTCGACTGGGACGCCTGGCTCGGCCCCGCGCCGATGCGTGCCTACAACAAGAACCGCACGTTCTACCGCTTCCGCTGGTTCTACGACTACTCGGGCGGGCAGGTGACCAACTTCGGCGTGCACTACATGGATGCGATCCACTGGGCGCTCGGACACGACGCGCCGCTGGCGGTGACGGCGATGGGCGGCAAGGTGGTCCTCGAGGACAACCGCGAGATCCCCGACACGCTCGAGGTGCTGTGGACGTATCCGGGCGGCACGCTCGTGACCTTCTCGCAGTACAACGCGACGGCGGCGCCGGCGGCGAAGGACCGCCGCGTCGAGATCGAATTCCGCGGCACCAGGGGCACGCTCTATCTTTACAGCGACGGCTACGAGATCGTGCCCGACGTCATCACGCCGAACGAATTTCCGGCACGGACGCCGGTCGATCGGCAGCTCGAGCGCGGGTACCGCGTCGGCGCGAAGCCGCAGATCGAGCCGCGCTCGCGCACCGGCGGCGACGCCGACACGGTCCATCACGCGCGCAACTTCCTCGACTGCGTCAAGAGCCGTGCGGCCTGCAACTGCGACATCGAGACCGGGCATCGCAGCACCTCGGCGACGCTGGTGGCCAACATCGCGCACAAGACGAAGTCGTACCTGGAGTGGGACCGCAAGGCCGAGCGATTCACGAACAACGACAAGGCGAACGCGCTTCTGAGCTATCGCTATCGCGCGCCGTACGAGGCGCCGCGCACATAGGGTCTGGCGTCACATGCGTGTAAACGACAGGCGCAGGTCCGTCACGTCGCAGAACTTGAACGAGCTACATGGAAATGGATACGGCCGGTTGGCCGGGCAGTACCAAACGCCGCCGGTGCCAGCAGCCGTGATTGCTCCACGCTCCAGGCGGCCCGATGCGCTGCCGGACACTTCGCAGCCATGTGCCCGGCGGGATCCGCTCGGTGATGTAGCCGCCGTGCCACTCGTCCGCATTGATCAGGTCGAATCTGACGCGATCCGCCTCTCGTGAGGCAAGGAATTGGTGACAGCCGAGCCGCGATGCAGTCGCCGTGCAGATCCGCCCCTCGAGAAACTCCGCGTCGCTCAGCGTGATCACAAAACCCGAGGCGGCCGGCTCGATGCTCGCGGTGTATGTCCGGGTCCGCGCCGCCGCCGGGACCTCTGTGCATCCATGAGTCAGGGTCAGCGTGTATCGACCCACCAGCGAGTCCGTGGACGCCGCTGGTGGTTGTGCGCGCAGCGTCACCGTTGCCGGCCCGCCGATGATGTAGACCTCGCCGTCGTTGATGGTGATCCTGCGCACGTAGTCGAACGGCGTCAGCGGTGGCTCGTCGTCGACAAGGCCGACCTCCTCCCCGTCGGTCTCCAGTATTTCGACGACGACTGGCGTGCCCGCAGGCTCGACCACGATTCGCCGGCAACGATGGGATTCCCAACCGCACGCATACGGCGCGGTGGCAACGATTCGCGTGCGGAGCGTGCTGCCAGGGAGAATTGTTGTCGTCGGGTAGAGCGTGATCGTGGTGTCAGAGTTCGTGGGGATCCAGACCTCCGAGCCCTCGTAGCCGTCGCGATCGATTGTGATGGGAAGCTCACCTGGCACGACGGTGTCGCCGCCGTCCAGTGCGCACTGCCGCGGTGAAGGCGAAAGCGCCGTTTCCGTCGGTGGTGGCCTGATCAGGTTTGCTGGGGTCTACCGCACGCGTGGGATGAAGCGCCACCCTGGCGCCCGCCACCGGCTTGTCCAGGTCGTCGACGACCCGCCCCTTCAGCTCGACGGTTACCGATGGTGCCCGTGGCCGGTACCTTCGGCGGCCGGTGGTCCCTCGGCGGTCGGTGCCGATGGACTGCCGTTGCAGGCGCCGACCATTGCCGAGAGAAACGCGGTCAGGAGAGTAGCTCCCGGGTGGAACTTGTTCATGGTGTCACCCGCATCGCAACATTCGCGACTCTGCGGAGCCGGGGCCGCCATTCCCCCCGAAACGACGGGCGGGGGCCAACCGGACAACGCCCAGTTGCCGACGCGTTCCGAACCGCTCGGGTAGAATCGGGCCTGGGGGTTTTCGGCTGGAACGAGCTGATTCACATATGCCCGACAACCCGCAATCGGCCGAAAACCCGCAATCGGCCGCAAAGAACGACAGCGAGACGCCGTCCGCCCTCGATTCGACCTTCGACCTGATCGAGCGGATACGCGGCGGAGACCGGGAAGCCCTCGAGCGCCTGGTGGCTCGACACGTCGGCCCCCTTCGCCGCTGGGTCAGCGGCCGCCTGCCCCGCTGGGCGCGCGACCTGGCCGACACGGACGACCTTGTCCAGGACACCCTGCTTCGAACGTTTCAGAAGATCGACCGCTTCGAGGCCCGCGGTGTCGGCGCGCTTCAGGCCTACCTGCGGCAGGCGGTCCTGAACCGGGTCCGCGACGAGCTGCGGCACAAGGCGCGCTCCCCGTTGATGGTCGACGGCGACGGGCTGAGTCTCGAGGCGGCGGGGTCGCCGCTCGAGGAGGCGATGGGACGCGAAGCGCTGGAGCGGTATGAAGCCGCGCTGTCGCGGCTGACACCGGAGGAACGCGAAACGATCATCGGCCGCGTGGAGATGGAATACAGCTACGCAGAGCTCGCCGAGATGCTCGGCAAGCCATCGGCGGATGCGGCGCGCAAAGCGGCCCGGCGGGCGCTGCTGCGACTGGCCGAGGAAATGGAGACGGTGATGCCTCCAGACGCTCTCCTCGACGAGGTGGCGGACGCCATTCTCGACGGCACGCCAATCGACTGGGCCGACGTCGACTCGCGCGCCGAACCGGCCGCCCGGGCGCTCGATCGAGCAGCTCAGGGCGCTGGCGGCGTTGCGATAGGCTGGACGGGCGTCGGAATCGGCGGGCACGCGGGCAGCCGAGAGCTGGGGCCATCTGCGCGTGCTCGAATGCATCGGGCGCGGCGCGTTCGGCGAGGTGTATCGCGCCTGGGAGACGCGCCTGGACCGCGAGGTCGCGTTGAAGCTGCTGCGCGCTTCGGGTTGCGACGACGCGTCGCCACCCTCGGTCATCGAGGAAGGCCGGCTGCTCGCGCGCGTCCGCCATCCCAACGTCGTCACCATCCACGGGGCGGAACGCATCGACGGGCGCATCGGCCTCTGGATGGAGTTCGTCAAGGGCCGCACCCTCGAACAGGCGCTCCGCGAGGGCACGCGATTCACCGAGCAGGAGGTCGCACGGATCGGGGTGGAGCTCTGCGGCGCGGTGTCGGCCGTCCATGCGGCAGGTCTCGTGCACCGCGATATCAAGGCGCAGAACGTGATGATGGCCGAGGACGCGCGGCTGGTGCTGATGGACTTCGGCACCGGCCTGGAGTTGCGCAGCGGGTCGGAAATGCCGGTTGCGGGCACGCCGCTCTATCTTTCCCCCGAAGTGCTGGCAGGTGGACCCGCGACGGTTCAGAGCGACGTGTACAGCATCGGCGTGTTGCTCTACCGCCTCCTCACCAATGCGTTTCCCGTTCAGGCGCGCGACCTGGCAGGCCTCCGCCGCGCGCACGCACGCGGCGAACGGACCAGCCTCCTCGATGCGCGAGGGGACGTCTCGCGGCGCTTCGCGCGCGTCATCGAGCGGGCACTCGATCCGGAACCGGAGCGACGGCACGGGAGCGCAGAGTCGCTGCGCACAGCGCTCGCGGCTGTAAGCGGGGTGCCGCCACTCCTGCGCGCGGCGTACGCCACGGCGGCCGTGCTGGCCCTTGTCGCGGCGCTCTGGCTTGCCGGGGGTCTGAACGCGCGCGCGCCAGCGGCGCGGATGTCGCTGGCATCGCGGTCGCGGCGGGCACGACCACGTCACAGCCGCTCGCCATTGCGGTGCTGCCGTTCAGGAATCTCAATTCCGCGCCCGACACCGGCTACTTCGCCGACGGTCTGACGGAGGAAATCATCCGCAACCTCACTGCGATCAACGGCCTTCAGCTGCGTTCGCAGGCATCGTCGGCTTTCTTCAAGGACGAGCCGCAAAACGTGGCTCGGATCGGAGAGCAGCTGCGGGTCAATCTGATCGTCACGGGATCGGTGCAACGCGAAGGGAGAAACCTGCGGGTCAACGCCCAGCTGGTGTCAGTTGACGGTGACGTGATTTTATGGTCGGAGCGCTATGACAGGACGCTGGAGGAAGTATTCGCGATACAGGACGAAATCTCCCGCGCTGTCGCGACGAAGCTCAACTTGACGCTCGGGAGAGGGCAGCCTCCCTATCGGCCGCCGGTGGACGCCTATGAGCTGTATCTCCAGGCCCGCGCCAGGGTCAGCCGCCGCGGCACCGAGAGCGCGCAAGAGGCCGCGAGGCTGTTCGAGCAGGTGATAGCCAGGGACCCGGCGTACGCTCCGGCCTACGCCGGGCTGGCCGACGCGTACGCGGCCATGTCGTGGCAGATTCCGGGCCTTTCGCCGCAGGAGGGCCTGAGGAGGATGCGGCCCGCGGCGATGAAGGCCATCGAGCTCGATCCGCTGCTCGCCGAGGCGCACGAGGCGATGGGCATGACATACGCGCGCGAGCTCGACTGGGAGAGCGCCCGGACGTCGTTCGAGCGGGCGATCGAGCTCAACCCAAGTCTCACGCAGGTTCAGAGGAACTACGCCAGCTCGACGCTCTTGCCGCTTGGTGAGACGGATCGGGCGCTGCAGCTGCTCGAGGCGGCGTTGGTAACCGATCCGATGTCGCTCGTCGTGCGGCGGGAGCTGGCGTTCGCGCTGATCATCGCCGGCCGCTACGAAGAGGCCATTGCGCAGGCTGCGGGAGGCACTTGCCGTCGATCCGGACCTGCCGGATGCGAATCTATAACTGGCGCGGGCGCTGACGTTCTCGGGCTGGCCCCAGGAAGCGGTGGCCCTATGGGCAGAGCCGCCGCGAGTCCGAGCGTGGTTGGGAGCGCTGGCTGACGCATGCGTACGTGCCGGCCGGGACAGCACGCGGAGGTTGCGCGGCTGGTGGAATCCAACCGAGACCGATCATCCCTATCGCCAGGCCCTCGTCTACGCAGCGGTGGGCGACCCGGATCGGACGTTTACCGCACTGAACGGTGCGGTGGACCTCATGCCACAGCGCACGGCGCTGCTGCTGGTGCTACCGGAGATGGCCTTCTTGCGCGGCGACGCGAGGATGGACGCGCTCCGGAAGCGGCTGAAGATGCCGTAAGGGTCACCAGTCGAGCTTTGCGCCGATCCGCGCGTTCCTCGGAGGGGCGATGCTCACCGGCCGAAGGAAGGACGGCCCCGACGCCCAGATCACGTTCAGCTCGGGGTTCGCATTGAAGCAGTTGAGGATGTCGACGAAGGCCGCGATGCGCCGAGTTCCGGAAAGACGGATGCTCTTGTCGACGCGCACGTCGACCAGCGTGATGTTGTCCATCCGGCGCGTACCGACGGGTTCGGCCAGCACGGTCACAGTCGCGTAGCGGATTTGAGCCCGGTCCGTGCGTGAAGGTTCGTCCGAACGGCTGCCCGGACTGATGGCGCAGCACCGGCGTGACGCGAATACTCCACGGCGCTTCGTAAGTGCCGTGTGCCTTCGCCGTCCAGGTATTGAACTCGAGTCGGCCTTCCGCGCCCGTGTTGATCAGATCGTTGGGGGTCAGCGGATAGGTGTTGTTCCGAAGCGCCTGTCCTGAATAGCCCTGCGCGTGATCCCTGTTCCAGGTATGCGCGAAACCGGCGCCGAACGACCACCGCGCCAGAAAGCGGCGCGTGGCCGCGATCTCCCACGTCCAATACTCGGTGCGGGAGGCTGCGACGTTGGCGACGACATTCGCGGTCGAGAACGTCTCGAACTGCGGTGAGACATCGTAAGCACCGAGCGTCGCCCCGTCGTCGGAGGAGCCCGCGACGCCATCGGGGCCGGGATCACCGAGCGACACCGGCAGCGTGAAGGCGTCAAACGGCTGCGCCGCGTTTTGTCTCGCGAAGTGCCGATACCCTCCGCGCCAGATCAGGCCCGTCCGAACGCCAATGCCAGCCGGCAGTTCGCGCTCGAACCATCGCGGCAACTTCGTTGAGGACGGGCAGGCGAAGGGCCGGGTCCAGCGATTCGATTGCCGAGCCGCCACGCTGTGAACGGCGCGGGCCCTGCTCACCGGGCTCCCACGTCCCACTGCCGTCGGCATCCGTCCACGCGTACTGGGTCCACCATTGCGGTCGGGTTGGGATTCGCATTGAAGCCCACGCTGGCGTTGGGCGCCACGTCGGTACCGCGCGAACGCTATCTTCGCCAGCGTCTTGCCGGCGCCGGTGAGGTCGTAGACGGCACTGACGCGCGGCCCGAGCGTGTTCCAGTCGATCAGGTTTCGCACCGGCGCGAACCGCTGGGCGGTGGGGACCGCCAGCCGGGTGTTGCTGTGCCGGCAGGAAGACCCGGTATCGATCGAACCGGAGGCCGAGGTTTACCGTCAGACGGTTGCTGGCCCTCCAGGAATCCGACGTGTACGCCGAGAACGTCCACACCCCGCTTTCGGATTCCGTCGGCGTGTCGAAGACGAACACCGACGAGGGACGCCCACTCCGGAGCACGTGGAGGACGTTTCCCGGATACCCCGAGAGCCATGCCTCGCGAACGAGCCAGCGCGTGATCTCGCCGCCCACCTTCAGGTGGTGACTGCCATTCGGGCCGTCCTTGAAGTAGCTCAGGGTGCTGAAGGCCTGGTTGCGCCGCCCATCGCTGCGCCAGTCCCTGCTGCCGCCGCTGACGAGCAGCGTCTCCACGTCCTCGAAGCGCGGGTGGGCGCCCCTCGCCTTCCAGACTGCCCGGGGCCGAACTGTCCCGCGCGCGCCTCGAAGAGCAGCCTGTCGCGAAGGACCGCGTCCCATTGGCCCTTCCAGACCCAGCCAGCGTTGCGCTGGTCGGCGGTCGAGTCTTCAGCTTCGTTGATCGCGGTGTCTGCCGAGAGATCGCTGCCAGCGGGGCCGAACGGGTCCAGGCGGTTCGGCTGGTGGTTCAACGCGCGTTGACCGTAAGCGACGAGCGTGTGGCCCCGCGCGACGCGGTAGGTCCCCTTGGCGCCGTAGTTGGTCAGATGCGTCGAATGGGGCTTCACGGGGAAGTTCACCAGCCGCGACGCGACTTCCTGGTCTCGAACCGACGCGTACCACCACAGCCCGTCCTTGATGACGTACCCGCCGATGTCCGCATTGACGTCGTGGTAGCCCCACTGCTGGTTCGCCTCTCGCGCCGACAGACCGCCGCCGCTGGGGGCCAGCCGATGGGTTTGACCGTCGTCGACGTTGAACGACTGCCAGCGCCTGTTTGCGTAATCGGCATAGAGTGCGCCTCGGTACCGGTTCGAGCCCGACTTGGTGACGATCTGCGTGTGAATCCCCGGGGTGGGCCACTCAGCCCCGTGCGCCCCGGTGAGCACCGAGGCTTCCTCGAACGACCCGTAATCGAGCGTGAAGCCGCTTCCGAAAAGCCCGGTCACGATGATGCCTTCAACCGTGTGGCGCGGTGAGCTGTTCTTCCCGTACGCACTCTGGGCTCCGGCCAGGATGCCGGTGCTGCCACCGAAGTCCGTAGGGGAAAGCTGCACGGCATTTGCCGTCGTGAGCAGACCACCCATGCTGCGGGAGCCGGGCAGATCGCCGAGCAGGCGGGAGTCGAACGTTTCGGTGAGCGCGGCGGACTGGCGGTCGAGCACTCTGTTGCGTCCAGAAACAGTGATCTCCTCGCGCTGCGTGGCCACCTCCAGGACCACATCGACGGTGGCGGTGAAGCCAATGGCGACGCGGACGTCATGCACGCGGCTCGCGAATCCAGCCAGTGAAAAAGTCAGCCGGTATTCTCCCGGTGACAGGGCAGCGATGCGGTAGCGTCCATCGTCAGCCGTGGACGTCTTCCGCACGCGCATGAGCGCGTCGCCCGAGAGCGTGAGCTCGACGGCGGGGAGTACGGCGCCGCTGGCATCCGTGACGATGCCGACAATCGTGCCGGTTGCCGTGCCGGTCGTCTGTCCGGCAGGTGAGCTCGCCGGCGCGAGCAGTAGAGCGGCGACCGACCAAGCGAGGGCTTGTCGCAGCATCGCGGTGCTGTCCCGGTAAATCGCGGTTTCAGCTGAGCTTAGCGTCGGAGTTACCGGGACTATACACCCGGCGATCTCGTCAGTCGATGGGCCGCCGCTACAGGAATCGCCGCGCGAACGCCAGGTCGCGCGTGGCGGCCTTCAGCGTGTGGCTCGTGCCCGCAGGAAGCTGTACTCGAGGTGGATCGAAATCGGCCCGCTGAACTTCGACTCGTTCAGCGCGCGCGCCGACCCAGGCCCAATCGACCAGGCCCTCCCCCAGCGGACAGTTCTCGATGCGCCAGCCCTGCGCGGTCTTCGCCCAGACGCAATCCTTGACCGCGACCATTTTCAGCCGCGGAGCCACCAGGTGCGTCGCCGCTTTCCAGGCACCCGCGCCGCCTTCGGCCACGGCGTGGCGAGGATCGAAGTAGTAGCCGGCCCACCGCGGATCGAGCCGATCCATCACCGGCGCGATGTCCCACAGCGCCGCGCCGATATACGTCTCGTGGTTGTGAAACCCCATCTCGATGCCGCAGTCCCGGGCCAGCGCGGCAAGTCCCTCGAGCGCGGCGCCGGCGGCCGCCACCTGCGCGCGCACGTCGGGTGAGGCGGTGTACCGCCAGTAGCCGGTCTTGAAGTAGCGCACGCCGCTTCGCGCCGCGGCCTCGAGCAGCGGCCGGGCCAGCGGAGAGGCAGCCGACGTGAGGTCGGTGGTGATCATCGGGACCGACAGCCCTTCGGCCTTGATCGCGTCGACGGCCCGCGGCAGATCGGCGGCCGCGCGCTCGGGCAGAACGTGACCGCGCGGCCTGACCGTCAGGTCGACGCCTCCGAAACCGGCATCCCGCGTGGCGCTGGCAAGCGCGCCCCAATCGAGCTCCGGCAGGTGCTTCGAGAAGAGGCAGAACGTGCGCCCCTCACCTGCGTCGACGCGCCCGGTCAGCGCCGCGCCGACGGCGGCGCCCCCTGCCATCCGCATCCAGTCCCGACGAGTCACCGGCATCAGCGCGTCCTCGGGGCCACGGCGCCAAGTCCGGGGCCGCGTAACTGTCCCGTCTGCATGAGGCCGTCGTGGATGGTGAACAGCCCCGGGAATCGCTCCTCCCACGGCGCGTTGGCCGCCGGGACGAACTGGCGCGCGTTGGCCTCGATGCCGGCGTTGCCGGGCACGCGCGCCGCGATGCCGGCCGAATGGATCAACGACGCGCCGGGGCACGTCAGGTCCTGCACGCACAGGAACAGGCCGAACTTCTGCGCGGCCGCGGCCATCAGCATCGCGTGCGTCTGGCCCTTGCAGGCCTTGAGCGCCACACCGGTGTAGCCCATCTCGCGCGCCAGCAGCAGCATCTCGAGATCGGTCAGCGACTCGTCGGCCACCACGGGACGCAGCCGCGCGGCTGCGTGCATGACGTTGGCGCGGTCTTTCTTCAGATCGCGATTGGTGGGCTGCTCGATGTAGAGAATCCGTTCGAAGCCGCGCGCCGTGGCCTCGCGCACGCGCTGCAGCACTTCTATCAGGTACTCAACGTTCGGGCACCCCTCGTTGAAGTCGAGGAGGTACTTCCAGTCGCCCAGGCGCCTGGCTGCCTGCACGCGCGTCACGACGCGATCGATGCCGAGGATGCGCTCGACGTCGGCTGTCAGGTTGCCGCCGTTGAGCTTCATCTTGAAGGCGAGCAGGCCGTCACGCGCGATCCACTCCTCCAGCGTGCCCGGCAGCCCGTCGTCGATTCGCGAGCCGACGTCGGAGGCCTCGAGCGGATCGGACGCGCCCACCGAGTGGAACACGAGCGTCGTGGGCCTTGGCGCCGAGGGCACGTAGCGGTCGAGATACTCGCCCTTGAACTCCGGGCCAAGGTCCGCGGACAAGTCGCCGCGCATGAACCGCGAGCCGTACGTGTCGTAGCAGCTCACGCCGAAGGCCTTGCCGTACGCGTCGTGGATGGCGGCGTCAAAGGCGCTGGCGACGACCAGTGTGCACAGCTTCGGCATCGGCACGGGCAGCCCGCGTCGGCTCGACAGCGCGTCGGCCGCACGCAGGTAGGCTGGCTCGAGCGCACGGAATAGATCGATCGGATGGCCGCTCTCGTCGCAGGCGGCGGTCTGCGCGCGCAGTTCCGACGCCAGGGCGGTCATCGCGCCCAGGCCGGTGTCGTGCGGAACCGCGGGAAAGGCCCAGGCGTTGCCGAGCGTCATCGATCCGAAGCCCCACGCCTCCTTGCCGTCGCCGGTGCGGACGCGGCATTCGACGTTGAGCAAGCGTCACGCGATCGACGGTGCGTCCGCCGAACTGGTACGGCGCGCGATACCGGAACTCCTCGAAGCGATGCTCGACTTCGACGATGCGGATGTCGGTGGGGCGTGCGCGCTGGAGGGCCGGCGCTTTGCCCGAACGGAGGCCGGACGCGCCGAGCAGGGGCACCGCGCAGGCACCGCGAAGGAGCGCGCGCCGGGAGAGTGTCCGCCGTGTCGGGGATGTCACGCTGCCCGGAATACTGGCACGGGGCGCAGGTGTGGGCAAGGCAGCAGGGCCTCCCGGGAAACACACTACAATGAGCGCCGCCCGAAGCGCAGCGCCACACATGACCCTCGCAGCCGGCACCCGGCTCGGACCGTACGAAATCCTCGCTGCTCTCGGAGCCGGCGGCATGGGCGAGGTCTATCGCGCGCGCGACACGAAGCTGAAGCGGAGTGTCGCCATCAAGGTGCTGCCAGCCGCGTTCTCGCAGGACTCCGATCGGCTCATGCGGTTCGAGCGCGAGGCCGAGCTCCTGGCAACGCTCAACTGGACGGCGGCCGCCGCGGGTGATCGGGCCCTGGGGTGAGACGCGTGATGACGGCGGCGTTCGTGATGCTGCTCTCCGTGATCGCAGTGCTGGCGCTGGCGTGGACGTTCCAGCGTCGCCTGATCTACTTTCCGTTCGGCCATGTCCCCTCGCCCTCCGAGGTCGGCCTCGACGGCGTCGAGGAGGTCATGTTCGGCACCGACGACGGGATTCAGCTGCACGGGTGGTTCGTCAGCAGCCGCGTGCAGCCGGCCAGGTACACCATCGTCGTGTTCAACGGCAACGCCGGCAACCGCGCCTATCGCTCCACGCTGGCGCACGCGTTTCGCGAGCGCGGGCTGTCCGTCCTGCTGTTCGACTATCGCGGGTTTGGCGGCAACGCCGGGACGCCGACCGAGCCAGGCCTGTCGGCGGACGCGCGCGCGGCACGCGCCTACCTGGGCACGCGCGCGGACGTCGATCCGTCGCGCGTGGCGTACTTCGGCGAGTCGCTGGGCGCGGCCGTCGCCGTGCGGCTCGCCAGTGAGTCTCCGCCGGCGGCGCTGGTGTTGCGGTCGCCGTTCACCTCACTGGCCGACGTCGGACGCCTCCACTACCCGTTCCTGCCGGTGCAGCTGCTGCTTCGCGATCGGTGGGCGTGCCTCGAGCGAATCGCGCAGTTGACCAGCCCGCTGGCGGTCATCGCCGGCGACCGCGACAGCATCGTGCCTCCCGAACAGAGCCGCCAGGTGTACGACGCGGCTCCAGGGCCCAAGACGCTGGTCATCGTGCGCGGCGCGGATCACAACGACCCCGAACTCGTGGCTGGCCCGCAGGTCATCGACGCGACACTGCGGCTGCTGCCTTGACAGGGATCGTGCCGGCGGCACGACGCGCGCCGGGCCTTGACACCGGCCGGGTTTCGGGCCGATCGTACCTCTCCGATGCAGTCGTTCGACCTTGTGGTCATCGGCTCCGGCCCGTCCGGACAGCGGGCTTCCATCCACGCGGCAAAGCAGGGCCGGCGCGTCGCGCTCGTCGAGCGCAAGGACGTGATTGGCGGCACCTGCATCAACACCGGCACCATCCCGAGCAAGACGATGCGCGAGGCCGTGCTGCATCTGTCCGGCTTTCAGTACCAGGGCATCTACGGCGTCAACTACCGCGTGAAGGAGAAGATCACCATGGCGGACCTCTCCTTCCGCGTCCAGCAGGTCATCAAGAACGAGATCGACGTCACGCAGGCGCAGCTCTCCCGCAACGGCATCACGCTGCTCAACGGCCTTGCCAGCTTCGTGGACCCGCAGACGATCAAGGTCGTCAGCGCCACCGGCGAGTTGGCCTGCCGCGCCGACGCGTTCATCATCGCCACGGGGACGCGAGCGGCCGAGTCGCCGAACGTCCCGGTCGATGGCCGCACCGTCCTGCTCAGCGATCAGCTGATGCAGCTGGTTGAACTGCCCAGGACGCTGATCGTGGTGGGCGGCGGTGTCATCGGCGTGGAGTACACCTGCATGCTCGCGGCGCTCGGCGTCCGCGTGGTCCTGGTCGAGAAACGGCCCCGGCTGCTGGAATTCGCGGACCAGGAGATCGTCGAGGCGCTCTGCTATCACCTCCGGGACCATCGCGTCACCCTGCGGCTGGGCGAAGAGGTGGAACGGGTGGACACGGCGGACGGGTCGGTCGTCGCCACGCTCAAGAGCCAGAAGAGGATCTCGGGCGATGCGCTGCTCTACGCCGTGGGCCGGACCGGCAACGTCGAGCATCTCAACCTGGAGGCCGCGGGCCTCGACGCCGACGGCCGCGGGCGTATCAGCGTCGATGGAGAGTATCGGACCCGCCAACGGCACATCTTTGCGGTAGGTGACGTGATCGGGTTCCCGAGCCTGGCATCGGTGTCGATGGAACAGGGCCGGCTCGCCGCAGGGCATGCGGTCGGCACGCCCGTCGATTCCAATCCCGCCAGCTATCCCTACGGCATCTACACGATCCCGGAGATCTCCTTCATCGGGAAGACCGAGGAGCAGCTCACCGAGGAGGACGTGCCGTACGAGACCGGGCTTGCGTACTACCGCGAAATCGCGCGGGGGCAAATCCGAGGCGATACGACCGGCCGTCTCAAGCTGATCTTCCACCGCGAGTCCAAAGAGATCCTGGGCGTGCACATCATCGGCGAAGGCGCCGCCGAGCTCGTGCACATCGGGCAGGCCGTGCTGGCGCTCAAGGGCACGATGGACTACTTCGTCAACACGGTTTTCAATTACCCGACGCTGGCGGAATGCTACAAGACCGCGGCGTTCAACGGACTCAACAAGCTGTCGCGGTTCTAGCCGCGGCGACGGGATTCCCGATGCAACGTGCAATCGGCGTGCTGGCCATGGAACACATCGCGCTGGGTCTGGTGGAAAACCACCAGCTGGTCGGACCCACGCACATCTACCCGCCCGATCGGTCGGCGGCAAGCCCTCTCCAGAGCATGCCGGCCGACCAGATTGCCGAGATGATCTGCGCGCACATGGACGAGGTCGCGCACGGACAACCCGTGGATGCCATCGGCGTCGGGTTCCCCGGGATCATCCGCAACGGCGTGGTGGAGGAATCTCCCAACCTCCCGCAGACCAAAGGCTTCAATCTCGAGTCCACGCTGTCCTCGCTCCTGGGCACCGGCGCGTCCGTGCGCGCACTCAACGACGCCGACGCGTTTGCGGCCGGAATCGCCGCCACGCGCGGGCACCTGCACGACCTCGTCCGCGTCTGGACCCTCGGCAGCGGCGTCGGGTTGGGGCGCTATCCGTCGGCGGAGGGCATCTGGGAGGGCGGACACGTGGTTGTCAGCCTTGACCCGAAGGAGAAGTACTGCGGGTGCGGCGGCATCGGTCATCTCGAAGGCATCGTGGGACGCCGCGGAATGCGACAGCGTTTTCTGGACCTCGAACCGGAGGAAGTCTTCGCCAACGCACGGGCGGGCGACCGGCGCTGCACGGACTTCGTTCGGACCTGGCACCGCGCCCTGGCCGCGGCGACTGCAACGAGCATTCACCTCGAAGGCCCCGGACGCTTCTTCCTGTCCGGCCCCAATGCGATGTTCGTCGACCTTCATCTGCTGGATCGCTACCTGCACGAGATGGTCACCATGAGCCCGCTCCAGGGCAGTGCGCTGGAGCTGGTGGAGGCCAGCGACGAAACGGCGATTATCGGCGCCGCCCTCAGCGCCCTGCAGGCCGCCGACGCGCCGCCTGCTTCGTGAAGGCGCGGAGCTCCAATCGCGCACGTGCGTCTCATCTCGCCTCTTTGGCGAAGAGGCTCGGCGGAAAGTCTGCCGCCTTGGAGCCGCCAAGCCGTCGTAGATTCTGGATCCCGCCCCGGTCCGGCGCGAGCGGGATGTACATCCCGCCAGTGGCGGCCAGCGTCTCGAACAGCTCGCGGTTCAGGCGAGCGGCGAGGTCACGATGCGCGGGATCTCCTGCGAGATTGCGCGTCTCGAGCGGATCGTCGGCCAGATCGTACAGCTCGTCGCTGTCCCACAGCCCGTAGTAGCGGATGTACTTGTACCGCGCGCCGCGCAGCGCGTGCATCGTCGGCGTCTGCGGAAAGTTTCGTTCCCAGTAGTACTCGTACAGGAGCGAATCGCGCCACGGCGTGCGCTCGCCTCTCGCAAGCGGGAGAAAGCTTCGCCCATCCATTGGCGGCGCCTTCAGGCCCGCGGCCTCCAGGATGGTCGGCGCGATGTCGATGTTCGCGACCACCTCCTTGACGGTCGTTGCCGCCGGCAACCCGGCGCCGGCCATCAGCAGGGGCACCCGCATCGACGACTCGTAAGCCGTGCGCTTGTCGATCAGGCCGTGCTCGCCGAAGGCGAACCCGTTGTCGCCCATGAAGACGACCAGCGTGTTGTCGAGCAGCTTGCGTTCCGCCAGCAGCGCTACAATCCGGCCTAGGCTGTCGTCGACGGCCAGCAGCGTCTCGGCATAGCGGCGGTAGTACTGCGCGATGTCGAGCGCGCTGTGGTACGGGAAATCCACGCCGTGCCAGCTGTTGCGCTGGTTGCGGACCCACATCGGCTTGCCTTCGTAGTTGCTCGCGGTGTCGGCCATCGTCGCCGGTGGCGTGAACGGTCTGCTTTCATAGCGGCCCTGGTGGCGCGCGGCGGGGACGAACTCGGAATGGACGGCCTTGTGGGAGAGGTAAAGGAAGAAGGGCCGCTCGCGGCGCTCCTTCAGCCAGTCGATCGCGTAATCGGTGAGCTCGTCGGTGATGTACCCGCGCTGCGGGACGGCCTTGCCGTCTACATTGAGCCCCGCGCTGGTTGGCAGGTAGGTCCCCTGGCCCCTGAAGCTGACCCACCGGTCGAACCCGGGCTGCGGCATGTCGCTTTCGCCGCCCATGTGCCACTTGCCGATGAAGGCCGTGTCGTAGCCCGCCGCCTGCAGGTACCTGAGGGAAGAACGTCGTCCCGGCGGGAATCGGCGAGTTGTTGTCCACGACGCGATGACGGTGCGCGTACTGGCCGGTGAGAATCGAGGCGCGGCTCGGGGAGCACAGGGCGGTGGTGACAAAGGCGTTTGGCAGCGTGACGCCACGCCTGGCCATCGCGTCGATGTTCGGCGTCTCGAGCCAGGGGTGCCCGGCATTGCCCATCGCGTCGAAACGCAGGTCGTCGACGAGCACGAAGATCACGTTGCGGCGCGCCGCGCCGGCAATGGGCTGCAACTGCGGGCGCACGCTGTCGGTTTGCGCCGCGACCGGAGCGCGCACGGCGGTAAACCCGCTCCACACACCGATCGTCACAGCGACGACGACGACCGACGCGTACCTCCAGGATGACATCACTCGCGGTCCGCGCGCACCACGGCATTCAGCAGGACGTCCACGCCGCTGGTAATGTCTTCGGCGCTGGTGAACTCTCGCGGCGAATGGCTGATCCCGCCCACGCTCGGCACGAAGATCATCGCCATTGGCGCGATGTGGGCGACCTCCTGCGCATCGTGGCCCGCCCCGCTTTGCATGCGCTGGCTGGGCAGCCCGAGGGCTGCGGCGGTCTGGTCGATCCAATCCAGCATCCGCGAATCGGACATCGCCGGACTGCTGTTCACGGCCGTGGTGACGGTGAAGCGCGTGGCGGTCGCAGTGCCGATTTCGGACGCGAGCTGCCGCAGGCGGGCTTCGAAACGGTCGAGCGTGGCGACATCGAGATCGCGCAGATCGACGGTCAGCTCGACGCGTCCTGGAATCACGTTGCGCGTGTTGGGCGAGGCGACCAGGCGTCCAACGGTCGCGACCTGCCGGCCGGGCTGCGCGCGGATCGCCTCGTTGACGGCCACCGTAAACCGCGCGGCGGCAAGCATCGCGTCCTGGCGCTGGTCCATCGGCGTGGTTCCGGCGTGGTTCGAGAAGCCCTCGATGGCCACGTCGAGCCACCGCAAGCCGACGATGCCGGTTACCGTGCCGATGCGGAGGTTCGCGCGCTCGAGCAGCCCGCCTTGCTCGATGTGGAGCTCGAAATAGCCGTGCACGCTGCCGCGCGTCCGCACGGCATCGGATAGCCGCGCGACCGTGCCGCCCACAAGGCCGATTCCCTCGCGGAGAGACCTGCCGGATCGCGCGACCGCGTCGAGGTCACGCTCCCCAATGATGCCGACCGCCAGCTTGCTGCCGATCGTGCCGCCCTCTTCGTTCTGCCAGACCACGACCTCGAGGGGATGGCGGAGGCGCACACCCTGCTCGCGAAGGGAGCGTGCAACCTCGATGGCGCCGAAGCTGCCGACCGGGCCGTCGTAGTTGCCGCCGTCGGTTACCGAGTCGACGTGGGAGCCGATGAGGATCGGCGGCAGCGCAGGCTCCCGGCCCTCGAGACGTCCGACGATGTTGCCGGCCGCATCGATACCCGGGTTGAGACCGGCCTCGCGAAACAGCCCGAGGGTGAACTGACGCCCGGCCAGGTCCGCCTCGGAGTAGGCGACCCGATTGATGCCGCCTGTGGTGCGGCCGATCGCGTCAAACTGCGTCAGCCAGCCATTCAGGCGAGCGCCGTTGGCCCTGAGCGGCGTCGGGTCGGGCGAGACGCGGATGAAGGGCGCCGTCGCAGCAGCGGCCAGATGACCAACGAACGCACGTCGATTCATCGACGGATGATCGGGCCTGCGCACACCTCTGTCAACACGACATCGCACGCAACGGTCGGCCCGTGGGCACTTGCGCATTGAAGCCGGGAGCGCGATGCTTGCAACGGCAGGTGGATTGTCATGAGAAACAGAGCCTTTGCTGCCGCTTTCATCTGCTTCGTCGTCGGCGTGATGGTCAGCACCGCCATCGCCCATCCTGGCGGGTCAATCGTCGTCGACGCGAAGGGCCAGGTGTATTTCGTCGACACCGGTCACGGCGTGTGGATGGTGGACGCCGCGGGGGCGCTCGTCGATCTCGGTGGCCCGGCATTTCACTGGATGACGCTCGATGCCGACAGTCGCTTCTCAGGGCTACGGGTGCAGGGAGACTCGTTCGAGTTCGTCGCCAAAGCGGTCGCCGGCGGCGTGCTGATCCTGTCGAGCGACTACCCTGTCGCGCTCCGCGACGGCTTCGTGCACTTCGCGCCGTACGCCAGGCAGCCGCCACTGCGCGTGATGCGGCTCACACGGGATGGCCGAACCGAACCCTCCGCGGTCATCGACACACGCGCCCAGTGGCTCAACGGGTTCGCCGCTGGGCGGGATGCGCTGTACTTCGCCGAAGACGCCGCCGTAAAAAGGCTGGCCTCCGACGGATCCGTCTCGGTCGTCGCTGACAAGGTCATGCCGGCGGATTGTCCCGCGAACTGGCTGCCGGAGATGTCGGCGCCCTACCTGCGAGGCCTGGCGGTGGCGGACTCCGGCGACATCTATGTCGCGGCGACCGGCTGCCGCGTCGTGGTGCGCATCGACGGGCGGGGCGAGGTCACCGTCGTGCTGCGCGCAGAAAGCCCCTGGGCTCCCACGGCCGTAGCACTGCACGGAGATGCGGTCTACGCCCTCGAGTACCTGCACACGCCTGGCGACGACCGGCGGCAGTGGCTGCCGCGCGTGCGGAAGGTCGACGCCGGCGGACGCGTCACCACTCTCGCGACGGTGAATCGTCCGACACGATGAGTAGGCCGCTGGCCAACGGCGCGGCGCGCATCCTGGGAGGACGCGCGCCGGCCGAGATCATCTGACTACGCCATCTTGCCCAGCAACGCACCCATCTCTGCAGCGGTGAAAGCCCGGAGCGTCTGCGTGCGCACGTTGCCGGCCGCTCCAATACCGAGCAGTAGTGTGTGAACGGTCTGGTCGTCTGGCGCCTCGGCGATCAACGCCACATCGTACTGGCCGAGCGTCCAGTAGATCTCCTTCACGGTCACGCCTGCCTTCTTCCCGAGGGCTTTGACGGCCTCGGCTCTCTTCGTCGTGTCCTTGATGTTGCGAATGCCCTGATCCGTGAACTGGCCAAGGACTATGTAAGTCGCCATGTGACGTGCCCCCTGACGATCGGCCGCCGTGGTTAATCAGGCTGGCGCCCCGGCTGGCCGTCGGGCGCAGCCCCGCGCACTCACCGATCGCGCGTCGCACTCTCCACCAGCTCCACCCGCCGGTTCTTCGCGCGACCGTCGTCGGTCGTATTAGAGGCCACGGGGCTCGCAAACGAGACCCCGACAGGCGACAAGCGCTCCTTGCCGATGCCGTGCCGCGTCGCGAGAGCTGTCACAACCGCGGCTGCGCGGCGCTGCGACAAGTCCGTGTTGAAGGCGAACGTGCCGACGTTGTCGGTGTGTCCGACGACGAGGACCTTCAAGGCCGGCGATCCCTTCAAGAGCGTCGCGATCTGTTCGAGCGTCGGATCGGATTCCGGCTTGAGATCGGCTTTGTTGAAGTCGAAATAGATCCCGTACAGCGCCACGTGTCCCGTCTTCGAGATGGCCGAGGCCATCTCGCCGGCGTTGACCGTCACCATCTTCGTTTCCCGCGCCTTGGCTTCGACGATGTCGACGACCGCCACCGTACGCCCGTTGAGGGCACGACAGCCATCGTGTTCGCCTGGCGAGACGATCGAATAGGTCAACACCGAGATGTGCGCGTTCGAGCCGGGCAGTTCGGCGGCGGCGTACCGCTGATCGGTGATGGATTCGGCCTGCGCGCAATGAGCAGCCGTGAAACGTTCGTCGGTGATCCGCTCGAACGGATACAGGTACATCGCCAGGCTCATGTCGCCACCGCCACCGCCAGTGCTCCGCTGAGGATCGCCGCCGCACTCTGCACCTTTGCAGGCGAACAGAATCGAGCCGCCTTTGCTCTTGATCTCGTCCTCGTAATTGCGGACCACTTCGAGCGGGGAACGGCTCGGTGGAATGACGTACACCAACCTCGTGTAGCGGCCGTCAAGCGCCTTCTTGTTCTTGGGCGCGTGGACGCGGTTGTTCTGACGGGTCTTCTGCTCCGGTACCGCCACCAGCGGCGAAAGCGGCAGGGTGAACTCGTCAAACGCCTTCAACTCATAGCCGACGATGACCGAGCCTTCGTAGCGCTTGAGCAGAGGGCTGTCCTTGCTGCCCTTCCTGTCGGTCGTAGGGACCGTCGCATCGGGGCCGGCGGTCGCAATCGTCAGTGCGACGATGGTGATGATGCGCCCCAGCATGGCACGCCTCCTTGTGAAGTCCGCACGACAACGACCCGGCTTGCCGGTCCCTGTCGAGCTCATCAAGCGACGTCGAGCCTTCAGATTGTAGCGCCTGCGTACGCAACGCGGTGCAGGGCCCAGCTGGGCCGGTTGAGTGGAGGAAGTGAGTACCGGCCGAGACGCTGGGTATGATGGGCGCGGCTGGAGGGCCTGATGAAGCGACACCTGGGCAGGCGGGCGTGGTTGACGAGCTTCGGCACGATGCTGGCGGCCAGCGGAGCCAGCGCTCGGGAGTCAGGCAGCCCACAGGCTGGCGCCGCGCAACCCGCGGCCGCAAGGCTCGCGCTGGCGGACTTCCAGCCGCGCAGCATGCTCGTCGTGCCTGAGACGAAGGTCGAGCGCGCGCGGTTTCCGGTGGTGGACGTGCACGCTCACCCGACCTCGCGCGCGCGGCGCGCCGGCGGCGTGCCTCAGGGAGAGGCGGTGCGTCACGGCGCGACACCCGCGGACCTGCTGGCACTGATGGAGCGGCGCAACCTCCGGACGCTGGTGTCCCTGACCGGCGGTGTCGGCTCGGGACTGGCCGACAGCGTGCGCACGTTCCAGCAGCCGCACCCGGATCGGTTCGTCGTCTTCACCGAGCCGTCCTACGACCGCATCGCCGAGCCGGGCTACGCCAGATGGCAGGCCGACGAACTGGCGCGCGCAAAGCAGGCGGGCGCACGAGGCGTGAAGATCCTGAAAGTGCTGGGGCTGTTCCTGCGCGAGCAGGTCACCTCCGGACCGCTCGTCAAGATCGACGACCCGCGATTCGATCCGATGTGGGAAGCGTGCGGATCGCTTGGCTTGCCGATCGCGATTCATGTGTCGGACCCGACCGCGTTCTTCCTGCCCATCGACGCGCACAACGAGCGCTACGAAGAGCTGCAGCGGCATCCCGACTGGTCGTTCCACGGCAAGGACTACCCGTCCGACGCCGAGCTGCTGGCCGCCAGGGACCGCGTGCTCGCGCGCCACCCGAAGACGACCTTCATCGGGCTCCACGTGGGGCATTCGTCGGAGGACCTCGGGGCGGCATCGGCCGCGCTGGATCGCTTTCCGAATCTGCATGTCGAGATTGCCGCACGCATCGGCGAATTGGGCCGGCAGCCGCGGGCCTCGCAGCGATTCTTCGACAAGTACCAGGACCGGATTCTGTTCGGCACCGATGGCCCGCAGGATGGCCTCTATCCGGTTTACTTCCGGTTCCTCGAGACCGAGGACGAGTACTTCGACTACGGGACCGGCGCGGTGCCCGGGCAGGGGCGCTGGCGGATCTACGGGCTGGGCTTGCGCGATGGGATTCTGAAGAAGGTCTACTCGGAGAACGCCGAGCGGTTGCTGTCGCTATCCTGACGACGCTGTCATGAATCTCCGAAATCAGACACCGGCTCTAGTATTGGGACTGATGCTCGCGGCGGCCGCTCGATTGCCATCGGCACCGGCGGCTCTCCCGCCGCAGCTTGACGACTACGTCACGCGCCACGTGAAGCTGACGCCGGAGCAGCGATCCGCCCTGCTGTCGGGCAAACCGATCACTCAGCTCCTCGACGCCGATCCGTCCACGGAAGTCGCGGTCTTCGGCGCCGTGTGGGTGGCCGCACCCGTCGCGCGTTATGTGTCGGCGGTGAAGGACATCGAGACCTTCGAGAAAGGGGGCAGCTTCCGGGTCACCAGGAAGATCAGCAGCCCGCCGCGGATCGAGGACTTCGCGCAGATCGCGCTGTCCGACGCGGACGTGAAGTCCTTGCGGTCGTGCAATGTGGGCGACTGCGAGATCAAGTTGGGGCAGTCCGCGCTGGACCGGATCCGCCGCGAGGTGGACTGGGCGAAACCGTCGGCCCATGCCGACGTCGAAGCGTTGACGCGAAGACTGTCGCTCGAGTACGTCAACGGCTATCTCGAAGGCGGTAACTCCCGACTGGCCGTCTACCGCGACTCGGATCGCCCGACGTTTGTCGCCAACGAGCTCACGTCGATGATCGACCGCATGCCGTCGATCTCCCAGTACCTGCCCGACGTGAAGCGCTACCTGCTCGGGTTCCCTGGTGTCACGCTCCCAGGCGCGACCTCATTTCTGTACTGGCAGGAAGCGCAATTCGGGCTCAAGCCGACGTTCCGGATCAACCACGTCGTCATCGCCGAGCAGCCGACGCACGTGGTCATCGCGTCGAAGATGATCTACGCCAGCCACTACTTCTGGACGGCGCTCGAGCTGCGCGTGCTGGTCCCCGATGCGGCACGCGGCACCGGCTTCTGGTACGTGAGCGTGACTCGCAGCCGCTCCGACGGCTTGAGCGGCTTCACGGGCACGGTCATTCGCGGGAAGGTGCGCGGGGAGGCGGAAAAAGGGATGGCCGGCGCCCTCAAGGCCACCAAGGCACGCATGGAAGGGGCCTGATCTTGGCAGCGACACCTGCCGCGAGCCCACCTGGCGGATCGATGGCCAATCGTCTCTTGCGCTAACCCGTCGGGATGCGGTGCTGGGTCAATTTCCGGTAGAGCGTCTTCCGATTCACGCCCAGCACCCTGGCGGCTGCGGCCTTGTTGCCCTCGACGGCGCCGAGCGTGCGCACGATGTGCTCGCGTTCGACGTCGGCCAGTCGCCGGCCTCCAGATCGGCCCGCGTGTGACGGGCGGATTCTGAGGGTCTCGGGAAGATCGTCGAGGGTAATGCGGCCGCCAGCCCCGAGCACGAGCGCGCGCTCGATCACGTTCTCGAGCTCCCGGACGTTGCCCGGCCAGGTGTGCCGGCGAAACACGGCCATCACGTCGTGAGACACGGTGCAATCCCGACAGCCCATCTTCTCGCCATGCTTGTCCAGAAGGTGCCGGACCAGGGGAGCCAGGTCGTCCGGGCGGTCGCGCAGCGGCGGCACCCGTACTTCGATGACGTTGACTCGATAGAGCAGATCCTCACGGAAGCGCCCGTCGGCGGCGAGCGACATCAGGTCGCGATGAGTGGCGGTGACGATGCGCACGTCGGTCGGAACCGGGGCAGGCGCCCCGAGAGGCTGGACTTCTTTCTCCTGCAGGACACGAAGGAGTTTTGCCTGAAGGGCCGGAGCCATGTCGCCGATTTCGTCGAGGAAGACCGTCCCGCCCTGGGCCGATTGAAACAGTCCCCGCTGCTCGTCACGGGCATCGGTGAACGCTCCTCGACGGTGGCCGAACAGCTCGCTCTCGAGGAGCGTCTCGGGAATCGCCGAACAGTTCACAGCGAGGAACGGGCCGGAGGCTCTCGGGCTCTTCTTGTGCAAGGCTCGAGCGAGCAGTTCTTTCCCCGTACCGCTCTCGCCCACGAGCAGGATCGGCGTGTCGTGCAGCGCCGCGCGATCGATGAGATTCATGACCGCCCGCATCGCGCGGGACTCGGCCAGAATCCCGGTCGCCTCATCGCCGCTCGACCGCGCCGGCGGCGGTTCGCGGGTCGCACGCCGATCGGCAATCGCATCCTCGAGCGTGCGTGGAAGCTCGCGAAACTGGACCGGTCTCGATGGAAACGCGAGCAGCGGCGGGCGTGTATCCGGCGCTGACCCTGGCTCGTCGGCGCGATTGGGGCTCGCGACGAACACGAACGGCACATCTCCCCGTTCGGTGCACAACACCTCCAGGCCGGCGCCGTCGCGAGATGCGAGGTTCACGTCGGCAACCACCACGTCGACATCGGCGCGCGCGCGGATCTCGTGGGCCTGGGTCCAGCACGACGCCGTCAAGACGGTGTATTGCGGCCGGAGAGTCTGCTGCAGCTGACGCTGCATCGTTTCGTCGTCTTCGACGACGAGGACTGTGGCGACTGAAGGCATCAATAAAACACGCAGCTGGTGCGTGATGGGGAGGGCTGTCAGCGTTCGAGTATATAGCACTCGCCCGGTCACAGGTTTTTTTGCGAGGCCACGATTGGCTGAGCCTGATTGAAATGCGCGTCGCCGTCGCCAATCGCCACAGGCGTGTCCGATCGACACAATCGCGTGTCAGCGTAAGCGGGCCTTGGCGTTTGTGCCGCTCGAGTACGATCGTCGTGAGGCAGACCGGGGCACGTGAAGAAATGACTCGAACCGTGTTGGGCGCGATCACGGAGTGTTTCCTAGCGGTCTCGCGTGGGAACGGGCTTTGCGAGAGACAACCAAGAGTCGACGCACCTCGTCGGTGAGGCCGCACAAGGACCTGCTCGACGCTGGTGTCAACTGAAGGAGGTCAGATGCCTGTACCCGCGTTTTCTACTCCGTTCACGTATCCGTCCCCGTTGGGTCCCTTGGGGATCTTTCCGCAACAGCAGCCTCTGCTGAGCGCTCCGCTGAGCTCGACGTTTGCAGGACCCGCCTACGGCCCGCAGCCGCTGCAGCAAGCGCTCCCGTTGCTGCAGATCGTGCCGCAGCAGCTGCAGCATCTGCAGCAGCTCGTGTCGGTGCAGCTGCAGGAGCTGCAACAGCTGCAGCAGATCGTCCAGCTGCTTCCCGCGCAGTTGCAGCAGATTCAGCAGCTGATCCAGTTCGTGCCGCAACAGCTGCAACAGCTGCAGCAGCTTCACCAACCGCAGGTCCAGCAGGGCTTTGGTCCAGGAGCCGGACTCGCCGGTTTTGCGTCCACGCCCTGGGGAGTCGGGCCCCTTTCCTTCGGCGCGCAGCCGAGCCAGGTGATGTAATGCCAGAGCCACTGTTCGGGACCGTCCAGCCGATGTGGTCGGCGGTTCCATTCCCAACGCTCGCGTGGTTTCAGACGCCGGTCGCAGCGACACGCGCGATCGGTGGGAACCCACAGGGCATCCTGCCATCGCAGGCCCAGGTTCCCCTGGGAAATGGCCTGGTACCCGGAATCGTGCCGCCGGGCCCGGGCGTGACGGCGCCTGCACTGGTGACGGCCATGGCGATGAGGCGAGGGCAACCAGCTGGCCCGACCAGCGATCAGGAGATCGAGGAATTCATCTACGACGCGCTCGAATTCCTGCCTGGATCGGGCGAGGTCGAGGTGCGGTGCGACGGAGGCCGGACGTCGCTTGCGGGCGCCGTGTCGCAGAAGCGGCTGAAGCGCGACATCGGCGAGATCGCCTGGGCCATCCCGGCGATCAACGACGTGCAGAACAACATCACGATCGCTCCGAGACGCCGCACGCGGGCACAGAACCGTGACCCCGAGTCGACGGCCGTGCCGGCACGCAAGCCAGCCTGAGTAATCGGTGTGCGCCTGTTCGGGTTGTGGTGGATCACACGGCGCTGTTGCTGCCGCCCGACTCGGCAGGCGCACCCAGGAGCGCTGCCCCCCGTCCTTGCGCCAGCTACCGTTCGCTCGCCGCCAGCCAGCTCTTCCCGAGGAGTTCAATTTCCCGTCCTGGACGTGGTACAGTACCAATCACGCTTTTCTGGGCCCCCTGTCGCACCTCCGGCGCTAACCGCCAGACCGCTCCAGCCACTCATCAAAAGCTATCGCCTGCACATTCCGTGCGGCTATTCGTCCTTTCGACTCGGGAGTTTTCACACCATGGGATCTTTGAACGGCAACATCAAGCGGTTGGTCAGCGACAAGGGATTCGGCTTCGTCGCGGCCGCGGACGGCAACGAGTATTTCTTCCACCAGTCGGCCTGCAGCGGTGTCTCGTTCGATGAGCTGCGCGAGGGCGAGGCCGTGACCTTCCAGACAGGCCAGGGCCCAAAGGGACCGCGCGCCGAGAACGTCGCGCGCGCACGCGCGTAAGTGTTCGAGGGCCTGCTTCCAGGAGGCAGGCCCAGCCCTCCCTCAAGCCGCTGGTGAGACCCGAATCCCGGCGGATTCAGTACGCGCGGCCGACGGCCCGTCTGCGGCCGACGGCGAAGAGCTTCACCAGCACGACGCCGGCGACGAACCCTCCGATGTGCGCCATGAAGGCGACCCCGCCACCCGATTGCGGCCCTTGTCCGATCACGCCGAAGGCGCTGATCAACTGGAGCACGAACCACATTCCGACGGCGACGTATCCAGGCACGTCGGTCAGCATGCGCAGCATGATCACGCGCACGCGGCGGTGCGGGTGCAGCACCAGGTAGCCGCCCATCACGCCGGAAATCGCGCCCGACGCGCCGAGGCTCGGGATCATGGGGTTGTCGCCCAGCGCAAACGTGCTCACGACATGGGACAGGGAGGCGGCGAGACCCGTCGTGAGATAGAACGCAAGATAGCGCCCGTGCGACAGATCGTCTTCGACGTTGTCCCCGAATATCCACAGGAACAGCATGTTTCCCAGCAGGTGCATGAGGCTTCCGTGCATGAACATCGACACCAGGAGCGTCGAGTACACGCTGCCCGGCGTGGGTTGCAGCGGGATGGTGGCGCTCTCGTCGCCGATTTCGACACGAACGGGTTCGGCGATATCGACGCCCGTCCGGATCTCCTCGGGGATCGTCGAGAAGGCGTAGGTGAACCGCTCGTTGGTTCCAAGCCCCTGCAGGAACACGAACACGAGCACGTTCACCACGATCAGGAGGTACGTGACGTACGGGGTCCTGACGCGGTCGGTGTTGTCGTCGCTGATGGGAAACACCATTTGAACCCGCCTCCGGTAGTGACGCCGGCAAGTCAGCCAGCCTGGCTCATGGTAACCGCGTTGCCCATGCTCGAGGCGGCAACGGGGTGTAATCTTGGCTTAAGGGCGGCCCCTTATGACAAGCCTCGTGATGCTCCACGTCGCGGCGCTGGCTCTCGCCATAGGCAGCTCCCGGAGCAGTCCACTCGCATACGGCGGGCAGGCTGCAGACGCCAAGCCTCTTCGCCAGGTCAGCATGCCCGTCACGGGCGACTGGCACACCCTGGGCTCGGCCAGCGCGCCGTTGACCCTCGTCGAGTTCACCGACTACGAGTGTCCGCTGTGTCGCGCGTTCCATGACGAGACGTTCAGCAAGCTGAAGACAAAGTACATCGACACGGGAAAGATGCGGTTCGTCAGCCGTGACCAGCCGCTGCCCGAGTACCATCCGCACGCGATGGACGCCGCACACGCCGCCCGGTGTGCCGGCGATCACGGAAAGTTCTGGGAGATGCGCGACGCGCTGATCGCGCACTCCGAGAATCTCTCCCGGGCCGAGATCCTCGAGTACGCGGGCCGCCTCCAGCTCGACTCGGAGGAGTTCCGCTCCTGCCTGGCGGCAAAGAAATACCAGGCACACATCGACAAGGACATCGCCGACGCCGTCTCGCTGAACCTGCGCGGGACGCCAACCTTCGTCCTCGGCCGAGCGTCGGACAAGTCGATCGACGGCGTGGTCCTCGTCGGGGCGCAGCCGTACGACGTCTTCGAGACCGCTATCGAGCGCCTGCTGAAAAGCTCTTCCAGGTAGCGCCGACGTCCTGCCCGACTTGGGAAGGATTTGCCCTTGCCTGCCTCTATTGCTTCTCGTAACGCATCCGCCGATCTTCGCCCCAATGTGTCATCACGAGGGTCTTTTCATCGATCTCGAGGCGTTCATCCGTGAAGAGGACCTGCTGGATGGCGTCACCGTTGATTTCGAAGTACACCTCTTTGTGAGACGGGTTGATCTCGAACGGGCCCGCCCGAACGTCGTACACGCGCACCTCGAAGCTCACGCCACGCGGCTCGGCCACATCCGCAAAGACCGCCGCCCCTTCCGTGCTTGTCGTGGCTTCGGAATCGCCACCTGCTGCGTGAAGTGTCACCCGAATATGCGGGACACCCCGGCCATTCTTGCCGGTGACCCACACGCGGATCCGGCCTGGGCTGCCAGCCTCGCTGCGGACGAAGCGAAATGGCTCTTCCTTCTTTCCGGAGCTATTCAGGACGACCGTGTCCTTCTCGTGCCGCCACGTCCCCTTGGCCCAATAGTCTGCAGCGCCATAGGCCAGCATGAACTCGAACTGGCCATCGGCTTTCAGCAACAACTCCGATCCGACCTCCATCATTCCCCGCAGGTACATAGTGGCCGGACAGGTCGTCGGACTGTGTGGTTGGCCTCGCCGTCACCATCATGACGACCACCAGCAGGGCGCTTGTCATGTGCCGACTCCTCGCAAGATTGTGGACGGCCAAGTCTACGCCCGATCGTATCTGGGCAGCTGTATATAAGCGCGGCTGTCGGGAAGCAAATGCTCTGCTTTGCTGGCGGAGTGTTGTTGGCGGCGATGGGCGTCGTCGTCTCTCGGCGCGCTCTCCAACCGCGCGTGGCTTGCGCTCATCAGACGAGGCTTCGCCCTCCTACTCGAGACGATCGAAGATTGGCGCACAAAGGCGACAGCACGCTGCCAGCAATCGCCCCTTGTCGCCTCCTCGGGTCCGTTTGCGATCTTTTCAGTGAGAGACGCGGAATCAGCCGTGGTTGGACGACCAGGCCGCCCTGAGTCTCTCGCCTTCCGTGCATTCGCGCCGCCGCGCGCCACCCCACCGGGTGTGCGCGCAGGCCAAGGGCCATGAGATGAAATCGCAATACGAACGACCGCGCCAGCTCACACGCGTCACCCGCCGAGGCTTCCTGTCGGGCGTTGCCGCCAGCGCAGGTGCAATAGGGGCTGTTCTGCTCCCGATTGAAGCCGTCGCACAGCAATTCGCGGTGCAGCGAATCCACACCGAGCCCGATCGCTTCAGTCGGCTCTTCCCTCTTCCCCCTTTTGCAGAGGCAACACCGCAGGTCCGGACCGCGCTGCTGGAGCTGGGCGCTCCAGGCGGGTTGATGGACGCGAAGGATCCACTCCACGAAGGTCCCATCCGTCTCATAACCAACCCGGAGCTGAGCCCGAACAATCGGGACAATCCGTCGATGACGGCGGGCTTCACCTTCCTGGGCCAGTTTCTGGACCACGACCTGACATTCGATGCAGGGTCGAAGCTCGGCGAGCCGACACCACCGGAAAGTTCCTCGAACGCCCGTACCCCTGCGCTCGATCTCGATTCGGTCTACGGCGGCGGTTTCAATGTGAGTCCACAGCTTTACGATCCGGCGGACCGGGCCAAGTTCAAGGTCGAGCACGGAGGCCAGTTCGAGGACGTGCCGCGCTGGGGTGACGGAACCGCGATTGTCGCGGACCCGCGCAACGATGAGAACCTGATGATCTCCGGTTTGCAGGCCGCGTTCCTGTTGTTCCACAACCGCCTGGTCGACAAACTGCGTGAGGACAGAGACAGCCGCCAGCTGGCAGCGTCTGAGCACCTGGCGGAGGGAGCCGTCGCGCTGCCGGAACCGGACGAAGGCGACCGTCGCCCAGACGTGTTCTCGGAGGCCCGCCGACTGGCGACGTGGCACTATCAGTGGATCATCGTCAACGAGTTCCTGCCGCACATTGTCGGTGCGCCGCTCGTGAACGACATCCTCTCCCGGGGCCCGCGCTTCTATACGCCGCGACCGGGCCGGCAGAGCATCCCTGTCGAGTTTCAGGCTGCGGCGTACCGCTTCGGGCACTCGTTGGTGAGGCCTTCGTACCGCGCGAACCTCGCGGGCGATCTCGGCCGGCCGTTTTTCGGCTTCGTGTTCCACCAAGCGGGTGAGAACCAGCTGGATCCGGTCGACTTGCGCGGCGGCGCGCGGGCGCCCAGGCGGTTCATCGGCTGGCAGACGTTCTTCGATTTCGGCGGTGATCAGACAGCCAACGTGCGGCCGCCCAAGGTCGTTGACACGAAGATCTCGACTCCGCTGTTCGATCTGCCACTCGGGGCCATCGCGAGCGGCGACCGGCCGACGTCGCTGCCGCAGCGCAATCTGCTCCGCCACCTGACCTGGTCGCTTCCATCAGGTCAGGCGATTGCCAAGGCCATGGACATCCCGTCGTTGGCGCCGGACCAGTTGACCGAGCTTGCCTCCCTTGGCGTCGGCTTCGAGCGGAACACGCCGCTGTGGTACTACGTGCTGAAGGAGGCCGAGCTGAGCGGAGGTGCGCGGTTGGCGGGCGTCGGCGCCCGAATCGTGGGCGAGGTGATCCTCGGTTTGATCGCACTCGATCGAAATTCCTACTTGTGGCGAAACCGGCGCTGGCGGCCGACGCTCCCAAGCCGTACGAGGGGGAGGTTCGGGATGGCGGATCTGCTGACGTTCGCCGGCGTCGATCCCGCGAGTCGTCGCCAGTAGAAGACGCTCGGGGGTAACCGACAAACCCAGCCGTGCCAGAACGCTCCTCTCCTCGCTCGCGGACCTTTCGGTGCCGCCGTCCGGAGTGTCGGAACGCTCTGAGAAGGGCGACAATGACCTTCTGTGGAGAACCCGATTTCCTCGCTTATCGCGGCGGCCGACGGCGGCGACCGCTCCGCCGCGGAGGCTCTCTTCACGACGCTCTACTCGGAGCTGCACCGCATCGCCCGCCACGAGCTCGCCCGACACGGACAGGGCGTCACGCTGGGGGCGACCAGCCTGCTCCACGAGGCCTATCTGAATCTCTCGCGTCGCGAGGCGGCGTTTCCCGACCAGCATCGATTCATGGCGTACGCCGCGCGCGTCATGCGCGGCCTCATCATCGATTACGTGCGCAACCGACAGGCGCAGAAGCGTGGCGGCAAATTCGAGCTCACCCCGATCAGCACAGATGTCGCCGATGCTGCAGGGCAGGCCACCGACCTGGCCCGGGTCAGCGCTGCGCTCGACGAGCTGGAGAAAATCGAGCCGCTCCTCGCCGAGGTAGTCGATCTCAAGTTCTTTTGCGGCTTTTCCTTCGCGGAGATCGCGGCGATGAAGAGCGTGTCGGAACGGACCGTGCAGCGACACTGGCAGAAGGCGCGTCTCTATCTCCACCGCGCGATGCGTGACGCGATTGCGCCCGGGTAGTGTATTCCGGCTGACTGTTATGTTGAAAGGCGAGGGCGAAAGCTGGAGAACGGTGAGCGCGTACCTCGACACCGCGCTGGAGCTCTCGGAAGACGAGCGCGCGGTCTGGCTGGCGTCGCTCCGCGCTGAGCATCCGGCCATCGCCGAGAGGGTCTCTGCCTGGCTCGCCGAATTCGACGCGATGCGCTCGGTGGGCTTTCTGGAGGACGTTGCCGATGTTCTCCCCGCGCGGGCTGCGCTCGCCGGCGTGCAAGTCGGCGCGTACCGCCTGGTCGAGCCGATTGGCCAGGGAGGCATGGGGAGCGTGTGGCTGGGCGAACGGAGCGACGGCAGATTCCAGGGCCGCGTCGCCGTGAAGCTGTTGAACGCCGCGCTGGTCGGCCACGCCGGCGAAGAGCGTTTCGCGCGCGAGGGCAACATCCTCGCGCGTCTGGCGCACCCGCAGATTGCGCACCTCATCGACGCTGGCGTCTCTCCGGTCGGTCAGCCCTTTCTGGTGCTGGAGCTCGTGACCGGCGAGCAGATCGACCGCTACTGCGACAGCAGACAGCTTGGCGTGGACGCTCGTGTCCGACTGTTTCTGGACGTCCTGGCCCCGGTCGCGCACGCGCACGCGAACCTCGTCGTGCATAGGGATCTCAAACCCTCCAACGTCCTGGTCACCCCGGACGGTCGTGTCAAGCTGCTCGACTTCGGCATCGCCAAGCTGCTCGAGCCTGACGGCGGAACCGGGCAGGCCACGCTGCTGACGCGCGAAGGCGCGTCCGTCCTGACCCCGGCCTACGCGGCGCCAGAGCAGGTGACAGGCGCTCCGGTGACGACATCCACCGACGTCTACGCGCTCGGCGTGCTGCTGTACGTGCTGCTCACCGGGCGGCATCCCGCTGGGTCAGACACCACGTCGCCGGCGGCGTTTCTCAAAGCAGTGGTCGAAACGGACCCTCGGCTCCCGTCCGAAGTCGTACGAGACACGCGGACGGCCTCGGTCGAGGATGTCGCGGCGATTACGGCCTCCCATGCTGCCAGCCCCGCGAAGCTTGGCCAGCTCCTCGAAGGCGACCTCGACATCATCGTCGCCAAAGCGCTGAAGAAGAACCCGTCGGAACGCTATGCCACGGTCAATACCTTTGCCGATGACCTGCGCCGGTACCTGAATCACGAGCCGATCAGCGCACGAGCCGACTCCTTCGCGTATCACACCCGCAAGTTCGTGCGGCGGAACCGGACGGCCGTCGCCCTCGCCGCGCTCGTGCTCGTCGCACTGCTGGCCGGTCTGGTGGGCACGCTTTCACAGGCCCGGCGCGCCACACGTCAGGCGACCGTTGCCCTGGCCGAACGCCAGCGCGCCGACCGGCAGGCCCGCGACGCGACCGAGCAGCGCGACTTCGCGCGCCGGCAACTGTCTCGCGCAGAGGCGATCAACGACCTGAACGCGTTCCTGATCTCCGATGCCGCACCGCTGGGGACCTCCTTCACCGCGCGCGATCTGCTCGTGCGGGCTGAACGCATCGTGGATCGCCAGCGCGGCGATGCCGAGGACAACCGCGTCGAGATGCTGGTCGCGGTCGGGCGGCTGTATTACATGCAGGGCGAAATCGCCAACGCGATGCGCCTCCTGGAGCAGGCGTACGCGCGGTCGCGCGCGGTACCGGACGCGGCCGTCCGTGCGAAGGCAGGCTGCGCCCTCGCCAGCGCGGTGGTCAAGACCGGCGACATCCCTCGTGCGCGTCGGCTTGTCCGAGAGGGGCTGGAGGCTCTTCCCGCGCAGTCGCAATACGCGCTTGCGCGCGTGAACTGCCACATGTGGGGGGGTGGCGTCGAGAACTGGGCGGGCGATTCGAACGCGGCCATCGCACACGTGCAAACGGCCCGGAGATTGGCGATCGAATCCGGTGTCGCGTCCGATCTGCTGCAACTGAAGTTGGCGATGGATCTGGCGGAGTCCTACCGGAACGCGGGTCGCGATCGAGAGGCCAGCGAGGCATTTCGGGATGCATACGACCGCCTGGTGACCCTCGGGCGCGAGGACACCGAGCGCGCGGGAACGTTGCTCAACAATTGGGGCCTCGCCCTCGTTGCGCTCGGACAGCCACGCGAGGCCGAGCGCATGCTCCGGCGCGCGATCCAGATCAGCAGCGCAGATGGGTCCGAGAGACGCGTCGAGCCAATCCTCTGGAACAACCTGGCCCGCCCGCTCTTCGACCTTGGACGTCTGCCCGAAGCGATCGGCCTCGCGGAACGGGCATTCGCCGGGGCCGCACGCGAAGGCGACGAGATCGTGACCAATCAGGCGCTGTTTCTCAGGGGCCGTTTGCATCTGGCGAAGGGCGATCTGACGCGCGCCGCGCAGCTCCTGGCGGAAGTGGAGCCGCGATTCAGACGGGTGTTCCCCGCCGAACACGCGTCCATTGCGTCGCTCACTTCCGAGCAGGCGCTATTGGCGCAAGCCCGCGGCGAGATGCACATGGCGGCCACTGTGGCTGATCGAGCCGTGGCCATCGCGGAGGCGAATCCGCAGGCCCGTGAGCTGCTGGCGCGGTGCCTCGTGCGCCGATCGGCACTCGCGTTGCAGATGCACCGTCTCGAGGCGGCGACATCCGATGCGACGCGCGCCGTGGCCCTCGAGGTCGAACGGACCGGTCCGAAGAGCCGCTCGCACTACGTTGGCCGGGCGTACCTGGCGCTTGGCCGGGCGCTCTCCGCGCGAGGCCAACCTGGCGACGCGAGCGCCGCGCTCGCGTCCGCCCTGCAGCAGCTCCAATCGACACTGGGTGAAGACCATCCCGACACGCGCAGCGCACGGCAGCTTCTCACCAACGGCGTTCGTGACGCCGCGCGATGACGGCACCGCGTGATCTGCTCAGAGCTGCCTCGCGCCAGCGGCTTTGACGCCGTAGAGTGCGCCCGCGTCGCAGCGGCTAGCTCGGCTGTCCAAGGGCCTGTCTCGCGGTAATCTGGTCTCGCATCGACAGATCACAAACGTCCTTCCCAAAGGAGGCGCATATGCGACGTCGCGGAATGTTGCTGATGCTGCTGCTCGCCTTCACCCTTGTCTCCGCTCGTGCTGGGGCCCAGAGTGCCCCTCCAGACGACGACCTGGTCGGACAGTATCGCGGGTTCGCGCAGAGCGCGCTGAACGCGGAGCTGCGGATGCCCATGGCGCTCCTCGTGGATCGCAGCGAAGGTTCTGAGTTCTTCGGGTCCCTTACGCTGGGGCCGATGCCGTTCACCTTCAGCGGCAAGATCGATGACGCTGGGCATTTCAAAGGACGTGGCACCGGCCTGGCTGGCGAGGTCACCTTCAACGGCACGGCGCAGGGCTTCGCGACTGGTGCGCGGGCCGATCAGGGCGTGGCGGATTTCATCCGCGCGCCGCACCTGCCTCCCCACGCCCTCGTGCCGCTGGGAGGCATGTACCAAGGAACTGCCTCCAGCGGTATGGGTGGCGGAGAAGGTAAGGTCGACATCCATGGGTTCCATGACGACACCTGGCTCACTGGTCACGTCATTCGCGACGCGGGAACACCAAAGGCCCTCTCATGGGAGTTCGTCGGCGGGATCCAGCCGTGCATCCTTGGTACCGTGCGATGCACGCCCGAAATCGTACTGATCGGCGTCGGCGCCGCGGGCCGGCTGCTCGCGGGCGGCGCATGGCTGCCACCACCGGACGATGGCGCTCCGCTCACGGTCAAACTGACCTATTTTCTCGAGTTCCTGGGCGGGGGCGTGGACCTCGGCACGATGAAGGCGACTCGACCGGCCGAACCGAGGTGACGGATCAAAGCCCGGCGCGGGTGTCTACCTGAAGCGATAGCCCTCGCCGAGCGCGCAACTCACGATGGCCGATTCCCGGCCGTAGGGGGTCCTATGAACATTCAATCGTCGACGGCTCTTCGCGGCGTGTTAATCGCAACGCTGGTCTGTCTGCCGAGCTGGCTGTTTGCACAATCCCAGAGCTGGGACCAGAAGATCAACGGGACGAGCAGGTTCAAGGTCCTGACTGACTTCAACGACGAGGCGGTTCTGGATCGCGAAACCGGACTTGTCTGGGAGAAAACCCCGGAGACGGGCGCGGGGTCATGGTCGTTTATCGACGACGAGTGCTTCGCGCGCTTTACCGGCGGGCGTCTTGGATGGCGGCCGCCGAGCGTGGAAGAAGTCCTCAGTCTGATGGACCCACTCCAGAACCTCACGGGCAAACTGCCGGTAGGTCACCCGTTCCAGATTGGGGACGCTGGAACGCGACAGTTCTGGACGATGACGTCGTCGGTCGTGCAACCGGCGACCAACAACTTCGCGTACGTCGCGAACTTCGAACCCGGCGGTTCGCTCTTTCCGGACGACAAGATTTCCACGACGCATCGCTTCTGGTGTGTTCGCGGCGGTCACGGCTACGATGGCAACAACGTGCCGTGAACGGACCGTCGGAAGAGAGGGCGTGCCCCAGCAGACGATCACCTGAAGTTCTCGATCATCATGAGGTCGGCTTCGTCCCTGACGAGACGACCGTACAGGAAGGTTCGTCCGTCCGGTGACACGGCAAAGCCCGAGGGAAGGCTCTGGTACTGAAACTTCTCGAGCCTTCCCACTTCGCGATCCTTGCCCGTGGCAGGATCCAACACGCGCACGGGCGGATCAGGGTCGGGCTTGAGACTGCCGGAACACGGCACGTAATAGATTCCCCCCTGGCTCACGGCGAACGCCGTGCCGGCGACGCACGCGATGATCGGGCGGGGCGCACCGCCGGCAAGCGGTTGCCCCAGGAGCCGTGAGCGAAGGAGGTCTACGGAGGCGGATTTCGGTATGTACAACAGCATCGTGCCATCAGCAGACTCGCGCCCCAGGAGCGCGCCCCCGTGTGTGACGCGCTCCTTCGATCCGGTCCCGACTCGTGTTCGCCAGATGTCGCGGTCGTTCCCCTGCGTCCACGAGAAGTAGATCCATTCGCCGTCGCGCGACCAGTTCGAGGCCATCTGGTGGCCGGGCTCGTTCGTGATCTGCCGCGGTGTACCGCCCTCGCTGTCAATGGTCCAGATATGAGGGCTTCCATCCGCCGCCTGCGACTCGAACGCGATCTGCCGGCCATCGGGTGACCACGAAGGCCCACACTGCCATCGACCGGGGCCATGGGTCACCTGCTCCGGAGTTGACCCGTCCGCATTGGCGACCCACACCTCCATCGCGTCGCCCGACCGCAGCGAGCAGAAGGCGATTCGCCGGCCGTC
This sequence comes from Vicinamibacteria bacterium, assembly GCA_963806705.1. Taxonomy (GTDB): domain Bacteria; phylum Acidobacteriota; class Vicinamibacteria; order Vicinamibacterales; family JAENWD01; genus JAENWD01. The sequence continues at coordinate 136,088 of CAWDZE010000018.1, forward strand.
CGGCGAAAACTGCGGGGTGCCGTCAAACACCGACGACCGCGCGACTGGCTGAGCGGATCGCCCCGGCTCGAACCGGTAGACGTCCAGGTCATGGATGATTCGCGTAAACGCCAGGCGATCACCGGCGAGCGTGATCGATGGAAAGAGAGCATTGACGCCGGCCACTTCGATTCGCTCGGGCGGGCGCTCGCCGTCCACCCCGACGCGCCACAGGTAGTTGAGTTGAACTTCCTCCGCATTGAAAATGACGAACGTGCCGTCGCGGCTCCAGGCAATACTGCCCCTGGAAACCCGGAGCGGGCCTGTTAGCTGCCGTGGTGAACCGACCGCGCCGAAGGCCGAGTCCAGGTCCACCACTTGCACATGGCAATCACTATGGAACTCCCCACAAGAGGCGTACGCAAGCCGGCGAGCGTCCGGTGAAAACGCGGGCGATTGGTCCGTTCCCGGCGTTTTCGGACCCGTGATCGCACGCGGCTCGCCGCCCTGCACCGGGATCAGATGAATGCCATTGGTCGAGGACCCCGCACCGGGCGCGGCCGCTCGACCTGCCACCAGGTAGCGCCCGTCCGGAGACCAGATTGGGGGCGGCCATATCGGGACGTCATTGACCTTGCGGTCCGAGCCCCCAAGCGACGACATCACCCGGACGTGCGAACGGTAAGGCGGTTCGAATCGAACGTACGCGATCTGGCGACCGTCCGGCGACCAGGCGGGCGCCTGGTCTATGCCGGGATCCGTCGTGAGGCGGCGCACCCCGGAGGAGCCGACCAGCTTGACGTAGATGTCGACGTTGTCCTGCCGTTCGCCGTTCCACGCGAACGCGACCTGACGACCATCCGGTGAAAACACCGGCCTGAACTCGGAACCGCTCATCGCGGTGAGAGGGACAACGCGCATCGGTGGCACCGGAGGCGATCGAGATTCTCGAAAGAGCCAGATGCCCGCCAGAGCCACAACAACGACGCCCGTGATTCCGACGGCAATCAGGCGTTGACGCCACGGAACGGGATTCGGCGCGTGGGTTGCCTTCGCAGGCAGTAAGTCCGCCGTCCTGTCGGCTTCACCCGCCGGCAGCGTTGTCGGCGCCACTTCGCGCTCGCCGGAAATGATAACGACCGGCGCAATCAACCGATAGCCGCTTTTCGGGATTGTCTGGATGAAGCGTGGCTCCTTGACCTCGTCACCGAAGACTCGGCGCAGCTCCGAAATGCAGCGCGTCAAGACGTCGTCTCCGACGAACGTGTCGGGCCAGACCGTCCGCATCAAACGCTCTTTGGGCACGACCTGACCGGCTTGGGCCGTAAGGCACACGAGCACCTGCATCACCTTGGGTTCCAGGCGAGTGGTGCCGGCGGGGCCCGTCACGCTGTTGAGCGACGGCTCGACGTGATGGAGGTCGCCGATGCGGAAGTTGTTCTGCAAAGGTCTGCGTAGTGCGTAAGTCGCGCGTCACGATCCTACTCCATGGGCTCGGCGCAGTCGGTCAGCATCCAGACGTTGCCCTGCCGGGCTCCATCCTGCGATGGCCAGATGAGTGCCGTCCTACGAATCACCGCATCTCCAAATCCAGAGCGTAGATGTCGGTGTCGTTGCGGTGACACGAAATGAGAGGAGAGTCGTCCGGCGCCACACCCTCGAACACGCAGCCCCAGTACGCTGACTTCCAGACCCCCTCCATGCGCGACTCACCTTTTCCACGGCACCGTCACTTATCCGGACCCGGTAGATGCTCGCCTCATCAGCAACCTCGAAGTACAGAAACTGCTCGTCGCGCGACCAGAGGAGCATCGTGCACGGTCTTGAACCGTCCCAGCTCCGTCCACGTACGTGTACTGAAAGTCGAAGAGGAGGAGTCTCAACTGGTTCAGGGTAACCGCGGCCACGTAGCGTCCACTGGGCGACCAGCGAGAACCGAACAGGCCGTCGGAGCCGGGCAGCGTCGAAAGCTTCCTCGTCCTCAGGTCGAGGAGATGAATGGCCTTCGGCACGGCCGGTTCGGCCAGGTAGTCCGGAGGGCGGCCGAACATCAGAGACTGCCCGTCTGGCGCCCAGTCGGGATCGGCCTCGGGACGGTCTCCTTCCAGGATCGGCTGCGCTTCGCCCCCCTCCGCCGCAATGTCGTAGATCTTCCAGGGCCGTCCTGGTGTCCGTCCCATGAAAGCGATCCGCGTGCCATCCGGCGACCACCGTGGCAGCAAGACCCCCAGCGGCGGTTGCGTGAGCTGGCGCCGCTCGCTGCCGTCGACTCTGCTGCGCCACAGGATGCTCTCCGGGTACTGGACGTAGGCCATCCACTCTCCGTCTCGCGAGAATGCGAACCATGGCCGGCGCTCCCACGTCGGGCCCCCCCGCGTCGTAGGGCGCGAATTCGCGCCTGCCCAGATCGAACCGCAGGTTCTCGCCCCGCGGTTGGCCGCCGATGACCAGCAACCGCCGGCCATCCCGGGTCGGGACGGGAGCCGTAAAGTACAGCGGTCCGCTCGTCACGCGCGCGGGTTCGGTGGCTCTCCCGCTGAAGAGGCCCCTCCGCTCCTGGATGGCCCAGATGTCGATCCTGTTGTCACGGAACCGGCTGAAGAAGAAATGCCGCCCGTCCGGGCTCCACTCGCCGCAGCAGTCCACGTCGTGCCCGCCGCGGCCCAGCGGCACCGGCCGCAGGCCGTGACCCTCGGCCGAGACTTCCCAGAGCGACCGCGTGTCGCCCTGCGGGCTGATGACCGTGAATCGCAAGCGCGCGCCGTCCGGGGACCAGCGCAACCAGAACGCGCGCCCGGGCGTCGTCGCGAGCTTTCGCGGCTGGCTCCCATCGCTGCCAGTCACGTACAACTCCTCGCGGCTGGCAAAAACGATACGCTTCCCGTCGGCAGACCAGGCGCCGTCGTGGGCCACGACCGCACCAAGGCGAAGCGGTGCGCCGCCCACGGCGGGAACCACCCAGAGGGGGCCTTCCAGTTGCGCATTCTCAAAGTCGCGGACCAGCAGGCGCGACCCGTCCGGCGACACGTTCACGAGGAACGGCTGATTCAGCGGCGTTCGGAAGGGGACGACCTCGCCTCCTCCCACTGAGGACTGGCCGAGCGTCAGCCCGTTCTCGGTCATCCGCGTGAAGTACACGCGCCCACCCTCGGTGGCGAGCGCTGGGAACCAGTCCGCCTCGAGCGAGGGAAAGGCGACCTGCCCGGTAAAGGTGAGCCGGACCGAGCGGACGACTCTGGCAGAGGGCGGCGTCGGCCATCCGCTGGACGACGACACCCGCCAGCAGAACGGCGGCCACGACCGCCATCGTCGCCAGGCCTCTCTTCCAGGAGCGCAGCGAAGCTCGAGGACGGATGGGCGCGCGCTCGGTCTCTGCGCGCGCTGCGACGCCGTCGTGCCTCGACTGCAGCGTCTCGGTGCGGGCGGGCTGTGTTGTCGCGGCACCATTGGCGTCCGGACTCGTGAACGAGACAGGCGCCATCAAACGGTAGCCGCTCTTGGGGATGGTCTGGATGAAGTGGGTATTCTTGACGTCGTCACCGAAGACGCGACGCAGTTCTGAAATGCACCGCGTCAACACGTCGTCGCCGACGAAGGTGTCGGGCCAGACCGTCCGCATCAGGCGTTCTTTGGGCACGACCTGACCGGCTTGCGTAGCCAGGCACACCAGCACCTGCATGACCTTCGGTTCCAGGCGAGTGGTGCCGGCTGGGCCCGTCACACTGTTGAGCGACGGCTCGACATGATGGAGTTCGCCGATGCGAAAGCCGTTCTGCAACGCTTTGCTCAGTGTGCGAAACGCACGTCGCGATTCTACTCCACGGACTCGGCACGACTTTCGCGTCGCTCGATTCACCGGCTCCACTCGACTCGGTCAGAAGTCGGTCAGCATCCAGGCGTTGCTCTCTCCGAGTCCATCCCGACATGGCGAGATGAGTGCCGTCGGGAGATGGAATCGCCGTCTACCGAAGTTCCTTGATGTGACCACAGCACATGCGATGTGCCGTCCAGCCGAATGAACAGGAGTTCGCTGCCGCTTGGCGTTTGGTCTGTGGAGAAGAAGCCGGCTCCGGTGCCGCCCCAGTCGAGATTGTTCCAGAGCTGTGGCGTTCTCCACCACCACATCCTTCTGCGGCTCTCCGCGCAACGAATAAATCCGAATGAGGTTCGTTGGAACGAGCGTCTTCGACAACGAGCGCCACAGCGTTTCCGTCCGGGGAAAGGTCTTCTCCTCTGGTGTTGAACGGCATCGAACCGAGCTGCTCCCCTTTGCCGCGCACCGGGTCGAGCGATGAAATGATCCACACGGTCCCCGTCGGGCTCGAACAGGACACACCGGCCTCGGACGGCACATCTCGGCCAGGCAGCCTTCGTGGTGGCGAGCATCTGCTCCGGCCTGCCGCCGCCGAGCGGCACACGCATGATCCGGCCGAACCCTCTGCGCCGACGGGTTCCTGGAAAAGCACCCATTGCCCATCACTGCTCATGCGAGGCAACACTTGATGCCCGGGACCTACGACGAGGGGCTCTGCGTGCTCCGCGTCGAGCCGCTGCATGAAGATGTCCTGCGAGCCGCTCTGCCCCAGATTGAACAGAAGCGCGCGACCGTCTGGCGTCCAGGCGCCTGGGTAACTCCCGCGCTCGTCGGTCGTGAGTCGGCCTCGGCGTATCCAGCAGCCGGCCGCGACGCTCATCGAACCGCGCCATAAAGATGGCGCCGTGACGTCCTGTCGCGTTTCATGACGACACGCTTCCCATCCGATGACGCGCTGGACAACCGGAGCCCGGCGCGGACGCCAAGGGAGAACATGCCAAGGTATGAACCGCCCGACTTCCATTCCGTCAAGCCGTCTCGGGGAACCGCGTGCGACTCCCGAAGGCCGTCGATCAGAACCTCCCAGACGCCGAATGCATCGTGTCTCTGCGTCGCTCAATACCGTCAGCAGGCGTCCATCCCGCAATTGCAGCCCCGTCTCGGCAATCCGGCTGCCCGCCGGGGGCTTTGAACACCATCGACGAGGAACCACCTGCGACGCGATATGGATTCCACCGCCGACTGCGCAGGCCCCCTGGTGAAGAGCACCCGTTCGCCATCGGCGCTCCAGGTCGCCGACCCGTTCGGGCCGAGGTCGACCAGGTGTCGCGGCGCAGAGCCGTCAAGAGGGTCGACCGACAGGTCGCCAGAGGCTTCCGGTGATCCTCAGTAGTCGTGAACCGTCTGGTGCAGGTCTCACGCGTCCGTCAAGGCCGATCACGGCATCTGTCACGGGCCAAACAGTCCCGGAGCGGCGTCGGATGCCGCCGACCAATGAGAGATCCCAGCCTGTGCATGTCGCGGTGTCGCACGCCGCCGCGCGAATTCGTGTCCCATCGCCGCTCCAGGCGTACACCTCCATTCCGCGCGTATCTGCGATCCGTTGCGTCTCGCCCGTGTCGACGACGCGGACCTGGATGCCCGTGGAATCGGCATAGGCCAGGTACTTGCCGTCCGGAGAGATCCGCGCGGAATTCACCGGAAGATCGGGCGGGTTTGCGGTGAGTTGCGTCGTGGTCGGCTGACGCAGCGGCCCACCCGGTCCCCGGCGTGTCGAAGCAAACCACAATCCGCCGACTGCGACGCTCGTCAGCAACGCGCACCGACGAGTAAGAGCACGAGTGTGGAGCGTGTGGCTCGCGCGACGACGGGCACCGGCTCCTTGGCGTTCTCTTGTCGTGGCCCGGCAAGGTCGTGCTCTGCGTCGGAGGAAAGATCGGCAATCAGCCGATAGCCGTTCTTCGGGATCGTCTGGATAAAGCGAGGCTCCTTGACATCGTCACCGAAGACGCGACGCAGTTCTGAAATGCACCGCGTCAACACGTCGTCGCCGACGAAGGTGTCGGGCCAGACCGTCCGCATCAGGCGTTCTTTGGGCACGACCTGGCCGGCTTGCGCAGCCAGGCACACCAGCACCTGCATCACCTTGGGTTCCAGGCGAGTGGCGCCGGCCGGGCCCGTCACACTGTTGAGTGACGGATCGACGTGATGGAGCTCGCCGATGCGAAAGCCGTTCTGCAACGCTTTGCTCAGTGTGCGAGACGCACGTCGAGATTCTACTCCACGGACTCGGCGCGGCTTTCGCGCCGCTCGATTCACCGGCTCCACCCGAACTCGCCCTTCTCGAAGTCGAATCGCACGCGCTGGCAGCCCAGGGCCAGCACCCCGACGACGCCGTCGATGCTCGGCGGATAGCCATGGGGCACTCGGTCGAGCGCCCAGGCGGGCAGTGTGTCCCACACGTGCGCGCCGAGGCCGGCCTGGCGCAGCTCGAGCCGCTGCAGGCGCGCCGCGCCCGACGCATACTGCACCGTCTTGTCGCCTCGCCAGGGCGCACCGGAGAGGGCGGCGGGCATCCGCGACTTGAACAGCACCAGGTCGCTGCTGCCGGAGTCGATCAGCAATCGCACCTGCTGGCCGGCGATGGTCATCTGCACCGTCACAAACGGCCACACGATCTCCAGCGGCGCGACCGCGTCCTCGCCCCTCTCGGGCGCGAAATTCAGCATCCGGGTCTGATAGTCGATGCTGAAGTTCGTGCGCGCCAGCACGTCGAGCCCGACGATTGCGTCGATAGGAACCCCTTTCAGGTATGAGAGGTCGCCGACGACGGCCGGGACTGGACCCGACTGCAGCGAGCCGATGCGGAATCCGTCGAAGACCGTGCTCTCGATCGGCACCTGCTGGCCAAAGGCGACGAGTATCGAGGGCCCGGTCTTCAGCCGCAGCTTCCGGGCGATTCTGCCGTCGACGACGCTGGGAATCGTGCCGGTATCGATCAGCAGGTTGCGACCATGCAACGGGCCGATGGACCCTTTCGTCACCACCAGGTGATGCTGATACAGCTCGAACGGCACCTCGGCGACTGTCTCGGCTGACTGTCGCAACGGACTGGATACGAGCACCGACGCGACAACGGCCCACGCGTATGTCGTTCCACTTGCCATGACTCCTCCTCCGCGCACGAACGCGCGGAGGGAGAGTCAGTTCGGGAGGTAGAGGATGTCCTGTGGGGGTCCCGAGGTCGGGGTGAGGTTCGCCCGAGGTTGTGCCGAGGGACGCCAACTCATGGCCGTGGCAAAGCCCGTGCCGAACGAGCCCCGCCCCCGGCGTCAGTGTCTCTACAGGTCGACGTGCCGGTGCGGGTGTTCTACAATCTCCGTCGCAGCAAGCCCGACATTCACCTACGGCACGCCCATGATGTTCGAAGCCGGCGCCCGAATCGGTCCGTACGTCATCGAGCGCTCGATTGGCGCCGGTGGCATGGGCCGGGTGTACCGCGCATTCGACTCGCGGCTCGAACGGCCGGTCGCCCTCAAAGTGCTCTCGGCCGCCGATGGCGACGGTGAGGCCCGCCACCGCCTGCTTACCGAAGCCAGAAGCGTCTCGGCACTCAATCATCCGCACATCTGCACGGTGTACGAGGTCGGCGAGCACAACTCCAGCCCGTTCATCGCCATGGAGTACATCGACGGGCCGGATCTGCACATGCGTCTTCGGAAGGGGCCGCTCGCGGTCGGCGAAGCCGTCCGGCTGGCGTGGCAGGTTGCCGACGCGCTCGCGCACGCCCACGCACGCAACGTCATTCACCGGGACCTGAAGGCAGCCAACGTCATGGTGACCACAGGTGACCGCGTGAAAGTCGTCGACTTCGGTCTCGCCCAGCGCGTCGTCGTCCCCGACGCGGCGGCGGCCACGCAGACGATGGCGCCTGCGATCGCCGGCACGCTGGCCTCGATGGCGCCGGAACAGATCCGCGGAGAGGCCCTGGACGCGCGGTGCGACGTGTGGGCGATCGGCGTGCTCCTGCACGAGATGCTCACGGGCTCGCGGCCATTCCAGGGCGCGACCACGTTCGAGCTGTCCGACCGCATTCTCCACGGCGATCCGGCACCGATTCCCGACACCATTCCTGCGCGCGTCAGGCACGTCGTCCGGACGTGTCTGGCGCGGTCTCGAGACTCCCGCTTCCGTGACGCGCGCGAAGTGCGGGTGGCCATCGAAGGACTCGCGGATCTGCTGGCCGATCCGTTGTTCGCGATGTCGGTGCCCCGGGGGTCCGACGGGCACGCGCCCGGTGCCGACGCCACCCCCGCTCAATTCCGGCTTCCCCCGGCCGCGGTCGTTTCCAGTCCAGAGCGCACGACCTTCGCCGGACGGGACGCGGAATGGCAGCGGCTCGAACGGTGCTGGCAGGAGGCGCTGGCGGGCAATCGGCAGATCATCCTCGTCGCGGGCGAGCCCGGCATCGGGAAATCGCGGCTATCGCTCGAGTTCGCCCGACTGGTGGCCGCACAGGGAGCGGCCGTGCTGGTTGGCCGTTGCGACGAGGAGGCCTTGATCGCCTATCAGCCCTTCGTCGAAGCGATTGGGCACTACGTCGCGATGACGCCGGACTGGGTCCTGGCCCGTGACGTCGCAGCCGGCGCGACACATCTCGACGCCCTCGCGCCGGAGATCCGCCGTCGCGTCGCGAACGCCGCCACGCCGAGCGAGGCAAACGCCGAGGGTCAGCGGTTCCGCCTGTTCGAGTCGGTCGTCGCGCTGGCCTCCGCGATCGGGCAACGCCAGCCGCTGCTGCTCGTCATCGACGACCTGCATTGGGCCGACAAGCCGACGCTGATGATGCTGCGCCACCTCGTGCGGGCATCACACCCGATGCGGCTCGTCGTCCTCGGGACCTATCGCGACACGGACGTCGCCCGCACGCGGCCGCTCCAGGAGTTGCTCGCCGACCTTCGCAAAGAGCGTGATGTGACCCGCCTGGTCCTGCGAGGGCTGGGAGAGGCGGACGTCGGTCGTGTCGTGGCCGCGTGGACGCATCACCAGCCCGCTGGCGCATTCGTGACGCGCATCAGCCAGGAAACCGAGGGCAATCCGTTCTTCCTGGTCGAAGTTCTGCAGCACCTCAGCGAGACCGGTGCGCTTTCGGGTCTGGAGGCGGGCGCAACTGGCAGCGCGATTGGCCTTCCCGAGGGCGTGAAGGAAACCATTGGCCGACGTCTCTCCTCGCTCAGCGCAGACTGCGGCCGGATGCTGTCGCTCGCCGCGGTCATCGGCCGCGACTTTCCGGCGCGACTGCTTCAGGCACTCGGCGAGGTGGCCGACCCCGTGCTGCTCGATGCGCTCGACGAAGCGTGCCGCGCGGGTCTTCTTGCCGAAGTGCCAGGCGTGGCGGACCGCTACAGCTTCACGCATGCCCTCATTCGCGAGGCGCTGTACGACGAGCTGTCCGCCACCAGGCGTGCGCGCGCGCATCTTCGCGTCGCGGAGGTTCTGGAACGGACATCACCTCGAGAGAGCCTCCCGCTCGCCGACCTCGCGCATCACTACCTGCTCGGGGCGCCGGCTGGTGATCCCGAGCTCGCCGTCAACTACGCCATCCTGGCTGGCGACCACGCGGCGGGCCAGCTGGCCCACGAAAAGGCCGCGCGCTTCTATCAGATGGCGATCGACGCCATCGAACTACGACCCGGGTCGGACGCACGCACGCGGGTCGTCCATCTGGCGACACGGCGCGGAGAGGCGTTTGCAGCGGTCGGGCAATGGGCGCAGGCGCGCGAGGCCTTCGAGTCAGCGCTCGAGGCGGTGGATCCCCAGTCGCCCGAGGAGCGCTGCAGCATCGTGCTCGACCTCGCGATCGTGGCCTTCTGGCAGTTGGATACGGATTACATGCGACGGCTCGCTGAAGAGGGCCTCGACCTTGCCCGCCAGACAGGACGTCGCGACCTGGAGGCGAAGGGCCTGGCCTGGCTCGCGCGGGGACGGCAGTCGGACGGCGATCTGGCGGAAGCGATCGCGCTCGATCGCCAGGCGCTCGATTGCGTGAAAGGCGTGCGGACTGTCGCCTTTTGTCACGCACCATTGACCTTGTATCTGGCAGGCCGCTCCGCGGAGGCGGTGGACATGGGCCGCCACGTCGTTCAGGCGGCCAAGGAGGCGCGCGATACCGGCTACATCATGTACGCGCTGCCTGGTCTCGGGCTCGGACTCGTCGGCACCGGACGGTACCGCGAGGGCGCGCAGGTCTTTGCCGAGGCGAACGAGTTCGGGCGCAAGTACGGGGTCGAGTCACTCAGGGCCCGCGCGATCGGCATGTCCGCCGGATTTCACCTGGACCTGTTCGCCTACGGCCAGGCCGAGGAGCTTCAACAGGAAGCGCGTGAGCGGGCGCGGAGCGCGGACTTCGCGCCGCCGGTGGTCAGCGCGAGCGTCGATCTCCTGTTCACATATGCCCGCCGTCATGACGTCGGCCGCGCAGAGCAGATTCGCGGCGAGGTGAGCGACACGATCGCCACCGCCGGCGGATGGCATGGCTGGCTGTGGCGGCTGCGGTTCAGCCAGGCGCTGGCCGAGATCGCAGCAGCGCGGGAGGACTGGGACGAAGTCATTGCCAAAGCGAGCGCGTGCATCGAGCAAAGCCGCGCTCACGGTCGGGTCAAGTATGAAGTGCTCGGCCTAATCACGCGCGCGCGTGCGCTTCACGCGCGGGGCAGCACGCGCGACGCGCTTGCCGAGCTCGACGAGGCGGCAGCCCGCGCCGGGACTACCGGCGATCCGGCGCTCGAGCTGCGGATGCTGGCGACGCGGCTGGCGATCGAACCTGGGGAAGGCGCCGCCCGGCGTGCCGCAGTGCTTGTGGCCGACATCGAGCGCGAGATCCCGGAAGCGGCCATAGCCGCTGCTTTCGCCGCAGCCGAGCCCGTACAACTCGTGCGACGGCTCGCTCCGGCGGACGCCCGATAGTCTGGGCCTTTCCCCGGGGATTGGCGATCCCGATATGGTGAGCGACGGCGGCCGTCCGCTCGAGGCGTCAGGGTCGCGTCGTGCCAAGCACGAAGCCGATCGAGCGTTGGATCGGATTGTAAGGCGGCCGTAGTCGGGTGCCGTGATGTTGCTCTGCACGTCGCGCTCATCGCCGGAGTCGAAGACGTTGTAGACCTTGATGCCTCCGGTGAAGTGGTACTTCCGGAAGTGCCACGGCCGCGCGAGCGTGAAGTCGAGCGACGACACGGTGGGCAAACGCCCGGATAGGTTCCGCTCACCGACGAAACCCTGGAACTCGTTCACCGCCGACCAGACCCACGACGGATAATGGCGGGCGCACCCAACGGCCCGATTGGCAAGAGTCGTGATTGCTCGAGTCCGCTCGCTCGTCATGGCCCTGGCCGTTGGGGCCGCAACCGCCGCCATCGGCGGCCAAGCCCAGCCGCCGCTCCCAAACCGATCGGGATCGCTCAAATTTGCCGCCATCGGCGACAACGGCACCGGCGAATCGGCGCAGTACCAGATCGCACAACAGATGGCGCGGCAGCACGCAACGTTTCCGTTCGATCTCGTGATCATGCTGGGCGATAACATGTACGGCGGCCAGCAGCCGGCGGACTTCGTGAAGAAGTTCGAGACGCCGTATGCGCCGTTGCTGTCGGCGGGGGTGAGATTCCAGGCGTCGCTCGGTAACCACGACCGGCCCGAGAACGTGTCGTACAGGCTGTTCAACATGAACGGCCAGCGGTATTACACCTACGCCCGCAACAACGTCAGGTTCTTTGCGCTCGACAGCACGCAGATGGACCCGAAGCAGCTGGCGTGGATCGACGACGCCCTGCAGAAGGCGACCGAGGAATGGAAGATCTGCTATTTCCACCATCCGCTCTATTCGAATGCCGATCGCCACGGCGCGTCGGTCGACCTGCGGGTCCTGCTCGAACCGATCTTCGTCAAGAACCGCGTCGACGTGGTGTTCTCAGGCCATGACCATGTGTACGAACGGCTCAAGCCGCAAAGAGGCATCTACTATTTCGTGTCCGGAGCCGCCGGCCAACTGCGCCGCGGAAACATGAGCCCGACCGCCCAGACTGCGGCGTACTTCGATCAGGATCAGAGTTTCATGCTGGTGGAAGTTGCCGGCGCGGAGATGTATTTCCAGGTAATCTCCCGAACCGGCAAGACGGTGGATTCGGGCGTGATCAACCGGCAGCGGTGAGCGCAGGACACCGACGAGGCATGACATGACGGATGAGCCGTCCCGACAAAGCAGCGCGGAGCCAGGGCGGCGCAAGCTGCGCCATCGCGTGCGCGCCACCGTCCCGCGCTTGTCGCGGTTTGCCGTCGAGCACCTGCTGATGCTGCCCGCCGGGGTGCTGCTCGCCCTCGCGTGGGTCAACGTCGAGCCCGAGAGCTACTACCGCTTCACCTTTGCCATCGCCTTTGCCGTCAACGACGTCGCCATCGCGCTGTTCTTTGCGCTGATTGCGAAGGAGGTCGTCGAGGCCACGGCGCCAGGTGGCGTCCTCCATCCCTGGCGGCGCGCCATGCTGCCGGTAGTGGCGTCGCTCGGAGCTGCCGCCGTGCCCGCGCTGGTTCACCTTCGCCTGGTCGAGGTATTCGATGATCCGATGCTGGCAGCAGGCTGGCCCGCCACCACGGCGACGGACCTGGCGATGGGCTACTTCGTCGCGCGGCTGATCTTCAAGCCGCACCCGATAGTGCCGCTCTTCCTGCTGCTGGGTATCGCGTGCGACGCACTGGGCTTTGTGGCGCTCACGCTGTTCGACGCCACGCGCGATACGCACCTGACCGTCGGCGCGCTGATTGTCGGCGGCGCGATCGCCATCGCCGCCGCCCTCCGACGGCAGCGCGTGCGCAGCTTCTGGCCCTACCTGCTCGGCGCCGGCACAGTGTCGTGGCTGGGCCTCTACTGGAGCGGCCTGCATCCGGCGCTGGCGCTGGTGCCCGTCATGCCGTTTCTCCCGCACGCCGCCCGCGATCCCGGCTTCTTCGTCGACGCGCGGCCGGATGCGAAGGACACGCTCAGCCAGTTCGAGGTGTGGTGGAAGTACCCCGCGCAGGTCGCACTCTTCTTCTTCGGCCTCGTCAACGCGGGCGTGCCGATGGGCGCACTCGAGGCGGGCACGTGGGCGCTGCCGCTGGCGGTCGTCGCCGGCAAACCGGTCGGCCTGCTCGCGGGGACCGGCCTCGCCCTGGCCCTCGGCTTACACCTGCCGCACCGCGTCGGGTGGCGCGAGTTGGTTGTCGCCGGCTTCCTCGCCTCGATAGGCCTGAGCGTCGGCCTGTTCTTCTCCGCCGCGATCTTTCCTCCGGGCCAACTGCGATCGGAACTGAGCATGGGCGTGCTCCTGAGCCTTGCCGGAGCCCCGCTGGCACTGGTAGCAGCGATGGCCCTTCGAGTTGGCAGGTTCGCACATGACCCGCGCGACGGCACCATGAACCGGTGATGACCGGATCCACGCTCGCGGCCCTGTTGCACTACGATCCACTGAGAGCGTTCACGAAATGAGGCTGTTGCTGGTCGAGGACGAGCCGCGCGCCAGCCAGGTACTGTCGAAAGGCCTGCGCGAGCAGGCGTACGCCGTCGACGTCGCCCGCGATGGCCAGCAAGCGCTCTACCAGGCGGCGATAACCGACTATGACGCCGTCGTGCTGGACGTCATGCTGCCCGGCATCGACGGGTTCGACGTATGCCTCCAGCTGCGCCAGGGCGGGTCCAACGTGCCCGTCCTCATGCTCACGGCGCGGGATGCCGTCGAGGCGCGCATATCGGGACTCGACAGCGGCGCCGACGACTACCTCGTCAAGCCCTTCGACTTCGGTTAGCTGCTGGCGCGCCTCCGGCCGCGCCAGGCCTTCCGCGGCGAACAACCGATCAAGCCGCTCGCCGATCGCCTGCGCGTTGAGCTTTGCGGCGGCGACACGCGCCGGGCGCTGCACCAGCAAGTCAAACGGGTACTGCAGCGTGAACTCCAGCTGCTTGGGGCCGATCGGAAAGAGGAGCGAGAAGATCGGATTGCGGAGCAGGCCGGCTTCGGCCAGATCCGCACGCGCGACGCCGAGGTCGGCGAGCGTCGAGAGAGGCGTAATATGGGCTCGAATCCTCAGCATGCCGCTCAGGATGGTGTCCCGATGGTTGGTCGTGCCCTCGATGGTGAGGCGCGTTCGGTCCAACCGCCAGCGATCAATTCTTCTCGTTTCGCGGTCGCTGCCGCCGCGAGCTCAGGATGAGAACATGAAAAAGTCGGGCGAGAGCCAAGGCCTATCGGCATCGGAGCTCATCTCGAACAGAATCGCCGAACTCGGGGACTGGCGCGGGAAAACCCTCAGCAGAATACGCAAGCTCATCAAGGAAGCGGACCCCGGCGTCATCGAGGAATGGAAGTGGATGGGCACCCCGATTTGGTCGCACGACGGCATCATCTGCACTGGCGAATCCTACAAGAATGTCGTGAAGCTCACCTTCTTCAAGGGCGCGTCTTTGAAGGATCCCGCCCGTGTCTTCAACTCGAGTCTCGACGGAAACACACGCCGCGCGATCGACATCCACGAAGGAGAAGAGGTTGACGAGTCCGCCTTCAAGGCGCTCGTTCGCCAGGCGGTTGCCCTCAACAATTCTGCCAAGTCGAAGCCTTCGAAGAAAGCAAAGTCCTGAGGAACGTGGAATCGAAAGCGCCGGCTCCCTCAGCGCGATCGGACAGCCTTCCGGCGGCTTCCGACGAATGCCGCCAGGTGCTCGCCGGTCAGCGTCGAGCTTGCCGCCACCAGGTCGGCCGGCGTGCCTTCGAACACGACCCGCCCGCCGTCGTGGCCCGCTCCCGGCCCGAGGTCGATGATCCAGTCGGCGTGCGCCATCACCGACTGGTGGTGCTCGATCACGATGATCGACTTGCCCGAATCGACCAGCCGGTCCAGCAGCCCGAGCAGCTGCTCGAGGTCGGCCAGGTGCAGCCCGGTGGTCAGCTCGTCGAGCACGTAGACGCCGCCGTCTTCGCCGATGTGCGTCGCCAGCTTCAGACGCTGCCGCTCGCCCCCCGACAGCGTCGTAAGCGGTTGCCCAAGCCGGAGGTAGCCGAGCCCCACGTCGGCCATGCGCTGCAGGATGGCGTGCGCGGCCGGTGTCTGCGCCGCGCCCTTGCCGAAGAATCCGACCGCGTCTGCGACCGGCAGGTCGAGCACCTCCGCGATGTTGCGCCCGCCGAGCCGGTAATCCAGCACCGACGCCTGGAACCGCCGGCCCTCGCAGTCCTCGCAGACCGTGGTGACGCCGGCCATCATCCCGAGGTCGGTGTAGATCACCCCGGCGCCGTTGCAGGTCGGACAGGCGCCCTCGGAGTTGGCGCTGAAGAGGGCAGGCTTGACGCCGTTGGCTTTCGCGAATGCGGTGCGGAATCGGATCGAGCAGACCCGTGTACGTCGCCGGGTTGCTCCGCCGCGAGCCGCGGATCGGCGTCTGATCGATCGACACCACGCCCTCCCGGCCAGACACCGAGCCGTGGATCAGCGAGCTCTTGCCCGAGCCGGCCACGCCAGTCACCACGACCAGCACGCCGAGCGGGATGTCCACGTCGACGTTCTGCAGGTTGTGCGTGCGGGCGCCGCGCACTTTCATCACACCCGACGGCGTCCGTACTGACGGCTTCAGCGACGCTCGGTCGCTCAGATGCCGCCCGGTGAGCGTGCCGCTCTTCCGCAGTTCATCGAGGGTACCCTCGAAGACCACCTCGCCTCCGGCCGTGCCGGGTCCAGGGCCCAGATCGACGACGTGATCGGCGATCGCGATCGTCTCGGGCTTGTGCTCGACTACGAGGACGGTGTTGCCCTTGTCGCGCAGCCGCAGCAGGAGATCGTTCATCCGCCGGATGTCGTGCGGGTGCAGCCCGATCGTCGGCTCGTCGAAGACGTAGGTGACGTCGGTGAGCGACGAGCCCAGGTGGCCGATCATCTTGGTGCGCTGCGCCTCACCGCCCGACAGCGTGCCGGACGGCCGGTCGAGGCTCAGGTAGCCCAGCCCGATCTCCACGAACGAGTCGAGCGTGTGCCGCAGCTTCGCCAGCAGCGGCGCCACCGAGGGCTCTTTCACCCCACGCACCCACTGGGCCAGGTCGTTGATCTGCATCGCGCAGGCGTCGGCGATGCTGATTCCCTTGATCTTCGAGGACCGCGCGGCCTCGTTCAGCCGGGTCCCCTTGCACTCGGGACATGTCGTGAAGGTGACCGCGCGCTCCACGAAGGCGCGAATGTGCGGCTGCAGCGCGTCCACGTCCCTGGACAGGAACGCCTTCTTGATCCGCGGAACCAGCCCCTCGTAGGTGAGGTTCAACTTCTCGACCTTCACCTTGATCGGTTCCTTGTAAAGGAAGTCGTGGAGCTCCTCTTTCGTGTACTTGCGGATCGGCTTGTCGACGTCGAGGACGGCCCCGAAGATGCGCATCTGCCAGCCCTCGGCCGTGTAGCCCGGGACCTTGAGCGCGCCCTCCTTGAGCGACTTGCTGTCGTCGTAGAGCTGCGACAGGTCGATGTCGGTGACCGATCCCATGCCCTCGCATCGCGCGCACATTCCGCCCTGGTACACGACGTCGCGCACCACGATCCGCTCGCCCTTGCCCTTGTCGACGGTCATCGACCCACTGGCCTTCCGCGTCGGAATATTGAAGGAGAAGGCGTTGGACGAGCCGATGTGCGGCTTGCCGAGGCGACTGAACAGCACGCGCAGCATCGCGTTGGCGTCCGTCGCGGTGCCGACCGTCGAACGGGCGTTGGCGCCCATCCGTTCCTGGTCGACGATGATCGCGGTCGTCAGCCCTTCCAGCACGTCGACCTCGGGCCGGGCCATCGTCGGCATGAACCCCTGGACAAACGCGCTGTAGGTCTCGTTGATCAGCCGCTGCGACTCGGCCGCGATGGTGCCGAACACCAGCGACGACTTGCCCGATCCCGAAACGCCGGTGAACACAGTCAGCCGCCGCTTGGGGATCTCGACGGTGACGTCCTTCAGGTTGTTCACCCGGGCGCCCTGGACGCGGATCAGGTCGTGGCTGTCTGCGGGGAGCTTGCTGGAGGAGGCCATGTTCGCAATCATGAAAGCGTCATCGCGCCTTCACTTCTTCAAGCCCGCAGACCAATTGAGCATGATTGTCACCGGCATAGACCGTGCTTCGTCGGTCGTGCTGCTGATCAGGAAGCGTTGACCATCGCGAGCGGCGGCGTAATGGTGAGCCCCCGCCTGAATCTCCATCCACTTGATGCGAGTGGCAAACAACGCTTTCGGCGGGCTGACTTCAAGGGTCGTCGGGTTGGTCTTCACGCCCACCGCCATCAACGTCTGATTGGGCGCCATGTAGAAGAGCTCCTTGCCGTCACGTCGCCAGTGGGGCTCGTAGCCGCCCTGCGTCGAAAGCTGCCGTTTGAATCCGGTCGCAGGGAACGATTCGGCGTACACCTCGTAGGTGCCGGTCTCGTTCGAGATGTACGCCAGCCACCGTCCGTCGGGCGAGAGCGTGCCGTAGCGCTCGTCGGCCGCCGTGTCGACAACCGGATACTCCTCGGGCTTGCCGGCCAGGGGAAGAGCCCAGATATCTCCGCCAGTCTGCGGATGGACGGTCTGGTAGATGAGCAAGCTCCCGTCACTGGACCACGATGACGGGCCTGCTGGGACGTTGGTCTTGAGAAGACGCTTCTCGGTCCCAGCGCTGTTCGCGTTCAGCTCGTACAACTGAGGCGGAGGCTCGCGAAGAGAGTTGAACGCGATGCGAGGACCGTCGGGCGACCAGAGCGGAAACATGTCGTGAGACGGGTGGAACGTCAGCTTGGAAGGGATGCCATGGGCAAAATCGAGGCGCCACAGATCGAGAGTTCTGTTGCGGGGTTCGGCCTGATCGTAGACGACGCTCGTGGCATCGGGTGACAACGACAAGCTGTTGAAGACACCCTTCGGCCCAGGATTGCCGATTCGCCGGCCGGCTCTATCCACCCACACGAGCTCTGACTCACCGACGGCGCCCGCGAAGAACACGAGCGTGCCGGAGTCCGATACCGAAAACAGCCCTTGGTTCGTCAACGGATTGAGTCCCACCGCGTTTGCGACCGCGACGGGATTCCCGCGCACGTCCAGAGTTGTTTCATCGAACGCTTGCGCCAGCAGCGCCCCTTCCCGCCAGAAGAGGAGATATCCCGGTGCATGAACCGCACGTGATCGAGCAGTGACCAGCCGCCTCGCCGTACTCGAATCGAGCGAGGCGACAAAAACACCAGCACTCTCGGGTTGGCTGGCCGCCGCACTGAAGAACAGAAAGTGCCGGCCGTCGGCGAGGAATGAAGGGAACCAGGGGGCCAAACGTCCTCCAGGGTCGATTCGAACCGGCGTAGGCTCGCCACCAGCTGCCGAGATTCGATACAAACCGGCACCAGCACGTGGCGTGAACAAAATTATGTCGTCCCGGTTCCAGGTGCCGCCTCGAGCGGCCCCGGCGTCGGCGAGCGTTCGGACTTGTCCCGTCTCTATGTCAATGGTCTTGAGCTTGCCCTGTCCAAAGAATCCGACCGATTGGCCATCCGGTGACCAGAAGGGCAACGAGGCGCCGTCGGTGTTTGCCAACGGCTGCGCCGGGCTAGCCACGTCGAGCGCAAGCGTGTAGAGCAGTTGCTTCCCGGTGGAGTCGTGTCCGACGAACAGGAGCCGTCTGCCGTCGGGCGAGATGGCTGGGGCTTCGTCCGTTTCGAGCGACACACCGGGAGGGGGCAACGCGGAAGACACATGCGTCCGCACGTCCGGTATGGGGCGTCGGAGACCCCAGGCCCAGAGCACTACGAATGCGAGTCCCGCCATTGCCGCCATCGTCCATGCGAGAAGCTCACGGCGTCGGCTCCGGGCGACGCCTGTCGCGACAGTAACGGCCGAAAGATGTGCAGCAATCCAGACTAGCTGCAGCTCCACGTCGTGGGCGCTTGCCCACCGGTCGTTGCGGTCCTTCGCCAAGCAGTTCTCAATCACCTGATCGAGAGCAGGTGGTGTCGGTGGTTGGAGCACCGCGACCGCCGGAGGGTGGGACGACAGGATCGCGGCGATCACGCTCGCCTGACTCGTCCCCTCGAACGCTTTCCTGCCCGCGATCATCTCGTAGAGGACCGCGCCAAACGCGAAGATGTCGGCTCGGGCGTCCACCTCGTTTCCTTCGAGCTGTTCGGGCGCCATGTACGGCAACGTCCCTGCGATGAGGCCTGGGGCTGTCTGGCTGCTGGGGAGTACACCGCTCGCCGGCGACAGGGCGGACCCGGTGGGGGCACGGAGCCGCGCGAGGCCGAAGTCGAGCAGTTTCGCGCCGCCCGCGGTGAGCATGACGTTGCTCGGCTTCAGGTCGCGATGAACGATACCCTGTGCGTGCGCAGCGGCGAGCGCCCCGGCGATCTCGACGGCCGTGCGTAGGGCCTGCGCGAGCGGCATCGGCCCTTTGCGCAGCCGCGACGCCAGCGTTTCACCTTCGAGATACTCCATGACGAGGAAGTCGACCCCGTCCTGGTGGCCCATCTCGTGCAGCGCACAGATGCGCGGATGCGAGAGGCGCGCGATGGCTCTGGCCTCGTGCGCGAAGCGCGCCCGGCCACGCGGATCGGTTGCAGCGTCAGGCGAGAGCACCTTGATGGCGACGTGGCGATCGAGTCTCGTGTCGCGGGCCTTGTAGACCTCCCCCATCCCCCCTGCGCCGACAAAACTTTCGATGTCGAAAACCCCGAGCCGCATCCCACGCGTCAAAGAGGGCGGGGCGGGTCTCGATTGGTCCACGGTCGCCGCGCCCGCGCGAGCTGGACGGGCAGAAAGAAAGCCTTCGGCGTCGCCATGTGCCGCCAGCAGCGACTCCACCTCCTGCCGCAGGTGCGCATCCTCGCCACACTGGTCCGAGAGAAACGCCTGACGCTCCGCCTCAGGCCGTGCAAGGGCCGCGTCAAACAGGGTGAAGATGTGTTCCCAACGGTCGGAGGTCATTCGCGATCGTTCGCGCGGTGAGTGTCATGCGCGGCGTGAGGTTCGTCAGTCTCCTTCACCGCCCCGTGCGATCCGACCGAATCACGCTGATTGACCACTCGCCGCAGGTCGCGGAACAGCCATGCCCTGGCGCGCGACCAGTCGCGCTTGACCGTTGCGGGAGACAGACCGAGGCTCTCTGCCGCTTCCTCGACGGTCAGCCCTCCAAAGAACCTCAGCACCACCAAATCACACAGGCGGGAGTTGATTCTCGCGAGCTTATCCAGCGCAGCGTCAAGATCGAGCAAACCAACGTCCCGCGGCGCCGTCGCGCCCAGATTGTCCTCCAGCGGCACCCTCCAGCCGGGGCCACCCCGTTTAGCGGCGTCATGCGCGCGTGCATGATCCACCAGAATCTGCCGCATCAAGCGCGCGGCAATCGCGAAGAAGTGCGCACGGTTCTGCCACCGCACGCGGCGCAGGTCGATGAGGCGCAGGTACGCCTCGTGGACGAGAGCGGTCGGAGCCAGTGAGTGGTCGGCCCGCTCCGCGCGCAATCGCCTGCGCGCAACCCGACGCAGGTCCTCATACACGACAGCCATGAGTCGGCTGTCCGAGGCCCGGTCGCCCTGGCCCCACGCCACAAGCCACCCCGTCACATCGTCTTCATGAGGCACGCCACGCGCTCCTGTGACCTGATTCTACGCCCCCTCGGACTGCGATCCGATGAGCCTCTTTTCCTCCCACTTCCGCTTCTGGTCAGCGCGCGGCACCGACGTCACAGCGACGTACGGCCGCCCGCGCTGGAAGGAAGCGGGCCGTGTGGTTCTGTCTTGGCAGTGGTTCCTCTGCGCTGGCCGAGCGTGGGAGGACGGGTCTGTCAGCTGTCGTCGCGACGGCGCTCCTTTGGGGAACGCCGCTCTTGTCTCTCGAGACGGTCGCCGAGGTGCCGTTCGAGCTGTATCAGCATCACCTGGTGGTGACGAAAGGCTCCATCGGCCCGTTGCCAGGTCGCAACCTGCTGATCGATACCGGCACGATTCCCAGCGTCGTGGACGCCAGAATCGCCAGGAAGCTGCGGCTGAAGACGGCGCCCTCGATACTCGTCGCCTTTGGCCGGCAGGTGCCGATCGAGAGCGCGGTCTTCGACGGATTCCGCATCGGCTCGCTGCAGTCGGGCCCGGTCCCGGTCGTCGTCGGCGACCTCTCGTACCTGAAAGGGGCGCCGATCGACGCGATCGTCGGGCTCGACGTGCTGGCGCGCGCGAGCTTCAGCATCGACTATCAGACCCGGATGCTGGATTTCGCGCCCGAGAGGGGCGAGGACGCGGTCGCGCCGCTGGAGATCGTGTGGCCGTTTGTGACGGTGCGGATGACCATCGCCGGCCAGCAGGTGCGCTTGCTGGTCGACTCCGGCAGCAGCGACCTGGTGCTGTTCAAGACGCGGATGCCCGCCGCCCTCTCCGGTGCGCCCTGGCGAGGCGACAAGACCGTGCAGTATGCGTCGGGCGCGGCGCGCCTGCAGCGGCTCGAGCTGCGCCAGGCCGGCCTCGGCGCGCACGTGTGGGACACACTGCCGGCCTGGGCGCTCGACCGGGTGCCCCATGGATACCCGCCGAGCATCGACGGCGTCGTCGGGGTGTTAGCCCTGGGCTGCCAGCGCGTGCGATTCGACTTCGAGCGAAACGAGCTCGGGTGGAGGTGAAATCTGTTCGTCGGGACGGCTTCCGCCCGCCGCCCTGTCCGCTCGCATCGCGGGTTAGCAGCGCTGGCGAGCCAGAATTTTGAGCGCAAGAAACGGAGTGCTGGCCGGCTTCGACGCTGTCAGAATCGCGGTTCCTGAGAACGACGTTTAGGGGTGTGCCGATGAGGTTCCAGATCTCCGCGTTGCCGCGCGAACCATTCGCGCCGTTGTTCGACCTTGACGACTCGCAGTTGAAGGCAAGGGGCGCGAAGCGATACATCGCCGATCGTCAGCCCGGCTTTCCCTGCAGAGTCAGTCTCACCGATGCAACACCAGGCGAGCGGGTCGTCCTCGTGCTGTTTTCGCACCAGGACGCGGATTCAGCGTACCGTGCGTCAGGCCCAATCTTCATCCGCGAGGGCGCCCGTCGGGCGTTCCCGGGTGTGAACGAGGTGCCGGACCTGCTTCGTCTGAGGCTTCTGTCGGTGCGCGCCTATGACGCCGGCGCGCTGATGGTCGACGCTGACGTAGTCGACGGACAAGAGCTGGAATCCGTAGTCGAGCGCCTGTTCATGAATCCTAAGGTCAACTACCTTCACATCCACTTCGCGCGACCGGGTTGTTTTGCGTGCCGCGTCGACCGTGCATGACTAACCCGTCGGTCGTTGTCAGCACCTCTTGTTAGCAGCTGGCCGCGTGTATGCTTGGGCCGGCGTCCTCCGGGCCTTTACGGGAGGCCGGACGCACGTGAGGGGAGACACGATGGCGACCGTGTCGATGCCAGCAGCGCCACGATGGTTCGCCCTCCAGACTTGGGGTACGCTCGCGATCCTGGCCGGCATCGTCGCCTTCACCGCGACCGCCGGTCTCACCGGTTCGATCGCGGCGGCCGCCCTCGTCAGCTCCGGCCTTGCCGCGGTCGTGCTCGGTTGGCTGTTCGGGAACCCAGCGGCCAACGCCGCGCTCGCCGGCGTTCCACCCGGTATACGACGCCTCTTCGCCATCGGCGCGCCGCTTCTAGTCGGGCCGCTGTTGTTCGCAACGGCCTTCGTGATCGATCCCAACCTGGCGCGCTGGGAGGGGAGGCCGTGGACACCACAGCAGTCGAAACACTCGTGCGTCTCGTCCTACTGGGTCGCCTGCGACCACATCCGCACGGCCCCCGACATCTACGCCGAGGCGATCTACTCGTTGCCGCAGGTCGACCCCAGGGCCCCTCGCGTGCCGCGGCCGATCGGTCCCCTGGCCATCGACCAATACGAATACCCGCCGCCGTTCCTCGTCCTGCCGCGGCTCATCGCCGCCGTCTCCGGCGACTTCTGGGGTTTCCGCCGCATCTGGTTCGCGCTCAACCTCGCCGTGATCGTCGCCGGTCTGGTCGTCGTCGCGGCGCGGTTCGACCGCGCGCTCGGGACCTACGCGCGCTGGCTCACGCCGTTCGCGCTGCTGGCGCCCGCCATGGTCATCACGCTCCTCATGGGCAACATCCAGCTCGCGATTATCGCCGCCTCGATGCTCGCGATGGTCCTCTTCGAGAGCGGGCGTCACGCCGGCGGCGGTGCGCTGCTCGCCTACGCGATAGTCAGCAAGCTCTATCCCGGCCTCCTGCTCCTCTACCTGCTCCTCCGCCGGGACTGGCGGGCGGTGGCCTGGACGGCGGTATTTTCGATCGCGATCCTCGCGGTCACGATCGCGGACTTCGGCGTCGGCCCCTACAACGCGTTCCTCAGGCACCTGCCGAAGCTGCTGAGCGGCGAGGCGTTCCCGGCCTTCCGCAACCCGACCGCAATCGCCGTCAACGAATCGATTCCCGGACTGGTGTTCAAGCTGCAGTTGCTCGGTGTGCCGCACATGGGCTTTGCGGCGTCGAAGGCGGTCGGCTGGATCTACACGGCCGTAGCGGTCGCGCTCGTCGCCCGGCTGGCGCTTCGGCCCGTCGCCGCGGGCCGCGAACCGCTCGCGTGGCTCGCCATCCTGATCCTCGCGACGATGCGGAGCCCGTTTCTGCCGACCTATGCGCCATTCCCATCGCTGTGGCTGGCGACGCTGCTGGCCGCGCTCACGTGGGGCCGGTCGGCGATCTTCACGACGTCGGTCGTGGCCTGGGGCACCCTTGCCTTCACGTTCGGCACGGGCGGCGCGCCGCCAGTCGTGAACGCCATCTGGACGTTCATGCACACGATCGCCGCCTTCGTGCTATTGGCCATCGCCATGCGGCTCGCGCCAGCGCCATTGGACAGCCGTGCGGGCGAGCGCTGGGTCGCCGAAGGTGCGCCCGTCTAGAGGCTGACGATAGGCTACGGCGTCATTGGAGGAACCCGGCGGGCAGCGGGCCTCCGCGACGTCCAACCGCCGGAATCTCCAGAAATACGTCCTGGGCGACGCCTTCATCGGTCACGCGGGGATGGCTTCGCTGCATTGCGTGGCCGTTCGGCACGAACAACTGTGGATGATCGAACGGTGCGCGCTGCTGGAGCACGCGCGGGTCGGTCAACGGTCGGCCCAGAAATGCGACGAGATCGTCGATCTCCTGACCCGTCAGGTTCAGCTTGCCGATCTCGAAGTCGATGTTCAGGACGTTGTGTTCGCGGAAATCGCCCCCGCGATTGTAGAACTCGACGACCTGGCGGATGGTGCGTTGCCCGCCGTTGTGAAAGTACGGCGCCGTCAGTTCCAGATTGCGCAGGCTGGGCACCTTGAACGTGCCGTCGGTCACGATGCGCTCGCCGATCGCGATTGGCGGATTGGCGATGTTTGGAATGGGAAACGTGAGCAGCTCCTGTGACGGAATCTGATTCGGCGGCAGCGTGAGCAGTTTGACGAACGACAGAGGATTGCCGAACGGATCGTTGCTGCCGTGGCCGAGATCTTCCTCGGTAGGACGTACGCCGATGTTGTAGATGCCTTGATCGTAGGCGACCACTTCGCATTCGACCGTTGAACATGCGCTCGACGAGCTCGGCCGGCTGTTTGACGCCGTCCACGACCGCGCCGAACAGAATGCGGGTGGAGTTGTCGGTCAATTCCGCTCCCGAGTGACACCCGGCGCACGCCGAGTCGCCCGTGAACACCTCCATGCCGCGGAGTTCCTGATCGGTGAGCGCGTGCCGGGCGCCCTCGAAAAAGCGGTCCACGGGCGCATCGTCGCTGATCAGCGTCATCTCGTAGAGCTGCACCGACAGGCCAAAGAACAGGGCGAAGTTGTATTCGAGCATCGTGTATTCGTTGTCGCGCAACGGCCGGTCCGGGCGTGGCACGAACGCAAGCGAACCGTTCGCTGCGACGGAGACGATCAGGTTCGACCGCCACCAGGCCGGGTCGAATGCCCTTTCAATCAACTCGCGATACGTGGTCTTCAGGCCGTGGCGATCGTCTACGTTGGCGTAGCGCCCGAGCACGCTGTCGCTCGGCGACACTTCCTGCTGCCGGAGCGGCTCGGCCGGGGCGAGGCGCTTGCCGATGTCCTTGAAGGTGCGGCCGAGGGATCCCATTTCACGATCGCTCAGCGGCGGACCGACTGCCTGCGAAGCCAGGCTCGCGTTGTCGATGCGTACGATGACGCGCTCGATCTGATTGAGGCCCATGGCGCGCAACACCCGCGCCGCCGAGTCGCCTGCCCCCTGCACGCTGAATCCGTTGAAGATGTTGCGCGCGCGACGGTCCCAGAAGTTGTTGTGATTGAACGCCGCATTGATCATCGTCGGCGTGTTGCGCGGCTCCGCCCGGCGCGTGTTGATGGCGTCGATGTTGAACACCGGATCGGGAATCGGCGTCGCGATGTCTCGCGTCGCGCCTGGCTCCACGCCGACGAACTGCCGCAGGTGCACGCCCTGCGACGACGCGACATCGTCGATGTCCTGGATCACCGTTGAGTGCCGGTCGGTGGGATCGGCGAGCTTGTGGAACGGAAAGTCCGACGCCTTCAATTGATGGTTCGGGCCGCCAAGATCAATACGTCGGGTCGGCGTTGTCCGCGCCGCCCGGATTCAATTGGTTGATCGAGCGAGGATCGGCACCAGCGCGGAAGTGGCACGACGCGCACGCCTGTACGCCGTCGCTGCCCACCTGCATATCCCAGAAGAACGCCTTCCCCAGCGCGATGGCGATGTCGCGGTTCCGGACGTACGCGCCGAGATCGGTCGGCTCGGGGACCGGGACTCGCTTCAAGCTGCCAGGGCCAGGATTGTGATCCGGGAACAGCTGTTCTGCGAGGTCGCACGTGCCCTCGCGAACCCCGGCGGATTGTCCGCCCGCGACCGCTCCGAGAGTCATGGCGATGATGGCGGTCGAGAGAGTCACGACGAGCAGCGTCGACATTCGGCGGTGACTGAGTGTCATGTGTGATCGCTCCTCCGCTGCCGGGCTAAAGCTCAGGCGGCAGAGAGAGTAAGCCGACCGACCGATCTCGTCACCGGGCGAACACCCAGTCGTGCGACAGCTCTCGCCCTGGTCCGTTCCAACCTGGGATGATGGAGGCCGCTACGCCTGGGTGGCCTACTTGATGAGGCGCTTCCTCAGGCCTTTCGAGACAGCCTCTGACTTCGAGTGAACGTGCAGCTTTCCGTAGATCTTTTGCAGGTGGAAGGAGATGGTCTTGGCGGTCACCTTGAGCTGCACTGCCGCCGATTTGTAGCTGTGGCCCTCGGCGACGAGTTGCAAGAGGCGGACTTCGTGCGGAGTGAGCCCGTAGTCGGCGTTTTCGGACGGCCGGAGTTGTCGAAACAGCTGAATCACGCGTCGCGCAACCTCGGGCGACATCGGGGCGCCTCCCGCTACCGCTTGCGTGACGCTGTCGAGGATCTGCGACGGCGGCATCTTCTTCAAGAGATACCCGCACGCTCCGGCGCAGAGCGCATCGAAAATGCGCTCGTCGTCTTCGAAGACCGTGTTCATCAACACCAGCAGGTCCGGGTACTTCTCCTTCAACACCTTCACGCCTTCAATGCCGCTCATGCCAGGAAGACCGATATCGAGCAGCACAACGTCCGGCAATTCGGCCCCGATCCCCTCGAGCGCCTCCTCCATGGTCCGGAAGCTGCCAACCGAGCGGAAGCCATCGGTGTTCTTCAAGAGAAACTCGAGGCATTGGCGGAACGTGTGATGGTCCTCGACGATGGCGACCTTCACTGCGTGGCGTGGCGGGCGCTGGGCGGCTGGTGTCACATTCAGTGGGTCCGACGTCTGGCCGTTACCGCTCTTCAACACGCGTAACCTACTCCGCCCGGCAAACCCCGTCACTGGGCATTTACCTAGGGGATCGCAGGCGCGAGCTCCCGATCGGGGCTCGCAACGTGATTGTCGTTCCAGTGGCGACAGAAGAGATATCGAGTTCGCCGCCCAATTGTTGTGCTCGCCGGCGCTATGCTCGCCAGGCCGTTGCCGGTCGACGCGCTCGACACGTCGAAGCCGCGCCCGTTGTCGCTCAGCCGCAGCTGGAGCGCGCGATCTTCCAATCTCAGCTCGATCCGTGTTTCGGTGCAGTGAGCGTGACGCACGATGTTGTTCATCGCCTCCTTGAAGATCAGGAAGAGCTCACGACGCGTGTCAACGCCAAGCTTCAGGCCACTCTCGTCGGCGGGCGTGACGAATACGAGGGCGATATTCGCGGCCGAACACGCTTCGTCGGCCACTCGGCGCATCCGCTGCGTGAGATCGCCCAGGCGATCCCGGTTCGGATTGACGGCCCACACGATGTCGCTCATCGCATCAACGCTCTCACGCGATGTGCTCGCAATGAGCGACAGCCAGCCGGCGACTTGCGGGTCGTCCTGTTTTGCCGTCCGATTGGCCACCTCACTCACCATCGCGATCAAGGACAGGTTCGATCCAATCTCATCGTGTAGATCCGTCGCAATGCGCGTTCGCACCCGCTCCAGTTCCAGCAAGCGCGCGAGACGATGGCGATAGAGCGAATAGGCGATCAGTCCGGCCGCGAGCGCGCCGAGCGAACGGAACCACCACCGCTGCCACACGGGCGCGAGGACGGTGAAGGTGAGGCTGGCTGGTATCGCACTGAGGATGCCGTCCGATGTGATGGCGCGAACGAGAAACTGGTAACGGCCTGGCGCGAGATTGGCGAGGTTGAGGGTACGCTGTCCGACGGCGCACTCCAGTTGTCGCCTGGATCGAGCTTGTACTCGTAGCGCATGGTCTCGCCAGCGGCAAAAGACAGCGCGACGAAATCCAGCTGCACATGGTTTCTGTCGGCATCGAGGTCGGCCAGCGTGATCTCCGTCTCACCGAGTGCCGAGATGTCGCGCTTCTCGCCGGCGATGCGCAGGCCGGTGATGAACACCGATGGCCGCTGCGATGGCCGTTCCGGTTCGGGCACGTAGCGCAGCAGGCCGCTTCGTGTTCCGAACCAGAGTGCGCCATCATCCTCACGATACGCCACGTGGACCTCCCCTGGTGGAAGACCGTCGGCGCTGGTGAAATGCCTTACCTGTCCCGTACTTGGTGAGAACCTGTCCAGGCCTCGCCCCGTCGCCACGTAGATGCGCCCGAACAGGTCGTCCGTTATCGCAGTGACCGTGTTACTCGAAAGTCCCTGGACGGCCGAATACACGACGAACGCAGGACGCGTCGCCGCCGGATCGTCCACGCGCGCGAGGCCGCGACCGGACGTACCGACCCACAGCCGGCCGCCGCGATCGACGTGCAGGTCGGAGATCTCTCCGCCGGGCAGCCCATCAGCCGTGGTGAAGATTCGGAAACGATCGGCGGCGTATCGTGCAACTCCCCCCTGCTCAAACCCAATCCAGACGCCCCCGCTTCGATCCTCCTCGAACGCGCATGGCAATCGGTCCTTGAGTGGAGGCAGCCCTTCGCTGTGCGCCATGTCGTGCACCGTCCTCGTGGCGTGATTCCAGCGTGCCAGCCCGTTGCCGTTCGAGGACATCGTCGAAATCCACACGTCACCGCGCGAGTCCTCGAACAGCGAGTGGACAACCGGCGACGCCAAGCCATCATCGGTCGTGTACTCGGCGGCGGGACGCGCGGTCTCGAGCATGTTGAAGCTGCTCACGCGGAACAGAAAACGACCGATCCACCAGTCGCCCGCGCGCGTCCGAGTGACGAATTGCTTGGCGCTCCAACTGATGGCCCGCCCTTCGACGGCGGTCGGCCGCAGCCATGTGAATTCCTCGCCATCGAAGCGACCGATGCCCCACAAGTATTGCTGCGGCTTGATGACGGGTGGGGCCGGCGGCCCGGCCCGGGGAGGTCTGGCTCGTGGGTCGCGCTGGAACGTAGCCGCTGAAGTACATTTCACGCCGGTCGAGCTCGAACAGCGGCGTCGCGGCCACGATGCCATCCTCCTGGCCAAACGAGAGAAAGCCGTTTCGGGCCAGCTTCATCGCGCCGTTGACCGTACCCAGCCAGATGTTGCCATCGCGGTCCTCGGAGACGATGGCAATCTCGTGATAGATGAACCCGTTGTCCTTGCCGTACACGTGCGAGGGCTTGTCGCGCTTCCGGTCGTCCGCCGAGAACTCGGCCAGCCCGGTGTTCGTGCCCACCCAGAGCCGGCCGTCCTCGAGCTCGTTCACAGCGAATATCCAGTCGGCGATGAAGCCGTTCCCGCGGTTGTACGCGCGCGTCACTGTCGGTGGACGACGACTGGCATCAGTGGCGAGCTCGAGAAGACCGCCGTATCGCGTGCCGACCCAGACGTGGCCATCGCGATCCGCGAGAAGCGCATGAATGTGGTCGTCGCGCAAGCCTGTCGTCCGGCTGTATCGAGCCACAGTGCCATCCGGCCAGCGCCGGCAGAGACCGCTTGCCGCGCCCACCCACAACGTTCCGTACCGGTCCTCCAGGAGCGCATTGACAAAGCGCTCTTCTGCGTACGAAGTGGGAAGCGCGACGTCGATCGGCAGTAGCTGGACAAGCCCGCCAGCGCGCGCGAGACGGAAGAGCCCGTTCCGTGTGCCGCACCAGATCGTGCCATCGCGCCCCTGCAGCAGAGCGGTAAAGGCGCTGGCCCGATGGTCGCCGCCCGCCGGCCTGAAGACCGTGAACATCGGATGGACAACGACGTTCGCCCTCGTGCCGGTGGCCGCAGTGGCAACTCTGCCTGCAATCCCCCTCGGATCGAGCTTGCACAGGCCGTCATAACGTTGCGACCCAGTACTCGCCTTCCCGCGTCTCCAGAATCGCCGTTACGTGCGGGTTGGGCAAGCCCTGGTCGACGCCGAAGTTCGTGAATCTGTACCCGTCGAACAGCGACAGTCCTTCCGCCGTACAAAACCACAGGAAACCGCGCGAGTCGCGCACGATGCAGTTGATGGTGTTGTGCGGCAGGCCATCTGCGACGGTGTACGTCTTCAGCGGCAGGCGCGCGGCCGAGACGGGTGTGGCACGGAAGAGCCCAAGCGCCGTACAGAAGGGGACAAGCAGCAGGAGGCGTGCTGGGGTAACCAGGAACCGGCGTGAACGACTATGAGCGTTCACCGGTCCTCTGACGCGGGATGCCGCAGGTGCCAGGGAATTGCATCGTGGTCGCGGTTGATTCGGCGCGCTCGAACGGTATGGCTGAGGTCGCCGGATGTCAACACCCGGATCGAGCGGTCACGAAAGGAGACCGCAGGCTCCGGCTTGGGAGGATGGTCCCATTTGGCAGAGCTGAAGCTCCGGATTACGGGGAATTGTGGTCCGGTGCTCGCGCTGCGGCGCTCTCGCCGTTTGGGTTTCGGAATGCGCGGTGGTTCCGTCTGATTTTCTACTCTGCGCCGTCGCCATTGGCCTCCTGAACGCGCTCGGCCACACGATAGCGACATCCTGGGCCACACGGCCACGGTCCAGTTCCCGCGGCCCGCGCCGGGTTTCTACTCGTCGTTGCTGTTGCTGATTGTGTCCATCTACGCGCTGCCGTCCCTGGCGTCGCGAAGCAGATCCTTGGCGAGCTTGTGCTGTTGTTCGAGATTGGTGGGAACGCGCGGATGCTGCATCGGACACGGACGACCTCCTGCAAAACCGCCCGTGTCCCTTGACGGCGACGACGCGCCCCATGACCAGTTGCGCCTGCGCGCTGCAGCCGCTTCATTCACACGGAATTGGCTCGCCGCACTGGACGATTTCCGCAACTGGCTGCATCCGTGAAGCTGCCTAATGTAGCCTCACCGTGCAGTGTTGAGTTTGAGGTTTGGCTTCACAGCGGTCGCGACGTCCTGCCACCGAAACACGAGAAAATTCTGCGGAGTGCTGTTCATCGCCACCATTACCCCGTGCGGCAGGCCGGGCCCGAGTGGCCGCGAGGAGATCTCGAGACCGTCGGTTGCGTCCGCTTCGCCAGCGACGACCGCGATCTCCCTGGAATGGTCGTCAGGACGGCCGGGTTCCCCCTCGCGCGCATAGAAATGGTATTCGCTATTGTCGTCCAGTTGGTCGGTACACACGATGTACCCCGTCCCGTCATCCAACGCGTAAATGGCGATTCCCTCGCGGTCACCGCGATACCCCGATCGCGCAAAATCCGCCAGCTCCTTGCCGGCGTCTGGATGATCGGGATCGGCGTGCCACTTGTGAACGCCATCCGCTTCGTCGGCGTAATACACGTATTCCAGCGCGTCGTCTACGGCTACGGCTTCGATCTCGTTCTCCTCGCGCGCGGTGGTCCCGCTGAAGCGACCGAATCGCCGTACGAACACCGCGGTCACCTTGCCGCCACGATCCACGATCCGGTACTGCCACAAGTACCCCTCGCGAGGCCCTTCCTTCGGGGCAATGATGGCGAAGATCGCGCCGTCGCGCGGTCGCTTGTAGAGCGCAATGCCCATAGGCGCCCCCGCCTCGCCGGTTTGGTCAGAAAGCACCGGCATGCCGCCGAGATCGACCAGACGACCGTCGCCCGGCTCGATGCGGAAGACCCGGAGCTGACGCTTCAGTCGCTCGGTGGCGACCGCAATGTCGACGGGCCTCCCGTTCAGCGCGAACCCGTACTCCACGTCGATATTGTTGGGTCGATCGATACCCGAGATCATTTGGCGGACCTGCCCGTCCATGCCAAATGCGACGATGGCACCCGCCGGCGCGGCTACTTTCATCGTAGCGATGATGAGGCTCCGCTCCGGGTGCAGCGGGTGCACCCAAATCGCGGAGTCGTCTGGATCGTTTGAGAGCCGTGCCGTCGCGTACCTCAGCCTCGATCTCGACCGCGGTCGAGATCGGAGATGGTGATGGCGTGGGATCAGTTGCATTCTCGTTTGGCTTCGACGCCGGCGTCCCGCGACACGCAGATCCTGCCGCGAACATCAGGACGACGGCACTGGCTATGAAGCTGCGGGCCATCCTAAGCCGACCTCCGGGCTTGTCCGAACCGACTTTACACGAGCGTCACGAGCGTGTGGGCGAGGCGCGGAGCACGCGCCCGAGTTCATGCACGCGAACCGAACGGTCACGCAGGACCGCGGCGAGAATCCTCTGGGTTCGTTCCTCTGCGCACATGGCTGATTTCCATGGGCCCACGGTTGACAAGCGTTTTCGACCGGCCGTAGCATTGCCACACCCAATCACGAACTGTCAAGGTCGGGCACAAACAATCACAACTTAGCGACAAACGGCCGCAAGACCAGAGCAGGAGGGGACATGGAAGCCCGCCATACCCGGCACCTCATCGCCAGCGTCCTCGCTGGCATCGGTATGGTCCTCGCGCTTGGAATCGAACCTGCCCTGGCCCAGACCGGGGCGACGACCGGACTCAGCGGACGCGTCGCCGACCCGACAGGCGGCGCCCTCCCAGGCACGGCTGTCACGGTCGAAAGCGCCGATACAGGGGCCGGACGCACCGTCACGACCAACGAGTCCGGTGACTGGGAAGTCCGTTTTCTGCCCCCCGGCGCTTATGTCGTCACCTTCGAGCTCAAGGGGTTCAAGACGCTGCGGCGCGACGGCGTCACGGTTTCGACCGCCGAAATGCGCACGGTGGACGTCGTCCTGGAAGTCGGCGCGATGACCGAAGCCGTCCAGGTGACGGCGAACGCCGAGATGGTGTCGTCGACCTCCGCCACGGTGGTTCGTACGCTCGATCGGCGAGAGCTCGAGTCGCTGCCCACGTCCGCCCGCAACTTCACGCAGCTCCTGGTTATCGAGCCGGGCGTGTCCGCCGATATCAGCGAGCTGCTGTCGAACGACAATGCCTCGATCTCGCCCAGCGTCAACGGCGCGCGAACCACGAACAACAGCTTCGTCTTCAATGGCATCGACGTCACGAGCATGCTCTGCTGCAACAGCCGCGTCAACGGCGCACGCGGCACAATCGAAGAAGGCGGCGGCACGCTGTCGCGCAACGTGGCTCCGGCCCCCGAAACGCTCGAAGAGGTCAAGCTGCAGACGAGCCTTTATGACGCAGCCACGGGAAGAAATGGAGGAGGCAACTTCCAGCTCGTTTCGAAGAGCGGCAGCAACACGCTGTCGGGAACGGGCTACTACTATCACCAGAACGACGAGCTCAATGCCAACGACTTCTTCTTCAACAGAGCCGGTGTGGAGAATGCGCAGCTGGGGCGGCACGAGGCGGGTGTAACGGCGGGCGGGCCCATCATCAAGAACAAGACGTTCTTCTTCGGCGCGTATCAGCGCACGCGGGCAAAGACCTCGTTCGTGGACGAAGCGAGCAACACCGTCCGCATGCCGCGAGATCTGACCGATGACCGCTCCGATGCCGGAATCGATCGCTTCGCGGCCGCAATCTGGAACCCTGAGAGCGGGCCGGTGGACCTGTCGGCCGTCAATCCGATTTCGAGATCGCTCCTCAAGGCCACCTTTCCCGACGGGACGTTCCTCGTTCCCTCGGGTGCCAACGGCATCAACTGCGAGCTGGTCGAGGACCAGGTAGCGGAGAGCTGCCAGGTGGTGTCGGTCATTCCGGCCACCTTCCATCAGGACCAGTTCACCGCCAATATCGACCACCAGCTCACGACGACGAACCGGCTCGCCGGCAAGTTCTTCTACTCTGACCAGCCAAGCCGCGACCCCCTCTTCGACAGCAATGCGCTGACGCGCCACGAGGTGGAGGAAACAACCCGCCAGCACACGTTCTCGCTGACCGACACCCACGTCTTTGGCTCGAATCGAGTGAACGAGTTCAGGGCCGGGTACTTCCGCAACCGCAACAATACGGTGCCCGTCGTGTATTTCACGAACGCCGAGTTCGGCATCGAGAATCCCTTCGCACCCGAGGTGCCCGATCTCACCCAAATCGCCATCGACGCCAACGACGCCGGCAGCCCATTCCAGTTCGGGACGCCCGGCGACGGCACCCGCGTCTTCGATCGCCAGACCACGTTTGTACTCGGGGACACGTTCTCGTTCAACCGAGGAAGCCATTCTTTTCGCGTAGGTGGCGAGTTCCGGCGCCATCATCTCGATGGCGACCTGCAGGAAACGAGAAACCGCCGGCACAACTTCGACGACTGGCACGACTTCCTGACTGTGGGTTACCGCGACCCTGCCGACGACGACCGGGCGCGCCAGATCAGCGACTCGGCCGTGAGCTACGGAGAGACCCTGCGCAGCTATCGGATGACCGACTGGAGCTGGTTCGTGGCCGATGATTGGAGGGTCTCGTCTAAGCTGACGCTGAACGTGGGCGTTCGACACGACTACTTCGGTTTTCCCTCCGAGAAGAACGGCCTGTTCACGATCTTCGACTATCCGGCGGCACTCGCGTCGGGGCGTATCCAGGACGGGTTCATCTTCCCTTCGAACTTCGATTCGGCCTCGTTCCCCGGCGCCGCCGGGTTGGACCTGCGGATCGCAGATAGCGAGACGATCCTGCCCGGCGACCACAACAATCTCATGCCGCGGATTGGCTTCGCCTGGTCCCCTTTCGACAAGCGGAACGTCGTGGTTCGGGGCGGATACGGTCTCTTCTTCGAGCGCATTACGGCCGGCTTCGCGAACTCGCTGCGCCAGTCACCGCCGTTCTTTCGCGAGGCACAGCTCGATGATCTGGACGACTGGAATACGGTCCCATCCGACATTCCACCCTTCCCGATTCCCGACATGACCATCGGGTTCGACGACGGTGAGCCTCAGCTCGAGGGGTCGAACGATCCCGGCGTCGAATTCGAGGCCTTCGAGACGCAGATGGTTTCGCCGGATCTCTCCACGCCGTCCATGCAGCAGTGGAACTTCAACGTCCAATGGGAGTTCAGGCCGGACTGGCTCGTCGAAATCGGTTATGTCGGCAGCCGGGGGCGTAGTCTCCTGCAACTGGCCAATCAGAACCAGCCGCTCGACATCGACGCGGTGGGCGGGTTCCTGGCCCGTCCGGGCGTTCCAGGCGGCGGGTTCATCGGCAACTACCTCGAGATCGTCGATGACGAGTTCGTGAACCGCACCACGCCGCCCGAGGAATGCGATCTATTGGATGATCCCGGTGAGTGCGTGATCAGCGGTGAGTTGCGCGGAGCGCTGCTGGGCCTCGACGAGGACGAAGGGGCCAACACGCTCTCTTCGAACGGCGACTCGAGCTATCACTCGCTGCAGGCAAGCCTGCAGAAACGATTCAGCATCGGGTACATGTTCAACATCAACTACACGTGGTCGAAGTCGATCGACCTCTT
The DNA here is from genome assembly GCA_963806705.1 of Vicinamibacteria bacterium. GTDB lineage: Bacteria > Acidobacteriota > Vicinamibacteria > Vicinamibacterales > JAENWD01 > JAENWD01. Next base: position 171,103 of record CAWDZE010000018.1, read on the forward strand.
CTCGGACGAGGGGTTGTTCCAGATCGAGCACGACCAGACGCGGCCCGAGCTGAATCGCGGGCCATCCGACTTCCACCGCAAACACCGATTGATCCTGAGCTGGGTGTGGGAGCTTCCCTTCGAGGGCAACCGGTGGCGCGACGGATGGCAGTTGTCGGGAATCGGCACCTTCCAATCCGGTCGGCCGTTCACGGTCGTCGACGAGGACTTCAGCGCGATCCTCTTTTCGTCCACCGGCCCGCGACCGAACCTCGCGCCCGGCGCAACTCACGAAGACCAGACGACCAGCGGCTCGATCGGCTCGCGAATCGACGCCTATCTCAATCGTGACGCCTTCCAGAGCTCGGTCACGGAATGGGGAAACCTGGGACGGAACACGGTCGTCGGACCCAGCCAGCGGCGCGTCGACGTGAGTCTCTCGAAGATCACGCGGCTGGTGAACAGAACGACTCTCGAATTGCGAGTCGAGGCCTACAACGTCACGAATACGCCGTCGTTCCGGAATCCGGCGAGCGACCTGAGCGCGGGTGACTTCGGCGAGATCACGCAAACCCGCGGAGGTCCGCGCGTGATTCAGCTCGGCATGAAACTGCGGTTCTGAGCGACAGGGAACCTCGTCGGTCACCGGACGGTCAATACGATTGAACGGTCATTCCATCCAGCGCCGCGTCTGCCGCGGGCTGCTGCGAGTCCACGGCGTCCTGGATGACGAATCGGTCCGTGACCTGCACCGCCGGCGTCGGCTGTGTTTCGAACGCGTTCAGGGCTCCGAAGCGGCGTCCGGCCGTGAAGCTGCCATTGCGCTGCCCGTAGCGTTCAATCCAGACGCGGGTCAAAGACGATCTTCATCCCCCGGCCGCACCGAAGATCAGCGAAAACGTTCTGCCAGTCAGCGAGTGGAACCACCCCCGACACCAGCGGCTCGAGCGCGATCCGGCGCGCCTCCACGAGCGACATCGCGCGTCGCCAGGAGCGAGGCGTCGATGCGAAGCCGGACGTCATGACCAGCTCCTTGCGGAACAGATTGTCCAGCGGCACGTTCACGTCCCTGCCAAAGACACCGATCTGCACGTAGCGCGCACCGCGGCCTGCCGCCTCGAAGCACGTCGCGGCTCCGCCTGCCGCACCCGAACACTCGATGACCACGTCGGCGCCCGGCTCGGCGACGTGTGCGGTGGTGAACCCGAGGCTGCGCGCGACAGCCAGGCGCGATTCGTCCTGGGACAGGCCAACGAGCGACACCTCCCCGCCGAAGGCGCGCGCGACCTGGGCTGCGAGAAGTCCGACGGGACCTGGTCCGGTGACGAGCACGCGATCGCCCACAGTGACTTTGTCCGGATCGCAGAGACAGTGACATACGCAGGCGAGCGGCTCGATCAGCACGGCCGCATGCTCGTCGAGCCACTCGGGAATCCTGTGCAGGTTCGTCGCCGGAACGACAAGCGCGCGCGCGAAGGCGCCATCGACGAACGAGCCGATCGAACGCCGCTCCGGGCAGAGATTGATCTGGCCGTCCCGGCACCATGCGCACCGGCCGCAGGTCGAGTAGTAGGTTTCCGACACGACTGACGCACCGAGCCACGACGAATCGACACTTTCACCGATCTGCGAGACGACGCCGCAGACTTCATGCCCCATCGTCACGGGCGGCCTGCTGACGAACTCGCCGGCGGCGATGTGCAGATCCGTGCCGCAGACGCCTGCGCCATGCACTTCGATCAGGACTTCCCCTCGTCCCGGCACGCGTTCCTCCCGCTCTTCGAGGCCGACGTTGCCCGGACCCGGCGCAAGCTTCGCGAGTCCCTTCATTGGATGGACGCCGTCAACTAGACTTCCGCTTCTCGCCGCCCCCGGCAGTGCCGCGGCTGGAGGTCGGATGGGGAATCATCGGCACCCTCGGGTCCGGAGCGGGCCACGTCGACCGCAGGTGGGCGTAGCGCGGATCGTCGGTCGCCGCCAGCGTCCGAGCGCTGCCGGCAAGCGTGTTGAGATAGTAGGCGTCGTACCCATAGGCCGCGACAAACGGATGATAGCCGTCGCGAATGATCACCAGATCCCCATTGGTGACGGTGAGAACGCAATCCGTCCGTCGGTCGGCGGTGTAGAGGCGCTGGATGCCATACCCGGCGGGATCGGCGAATCGGTAGTAATAGGTCTCTTCGAGATCGGCTTCAATCGGCGGACTGTGGCGATCGTGTTTATGCGGAGGATAGCTCGACCAGTTTCCGCTCGGTGTGAGGACTTCGCACACGAGCAGCCGGTCCGCGGGCGCCATGGGCGGCAGAATGTCGATGATCTGTCGAGTCGCATTGCCGCCCCCACGCACCTCGAGACCGCAGTCCTCGGGCCTGATCTCGCGCGCGGGATACCGCGACTTGGTCGGCGACCGGCAGTCGGCGATCTCGGTCGTCTGCTCCGCCCGCAATTCGAATCTGGTCTTCGGTGGCAGGTACACCGCATGGGGATAGTCAGAGAACACGTTTCGGCGCGGGCCCAGACGCACGGCGCGTGCTTGCCCGGGAGACCAGCTCACGATTGCGAGACCGGAGAGGAGCACGAGACACACCTCGTCGCCGCCGGTGCGCCCGACCCAGCGGTCGCCGGCCACGATCCGGTGCGCCCCGAAGTGGACGTAGTGCCATCGCGCACGTCGCGGACCGACGGTAACAAGTGGCGCTGAACGTCCTTCGCGCGGGGCGCGAGAATGCAAGAGCGGTGTCCAACTGCTCATGCCGACACTCGCCCTTCCTGAGACGCCGCAACCGACGCCACATCGACCGCCTGGCCGCTCTCCCGAGCGCGGGTTGCCGCGATGCCGATCCGCAGCGACTCGACTCCGTCGTCCATCGTGATCGGCGGAACGCGCTCGTGCAGGACGTTCTCCGCGAAGTTCTCGAGCTGCGAGATGTAGGCATCTCGAAAGCGTTCCATGAAATACGGAACGACGTCGTGCGCCACGTTTTCCTTGGTCATCAGCAGCACCGGGGTCTCGATCAAATATCCAACCCGTAACGTACCGCGGGTGCCGAGCAGCTCGGTGTTGATGTCGTAGCCATACACGCCGTTACGGGTCAAGTCCACGGCGCCAAGCTTCCCGCTGGTGAACTGAAGCGTCACGATCGCGTTGTCGATGTCGCCGACCGCGCCCAGTTCGGGGTACGCGAGCACACCGCCGATGGCCTGCACGCGCTCTACTTCGCCCATGAACCATCGTGCCAGATCAAAGTCGTGGATGCCCTGGTCGATGATCATGCCACCGCTGTTGCGCGGGTTCGCGTAATCGGCGGACGGTGGAAATGGATCACGCGAGGTCGCCCTGAACATCACGAGATCGCCGATCGCGCCGGCTTCGATCTGGCGTTTGGCCGACGCGTAGCCGCGATCGAACCGGCGCATGAAGCCGAGCTGGAAGAAGGCGCCCGTCGCTGCGATCGTTTCTTTCATCGCCAGCGCTTCCTCGAGCGACAGGGCGGCCGGCTTCTCGCAGAAGATCGCCTTGCCGCGCCTGGCTGCGGCCTGCGTCAACTCACAGTGCGTCCGCGTCGGGCTCACGATCACGACCGCGGTGACGTTCGAATCCTCGATGAGATCACCGGGATTTCCGTACCAGCGCGGGACGTCGTACTCGCGGGCGATCTCTGCGGCCGCCGCCTGGTCCACGTCGGCTACCGCCGCCAGACGTGCAGAGGGGACACGCGTGGCAATGTCGCGCGCGTAGACGCGCCCGAGTCGTCCCAATCCGATGAGCCCCACGTCCAATCGGCGCCTGCCGGTTCCAGTCATGTGATGTCTCTACGCTCGAGTAGCTTCGTTATGTTGTCTTCTTCGTCACGAGGACGATAGGAACTTTCTGCTCGGCCGGAATGCTCTCGTTCCGAATCAGTTTATACGCGCTCTCGACCGCGATCCTGCCCATGTCGCGAGGGGATTGCGCCACCGAGCCCGCCATGCGGCCCGCTTCGATGGCCGCCCGCGCATCGTCGAGAGCGTCGAAGCCTACGACGCGTACCTTGCCGGTGCGATTCGCGGCGGCAATCGCCTCGACGGCGCCGAGCGCCATCAGGTCGCTGGCCGCAAACAGCGCGTCGATTTCGGGGTGTGCCTGCAGCATGTTCTGAAAGACGGTGAAGCCCTGGTCTCGCTCCCAGTTCGCCGGCTGGCTCGCAACGATCCTGAGCCCCGGCGCGCTCGCGACCGCGTCGCGAAAACCGCGCAGCCGCGAATCGCCCGTCTCGTGACCGGGGATCCCCTCGAGGATTGCCACCCTGGCCTGGCCGCCGGTTACCTGCACCATGAACTGACCGGCCAGTTTTCCCCCTTCGTAGTTGTCCGACCCGACAAACGTACCGAGCTTGACCCCTGCCGCAGCGGCCGCAGCAGGATCGACGCGTGTATCGGCGATGACGATCGGGATGTTCGCCCGGGTGGCTTTGCCCAGGACCGACGCCACTTCCCTGGAACCGCTCGGCGTGACGCAGAGCGCTTTCACCCCGGTCTGGATCAGGTTCTCGATAATCTGCGTCTGCTTCTCGACGTCCAATTCCCGCTCGGCTGCCTGCACGACCAGGTCGACACCGAGCGTGCTCGCCGCCTCTTCGGCGCCGCGTTTCATGTCGAGAAAGAACGGATGATTCAGCGTCTTCATGACGAAGGCGATGCGCGTGCGACCCGGTGCGCCGTTGTCGGCCGGCTGTCGGTTGCAGCCGGTGTGCATCGGTGCCATCGCCAGTCCGGCGAGGACACCCACCGAAGTCCTGAAGATTCGTGCAAGCCTTCGTGACCGCATGCCGTTGCCTCCTTCAGGTTCCGATGTCTGAGAGTCCGTGTAGAACCGGAACCCGAGAACCTGAGACCCCGGAATCGTGAAATGCGTCAGCGTCATGAGCGACGACGCATCAGCGCCGTATCGATCCACACCGCGGCGATGATGACAATGCCAATCACGAGCTGTTGCACGAATGACGACACATCCAGCAGATTCAGCCCGTTGCGGAGCACGCCCATGATGAGCGCGCCAATGAGGGCGCCAACCAATGAACCCTCGCCGCCGAACAGGCTGGTTCCGCCGATGACGGTCGCCGCAATGGCGTCCAGCTCGTACATGATGCCGGCCGTCGGCTGCGCAGAATTGAGACGTGCCGTCAATACGATCGCGGCCACGCCGCTGGTGAGACCGCAGACGACGTACGCGCCAGCCTTGTGCAGACGAACCGGGACACCTGAGAGCCGGCTCGCCTCCTCATTGCCGCCAATCGCGTAGATGCTGCGTCCGAATACGGAGTGCGCGAGCGCCACGTGCGCCAATCCATAGACCCCGAGCGTGATCAGCACCGGCGCTGGTACGCCGAGAGGACGACCGGTGGCGATCAGCCGAAAGGTCTCGTCAAAGCCCGAAATCGGCCGCCCCTCGGCCCAGATCAGGGCCAGCCCGCGAGCGACGCTCATCATCCCCAAGGTCGCAATGAATGGCGGGAGACGTCCGTGAGTTACGATCACGCCGTTGAGCAGCCCGCAAAGAGCGGCGCTGCCCAGCGCGAGCGTGAGTGCGAGCGGTAACCCCGCACCAGCCTGCAACAGGCTCGCAAGGACGACTCCCGAGAGCGCCAGGACCGAGCCGACGGACAAATCAATGCCGCCAGAGATGATCGCGAACGTCATACCGGCCGCGACGATCGCGTTGATGGCACTCTGCTCCAGGACGTTCAAGAGGTTCGGGACGGTGAGAAAGTGGGGTGTGAGAATCCATAGAACGCAACCCAGAACCAGAAGGCCGAGGAGCGTACCCAACTGACGTGCGCTCTTGAGTCCTGAGAGGCTCGTCCTCACGAGGCGACTCCGAAGGCCGCGTTCATGACGTCGGCCTCGGACACCGCGCTCGCATCGAACTCGGCCTGAATCCGCCCCTGTCGCATCACGAGCACCCGATCACTCATCCCGAGCACTTCGGGTAGATCGGATGACACCATGAGCAGCCCGGCACCGTGGACGACCAGGCTGTTCATGAGTTCGTAGATGTCGCGCCGTGCCGCCACGTCGATGCCCCGGGTCGGCTCGTCGAAGATGAAGATCTCCGCATGGCCTGCCAGCCATTTTGCGAGCACGACTTTCTGCTGGTTGCCACCACTCAGCCACCGCGTGATTCGATCCGGGTTCGGAGTCTTGATGCGCAGCCGATCGATCATCCGCTGCGCCTCTCTGCGTTCCCGCGCGGTATCGACCAGCCCCCAGTGCGACACCCGGCGATGATTCGGCAACGCGATGTTCTGTTGGACCGAAAGGCTCAGCACGAGGCCATGTGCCTTGCGATCTTCAGGCAGGAACCCGATGCCCTGGCGAACGGCTGCGGCGGGCGTTTTCAGACGCGCCGCCTGTCCACGGATCGTAATCCGACCGTCGTCAATCGGGTCCGCGCCCATGATGGCCCGAGCCAGCTCGGTGCGTCCGGCGCCGACGAGCCCGGCAATCCCCACGATCTCACCGGCATGCAAAGACAAGTGAATGTCGTGGAGAATTCCACGGCGCGTGAGCCCTTCGACACGCAGCAATTCGCGGCCGCGCCGGACCTCCCGCCGCGGATACTGGTCCGAGACGTCGCGGTTTGCCATCATGTGAACGAGCTCGCCGACGGTCACGCCCGTAAGTGCCCGCGTCGCGACGTTCCGGCCATCGCGCAGCACCGTGACCCGGTGGCCGATTCGGAAGACCTCGTTCATCCGGTGTGAGATGTACACGACGGCGACGCCTCGAGCGATCAACCGCGCAGTAGTCTCGAACAACTGTTCGACTTCCACACCCGCCAGCGCGGAGGTCGGTTCGTCCATCACCAGCACGCGTGCCTCGTCAGCCAGCGCACGCGCGAGCTCCACCATCTGCTGCTGCGCCAGGCCGAGCCCGCCGGCGGCCCGCCGAACGTCGAGCCGGACGCCCAGGCCGTGCAGAAGCCGTTCCGCTTCGTCCCTCATCCGGCGCCAGTCCACGAGCCCCCATCGCCGGGGCGCCTTTCCCAGGAACACGTTCTCCGCCACCGACAGATACGGAACGAGCGTCAGCTCTTGATAGATGCTGCTGATACCAAGCCGTCGGGCATGGTCGGGTCCCGCGATCTCCACGCGCTGGCCGGCGAGCAGGATCTCGCCGGCGTCCTTCTCGACGGCACCGCTGAGAATCTTCACGAGCGTCGATTTGCCCGCGCCGTTTTCCCCGAGCAGCACGTGCACTTCGCCCGGCTGCAGCGCCAGCGCGACGTCGTTCAGCGCTACGACGCCGGGAAACTGTTTGCAGATGCCCCGCATCTGCAGCACCGGAGCTCGGCTATCGGCTTGCACTGGGCTCATGGAACGGCGCAGTATACGTCGGTCTCTGGTCCCTGGTCTGCAATCTTGTGCGTTGGTCCGTACGGCCACGCTTCGTGTTTTCACCGGTACGATGACGACCAGAGGCCAGACCAGAAATCAGAGACCGGAAGCTCGCATGAGTGACCCGCCCGAATACGATGTCCTGACCATGGGCCGCAGCTGCATCGATCTGTACGCGCACGAAATCGGCGTGCCGCTGACGGGCGTGAAGTCCTTCGATGCCTACGTCGGCGGTTGTCCGACGAACATCAGCGTGGGAACGCGCCGCCTCGGGCTGCGGTCGGTGCTGCTGACCGCGGTGGGCGAGGACGAGGTCGCCGACTTCGTTCTGGCATTCCTCCAGCGTGAAGGCGTGGAGACGCGGTTCATTCCGCGCAAAGCCGGGCGCCGGACAAGCGCGGTGATCATGAGCATTCAGCCGCCCGACAAATTCCCCCTGACGTTCTATCGGGATAATTGCGCGGACCGCGCGCTCGACCTCGATGATGTGCGCGGGGCACCCGTCGATCGCACGAGCGTCGTCGTGGTCACCGGCACGGGGCTCGGTTACGAGCCGAGCCGCTCCGCGACGATCTTCGCGGCCGAACGTGCTCGCGCATCCGGCGCGCGCGTCGTCGTCGACATCGACTACCGTCCCGGTGAGTGGGCCTCGGCAGCGCACTTCGGCGTGCATATGCGCGCGTTGCTGCGCTCCGCGCAGCTTGCCGTCGGGACCGACGAAGAGCTCCGTGCCGCCACCGGCGAGGAGGATTCCACGACCGCCGCGCACCGGTTGGTCGAGCTCGGACTCGAGGCGCTGATCTTGAAACGCGGCGGCGAGGGGGCGATCATCTTCCGTCCTGGCCACGATCCGGTCGTCGTTCCGGCGTTTCGAATCGAGGTCTTGAACGTGCTTGGTGCCGGCGACGCGTTTGCCAGCGGACTGCTGTACGGTTGGCTCCAGGGTTGGACACTCGAGCGCGCCGTTCGCATGGGGTGCGCGACTGGCGCGATCGTCGTCACTCGACATGGATGCGCCAACTTCATGCCGACGCTCCCCGAGGTCGAGGAGTTCGTCGCGTCACACGGCGGGTGGTAGGAAAAGAAAGGTAGTGAGGAACATCGTGGCAAAGAAGAAGCGCCTCACCGTGGGTCAGGCGGTGGTGGAATTCCTGACGCAACAGCATACGAGCGTCGATGGCGTCGACCAGCCGTTCTTTGGCGGCGCCTTTGCGATCTTCGGCCACGGCAATGTCGCGGGTGTCGGCGAGGCGCTGCACGCGTACGCGGACAGGCTGCCCTGTTACCTGCCGCGCAATGAGCAGGCGATGGTCCACGCGGCCGTCGGCTTCGCGAAGATGGCCAATCGCAGACGTGCGCTGGTGTGCACGAGTTCCATCGGTCCAGGTGCGACCAACATGCTGACCGGCGCCGCGGTCGCGACGATCAATCGTCTTCCAGTCCTTTTACTGCCAGGTGATATTTTCGCGACGCGAGGGCCCGCGCCCGTCCTGCAACAGCTCGAATCCGCCTCCTCGCAGGATATCTCGGTGAACGACTGCTTCAAACCGGTGTCCCGCTATTGGGATCGCATCAATCGTCCCGAACAACTGATCACGTCGCTCCCTGAAGCAATGCGGATTCTGACGTCTCCAGCCGAGACGGGTGCAGTCACCGTGTGCCTGCCGCAGGACGTGCAGGCTGAAGCGTACGACTACCCGGAGACGTTCTTCGAGAAGCGCGTGTGGACGATCCCGCGGCCTCGCCCGGACGCATTGCTGCTGCGCGGCGCCGCCGCCCTTCTGCGCTCGTCGAAAACCCCCCTGATCGTCGCCGGCGGCGGCGTCATCTACAGCGAGGCCACGGAGACGTTGCGCCGCTTCGCCGAACAGACGGGGATCGCCGTCGTCGAAACGCAAGCAGGGAAGGGAACGCTGGCTCACGATCATCCGCAGGCGCTCGGAGCCACCGGCGTGACCGGAACGCCCGGCGCGAATCGCCTGGCCCGCGAGGCGGACGTGGTGGTCGTGGCCGGCTCACGTTTGAGCGACTTCACCACGGCATCGAAGACTGCGTTTCAGCATCCCGATGTTCGGTTCATCACCGTCAACATCACCGAGTTCGACGCGGGCAAGCACCAGGCGCTGCCGCTCGTGGGAGACGCGCGAGCGATCTTCGACGAGTGGCTGCCAATGATGGACGACTGGAGAACGTCGGCCGCATACCGGGAGCGCGTCGCAAGGGAGAAGGCCGACTGGGAGCGCGAAGTCGATCGGGTCTATCACCTGAATCACGGCCCCGTCATCAGTCAGGGTGAAGTGATCGGCGTGCTCAACGAGTTCACGGGTCCGCGTGACGTGATCGTGAACGCCTCAGGCAGCCTGCCGGGGGACCTGCACAAGCTCTGGCGGGCGCGCGATCCCAAGCAGTACCATCTCGAGTACGGCTATTCGTGCATGGGCTACGAGATCGCCGCCGGCCTCGGCATCAAGATGGCCGCACCCGATCGCGACGTGTACGTCCTTGTCGGCGACGGGTCCTACCTGATGATGGCGCAGGAGATTGTCACAGCCGTCCAGGAAGGCGTGAAGTTGACGATTCTGATCCTCGACAATCACGGGTTTGCGAGCATCGGCGGCTTGTCCCAGGCGGTCGGGTGCGACGGCTTCGCGACGGAGTATCGCTATCGCAGCGATCGTAGCGGACGACTCGACGGTGACCTGCTGCCGGTAGACCTGGCGCAGAACGCCGCCTCGCTCGGCGCGGCCGTCGTCCGGGCGTGCACGCGCGACACGATCAGGACGGCGCTCGAATCGGCACGCGCAAGTGATCGCACCAGTGCCATCGTGATTCCCGTCGACCGCGAGCAACGCGTGGGTGGCTACGAATCATGGTGGGATGTTCCGGTGGCGGAAGTCTCGACCCGGCAGAGCGTGCAGGAAGCACGGCGAGAATACGAACGCGCGCGCGGCGCCGAACGACACTACCTTCGAGCATCGGGAGCGCGTTCTTGATCCATGTCGCGAATGCTCCCTGCTCATGGGGAGTACTCGAGTACGAATCGAAGGTTGACAGTCCCGCCTACGCACTCGTCCTGGACCAGATTGCGGCGTCCGGTTACGCCGGAACGGAGTTGGGGGACTGGGGATTCATGCCCACCGATCCCATCCAACTCCGCGGGGAAATCCAACGCCGCGGCCTCGTGCTGCTCGCAGCGTTTGTGACGATACGGCTTGCTGATCCACAGACTTACGACGACAGCGTGCGCAAGGCCGTCACGACGGCGCAGCTGCTGGCCGCAGTCTCGGGCAGGTTTCCCTTCATCGTGCTGTCCGACGAACCTGCCGCCGATCCCTGGCGAGCGCGACAGGCCGGGCGTATTCGACCATCAGAGTCGTTGTCAGAAGAGCAGTGGGATGTCGCCGCGGACGGCGTCGAACGCCTCGCGCATGCCGTGCGCGAGGATGCGGGGCTCCGGACGGTGTTCCACCACCACTGTGGCAGCTTCGTGGAGACCGCGCAAGAAATAGACGCACTCATGCAGCGCACGGCCGATTCACTTGTCGGACTCTGCCTGGATTCCGGGCACATCACGTACGCCGGGGCATTGGCGCTCGAGCTGCTCAGGCGTTACGCCGCGCGAATCTGGCACGTGCACTTCAAGGATTGCGAGCCGGCCATCGCGGCGCGCGCCAGGGCGGCGGGCTGGGATTATCAGACGGCGATCCGTCACGGCGTCTTCTGCGAGTTGGGCCAGGGGGCGGTTGACTTTGCCGCGTTGCTGGAGGCGTTACGCGAGCGGCGCTACGACGGTTGGATCGTTGTCGAGCAGGACGTGCTGCCGTCCATGGGATCGCCGTTTGACAGCGCCAGGCGAAACCGCGAGTATCTCAGAACGCTCGGAGTGTAGACGCGTTCGAGGGTTCAGGACCTGCAGCCTCTGCATACCAGCGCTGCGGGAGCTCCGGAACGGGCGCCTTGCGCGTCCACGGCGTCGCCAGCGTGCGGCAGATCTCGCGTAACTGATTCACCCGCCGTTTCCCCTCCGTCTCGATGAATTGATCCCGGTCCGGCCCAGATAACGGAACGGCGTCGGCCCAGACGGCGCGACCGGCGATGACGCCGCTAGCTCCCGCTTCACAGGCGAGTCGCGCCTGACGGACGAACACATCGTAGGACACGCCGGCGCTCAGGAGCGCCCACGGCGTGGCACACGCGTCATTCAACTCGGCGAGGGCAGCGGTCCACACCCGCTCGTCGGGGTCAGCCTTCACGTCGAGGGGGAACTCCATTTTCATGACCGCCACGCCGCGACGTGAGAAGTGCCGCGCGGCGGCGATCACGGCTTCCCGACGCTGTCCGTTATCGAGTTCGCGAGAAGGATCCGGGGAATACGTAATCGGCTCCAGGAACAACGGCACCTGTTCGCGATCGCATTCAGCAACAACGCGATCCAGCAGGTTCGTCTTTTCCTCCGCGTCGTCGGCGTCGGGATGGTAGTAGAGGAGCAGCTTGGCGCCCGCGAAACCGGCGCGCTTCAATTTCGTGACGCTCCAGTCCGGAATCATGCGAGGCTTCCGCTGACTTGGATGTGGCCGGTAATCGGTGACCTCGAGTGGGGCGAGCGCGCCAATGCCGCCCGGGATGGCTCCACAAATCAGTGCGCGAGCGCCGTAGTCGGGGTCGATCAGCACTGCCGTCGCGCGCGACGACAGTCGCGCGACGCTCGTCTTGAAGGCGACGACCTCTTCGTATGCAACCGGCGACGTGCGATGTTTTTGCAGCTCTGCGATGAGATTGTCACGATGATCGATCGCGAGGACGCAGAACGTCCCATCCGCACCGCTGCATTGCGTGAGGTGGCGATACACTCCGAAGGTCGGCACCGGCCGTATGTTATCGCAGGCAGGCGCTCGCCCACGCCGCGGACCGCGAGATTGCACGATTGGGCGGTCTGCGCGAACAAGAAGCCGGCGCTCGATCGAAAAGGCGCAAAAACAGATGAACCTCGTCCGTCACCGGACGGTCAATACGATCTCGCCAAAGCGGTTCATGCCGGCCCCGCCGTCCGAGCCGGCGTCATAGATGTACCCGTGCACCTTCGTCCCCTCCGAACGGGTGTACACGTTCCCTCGGATCCAGGAGCCGAGAATGCCGTCGACCCGGAGGGTCGATGGTTGCCAACCGCCGTCATCGTGAGTGCTGAAGATGCTCCGCGACGTCTGCTCGACGAACAGCACGCGAACGGTCATTCCATCCAGCGCCGCGTCTGCCGCGGGCTGCTGCGAGTCCACGGCGTCCTGGATGACGAATCGGTCCGTGACCTGCACCGCCGGCGTCGGCGCCCCGTCATTGACGACCCGCCGCTCCCAGAGCCTGCCGTCGGATTGCCGGTAGATGATGACGACCGTGTTCGTCCGGGCAATGAAGAGGAGGGGGAGTACTGCGCCGTATTCCGCTCGCGTGGTGCCCAGGCCCGACGCGAGCTGCTGCCTCCGGGTCAGGGTGCCGTTGCGAAGGAGCCGCCGATACCAGAGTGTGCCGTCCATGCCGTAGTAAGCGACGTGCACGGTGTCGTTCGCGCCGAGCACGGCCTTGGGACCGGCTGATTTCGGGCCGACTCCCGGATCGACGACGGAGTCAGCACCCCAGATGCCTCCGGACGAGCGGATGTTGTAGTGGACGGTGTCCGCGACATAGAAAGCGACGATGCTTCCGTCCGATCGCACGGCGAGAGTCGCCGCCTGGGCGACAGAGGGTACGGTGGCCGCAGGTTCATCGCGAACGTCCCATGTATCGGGCTGCGTCGGGTGATCGGACGTGCGGAACGCGTGATACCTGGTCGAGTCGGTTACTTGATGAATGATGTGAAGCCTATCCCCCGCCTGCCACCCATCGACCGATTCAAGGTCGTTGGTTTCAGGGCGGTTCGCTCCGTCCATCTCCCGCCAGGTGACTCCACTGTCGCTCGACTTGATCATCATGAACACGTTGTCCGTCTCCGCCGGCTCCATGATGAAGTACAGGTCGCCGTTGCGCGCCTGCCATGGACCGACGCGGCCCGGCGTTTCGACGAAGGTTCCTCCGACGTGACCGGGCGGTATCGTGAGCCGGAGTACCGGATTCCGCGATCCGGTTAACACGGCGCCGCCGGCGTCAACCATCCTGAGCTCGAACGTGTCGCCCTCCTCGTTCGCAACCGCTCCGTCGGCGTAGCGACGGATCACGAGTGCCCACTCGAACTCGGTGTGAGAACCGGCACCGCTCCATGACGGCGTGCGCTCGGCGGAACTGATGCCGGCGCCGGCGTGGAACCTGACGGAGGAACCCGTCAGCAGGTCGGTGGTCTCGGCGCCATTCGCATAGGCGGGGCAAGTGACGAGACTTACCCGAGGCGTTCTGGCTTCACCCGCCACGGTGATCTCCCGGAATTCCACAGCGTCGCTCGCGGGGACGTGGAACCCGAATGGCGACGGCGGAACAGCGGCCCCGAGTTCAACCGCGAACTGCAAGGCATCATCCTCATAGTTGACTTCAACCTTTTCGTCCTCGGTCTGTATTTCGATGTCGTGCCATTCGCCGAGGGTGATCGCCGTTCTTTTCTCCGTGGCGACGGTCTCCGCTCCGTCGACGAAGCGGCTCACACGAATGGCGCCGGCGCCGGGATCGAGAAAGACGCGCCAGTGGTTTCCGGCGTCAACATAGCCGAAGATGAATCCGAGGCCAGTGCGTGTTCCAACGGGCAGTCGAAACTCCGCGGAGAATTCGGTCGCGTCCCACGGCGGGGTGTAGAGGCCGGTGAGGGATTCCCGAGTCGCCCGGGCCCGCAGGACTTTTTCCTGTCCGACCGAAGCCACGGCCATGCCATTGGCGTCGCCATGGGCGGCGCGCCAGCCGTCGGGCGGCGCGCCGACTTCAGCCTTCGCGAAACGCAGTTCGAGTTCGCGCACAGGGTGGGGGAAATCGTGGGCCTCGACGCCGATCCAGTCGCCTCCGTTGCGCCGGTATTGAAGTTGAAACGGGGATCGGGCCGCAGAGTCGGGCGGCAGCTCCACTTCCAGGCGAACGCGGAAGGGCTGGTCGGCGGGGATGGTGACCTTCTCGTTGAGCGCTCCGGCCCAACCCTGATCGCCATTCAACGCAGCCGCGAAGCCACTGCGAATGCGAAACGCAGGCTGACCTCTTGCGCCTGCCGGCCCGGGATCCGCCGCACAGCCGGCGAGAAGTGAGATCGATGAGAATGCTGGAATGAGGAGGTGTTTCACCCACGCGTCCTTCTGGAATCCGCAGAACGACGGATGTCATCTGACCGCTTGTTTCGGGCTGCCGGCGGACGAGCTGTCCCAACCGTAAGCAGCCGTCATGATGTGGAAGATATCGGTGTTCGACAGCACGCCACGTACGCGATCGGCGCCCGGGCCTTGCGCGGCCGCGAGTACTTCCTCGCCCGTATGGTCGTCGTCTCGCCTCACGTTGTCGAGCCGCATGCTTTCCACGTCGTCTCCGAACGCCGGGTCGGTGAAATCGCCGAGCAGAGCCTCGCTTTTTGCCCCGCTATATACGCGGAAGTCGTACGAGTGGTCTGCGGTAAAGAGAATCAGCGTGTCCTTGGAATCCGCGTGAGCAGCCGTGCGCCGGATGATATCGTCGAGGGCGACCGTACGTTCCAGGCCCCTGATCAGTTCCTCCGTGTGAAGGTTGGACTCCACCATCAGAAAGAAGCCCTTCTGGTTGCGGGAGAGAATCTCGATGGCGATCTCCGTCGCCCGACCCAAATCGAAATCTTCCGTCTGCAGCAGCACAACCGGCCGATGGGCACCCGCGGGAAGCGCTTCGAGCGACTCGTACAGGTCACGTCCTGACTTGCGAAGCATGGAAACGATATCGACTCCCAATGCACGTGTCGATTCCAGGATCTCGGCCCGATCCGGGCCGATCACAACGTCGATTCCGTCTCCGAATCGGGGCGTGAGCGCCTGCACGAAAATTTCGCCCTCCTTACGCCGGTCGTTGACATGGGCATAACAGGCGGCGGGGGTCGCCGATGCTACGGAACTGTTCGACACCACACCCGTCGAGAGGCCTCGCTCTTCAGCGTGCTCGAGGATCGTCTTGAGCGCTTCGCCATCTTTCGCGCCGCGCACCGCGCTATCGGACTGCGAGAGCACGCCGTTGTGCGTCTTGTGCCCGGTCACCATCGCGGTCATGGCCGCGGCAGAGTCTGTGACCCATTGGGAGGCTGACGAAGTTTCCACGAGCGCGACATACGGCATCGCCTGAATGAACAACTTCCGGGGCGCGCGGTACTTGTAGATGGCGGCGGCGTTGATCGTGGGAATCCCTCCCGCATCACCAATGAACAAAATGACGTTTCGCGCGAGCCGGTCGTCGGCAAAGGTCGGCTTGGCGGTCCAATCGACAGCAACGACCGCAAACGCCGAGAGGAGAAGACCAACAAACTTCGAGTTCATGATTCCTCCCGCGTGCGCGCCACAACGCCAATTTGGACACTGTCGTCGGCGCCATAGGCTAGAACCGAACCTGCCCTCCGGTTAACAGGTTAATGCAGGTGTCTGGCCTCGTGGGTGCTCCGGCGTGTAGCTCTTGACCGGCTGAGCTATCCAATGCGAAGCTAGGCACCGTTCCCTTGAAGCTCACCACTGGCACGCAGCTGGGGCCATACACGATTCTCGGTCCGCTCGGGGCGGGCGGCATGGGAGAGGTCTACCGCGCGCGCGACACTCGACTGGGGCGCGACGTCGCCCTGAAGATCCTCACTGACAAGCTCGAGGGACACCCCGACGCGCTCGAGCGATTCGAGCGTGAAGCGCGCACGGTCGCGTCGCTCTCGCATCCCAATGTCGTCGCCCTGTACGACTATGGCAAGTACGACGGGACGGTCTGCGCGGTCACGGAGCTGCTCGAGGGCGAATCGCTGGATCGCCGTCTGGCACGCGAGCGCCTGTCGTGGCGACAGGCGATCGAGTTCGCGGCGTTAATCGCCGACGGACTCTCGTCGGCCCACGCCAGAGGGATCGTCCATCGCGACCTGAAGCCCGGCAATGTCTTCATCACGCGTGACGGGCAGATCAAGATCCTGGACTTCGGCCTCGCTACTTCCGCGCGCGTGATCGCGGACGGACGTGGGGGCGAAACGACCGTGACCGTCCAGACCGAGCCGGGGACAGTGCTTGGCACGGTGGGATACATGTCACCGGAGCAGGTCCGTGGAGAGTCCGCCGACCCACGCAGTGACATCTTCGCCCTTGGGTGCATGCTGTACGAGATGCTCGCCGGGCGGCGTGCGTTCAGCGGCGACACCGCGGCCGAAACGCTGGCCGCGATCCTGCGCGACCAGCCAGCGGAGCTGAGCGCCGCGACGGTGCCGATCCCACCGAACGTCGAGACCGTGGTACGGCGTTGCCTCGAAAAGGACCGGGAGCAGCGATTCCAGTCGGCACGCGATCTCGCCTTCGCCCTCCGCGCACTGCTCAGCGGGCCGGTGACCGTGCCATTGCCCGAGCCGAAGCCGTGGTACACGCGCAGTCGGCGAACCATCGCGGGCGCGCTCGTTGTGGCGACCTTGGCGATGCTCGCCGTCGCCGGATGGAGCAACGGATGGGGCAGGTCAGGCGCCCCCCGCCGGATTGGATCACTCGCCGTGCTGCCTCTGGCCAACCGCTCGGGCGACGCGGCCCAGGAGTACTTCGTTGACGGCATCACCGACCAGCTGATCGCCGGCCTCGCTCGAATCGACGGGGTGCGTGTGACTTCCCGCACGTCGGCGATGCATTACAAGGGGTCGCCAAAGGCGCTCGGTGACATCGCTCGCGAGCTCGGCGTTGAAGCCGTGCTCGAGGGCTCCGTGACTCGGAGCGGATCGCGCGTCGTGCTGACCGCCAACCTCGCGGACGCGTCGACCCAATCCGTCCTCTGGAGCGACACCTACGAGCGGGATGTTCGTGACCTGCCGCGGCTTCAGGGGGAGATCGCAGAGCAGGTCGCACGCAAGATCTCCGTCGAGTTGTCCACCGACGATCGAGCGCAGTTCAACGCCGCGCGCCAGGTCAACCCGGAGGCATTCGACGCCTACGTACGGGGACGCTACTACTGGAACAAGCGGGCGCCGGCGGATCTGCAGCAGGCCGTCGAGGAATTCCGCCGGGCGATCGATGCGGACCCGACCTACGCCGCGGCGTACGCCGGGCTGGCGGATGCGTACTCTCAGATTGGGTACTCCAACCTCGCGGCGCCGCGCGATGCGTTCCCGAAAGCCAAGGCGGCGGCGAGCAAGGCCATCGCGCTGGCACCCGATCTCGCCGAGGCCCATGCGTCGCTCGGCGTTCGTGCACATGTACTTCGACTACGATTTCGATGCCTCGGAACGGGAGTTTCGACGCGCGATTTCGCTGGACGAGAACTCGGTGACGGCGCACCACGGCTACAGCATGCTGCTCGCGGCGCTGCTGCGGCCCGACGAAGCCCGCCAGCAGATCGAGCGCGCGCGCATGCTCGATCCGCTGTCGTCGCTGGTGTTGACCGACGCTGGATTCGAGACGTTCTACGATCGGCGCTACGAGGAAGCCCGCGTCGCCCTCGAGGAGGCGATCAAGGCGAGCCCGGGAGATCCGTGGGCCCACTTCTGGCTCGCGCGGACATTCCAGGCGCAAGGACACTACGACGAGGCTATCGCCCAGTTCCAGTTGCCAGGTGACGCATCCGACAACTTTATCCCTTCAATTGCTGGCCTGGGGCACCTCTACGGCCAATTGGGTCGCCGCAACGAGGCGCTGAAAATGTCGGCAAAGCTCGACGACCTCACTGGCCGGGGACGCACGACCACCTACCAGCAAGCGCTCATGAACCTCGGGCTCTCGGACCGGGAACAGGCGCTCGCCTGGCTTCGGCGGTCGTACGATGAGCGGGCCAACGGGCTGGTCTGGCTCCTCAAGGACCCGCGCTGGGACCCGATGCGCGGCGACCCCGGATTCGAGGACATCGTCACGAAGGTCGGATTCCCACCGGAATCGCGTGCCCGCTCGCCGCGTCCCTCTGCGAAGCCGCAGAAGACCAGTTGAACCTTCCGCGCCGGCTGATCAACGCCCGAGGTTCAGTCTCACGGCAAGCATGGCGCGGCGGGGATCGACGAAGACGGTGGGTTTCCCGAAGTTGGGACTGTAGAAATTGTCCGTCGACAGCGCTTCCTCGGCCGTGCCATTCAACACATTGAGCACGTCGCAAATCAGATCAATCTCTCCCGTGCGACCGAGTGAAAACGACTTCGACACCCGCAGATCGAGCATCGGCTGCCCCGACAGCCTGCGCGATCCCCGGGGCTCGAGCAGAATGCGCTGATCGCCCTGCGGCAGCGCAACCTGCGCGGTTGCCGCCCATGGTTTGCCGCTGAAGTACTGCAGATTGCCTGACAGGCTGAACCCCGTGTCCCCCACATCGAAGGTGCCCATCAGCCGGAACATGTGGGGCCGATCGTTTGGCAGCCGGCCATAGGCGTTGGTGAGGTTGTTGGGATCGCGACCGAACGTGGCGGTCGGAAAGGCGGGCGCCACGGTGCTCACCTGGGGATCGGCGGCCGTCGCTCCGCTGGACGCCTGCAGGCCGTACGCCCTCGAGTACGTGTACGAGCCAAGCGCCTGCCAGCCGTCGGAGCGGCGCTTTTCGAGGACCGCGATGAGCCCGTGATAGGTCAGCGAGTACTCCTTGGGATTGGTCAACAGGAAACGCCGACTGGCCGTAGGGCTGGTGAGCACGAAGACGGGCAGCGTGCGGCCGTCCGGCAGCGTGCGCGTCTCTTCCTGGTACTGCCCGCCGACATCGGTCCAGGCAATGAAATCGCTGCCGCTCTTGTGGACGTACGCAACCGCAGCGGCCAGTCGAGGGCTCAGTTCCCGGTCCACACCGACCGAGTATTCGTCCGTGCGCGGTGTCCGGGTCTCGGGATCGATCAGGAGGTTGATGTTGGGATCGACGACCGAGACGGGCCGCGTGTAGCCGCCGGTCAGCGGATCGAACGCCGTGGTCGTGACAGCTGCCACGGCAGGGTGGATCGGGCTGATCTCTCCGGTAAGGACGCCCTGGTTGAAGCGGCCGTAGCTCGCACGCAGGATCGTCCGGCCATCATCTGACAGCCTGGCCGTGACGCCGAGCCGTGGCGACACGACGTTCCATGTGTACAACGTGCCCAGGCCAGCGACGATCTCGCTCGTGTCATTCCCCTCGGCATCGACGGCATGGAGATCCTGGCTGATGGCGCGGCTGTGGTCGTACCGGACGCCGAGGTTGACCGTCACTCGTCCGCCGATCGTCACCGCATCGCTTGCGAAGGCAGCCGCCGTGTTGAACAGACCGCCGGCGTTGGACGGAGGGGCTGAGACCGCCTGAAACGGCTGCCCGCTGTTGTCGATGTACCTGACACCACCTGGAATGACGGTGGGCCCGTAGTGCTCGCCTCTCTCGACCTGCGTGCCGATCTTGAACTCGTGATCGGCGCCGAACAGCGCCGGTCGATAGTGACTCAGCGTGGCCTTGACTGTCGTGCGGAGGAGCATCAATCCGCCGAAACTTGCCGGAGCATCGCTGGCGACGCCCGTCACGCGATCGAAGTGACCTGGCGTCGTCCGATCCCCGGTGCTCGGCGCGCCGAATAGATCGTAGACAAACCGCCCGACACGCGCGGACCACAGGGTATTCGACGACAGCGTCTGCGTCAGGTCGCCGAAGGTGATGGCTCGCACCGAGGCCTCCGGACGGGTCGTCGCTTCAAACGGGGTGACCGACGTGGGCCGGTCGGGGTTGACCCAGGACTCGTAGTGCGCGCTCTGCATGAGCTGCAGACTCGGCGTCAGCTTCCAGGTCACCTTGCCGAAGATCTTGTTCTGCTCGTAGGTCCTTGGGAACGCGGGGTCCGCGCCGGGCTGGCTGTCGTAGTCACGCAGGTACTGGTATCCCGTGAAAAACCACAGCCGCTGACGGACGATAGGGCCTCCCAGGTCCGTCGTGAAGTCGCGGTACTTGACACGTTCGTATCCGCTGAGGGATGTGCTTCCGGGGACGGGCCGCTCCACCGGCTGACTGGTCAGGCTGGCGGCCTGTCCATAGTACGACGCGTCGTACTGAAACCGATCGCCTCCCTGTTTGGTGATGACGTTGAACACGGTCCCCTGGATGTTGCCGTATTCGGCTGACACTCCTATCGACTGGACTTGCACCTCCTGGATGACGTCGACGCTCGGCTCGGCGCGCGACACACCGGCGCACGGGCACGTGAAGTTCGTGCCGTCTATGAGGAACAGGTTTTCGTTACCGCCGGACCCGAAGGCCGATACCGTGTTGACGGTGCCGCTCGTAGGCGACGTGGGCGACACGCCCGGCGCGGCCCGGATCGAGTCGAACATGCTGAAGCGGCGCGTCGGAATGGTCTTGAGGTATTCGGGGCCGATGCGGGTTTCGATGCCGCTGCTTCGCACTTCGACCCGGGACCCGGATCCTTCGACGACGACCGATTCGGCAACACCGGCGAGGGCGAGCACGGCCGTTCTCTCGAGCGTCGTTCCCCGTGCCGATGCTGAGACCCTCTTCGTGATACGGCGCAAAGTCCTTCAGCTCGATGTCGATGGCGTACGTGCCGGGCTGAAGGACGGGGAACCTGAATTGCCCCTTCTCGTTCGTGGTCGCCGTCCGCGATCCGCCAATCAGCGCTGGCGAGGTCACGCGGATCGATGCGCCCGGAAGGGCGCCGCCCAGTTCATCCTTCACCGTCCCGACAAGCGCGCCGGTCAGCACCTGGGCGGTGACCGTCCCAGGCAAGAACACGTAAACAGCGAGACACCAGAGCAACGAGCGCTGGACGCGAGGGGGGATCATGACCGCTCCAATCGACACCGAAGAAGATGACGAAATGGGGTCGAAGCTCTTCGGGGAGGCAATATACCTCAACCGTAATCGGAATTCGAGTTACCGCGCGCGTTCCGCGCCCTAAGGTGGTTCTCCGCCCCGATTCCTGGGACTGTGCCGCAGCTATGGGCATAATGTCCTGCCGGGTGTGACTGCCATGCATGGTGTGGCTCCGGCTGCCCGGAAGTCCTCACAGGGCCCAAAGCATTTTCCAAGGATTTTCACAGGTGCGGCGTCGCTTCGGCGAATTCGTGCTCGATGACTCACAGCGCCAGCTGCTCCGCCACGGCGAAGGAGCTGTCCACATGTCTCCCAAGGCGTTCGAGCTGCTGTTGCTGCTCACGGACCGGGCGCCCGCCGCCGTGTCGAAGGAGGAGATTGTCCGCGTCATTTGGCCGAACATCGACGTGTCGGACGCAAGCCTCACCAACGTCGTAGCCGAGATCCGCGCGGCGACGGGCGACCGGGCGAGGCAGCCCCGCTTCGTGCGCACGCTCCAGGGTTTCGGCTACGCCTTCTGCGGAGACCTTTCGAAAGGGTCTGAGCGGGCCAACGTGGTGACATGGCGCCTGGTCGTTGCGGGTCGACCGCAGCTGCTCGCCGAGGGCGTGAACCTGCTCGGTCGCGATCCAGACGCCGCTGTGCTGGTCAACGACGTGTCGGTCTCGCGGCGTCACGCACGGGTGTCGGTCCGCGAGAGCATCGCCGTCATAGAAGACCTGCAGAGCCATAACGGCACCTTTCTCAACGGGCGGCGGATCGACGCCGAGACGGAGCTCCGCGACGGCGACTTGATCGGACTCGGCCCCATCACCATCGCCGTCGAGTGCTACCCGACGGGCGGCTCAACGCAGACCCATCGCCCCGACTGAAAGTGTGGAAGATCCTCCTGTCCTCCCACGTCGTGCAGTCAACGGAGCCGCCGAGCGGAGCGCTCACCCGTGGCGGCGACGAAGGGTTGCTGAGGTTGCAACGCCAAGACGTACGGCCACATCATCGATTGTCGGCCAGGACCGCAATGGATCGCTGGAGCAGCGCGTGCCGCAAGCGCGATCCCTGCTGTGATTCGAACGCCAGCCTCTGAGACGCCAGGGCGGCGACTTCCTCGAGCGCGGGACGCGCCTTCATCACGCCGGACGCTGCGTGAGGCAGGCCCAGCCAGTGGCCGACCTCGTGCGCCAGCGTGAGGCCAACCAGATGCCCTGTGCGGATCTCGCCAAGAGCAGGATTGGACCGAGAGGCAACGTGGAAGCGGAACACCGTCGCCAGGTCGGCGTGTGGTTGGAGATAGACGACCACGACAGGCCGACCGAGATAATCGCGCGCCACTTCGCCGCATGCCGTGACATCGGTCGCCTTGCGCTCTGGCCTCAGCCGGACGCTGATGACGACATGCCCAGGTGCGGACACTTCACACTCTGATCTGGCAGCCCTGCAATCGCGCAATTCAACGGAGATCCCGGCGGTCGCCAGCAGTGTCCGCGCCGCGCGACCAGCGACCTCGAACTCAGCGTCGCGGAGAGCGCCGGAATGAGGCACCCGGAGTTCGGCGGTGACGTGCAGCACCACGGTCGTGTCTGAAGCACCGCCCAACAGCAATGTCGGCGAGCAGGCGACCACGACGGACATCAGTGCCACATGCCAGGCAATGCGCGATTGCACTGGTGACTCCGCGCGACGAAGGATCATCGGGAATGGAGGGTTCACCATCGGCTCCTTACGGCCGTTTTAGGTTTGATGCGCACGCCGCCGGGTTATCATTCCGGCGGGCCTTCACGCGCGCTAACGGTTCCGTTGTGTGAATGCGGGAAACGGCCGAAGAAGGTGTCATGGACGCGACCGAGTTGCTCCGTGCGTGGAGTGAGGGCGACCAGGCGGCGCTGAACGAACTGGTGCCCTTGGTCGAACGGGAGCTGCACAGACTGGCGCGTGCCTACATGCGCCGCGAGCGGCAGGGCCACACGCTCCAGGCGACTGCGCTGGTCAACGAGGTGTTCCTGCGACTGGCACATACCGCGAACCCGCGGTGGCAGGATCGCGCGCACTTCGTCGGCATCGCCGCGCGTCTCATGCGCCGGGTGCTGGTCGATCACGCGCGGTCGCGGGGCTACCGGAAACGCGGCGGCGGCATGCTGCGAGTGCCACTCGACAACGCGCTGCTGATCACGCCGGAACCCGAGCTCGATGTGCTGGCAGTGGACCGCGCTCTCGAGGCGTTCGCGAAGATCGACCCTCGCAAGAGTCAGGTCGTCGAGCTGAGATTCTTCGGTGGTTTGAGCGTCGAGGAGACGGCGGAAGCGCTCGGCCTCTCGGTGGAGACCGTCAAGCGAGACTGGCGGGTGGCGAAGCTGTGGCTCTCACGGGAGCTTCAGGCGTCGGGACGTCGCCGCTCCCGCGAGCAGCCCAGGTGACGAGTGACCGCTGGAACGAGGTCGAGGCGGTTCTGCGCGCCGCGCTCACGCGCACTCCGCACGAGCGCACCGCATTCGTCGGCGAGGTGTGCGCCGACGACAGCGAGCTGCGTGAAGAAGTCGAGTCGCTCCTGGCGCGCGAGACCGCGACGAACGAACTCCTGAGCAGGCCTGCGTTTGCGTTGATGGCCGGAGCAGAGGAGACTGCGGCGTTCATCGGCCGGGAGTTCGGCGCGTACACGATCGTGGACCTCCTTGGCAGTGGCGGGATGGGCGATGTGTACCGCGCGCGCGACCGCCAGCTCGATCGCGACGTTGCGATCAAGATCCTCCCGCCGCTCTTCACCAAGGACACGGACCGTCTGGTCCGCTTCGAGCGCGAAGCAAGGATTCTCGCGGCCCTCAACCATCCGCACATCGGCGCCATCTATGGGCTCGAGCGGGTCGACGGACTGCCCGCGCTGGTACTTGAACTGGTCGACGGACCGACACTCGCCGAACGGCTGGTGCAAGGCCCGCTCACCGTCGAGAATGCCGTCGCGATCGCGATGCAGATCGCAGACGCCCTGGAGGTGGCGCATCGGCAGGGGATCATTCATCGCGATTTGAAGCCGGCCAACGTCAAGGTGATGACGTCTGGTGTCGTGAAGCTGCTCGATTTCGGACTGGCCAAAGGCGTCGATCACCCCGACACCAGATCGGCTTCCGGCACAGTGGCTGCGTCGCCGACCACATCGAGGCCCGGGGCGGTCATGGGCACGGCTGCTTACATGTCACCGGAGCAGGCACGAGGGGAACCCGTTGACGGGCGTTCCGATCTGTTCTCGCTCGGCGCGGTGCTGTACGAAATGGTCACTGGGCGGCCGGCGTTCAGCGGCGACACGGCATCTGCAATCCTCCGGGCTATTCTCAACGACACGCCGCCGTCTCCACGCGCGTTCAATCCGCGTGTTCCGGCGGCGCTCGAAAACGTCGTCATGCGACTGCTGGCCAAGGACCGCGGTGCGCGACATCAACAGGCCTCGGCCGTTCGAATCGAGTTGGCGCGGCTGGCGAGCGAGGTGGACACCGGTTCCTATCGCTGGCTCCGTCGCTGGCGTCGAGGCGGTGGAGCGGCGGCGGCGATCATCCTGGTCGCTAGCGCGATCTGGACTGCGCGACGGCCGGCGCCCGGCGCGCTGGTCGAGCGCGAGTACACGCAGATCACACATTTCGCGGATTCCGCCACATCACCGGCGGTATCAAGCGATGGCCGCTTGCTCACGTTTATTCGCGGGGCCAGTACCTTCCACGGGCACGGGCAGATCTACGTCAAGGCGCTTCCCGATGGCGAGCCGATGCAGCTCACATCCGACGGCTTGGCGAAAATGAGTCCCTTGTTCTCGCCCGACAACTCGACCATCGCGTACACCACGCTCACCTCGCAGTTTGTGTGGGACACGTGGACCGTGCCGGTCGGTGGCGGCCAGGCGCGCCGGTGGCTTCAAAACGCATCCGGGTTGTCCTGGCTCCGCGACGGGCGCCTCATGTTCTCGGAGCAGACGGGCGGTCTTCACATGAAGGTCACGACCGCCGACGCGCAGCGGAATGCGGCACGAGTGCTGTACTCACCGGCCGGCGAGTACGGGATGGCTCATCGATCGGCCGTCTCACCGGACGGTGCATGGGTGCTCGTCGCCGAGATGGACAACCCTGTGTGGCAGCCCTGCCGGCTCGTGCCGACCACCGGTCAGAACGTTGGAAGACGCGTCGGACCCGATGGGCAATGCACCTTCGCGGCGTGGTCACCTGATGGCAAGTGGATGTATTTCTCCTCGAACAGCACCGGTACCTTTCACCTCTGGCGACAGCTGTTCCCGAACGGAGCACCCGAGCAGCTCACGCATGGGCCGACCGAGGAAGAAGGCATTGCGCCGGATCCGGATGGACGATCGGTTTTGACTTCAGTTGGCACTCGTCATCAGTCCATCTGGGTTCACGATGAACGAGGCGAGCGAGAAGTATCCCGGGAAGGGTACGCCTTCGTGCCGACGATGCCCAACGGCGGAACGTCACAGCCGCTCCCCGGGGACGGCCGTTCCGTGTTTTATCTGGTGCGCCAGGGTGCTGTCCATTTGTCTGGCCGGGGAGACCGCGTAGGGGAACTGTGGGCGACGGATTTGGAGACAGGTCGCCATCGTTCGATTCTGCCTGGTCGACAGGTGATCGGATATGACGTCTCGCGCGACGGCAGTCAGCTCGTCTTCGCGGCATTGGACCAACGCGGCACCTCTCACGTGTGGCTTGCGCGACTGGATCGTCCCGATCCGCCTCGGCAGCTGGCGGAACTGGAAGCGGACAGCCCTCGGTTCGACGACGTCGGCGGCATCTTCTGCCGCGGCATTGAAAACGGCACCCGCTTCGTCTATCGGCTGCGCGAAGGTCGCGCACCTGAAAAGGCGGTTCAGCAACCGGTGCTGTTCTTCCAGACGACCTCCCCGGATGGCGCCTGGTTGATCGTCAGGACGCAACACGCTGATCGGCAGGACGGCTACCAGGTCACGATGGCGTTTCCGACAGCGGGCGGTCCGCCCGTTCCGCTCTGCGCCAACTGCGAGGTGGATTGGATGCCCAACGGCAGATCACTGGTCATCAGGTTCACCCCGTCGGATCCAGCCGCGCCGGGCCGGACGTTCCTGGTGACGCTCGAATCAGGCTCGATGCTTCCGCGATGGCCCGCGCAGGGCATCCGCTCGCGTGACGACTTGAACTACCTGCGAATCGCTCGAGAGGTCGAGGGTTGGCTCTACCCATCCGACACCGGGTCCACGTACGTGTTTGCGCGGAGTACGACGCAACGGAACATTCATCGCGTCCCGCTCCCGTAATCGTGAATCTGCCCTCAACGTGTTGGGCATGAGGGCCGCGTTCGCGCGGCCTTTCTTTTTTCTGGCGACCGGTCCTGCCAGCCGGGCGCGCTCCCAGGCAACGCCCCGTGACACGCCTGCCTGACCAGGAATGCGCGGCGTGTGGACACGTCGGGAAGGCCATCGGCCAGCAGGTTCTGCACCGCCAGCCCGGCGAACGTGCCAGTGGTGTTGGCTCCACGTGCGGTTCACCCACATGGAACAGGTGTTCCCGCAGGCCGTGAGCCGGAGTACCGATGTCGTGCCGGACATTTACGCGAAGGCCCGGATCCGCGACGGGTGGGTGCTGCTCGCCACGACCCTGAAGCAGGGCGACCGCGTACGGCTCATCGGCCCGGACAGCGATGGCGTGCATGAGGTGCTGGACGCCGCGCCGGACCGGTTCCGCACGGCCTTTGCGGGGAGTGCCGATGAGGTGTTCGTCTACGGGCGCGAGGTGACCGATTTCCGGATGGTGGACTACGAGGCCCTTGCGATGCTGAACGTCTCGGCGACGCAGGAATTGCACCGCCGGATTGAGGGGCAGAACCGCCGGATCGAGGAGCAGGCGTCTGACCTTGCACAACTGCGGCAGCAGCTGTCGGCGCTGGAGGCGCTCGTGCGGGCGGCGGGCCGGGTGGAATCGACGCGGGTGGCCGACGCGGGGACTCGACGTCAATGACGCGGGCGGCATTTCATTCGAATCTCAGCGGCCGCTCACGGTTTGGTGAGGACTCCGCGGCCGGGCCTCGGTCACACTGCGGGCATGAAAGCCACTGTGATGAACCCCGTGAAGGCATTCACCCTTTTCGGCCTCGGCCTGGCCATCGCGGCCATGGGCATCTATGTGGCCGACGCCGACGACGCGCCAGGCGCCGCGGTCATCGGCATGCTGCTGATGGTGGTCGGAGTCGTGCTCGGTGTGCGGGCCGCGCGCAACCGGCTCCCCAGGTGGGCTGCCCGCACGGCGCTTGCCGTCGGCGTCGTCGCTGCCGCGTTCGCGGCATTTCTGACCCACGGGGTCGTTGTGACCGCGCCTCTCTTCCCGCAGTCGCAGGCGGTGCCATCGGTCGTCGACTCGGCGCCGTCGCCGCAATATACGGCGGCCGTCGAGCGCGCGCGGGAGCTCGTGCGCTCAGCCGTATTGGAGCAAAACCTGCCCGGGGTGTCCGTGGCGGTCGGTGCCGGCGGCACCGTCGTCTGGGCCGAAGGGTTCGGATGGAGGGACGTGGTGACGCGGGCGCCCGTCACGCCGGACACGCGATTCAACATCGGCACGGCGGCATCCGCGGTCACCGCCGCCGTCGCACCGCTCGGGCTGACCGATACCGGCGCTGACTCGGCGGCAGAATGGAGTCCCGAGCATATTGGCGAGCCGGAAGAGGACTTCCCGCTCTTCACGATCATCCGCCACGTCATCTTCAGGCCGATCGGTCTCGCCCCTGCGAAACCATTGCCGGGCGATCGCGCGACGTTCTACGTCCCGAGATCCGATGACAATCCCGGCCGTGGACGACGACTGATGTACATGCGCGACCTGGCTTGTTGCGCGAACGGGATGGCGTTCTATTCCACGCCGTCCGACCTCGTGCGCTTCGCGCTGGCGACGAACCCCGGCAGCGTCAACGGTGAGCTCGCCGGCGGGATGGTGATGTCGCTGATGGTGGGGCGCGACAGCGGCATCGCCATCGCTGTCACGTCAAACATGGCGCACGCGAACACGCCCGGGCTGGCGCTGCGAGTCGGGAACGCGTTCGCGGAACAGACGCGATGATCGCGGTCTAGACGGGATGCCGCACACATTGAGCCATAACGGACCACGATGGCCGCACGGCGTTCCCGTGTCCGGAGCGCTCGTCGAGGTCGACTACGCGCCCGCTGGAGGGTGAGCAATCCGCCGTCTCACTGTCCCATGGCCGGTTTCTGCTGGCTCACGACAAGAACGAACAACCTGGGCGAGTATTCAGTTGAGTTCGAACCAGGAACCTGGCCGGGACGCGGATTGGGCTTCGTCTACTCCTTTCACGAAGGCTACGAAGTCGACGTCCAGTGGGTGCCGACCGGCTCCTCCCCCGCGGTTCGGGACATGCGGCTCCGTCCCACGCGCAGCATTCCTGCTGGCGAGTCAATCGTCGTCTCGGTCGACGCCACAAGCTCGCTGTGCACAGACCTCGAGGATCTGTGGGTCATGGAAAGTCGATGCGAAATCGTCGTGATCGAGTCGGGGGCGGGCATGCTGAATGTCGAGGCGCGCCCGGCGGCTGGCGGCCCCGTTCCATCGATCTTCTGGTACACAACGGGCAACTATGCCAATCTCATCACGCGGCCCGCGCCCGGAGCCGTCGCAATACCGGTGCGAGGGGGGACGTATCGCGTCCTGGTAGCGGTTCCAGAAGGCGCACCGTCACACCAATTCAACGTCACGACGACGTTGCGGTAACGAGCCGTGAATCGGCAATGAATCAGTCTGCGCTCCCCCAGGGACGCGATGCGTAGATGGACTCATGCCGTCTAGGCTAGACTTCCCCGCGCATATATCGCGGCCTGGAGGATCTGGCCTACCTGTTTCCCGATCAGACCATCACGATGACCCGCTGCGGCCGGGTCTGCTTCCATGGCCAAGGTGTGTGGGGATTGCGCCGATAACTCCGAGTGCAGCGAGGAGTTGCGTTTCCCGAAGACGACGCGAGGAGCCCAACTCGCCTTGGGGATCCAGACTCGCTATTCATCGATCGCCCCGTGCCCCTTTGAATGGCGATAACTCGCGCGCACAAGTCCAGAATGTTCGTGAAGATAGCTCTGAAACGGTGCATGCAACGTCCAGCTCAACGAGAGGGGACAGGCGGTCGTCGCGGGCATGGTCGATGGAAGATCGTGGAAGGACGCAGGCACTCAATTGGGCAGGCAACGATCCGCGATCAGCGACCCCGTATAATGCGCCGATCACATGGCTCTACAGCCGGGTTTCACACTCGGTCGGTACGAAGTGCTCTCGTTCATCGGCGCCGGAGGAATGGGCGAAGTGTACCGGGCGCGCGATACGCGCCTTGATCGCATAGTCGCCCTCAAGGTCCTATCGCCTGATCTGAGCAACGACGCCGCCGCGAAGCGACGATTTGACCGCGAGGCTCGCGCCGTGGCCGCGCTGAGCCACCCTCATATTTGTGCACTGTTCGACATTGGACACCAGGACGGGATCGACTTCCTGGTGATGGAGTATTTAGATGGCGAGACCCTTGCCGAACGGTTGGCGCGCGGCAAGCCCCCCATAGAGCAAGCGCTCCAGTACGGCACGGAAATAATCGACGGGCTCGCCGCGGCGCATCGCGCCGGCATCATCCATCGTGACCTGAAACCCGCCAATATCATGCTCACGAAGTCCGGGGTCAGGTTGCTGGATTTCGGCCTCGCCAAGGCGCGTGAGCAGATTACCGTCGCCCCGATCACGGAAGCGGCGACGGAGCCGCCATTGACCGGCGTCGGTCTGATCGCAGGTACTTTGCCGTACATGGCACCCGAGCAGCTTCAGGGCAAGGAGGCTGACACCCGGACTGACATCTTCGCCGTGGGCGCGGTGCTCTACGAGATGCTTACAGGCCAGGCGGCATTTGGTGGCAACAGCCCGGCAGCAGTCATCGGGAACATTCTGCACGTCGAGCCATCGCCATTATCCTCGGCGGAGCCCGCTGCATCTTCCGCGCTCGTGCGGCTCGTAGGCAAATGTCTCGCGAAGGATCCCGACGCGCGTTGGCAGAGCGCGAGCGACGTGTCCGACGAACTGCGTTGGATTGCCGGCGGCGAAGGTTCCCGCGCAGCCGCCGCGGTCTCACTCCAGCGCCGCACCACCCGATGGACCACGACGGCTATTGCATTAATGCTGGCTGTGGCCATTGGCGCGGCGATCTGGCGATGGCGCAGCGCGGTTCGTCCCGGCGCGCCAGAGGTGCAGCACCAACAAGTGACGTTCACCGGCGACATCGAGATGTCGGCCCTCTCTCCAGATGGTCGCACCGTGGCGTACGTGCCTGGCGGCTTCGACCGAGTGCTGGTGCGCGAGCTTAGTGGTGGTCAAGCGTCGCCCATCTTCACGGGTACGAACGTCATGGCGCTCTCGTGGCTGCCTGACGGTTCTCATCTCGTCGTGATCGAGGGGAACCGAAGCGTGTGGATCGTGCCGCGCCTCGGGGGTACCGCGCGGCGATTGCCCGATTCCGGGAGAATGGCCGCTCCGTCGCCCGACGGCACGGCGCTCGCGCTGACCGCAGATGACCTGGTAGGTTTCCATACCCTCTCACTCGCGGGCGGCGAGACACGAGTCGTGTCACTGACCGGTTTCGGCCGGGTTCTCGCGATCGACTGGCACGCTCGCACGAACCGCGTCGTTCTGATGACGCCCGGAGACGACGAGAAGGTCTGGAACGTTTGGAGCGTGGCTTCCGATGGCGGGGACCAGCTGCGCCTGCTCACGGGTACTGAGTTTAACCGCGCCATTTGCTCATCGCCCGTTTCGGACGTGGTGTACGTCATGCGCGACCGCCGCGGCTCGATGGATCTCCTGCGCGTGCCGATGTACCCCGACCCTGGCGCCGAAAGCGTGCTCCTGACCGGACTGCCAGTCACGCCTATGGGGTACCGATGCACGGTGTCGGCCGACGGCCGGCGGCTGCTCTATTCACGCAGCGCCAGGGTTTCCAACCTCTGGCGGCTGAACTTCGCACGGTCGACGACGGAGGCGACGCCGCTGACGCGTGGTACGACGGCCTTCTGGCATCCCGCCGTGTCTCCGGATGGGTTGTGGGTCGCGGCCACGGCCGGTTCCGAGTTCGCTTCGCAGATCGTCAAGATTCCGATCGGTGGCGGCGAGCCGGTACGCCTTGGCGAAGGAGCCGGACCAGCCTGGTCTCCAGACGGACAGCAGTTGGCCTTCACGTCTCGCCGCAGCGGAACTTCGCGCGTGTGGATCTCTGGGGCGAATGGCCAGTGGCCCAAAGAGGTCAAGGGCTCAGCGGTCGGCTGGCCGCATCCGATCTGGCTGCCGGACGGTCGCTTGGCGTGGCAGACCCCGGACAGGCAGAACTACCGGATTCGCGACCTCTGGACCGGACGCGACGAGTACCTGTTCAAAGAAGATATCAGTCGTGAGTTGGTTTTCGACCCCATGTTCTCGCCGCGCGGAGACCAACTGGCGCTGCGACGAAACGAATACGAGCCCGTCATGTCGCTCCTGTCGTGGCCCAGTCGCGAGGAGCGCTGGCTGACGGTGCAGGCGCGGCCGATCGGATGGTCCGCGGACGGCGAGTGGATCTATGCGATTCAGGACGCCGACCGGGCCCTCGTCCGCGTTTCATCGCGGACGGGCGCGCCCAAAACAATTGGCCGGTTCCCCGTCGGCCCTCAAATTAGTACCTGCGATCTCACACCCGAGCGCGACACGATCGTCTGCAGTCTCACCGAGGAGCAAACGGACGCCTGGGTGATGGAGAACTTTGATCCCGACATCCCATAGCGGGCATTGCCGGCGGCGGCCAGTCCGCCAGTGCGTGCGCGCTGATAACAGATGGCGCCCACTCTGCTGGCAGGAAAGGTTTCGTGAGCGATGGAGTGGACTCAACACCTCGCGCGGCCGCGCTGTCGGACACGCCGGACAGTCGTCAGAGGAACATCGTCCAGGGATACGTTCTGATAAACGCTGCGCCGATAATTGGCTCCGGCCCCCCAGGATTTCTCGGCTGTCCCTGTCAGAAAGTCGGTTCTTGTTGAAACCATTGCGGTTACCGCCGACGGCGAGTAGCCTTCTGAGCGATGGCCTGTCTTGGTCTCCCTCCTGATGACGTTTCCAGATTGTGCTCGCTCGCGCGCGGCGTTGCAGCTCGAAGTCCTCGCACTCCGCCACCAACTCCGTGTGCGCGAACGATCACATCCGCGTCGGCTGCGGCTGACGCGCCTCGACCGGCTGCTTTGGGTCTGGTTGTCTCAAGCCTGGGACCAGTGGCGGAGGGTGCTCGTGATCGTCAAACCGGAAACGGTCATCGCGTGGCATCGGCGCGGATTCCGCCTCTTCTGGGCCTGGAAGAGCCGCCATAGAATGGGCCGGCCGACCGTCCCGCAAGAGCTCCGCATGCTGATTCGCACCATGTCGGCTGCGAATCCCCTTTGGGGAGCGCCTCGGATTCACGGTGAGCTCTTGAAACTCGGGTTCACGATCTCCCAAACGACGGTCGCCACCTACATGCCCCGCCGCCGACCACTCCCCTCGCAGACCTGGCGGACGTTCTTGAGCAACCACGTGCAGCAGCTGATCGCGGCCGACTTCTTCGTCGTCCCGACGGCGACGTGCCGGCTGCTGTTCGTCCTGGTGCTCCTCGCCCATGATCGACGGAGGGTCGTGCATGTCGCCGTCACGGAGCATCCCACGGCCGCGTGGACCGTGCAGCAGTTTCGGAACGCGTTCCCGTGGGACGAACTGCCTCGGTATCTCCTCCGCGATCGGGATCATGCGTTTGATCACGTGAAGACGATCGGGATTCAGGAAGTCCTGACGGCGCCGGGCTCTCCCTGGCAGAACGCCTACGTCGAACGCTTCATCGGATCCGTCCGGCGCGAGTGCCTGGATCACGTAATCGTCTTGACGGCGGCCGGCTTGCGGCGGGTGCTGCACGAGTACGTCGCGTACTACTCACGAACACGAACGCACCTCGGCCTGAACAAGGATGCACCTGTTTCCCGTCCAGTCGCGCCGCCGACGGCTGGCCGTGTGATCGCCATTCCGCAGGTCGGCGGTCTGCACCACGGCTACGAGCGTGCCGCGTAGTTCTGGTCCCTTCCTTATCACCCCTCGCCGTTGTGTGCAGGGCAGACGTCCGTACAGCACCTCGCCTTTCGAGGTCTTGGTCGAGGCAGACCTGTTGGCGATCCAAGGTGAAGCGATGCGGAAGCATCCCCGACACGGTCGCAAGCTTTTCGCGATTCGGATGGACTTATTGATAGGGACAGGGTTCGGAGCGCCCACCAGCGCGCCCACCACTCCTGACACGCCGAGCAATTCCCTGAGACTTCTAGCGACCGCAAGCGATCACCTGACAGTCGCTAGGATACGCAAACGCCAACGAATCTGGAGAGAATCGCCGACTCCAGAAGTTCTTCAATCTTCTCTGCGGGGATAGCTGGCCCAATGTTGACGGGGGTAGATCGGAGGTGCGCCCAGCAGCTGCGCCCACCACTGAGGGGTATTCGGGGATCAGCGTGGCGCCCGGCTGTGGATAAACAGTTGGCGACAAGGCAGGACCTATCGTTCCAGGCACTGGGTTTGTGGGCCAAAGTCCGAGATGGCGACAAACCGTCAAACTGAGTCACTTCCGTATTGCCGACAATTCGGACGGAATCCCTGGCGCTTCCCAGAACGCCCTTTGAACTATGCCGCTGGCGCGGCGGACGCTACGCGCGGAGGGTGGATCGGCAGTGGTGCTGCGAGGCAGGATAGTGTCGGCTCACAAGGAGGTTTCCTGTGACCCGATGAACGTCGCTAAGTGGAACGCAGCCCACTAGCAAGGGAGTTCCGCAGTGCCCTCGTCTCCTGAAGCACTTCACGGGCTGCGGACAAAGAAAGCGGCTCGCGTGCTTCAACCGTCTTCTCGCCCAGTCCCGAATCGCGGTACACCCGTAGCCGCTCGACAAGCAAATCGCGAATCGCCTCCGCGTTATCGACCCCCGCGAACTTACCCACGTGCCCCGAAGACGGTTCCCCGTGTGCCGTGTCGCCCCCGCCCGCCGAGCGCACTTCGACATTCGCCAGCCCCAGCAAGCGCTCGATGGGATTCGCATTGACACGAATTCCCTGAATGTTGGCAAAGGTCATCGTGATCTCCTGAAGCCACACAACGCCGCTGCGAATGCGCAAGCTGCGGTCGGTGACAATGTACCACCGCATCTCGTAATTCAGCCGCTGCAGGAAGTACGTGATTGGGATCGAAGCCACGAACATGCCGACCGCGCCCGCTTCCACAGCTAACCAGATCGCGCGCACAAGGGGCGGCAGCGTGGGAATGAAACTGAATGCGAACGCGACTAAGAGACCCAGCGCGATGGCCGCATTGCCGAGTCCCCACAGAATCATCCTCCAAGTGAAATAATTTCGCCCCGCGTTGAACACACGTACCGATTCCTCGGCGCCTTCGGGAACGTGCGGATCGGCGGGCACGCGGGCCAATCGCAGAACTGCGTCTTTCACCCACTCGGCGATTGTCATGCGCGCGGCCTCTCCACCAGCGCACGAATCTCCCGCAATTCACCGGCGATCTCCAACAGCACCGCGGCGACCGGATCGGCCGCGCCGCCGGCTTTCTCTTCCCGGGTGCCGCGCATGCGCGAGTACAGGAAGTCGCGCATCCCCTCGGGATCTTCCATGCCCTCCAGTGTCATGTTCGCGCTGGCCGATCCGGATGCCGTCTGAATCTCGATGCGCGCCAGCCCCAGCCACCGCTCGATCAGATTCGACCGCAGATGAATATCCTGAATGCGCGAATAATTCAGCAGTACTTCGCGCCGGAAGATGATGCCCCACTTCATGTGGATGCCGTCGGTATCGAACCGGTAGCGCATCGTGTGGTACCGGAAATATAGATACGGAAACACGAAGGGAAAGGCGACATTAGCCGCGATTGCCTTCAGCACGTAGTACGTCATCAGGCTTTCGCGAGGCCGCTCGATGGCCACGATTTGGGGCGGAATCGGCGCAACGGACATTCCTATTCGCGGCGGGTTCATTACTGATCCAGCTAAGTCTACATGATCAAGAAGTGGTTCGTGTCTGGATGACGCACAATCCGGAAGTTGGGCAAGGTAGTTATGTTGACGGGAAACGCCCGTCCCTGACATGTGGGCAGACCGATAGATCGGCGCTGACGCCGCAGGATGTTCGATCCGCCGCCCGAAGATCTCAAATCCCTTCGCGACTATACAGGAGGAATCGAGTTCGAATCAGAACCAAGATCACGGTTTCACGGCTGATGGCCGAAAAATGTCGACAGCTAACGCCCGGTCGCGGCCAGGACCACAAGCCGTGACGAACAGCATTGAGGCAGCCATTGAAGGTGAAGACACCATATAGGGAACGCACATCACAGGTTTGCGTCTAGTCATCGCCCCTTAACGATAAACGCCGTAGTATTTAGAAACAGCGTTTACCCGCGAGAGTGCCTCTCGTTGAACAAATCTGGTGCGCTCGCCGTCGATACCTCGATATGACGCAACTTCGCTTTTTACCAACGTGGCTGGTGCTGCCTGCGCTGCTGCTATCGCTGCCTGCTGCGCCTGTTCGCACCCAGAGCCGGCAAAGCGCACCTGACGACGCGCTGTTTCGAACGATGGCATCGCTGGACAGCGGGCTGTTCGATGCATTTAACACGTGCAACCTCGAAAGGTTCGCGTCGTTCTTCGTAGAGGACGTCGAGTTCTACCACGACAAGGGCGGCGTGACACGCGGACGGCCGGCGCTGGTCGACAGCATTAAGAACAACGTCTGCGGCAAGACCCGGCGGGATCTCATCCCGGGCACGCTGGAAGTGCATCCCATGGACGGCTACGGGGCGCTTCAGATCGGCGCGCATCGCTTCTGCGACGCGCAGGCGAAGCAGTGTGACGGCAGAAGTGGGGGCGTCGGCAAGTTCATCCACCTTTGGCAGAACACGGATGGCGACTGGAGGATCACCCGAGTCATCAGCTACGACCATGCGTCCGCCGTGAAGTGAGACTACTATCAGCTAGTCTAGACGGACGACAAGGGACCTCGTGTATGACGGATCGAGAACGGCTACCCTGGCTTTTGGGGATTGCGAACGGGATACTTGCTGTCGCTGCAGTGGATCTGGTTTACACGGCGATGAGCAGTCCCGGCATTTGGCTGGTGCCGATGTGGCTTGCGGTGCCGTACGGAGCGTTCACCGCGTGGCGTGCCAGCGCGTACGTGCGTCGTCTACTGAACGGCTCTCCCAGTCACGTCCGACCCGCTATGGAAGGTTTCGCGCTGATGGCCCTTTCAACCATGGCCTATGGAGTCTACATGGCCGTTCGCGCCGGTTTCGAGGGGGAGCCATTCGGTACCGCCATGCTTCTCTACGCGATGTACGCGGTCCCGGTTGGCTGTTTCGGCGGCTTAGTAGCTGTCGCGTTGATGCTGTTCGATATCGCTTGGGCGCGGAGAGCGAAAGACGACAGGCCTAATCCGATTCGGGTGGACCGTTTAGTCTAAACGTCCCGTCCTAGCCGTCCCAGGTGTCCTGGGCCATCTCTATCTCCCTCAACTTCTTTCTTAAATACACCCGGGTAAGAGAACCCTGGACTGCTAGGACAGCCTGGACGGAATCATCGGCCGCGGCCCGGTCGGCGGGCTCAGCGGATGGGCTCCCGCCCGCCGTTCAGCACGCCCCGCCGGTCAAGTCCGCCAACAACGGCGACACACCAGCCGGGGGCAACGCAACCGCTTGATTGGCGAGGACGACAGGCTCGTGCGCTTCGACGTGCCTCGGGGCGAGCTGTAGCTTGTTGCGAACGGTCTTTGGCAAGACAGCTCGCTGGGGTCGTGGAGCGCACATTTTGCCTGGCCCAGCCAGTGTCGCCGCCTGCGCGGGCGGTATGACAAGCGGCCCGACTTCCACGAGGCATTCCGATCGCTCGGGTGCGCGCTGCTCTGATGGGAGTCGCTGCGCGGGACGTAGAGGAACGCCTGAGCCGACTACTGCTTCACCTCACTGACCTGAATCGTCGGCTGGGTGTTGGTGTAGTTCGGGATGTCGCCCACGATGGCCTCGGAGTGCGGTCCGAAAGACTGTTGGAATGCCTCGACCGAGTCGAACAGGAGGTGCCCCATCGCCACGTAGGCAGGCGGCGACCCAGGCTCAACACCGCCGAGACCTTGCTCGACCGACGCGCCCTTTAGCGCAGCCCCGAGCTTCTGCCGGACCATTGGTATGTGCGTGTTTCAGGTCACGTGACATCGTCGAATAGCCGAGGCGCACGGCGTCCATTTCACTGGCGTCGGTTATCGAACAATGGTGCTTGCACCAGCCACGCGCCAGCTCGAGCTCGGCAGCCTGCAGCTCCGACGTCACGGTCAGAAGGGGTACGGTTGCCGGACCGGTTCCGGTCAGTCGAGCGTCAGGACGATCCCCACGCCGAACGTGTCGAGGTCGTCGGTGTGAATGCTGCGTAACCACAGATTGACAAACCGACCAAAGCCGCTGACGGCTCCCTCGTACACGTTGTCGCCAGACCCGGGGGGACCCCAGTGGTCACCGCCGCTCACGCGTGAGGCCGTCTTCACTCCGTTGATCGTGAAGATATCGAACGCATACGCATTGTCGCGGTCGAAGTCGTTGAGGGAGTCGACCATGGTGACCGACCCCCACGCGATGAACGGCCGATCCCGGCCGAGGTCGATCGTGGCGCTCGCCGAGCCTCCCAGATTCTTGAGGGCAAACAAGTCGACCTTGAACGCCTGCATTGCTCAGTCCTCGCTCCGTCGTATCCGCTCCTGCTCGCGGGCGGTGAGCCGCTTGGTCACGAGCCGGCGTTTCTTGGTATCAACGTTCTGGACCGCGGCCCGGCTCGACGTCGGTGTCACCTCGGCATAAAGCGATGCCACCGTCTTCAGGTCGACCATGCGCTCGACGAATGTCGCCAGCTGCTTCTTGTCCACTTCCACGGCCCGGCCTTCCGCCGCCAGCACCTGATGGACGTGACGGATAGCCCCGGTCTTCTTGTCGTAAAAGACGTACTGCTTCACCTATCCCTCCTGTCTCAGAACGATGATGTTCCCCGTACCGAACGCCTCTAGGTCCTGCATGTGAGCGACACTTAGGCGGAACGTCACCGTTCGTGCCCGTCCTGTCCATGCGCCGGTGTAGACGTTGCTGGGTGCGCCGTCGGAGCCCCAGTGCCGCCCGCCGAAGATGTAGGGCCCCGGGCGGTCACCGTCGACCATGAATACTTCGACCGCCCAGGCGTTGTCGCGATCGAAGTCACTCCGGGAGTCGATCATCGTAACCTGACCCCAGGCGAGCAATGACACGGGCCGGCCGAGGTCGACGGTGACGACGTCACAGCCGCCACTCGACTCGAGCGCCCACATCGGGACGGCCACGACGATGTCGCTCGACTGCACAACCACCGGATAGCGGCTGCGCATGCCCTTGATGTCGACCTCGTGTGGGGTTCGCCGCTCACCATCGTAGAACGCGTACATGACTGCGTCCTCGTTGCCCGAGTGTCGCAGGCCGAGTGCGTGGCCAGTCTCGTGCAGCGCCACCGTCTGGAGATCGGTCTTCCCGCCACCGTCGGTCAGACCCCAACTCTCGGCGTCGTCGAAGTGGATGCGCCCATCCTGCGGGTAGAACGCATGCGCTAGGACGTCCCCCGATCCATCGAACGGGAACCCATCGCCGTGGTCACCGGTGGCAAAGCTGACCTGGAGCTGCGCGGTGGAGCTCGTCCCGGTTGCGGGAAAGCTCCTGGGAATGAGGCCAGCCCATGTGTCGAGCCCCGCCTGGATCGCGCCTACTTCGGCATTCAGATCGGGAGTGCCAGTTCCCATGAACCACCGAATCTGCTGCTGCCCCCAGGGGGTCCCCCCGAACACGAATGGGTCGCTGTCCTCGATCCCGGGTCCGCCGATCTCTTCAGGCTCGAGGTCGGGGAGACCGCAGCGAGGTTTGCTCATTAACTTCAAGGTCTCGAGTGTGAGCGTTCCGGTCTCCTCCAGGCGATAAAACGCCTGAAAGCGCCGTAGCGCAAGGGACACGTGCGGGCACAGAAGGTCGGCCCGGCAGCCGTGGCGTTTGAGGTAGCCGAAGCGCCGAAGGAACCGACCGGTCGCCGGCACCAGGACATCGTGCTGACCCCGTCGGACGAGCGACTCGACCGGATCACGATTTTCCCGAGCGTCGAGCCCTTGGCCCCTCCGAAGGTGGTGCAGCCCCGCGCGTCGCTCGCCACGCCCTGACGGTGCCGACGGCTTCGTCGCGGGCAGGTGACGGTGACCTGCGCCACCGCGTGGCGGCAGTTCAGAAGCCATGTGAATACCCACCTGATCCGGGATTTCCATTTGGCCGTCCCAGATCGCTGCGGTTATACACCCAGCGCCGTGCGCGTGGGCCGATTATCTTCGGGGCCGGCTTGTTGTCCGCGAGACGTTGGCAGTCGACAGGCCAAGCGCGGCCAGCTCAACACTGGGCGACTATCCGGCAGCGTGCCCGATCGTCAGTCGGAATGACGTACGCGATTCGGGAGCCATCGCGCGAAGTGGCGCGCCCCGGTGGAATGGTCGACGCGAGTGAGCGCGGCGAGCTTCGCAATGTCAGCCTCTTCATATCGCTGCCTGTGCTCGAGGGAACTCGAGTACACGATGACGGTGCCCGCCCCGCTCGATGATGGCTGTATGAGAGCGCGATTGCGTTGACGGGTTTTGCCCGCCAGGCGGTCGTTATTTCGGCGGCGTCGCGGACACCGAACCCTGCGTCCGGCGAGCGGTCCAGCTCTCACGCACGCCCATCTCGTTCGAGAACTGGCCCTTGATCTCGTCGCCCTCGATCCGCCCTTCATATTCGGCGTAGCAATCATTGATCTCGATGAGCACGACCGGGCCGTTCTGCCTCCACAGGGCGTCGGTGTGTCTCAAGCCAGCGAGGTCCTGGTAGGCCAGACGGTGTTCCTCGACGAACTCAAAGGTGGTGTTCTCGTGCCGGCCCGCGACATCTCGCGAGCCGACCCAGCCCGCCCAGGTCGTTCCGGTGAGGCTCGGGAACTCGTGCGGCGACGGCGCGGGAGGTTGGTTTGCGGCCGCCCACTTCGCGTTGCCGGCGCAGCCCTTCCGCTCGATCCAGATTTTCACGCGCTCTGCCTGGGCCTCGCGGCCGCGATAGACGTATTCCACACCGACGCGCTGACCCGCCGTGAGCCATGCCGGACCGGCCGTGCCCGTGACGATGTGCGAGCCAGGTCCCCGAAAGTCGAACGTCGTCTCGGGACCAAGACGGAAGGACTCGGTGGGCGCTCCGGCCAGCTGTACGCTGACGCGCTCGGGAGTGGCCGAGAGCACTTCGCCGTCCGCCGCGCCGTTCTCGAGGGCAGCCGCATCGCGGTGACCGAGCAGCTGGTTCGGGCCATGGCCGAGGCGAAGAGCCGCCCGCGCATCCTCATTTCGGGGAGCGCCGTCGGCTATTACGGCGATCGCACCGATGAACTGCTCACGGAAGCGTCCAGCACCGCCGACGATTTTCTGGCGCGCCTGTGCCGGCGGTGGGAGTGCGCGGCCCAGGAAGCCGACCGGCTGGGCGCGC
The DNA here is from genome assembly GCA_963806705.1 of Vicinamibacteria bacterium. GTDB lineage: Bacteria > Acidobacteriota > Vicinamibacteria > Vicinamibacterales > JAENWD01 > JAENWD01. The sequence goes on from CAWDZE010000018.1 coordinate 211,974, forward strand.
GTGTCGTGCTGCTACGAATCTGGGTTGTTTTGGGTCGGGCTGGCGGCGTGCTGGCGCAAGTGCTGCCGCCGTTCCAGTTAGGGGTGGGCGGGCCCGTCGGATTGGGCATGCAATATCTGCCGTGGGTTCATCTCCACGATCTCGTGAAGATTATCGCTGTGGCGCTGGCCGACGACCGTTATCGAGGACCGGTGAACGGCGTGGCGCCGGAGCAGATGACCAGTCGACCGTTCGCGCGCGCGCTCGGACGCGCGCTTCATCGCCCAGCCATACTTCCGCTGCCGGCGCTCGCGCTCAAGCTTCGGCGAGGCCGCCACCGTGCTGCTGGCGAGCCAGCGCGTGGACCCTTGCGTGCTCCGGGAGCACCAGTTCGCGTTTGACTTTCCGACCCTAAACTCGGCGCTCGAGGACATTGTCGGGGGCACCGCCGTCGCGATCTCGCCCGCGCAGTCGAGACCCGAAGGAGCCGGGGAAGCCCGCTACGAACTGCGGGCTAGGACGGTGATCGATGCCCCGCTCGACCAAACGTTCGCCTTCTTCTCGAAAGCCGCGAACCTCGGCGTGATCACGCCGGCTGCGATGCGATTTTCCATTCAGGGACAGCCGCCGCCGATGGCGGCGGGCGCCGTGATCGACTATCGCGTGCGCGTCGGTCCTCTACCCGTTCGTTGGCGCACCCGCATCACCACGTGGGAGCCGGCCCGAAGCTTTGCCGATCTTCAAGAGAAGGGCCCGTACCGCTTCTGGTGGCACAATCACACATTTCAGGCCGATGGCCCGCGCACGGTGATGGAGGATCGCGTGTATTACACACCGCCGCTCGGGCTCTTCGGGCGGCTGGCGAATCGCGTCTTCATCCGCTCGACACTCAGGAAGATCTTTCAGTATCGAGGCGATGTGATCCGCCTCCGATTCGGAGTGTCGTAGTGTGACAACTCAGGCTTCCGCCGTCGCCCAGATCGGCCGCCCGCCTCGTGTTCACCGCGCACAGGATCGCGATCGCCATGGCGGGCGCGGTATCGTGCGCAGCTTCTCGAGTCGTCGCGGCTGGTGGCCGACCGGGTGGGGACGCCGATTGGCCGCTGGTGTTCCAGAGCCGCTGCCGCCGGCGGGGGCCTCCCTGGCTCGAACCGAACATCTGCCGTACCCGGGGGCGGAGCGCGCCCGCAGCCGCCCTGCGGCGGTGATCTGTCCCATGGGTTCGTTTTGCGATGACATGGAACCTGTGCGACCTCGACGTCGGGCTGGCTTTCCAGAGCCAACGGGAGCCAAGTCGCTTGAGTCGGGAGTCGTTGAAATGCTTGGATTTATTAGGACAATCGAAGGGTGCCGAGAATGCGGTCATCACACGTGCGGTAAACTCATTGCGGTTGACGCTCCCCAATGAACGCTGAATACCGCTGCATCAGCGGCGTCACCGAGATGCCGTGCAGGACAATCGACCCGGCGACCACGACCAGCGTGATATCCGCGAGCATCCGACCTGCCGGCGCGGGTACGCCATGAGACAGCGCGTAGGCCAGATAGTAAATCGAGCCAACCCCGCGCACGCCGAACCATGCAATGAACGCTCGCTGTGGTCTTGACAGGGGCACGGGGAACAGCGTGAGCAGCGTCGCCGCCGGTCGAATCACCACAAACAGGCTCAGTGCCAGCCAGATGCCCGGTCCCACCACCTCGATATCCGCCAGCATGGCTCCAACGACGAGAACGACCGCCAATTCACCCAGGCGCTCCAGTTGCTCGTTGAAACCGAGGACCGCACGCGCCATGTAGGCAGGGGCGGTATTCGGATTCGTCGCCTGTTCTTCGGTGCTGGTCCCCGCATGCTCGACATCCGCGGGTGCCGCGACCTCACTGTGCTGACGCTCGATACGTCTCACCGATAGCCCTGCGGCGAACACCGCGAGGAAGCCATAGGCGTGAACCAGCAGCGCGATGCCATACGAAAGCGCGATGAGCCCAAGAGCGAGGAACTCGTCGAGTCCAACCGCCTCGCGGTGGACGCGCCTCAAATAGAGGACGAGCTTCCCAATACCGGCTCCGCAGAGGGTCCCCACGCCGAGGCCCGCGGCTACAGCCCACACGAGGTCCACGGTGAGCCAGCGCCAGCCGTATGCGCCAATCCCGTGAGTGCCCATCAATCCAAGACCCAACATGACGAACGGGAATGCAGTACCGTCATTCAGTCCGGCCTCTCCGGTGAGACTGAAGCGGACCGGTTCGGCATCGTGCTCGTGTGATACCTGCACGTCAGACGCTAAGACGGGATCCGTTGGCGCGAGCAGCGCACCGAGCAACACGGCCGCCCCAACCGACAGACCGAGAGCCGCCATCGCGAACGCGGCGATGCCCCCGATCGTGAGCGCCATCGCGAGCGCCGCCAGGAGAATCGGTGCCCGCCAGCGATGATCGGACCCTGGCAACCGCAGCTTCAACCCAGCGGTGAACAGCGAAATGATGACGGCAATCTCGGTCAGGCGCTCGAGAACCGAGGCGTCCTCCACCGCGTCCATCTGCAGAAGGCCAGCGCCCCAGGGCCCCAAAGCGGCACCGGCTCCGAGGTAGAACATCGACGCGGTCAGCGGAGCTCGCTTTAGAGCGGAGCCGGCGAGCGCCATGCCGATGAGCAATGCGCCGGCGACTATGAACCAAGTCGTAAACATCACGTGTTCAGGCATGAAGTGGTCTTGTGGGGCTCACGCACAACGCGCTGACCATTTCGCCCTTAGAGGCAAAAAACCTCCGCGACTGTGGCGGTAGCGTGAACGGGCATGGCCGCGCACTACTCCAGGCGTGGGGATCTGAAACCGTTCTTGCCGATTTGACCACGACGGCCCGAAGGGTAAGCGGCCGCGCGTTCGAATTGCGCGGGCCTGACCGGCATTGTCTTCGTGCTGCAATCGCGAGCGAGCCGCTTTCCGAACGACCTGTCGGCCGTAACGCCCTGATGGGACACGTGTTAGTCCCTCTTGGCGTCCATATCGGAAAAGCCCTCACCGCCTTGTACTGTTTGGGACAGCCTATTGCTCAGCTCTCGCCTACGATCGGCTCCTCCGGGAGAAGTGTCATGCTCCATGAATTCATCGCGGTCAACCGCGAAGAGATCATCAGGCGGTGCAGGGTGAAAATGGTCACAAGGTCTGTGCCACCGCCGACCGACGTGGAGATCGATCACGGGGTGCCGGTGTTCCTGGACCAACTGATCGATGCCCTGCGCCTCGGCCTGACTTCAAGCCCTGAGATTGGGAGAAGCGCGGTCAAGCATGGCCATGACCTGCTGCTTCAAGGGTTCACGGTTTCACAGGTCGTTCACGATTACGGCGACGTGTGTCAGTCCATCACCGATCTCGCAGTGGAAAAGAACGCGCCCATCAGCACTGATGACTTTCGCACACTGAACCGATGCCTCGACGACGCCATCGCGGGCGCCGTCACCCAATTCGGACGCGAACAGAATCAATCGACCCTCGATGGAGAGGCGGCGCGTGGGAGCGAGCGCGCGGGGTTCCTGGCGCATGAATTGCGCAGACCGCTCAGAGCGTGTCCGGAACCTGTCGGTTTGACGTTATAGGTGTACCATGCGCCTCTCAAGCCTCATTGCAACAATCGGAGTCGGCGCGATCCTTATTGGCTGTGCGCCGCGGACCAGGGCTCCGAGATCGACTCCCCCACCGCCGCTGCCTACCGCGGCACTCGACTTCGAATCCGACGACGTTGCCATACGCGTGGTCGATGTCGGCCCGGGGCTGTGCGTGGTCGTTCAAGTGCCAGACGGGCATTCTATGGTCTACGACGGCGGCCACTGGAATGGGCAGCACTGCATCAAAGCCGTCCGGGAGTTGATCACACAAGAGACGATTGATCTGTTCGTCATCAGCCACTCTGACGCCGACCACCTTGGAGATGCCGCGCGCATCCTGAACGAGAAACGGGTGCGGCAGACCATCTTAGCGGGCGAACCACGCGAAACCGCGTCGTGGACCAATTTCGTAGATGCGCTCGCCGCCGAGGCGAAGGACGGTGGCTCGATCCACAACCTCCAGTCTGTGGACCTGCTCCCCGGTACCACGATCTCGCTCGGTGAAGCGAATGTGACTCTCGTGGCCGGGTGGGGTCGCTGGATTGATTCAGGACCCACTGAGAGTGAGCGAAGAAACGCGATCAGCGTTGTCGTGCGACTCGACTACCGCGGACGATCGGTGCTCTTTACCGGTGATACGGTCGGAAAGCGGCTCACCGACGGTGATGATGCCTGCAAGGACGCCGAAAAGGTGATGGTGGACCGCCATACTGCCGGGACGGTCTCGCTCAAGGCCGATGTGCTAATTGCGTCCCACCACGGCGGCAACAATGGCTCGGCCACCTGCTTCATAGCGGCCATTGACCCGCAGTTCGTGGTCTTCTCATCAGGGCACGACCATCAGCATCCCACGCACGCAGCGGCGAATCGATTCCTGACACACGGTGTCCCCGTCAACCGCGTTTTCCGGACTGACTTTGGCGACGACGAGAGCGGAGCGTTTGAGTGGAAACAGGAGAGCGTCGCGGGATGCGCCAATCCCGCCGGTGATGACGATGTCGAGATCGCGCTGCGGGCGAATGGCACGGTAGATGTGGATTACCTCCGCACCGCGCAGGGATGTGACTCTCGGATCGGCACGTAGTTCGGTGCGGAACGGCGTGGCGGCGTGGAGCGTCGACGACCGCACGCATTCTCTGACGGTCTTCATGGAATTCCTGAGGATTCTTCGAAGACCGTCACGGACGTCGCGGAAAATGACGGTCTTTGAGAAATGCTGGTTCCCCGAAAGGTCGGGGTGGGCCTCGGTCATCTCAGGTCGCGTAGGAACGCCCTAATAACACCGTCGCCGGGTCGCCGAACCCGGCCAGGCTCTGGTTCAGCGTCAGGACTCCGGTGGCCCAGAGCGCCAGCGCGCAGCCGATGCACACCACGATCACCGGCAGCCGGTCCCAGACGAAGAGCACGATCACCGAGGCGATGATCGCGAAGACGATCCAGATGTCGGCCATGATTTCCCCGCGGTGCGCCGCCCGAACAAACCGGTTGCGCGACGGTTTCGCAACCCTATAGTCCGATGCAGGTCGTTGTCGGTAATCGAGAAAAGCGCAATCAGCGTCGTGCCGCAGGCACAGCGTTGCTGATGAACGGGAGGCCCGGGAGGCCATGGCGACCAAGACGACGGAGCCGTCCGGCGGCGGATTTCTCAACTCGTTCCTCACCACGATCGAGCGCGTCGGCAACAAGGTGCCGCATCCCGCGATCATCTTCTTCTGGCTGATCGGCCTCGTCGTCCTGCTGTCGGTGATCCTGAGCTTCGTCGGCTGGTCCGCCACCTACGAGGCCATCGATCCGGTGACCCACGAGGTCGTCACCCAGACGACGACCGTGCGCAGCCTGCTGTCGCGCGAGGGCATCGCCTTCCTCGCGACCTCGATCGTGCCGAACTTCATGAACTTCGGCGCGGTCGGCGTCATCATCGTGGCGATGATCGGCGTCGGCGTCGCCGAGGAATCCGGCCTGATCGCCACGCTGGTGCGCAAGATCGTCGAGATCGCCCCGCGGTCGATCTTCACCTTCATCATCGTGATGCTCGGCGTCGTCTCGTCGATCGCCGCCGACGCCGGCTACCTGGTGCTGGTGCCGCTCGCGGCGGCCGCCTTCCACAGCCTCGGGCGGCATCCGCTGGCCGGTCTCGCGGCCGGCTTCTCGGGCGTCGCCGCGGTCTTTCTCGTCAACCTCTTCGTGACGCCGACCGACGCGCTGCTCGCCGAGATGACCAACGACGCGATCCGGCTCGTCGATCCCTCTCGCGAGGTGACGCTGGTCGGCAACCTCTACTTCATGATCGCCTCGTCGATCCTCATGGGCATCATCTGCACGATCCTGACCGAGAAGGTGGTCGAGCCGCACCTCGGCCCCTACAGCGGCGAGGTCCCGTTCGAGGAGCCGCACAAGCTGACGCCGACCGAGTCGCACGGCCTGCGCCGCGCCGGGTTCGCGCTGCTCGCCTTCGTCGTCGTCATCGCGTTGCTGACCGCCCCGCCGGGGGCGCCGCTGCGCCACGCCGAGACCGGCGAGATCATCTCCGGCTCGCCGTTCATGTCGGGCCTGATCGTGCTGATCAGCGCGCTGTTCTTCACCGTCGGCTTCGCCTACGGCAAGGCGGCCGGCACCGTGAAGACCCTCACGGACGCGATCAACATGGTGGTCAAGACCTTCTCCGGCATGGCGGGGCTGATCTTCCTCCTGCTCGTCATCGCCCAGTTCATCGCCTTCTTCAGCTTCACCAACATCGCGACGGTGCTGGCCGCAACCCTCGCCGACTTCCTCGAGACGGTGCCGCTCGGCACCACGAGCTACATCATCATCTTCGTGCTGGTGATCTTCCTGCTCGACCTGATCCTCACCGGCGCGGTGGCGAAGTGGGCGATCTTCGCGCCGGTGTTCATCCCGCTCTTCATGCGGCTCGGCGGCGATCCCGACCTCGTGCTCGCCGCCTACCGGGTCGGCGACTCGCCGGCGAACGTCATCACGCCCCTGAACGTCTACCTCGGCGTGATGGTCGGCTTCGCCGCCAAGTACCAGAAGGACGCCGGCATCGGCACCATCGTGTCGCTGATGCTGCCCTACACGGTGGTGCTGCTGGTGCTCTGGACCCTGCTGCTGATCGCCTGGCAGTGGTTCGGCGTGCCGCTCGGGCCGGCCTGAAGCAAGCAAGCCCTGGGGGAAACCATGTCCGACCTCGACAAGGTTCTCGACACCATCGACGCCGACCTCGACGCCGCGCTCGACCGGCTGTTCGTGACGCTGAGGCTGAAGTCGATCTCCACCGACCCGGCCTACGCCGCCGAGACCCGCGCCTGCGCCGAGTGGCACGCCGCCGACCTGCGCGAGGTCGGCTTCGACGCCAGCGTCCGCGACACCGCCGGCCATCCGATGGTGGTCGGCCACCAGCGCGACGGCTCGGGGCCGTCGCTGCTCTTCTACGGCCACTACGACGTGCAGCCGGTCGACCCGCTCGAGCTCTGGGACAACGACCCGTTCGACCCGAAGATCCTGACCCGGGACGATGGCTCGAAGTTCATGGTCGGTCGCGGCACCGCCGACGACAAGGGCCAGCTGATGACCTTCGTCGAGGCCTGCCGCGCCTGGAAGAAGGTGACGGGCAGGCTGCCGGTGCCGATGACCGTGCTGCTCGAGGGCGAGGAGGAATCGGGCGGCGTGAACCTGCCGCCGTTCCTCGACGCCAACCTCGACGAGCTCCGCGCCGACCACGCGCTGATCTGCGACACCAACATGTGGGACGCCGACACCCCGGCGATCACCACGCCTTGCGCGGTCTCTGCGGCGAGGAGATCGTCATCCACGCCGCCGACCGCGACCTGCACTCGGGCTTCTACGGCTCGGCGGCGACCAACCCGAACCACGTGCTGGCGAGGATCATCGCCGACCTGCGCGACGCCGACGGCCGCATCACCCTCCCCGGCTTCTACGACGGGGTGCCCGAGCTCCCCGACAACCTCCGCAGCAGCTGGGACAAGCTCGGCTTCAGCGAGGCGGACGTTCCTCGGCGAGGTCGGCCTCTCGGTCCCCGCCGGCGAGAAGGGCCGCTCGGTCCTCGAGATGACCTGGTCGCGCCCGACCTGCGAGGTGAACGGCATGGGCGGCGGCTATCAGGGCGCCGGCTTCAAGACCGTGATCCCGGCGGTCAGGCGATGGCGAAGATCTCGTTCCGCCTGGTCTTCGACCAGGACCCGCACAAGGTCCGCGCCGCCTTCCGCAAGCACGTCAACGACCGCATCCCCAAGGACTGCACCGTCGAGTTCCACGAGCACGGCTCCGGCACCGCCGTCGCCTTCGACACCTCCGGGCCGGTCTTCCAGAAGACCCAGGGCGCGCTGACCGACGAGTGGGGCAAGGACGCCGCCTTCGTCGGCGGCGGCGGCTCGATCCCGGTGGCGACGCTGATCCGGAACAAGCTCGGCGTCGACGTGGTGATGGTCGGCTTCGGCCTCTCCGACGACCGCATCCACAGCCCGAACGAGAAGTACGAGCTCCGGAGCTTCCACAAGGGCATCCGCTCCTGGGCCCGCATCCTCGACGGCGCTGGCCGCGTGAGCCGCTCCTAGCTGCCGGTTGGCCGGGCTCGGGCGAGCTGCACCGCGAGGATGCCGCACATGATGATCGCGACCCCGACGAGGTCGCGCGCGGTGACACGCTCGCCGAGCACCACTGCTGCGATGGCGACGCCGAGGAACGGGTTCAGGAAGTGGAAGGTCGCGGCCCGGGTCGCGCCGATGCGGCGCACCAGCACGAACCAGATCATCGTGGCGACGACCCCCGAGACGATCGCCGAATAGAGGAAGGCGGCGACGAAGCGGCCGTCGATCGAGACGCGCCAGGTCTCGAGCAGGACGCTCACCGGAAACAGGGTCACGGCGCCGACGATCATCTGCAGCCCGACGACGATCCACAGGCTGCCCCCGGCCGCCGCGTTCCTGAGCGTCAGCGTCGCCACCGCCAGCGCCAGCACGCCGACGACGCAGGCGGCGACGCCGCCCCAGTCGAGGCCGTGGCCGAGCCGGCCGGTCATGATGACGAGGACGCCGGCGAAACCGACGAACAGCCCCGCGACCGCCACCGGCGGCAGGCGCTGGCCGAAGAACGCCCGCCCGAGCCCGGCGACGCAGAGCGGCAGCGCGCTGGCGATGATCGCCGCGAGCCCGGCCTCCAGCGTCTGCATCGCGTAGTGGAAGAGCCCGAGGTAGAGCGCGTTCTGGCAGACGCCGAACACCACCACCGCCCGCCACTCGGCGCGTGTCAGGTCGATCCGCTGCCCGGCCGCGAAGCCGATGCCGAGCGCGAGCAGCCCGGAGAACAGGAAGCGCACCGACAGCACCAGGAACGGCGGCCAGTATTCGACCACGATCCGCGACGATGTGAAGGCCGAGCTCCAGATCGCCGCGAACGTCAGGCCGAGCGCCAGCGACCGCCAGTCGACCCCGCGCACCCTCAGGCCGCGGTGTATGCGGTCTTGACGGTGGTGTAGAACTCGGCGGCGTAGCGGCCCTGCTCGCGCGGGCCGAAGCTCGAGCCCTTGGAGCCGCCGAACGGCACGTGGAAGTCGACGCCGGCGGTCGGCACGTTGACCATCACCATCCCGGCCTCGGCGTTGCGCTTGAAGTGGGTCGCGTGCTTCAGCGAGGTGGTGCAGATGCCGGCCGACAGCCCGAACTCGGTGTCGTTGGCGACGCTGAGCGCCTCCTCGTAGTCCTTGACCCGGATCACCCCGGCGACCGGGCCGAAGATCTCCTCGCGGCTGATCCGCATGGCGTTGGTCGCCCCGACGAAGAGCGCCGGGGCGAGGAAGAAGCCCTCCGTGTCAGCGCTTCAGCCGCTCGCCGCCGACGAGCTCGGCGCCCTCGTCGCGGCCGATCGCGATGTAGCTCTCGTCCTGCTCGAGCTGGCCCGCATCGACGACGGGGCCGATCTGCGTCGCCTTGTCGAGCGGGTCGCCGACCACCAGCGCCGCCATCCGCTCCTTCAGCCGCTTGACGAAGCGGTCGTGGATGCCGTCCTGCACGATCAGCCGCGAGCTCGCGGTGCAGCGCTGTCCGGTCGAGTAGAACGCCCCGTTCAGGCAGGCGTCGACCGCCACCTCGAGGTCGGCGTCGTCGAGCACCACCATCGGGTTCTTGCCGCCCATCTCCAGCTGGAACTTGCGCATCACCCGCACGCTCGCCTCGGCCACCCGCCGCCCGGTGCCGACCGAGCCGGTGAAGCTGACCGCGCGGATGTCCGGGCTGTCGAGGATCGCCTGGCCGACCACCGAGCCCTTGCCCATCACCAGGTTCAAGACCCCCTTCGGCAGCCCGGCGCGGTTCAGGATGTCGACGAGCGCCCAGGTGCAGCCCGGCACCAGGTCGGCCGGCTTGATGACCACGGTGTTGCCCCAGGCCAGCGCCGGGGCGAGCTTCCAGGCCGGGATCGCGATCGGAAAGTTCCACGGCGTGATCAGCCCGACCGGGCCGACCGCCTCGCGGGTGATCTCGACCCCGAGCCCCGGCCGCACCGACGGCAGGATCTCGCCCGTGAGCCGCAGGCACTCGCCGGCGAAGAAGTCGAAGATCTGCGCCGCCCGCACCGTCTCGCCGATGCCCTCGGCCAGCGTCTTGCCCTCCTCGCGCGCGAGCAGCCGCCCGAGCTCCTCCTTCCGCGCCAGGATCTCGGCCGCCGCCTTCGACAGCACCCCATGCCGCTCCAGCGGCCCCGACCGGCTCCAGCCCGGAAACGCCGCCTTCGCCGCCGCGATCGCCCGGCCCGCGTCCTCGGCGCTCGCCCGCGCATAGTGGCCGACCACCTCGCCGGTGTTCGCCGGGTTGACGTTCGGGACCGCCTCGCCCTCCACCCACTCCCCGTCGATCAGGTTCGCGTGCAGGTCCATGGCTCTCCCCTTCGGCCGGTCGCGGCCCCACCTAGCACCGCCTCCGCCGCCCGTCGAGGTGCGGAACGGACGCGTGGGTCAGGGCGATCGCTCGACCATGGGGGACCGCGGGGGCGCTTTCCCGGACGCGGCGCGTGCCGTTAACCGGATGCGTCGCGGCGGATTTTGTAGCTACGGAAAAACTACAGGAAACCTACGGGAAACCGACGCCGATGTCCTCGGGTTAACGCCCGCCGGCCGGCCCTTCGACCGACCACCCTGACGCGTGGGTCCGCGTCGATTGACACCGGCGGCATTGTCCGGAAAATCTGCGCGACAGCAGAGCGGGAGGCCGCGCGATGATGATCGGCAAGCCCGGCGCCGCGGCGACCGCGATCAGCACCGCCGACGCCGCCTCGATCACGGTGCGCGGCCGCGACCTCTGCGGCGACCTCATGGGCCGGCTCGGCTTCACCGACTATTTCCACCTGCTGGTCACCGGCCGCGAGCCGACCGCCGAGCAGCGGTTCTTCCTCGACCTGCTGCTGGTCGCGATCGCCGAGCACGGGCTGGTGCCGACCAACCAGGCGGCGCGGATGACGCTCGCCGCCGACCCGGCGGCGCTGCAGGGCGCGGTGGCCGCCGGCATCCTCGGCTGCGGCACCGTGGTGCTCGGCACCGCCGAGGCCTGCGGCAGCTTCCTGACCGAGGCGCGCGCCCGCGTCGACGCCGAGGGCGACGGGGCGCTCGTGGCGATGGTGGCGGCGATCCGGCGGGACGGCGGCAAGCTGCCGGGCTTCGGGCACCCGCTGCACAAGCCGGTCGACCCGCGCGCCGAGCGCATCTTCGCGCTGGCCGACGCCCGCGGCGTCGCCGGCATCCACTGCCGGCTCGCGCGGGCGACGGCGCCGGCCGCGGCCGCGGCCTGGGGCAAGCCGCTGACCCTCAACGTCTCGATGGCGATCGCCGCGGTGCTGCTCGACATCGACTTCCCGCCGGCGATGCTCAAGGCGATCCCGATCCTCGCCCGGACCGCCAGCCTGCTGGCGCATCTCGCCGAGGAGCAGGAGCGGCCGATCGGCTTCCTGATGGCGGCGCACGCCGAGGCGGCGATCGCCTACGACGGGGAGCGCGGGTGACGCCCGATTCCGCCGACGACCGCCGCTACCGCGCGCAGATCGCCTACCTCCTCGCGCGCTCGCCCTTCTACCGCGCCAAGCTCGCCGCGGCGGGCGTCGCCGACGCGGGCGCGGTCGGCGGGCTCGACGCGATCGGCCGGCTGCCGTTCACCGAGAAGGACGAGCTGCGGCGGACCGTGACCGCGGCGGCGCCGATCGGCGCGCATCTCGCGGCGCCGATGGCCGAGGTGGTGCGCGTCTACTCGACCAGCGGCACCACCGGCAGCCCCTCCTTCATCCCGCTGACCCGGGCCGACCTCGCCGCCTGGATCACCATCTCCTCGCGCTCCTACGCCGCCTCGGGCGTCGCGGCGGGCGAGCGGATCGTCACGACCTACAACGCCGGGCCGTTCGTCGCCGGGGTGGCGCTCGAGGCGTTCCACGCGCTCGGGCTCTGCCCAGGTGCCGGTCGGCTCGGGCCACAGCGAGCGGCTGCTCGCCGCGGTCACCCGGCTGGCGCCCGACGTCGTGGCGCTGACGCCCTCCTACGCCCTGCACCTCGCCGAGCTCGCCGAGGCGCGCGGCATCGACCTCGCCGGCTCCTCGGTGCGACGGCTGCTCGTCGCCGGCGAGCCCGGCGGCGGCGAGCCGGCGCTCCGGGCGCGGCTCGAGGCGGCATGGGGCGCGCGCGTCACCGAGGCGATGGGCATCGGCGACATCGCCGTCTCGCTCTGGGGCGAGTGCGCACACCGGACGGGCATGCACTTCTCTGGGCAGGGGCTGGTGCATGTCGAGCTGATCGACCCGGAGACCGGCGCGGCGCTGCCGTTCGATGACGGGGCGGAGGGCGAGCTCGTCTACACCCACCTCGCGCGCGAGGCGGCGCCGCTGCTGCGCTTCCGCAGCCGCGACCACGTCCGGGTGTCGGCCGGCCCCCTGCCCCTGCGGCCGCGCCGGGCCCGCGGGTGCGCTGCATCGGCCGGACCGACGACATGCTGATCGTGCGCGGCGTCAACGTCTTCCCGAGCGCGCTGCGGGCGGTGGTCGGCGAGCTCGCGCCAGAGGTAACCGGGGTGATCGCGGTGCGGCCGGCGGCGCGCGGGGTCAAGCAGAGCCCGCCGCTGCCGGTCGCGGTCGAGACGACGGCCGAGGCGCGCAGCGACCTCGCCGAGCGGCTGCAGCGCGCGGCTGCGGGAGCGGCTGGCGGTGACGACCGCGGTGACGCTGGTCCCGATGGGCAGCCTGCCGCGCAGCGACTACAAGTCGACGCTGGTGGACTGGTCCGCCGCGGCTTCGTGAGGGGGGAGCGACATGCGCAAGCTTCAGACGCAAGGGGTGCATCACATCACGCTGGTCGGCGCCGACCGGCAGACCTCGATCGACTTCTGGGAGGGCGTGCTCGGCATGCCCTTCGTCTTCGAGCAGCCGAACCTCGACCGCGCCGCGGAGAGCCACCTCTACTTCGACCCGGGCGACGGGCGGCTGATCACCATCTTCACCAACGAGGAGCGCAAGCCCGACCCGACGCGGACCCCGACCGACATCGGCTGCGTGCACCACCTGGCGCTCGCGGTCAGCGCCGCGACCTTCCGGCAGGCGGTCGAGCGGCTCGACGAGCGCGGCATCGAGCATTCCGGGGTCAAGGACCGCGGCTTCATGGACTCGATCTACTTCAAGGACCCGCTCGGCCTCCTGATCGAGCTCGCCGCCTACCGTTTCGAGCCGCCGGAGGGCTGGACGCACGGCGAGGTGCTGCTCGAGGCGCACAAGCTCCGGGTCGCGCGCAACGACTACGCGATCGCCGAGATCCACCTCGCCGACGCCATCGAGGCGCTGACCGCGCGGCGGCGCGAGAGCCTCTCGGCCGACCGCACACCGAAGAACCCCTACTAAAAACGCTGATAAAACCGACCACTGGGAGGATATGATGAAGCTCTACATGCACCCGGCCTCGATCACCAGCCGGATCGTCCGCCTCTACGCCGCCGACAAGGGCATCGCGCTCGACGAGGAGGTCGTCGACCTCTTCACCGGCGCCCACCACCAGGAGCCCTTCGTCTCGGTCAACCCGAACCGGCTGGTGCCGGTGCTCGAGGACGGCGACTTCCGCCTGACCGAGAGCGCGGCGATCCTGATCTACCTCGCCGAGAAGCTCGACCTTCCCGAGTATCCCAAGGATCTGCGCGGCCGCGCCCGGGTCCACGAGGCGATCGCCTGGGCCAGCTTCAACTTCTACCGCGACTGGGGCTACAACCTCTGCTACCCGCAGCTCTTCCCGCACCACAAGCGCCCGACCGACGAGGGCCACCGCGTCGCGGTCGAATGGGGCCGCGACAAGAGCGCCTTCTGGCTGACGGTGCTCGACACCCACTGGCTCGGCGACGGGCGGACCTGGCTGACCGGCGAGGCGATCACCGTCGCAGACTATTTCGTCGGCGGCCTCGTCGCGCTCGGCGACATCATCCGCTGGGACTTCTCCGCGACGCCGAACGTCGCGGCCTGGCTCGGGCGGATCAAGGCGCTGCCGCACTGGGCCGAGACGAGCGCGGCACTCGACGGCTTCGCCGCCTCGCTCGAGGGGCAGAGGTTCGTCGCCTCCTGAGCCGGCCGCGCGTTAACTTCCGCTCCCCCGCGCGCCTCACGCATACGTTCCGTGCATGGGTCGTGCATAATGTGTGCATCGAAGGAGTCGCCGTTAACCATTGACGTCACAGGGTATCCGCCGGTCAGGCGACCAGCGCCCGGCTCTGGAACGCCCAGTGGTCGGCGCACATCTCGTCGAGGCCGCGCGTCGCCCGCCAGCCGAAGAGCTCGGCCGCCCGGCGCGGGTCGGCGACGCATTCGGCGACGTCCCCGGCCCGCCGGCCCACGATCTCGTAGGGGATCGGCCGCCCGGCCGCGCGGCCGAAGGCCTCGACCGACTCGAGCACGCTGTAGCCGCGGCCGCAGCCGAGGTTGACCGGCAGGTTGCGGCCAACCCCTTGGCCCGCCAGCAGGAAGTCGAGCGCCGCAAGGTGCCCGCGCGCGAGGTCGACGACGTGGATGTAGTCGCGCACCCCGGTGCCGTCCGGGGTCGGATAGTCGTCGCCGAAGATGCGCAGCCGCTCGCGGATGCCGGCGGCGGTCTGGGCGATGATAGGGGAAGAGGTTGTTCGGCACCCCCTTCGGGTTCTCGCCGATCAGCCCCAACTCGTGGGCGCCGACCGGGTTGAAGTAGCGCAGCGAGATCGCCGCCAGCTCCGGCCGCGCCACCACGAGGTCGTCGATCACCTGCTCGATCATCAGCTTGGTGCGGCCGTAGGGGTTGAGCGCGGCGAGTGGCGCCGCCTCGGGGACCGGATTGGTCTCCGGCGTCCCGTAAACGGTGGCCGAGGAGGAGAAGACCAGCCGCCGGACCCCGTGCCGCGCCATCGCCTGCAAGAGCGCCACGGCGCCGCCGACGTTGACGTCGAAGTAGCGCAGCGGCTCAACGACCGACTCGCCGACCGCCTTCAGGCCGGCGAGGTGGATCACCGCGTCGATGCCGCGGCCGGCGAAGGCGGCCTCGAGCGCTCCCGGGTCGCGCATGTCGCCCGCGACCACCTCCGGCGCGCCGGGCCCGATCGCCGCGATCCGCGCCGGCGTGTCCTCGCCGGCGTTCGAGAAGTCGTCGAGGATGACGACCCGGTGCCCCGCCGCCATCATCTCGGCAACGACGTGCGACCCGATGTAGCCCGCGCCCCCGGTGGCCAGAACCGTCGTCCGCATGTTTCTCCTGCCCGAACCTTGCGCGGCGCCGCCGAACGACGGCGCCGTGCAAGATCGCGTGGCAAAGCCGGCACGACAAGCGGGAAATGCGCGCGCTGCCCGAGCAGCCCGATCCGTGCTAGGCTCCCGAGACGGGATCGAGGGGGCGGGGAATGGCGGAGAGGAACGGCGGTTCGGGACCCGACCGCCTGAAGGGCACGGGCGGCGCGGACACCCTGCGCGGCTTCGACGGCAACGACCGGCTGTTCGGCCGCGGCGGCGACGACTCGCTCTTCGGCGGACGCGGCGACGACCTCCTCGACGGCGGCGGCGGCTTCGACCGCGTCCGCTACATCGACGATCCCGGCGGCGTCGTCGTGAACCTCGCGACCGGCCGGGCGCGCGACGGCTACGGCGGCACCGACCGCCTCGTGGGCATCGAGCGGGTCATCGGCTCGAGCTTCGACGACGTGCTGCGCGGGTCGGACCGCGACGAGAGCTTCAGCGGCGGCGTCGGCGACGACCGCATCGTCGGAGGCGGCGGGCGCGACCATGTCTTCTACGCCGACGCCACGGCAGGGCTCGTGCTCGACCTCGCGGCCGGCACCGCCACCGGCGAAGGCGACGACCGCCTCTTCGAGATCGAGATGGTCACCGGCTCGAACTTCTCCGACACGCTTCTCGGCTCCGGGGCCGACAACCTGTTCGTTCCCGACTGGGACGGCGACCCGACGACGCCCAACGCCCTGGTCGGCGGCGACGACGTCATCGACGGGCGCGGCGGCACCGACACCGTCGACTACGGCAATGCCATCGGCGGGGTGAGCGTCCATCTGAACCTCACCCTGAACGGGGGCCGGGTGTTCGACGCGCTCGGCAATACCGACAGGCTGACCAACGTCGAGGTCGTCATCGGCTCGCGCTTCCGCGACGACATGGCCGGGGGTGCTTTCGATTGCGAGCTGCGTGGCGGCAACGCCGCCGATGTCCTGGAGGGCGGCATCGGCGACGACCGGCTGTTCGGGGGAGCCGGCGCCGACGTGATGAGCGGCGGCGGCGGCACCGACGTGCTCTTAGGCGGCGGGGGCGCCGACGAGATCGACGGCGCCTTCGGCAACGACTGGCTCACGGGCGGCAAGGGAGCGGACACCTTCGTCTACGTCGTCGGACGGGACACGATCACCGACTTCCGCGACGACACCGACAGCATAGGGCTCGCAGGCATCCTGGCCGAAGGGCGAAGCGCGCGGCAGATCCTGAGAGAGAACGGGCGCCTGGAGGGAGAGGACGCAATCCTCGACTTCGGCGTCGGCACGGTGCTGCGCATCGAGGGCGTCGGCGGTCTCGCCGCGCTGCGCGACGACCTGATCCTGCTGTGACCGCGCTGTTGCGGCCGCGCCCGTCCTGACCGATAACCGCGCCATGCCCAACTCCGCCACACCGGCAGACCCGCGCGCCGCGATCCGCGCCCGTACCTTCGCCGAGGAGGCCGGCCTCGTGCGCGCGCTCGCGGCCGGGACCGGGCTGTCGGCCGCGGAGCGCGCGGCGATCGTCGACCGCGCCGCCGGGCTGGTCGAGGAGGTGCGGCGGCGCTCGTCGCCGACGGTGATGGAGGCCTTCCTCGCCGAGTACGGCCTGTCGTCGGACGAGGGCGTCGGGCTGATGTGCCTCGCCGAGGCGCTGCTGCGGGTGCCCGACGCCGAGACCATCGACGAGCTGATCGCCGACAAGATCGAGCCGTCGAACTGGGGCGCGCATCTCGGCCGCTCGACCTCGAGCCTCGTCAACGCCGCGACCTGGGGCCTGCTGATCACCGGCCGGGTGCTCGACGACGACCCCGGCCGGCCGGCCGCGGCGCTGCGCGGCCTGATCCGCCGCGTCGGCGAGCCGGTGGTCCGCACCGCCGTCGGGCGGGCGATGAAGCTGATGGGCCGCCAGTTCGTGCTCGGCGAGACCATCGGCGCGGCGATGGAGCGCGCCCGCGGGCTCGAGGCCAAGGGCTACACGTACTCCTACGACATGCTCGGCGAGGCGGCGCGCTCCGACGCCGACGCCCAGCGCTACGCCGCCGCCTACGCCCGCGCCATCGCGGCGATCGCCGACGCCTCGACCGGCGACGTGCGCAGCGGGCCGGGCATCTCGGTCAAGCTCTCGGCGCTGCACCCGCGCTACGAGTGGAGCCACCGCGACGACGTGATGGCGGTCCTGTTGCCACGGGCGCGCGACCTGGCGCGCGCGGCGGCGCGGGCGCGGATCGGCTTCAACATCGACGCCGAGGAAGCCGACCGCCTCGACCTGTCGCTCGACGTCATCGAGGCGCTGCTCGCCGACCGGCAGCTCTCGGGCTGGGACGGCTTCGGCGTCGTCGTGCAGGCCTACGGCCGCCGGGCCGGCGCGGTGATCGACCATCTCGACGGCCTGGCGCGGAGCCACCGCCGGCGCGTCATGGTGCGGCTGGTCAAGGGCGCCTACTGGGACAGCGAGATCAAGTGGGCGCAGGAGAAGGGGCTGCCCGACTTCCCGGTCTTCACCCGCAAGCCCTCGACCGACGTCAGCTACCTCGCCAACGCCCGCAAGCTCCTCGACGCGCGCGAGCGCATCTACCCGCAGTTCGCCACCCACAACGCCCACACCGTCGCCGCGGTGCTGGCGATGGCCGGCGACCGCGAGGGCTTCGAGTTCCAGCGCCTGCACGGCATGGGCGAGGCGCTGCACGAGGCGATCCGCGAGGCCGAGGGCACACGCTGCCGCCTCTACGCGCCGGTCGGGGCGCATCGCGACCTGCTCGCCTACCTGGTGCGGCGGCTGCTGGAGAACGGCGCCAACTCGTCCTTCGTCAACCAGATCGTCGACAAGGACCTCGACCCGCGGGCCATCGCCGCCGACCCGATCGCCGAGGTGGAGGGCTTCGACCCGATCCCGAACCCGGCGATCCGCCGCCCGGGCGATCTGTTCGCGCCGCGGCGGAACTCGGCCGGCTGGAACGTCAACGAGCCGGCCTCGGTCAGCGCGCTGATCGCGGCGCGCGCCGCCTGGCACCGCCACCATTGGCACGCCGGCGGCGAGGGGCCGGCGCGGCCGGTCCTGAACCCCGCCGACCCCTCCGATACGGTCGGGACCGTGACCGAGGCGACGCCCGAGGCGGTCGCCACCGCGCTCGCCGCGGCGCCCGCCGGCTTCGCCGACTGGTCGGCGCGGCCGGCGGCCGAGCGCGCGCGGGTGCTGCGGGCCGCCGCCGACGAGTACGAGCGCACCGTCGCCGAGCTGACCGCGCTCGCCAGCCGCGAGGCCGGCAAGACGCTCGTCGACGCCATCTCCGAGGTGCGCGAGGCGGTCGACTTCCTGCGCTACTACGCCGACGCCGCCGAGGCGGCGACCGGCCAGCCGCGCGGCGTCATGATCTGCATCAGCCCCTGGAACTTCCCGCTGGCGATCTTCACCGGCCAGGTCGCCGCCTGCCTCGGCGCCGGCAACGCGGTGATCGCCAAGCCGGCCGAGCAGACGCCGCTGATCGCCGCCCGCGCCGTCGAGCTGCTGCACGCCGCCGGGGTGCCGCCCGCGGCGCTGCAGCTCCTGCCCGGCGACGGCCCGACCGTCGGGGCGCCGCTGACCGCGGCGCCGGGGATCGCCGGCGTGGTCTTCACCGGCTCGACCGAGGTGGCGCAGGCGATCAACCGGACGCTCGCCGCGAACGCCGCGCCCGACGCGGTGCTGATCGCCGAGACCGGCGGCATCAACGCGATGATCGTCGATTCCACCGCGCTGACCGAGCAGGTGGTGCGCGACGTCCTCGCCTCGGCCTTCCAGTCGGCCGGCCAGCGCTGCTCGGCGCTGCGCGTGCTCTATGTGCAGGAGGAGGCGAAGCCGCGCACCCTGGCGATGCTCGCGGGCGCGATGGACGCGCTCGTCGTCGGCGACCCCTGGGATCCGGCGACCGACGTCGGCCCGGTGATCGACGCCGAGGCCGAGGCCGGCATCCGCGGCTATCTCGAAGCGAAGCGCCGGGGCGGTGCTGAAGACGCTGCCGGTGCCCGGCGGCGGCCGCTTCGTGCCGCCGGCGGTCGTCGCCGTCGACGGCATCGGCGGCGGTCGAGCGCGAAGTCTTCGGCCCGGTGCTGCACGTCGCCTCGTTCCGCGCCCCTGACCTCGGCCGCGTGGTCGCGGCGATCAACGCCCGCGGCTACGGGCTGACCTTCGGCCTGCACAGCCGCATCGACGACCGGGTCGAGCGCGTCACCGCCGGGCTCGACGTCGGCAACATCTACGTCAACCGCAACCAGATCGGCGCCATCGTCGGCTCGCAGCCGTTCGGCGGCGAGGGGCTGTCGGGCACCGGCCCGAAGGCGGGCGGACCCGCTTACCTGCCGCGCCTGCAACGCCGGCCGACCGCCGCCACGATTGCCGCGCCTTCGGGGCCGCTGGTCTCAGCCGACCGCCTCGCCGCCGCGCTCGCCGCGGCGCGCGTCCCGCCCGGCGGCCCGGCCCCCGGCCCCTTCGACCTGCCGGGACCGACCGGCGAGAGCAACCGCCTGAGCCTGCACCCGCGCGGCCGGGTGCTGGTGCTCGGCGCCGGCGCCGAGGCGGCCGCGGCGCAGGCCCGGCTGGCGCACGAGGCCGGCAACCCCGTGCTGGCGGTCGCCGACGGCGCGGTCGCGGCGCTCGCCGGGCTGCCGGTGGCGGCGCTCGACGGCCAGATCGAGCCGGCGGCGCTGACCGCCCTGCCCGGCCTCGCGCTGGTCGCCGCCGAGGGACCCGAGGACTGGCTTCGGGCGCTCAGGGTCGCCCTCGCCGCCCGCGACGGCCCGATCGTGCCGCTGGTCACCGAGCGCGACCCGGAGCGCTACGTCATCGAGCGCCACCTCTGCATCGACACCACCGCTGCCGGCGGCAACGCCAGCCTGCTCGCGGCGAGCGCCTGATGCACCGGCAGCCCTTCGCCCACCAGCCGCTGCCGCGCGGCTTCGTCGTCCTCAGCGCGGCGATCGCGCTGATCGAGATCGTGCTCTCGCTCGCCGACGCCGGCTGGATCGCCGACCCCTCGCTGCGCGGCCGCGTGTTCGTCGCCGGCGCCTTCTGGGCGAGCCTGCTGCACGGCGACACGCCGCTCTACGCGGCACAGCCGGTCACCATGTTCGTCAGCCACGCGCTGCTGCACGGCTCGCTGCTGCACATGGCGATGAACCTGACGATCCTCTTGGCGCTCGGCCGCTTCATGGCCGACCGCTACGGACCGAGGGTGGTGCTGCCGGTGTTCCTGCTGACCGCCATCGCCGGCGGCGCGGGGTTCGGGCTGCTCACCGGCGACCGGCTGCCGATGGTCGGCGCCTCCGGGGCGGTGTTCGGCTTCCTCGGGGTCTGGATCGCCTGGGACTGGCGGCGGCACCGCGCCGCCGGGACCTCGACCGGGCCCGTGGTGCGCCGGGTGCTGGTGCTGGCGTTCCTGAACGTGGCGCTCTGGCTCGCCCTCTCGGGGGGCCTCGCCTGGGAGGCGCACCTCGGCGGCTTCCTCGCCGGGCTCGCCTGCGGCGCCTGGTTCGAGAGCCGCGTCGAACGCGAGGCGCGCGCCGAACGCGCCCGCGTCCGGCGCGAGCGCAACGCGCCCGGCGAGTAGGCGCTTGCCGCGACTCGCCCGGCGTGCGCTACTGCCGCCAGACGGATCGCAATCCGCGGGGGGACAGCATGAGACGGATCGCCTTGGCCGTGCTCGCCGGCACGGTGCTCGCCGCCGGCGGCAGCTTCGCCGCGCCGGTGAGCTACACCAGCCTCTACGTCTTCGGCGACAGCCTGTCCGATCCCGGCAACCGCTTTGCCGCGAGCGGCGGGACGACGCCGATGTCGCCGCCCTACTACCAGGGCCGCTACTCGAACGGTCCGGTCTGGGCCGAGCATCTCGCCGCTCGGTTCGAGGCGCGCGGCCTCGACACCGCCAACTTCGCCTTCGGCGGCGCCACCGCGGCGGGGAGCAACGACCCGATCATCGAGGACCTGCCCGACCAGCTCGCGCGCTTCGCGCTCGAGCCGAGGAACCTCGGCCGACGCCCGGTGGCCACGGTCTGGGCGGGGGCCAACGACATCGTCGGCGCCATCGTGGCGACGCCGGCCCCGACGCCCGAGTCGGTGGCGGCCGCCGCCGTCGGCGCCGCCACCGCGGTCGCCGAAAGCATCTCCGCGCTGCGGCGCGAAGGCGTGCGCAACGTGGTGGTGCTGAACCTGCCCTCGCTCGACACCGTCCCTTTCTTCACCGCGGCACCAGCCGGAGCCGCGGCGCTGGCGGGCCTCGGCAGCGATCTCTTCAACGACACCCTCGCCGGGCTGATCGACGGAATGGAGCGGAAGAAGCGGATCACCCAGATCGACATCGAGGCCCTGTTCGCCGACCTGATCGCCGACCCGCAGAAGTACGGCGTCGAGAACGCGACGGTGCCCTGCATCATCTCGGTCACGTCGATCTGCTCGCCCGAGCAGGCCCTGAAGCTCGCCTTCTTCGACCCGCTGCACCCGAACAGCGTCATCCACGGCGAGATCGCCGGCATCGTCGGCGCCGAGGCCGCGCCGGTGCCGCTGCCCGCGCCGGCGCTGCTGCTGCTGTCGGGACTGGCGGCGCTCGGGCTCGCCGCCCGCCGGCGCGGTCAGGGGCGGTTCGCCCGCGCGTGAAGCAGCGCGAAGATGCCGAAGGCGAGCGCGATCGCTAGCATGGCGAGCGGCTTGGCGACGATCTGCCATGACAGGTCCTCGCTGCCCGGCACGTCGGTCGCGAAGTCGACGAGCAGGTAGAGCAGGATCACCTCGACCAGCGTGTTCTTGAGCTCGCTGATGCTGTTGATCCGCATCCACGCCGGCAGCGTCTCCCACCCGGCGATCGATGGGCCGAAGATGAAGCCGAAGGTGATGGCGTAGGCGAAGATCACCAGCACGATGCCGAAGAGGAAGGCGTCGATCCCGTGCATGACCTCGGTGATCACCGTCGTCCGGTCGTCGCCGGCCGCGAGCGCGCCCGCGGCCCCGGCGATCTCGGTGGCGCCTTCCCAGAGCAGCAGCACCGCGCCGACGCCGGCGCCGACCGACGCGATGAGCATCACGAAGCGCAGCGACAGCGCGGCTCGAAGCACGCGACGTTCCCGATCCGGCGGCAGGGCCATCCCACCCGGGTGCGAGACTAGCAGCAAACGCGCCGCTGGCGGAGCGAAGAAATTCGCGCCGCGAACGGCCGGCGGATTGCCGGCGGGCCGTCGCCTTCGAGCGGGCGCCCCTCAGGCGGGGTGACGGCGCCCGTGGATGGCGAGCTGGAGGCCGCGGATCGGCGGCCAGCGCTCGGAAAGCAGCACGAGCGCGGTCCAGCCTGTCAGCAGCGTCGTGCCGGACAGGCAGTAGACCACGGCCGCGGCCGTGATCCCCGCCCCCGCGGCGAGGGTGACGGCCGCGGCCAGCAGCGCCACCAGCACGGCGAGCGCGACGACGCCGACCATCGCCCGTGGCGCGAGGTCGCTACGCATCGGGCTCGTCCACGAAGGGAAATCGGTCGACACCGCTCGCGTGTCGCGTGGCCCGCGGCAGCGCCCCGCCCGACAGGCCGTGCGCCGCGATGGCGCGGCAGCGCGAGTCCGGCGAGTAGACCCGGACCGCCTTGAGCGCCTCCGCGCAGCGCGCCTGCTCGGCGACCGCCGCCCGCCACTCGGTCTCGATCACGTCGAGCGCGGTGTCGAGCGCCGCCGCGTCGCGTCCCTCGACCGGCCGCGCCCCCTCGACGGCGCGAAAGGCGGCGTGCGCCTCGGCCCGGAGCTTCCGGACGCGGTTCTCGAAGGGCGTCGCCAGCGCCGCCCGCTCCTGCGCGGTGGCCCGAAGCTCCTCGGGGGCGGCATCGATCAGCCGCGCCAGCCACGCCCGCAGCGACCCCCGGAGGGAACCTTCGGACGAAAGGCCGGCACCGGCCGCGAGAGTGAGCTCGGAAGCTGCGAAGTGGGTCGACATCGGAGGACATCCTTCTGAACGACTGACCGATGCCGTTAAAATACGACAATGTCGGTCGTGATTCCAAGCAAAAAATTCAACCCTCGCGACCGAAAGCCAACAGCCTCGCAAAACCAGTCGGTTACGCCGCAACGCGCGTCCTTCGGAGATCCGCCGAGGACCCCGCCTACGGCTGACGCGCCGCCTTCTCGGCGATCCCGGAGCGGCCCTCGCGCCGCTCGAGCTCGGCCAGCACCGCGTCCCAGCCGACGCCGGCGGCCGCTAGCATCACCTGCAGGTGGTAGAGCACGTCGGCCGCCTCGTGCCTGAGCCCGTCGCGGTCGCCGGCCGCGGCGGCGACGATCGCCTCGACCGCCTCCTCGCCGAACTTCTCGGCGCACTTGCCCGCCCCCTTCGCCAGCAGCGCCGCGGTGTGCGAGGCGGCCGGATCGGC
The DNA here is from genome assembly GCA_963806705.1 of Vicinamibacteria bacterium. Taxonomy (GTDB): domain Bacteria; phylum Acidobacteriota; class Vicinamibacteria; order Vicinamibacterales; family JAENWD01; genus JAENWD01. The sequence goes on from CAWDZE010000018.1 coordinate 235,667, forward strand.
GCCCCGCCGCGCCGCGATCGTCGCGGCGAGCCGCGCCAGGATGTCGCTCATGTCGGCCTCACCGGGATGCCGGCCGCCGCCATCGCCGCCTTGGCCTCGGCGATCGAATGCTGGCCGAAGTGGAAGATCGAGGCGGCGAGCACCGCCGAGGCGTGGCCCTGCGTCACGCCCTCGACCAGATGCTCGAGCGTCCCGACGCCCGCCCGAGGCGATCACCGGGATGCCGACGGCGTCGGCGATGGTGCGGGTCAGCGCGAGGTCGTAGCCGGCGCGGGTGCCGTCGCGGTCCATCGAGGTCAGCAGGATCTCCCCTGCCCCGCGCCGCTCCATCTCGCGCGGCGAAGGCGACCGCGTCGATGCCGGTCGCGCCGCGAGCCGCCGTGGGTGAAGATCTCCCAGCGGCCCGGGCCGACGCCGCGGGCGTCGATCGCGACGGTGATGCACTGGGCGCCGAACTTCTCCGAGGCCGCCGAGATCACCTCCGGGGTCGCCACCGCCGCGGTGTTGAAGCTCACCTTGTCGGCCCCGGCGAGCAGCAGCGCCCGGACGTCCTCGACGGTGCGCACCCCGCCGCCGACGGTCAGCGGCATGAAGCACTGCTCGGCGGTGCGGCTCGCGAGGTCGAGCAGCGTGCCGCGGTTCTCCTGGCTCGCGGCGATGTCGAGGAAGCAGAGCTCGTCGGCCCCGGCCGCGTCGTAGGCCCGCGCCGCCTCCACCGGGTCGCCGGCGTCGACGAGATCGACGAAGTTGACGCCCTTGACCACCCGCCCCTGCTTGACGTCGAGGCAGGGGATCACGCGCACCTTCAGCATCCGACCCTCCGGCTCACGCCGTCCCGATAGAGGAGCCGGCGGGCGAGGTCCAGCCGCCCAGCCGGGGGCGTGTGCACCAAGCTGCGGAACTTGCGCTCCCGCCCGAAGCGGACTCCCCGGCGAATTCGCAGAGCGCTCCTCCGCAACGGAGCTGCGGCTGCAGGAAGCCCAATGCCTGACTCGGGACGGCGGCCGTTCCGATGGGCTGCTGATCCGGCCGTTCAGCTGGGCCTTCGCCGCGCCGCTCTCCAGCGTCGCGACGCGCGAGCGGGCAAGGCAGTCGAGGGCACCCGCCCGCGTGGAGCCCACGGCCTACTCGAGCACGGCCGGCGACGAGAAAGGCTTCGCGGGATCCACCACGAACATGACCAGCTCGTGCAGGTCGGAGGTGCCGGTGCTCGAGGCCTCCATGGGCGTGTCCGGCTCGACCCCCGCCAGGGTCTTGCCCGCGTCGACGACATCCACGCCCGCCGAGGTCCTGAAGCTCAGCTGACCCTCCAGCACGTAGAACGCCTCCGTGCCCGGATGCGTGTGGACCATGGTCTTGGCTCCAGCAGGTGCCACCCCCTCGCGAATACTCAACAGGTATTCCGGGGCCGTAACTTCCTCGAGGGGTCCCACCTCCGCGACCATCGTCCCCCCGTGGGTCGGTGCGCCCTCGGGGCCGAGTGTGAAGAGCCAAGCCTTGCCGTCGGCCTCGGCGGCGAGGGATAGCGGGCCGGCCGCTGCCTCGGCCTCCGCGCGGGTGGGAAAGTTCTCGATCTGCCAGTAGAGTGCGCCGGCCGGCAACTCCGTCACCTTCTTCTCCGCCACCGGAGCGACCTTGAATTCCGCCTGCGCCACCGCCGCCGACGTTGATAGCGCCAGCCCTGCCGCACCCAGCGAAAGCGCCAAGAGGACGCCGCGCTGGCCTCCGAAACAATTCAGTCCCATCGCTGTCTCCAATGCGAATTGGCTTTTGTGTGCGAACGGGTCCCTTTGACAATTGGGGACAGTTCGTGCCCCAGAGGGTTCGCCTGAAGGCGCTCCCGCTTGAGGCAATGGAAGCTCACTGCGAGCTTCTCGATTATTTCGCGGACTTCGCCGTGCTGCCTTACAGACTACCACAACTTCGGACGGTCATCATGCCGGAATCGACATCGCAACGTACGTGAATGACCGAGATTAGCCCGCCCGAATGCCGCACATGGCGACGGTGTGCTACATCAGCGGTCCGTCCCGTCCGCATTGCCGACACACGCGCCGACGCGCTCAGGTCCGCTTGTGCCGCAAGGCTCCCGACGACCATTCGTTATGGCTGCAGTGCCTATGCCGCATCGGGCTCGCCGTCGGGCTGGTTCACGTAGATCAGCACCAGCAGGATCGTCGCGTAGAAGCGGAAGGCCGGCTCCTGGCCGTTCCAGGTCGGCGACTGCCACATCAGGAACCACTCGCCGCCGACCGCCATGAAGCCGAGGAACCAGACGAGAAAGCCGGCCAGCGCCGCGAGATGGACGAGACGCTTCGAGCGGTTGAACGCCTGCGCCGGCGCGTTGCGCGCGGCGAGCATCCGCAGCCCGGCGAGCGCGAAGAGCAGGCAGGTCAGCGACTCGCCCGCGACGATCAGCGCGAAGCCGAGGCGCCAGACCCAGGGGCTGTCGATCGCCCGCCAGGCCACCGCCGGGTCGCGGAAGGTCGTGTCCATGCTCAGGACGTGCTGCACGAAGGGCCTGTTGCCGCCCGGGTCCGTGAGGTTGGTGAAGGAGACGAGGAAGGCGAAGACCGCAAGGGAGAGCACCATCCCGATCTTGGCGTAGCGCGCGGTCATGGCCCGGCTCAGGCGGCCCGCGCCGTCACCGCCGCCGCGCCGGCGGCAATCAGTGCCGTGCCGCCGACCCGGTTGACGATGCGGATCGCCCGCGGGCTGGTCGCAAGCCGCCGCGCCCGCGAGGCGAGCAGCGCATAGCCGAAGGCATTGGCGAAGGCCAGCGTGACGAAGGTCGCCTCGAAGATCGCCATCTGCGTCCGGAAGTCGCCGGCCGGGTCCAGGAACTGCGGCAGGAAGGCGACGAAGAAGATGATCGACTTCGGGTTCAGCGTCGTCACCAGCCAGGCGTGGGCGAGCATCCGCCACGCCGCCGTCGCCTCGGTGCGCGCCTCGGCCTGCAGCGTGCCGCCGGCCCGCCAGAGCCCGATCCCGAGCCAGATCAGGTAGCCGGCGCCGATCCACTTCAGGACGGTGAAAAGCGTCGCCGAGCTCGCGAGCAGCGCGCCGACCCCGAGCATCGACAGCGTCATCGCCGTGAGATCGCCGAGCGCCACCCCGGTCGCCACCGGCGCCGCCACCTTCCAGCCGCGGCCGAGCGCGTAGGAGACGACGAGCAGGATCGTCGGCCCCGGGATCACCAGCAGCACCGCCGACGCCGCGACGAACGCCAGCCAGACCTCGAGGCTCATCCCGCCCTCCTCATGCCGCCAGCAGCCGCACCGCCTCGCCGAGGTCGATCCGCCCCTCGTAGAGCGCGCGCCCGCAGATCGCGCCGTCGAGCGGCGCGCGGGCCGCCTTCAGCGCCCGCAGGTCGTCGAGCGAGGCGATGCCGCCCGAGGCGATCACCGGGATCGAGACGGCGCGGGCGAGCGCCGCCGTCCCGGGCACGTCCGGCCCCTCCAGCGCCCCGTCGCGGTCGATGTCGGTGTAGACGATCGCCGCGACCCCCGCATCCTCGAAGCGCCGGGCGAGGTCAACGGCCTCGACGTCGCTGGTCTCGGCCCAGCCTTCGACCGCCACCCGGCCGGAGCGCGCGTCGATGCCGACCGCGATCCGCCCCGGATGCGCGGCCGCCGCCGCGCGCACCAGCCCGGGGTCGCGCAGCGCCACCGTGCCGAGGATCACCCGCCGCACCCCTTTGCCGAGCCAGGCCTCGATCGCCGCCCGGTCGCGGATGCCGCCGCCGAGCTGCACCGGCACCTCGACGGCGGCGAGGATCGCCTCGACCGCGGCGCCGTTGACCGGCCGCCCGGCGAAGGCGCCGTCGAGGTCGACGACGTGCAGCCACCGGCAACCGGCATCGACGAAGGCCCGCGCCTGCGCCGCCGGGTCGGCGCCGAACACCGTGGCGCTCGCCATGTCGCCGCGCAGCAGCCGGACGCACTGGCCGTCCTTGAGGTCGATGGCGGGGTAGAGGATCATCGCGGGCTCATAGCGCGCGCGACCGGCGGGTGGAAGCCCCGGCTTGACGCAGGGCCCCCGCCCCGCCATGGCTCGCCGCCATGACCGCGCCCCTGATGAGCGAGCGCCGGGTCGGGCTGATCGGCGGGCTGATGACCGCGATCGGGCCGGTCTCGATGGCGATCTACACCCCGGCGATGCCCGAGATCGTCCGCGCGCTCGGCACCAGCGAGGCGATGGTCAAGCTGACGCTGACCCTCTACTTCGGCGGCTTCGCCGCCGGCCAGCTCGTCGCCGGGCCGCTGTCGGACGCGCTCGGCCGGCGCACGGTCACCTTCGGCTTCATGGGCGTCTACTGCCTCGCGAGCCTCGCCGGGCTGATGGCGCAGGACGTCGGCATGCTGATGGCGGCGCGCTTCGTGCAGGGCGTCGGCGCCTCGGCCGGCATCGCCATCTCGCGGGCGCTGGTCCGCGACCTCTTCCAGGGCGAGCGGTCGGCGCGGATCATGAACCTGATCGGCATCATCCTCGCCGCCGGGCCGGCGGTCGCCCCGACGGTCGGCGGGCTCCTGCTCGTCGCCGCCGGCTGGCGGTCGGTCTTCGTCGCGATGGTCGGCTTCGGGCTGGCGGTGGTGCATCGTCACCGCCACCGCCATGCGCGAGACGGTGACGGCCGACGCCGGGCGCCTGCGCCCGCGGGCGCTCGCGGCCGCCTACGCGGCGATCCTCGCCGACCGCCGCTTCCTGACCTCCGCCGGCATCGTCGCCTGCGCGGTCGGCGCGCTCTACGCCCAGGCGACCTTCCTGCCGTTCATCCTGATGGGCCGGGTCGGGCTCTCGCCGGCGGCCTTCGGCCTCGCCATGCTGTTCCAGTCGGGCAGCTTCCTCCTCGGCTCGCTGGCGACGCGCGCCCTGCTCGACCGCGTCGGCGCCGGCCGGCTGGTGGCGCCCGGCCTCGGCTTCATCGCCGCCGGCAGCCTCGGGCTGCTGCTCCTCAACCTCCGCGACCCGAGCCTGCTCGCGAGTGATGCTGCCGGTCGCCCTCGCCGCCTTCGGCATAGCCTTCGTCATGCCGGCGACGACGACCGATGCGCTGGCGCCCTTCCCGGCGCATGCCGGCGCCGCCGCGGCGATGATGGGCTTCCTGCAGCTCGGGCTCGGCCTCGCGGTCGGCAGCCTCGGCGCCGCGATCGGCGACCCGGTGCGGGCGATGGCGCTGCTGATCCCGGCGATGGGGGCGGCCGCCTGCCTGCTCTACCGCCGCGCCACGATGAACAGGTCGTAGCCGGCGAGGCCGAGCGTGACCAGCGCCACGGCGCCGAGGTCGAGCCGTGGCACGTACCAGATCAGGATGCCGAGGAAGGCGACGAGCGTCGCGAAGGCCGCCAGCCGCATCACCGCGTCGGTCATTCTCCGCCCTCCACGATCCGCTCCATCAGCCAGCGCGCCGTCCGCAGCAGCCGGCCGTCGTCGCCGCGCCGCCCGACGAGCTGCACCCCCATCGGCAGCCCGCCCGAGGACTGGAGCACCGGGATCGTCAGCGCCGGCGTGCCGCAAAGCGTCCACAGTCCGTTGAAGATCGGGTCGCCGGTGCTCTCGAGCCCCTCAGGCGCCGGCCCCGGCGCGGCCGGGGCGAGGATGGCGTCGCAGCGGGCGAAGACCGCCTCGAGCCCGGCGTTCAGTACCTCGCGGCCAGTCGAGCGCCGCGATGTAGTCGCGCGCCGACACCGCCTTGCCGGCGTCGAGCGCCGCCCGCAGCGGCGCGCTCAGCGCCTCGCGGCCGCGCCGCTCGTATCCGTGGTAGCATTTCGCCATCTCGGCGAACTGGATACGCTCGCGCGCCGCGGCCGCCTCGGCGAAGGCGGGCGGCAGCGTCGACCTCGAAGCACCGGTCGCCGAGCGACGCCGCGAGCTCCTCGAGCGCGGCGCGCGTGTCCGGGTCGGCCGCCTCCCATCCGGGCGGCCGGACGAAGCCGAGGACCGGAGGCAGCGGCGGCCGGGACAGCGCGGTCTCGAGCAGCCGCGGCGCCGGCGCCGGCGCGGTCGCCCGGTCGCGGGGGTCGTGGCCGAACAGCGCCTCGGCGATCAGCGCCGCGTCCGGCACCGAGCGGGCGAAGACGCCGACGGTGTCGAGGCTCGGGCTCTGGGCGAGGATGCCGCCGCGCGGGATCGCCCCGAAGCTCGGCTTGAAGCCGACGACGCCGCAGAAGGCCGCCGGGCGGATCACCGAGCCCGCCGGTCTGGGTGCCGACCGCCAGCGGCGCCTGCCCGGCCGCGACCGCCGCCGCCGAGCCGGACGACGAGCCGCCGGGCGTGCGCCCCGGCGCCGCCGGGTTGCGCGGTCGGCGCCGGCTGCATGAAGGCGAGCTCGGTCGTCGCGGTCTTGCCGAGGATCAGCGCGCCCGCCGCCTTCAGCCGCGCCACGACGAAGGCGTCCTCGCGCGGCACCCGCCCGGCGTCGATCGGCGTGCCGTTCTCGGTCGGGATCCGCGCGGTGTCGATGATGTCCTTGACCCCGACCGGCACCCCGTGCAGCGCCCCGACCGGCCGCCCGGTGGCGCGGTGCGCGTCGAGCGCCTTCGCCTGCGCCCGGACGAACTGCCGGGTCGAACCAGGCCCAGGCGCGGACCTCGGGCTCGGTCGCCTCGATGCGCGCGATCAGCGCCTCGGCCGCGATCGCTCGGCCCGCAGCGCGCCGCCGGCGATGCGGTCGCGCCAGTCGACCGCGCCGAGGCTCGGCGGTCCCTAGGGCTGCGGGCTTAGGCCTCATCGCCCGTAGACCAGGCCCGGGCAGCCAGAAGGCGATCTGCGGGAAGACGTAGACGATCACCATTGCGACGAGGACCCAGATCATGAACGGCATGCAGCCGGCGAAGATCTGGTTGATCGTCACATGCGGCGGCGCGATGCCCTTGAGATAGTAGGCCGACATCGCCATCGGCGGCGACAGGAACGCGGTCTGCAGGTTCAGCGCGATCAGGATGCCGAAGAACAGCGGGTCGATGCCGAAGTGCGGCAGCAGCGGCAGGAAGATCGGCACGAAGATGATGATGATCTCGGTCCATTCCAGCGGCCAGCCGAGGATGAAGATCACGATCTGCGCCATGATCAGGAAGGTGAGCGGCGTCAGGTCGATGCCGAGCACGAAGTCGGCGATGAGCCGGCTGCCGCCGAGATAGGCGAAGACCGAGGCGAAGGTGTTGGAGCCGACGAAGAGCCAGCAGACCATCGCCGTGGTGCGCACCGTCAGGTAGACCGACTCGCGCAGCCGCTCCCAGGTCATCGCCCGGTAGGCGACCGCGAGCAGCGAGGCCGCCGAGCGCGCCGACCGCCGCCGCCTCCGAGGGGGTGGCGAGACCGAAGAGGATCGAGCCGAGCACCGCGAGGATCAGGATCGCCAGCGGCAGGAACGAGGTCAGCATCATCCAGACTGAGCTGGCCGAGAGCGTCGTCTCGGGCATGTCCTCCTTGCGCGGCTTGGGCGCGATCGACGGCTGCAGGATCGCGCGGCCCATCACGTAGAGCGATGTAGAGGCCGACCAGCAGGAAGCCCGGCAGCAGCGCGCCGGCGTAGAGCCGCACGATCGAGACGCCGGAGGTCGCGGCGTAGACGATCAGCATGATCGAGGGCGGGATCAGGATGCCGAGGGTGCCGCCGGCGCAGATGATGCCGGCCGCGAAGCTCTCGCGGTAGCCGGCCTTCAGCATCTGCGGGAAGGCGAGCAGCCCCATCAGCGTCACCACGGCGCCGACGATGCCGGTCGCGGTGGCGAAGAGCGAGCAGGTGAAGAGCGCGGCGACCCCGAGCGAGCCCGGGACGTCCTTGGCGGCGATGTCGAGCGTGGTGAACAGCCGCGAGACGATGTTGGCGCGCTCGACGATGTAGCCCATGAACAGGAACAGCGGGACCGCCGTCAGCACGTCGTTCGACATCACCGTGTAGGTCTGGTTGATGAAGAGGTCGAAGATGCGGTTGTTGAAGAACCCTTCGAGCCAGAGCGACCACTGGTCCCAGGTCGACGCCGTCTCGTCCAGGCGGTTGAAGCTCCGCCACATCCGGTCGGGCTCGAAGTAGGCGTAGTAGCCGAAGATGATGCCCATCGCCATCATGGTGAAGGCGATCGGGAAGCCGAGGAAGATGACGACGATGAACAGCGCCAGCATCAGCAGGGCGACTTGCGGGTCGGTCACTCGACGCATCCTCCGCGGCGTCCTCGCCGTGCTGGGCGGCCTCGATCAGGATCTCGTCGGTCTCGCGCACGTCCTCGATCGGCGGCAGCCAGTCGCCGTCGCGCATGCAGAGGATGCAGCGGAAGACCTGGGCGATGCCCTGGATCAAGAGCAGGAGCCCGGCGGCGACGATCACCGCCTTGAGCTGGAAGATCGGCATGCCGGCCGGGCTCGTGATCGCTGACCTCGCCGTAGCCCACGAGCGGGCGGCGTACTTCCAGCCGGTGATGACAGCGCCAGCACGCCGGGGAAGAAGAAGACGAAGTAGAGCACGAGGTCGACCCGCGCCTGCCAGCGCGGCGGCCAGGCGCGGTAGATGAAGTCGCCGCGCACGTGCCCGCCGCGCGAGAGCGTGTAGGCGCCGCGCCATCATGAACAGCGTGCCGTACATGATGTAGGAGACGTCGAACGACCAGGGCGTCGGCGCGTTGAACAGGTAGCGCACGACGACCTCGTAGCTGGTGCCGAGGGTCATCAGCACGATCAGCCAGGCGAAGGCCTTGCCGAACCAGGCGGACAAGCCGGTCGGCAAAGCGGATGTAGGCGGTCAACGGCAGTGCCTCCCCGTCACCACGCCGGCAGCGCTCGGCGAGCGCTGCCGGCCGGAACCGTCGGGCGCAGCTTCAGATGCGCGAGCTTGCCCGGGAAGTAGTGGTTGTAGGCGAGCGTCGAGGTCGGCCGCGTTCATCAGCTCGTAGAAGGTGACGCGCTCGACCCAGGCGCGCTGGCTGTCGAGCACGCGCTTGATGAACTCGTCCTCCTCGAGCGTCGGGATCAGCGCGTCCCAGGCCGCGAGCTGCGCCTCCAGGATCGTCCTGCGGCGTGCGGTGCACGGTGACGCCGTGCTCGTTCTGCAGCTCCTGCAGGTCCGCCGAGTAGTTGTTGAGCGCGCAGACGCGTGGTTTGCGGTGGAGGCCGCCTCGACGCCGTACTGCAGGATCGCCTGCAGGTCGGGCTCGAGATCGTCGAAGAAGTCGCTGGTTGAACAGGAACTCGAAGCTGCTCGCTGGCCTGGTGGTAGGAGCCGAGAGATAGTAGTTCTTCGCCACGTCGGGCGAGCCGAAGCGCAGGTCCGAGGTCGGGTTGTTGAACTCGTAGGCGTCGATGACGCCGCGCTCCATCGCCGGCACGATCTCGCCGCCCGGCAGCTGGGCGACGCTCATGCCCATCTGCTGCATCAGGTCGGCGGCGAGGCCGACGGTGCGGTACTTGAAGCCCTGGATGTCGGCGACCGCCGTCGATCGGCTCCTTGAACCAGCCGAACGGCTGCGCCGGCATCGGGAAGCCGAAGAAGCCGCACGACGTTGAGCCCGAGTGATGTCCTGGGTGAGCTCGCGGTAGAAGTCCTTGCCGCCGCCCTGATAGAACCAGGCGAGCATGGTGGTGGCGGAGCCGCCGAACACCGGGCCGGTGCCGAAAAGCGACGCGCCCTTGTGCTTGCCGTACCAGTAGACCGGCACGGTGTGGGCGGCGTCGAGCACGCCGTCGTTGACGCCGTCGAGGACCTGGAAGGCGCCGACCACCGCGCCCGCCGGCAGCAGGTCGACCTGCAGCCGCCCGCCCGACATCGCCTGCACGCGCTCGACGTACTGCCGCGCCATGTCCATGAAGATGTCGGACGCCGGCCAGGACGTCTGCATCTTGATCACGAGCGGGCTCTGCGCCAGCACCGCCGGCGCCGCCAGCCCGCCCGCCGCGGCCACGCCGCCGCCGACCGCGCCGGTGCGCAGGAACGACCGGCGCGAGACCGATTTCACGTCATCCGTCATCGTGCCCTCCCTGAGCCATTCCCGGCTCGACTTCGGCCGGTTTGTGCAGCAACTATCGAAACAACCGGATCGGCGAGGACAACCCTCAACTTCTCGCGAGTTACCCTTTCACCAGCGGGTCGCTGAGCTTGCGGTGCTCCTGCAGCGCGTAGCGGTCGGTCATGCCGGCGATATAGTCGGCGACGACGCGGGCGCGGGCGGCGGCGTCGAGCGCGGCGCAGGCGTTCCACTCGTCGGGCATCAGCTCCGGCGCCTGCCAGAACGTGCGTGAACAGCGCCTCGACCACCAGCCGCGCCTTGCGCCGCATCCGCTGCACCGCCCAGTGCCGGTACATCCGCCGGTAGAGGAAGTCGCGGATCGCCTTGAGCTCGGCGAAGGTCGCGTCCGAGAAGCGCACCACCGGCCGCCCGAGCCGGCGCACCGCCTCGGCCGACGCCGGCTCGGCCTCGGCGAGCCGCGCCCGGCTGGTCGCCAGCACGTCCTCGACCAGCAGCCCGAAGAACCGCCGCAGCGCCTCGTGCTCGCGCCGCCCGGCCGCCAGCCCCGGCCAGCGCGCATCGACCGCCGCGACGCACGGCCCGATCAGCGGCAGCGCCCTGAGGTCCTCGAGCGTGAACAGCCCGGCCCGCAGCCCGTCGGCGAGGTCGTGGTTGTTGTAGGCGATGTCGTCGGAGATCGCCGCCACCTGCGCCTCGGCGCTGGCGTAGGTGTCGAGCTCGAGGTCGTGCCCGGCGTCGTACTCGGCGAGCGCGTAGGGCACCGCGCCCGTCACCGGCCCGTTGTGCTTGGCGATGCCCTCGAGCGTCTCCCAGGTCAGGTTCAGCCCGTCGAAGTCGGCATAGTGCGCCTCGAGCCGGGTGACGATCTTGATCGCCTGCGCGTTGTGGTCGAACCCGCCCCAGGGCGCCATCAGCCGCTGCAGCTCGTCCTCGCCGGTATGCCCGAACGGCGGGTGCCCGAGGTCGTGGGCGAGCGCCACCGCCTCGGCCAGCTCCTCGTTCAGGCCCAGCACCCGCGCGAGCGTCCGCGCCACCTGCGCCACCTCGATCGAGTGCGTCAGCCGCGTGCGGTAGTAGTCGCCCTCGTGCTCGACGAACACCTGGGTCTTGTGCTTGAGCCGCCGGAACGCGCTCGAATGGATGATCCGGTCGCGGTCGCGCTGGAACTCCGAGCGGTGCCGCGACGGCTCCTCGGCGAAACGTCGCCCGCGGCTCTCCTCGGGCAGGGTGGCATAGGGCGCGGGCATTGGCATCATCCGTCGGCGCGGGCCGGCCCCGCGCCCTCCCCGGACCTCTAGCCGATCCCGCCCCCGGGAGGGAAGCCGCGACGCGCCCCTTCCCAGCCTACCGCCGGAGCCAGTTTTCGACGGCGAGACCCCCCACGCGACGAAACTCGTCTTCGTTGCCCGTAACGAGCACGGCCTCTGCGGACCGTGCTTGCGCCGCGATCCAGAGATCGTTCTGGCCGATCGGCATTCCGCGCGCCTCGAGGTCGCGACGGATCTCGCCGTAGAGCGCACCGACTTCCGGCTTCAGCGAAAGGATATCGATCTCGCGCAGAACCGCCTCGACCCGCTCGGTGAGCCGCGCCGACCCCTTCCTGAGGCATCCGTATCTCAACTCGCCGGCGACGATCACGCTCGTCGCTACCTCGCCGTCGCCGACCTCGGCGAGACGCTCCGCGGCTCGGCCGCCCGGATTTCTCACGAGGTCGCTGATGATGTTCGTGTCCAGCATGAACATCAGTCGAAGACGTCTTCCTGCGGCGCGGGCGCATCCTCGATCTCCGGAAGCTCCTCATCCAGCGGCTCCCATTGCGCCAGAAGCCCGAGGAGGCCGGCCTTGCGGACCGGCTCGATGATCAGCCGATCACCCTCCTTCCGGAGGATGGCACGATCCCCCGGAAGCTCGAACTCCACCGGAATCCGGATGGCCTGGTTCCGATTGTTCCGAAACAGGCGAACCTCGCGCGCGCCGCTCTCCACGACCGAAGCCTCCTTGACATATGCCACATGTATATGCCGATGCTTGGCTGACCTGTCAACCCTGCCCAGCGCCTCCGCCGCGCTTGTCCCGTGGCGCGCGGCCGCCTATCTATCCCCGGACAACCACTCGGGGTCCGCCCATGCTCGCCATTCCCCCGCGCGTCACTGACCGCGCCTTCGCCCGCATCCGCGAGATCGGCGCGGCGCCGCTGCGCGTCGCCGTCGAGGGCGGCGGCTGCTCGGGCTTCCAGTACGACATCAAGCTCGACGAGGCCGCCACCGACGACCTCGTGCTCGAGCAGGACGGCGCCCGCGTGCTGATCGACCCGGTGTCGCTGCCCTTCCTCGCCGACGCCGAGATCGACTTCGCCGAGGAGCTGATCGGCGCCCGCTTCGTGGTCCGCAACCCGAACGCCACCGCGTCCTGCGGCTGCGGCACCTCCTTCTCGATCTGACGTCTACGACGAGCCGGAAATCCTGAGCGACCCGCCCGCGTCGGTCCGCAGGATCGACGGCGCCGCCCTGAGCGCCGGCTGCGCCGGCTCGGCCGGCGCCGCCTCGGCGCGGATCGACGCGCTCGTCGTCGCCCGCCGCCAGCGCTCGATCGCCGCCTTCACGATCTCGCCCCGCGTCATCGCCCCGCCGCCCTCGCCGCGCGCCCCCAACTCGCTCTGCGGGATCGCCTCGGGCGGCAGCGTGCTGAAGGTGATGCGCGCGACCAGCGGCAGCCCCTCGCCGATGCCGATCGCCTCCTGCGCGCCGAGCGACGGCACGAAGGCGAGCAGGTTCGCCGCCGCCTCCGACACCGCCGAGCGCAGCAGCGCCTGGTCGGCCTCGTTGGTCATCCGCATCACGAAGAACGTCGAGCACTGCGAGATGATCGTCGGGTCGAGCTCCGCCGGCCGCTGCGTCACGAGGCAGAGATGGACCCCGTACTTGCGCCCCTCGCGCGCGATCCGCTTCAGCGCCCGCCGCGCCGGGGCGAAGCCCGAATGCCGGTCGGCCGAGGCGTAGCGGTGCGCCTCCTCGCAGGCGAGCAGGATCGGGATCGCCCCGTCGCTCCACAGCGCGAAGTCGAAGGCGAGCCGCGCCAGCACGCAGACCACCGCGTCGACCACCTCGTCCGGCAGGCTCGCGAGCTTCAGGATGGTCAGCGGCTTGTCCTCGGCCTCGAGGCTGAACACCTGGTTCAGCACCGCCGCCATGGTGTCGCCGCCGAGCGTCGCCTGCTTGAACATGAACTCGTAGCGCGGGTCGTTCCTGATCCCGTCGATCCGCCCCATCAGCCGGTGATGGCTCATCCCCGAGGAGCGGTTCTCCAGCCTGCCCATCCGCTCGTGGATCAGCCCGAGCAGGTCCTGCAGCTGGTAGGGCGACGGCGTGTCGGCGGTGAAGCCGCCGTGCCGCGGTGCCGCCCGCCGCTCGACGCTGACCCGCTCGGACCCGGCCTCGAACTTCGCCTTGGCGACCGGGATCAGCTCGGACAGGATCTCGGCCTCCTCGGCCGGCGCCGGCTTGCCGCCGTAGAGGACATTCAACGTCTCCTCGAAGTTGAACAGCCAGAACGGCAGCCGCAGGTTCTCGGCGCCGACGACGTTGGCCCGGGCCCCGAAGGCGGCGCGGTACTCGTTGTGCACGTCGAGCATCAGCACCCTGAGATCGGGCCGCACCTCGACCATCTTCGACAGGATCGAGGCGACCGCCGTCGACTTGCCGACCCCGGTCGAGCCGACGACGGCGAAATGCTTCGCCAGCATGTGGTCGGTGTCGACGTAGGCCGGGATCGACGGATCCTGGCTCAGGTGCCCGATGGTGATCGTCCGCGCCCCGGTCGCGGCATAGATCAGGTTCAGCTCCGCGCTGCCGAGCACCCGCGCCGGGTCGCCGATCGCCGCATACTCGCGCACCCCGCGCCGGAACCGCGACCCGCCGTCCGCGGTCCGCTCGATCTCTCCGAGCAGGTCGACCCGCGCCACCGTCCGCGACCCGTCGATCTCCTCGGCCCGCAGGCTGACGTCGGAGATCATCCCGACCACCGTGGTCTCGTGCCCGGCGATCGCGACGAACTTGCCCACCGTCGGCCGGTCCGGCCCGGTCGGCATCGCCCCGAGCCCGATGCAGACCTCTGAGCCCTCGACCGAGAGCACCCGTCCGAGGCCGCCGTCGACCATGCCGCCGGGGGGAATGTACATCGGCGTCCTCCACGACCTGCCGCTTCGCGGCGCCCTGTCCCGACCGTCTTTGCCACCGCACCGGTTAGGGCAGTGTAAACGGGCCCTGCAGACCCCGCCCAGGTCCCCGAGCGCGGGGGCAATATCGACGAAAGTCGCGCGCCGGCGCAGTCGGGCGCCCATGCGCGCTGGAGATGTCGCGTGAAGTATATTTCCAAATATATTTATCAAATAAGGTAAAAATAAGGTGAAAATGTGCCCGCGCGACATTTCGTCGCGCGCTTCCCCGAGGTTCATATAGGGCGTTCCTCCCTATCCCTTGGAAGTAATCGAGACCGTACCGCAAGACAAACCGAAGGTTTGAGGGTGGGCAGAAGCACGGCCGTTTCGATCTTGCAGGGGAGGAGGCGCGGCAGCTTCTCCAACTCCCGCTGAAATCCGAACGGTCGCCCGAACTCTGACGTGATCCGGATCCTGTTGAACGCGATGGATATAGTTCGGCGCCCCTCCGATTCTTGGGTGATCCTGTTCCCGGACGCGCTGACGCAGCATGAGGCGTCGCTGTACGAGGCGCCCTTCTCAATTGTCGAGCAGCGCGTGAAACCCGAGCGCCTCAAGAGCAAGCTTGCGTCGCAGCGCGAATACTGGTGGCGACACCACGCACCCGCCCTGCGCTTCGCGCTGCTATTGCGGGGCTCACTCGCTACGTCGTCACCCCCGTGGTCGCCAAGCACCGGCTCTTCATCTGGGTCGATCCGAGTGTGTGGCCGTCAAACCTTCTGGACGCC
>CAWDZE010000019.1:0-88506 GCA_963806705.1 Vicinamibacteria bacterium
CTCGGTGCTGACGCGCGAAAGTGTCGCCGACGCTCCGGAGTTCAGCGTGCGCCAGGAATCCAGGGACGGCCTGACGCTCTTCTGGATCAACAACACCTTCAGGACCACACGCAGCTTTGAAGACACCTACATCAACGCGCAGATCACCGCGCGCGCCTCGCAGGTCATCGACGCCGTGCGCCCGGATGTCGCGCACATCCATCACTTGACGTGCCTCTCGACGACGATCGTCGACGCGCTGGCCCGACGCGGCATTCCCATGGTGCTTACACTGCACGACTACTGGCTGATGTGCCACCGCGGCCAGTTACTCGATCGCACGCTTGCACGCTGCGACGGTCCGGGCGATGCCGGATGCGCCCAGTGCACGGGTACCGAAGGCAGCGCGCCGATGGCGTACGCCGGGGCGCGGCTGCTTCGACGGATCGATCGCGCCTTGCCGTCGGTGGTTGCGACTCGCTTGCGCGGTTCGGCCCGGCGGGTGGCGGCGGTACTGGGATCCGAGAATGCCGCACGAGCGTCGTCGCTGCGACGGCTGAGACACATGCAGGAGCGCTTCGCGCTCGTCTCGACGGCGTTGGCGCCGTCCTCCACGTACGCGATCGCTTCATCCGCGCTGGCTTCGTGCACGCGCCGATCGTCGTGTCGGAATACGGCGTGGCCCCAGGTGCCCGCCCCGCGCATGCTCGTACGGTTGGGGCGCCCCTCCGGCTGGGATTTGCGGGCGCGTTGATGGTTTCGAAAGCGCCCCACCTGCTGGCCGACGCAGTGGCGTCGCTGCCAGCAGGGTCCGTCTCCGTCGAAGTCTGTGGCGAGCCGGCGCCATACCATGGCGACGACGCGTATTCGCGCGACCTCGACGTCTCACTCGCGCATCCGGCCATCACGAGGCTTGGTCCCATCGCGCATGCCGAGGTGCCACGGGTTTTCGCGTCGCTCGACGCGCTGGTGTTTCCCTCGATCTGGGAGGAGACCAGCGGCATCGGCGCCCGTGAGGCGCTGACCGCAGGGGTTCCGGTGATCGCGTCCCGCATTGGCGGCATCCCCGAGACGGTGCGGCACGATGTCAACGGTCTGCTGTTCGAGCCGGGGGATGCGGCAGACCTGGCGCGGCAGATTCGCCGGCTGGTCGACGAGCCGGGCCTGCTCGACCGACTTCGCGACCGCTGCGACGTGCCCCGGACGCTGGAAGACGACGTCAGCGCAACGCGCGGCTTGTATGAGGACATGGTGCGCCGGTCGACGACTCACCGGCGTTCGACGACGGCACCGGCCGGAGTCATCCCGTCGGCCGCCGCGGTGGTGCTCAACTACCGCACGCCGGAACAGACGGCGCTGGCCGTCGAGATGCTGCGCAGGTCGGAGACGCGATTGACGCCGCTCATCGTGGTGGACAACGGCGATGGCGTCGACTGCGGAGCGGCGCTCGGCCGGTTCGGCGGCGAAGTGGCGCTTCGTGCGACCGGCGGCAATCTTGGCTTCTCCGGAGGATGCAACGTCGGCATCCGCGATGCGCTCTCGGCGGGAGCCGCGGCAGTGCTGCTGGTGAACAGCGATGTGATCGTGCCCCCCGACTGCCTGAACTTGCTGCTCGAGGCGCTCCAGCGCCAACCTCGGCCTGGCATTGTCGCGCCCGTCGTGCGCAGCCGCGTGTGGCCCGATCAAGTGTTGTCGGCGGGCATCGACTACGACACCGGCACGGGGCGCATGCGACACAGGCTCGAGCCCGGGCGTGGAGACGAAGTCGTCGCCGTCAGCGGATGCGCGATGCTCGTCCACCGCTCGGTTTTCGATCGCATTGGCATGCTCCCGGAGGAGTATTTCTTCTCGTTCGAGGACATCGCGTTTTGTCAGCGCGCGCGCGCCGGGGGATTCGACGTCGGGCTCGAACCTCGCGCGACCGTGTACCACGAAGGCAGCGGCACGATGGGTACGAGCACGAGGCGGCTGTATTACGCAGCGCGCAACCACCTCAGGCTCGGTGCCCAGACTCCGGCGCGATCGTCATGGCATCGCTCCCGGCGACAGTGCGCCATTGCCGGCTACAATCTCGCGCACGCCGTCCGAGCGCGCGGCGGAGCGCTGCCAACGCGCCTTTCCGCGGTAACGCGAGGCATCGCCGACCACATGCGCGGGCGCTACGGCGAGGGCTGAGTGGCCCCGGCCGATGCCAGGTCTCGCGTGACCAGCAGGTTGAAGGCAAACGAGCGCGGCAACCCACCACCACCAGGGGCGCCGGCGGTCGTTCACGGGTGCTCGCCCGGCACGGCGCCCCGCAGCGGCGTCAGCGCGATCGCGAGCGCGATGCGGGCGGCCGCCACGACCAGCCGGCCGGGGGTGAGCGTGGTCTGGCCCGCAAGCCGGGGCCGCTGCTGAATCGGGACTTCGCAGACCGTCAAGCCGTGCCGGTGCAGGAGCAATCGAAGTTCGACTTCAGGGTAGCCGCCAGGATGACGCGCCGACAGCAGGCGCAGCGCTCGCGGACCAAACGCGCAGAACCCCGAGGTCGCATCCGTCACCGGACGCCCCGTGATGGTCGACAGGGCGAATGCCAGGCCTTGCTGCGCCACGCGCCGCAGTGCCCCGCCGGGTCCGGGCCGGCAGCCCGCATACCGGGTGCCGATGACGACGTCGGCCTCTCCCCGAAGCACCGGCCCGGCGATCGCCGCGATATCTCGCGCGTCGTGCTGGCCATCGCCGTCGATGCGGACCACCGTGCCGTACCCGAGCGAGGCGGCACGCCGAAGGCCCGCACGCACGGCCGTTCCCAGGCCGCCGCGCTGCAGCATTCGCAGGCTTTCGACACCGTGAGCCGCCAACACCGCCGGCGTGTCGTCCACCGAGCCGTCATCGACGACCAGCAGGTCGACGCCCGGCATGACGGCGCGGACTTCGTTGACGACGGCGGGCAGGCAATCGGCCTCGTTGTGCGCCGGCACGAGCACGAGAAAGCGGCCGGCCGCGCTCATCGCTCCTCCGCCGGGCATGGCGGCTGCGCCGCGGTCTGCCGCGCGCGGCTGCATGCTGTGCCCGGGCGCCAACGGCGCGCCGGCCATTCTGCGCGCCAGCCATCGCGCCATGGCCGCAACCCACACGAGGTCGCGCAGGAGGTGCACGACGGGAAACAGCAACGCCGCCGGGTCGCCAAACCGCCGCGCAGCGACGGCCCCTGCAATCGCACGCTCGACGACCAGCACTCCAACGAGGGCCGCCGAGGCAAACGACCATGCCGCGGCAGGGCGCCCGAGGAGACCGCAGATGCCGGCGCCGACGAGGGCCGCCAACGCGGCGGCCATCAAGACGGGGTGCGCCATCATCATCGGCGGTGAGACGGCGTCGCCAGCGAGCCGATTGCGGTGCCTCGCAACCAGATCGAGACGTCCGTAGCCAAACCCGTACTGTTGCGTGAGGTAGCTCGCCACGCCATCACGCCAGCGATGGACGCTCTCCGCCTCACGACGAATCACCAGCCGGTAGCCGGCCGCGATCAGGCGATAGCTCAAGTCGTTGTCGTACCCGTAACCCAGGGTTTCGTCGAGCCCGCCGACCTTGCGGAGGGCGTCGAGCCGCCACATCACGTTGCCGGTGCAGACGTGGTCGGACCAACCATTGTCGATCCGCGCGTAGCGCTGCTCGAGGTCGATCGACATCACCCGCGCCAGCGCCCGGGCGCCCGGATCCGTGCAGTACCACCCCTGCGCGGCCGCGACGTGCGGGTCGCGCAGGGCGCCGATGAGCGCCTCGAACCAGCCGGGCCGCACGATCACGTCCTGATCGATCTGCGCGACCAGGTCGAAGCGCGCCAGGCGCAGGCCGGCGTTCACCGCAGCGGCGGCACCCCGCCGGGGGCCGTCGACGATCTCCATGCGGGCGTCGCCAATCCGGCGGCAGATCTCCACCGACTCGTCGGAGCTGCCGTCGTCGACCACGAGGATTTCGTGCGGCCGTCCCTCCAACTCGGCACGGATCGCCACCAGAACGTCGGGCAGCCACCGCGCGCCGTTGAGCACGGGCACGACCACGGAGACGCCGGCGTCAACGAGCGAGGACTTCTCGATACAGCGCATCGACTTGTTCAGCCACTACGGGCCCGCCAAACCGTTTTGCAACCGCCGCCGCACACGAGGCGGCCCTGGCGCGCCAGGCCTGCGGCGAGGCCAGCACACGATCGATCGCCGCGGCGAGCGCCACCGCGTCGCCGACGGCCACGACCTGTCCGCCGTCGAGCGGGCCGATCACCTCGGCGCAACCGCTGTCGTCGGCGACGACCACCGGCGTGCCGCACAGCAACGCTTCAAGCGGCACCAGCCCGAACACTTCGTCGCCCGACGGATAGACGACGACGTCGGCATCAGCCAGCAAGTCCAGGCGGGCCCGTCCCGTCAGAAGTCCCATGAACCGGGTTCGCTCGGCGATCCCCAGAGTGGACGCCAGTCGCCGCGCTGCGGCGCCAGTCCCCATGTCGTTACCTGCCACGACGAGTCGTGCTGTGCGCGACTCTACGCGAGCCGTCGCGCCCATCACCACGTCGAGCCGCTTGCGCGGGGTGATCTTCCCCAGGAACACGACGAGAGGCGCGTCGCCGAGATTGTGCTGCCGCCTGAAGGCGCCTCGAGCCGGCGGCGGCGACCACTCGTCAAGGTCCAGCGGGTTGGGGACGACCCGAATCCGCTGCGGCTCGACGCCCATCGCCAGCAGCTGCGCGCGCTCGGCCTGGCTGACCGCGAGTACAACCGCGGCTGCCGCGAGATCCTGCCGTCCCCACACCGTGTCCCAGGCGCGCTTGAGCGCCTTTCGGCGCTCGATGCGCGGCGCCGTGCCATTGGGCGCCGACACATACGGCACACCGCCTCGGCGGCACCATCGCGCCGCGACCAATTCGAGCCCGTGGCGGTGGCCGTGAATGTGCGCGATGTCGAACTGCGCACGTGTGCCTGCAAGGTACCGCCCCAGTCCGATGGGCGTGAACAGCTGCAACTCGTAGGCCAGCCGGTTCGACCAGTTTCGGAAGACGTGTACATCGATGTCAGGGGGTGCCGGCGTGGGGGAGAGAGCGGGAAGACGTCTGTGTCGGTCGCACACGTCGGTCGTGCACACGGTGACGTGATGGCCGCGGCGCGCCAGCCCCGTCGTCAACGTCGTCGCCAGCCGAGGAATACCACCGTATGCCCACGCGTCCGTGAAGTATGGGGTCACGTGTAGTATACGGAGCGACATATCTGATGCGTTTTCGATACGAGTGTCGTCAGCTGGTCGGAATTGTAATCGCCGTTCCATTCATAGAGTAGCTATCGTCGTGCCCGTCCGGTCGTCAGCCGCCTCCCCAGCCGCTAGACGGACCGCACGCTTTGGGTGGCTTGCTGCCCTGGCGGCGGCCTTTTCGGCGTTGGTCTACGTCAACGCCCTCGACAATCCCTTCGTCTACGACGACTTCCGTACCGTCCTCAACAACCCGTCGATCGAGGACGTTTGGGAGGTCAGCGCCATCGTCTACCGCGAGATGACGCGACCGGTCGTCAATTTCAGCTACGCCGTGGACCGGGCGATCTCGGGCGGCAGCCTGCTGGGCTACCACGCCACCAACGTGCTGCTGCACGTGCTGAACGTGCTGCTGCTCTTCCAGGTCGCGCGCCGCACGGTCGAGGACCAGCAGGCACGCATGGCCGCCGAGCCCGGCCGGCTGCCGATCAAGGCCACGGTGGTCGCCTTCACCTCGGCCGCCACTTTCGGCCTCCACCCGATGATGACCGAGGCAGTGGGCTACATCAGCGGGCGATCGGAATTGCTGTGCGGGGCATTCTTCCTTGCAGCGCTGCTCTCCGCGCGAAAGTGGCTGGTCGGCGCGGGCCGGGCCTGGCTCGTGCTGGCCTTTGCACTGTGGATCGGCTCGCTGCTGTCCAAGGAGGTCGGGGCCATCTGGCCGCTGGTGCTGCTTGGATACGACCGCCTGGTATTGGCCGGTGATCGTGAACAGTCGCGGCGCAGGTGGCGACGGGTGCTCGGCCCGCTGCTGGGCCTTACGGTACTTGCCGGGCTGGCGCGCGTGGCGGTGCTGGTCCTTGTGGAGAACCCCGACGGCGCCGAGATTATCTGGCGGTACGCGCTGGTCGAAATCGAGGTGATGTTCCGCTATTTCAGCTTGCTGCTCTCGCCGTCCGATCAGTCGATCTTTCATCAGATGAGCGAGGTCAGCTGGCCGCCGGCGCCCAGGATGATTCTGGCGCTGATCTGGCTGGGGGCGTGGCTCGGGGCGGCGTGGAAACTCGCTCGGCTCGACGGCGCCGTGACGCTCGGCATGCTCTGGTTCGTCCTGGTCCTGGTGCCGTCGTCGGTGCTGGTCCTGCTGAATCTGGGCGAGCCGATGGCCGAGCACCGGGTCTATCTCGCCGCGGCCGGCTTCTTTCTTGCTTCAGGCACCATCGTCGGTCACGTGTGGGCGTTCTTCGACACGCGCACGCGCACGCCGCGCAGGCGGCTGCTGCTGCGATTTTCGCTCGCAGCCTGGCTGACGGTGCTCGGAGGATTGACCGTACTGCGCAACGAAGTGTGGTCCGACCCGGTGCGCTTGTGGCTTGATGCGACGGAGAAGGCGCCGGATATCTGGGTGCCGCACGTGATGCTGGGAGCGGCGCTCCAGGAGCGCGGCGCCCGCGAGGAGGCCATTGTCGCGTATCGGCGCGCGATTCGACTTCGACCGGGCGAACAGGCCGCCTACATGCGTCTGGGCCTCGTCCAGGCCGAGTTGGGCCGGCTGGCTGATGCCCGCGCGACGTTCCAGGCGCTGTTGTCGCTGGATCGGACCTCGGCGGTGGGCCACAACGGCCTGGGCGCCGTGGCGCTGCTCGAGCGCAAGCCTGAGGAGGCGCGTCGCCACTACGAAGATGCGCTGGCTCACCATCCAAATGACGTGGCCGCGCGCCAGTCGCTGGCCTTGTTGTACGAGACAGTGTGGCAGAATCCAGGCGAGGCCTTGCGCCTGTGCGCCGAAGTGCGCGCGATAGCGCCCAGTACTCCGGATATCGATGCCTGCATCGAGCGCAACCGAGCCCGTCTCCATAACTCCCCCTCGCACTGACGGCGTGGCGCCGAACCCCCGTCTGACCAGCATGGCACCGTCTCAAGACGTGGCCTGGCCGGGCCTGGTCTGGACGCTGGTCCGAACGGATTTCAAGGCGCGCTATCACGGCACCGCCAGCGGCTTTGTCTGGGCACTGCTGAAGCCCGCCACGATGTTCGTCGTGCTCGTTGCGGTTTTTTCGTTCGTCTTTGCGAGCGAACCGACCTACAAGCTGGACCTGGTCATCGGCCTGTTCCTGTGGGACTTCTTCGCCGATGCGACCAAGACGGGCATGACGTCGCTGTCAGCAAAGAGTTTCCTGCTGACCAAGGCCAAACTGCCCGGCTGGATCGTCGTCGTGACGTCGATGGCCAACGCGGTGCTGACGCTTGCCGTGTTTGCGGTCGTCGCCGCTCTCTTCATCGTCGGGTCTGGCCGAGCGCCCGGAACGGCCGCGTTTGCGGCATTCGGGGTTTACCTTTTCGCGTTGATGCTGATGGTCGTCGGGCTGTCACTGGCATTCAGTGTCCTGTTCCTCCGCTACCGCGACCTCAACCAGGTGTGGGACATGGCAACGCAGGCAGGCTTTTTTCTTGCGCCGGTGATCTACCCGCTGAGCGTCATCCCTGAACGCTTTCACCTGTGGCTTTTCCTCTGGCCGCCGACGCCGGTGATCGAGTTTGCGCGGGCAGCGCTGGTGGATGGCACGCTGCCGACCCTGCGCGGGCACGCGTGCCTCGGGCTCATGGTCGCCGTTCTGCTGGGTGGCGGTTCAGCCATCTACCGCCGGTACGCCCCTAGGTCGGCGGAGTACCTATGAGGGCCTCCCTCATCGACGTGGAGGAGGTCTCCAAGAGCTTCCTCATTCCAAGCGTGCGTCGCGACACGGTCCGCGAGCACGTGCTCGGGCTGCTCGAGCCGAGGCGCTTCGAGTCGTTGCGCGTACTGGATCGGGTGAGCTTCACGCTGCGGCGTGGCGAGACGCTGGGCATCATGGGTCGCAACGGCTGCGGTAAGAGCACGCTGCTGCGCATCCTGTGTGGCATCTACACCCCCGATGCCGGGCGCGTTCGAGTGCACACCGGGATCACACCGATTCTCGAGTTGGGTGTGGGTTGGAATCCCGAGCTCGACGCGATCGACAACGTCTACTTGCTGGGGACGGTGCTCGGGCTGACGCTACGCAGCATCTCTGCACAGCTCGACGGCATCCTGGCCTTTGCCGAACTCGAGCGCTTCGCGCGGCTCAAGCTGAAGCATTATTCAAGCGGCATGGCCTCGCGTCTGGCGTACGCCGTGGCGTTTGCGGCGGTCCGCGAAGTCCTGGTGCTCGACGAGATCTTCGCCGTCGGCGATGCGGGATTCCGGGCCCGGTGCGAGGCGCGGTATGGCGAGTTGCGCGAGGCCGGCCACACCGTGCTGATGGTGAGCCACGACTCACGGACCATCTCGACGTTCTGCGATCGGGCGCTGCTGCTCGACGGCGGCAAGCTGATCGCCGAGGGCACGGGCGCCGAGGTCGCCGCCCGGTACGTCGAGTCGCTGACGGCCACGCCGTGACCACGCCCACGACTTCGTTCGTCGTGACGTGCCACAACCTGGGCGCCTATCTCAACGAGACGCTCGATAGCCTGTTCTCGCAGACCGTCCAGGACTTCGACGTCGTCGTGGTCAACGACGGCTCGACTGATGGCGCGACCTGTCGCCTTCTCGCCGACCTCAATCGTCCGCGAACCCGCGTCGTGCACGGCGAGCGACGCGGCCTGCCTGGCGCGCGCAACGTCGGCGTCCGCCATGCGGCCGGCCGTTACCTGTGCATGGTCGACGCCGACGACCTGCTGGAGCCAACGTATCTCGAACGGTCGCTGCAAACGCTCGAGTCGCGTCCCGACCTTGTGTTTGCCTCGCACTGGCTCCGCGCGTTCGGTGACGAGGCGTGGGACTGGACGCCGACCGACTGCGGCTTTCCTGCCCTGCTGCATGCCAACACACTCAACGGCGCGGCTCTCATGCGGCGCGAGATGTTCGAGAGCGTCGGCGGCTTCGACGAGACGATGGTCGACGGCTGCGAGGACTGGGAGTTCTGGATTCGCGTCGTCGATGCCGGGTTCACGGGCGTGATCATCCCGGAGTTTCTTTTCCGCTATCGCCGACGGGCCGATTCGATGAGCCGGACCATGCATGCCGTGCCGGGGATGCCGGCCCTATACCGGCAGATCGTCGATCGGCACCCCGGCCTCTTCGCGCTCCACCTCGTGTCGTTGCTCGGACATCGTGACGACGAGATAGCGTCGCTGAGCACAAGCTTGTGGCGGCATGAGAAGCACTGGGCAGCCGATCTCGAAGGCCGCCAGCAGTGGCTGCGCGACAACGAAGTCGAGCGCCAACGTCCATCTGATGCCGTGCAGGCGGGCCAGCTCGAAGCGTCACGCTCTGAGTTGGACGCACTGCGTGAGGCGGTCCAGCGTGAGCGCGAGATGCAGGTAGCGCTGCGCGCATCGTGGAGCTGGCGGCTCACCAGGCCGCTGCGCGCCGTGGCCGGATGGGTGCGGCGATGATTTCACTGGGAGCGATCGTCGTCTCCGGAACCGCTCCGCGCACTGCGCGCAGTCTTGACAGTCTCGTCCGGCAGACGCGCGCGCTCGACCGCGTAGTGATCGTCGTCGCGCCCGACATCGACCACCGGGTCGCCGACTGGCTGGACGCCACCGCGTCCGCACGCGGCTGGACGCTGCTGCGGGAACCAGGTCACACCCTGGGCGCGCGGATCAATGCGGGACTCGCGGCCTGCCCCACGGAGTGGTTCGTCGCCCTCGAGGCCGGTGACACGTTGCCAGCGGGCGCAGCGGCTGCGCTCGAGGCGGCCGCCACCGGCGTCTCGGAGCCGACAGACTTCGTCGTCGGCGCGGCCCGGCTGGTGGGTCTCGGCATCGACGACACGGCCAGTGTTGATGCGCCGGCCGATCCGGGCGCACTCGACCCGGCACATCCCGCGTTGCGAAGCATCTGGTGGAGGCGCAGCGCGGTCCACGCTGCCGGCGGCTTCGACGGTTCCCTGACGGCCGCGTGTGCGCTACGACCTCTGGCTGAGACTGGTCGCGAGAGGTAGCGGGGCACTGCGCCTGCCAGAGACCCTCGTTTACGCGTCGGTCGACGAGGGCGAGCCGTTGCCAGCCGAGCTCGAGTCTGCCGGTTATGGCGACGCGGTCCGTGCCGTGCTGACCCGGCACGCGGGACTGCTTGCGACCCGGCTTGGCGCTGTGCTCGAAACGCGCGCTCGACGCGTCACGGCACATGGCCCACGCCACCTGCGCGTACTCGAGCGGCACCGCGCCGCTGAGTCGCAGGCCGAGCGCCAGAACGGGACGGGTCCGCCGGTCGGCACCGCGTGGGCCGGGCGGACCTCCCCGCTGTCGCGCAATTGGGGCTACGAGCGGGGCGTGCCTCTCGACCGCGTCTACATTGAGCGGTTCGTCCACCACCACGCGGCTGACATCAGGGGCGCCGTACTGGAAGTGCAGGAGGCCGACTACACGCGCCGCTACGGCGGCTCCGCCGTCGAGCGCAGCGACATCGTGGACCTCGCCGAGTCCAACGCAAGTGCGACCGTGATCACCGACCTGCGTGCGGCGGCCAACATTCCAGATGCCACCTACGACTGCGTGATCCTCACGCAGACGCTCCACGTGATCGCGCCGATGAGCGAGGCCGTTTCCGAGTGTCACCGCATCCTGAAGCCGGGAGGGGTCCTGCTGGTGACGCTGCCGTGCCTTAGCCGGGTCTGTCTGGAGTACGGGCGCGACGGGGACTTCTGGCGCGTCACACCGGCTGGCGCGCGGCAGCTGTTCGAGGCGGCTTTTGACGACGTCGCCGTCTCCGTGTTCGGCAACGCGCTGGCGGGTGCGGCGTTTCTCTACGGCCTGAGTGCGTCCGAACTGAACGAGCGCGACCTGGCCGTTACCGATATCTACAACCCGACACTGGTCGGCGTCCGCGCGGTGAAGCCCGGCCGCGCGGTGACCGCACCATCCATCGCCGCCGGTCGGCACGACAGGGGACTGGTGCTGCTCTACCACCGGGTGGGTGGCGTCGGGCCGGACCCCCATCGCATCAACCTGGGCCTCGCCGCGTTCGAACAGCAGATGGCGTGGCTGGAGTCAGCCTGCGCGGTGCTGCCGCTGCAGGAACTGGTGGAGGGCGCTCATCACCACACGCTGCCGAACCGTGCGGTCGCCCTCACCTTCGACGACGGCTACCTCGACACGCTGACCAACGCCAGGCCCATCCTGTCGCGCCACAGGCTTCCCGCGACGTGCTTTGTTGCCACAGAAGGGCTCGACGGCTCTCACGTGTTCTGGTGGGATCGCCTGGCAGTGCTCCTGCTCGGCGACGGTGCGCGACCAAACGAGTTGCTGCTCGACGTGCCGGGTGGCCCGCGCCGGCTGGCTACCGCGACACCTGGTGAACGGCTGTTCGCGCACGGCCTTGTGTATCACGCGATCGTCGCACTCCCGGTGGCGGCACGCGACGGTGTCCTTGCGCAGATCGCTGCGTGGGCGCCTGATGTGGCGTGCGACCCGGAATGCCGAAGGATGTCGGCGGGAGAGTTGCGAGAGCTCGCAGGCCACGGCATCAGCATCGGCGCTCATACAGTCGACCACCCCCAACTGCCCACGCAGGCGCGCGCCACGCAGGTGCGCCAGATGGCCGGCAGCCGCGCCGCGCTCGAACACGTCACCGGCGCCCCGGTGACCTGCCTGGCGTACCCCTTCGGCGCCTTCGATGAGATGACGATCTCGGCGGCCGCTGAGGCGGGCGTCACGTACGCCTTCACGTGCGAGCCGCGGGCGCTCACGTCAGGCGATGCTCTGCTGCGACTTCCGCGTTTCGATCCGCGGGAAGACGCGCCGGATCGGTTCGCCGCGCGCGTCCTGCTGGCGCTCGACTCCCGCGCACGTTGACCCGCATGACGATCCAGTTTCACGTCACCTCGGCCGGCAACGAGTTCATGGCCCACATCGCGGGCCTCTTCGCCGAGGGGTTCCGCGCGCAGGGCATCGCCAGCGAAGTCGTCGTCGACGGCGCGCCACTTCAAACCCGTGACGATGACATTGTGTCGATTGTGGTCGCGCCCCACGAGTACTTCCCACTGCACTTCCTGCGCACGCGCCCCACGATCGAGCTGGAATCCACGCTTGCCTCGGTGGCTGTGCTCAACGTCGAGCAGCCTGGCAGCGAGTGGTTCGAAGTCACGTGGCAGTTTGCGCGACTGGCGCGACACGTCTTCGACATCAGCCCGGCCGGTGTCGCCGAGTTCCAGCGACGCGGCGTGTCGGCGATCCACGTGCCACTGGGCCACACGCCGTCGCTCGAAGCACCGGCCCTTGTGTCCGCGGTTGAACGCCCGATCGACCTGCTGTTCCTGGGCCATGCGTCGCCGCGCAGACACGCGTTCTTTGCGCGGCACGCCGATTTCTTCAGCGCCTTCAACTGCCACATCGTCGTGAGCGAATTGGCGCGGCCACGTTCGACCACGACGTCGGGGTATCGGGCGGGCGGCGAGCGGTTGCGCCTGGCCGCCTCGAGCCGGATTGTCCTGTGCGTCCACTCGACGGAGCGTCCGTACTTCGAGCAGCATCGCGCGATGCTGGCGCTGGCCAACCGCTGCCTGCTCGTCAGCGAGTCGAGCCATCACACGGAGCCGCTCGAGGACGGGGTGCATTTCGCGTCGGCGTCCCTCGACAAGCTGCCGGCGCTCTGCCGTCGCTACCTCGCCGACCTGTCCGAGCTGGAACAGGTCGCGACGGCGGGCCATGAGCTGGCGACCTCCCGCATGCCCATCGGCCGGAGCTGCGAGGTGATGCTCGACACCCTGCGACGGCCGACGGCATCGGCCACCGGCGACGACACCGGTGCTCGTGCCAGGGACGCGGTCCGCGCGCGGCTGGCCGAAAGCCGTGGCCGCGTAGCGGCCGGCGACCCGCCGTGGACGACGGTGACCAACGCGGCCTACTCCATGGCACCGCTGCCTGCAATGACGGTGCTCGTCACGCTGTTCAACTACCGCCAGTACGTGGCGCGCTGTGTCGACAGCGTGGTGGCGGCGACACCGCCGCTCGGGGGTCTCGAGATCGTCGTCGTCGACGACGGCTCCTCGGATGGTGGCGCCGACGTGGTCGAAGGCGTAATGGCCACGACGTCGACGCCGATGCTGCTGGTGCGGAAAGCACTCAATTCAGGGCTGGCGGACGCCCGCAATGTCGGCTTCGCGCTGGCACGCGGTCGACAGGTGTTCGTCCTCGACGCCGACAACTGGATCTACCCGCGCTGCCTGGCTGTGCTGCAGGCGGCGCTCGACGAGGGCGACCTGGCCGCCACCTACGGCCTGATCGCCCGCATCGAGGAGGACACCGGTGAGGGGCTCGGCCTGATCTCGGCGCTCGACTGGAGCCCACGGCGCCTGATCGAGGGGCCGTACATCGACGCAATGGCCCTGCTCGATCGGCAGGCAGTGCTCGACGTCGGCGGGTATTCAACCGAGCTCATCGAGCACGGCTGGTTCGGGTGGGAGGACTACGACCTGTGGCTGAAGCTGGCACAGGCCGGCAAGTCGTGCCGCCTGGTGCCACGCATCGTCGCGGGCTATCGCGACCACGGCGCATCGATGCTGCGGCGCACGAATCGCTCTTCGGAACGCGTGGCGCGCTACTTCACGACGAAGTTTGCGCGTTTGCTGGGCGAGCACAAGGGGCTCGACACCCACTTCGCCTTCCCCGTGGCTGATGACGGCCAGACGACGCCTGAGCAGAGGGAGATCCGCCGTCTCCGGGAGCACACCGTCGCGCTTGAACAGCAGATCGCCGACGTGTATGCATCGAAGAGCTGGCAGATGACCCTGCCGCTGCGTGCCGTGCTCGATTGGTTGGGGAAGAAGCGTTAGGGCGTCGGGGGCCGACGCCGCTGCCGGGCGGCCTCGAACAACACCACGCCGGCCGCCACCGAGACGTTGAGGCTGTCGACGTGGCCGGCCATCGGGATCGACACCAGGAAGTCGCACGACTCGCGCACGAGCCTTCGCATCCCGCTGCCCTCGGCGCCGAGCACGATCGCTGATGGCGCGGTCCAGTCGATCGATTCGTACGACTGCGACGCATCGCCGGACAACCCGACGACCCAGACATTCTGCTGCTTGAGCTCTTCGATCGCGCGCGCGATGTTGACGACGTCGGCCACCGGCACGTGCGAGACTGCGCCGGCCGATGCCTTGGCAGCCACCGCGTCGAGGGCCGCGGCGCGGC
Source organism: Vicinamibacteria bacterium (assembly GCA_963806705.1). GTDB lineage: Bacteria > Acidobacteriota > Vicinamibacteria > Vicinamibacterales > JAENWD01 > JAENWD01. The sequence goes on from CAWDZE010000019.1 coordinate 14,356, forward strand.
GAGTCTGGCGGATGACGCCGTGGCTGCCAGAGGCATCGACGCTTCGCAGAATAGCGCCGACGTTGTGGGGATCTTCGATGCCGTCGAGCACGACGAGCAGGGCCGGACCGTCGGCGGCCCGGACCAGGTCGCTCGACGCTGTACTCCCGTGCGGCACTCACCTCGGCGACCACGCCCTGATGCACGCCGTCGCGACTACGCCGGTCGAGCTCGCCCGAGTCGACGCGTACCACTGGAATGCGGTGCTCGGAGGCCAGCGTCAGCAGACGCTGCAGCCGCTGGTCGTCGCGGCGCCCGACGAGCAGCCGTTTCACGCGGCCCGCCTTCAGCGCCTCGGCGACCGGGTTCACGCCGTAGACGATCATCCAAGCGCCTCGGCAAACGCCCTGGCGCGTACCCGGCACGCGGTGACCGGAGACAGGCCGCTGTCGGCGCCCAGTGCAGCGCCGGTGTCGATTGCCGGCACCAGCAGATCGAGCTCGGGCCCCTCGTGGTGGCCGGTCAGCGCGACGCGGATAGGATGGAACAGCGCCTTGCCCTTTTGCCCCGTCTTCTCGCGCACACGCTGCGCGGCCGCGCGAAACTGGTCCCGGTCGGCGAGCGGAGGGGCTTCGGCCAGGTCGTCTGCGAGTACCCGGGCCACCGCGCGAGCCCCCTCGGCGGAGAACTCGGCCTGGACATCCTGACGGGCCCGCGCCTCACTCGCGTTGTACTTGAACACCAGCGCCAGCCGCGCAGGCACCTGATCCAGGCGATCCACGGCATCGGTCGCCATCGGCAGAATGGCCGTCAGCCAGGAGAGCGCCGCCTCGCTTGGTGTGGTCGCCAGACCCGCCTCGCGCAGGTACGGCAACGACAGCGTGCACAGGCGCGCGCGATCCGCGATCTTCAGATAGTGTCGGTTCACCCACGCCAGCTTCTCGACGTCGAACACGCCTGCGCTATGGCTGACGCCGTCGAGCGAGAACCGCCGCGCCAGTTCGTCGAGCGGCAGCAGCTCATCTCCACCACCTGGCGACCATCCCACCAGGGCCAGATAGTTCACCAGGGCCTCGGGCAGGTAGCCTCGATGGCGGAACTCGATCACGGAGGTCGCGCCGTGCCGCTTCGACAGCGGCGCATGGTCGGGACCCAGCACGAGTGACAGATGCGCAAATGCCGGAGGCGTCCAGCCGAGGGCCTCGTACAACAGCAGCTGGCGGGGCGTGTTGGGAATATGGTCTTCGCCCCGCACGACTGTCGTGACGCCCATCAGCCCATCGTCGACGACCACGGCGAAGTTGTAGGCGGGGTGGCCGTCGGAACGCAGCAGGACGGGGTCGCCGATGACATCGGTGCTGATCGTGACCGGACCCCGGACGACATCATCGAAGGTGACGTCGCGATGTTCGGGCACACGGAAACGGACGACGGCCGGCTCGCCCGCGGCCCGGCGCGATCGAACCGTCTCCGCCGACAGCGCGCGACACCGGCCGGCGTACCGCGGCGGTTGGCTTGCGGAGGCAGCCGCCTGACGATCGGCCTCGAGTTGCTCTGCCGAACAGAAGCAATGATAGGCGTGACCGCTGGCGAGCAGCCGGTCGGCATGCGCACGGTACAGGTCGAGCCGCTCGGACTGGCGGTACGGGCCCACGTCACCGCCGGCATCGGGCCCCTCGTCCCAGTCGAGCCCAAGCCACCGCAGGTCGTCGATGATGCTCTGCTCCGACTGGAGCGTCGAGCGCTCGCGATCGGTGTCTTCGATGCGCAGGATGAAGGTGCCCCCGCGGTTGCGCGCGAACAGCCAGTTGAACAGCGCCGTGCGGGCGTTGCCGACGTGCAGCTGTCCCGTGGGGCTCGGAGCAAAACGCAGACGCACGCCTCTCACACTTTCCGAAGCAACGCGACGGCGTGGACGGCCATGCCCTCGGCCCGTCCGACCTCGCCCATGCCCTCGTTGGTCTTGCCCTTCACGCTCACGGCGCCCACGTGCACGCCCAGCGCGCCGGCGAGCCGCGCGCGAATGCGGTCCACGTGCGGCGCCAGCTTCGGTTGCTCGGCGATGACCACCGCGTCGACGTTTTCGACGACGTATCCGGCCTCGTGAATGATGCCGACCGCCCGGACGAGCAGGCCGAGGCTGTTGGCGCCCTTGTATAGCGGATCGGTATCGGGAAAATGGCGGCCGATGTCCCCAAGCGCCGCGGCGCCGAGAAGGGCGTCGGTAATGGCATGGCAGAGGGCGTCGCCGTCGGAATGCCCCTTGAGCCCCGCCGAATGCGGCACGACCTCGCCTCCGAGGATCAGCTGGCGCCCTTCGACCAGGCGATGCGAATCGTAGCCGATGCCGATGCGGAACATGTCAGGCCAACTCGCCTCGTTCGAGCAGCAGACCGCGGGCAAAGGCGAGGTCGGCAGCCGTGGTGATCTTGATGTTGTGCGGGTCGCCCGGCACCAGCAGCACCGTGCAGCCGGCCTGCTCGGCGAGCGCGGCCTCGTCGGTGCCCTCGGCGCCTTGCGCGCCCAATTCCAGGACCCGCGTCAGGACGTCGCGACGAAAGCCCTGGGGCGTCTGCGCAAGAAAGATCGTCTCACGCGGGAGCGTTCGTTTCACCGCCGGTACCGGCTTGGGCTGAACGGCCGGCAGCGGATCGCCAAACTCGGTGCCCACCCACGACGTCTCGGTGACGTTGGCCAGCTTGACCGTGTCGCCCGCCGGCAGCGCCGCAATCGCCGCGCCGGCAGCGGCGGCGGCTTCGATCACCCGCTCGATGGTTGCAAGGTCAACGAAAGGCCGGGCCGCGTCGTGAATCAGGACGACCTCGGCCTCGGCGGACGCGGCATTGACGGCATTGGCGACCGAGTCCTGCCTGCGCGGGCCGCCTTCCACGACGCGAACGCGCGCGTCGCGGAGGTACGGTGGCACGGCGGCCACGTACTCGGCGGGCAGCGCCACGACGACCTCGCGGATGCGTGGCGAGGCAAGCAGCGCCCCTACGCTGCGCTCGAGCAGCGACCGTCCGCCCAGTTCGAGAAACTGCTTGGGCACCGTCGTGCCAAGGCGCGTGCCTTGCCCGCCGGCCGCCACGACGGCCACCACATGCATCGCAACCTGAAATTATATGACGACGCGAAGGGTCTGCCGACCGCCGGCGAACTGGATCAAACGACCGGCGGTGGCGTCGAGCACGCTGGCCAGCCGCGCCGGTGACGTCTCGGCGGGTGCAAAGACGACCGTCAGAACCTCGGACGTCGCCTCGGTGACCATCGTACGCGCCGAATCCGACGTGGGGTTCCCAAACGGGCCTGCCTGGTCGGCGAGCGTGAGGCGGTCGCGGACATTCACGACGTCTTTGCGGATGCCCGGGTAGCTCTCGCCCTCCGCGCCGATTCGCAGGACGACGGGCGGCTGCAGCGCCGTGACGTCATAGAGGCCGTACGGCAACTGGAATTCGAGCGAGCACCAGTTGCAGATGTCCACCAGCGTGTTGATGCGCGGCAGGTGATCGCCCTTCCGCACGCGGCGCAGCAGCGCCTCCGACGACGGACGCGTCTTGGTGGGATCGAGGCCGATGCGGCGATACATGGCGCGCACCGCCTGGCTCTCCTTGGGGGGATGCGTGCGCACAGCGGCCTCGGAGGCCGACAGCGGCATTTCCAGGCGCGCGTCGGCGACGGTGTTGATCGTCTGCTCGATGACGAGCGCGCCGAGCCGGACGATCTCGGCCAGCCCGGGCGCTACGGCAATGTCCACGTCTCAGGCCTTGACGCCTCTCGTCGGCATCTCGATCTTGCCGTTGAAGGTGGCCCCTTCCGCCATGGCGACTCTCGGCGACGTCAACCCGCCCTCCATGACGCCGCCTGCGCGCAACTCGAACTTTTCCCGCGCCGTCACGTTGCCCTTCACCGTGCCGAGGACAACAACGGCTTTGGCGACGATCTCTGCGTCGAGCGTGGCGTTGGCCCCGACTGTGAGCACGTGCTCCGGCAGGCTGACTTTCCCTTCGACGCGGCCGTCGAGCGTCAAATCTTCGCCGCCACTGAGTTCGCCCTTGATGATCAACGACTGTCCCATGTTCATGCTGTGCTCCCGGGGGCCGGCCCGACGCCGCGCACCACCCGCAGTGGTTTCGGTCGATAGGGGCCTTCGCTTTACGATAGTGCGCATGGTCTTGTACCACGGCTCGCGGCAGACGCCATCTCGTCTATGGGCAGCGCGCTCTGCTCCAAGCGGGATCGGCCAGTGAACGAGCCGATCTGGGCACGATTCCGGCCCGCGCTGGTCCAGGCACTCCGCACTTACACGCCCGCCGACCTGGTCGGCGATGTCATGGCCGGCGTCACGGTGGGCCTGGTGGCGTTGCCGCTGGCGATGGCCTTCGGCATCGCGTCTGGCGCCACGCCCCAGGCTGGTCTCTATACGGCAATCGTTGGAGGGTTCATCGTCGCGCTGCTGGGCGGTGTGCGGCTCCAGGTTTCGGGGCCCACGGGCGCCTTCGTCGTCATCGTCGCCGGCATCATCCACGACCACGGCCTCTCGGGCCTGCTGATGGTGACGATGATGGCTGGTGTGCTGCTGCTGGTGCTCGGCTTCACCGGCCTGGGCACCGCGGTGAAGTTCATTCCCCGCCCCGTGGTCCTCGGTTTCACCAACGGCATCGCGCTGCTGATCGCGTCCACGCAGATCAAGGACTTCCTCGGCCTCGACATGGGACGGCAGCCCAGCGAGTTCTTCGAACGCGTGGGGGCGATCGCCCACAGCCTCCCCACCTTCACGCTCCCGGCCGTCGCGCTCGGGGTCGTCGCGCTTGTGATCATCCTCGGGCTGCCGCGCTGGCTGCCGAAGGTACCGGGCTCCATCGTCGCCCTGCTGGCAGGCACGGCAGCCGTGGCGCTGTTTGACCTTCCGGTGGCCACCATCGGCACGATGTTTGGCGGCATCCCGAGCGGCCTGCCTTCGGTGTCGGTGCCGGAGTTTCGCACGGATCTGATCCTGCCGCTGCTCCAGCCGGCGTTCACGGTGGCGGTGCTGGCGGCGCTCGAAAGCCTGCTGTCGGCCGTGGTCGCGGACTCGATGACTGGCGACCGCCACAACTCGAGCGCCGAACTGGTGGCACAAGGGGTCGCCAACATCGTGGTGCCACTGGTGGGCGGGATTCCGGTTACCGGCGCGATCGCTCGGACGGCCACCAACATCCGTGCGGGGGCACGCACGCCGGTGGCGTCTGTCCTGCACGCGATCACTTTGCTGCTGGTCGTGCTGCTGCTGGCGCCGCTGGCGTCGAGCATCCCCCTGGCGGTGCTGGCGGCGGTGCTCTTCGTCGTGGCGTGGAACATGGGCGAGTGGCGGGAGATCCCCGGTATCCTGCGGCTCGAAGCCGCTGACATCGCCGTGTGGATCATCACCTTCGCGCTCACGGTGATGGCGGATCTGACCATCGCCGTGGAAGCCGGGCTGGCGCTGGCGGCGTTGCTCTATATCTATCGCGTGACCGAGACGACCAGCGTGAGCGTGGCCACGCCGGAGTACATCGCGGCCGGCGAGGTCCACTCGTTGCAAGGCAAGGAGGTCCCGCCGTACGTGACCATCCTGCGGATTCACGGTCCGTTCCTCTTCGGGACGACCGACAAGCTGAACGACGTCGCCGCCGGGATCGACTGCTTCAACCCGATCGTGATCCTGCGCCTGCGCAACATGACCGCCATTGACGCCACCGGGCTGCACGCGCTGGAACGCTTTTCCGATCAGCTTCGGAAGTCCGGCCGAACGCTGTTGGTGTGCGGGGCGCGGCACCAACCCGCGAAGTTCCTGGAAAAGGCCGAGTTCGTCGAGGAGATCGGGCGCGACAACATCACGCCGCACGTCGAAGCGGCGCTTGCCAGGGCTCGCGCGCTCGCGCCGCGATTCCACGGATGACACGGGATCTCAAGTGCGCTTCTACATGCGCGGCGTCACCGGATACCAGCCGACCAGGGCGGCCGGCCGCGCAGCGGCCTGGCCGAGCAACGGCGTACCGGTCGGCTCACATCGGCGTGAATCCGCGGAATCTGCGGATAGCTGATGACGAGCGCCGCGCCCTAGTCCTGGGTCGTCGCGCTCGAGACGACTTCGCGCACGCGCTGGGCGAGCTCGCGGGCGTCGGCAACATCGAGGCTGGCCGTTTCAATCGGCGCGTGCACCACGAGCGTGGCGTGCCCTGGGCACGTCATCAGCTGCCCTTTCCGCATCACGCGCCGTGTGCCATCCACGGACAACGGCACGAGCGGCAACCCGGCTTCGATGGCCAGCAGGAAACTTCCGGCCTTGAAGATCCCTACGCGGCCGGTCTCGCTGCGAGTGCCCTCAGGGAAGATGATGAGCGAGAGCCCCTGTCCGACCAGCGCCTTCCATCGCTTCAGAATGCCTGCACGGTCTGGCTTCCGCCGATCGACCAGCAAGTGACCCGAGCGCCGAAGATGCCACCCCAGGAACGGGAAGTTTCCGAGCGACTCCTTGGCGATGATGCGAAGCTGGTACGGCAGCGAGGAGAAGACCACCGGGATGTCGTAGATGCTCTGGTGATTCGAGACGAAGATGTAGGTCGTCCCTGGCTGGAGTTGGGCCAGCCCGCGCACGTCGACACTCACACCCGTTGTGGCCAGAATCAGCCACGACCACAGGCGCGCGCAGCCGTGCGCGACACGCCCTCGCCGGTCGACGAGGCTCGAGCCAAGCGACACGGTGCCGAGCACGGCGGTGTAGACGCCGATGGCGGGAATGAGAAAGAAAACAGTCCGCCACCAGTGAAACGGAGGGATGCCCACGCCGCTATCCGCGAAGCGGCCCGTCCACCCCGCCGTTGCCGCCAGGTAAGGCCGATCCAGCCGCCGCGGCTGTCGTCGCACCAGCCGAGGCTGCCACCGAGGCCGGCGTCTGCGGCTGAGGCGCCGGAGCAACGCGCGGACGCCGCTGCGGTTCCTCACGCTCCAGGGAACCGCTGCCCTGCGCCGCGGCGACGCTGGGATCCACGAAGCGGCCGAAGATCATCTTGCCGGCCGTGGTCTGCAGCACGCTGGTCACGACGACGTCGATGGTCTTGCCGATCAACTTGCGCGCGTTGTCGACGACGACCATCGTGCCGTCGTCGAGATAGGCGACGCCCTGGTTGAATTCCTTGCCTTCCTTGAGGATGAAGACTTTCATGATCTCGCCCGGCAGCACGACCGGCTTGAGCGAGTTGGCCAGCTCGTTGATGTTGAGCACGGCCACGCCGCGCAGCTGCGCGACCTTGTTGAGGTTGAAGTCGTTGGTGACGATGCTGCCCGAGAGCGCACGCGCCAGCTCGATCAGCTTGAGGTCCACTTCGCGGACCTCGGGAAAGTCCAGGTCCGAGATCATCACCTCGAGCCCTGCCATCTTCTGCATCTTCTGCAGGATGTCCAGCCCGCGCCGGCCGCGATTGCGCTTCATGGAGTCTGACGAGTCGGCGACCAGCTGCAGTTCTTTGAGCACGAACTGCGGGATCACGAGCGTGCCGTCGAGAAAGCCGGTCTCGCAGATGTCGGCGACGCGGCCGTCGATGATCACGCTGGTGTCGAGGATGCGGTAGCGGCGCTGCGGGCCAGTGCCGCGGAAGAGCCCGATGAGCCGTGCCGGTTCGAGCCACTCGCCCTTGCGGCCGCCGAGCACCAGCCCGAGGTACGGCAGCGCGAGGAGTACGAAGGAGTGGAGAAACGCGACGCGGTCGTCCTTGGTGTCGGCCCAGAAGAGCGCGGCGCCGACGGTCTTGGCGACGCCCAGGCCGATGGCGCCGCCCAGCATCGCCCCCAGCATGTGCGTGACCGGCGTGTTCCGCAGCCGCGTCTCGAACGCGACAAACACCGCGGCCAGCACCACCCCGAAGAGGGCGTTCATTTCGACCGGCCCGCCAAGCGGCCTCAGCAGGACTGCGGAATAGACGACGGCAATTACGAAGAGCAGACGGGCAAGGAGGAACCAGGCCATGCGAACGCTCCGGAATGACGAAGCCGGGTATGAATCACCACAGAATTATACGAGTAGCGCGTCGAGCGCTTCCGACACCGAGCCGACTGCCACCAGCTCGCACCCGCCATCGGCCAGGACCCGGTCGGACGGGTCGATATTGGCACGAGGCAGGACGCATCGCTGAAATCCCAACTGGGCCGCCTCGCGCACGCGCAGGCCGGCCTGTGTAATTCCGCGCACTTCGCCGGCCAGCCCGACCTCGCCAAAGACCGCGGTCGACGCCGCGATGGCCCGGTTGCGGAGGCTGGACGCCACGGCGGCCACCACGCTCAGATCGGCTGCGGGCTCCTCGATCGTCATGCCGCCAGCGACGTTGACGAAGACATCCTCGCCGGCCAGGTGCAGGCCCGCGCGCTTTTCGAGGACCGCCAGCAGCAGCGACAGCCGGCCCTGGTCGATGCCATTGGCCGTGCGGCGCGCGTTGCCGAACGTGCTGCTGCTGACAAGCGCCTGCACCTCGACCAGCAGCGGGCGCGAGCCTTCGATGGCGCAATGCACGGCCGACCCCGGCGCATTGTCGGGACGCTCGGCCAGAAACAGCTGCGACGGATTGGGGACCGGCCGCAGGCCTTCGCTGGTCATCTCGAAGACGCCAAGCTCGCTGACGGCGCCAAAGCGGTTCTTCACGGCTCGGACCACGCGGTGCGAGTGATGACGCTCGCCTTCAAAATAAAGGACCGTGTCGACCACGTGTTCGAGCGACTTGGGACCGGCCAGGGCGCCGTCCTTGGTGATGTGGCCGACGACGAAGGTCGGGACGTTCTGGCTCTTGGCGGCAAACAGCAGCTGTGTGGCGGCCTCGCGCACCTGGCCGACGCTGCCGGGCGCCGACTGCATCCGCATCGAGAAAATGGTCTGAATCGAGTCGACGATGACCAGCGCAGGGCGCAGGCGGCCGAGCTCTTCCAGGATGCGCTCGAGGCATGTCTCGGCGAGCAGATACAACGGCGCGCGCCCGACGCCGAGCCGCTCGCCGCGCGACTTCACCTGGTGCTCGGATTCCTCGCCCGAGCTGTAGAGCACCGGCCCGATGTCGCGCGCGATGTTCGCAGCCGCCTGGAGCAGAAGGGTGGACTTTCCGATGCCAGGTTCGCCGCCGAGCAGCACCATCGAGCCGGGCACGATGCCGCCGCCGAGCACGCGGTCCAGTTCGCCGATGCCGGTCGGCAGTCGTGTCGTCGTGCTCATCTCGACGTCGGCGTAGAGCTTGGCGCCGGCGCCCCCGGGCACGAGCGCGCCGTAGCGGTTGCCGCCGGCGGGTGCAGTCGCCGGATCGCCGACGCGCTCTTCGACCAGGGAATTCCACGCTCCGCAGTCAGTGCAGCGGCCCAGCCACTTGGGGGACTGGCTGCCGCATTCCTGGCATACGAAGACGTTTCTGGCCTTCACCCCTGGATTATGCCTTAGTCCACGCTTCAGAGCCGTGGCCGTCTGGTGAGCCCGAATGCCAGGCCGCTGCCGAACATCAGTGCCTCAAAGCCGCTGACCAGCGTGCGCGTGAGAGGCCGCAGGCTGTCTTCGCCCAGGAGGCGCGCGAGCGGGTCGAGGCCGACTTGCGATCCGGCAAACGTGTTGGCCATCAGGTCGAGGCTCGAACCGACCATGTGCCGGCCGGCCAGCGCGAGGACCATCGCCGCCGCCGCCGCGGTGGCCCCGGTGGTCAGCGCCGCGCGCCAGCGCGCGGAGCCGCGGGGCGCGGCCATGCCGCCTTGCGACAGGCGGCGCGTGGCGACGGCGTAGCCGGCGCCGACCGCGGCGCCCACGACAAGGCCCTCAAGGCCCCCGGCCAGCGCGACGACGTCGCGCCCAAAGACGCCGCCGAGGAGCGACCGCGCGAGCTGGTGCGCAAGCCAGCCAGTAGCAAGGCCGGCGACAGCGCCGGCGAGCGTCAATGCGCCGGCGCGCGCCGAGCGCGCAAGCGATTCAGCGGCGGCCAGCCCCGCGCCGATTCCCGCGCCGCCAAGCGCTCCGGCCACCGCCCCGACCAGCGCGAGCGCGACTGCGACCTCTATGCCCGTCTCGGACTCCGGCACCATCGCCAGGGCCACGCCGCCGGCGACACCGGCGACCAGCCCGGCAAACCCCGCCGCCGCCGACGCGGACGCCCAGCGCCGCGACGCCAGATGAACCGCGCGACGCGCTCGCAACGCGAGCACATCGGCGATGGCGCGAAGGCGGCCTTCCGCCGATAACAGCGGCACGCGCCCCGATGAGGGCGCGTCCCACCGTGCATCACGAAGGATCGCGCGCGCTTCTTCGTGTCCCGGCCGCTCGTCCAGTCGCCTCAGCGCCTCGTCGGTCCCCAGCTCGTGCAGCCGGACGGCTGCATCGTAGCGCTCGTCTTCGGTCGCCGCACTGGACGGACCCTGCGCCAGCAGGATCTCGAGGAGCGGAAAAAAAAGATCGGGATCCCCACTGGCCTGCGGCGCTGAAGCGTTGGCGAGGCCGGGCGCATCTTCGTGACTGGGCGCTTCACCAAGAGGCCCCTCGTCGGCCTCCTCGCCCACCGGCGCCCAGACGAACTGATACCCATGGCGCGAAACCGTCCGAATGAAGGTGACATCCCGCGGATCGTCCTCGAGCACCCGGCGGATCGTCCGGATGGCCTGTGTCAGCGCTCCGTCGGAGACGACGACGTCGGCCCAGACGCGGTCGAAGATCTCCTGCCGCGTCACCGCACGGTCGCGCTGCTCCACCAGCAACAGCAGCAAGTCGAAGTACCGGGGGATGAGCGCCACCTCGTGCCCGTCTTCGCACAGCACCCGGCGCGCTGGCGAGAGCACGAACCGTCCGAAGCGATACCGCACAGGCAAATGCTAGTCGAACATCGCGGCCCTCAGCCACATCTCACCGCGCGCTCACCTGCTGCTGAGGACTTGCAGGGCTCCGGCCTCTACGCTCTTGGGCAGAGGTTCCCAATGTCCATCTCACGTCTGATCGCCATCTGCGCCATCTTCCTGCTTGCTTCCATCGCCTGGCTCGCCCTGGGCACGTCACTGGTCGCCCGGACCGGCGAGTTCGACTCGCGCCTCGGACAGGAGGTCGCCCAGCTCTGGGGTGGCGAGCACCGGCAGGTCGCGCCGCGCGTCTGGGTCGAACGTCCCCGACAGGTCACCGAGCAGGTAAGCGATGGGGTGCGCGACGGTCAGGTCGTGACGCGCACGACCACCAAGACCGTCGTCGACCACGGGGCCGTCCCGCTTGCGCAGAGCCGGCTGCAGGTCGACCTGAAGCTGGCGCATCGCCAGAAAGGGCTGCTGTGGTACGACACCTATGGCGTGGGCTTTCGAGGGCAATACAAAGTTCGAAACCCCGATCCGGTCGAGCGCACGCTCGGCGTGGAGTTCACCTTCCCGTCGGCCACGGCCATCTATGACCAGTTCACGTTCCGTGTGAACCAGCAAGCCGCCGAAAGGGTCAGCGACTTGTCGAAGGGCCTGTGCACGAAGGTCGTGCTGCCAGCCGGCGGGGAAGCGCTCATCGAGGTGGCGTACGACTCGCGCGGGCTCGACAAGTGGAGCTATGCCTTCACCCCGCAGGGCGTGTCGGAGGTCACCGACTTCGTGCTCGCGATGACCACCGACTTTTCCGGCGTGGACTTCCCCGCCGGCACGATGTCTCCGAGTGACAAACAGCAACAGGGCGCCGGGTGGCGGCTCACGTGGCGGTTCGCCAGCCTGGTCACGGGTCAGCAGGTCGGCATGGACGTCCCCAACCGCCTGAATCCGGGCCCGCTGGCGGCGCGCATCACGGCGTTTGCCCCGGTGTCGCTGCTGTTCTTCCTGGTCGTGATGGTGATCCTGGGCGTACTACAGCAGCGCAACCTGCACCCCGTGAACTACGGGTTCCTGTCGGCGGCGTTCTTCGCGTTCCACCTGCTGCTGGCCTACCTTGTCGATCATGTCGACATCCACGTCGCCTTCGTGGCGGCCTCGGCGGTGAGCATCGGCCTGGTCGTGTCGTACCTGCGGCTGGTCAGCGGAACGGCCTTCGCGCTGGCAAAGGCCGGGCTTGCGCAGTTGGTGTTCCTGGTCCTCTTCAGCTACGCGTTCTTCTTCGAGGGTTATACCGGGCTCACCGTGACGCTCGGCGCGATCGTGACGCTGTTCGTGCTCATGCAAGTGACGGCGCGGGTGGACTGGGGAACTGTGTTCGCGGGTTCTCCAAGTGCCTCGGCTTCTGCGAGTGCGGCGGTGCGATCGTGACCGGCCTGCATGTCGCCGTCATCATGGACGGCAACGGCCGATGGGCAAAAGCGCATGGTCTGCCACGACTCGAGGGACACCTGCTGGGCGTGGAGGCGCTGCGCCGTACGGTTGAAGCCGCGCCGGCCCACGGCATCACGACGCTGTCGGCCTACGCGTTCTCCACGGACAACTGGAAGCGTCCTCGAGCCGAAGTCGACGGCCTTCTGGCGCTGTTTCAGTCGTATCTCTCGCGCGAGCGCCGCGCGCTGCGCCAGGCGGACGTGCGGCTGAGCGTGATCGGACGGCGTGATCGCGTGGGCCGCGCGCTGGTCAGCGACATCGAGGCGACCGAAAGGGCGACGGCACCCGGCACACGGCTGCACGTGCGACTGGCGATCGACTACTCCGCCCGCGACGCCATCGTCAATGCCGCCGCCGCCAGCGGCCTCGACGGCCTCATCACCCGCGAGCGCGTCGGGGCGCGAGTGGCCAGCGGCTGCGGTCGCATCGTCGACACGCCGGATGTCGATCTGTTGATCCGCACTGGCGGCGAGCAGCGGTTGAGCGACTTCCTGCTCTGGGAATGTGCCTACGCCGAGTTGGTCTTCACAAAGACGATGTGGCCCGACTTCGACAGGGCCCACCTGGCGCAGGCCGTGGAGGAGTTCCGGAGGCGCGACCGGCGCTTTGGCGGCGTCGCCGCAGTGTGAACTTCCAGTGACACATTTCACTGTATTCATAGGTGGAGGAAAGGACCTGACGGGAGGGATGCGCGGCAACCGCGCGGTGCGACCCACACCGAGAAGTTGCACGCGTTAGCCTGGTTAGTCACGAGGTGAGTGAGATTGGCGGATGAAAGAAGGTCGGCGAAGAAGTATTAGAATTTGGATTGGATAGAAGAGAGAGTTGTCAGAGCCTCTGAGCTCGTGAAGGAGAGCGTTTATTCTCCGGCCGTCCCTCTATCGTGAGTGCGTTATAGCTAGCCTTTCTGGAAAGATCGCGTTCTCGACGGTGGGGCTAGAGTTACTGAGCGCGATAATGAGCGCCGCTGACGCAGTCGGCGCCGAGACTGCGAGCTGATCTTCACCGCTGCTGTGTTCAGTAACCACGCACGGAACGCATCGAGATAAACCTCTGTGACACGCGCGTCACGCTGAACTGGAGTGACCGGAACTCGACTATACCGAAGGTTGGTGCGACTCCGCCACACGCACTACAACTCGGTATCAGAGCTAGACAGATAGTCTCCGAGGTGATACGGCAACTTCTCATCCGCCAATCTCACTCACCGAAATAGTCCTTCACGCCGCGAACCGTGCAAACGTGACGCGCTGGCGATGGACATCTTAGGTAAAGCGTTAAATGTTGCTACAGCAGCTCGAACAGGTCCTCGAGTTCGATGCGCAGCGAGCGGCAAGCGCCGACGACGACAGCGCGTCGGCAGATTGCAGACTGCAGCCAGCGTCTCGTAAACGCCCACCACGTCGACCGCCTCAATGGTGACGGGCGGTTCTCCTGCGACAGACACCAACGAGATGCGTCCCGCCAGAACTGCCACCACGGCTGGAGTGTCTGACTCCGTGAACAGCGTTGAGCTCTCCTCCAGCGGCACTTCCTGAGCAATAGACAACAGATGCCACATCTCGGTGGGTCCGATCTCAGCAAACACCGGCACGGTCTCGAGTACTAGGAGCTTCTCGATTGGTGTCAGCGGGTGCGTGGGCAGGTTCGCCGCTTCCGCCGCCGATGTGACTCCTGACCACGAGCCGGCCGGACACCGCGGGCTGCCTGCGAGCATTCGGAACAGGCCTTCTGCCAAGTCAGTGTTGGTAGACATCAGCGTTCGGAGTTCGTCGTGCGCCAACTGCCAGGCACACTGTCGTCTCTGCGTCGAATAGTCTCAGGCATCGCGCTACCTTCGAGGAACTGTTCGAAAACTGAGTGACGCGGGTGAGACGATGTTGCGCGCATTCTCGCCCTCGGCTTTCGCGGTCACCGTTCCATCGAGCACGAACTGAAGCTGCTCGGGAACGGCTCCCTGACTGATAGAGGATGCGTCCGCTCTCGTACTGAGTCTGGCGTCCGCTTCCGGCGATACGGAACAGCTCGGCGACAGATACCGACGCGAACACCGGCATGTGGCGCAGGCGTGCCGCAAGCTGCACCACGGGCAGCGGCTCGATCCAAAGACGGCGGCGTCTATTGTCTGGGAAGCGGTACGCGCGAGTGCGCAGGAGGCTGCTTCGAACAAGTACCAGTCTTTTGCGTCACGGTGCGCGAGCACGAACTCGATATCGGTCGCCAGGGTCCAGAGCTAACGCTACTCGACGAGATAGATAGCTGCTGCGGCCACAACTGGGTCGTCGTCGTTGATGAGCTGGAGCAGCGTTTCTTCGGCATCGCGCGGTCGTGTCTTGAGCAGGACGTTGGCTCGCCGCACCTTCTCGTCGATAGGCACATCGTCGAAAAGCAGCATCAGGCGCTTGCGCAAAAGCTGCGGAGTGAGAAGGTTGTCGACGTAATAGAGGGCGCTGGCGCGTAGTCGGGCATCGCCGTGCTCGATCGAGTACTGTGCGGCGCCAATATCCTCCCCGAATAGATCAAGCGCAGGAGTCGATACGCGCGGTCCACGGCGCGCGCCATCTTCTCGTGCAACGCGCCGGCGAGCAGGCCTTCTACTGGACAGCTTCTCGCGATCGAACAGGTTGTAGTGGAGCGTGAGGTAGTTGAAGTAGGACAGAATGCTTCACTGAACGCGAGCGCCTCGATCGGCTGGCGATAGATAGTCAGCGCGGGGTGGTCGCGGCGCAGCTTCTCGAGGCCAGTCACGGCCTTGTAACGGAGGAAGCCGTCAGGATCCTTCAGGGCCTCAATCAGGATGTCGACAGACTTCTGCGCCGGAATCCGCGCGATCGTGGCGGGGATGTGGCGCCGCACCCAGATGTCTTCGCCCGGATCGCGAAGGAAGTAGCGAGCGTATCGAGGACGCCTTCACCGTACCCGACCAGCGCATCACGGGCACTGCTCTTCAGGCGTCGATGCCGCAACAGCGACACAAAAGTCGTCACGAGCAGATGATCCGAGACGCCGAGTGCTCGGACCGACTGCATGGCTTCGGCGGCAACCTCAGGCTGTGCGTCGTAAAGCAACGCTATAAAGAAACTGCCGGAAGCGGGGGTCAGAGATCTGACGAATGGCGACCGCCACGTCCTTCCGCGCCTCTGCGGCGGTCTCACGAGTATCTGACGCGAGCAGTGAGAGGACCTCCACGCTGGCGGACGACGTCCTCGTAGCGGCCGCTGCGGGCCAACACACCCGCCGCAGTGATCACGGTTCGCGGGTCGGCATCCTGCAGGTAAGGCCGAATAAGGTCGATCACCTACACATACCGGATGGTCGCGAGTGCAGAGATGGCGGCGGCGCGCACCTCAGGACTCTGATCGGCGATCATTCGTTGGATCGATGGGAGCCACCGCTCCACGATATCTGGTTTGGCTTGCGCGAGCGCCTGAGCACGCGCGCGCGCACTGCGCGCGATACGTGGAAGAGCAGCAACGGGGTCACAAGGTTGCGTTTTTCGAGCGATACCAGAATGTCGATGACGTAGAGCACGCGGTGTTCGACGGGGCTGGCGAGCGCCTCCACCAGCGCTTCGACCGTCGAGAGGTCGACGCCGCCGAGTCTCAGCACCTCGAGCTGCACGTCGCGCTGGTCGAGGCTCTGGCGGAACGCGTTCAAGTATACACGTTTGGCGCGGAAGGCGTTGAAGCACCACAACACCGTCAGACCGAGGCTCACGAAGCTGAGCTGTTGCCACCCGACGTGCAGGCCCCATGGCTGAATCAGGATCAACAGGACAACGGCGCCGAGGCCTCGGGACACGCGGTCCACGGTCACGTCCACGAGCGGCTTCACTTCCTGACGCAGTGCGGACGGCAGTGGCAGGAACAGCACCTCCCGCGTCGTCTTGTCCACCGACACCGCAGGGACTGATCCGAGATACGAGCAATCGCCGCGGCCCAGGGCACTCCCGTTAGAAGGATCGTGGTCGCCGTCACGGCGATGATGGTCGGCAACATCAGGAGCGCAAACACGATCCCGAGATACTGATGGATGCGCGGCGTCACCCAGACCTGAATTACGAGTGCCGCAGCCGACACGTAGAACCGGACCTGCGCCAGGAACTTGCCGATGCTGTCTTCGCCGCCCATGCCTTCCGCGGCCATGTTGAGCTGTTGGTCGACGATGGCGGCACCGAGCGAGCCGAAGCCGATCGCCAGGGCGAATCTGCAACTGCTACGACTGCTGCAGCAGCTGAACGGCCTGCTACAACGAGACGCTAGACTACTACTCGATGGCTCAAGAAGCAGGGAAACTGGAGCGATACTTTCTCCTAGCCGAGGAACGCCAAGACGAGCACCACGCAAGCAAAGAGGGAGATAGCGCTACAGAGCAACAGCGAGTAGGAGCTGACAGACTCGATGAAGAACGATGTGAGGACAGAGCAGGTCAAGACGCAGAGCAACACGACGACACCGATGAACGAGAACAGCAGCTAAGACTGACGGGGAACGAAGATGCAGAAGGAGAGAGAACAGAAAAGACTGACGACAAGGACTGCAAGCAGAAAGCAACAGACGAAGAAGCAGACAGACACCCAATCGGCGCAGGCAGGCCGACAAGGAACAACGAAGAGAAGGAGAGAAAGACTGCTGCGAAAGCGGCCAGTGAGGTCGGGAGCGAGAACGGGCGAGGCAGCAGGCTGTACAACTGCGTGTAGGCGAGCATCAGAACGCCGATGAACAGACCTGCGCCGCACATGACGTAGGGGAAGTAGACGGCGCCCAGGCTGAAAAAGAGCTAGGACAGAGTCAGCGGCTGAACGATGTAGTAGGAAGTAAACGCGAGGAAGGAATAGGCGAACAGATCAGAGGGAGCCGGTCTCTCCAGATCGGAACTCAGCGAGCGGCTGCAGGAGTCGACGCAGGAACGAGCGATCCATCACGGAGTCCTCGGGCTGGACGCAGACGGGCGTCAGGCAACAGAGTCGCCAACGCGGTGTTCCCCCGAGGTGAGACCGAGAGGCCAACGAATCCACGATGAGGCTCGGGCCTACATGCGCGCGGCCGCCGCAGCAGGTAATCTGTAACCGTGTCCAATCCCCTGCTCCGCGCGTTCGGCATTTCCACCGCGCGCCGCGCGGTCGAGTCGGTCGTGCCGCGGCGCACGTTCGACGAGGTCATCCTGCCGCCGCAGACCCGGCGGGCGCTCGACCAGGCGCTGGTGCAGGTCGGCAGCCACGACCTCATCTTCAACCAGTGGGGCCTCGGCGAGCGACATCCGACCGGCCTGACGCTCGCCTTCAACTTCGCCGGTCCCTCGGGCACCGGCAAGACGATCTGCGCCGAGGCGATCGCGCACGCGCTCGGGCGGCGGCTGCTGGTCGTTCGCTACGCCGAGCTGGAGTCGATGTGGTACGGCGAGACGCCCAAGAACGTGTCGGCCGTCTTCCGCATGGCCCGCGAGCAGCGGGCCGTGCTCTTCTTCGACGAGGCCGACGCCGTTGCCTCGCGGCGCTCATCCTCAGTCGACCACGCGCAGCTGCGCGAAGCCAATCTCGTCGTCAACGTCCTGTTGCAGGAGCTGGAGTCGTTTGGCGGCGTCGTGATCTTCGCGACCAACATGGCCGCCAACTTCGACCCGGCCTTCGAGCGGCGCATCCGCGCGCACGTGCTGTTCGAGATGCCCGGCGTCACCGAACGCGAGGCGATCTGGCGCGTGCAAATGCACCCGTCGCTGACGCCGCTGGCGCCTGACGTGGACTTCCGGGCGCTCGCGGAACGCTACGAGGTGAGCGGCGGCGACATCCGCAACGCCGTGCTGAAGGCAGCGCTCGCCGCTGCCGCTCAGCCCGGGAGCGACCACCAGAAGCGCATCTCGCAGCAGCACCTGGAGGATGGCATTCGGGATGTCATCTCCGGCAAGCGGGTGATGCGTCAGTCGCTGTTCGACGACGCGCCGGCGTCGGCGCCGGACGCGGTCGCGGCGTTAGTGGCGCGACTGCAGCGCGCGGCATTGACATCCGTGATCGTTGCCGGCGCCGCGCTCGTAGTCGCGCTCATCGCGATCGCCTTAGCATTAGCCGGCTGATGGCACCACGGTGGCTCGATGCTTTGACCGCGTTATGCATCGAGTCTCCGCTGGGGAGGAGAGACGCTACGGTCCCTTGAATTTCGTGGAGTCCGCATCGTCCACCAGGCTGACGGTCGAGTGTGCGCAGCAACGAGAGTCTGGACCTTCGGACGGCAGAAGACAACGGATGCGGGGTACCATCAGCACTAAGCCAGCACCTTGATCACGATGCGGCGGTTCTTCGCACGGCTTTGGCGGGTGCTATTCGGAGCCACCGGTTTCTCCTCGCCATAGCTGACCGCGTTGATCCTGTCGAGCGGCACCTGGTGCGCCTCGTTGAGGTAGCGCTTGACCGCCTCAGCGCGCTTCTCGCCGAGCTTGGTGTTGGACGACTTCGACCCGACGTTGTCCGTGTGGCCTTCGATCTCGACGAACATGCCCTTCGGGTCGGCCTTGAGATTGGTGACCATCTTGTCGATCCGCCGCCTGGCCGGGTTCGTCAGATCGACCTTGCCGACCCTGAAGTAGCCCTGAGCTTCGCTGAGTACCATTTCGTGCACCAAGCGACGATTGGCCGGAATGGCCGAAGAGGGAGCGGTCGTGTCGGGCGTGGAGGGACTGGCCGGAAGGACCGAAGAGGGAGCGGGCGTGTCGGGCGTGGAGGGACTGGCTGGAAGGACCGAAGAGGGAGCAGGCGTGTCGGGCGTGGAGGGACTGGCCGGGACGGGCGACGAGGGAGCGGGCGTGTCGGGCGTGGAGGGACTGGCGGGCACGGCCGAAGAGGGAGCGGGCGTGTCGGACGGCTCGCCAGCGGGCGAGCGAGGCCTTACCAAGGTTGAGTAGGAACTGAGCTGCCAGAGCAGGGTCACACACACGAAAGCCGCGAAGGCACCCTGGGCGATTCGAGACGCCAGCAGCGATCGCCATCGCGAGGGCGCTGGCTCCCCCGAGTCGGGAACGGAATCGGCCGGGAGGCCCGGCGTCCGAAGACGGTAGAAGTGCAGTTTTCGAAGCGGCTCCGGCGGAAGTCCCGCCAGGGCAGGCAGCGGTTCTTCCCAATAGACCGGGCGAATGAAGTGTGGGCGGTCCAACTTCAGTGCGAACTCCCATTCCTTTCGGACGAAGGAAGATGTCAACGCGTTGGTTGACCAGAACAGCTGAAATATGTCCGCTCTCTCAATCAGGCTCTCGAGCGCTTCACTCCACACTTCTCCGGCGCGGAGATCTCGGACATCACGCAGATACTGATCCCCGAGCGACGCAACAAATTTCTCGAACTGCTGGACGATCGCGGTGTCTTTGTGGGAGTAGGACGCGAAAACCCTGCGGTACGTGCGCCCATGTTCTGATACCGCGGCCATCGTCGGGGCTTCGGCGACAGGGATGGTGAGCGGGACATCTCCCACGATGAGGGTCCCCCACAAAACGGTCAGGTGTCCTCTGGGTGGTTCAGGGATCGGGTCACGCGTGGCGCGGAAGTTAAACTCCGCGCGATGAACCGGCTGCTGCCACCGGAACGAGTATCGAGCGGGATTGAATTCTATTCCTGGAACTTCGGGAACAAAGGTTAGTTCGCCAGTGCGCGGGATCGCGTGAAGCGAGTCGATGGTAGGCTCACATTCGTTCGATACGACTGTATGTAAGAGTCGAGCTTCTTGCTGACGAACCTCAACAACACGGTCTTTCGCGTCAGGTTCATCCGAACGCGGAGTGGAAAGGTGGGCAAACGCCAGCAGGGGATACCACCGGTGCGGCACTATTGCTGCAGGGCGGTAGACCGTGAACTGCACGTTCTTCAGAATCTGCCGCAGAGCCCTTCTGAAAAACAGACTCAGCAACCCAGTCAACGCTGCCAGGACGCAAAGGCCCAGTGCGACCAGCAGTGGAATGTTCCACAAAGCGAGAGTCCTATAGCGAGCCGAGTATAGAACACGTGTCGCGCCAATGCCATGCGCCCGTTCTCCGAGCGCCTCGCCGCTTCTGAGAGCAGGCCGGCCACGTCATCCGCCGCGTCATCCCCGTCAGGCCATCTCGTCTGTCGGCACGTCCTGTGCGCAACTGCCCACGAGCCGATAAACACCCGCTCCAAGCGCCCAGTCCGGTGATACCGTGTGTGGTGTTCCCCACAAGCTGGCGAGGCGCCCTGAACCTGACTCGATGATGGAGGCCGTCATGGTCGAAATGGAGGGTGCCTTTGAATCGATCGCGATGCTTCAGGTGTGGTCGCCGCCGCCGAACGCGCCGCCGGAGTACAAACTCGGAAAGCTCGGGACCCATGCGGTTGTCTTTACGGGGCTGGTAGACCTGCTCGCGACCGTCTGCACGGATGTAGTCGAGAAGAAGAAGGCGAAGCTCGACGAAGGCGAAAACAGTTCCATCGACGACCCATTCACCTGGGATCTCGACGTGACGGTCGGGCCGGAGTGGAGGGACGTCGTCCAGGTCGCTCCGCTCATCGTGATCACGGATGTCTTTTCATCCAATGCCGACCAAGACGACAAGTTCCAGGCGGGCGTCGATTTCCGCTTCCCGAAGTTTACCGTGACGCCAAACTCCCCGCGGCGGATCGTGCTGCACGTGACCGTCAAACAGGCGGGAGAGTACCTGCAGATCCAGAGACTGTCCTACAGCGTCACGGCCACGGGCAATCTGGCTGCCCCGGAGAAGTTTCCCGAGGATTGACACGGCGGGACCGGCAGCGTCCCTGTCACTCGATCGGAATTCGATAGAGGTTGCGCAGCTACGCGATTCCATCGTCAAACCGTTTCTCAATGAGCGCGGCTCGGCCAATCCGCCGTGGGGTCGCTTGGCAATGCGCTGGAATTGCGCCACGCTGTCGGGTTGCCAGTTCAGAATCGTCGACCATCAGTCGGGCGTTGTCGCGAATTGCCTTGGCCAGGTACGGCCGTCCCCGAGCGCGGGATGGCTCTGGTCTTCGCGCACCTTCAGTTGCATTGAAGGGGCGCCGGTAACCTCTGGGCGGAAGTACGTACTGCGCACGGACGTGATGTACCGGTCGTAGGCGCTTCAGGCGCGTCGGCTCCAGGCGGAGGTTAGCGGGCCTTCACCAGAACTTCCACCCAGGCTTCGATTTCTTGCGACCGGCGATAAGCATTTGCCTTTCGTACCACGAGTCCGTCAATCGCACGGTCTCGGCGACAAAGTGGCAGATGTCACCAGGTGGACTGCTTGTCATTTGCAGGTCCGGACGGATGTCCAGCTAACGCCCGGCGCGTGAGCCGCGGCGGCCAACTGCCGGGATGATGCCACAGATGACGGATGCCGTCGGCTTCACGCGCGGTTACGCCGCTTGCCCTCCAGACACCGGTTGTAAGCCGAATCCGACTTGCAGACGTTGAACTTGTCTTCGGCGTACTTGAGAGCGGGACCCTGAGCGTGCAGGGCCGCTGGCCATGCGGTGAACACAGCCAGGGCCAACGCGAGTGCGACCCGAGACGAAAGCGGCATGGCCGCCTCCGTGTTGCCGGAGACCATCCCCGGTCAGCTCGGAATGCGCAATCACGGCACGACGGGGCTCAGGGACGCCCGTGAAGGTTGGCCGAATCCACTACCTGGTATCGAGCACTCTGAAACACCCGCAGATCGGGCAGCCGTATTGCGGTCAGCACGCCGTGCGCGATTGTGTCGATTCCGATGGTGCCTTTCAATTTCCTGGGCGCCGGCCACCCATCGGCGTTCACGTCAGCGTTGTTCCAGTGCCCGTACACCACGGTCTCGGCCCCAGCGTACTGGTCGGGAAAGCCATCCGTGCCCCAAATCAATGCCTCTCGCGCCTGTTCTTGAACAGGGAGGCGAGGATCCAGCCCGGCGTGCGAACACACGCAGTCGGGACCCTGATAGTACGAGCGCAGGCCCTCGAAGAAATCAATGTGGGCTCGGGGCACGCAATCGAAGAAGACCTCGTACGGCAGCGCCCGGTGGCCAAGGTAGAGTTCGGACCCAGCCTTCCCGGCCGCGTCGCGCAATGCCTGCGCTGCGTCAACCGAGTAGCTGCGAATCGTATCGAGGGCCTCCATGCCAAGAAGCCAGGAGTGCCGGTGATAGTCGCGCCGCGTCCGCAGGAACCAGTCCTCGTGATTTCCAGAAAGACAGACGACTTCCGCCGCACCGTCCTGCTGGAGTTCGAGGATCGCGTTCACGCACCCCTTCGAATTGGGACCCCTGTCGATATAGTCGCCCAGGAACACGACGACGTCACCATCGGTCACTGCGCTGTTCAATTGGCGAAGCAGGTCGTCGAGAGCCGCAAGGTTGCCGTGAACATCACCTACTGCGATGGTCGCCATGCGTGGTGTATTGACTCAAGGTGAGTTCCCTTCAGGGAACACTCGGCCGCTTAGGTGAAATCGATGGCTAGATGCCTTACCGAACTATCGTGGCATGGCCGCTCAGCACAGGTTCGCTTTTAGTTCGCTGCCTTCCCCCACTTCTATGTTCTTCCATCAGCGCAAAGCAGTAACAGACAGGAAAGACCCCGGACCAGTGTCCGTTTCATGCGCCACCGTCGTTTGTAGGGTAATGAAGGAAACAGTGCAACCAGTAGCGATCGTCCTCATCGCACTCGAGTTCGCGTGTCGCGGTCCGCGCATGGGGATCTGAGCGCACCGTTTCGCCGTCGATGGTAGACTTCCCAGCCAGTCAGGTGCCGGGAACGAGAGTGAACCAAGTCGTTCCCGATCTCGATGCAAACGATCTCGCACCATCCGGCAGAGCCTCCGAACGTGCACCGGCAACGCGTAGCGCCGCTCCTCCTTCTGCTCGCCGCGGCGTCGGGCGCGTGCGGCCTGTTCGTCGTGACCGCTCCGCGTGATGAGCTGAACCTGATCGTCGTCACGCTCGACACCTTCCGCGCCGATCGCCTTGGCGCGTACGGATCGAGGCGCGGACTGACACCACATCTCGATCGCTTCGCCGAAGAGGGCGTTGTCTTCGAAACCACCGACTCGGTGGCGCCGTTGACGCTTCCGGCCCACGCCAGCCTGTTCACCGGGCGCTTCCCTCCGGGGCACGGTGTTCACGAGAACGCCGGCGTGCTCGGCGACGGGCGCGGCGGACACACCCTTGCCGAAGTGCTCGCTCGTTCCGGGTTTCGAACGGGCGCGTTCGTTGCGGCAACCGTCCTCGACGCATCGCGAGGGTTGAACCGCGGGTTCTCGCACTACGACGCCGTGCTCCCGCGTCGGGACGCCTACGGTCGCCAGCACGGCCGGCGTCGCGCCGACCAGGTCGTCGCGCGCGCCATCCAGTGGCTCGATGTCGTGGCAGGCTCGCGCTTCTTTGCGTGGCTGCACATCTACGACGCGCACGCGCCGTACGACTCGCCTGCTCCCTATCGCGACGCGCACGGTCACCCGTACCGAGGGAGCGGTCGCGTACATCGACGCGCAAATCGGCCAATTGCTCGAGGTCCTCGAGCGGCGAGGACTGCTCGACCGCACGGTTGTCGTGGTCGTCGGCGATCACGGCGAGAGCCTCGGCGATCACGGCGAGTGGACGCATGGGCTCTTCGTCTACCAGAGTGTGCTGCACGTGCCGCTGATGATTCGGGCGCCCCTTCCAGCCCTGCGCGGGCGGCGGGTGAGCGGACTGACGCGGAGCGTCGATGTCATGCCTACGGTGCTCGAGCTGCTGGGAGTCCGGCACGAAACACGAATGGATGGCGAGAGCCTCTTGCCGCTTGTGGCAGGCGCGCGTCCCGATCTGGACGCGTACGCCGAGAACCTCTATCCCAACTTGCGGTTCGGCTGGAGCACCGTCCGCGCGCTTCGCTCCGGGCGCTTCAAGCTCATCGATACGGCGCGCCCCGAACTGTACGACCTCCAGCACGACCCGGACGAGCACCAGAACCTCTTTGAAAGCCGCCGCGACGTCGCCGAGGCGATGCTGCAACGGTTGCAGCGTGACGAGTACCTGTCCGCCGATGGGAGTGGACCCGAGCCTCGAGCCATCGATCCCGAGCTGCAGAAGCGTCTCGGCGCCCTGGGATACGTGAGCGCCTCCCGCAGCACCGCCCCTCTCGATCCGCACGGCGGTGGCGCGCGGGATCCCAAGGACATGGTGGCCGTTTTCAATCGTCTGACATCTCCGGCTGGAACACACGGGAGCGCCGAGGTCACTGACAGGGCATCTGCTGCATCGGAGGAACAGCCATGAGAGGCTCGTCCATCGCGTTCGGAATTGCTGTCTCGCTCGCGACGATCGTTGGAGCCTGCGATGAGAGCAACCCCACTCCTGAAAATACCGTTCGGCCCTCGGGCATACCCATCCACTCGCTCACCGGCTTTGTGACCGAGCCGGTAGCAGTGGCAGTTGAGGGAGCCGCAGTCACGGTGTTGGATGGCCCTTACAAGGGCAAGTCAACTATCACAGACCGCGCCGGTGGCTATGCCCTGATCGGCCTCGATGGGGGCTTTACGATTCAGGTCACCAAGGACGGGTATGCATCCGAGGCGAAAGGGGTCTCGGTACCTTCGACCCGCACCCTCGATGTCGAAATCAGGCCACTTGTCCTCGGGAACATCGGTGGCGAGTGGACAGTCACTTTCGAGCCACATTCCGACTGCCAAAGCCCGTTGACCGGAAATGCCAGGACCTATCACGCATCCATCGCCCAGCAAGGTGCGGACCTCAGCATCACTCTGTCGGGCGCGACCTTCGTCACTCCACCACAACTGACCGGCACCATCCATGATCTGAACGTCTCGATCGATTTGCCCAGCGGCTGCGATTTCTACTGCTACTACGGCCCCACCAGGCCGCCCGGCGTCATTGAGAATCTTGGCGGCAATCAGTTTCTGGCGATCTGGGGGCCGATAACGGCGAGGGCCGGCCGATCGTCGATTACCGGAAGCCTCGCCGGTGAGTTCGCATTGATGAGAAGCGCGACACCGCCCTTTGAAATTTTCGCGTCGTGCGCGCACGATCAACACCGTGTGACGTTCACGAAGTAGCGTCCGTGCTTCAGGCCGCTCGGAGGCCTCGGGGTCCTGCGAGCGGCCTGAGATTCCGCGCCTCGGCGGGAACCATCTACCCTACAGAGTAGATGCGCTCAATACGGCTGCCGAGGCGGCAGAGGATCTCCCACGGGATGGTCCCGATCGCCGAAGCCATCTCGCGCACGTCGAGCCGCTCGTCGCCCTGCATACCGAGCAGGACGACCTCGTCGCCCGGATATGCCTCGATGTCGGTGATGTCGAGCAGGATCATGTCCATGCACACCGCGCCGACAATGTGCGCGCGCCGGCCACGCACCAGCACGACCCCCCGGCCGGCCATGCGCAGGTCGATGCCGTCGGCGTAGCCGGCCGGGACAACGGCCACCCGCGTCGGCCGTTCAGCCGTGAAGCGAGCGCCGTAGCTGACCGTCTCGCCCGTCCGGATGTGCTTGACGGCCACCAGCCGGCTGCGAAGGGAGAGGGCCGGGCGCAGCGGGATTGTGGACGCCAGCGGAGGCGGCACCACGCCGTACAGCAGCAAGCCAGGACGCACGAGGTCGTACCACACGCGCGAGTCGCGCAGCAGCGCGGCGCTGTTGGCGGCGTGCACAAGGCGAGGGCGCACGCCGAGCGTCTCGAGGTACGCGCGCACGCGCTCGAAACGCACGCGTTGCTCTTCCATCAGCGGATGGTCCGGCTCGTCTGCCGTCGCAAAGTGCGTGTAGACGGCGTCGAGCGCGAGATTCGGGCTCGCAAACAGATCGGGCAGCGTGCGCGGCAGGTTGTCGTGCCGAAGCCCAAGCCGATTCATGCCGGTGTCGATCTTGAGGTGGTACTTGAGCGTGGTCCCGCGTCGCGCGGCCGCCTCCTGCAAGGCCTTGCCGGCCGACGGCGTCGAGATCGTGGGCGTGAGCTTGTATTCGAAGACGCCGGTGACGTCGGAGACACCCAGTGCGCCAAACACCAGGATCTCGCAGCGTACGCCGGCGCGGCGCAGGACGATGGCTTCCTCGATGTCGGCACACGCCAGCATCGTCGCGCCCGCGCGTTCGAGCGCGAGGGCGACCGGACCGGAACCGTGGCCGTAGGCGTTTGCTTTGACGACGGCAACAATACCGGGAACCTTCAGGTTCACAGGTTCCGTGGTTCTGGGGTTTTCGGGTTCGGGCGCTCCAGCGCGGGCGGACCCGTTAACCTGTGAACCTGTGAACTGGTGAGTCTTCGCCGAGAGGAAGTCGCGAATCGCGCGGAAGTTGTGGGCGATGGCGTCGAGGTCGACGTCGGCGACGGTCGAGCGAATCATGCGTACGTGAACCGTTGAACCTGTGAACCTGTGAACCCGTGAACCTGTGAACCCGTGAACCCTGTTAGTCCGGCCGGTACGACATGCTCTGGAAGCGCGTGTGCTCGCGGAGGAACGCGAGGTTGATGCTGCCGGTCGGGCCGTTGCGCTGCTTGGCAATGATTATCTCGGCCGTGCCCCTTTCCTCTTCCTTGCAGTCGGGGTACATCTCGGGACGGAAGATCATCAGGACGACGTCGGCGTCCTGCTCGAGCGCGCCTGATTCGCGCAGGTCCGACAGCAGCGGTCGGTGGTCCGAACGCGCTTCCGGCGCTCGGCTCAGCTGTGACAGCGCCAGCACCGGCACGTTCAGCTCTTTGGCCAGGCCCTTGAGGCCGCGCGAGATAGCCGCCAGTTCCAGCGTCCGGTTCTCGAAGCGGCCGCGGCCGGTCATCAACTGCAGGTAGTCCACGACAACGAGGTTGAGGCCGTGTTCGGCCGCCAGACGCCGCGACTTGGCGCGCATCTCGAGGACGCCCAGCCCCGGGCTGTCGTCGATGTAGATGGGCGCCTCGCTCAGCCGGCTGATCCCGTGCGACAGCCGCTCGTAGTCACGCTGCCCGATGTGGCCCGTCTGCAGCTTGTGCGCGTCGATCTGCGCGACCGACGTAAGCAGGCGAAGGAACAGCGACTCCTTCGACATCTCCAGGCTGAAGAATCCCACGACCTGTCCGTGTTCGAGCGCCGCGTGCTCGGCGATGTTCAGCACGAGGCTGGTCTTCCCCATCGACGGGCGGGCCGCGACGATCACCAGGTCGCCCGGCTGCATCCCGCGCGTCATGCCGTCCAGATCCGCAAAGCCGGTCGGCACGCCCGTGATGAGCTTCTTCTGCTCGAACAACTGCTCGATCTTCGGCAGGCTCTCGTCGACGATCTGTCGCATCGAGACGAAGCCCTGCCGCGCGCGATCCTCCGCGATCGCGAAGATCGTCTGCTCGGCTTCGTCGAGGATCGTGTTGGGGTCGTCCTCCGCATCCCAGGCCCGCGCCGCGATGGACTGGCTCGCATGAATCAGCGAGCGCAGCGTGGACTTTTCCTTGACGATGCGGGCGTAGTACTCGACGTTGGTCGACCGCGGCACGCCGTCGACCAGGCCCGCGATGTAGGCGGGCCCGCCCACGTCTTCGAGCTCGCCGGCCTGCGACAGCGCTTCCTTCAGCGTGACGGTGTCGATGGCGCCGCCCTTTTCGCCAAGCGCGATCATCTTGTCGAAGATGCGCCGGTGGCCGAGCCGGAAGAAATCCTCCGGGCGCACGATCTGCGCCGCGTAGTTGAATGCCTCGTTGTGGATCAGAATCGCGCCAAGCACGGAGCGCTCGGCTTCGAGGTTGTGCGGCAGGGCACGCTCGGGGGCAGCGACGACGTCCGGCATGGTGGAGGGAGAGTGGAGTCTAACCGATTACGCTCGTCAACCACAGAGACACAAAGGCACAAAGACGCACAGAGATCTCTTGGTCAAACCCAAGAAAACCTCTGTGCGTCTCCGTGTCTCAGTGCCTTTGTGATAATGGCTACGCGTCCTGCTTGACGACGTGCACTTTCAGCTGCGCGGTCACGTCCCGGAACAACCTGACCGGCACGGTGAACTCGCCAATCGCCTTGATCGGCTCGTCGAGCTGAATCTTCCGCTTGTCGATCTCGAGCCCCTTGGCCGACAGCGCCTCGGCCAGGTCCGCCGTGGTCACCGACCCGTACAGCTGCTCGGTTTCGCCGACGCGCCTCGCGATGCTCAGCTCGGTTTGCGCCACGCGCGCGGCGAGTGCCTCGGCCGTCTGCTTCTCCTCTGCCTCACGCGCGTCGGCAACCTTCCGCTCGCGCTCGATGAGCTTCCGATTGGCGTCGGTGACCGCCAGCGCCAGCTTCCGCGGCAGCAGGTAGTTCCGGGCAAAGCCCGCGGCGACTTTCACGACCTCGCCACGGCGCCCGACGTTGTCGACGTGCTCTCTCAGAATGACTTCCATGTTGATCCCTCGAAGATCGGGCTACAGCCGCGTACGGCAACAACGCCAGGACGCGCGCGCGCATGATCGCCACGCGCAGCTTCCGCTGGTGCTTCGCGCACGTGCCCGAGATGCGCCGCGGCAACACCTTGGCGCGCTCCGGAACGAAGCCCTGCAGGAGCTTCACGTCCTTGTAGTTGATGTCGTCGATCTTGTCCGCGCAGAACTTGCAGACCTTCCGGCGACGGAAGAGCGAACGCCGCTGGCCGCCGGCTGCGCCGGCGCGGTCGCCGCCGGACTGCCCGCCGGTCCGGCTGTTGCCCCCGCGGCCGCGGCCGCCACTGCCTGTCTTCTTGGCAAATGCCATGGCTAAATCTCCGTCTCGAGGCCGATTTCGCCTCCGTCATCGTCCCCTGAATCACCGCGGCGCCGTTCCCCTTCGGTCGGCACCGGCGGCAGACCACGCGCCGTCCGGCGACGCGCCTGCGTCTCCTGGCGACGGGTTCTGGTCCGATCGGCCACGCGCTGCTCTTCGTCCACACGGACGACGAGGTGGCGGATGACCTGGTCGACGACCTTCAGCTTGCGGTCGATCTCTTTCATCAGCTCGCCGCTGCCGACGATCACCTCGAGGACGTAGACGCCGTCCTTGTGGTGCTGGATTTCGTAGGCCAGCTTGCGCCGGCCCCAGTTTTCGCTCTTTTCGAGCGTGCCGCCCATCTTCTGGACGGTCTGTTCGACCTGCTCGTGAATCGCCGCCACCTGCTCTTCGGGGGCATCCGGCGTCACGATGTACACGAGTTCGTACCTGCGTGGTGCACTCATCAACGGCTCCTTCTGGACGTTGAACTCAGCCGGAGCACCAGCGCTTCGGCTGAAACGGCCACGGGTCGCACGCGAGGACGCGGGCGCCTGTGGCAAGGAGTCAAGTTCGGCGCCGACGGCCCACCTCGGGCCGCGGCATCAGGATTGACTGTCCTTCTCGTCGTCGGCGGTTTCCGACAACTCCTTTGGACCGGCATTGAACCGGTTCATCACGGCCGCGATCCCCTCGCGGCCGAACACTTCGATGGCGTCGGCCGCCCGGCCAATCGCCTCGTCTATCACCGGACGCTCGTCCGGGTCGAACCTGGCCAGCACGTGGTCGGCGAGATCGCGGCGACCGTCGCCGCGTCCCACGCCGACGCGCAGCCGCGGGAACTGGTCGGTCCCCAGGTGCTGGGCCACAGACTTGAACCCGTTGTGCCCGCCGGCCGATCCACCGGCCCTGGCTCGCAGCCGCCCGAGTGGCAGGTTCACGTCGTCGGCCACCACGAGCACGTCGGCGATCTCGACCTTGTGGAAGTCCGCCAACGCCCGCACGGCCTGGCCGCTCAGGTTCATGAACGTGAGCGGCTTGGCAAAGAGCATGGGCACCGGCGCATGCGCCTTGCCGACCAGCGACCCAACCGTCTCGCGGTCGCACGACACACCGGCGCGCCTGGCGGCTTCGTCGATCACCAGGAAGCCTACGTTGTGCCGCGTTCCGTGATACGGCTTGCCCGGATTGCCGAGACCAACGACGAGCTTCAGCCCTTCTTCTCCTTCTCCTTCTCCTTCTCCTTCTCCTCGTCCTTGTCGGTCTTGCCCTTCTTGATGACCTCGGGCTCGGCTGCCGCAACCGGCGCCACAGCCGCGTCGGTGGCCGCAGGAGCCTCTTCGACGCGCATCGGCACGACGTGCACGAGCATGGTCTCGGGCTCGCTGACCGGGACCCACTTGGCGCCCTGGGCGACGTCGCGGATGCGCACGCCCTGGTTCATGAGCAGCTCGGTGACGTCCACCTCGATGCTCTCGGGGATGTCGGCCGGAAGCACTTCGATCTCGAACTCGCGCGTGACGAAGTCGAGCACGCCGCCCTGTTGCTTGACGCCCCTGGCCTCGCCCGTGATCGTCACCGGCACCTTGACGGTGAGCTTTCGGTCCATCGCGACGCGGTAGAAGTCGGCGTGCAGCAGCGCGTGGCTGACCGGCTGCAGCAGGAAGTCCTTCACCAGCACGGGCACGGACGCGCCGTCGAGCTGCAGGCTGATGATGGTGTTGGCGCCGGATTCGGAGTGCAGGATCTTCGACAGCGCCTTGGGATCGACGGTCACCGCGACGGCTTGTTCTGCCGTGCCGCCCGTGCCCGGTCCGTACACCACGGCAGGCAGCCGGCCTGCCGCGCGATGCCGCCGCGCCTGGTTCTTGCCCTTGTCCGTCCGCTTCTCCGCTACCAGTGTCACGTCCATGACTGCTTCCTTGCGCCTCTCTCGCCGGGCCGCCTCCGCCAACGCTTCGGCGCGCCCCGCTACCACGGCATTACAAGCAGGGCTGAAGCCCCGCGCTACACGAACAAGGAGGAGACCGAGGTCTCCTCGTGAATGCTCCGAATCGCCTGACCCAGCAGCCGCGCCACCGACAGCACCTGGATCTTGCCGCACCGCGCGCGCTCGTCGGTCATCGGGATCGTGTCGGTCACGATCAGCGCCTCGAGCGCCGAGTTCTCGATGCGCGACAAGGCCGGCCCGGACAACACGCCGTGCACCGCACAGCCGATCACGCGCTCGGCGCCGGCGTCCTTCAACGCATCGGCCGCCTTCTGAATCGTGCCCGCCGTGTCGATGATGTCGTCCTGGATGATGCAGATGCGACCCGCGACATCGCCGATCACGTTCAACACTTCCGCCGCCCCATCGACCCCGCGCCGCTTGTCGACGACGGCCAGCTCGCCGCCGAGCCGCTTGGCGTACGCCCGGGCGCGTTCGGCCCCGCCGGCATCGGGCGCGACGATGGTCAGGTTCGGGTAGTTCTTCCGCGCCAGGTGCTCGATGATCACCGGCGCCGCAAACAGGTGATCCACCGGGATGTCGAAGAACCCCTGAATCTGCGCCTTGTGCAGATCCATCGTCAGCACGCGATTGGCGCCGGCCGCGCCCAGCAGGTTGGCGACCAGCTTGGCGGAGATCGGCACCCGCGGCTTGTCCTTGCGGTCCTGCCGCGCGTAGCCGTAGTACGGAATCACCGCCGTGATGCGCGCCGCCGACGAGCGGCGGAACGCATCGATCATGATCATCAGCTCCATCAACGCCTGGTCGACCGAGCCGGCCGGCGTCGCGCACGTCGGCTGCAGGATGAAGACATCCGTGCCGCGGATGTTCTCATCGATCTGGAACGAGACTTCCGTGTCGGGGAAGCGCCGCAACCGCTGCTGCCCGACCGAGATGCCCAGGTAGTCCGCGATCTCGCGGGCCAACTGTGGATGTGCACTGCCGGAGAAGATCTTGAGCTCACCAAACCCGGTCGGCATCAACGAGCCCTCATCACCCGACGCACTTCGTCCCACTTCAGAACCCGTGAACCTCGGAACCCGTGAACCTTCGAACCCTTGAACCTGTGAACCCGTGAACCCGTGAACCCGGGTTTGTTGGTTGGGGCGGAAGGATTCGAACCTTCGAATACGGGATTCAAAGTCCCGCGCCTTACCGCTTGGCCACGCCCCATCGACTCGTCGGCGCGCAGAGCCTCTCCCACCTAGAGCCTACCGTCTCGGTTCTCGACTGACTAGAGGGAGAAGCTGACCTGCTGGCGCGGTTAACCACGTCCGTGCAAAACCTTGATTGTAGACGATCCCCGCCGGAGGCGACAAGCCTGCCCGCAGCGGGGGGCTCAGGCCAGCCGGCGACTTTCGACCAAGTTTCGCGGGCGCGTCCTGGTTCGAATCACCCGATGGCCCGCGCGCGCCAGACCGGCAGCCGCGCGACGAGCCGCAGACTCGGTCGCAAACAGGCCGAAGACGGCCGATCCGCTGCCAGACATCCGGGCCACTTCCGCGCCGGCGGCAGCCAGGCGCCGCCGGATGACGCCGACGGAGGGCCGACGCCGCTCGACCGGGCCCTCGAGGTCGTTTCGCCAGCCTCCGGGGTGCAGGGTCCAGGGTGCAGGGTCCGGGGGATTGGGTCCGACCCTCGACGCCCGGTCCTCTGCCAGCCAGCGATAGGCGTCGAGGGTGGACACTCCGAAGTCGGGCACCACGATGACGACGTGGCGGCGCGACAGGTTCGCGAGGGGAAACAGGCGCTCGCCGCGTCCCAGACCAAGCGCCGTCCCTCCGACGAGAAAGAAGGGCACGTCGGACCCGAGCGTCGCGGCAATAGGCATCAAGTCGGCAAGTGTTGCCGAAAGACGCCACACACGGCACAGACCTGCCAGCGCCGTGGCGGCGTCGCTGCTGCCGCCGCCCAGACCCGCCCGCGAAGGGATTCGCTTGGTGACGCGAAGGTGGACACCGCGCGGATCGCCGGACTTGCCAGCCGCCCGCCACAGCGCCGCGGCGGCGCGCCATACCAGGTTGGTCTCGTCAAGCGGCATCAGCGCCGCATCGCCGTCGAGCGCAAACGGCCCGCGGCGCGACTCGATCGTCACCGTGTCGTGCAGGTCAAGCGTCTGCAGCACCGTCTGAAGATCGTGGTAGCCATCGGGACGTCGGGCGCCGACTTGCAGGTCGAGGTTGATCTTGGCGGATGCGCGAATCGTGAGGCGCATCACTTTCTGTCCCGCAACGGCCCCGATCCCCGCAACTCCTCGATCGTGATCGGCACGGCGCCGGACGGGACGTCGATGGCAAATGCGGCATCGGCCAGTTCGACGCCGCGTTCGACCTGGCGCAACGCGAGCCGTACGTCGAGCTCCGCAAAATTGGCCGCCGCCGCGCGCCGGATTCTCACACGCCCAGGCTGTGTGCCCGCGTGTTCGGAAAATTCGACCGTCAGCGGGCCGGCGATCACGGCGACCAGGCGCCAGCCAGTGCGACCGGCCGCCTGCTGGTTCGGCACGCGATGGATCCAGAGCTGGCGGCCGCTCTCCAGATCGGCGGCTGCCCAGTCAGCGCCGAGGCCGCGGGGATTGCTGATCGTGGCGGTCGCCGCGGGACAGCCGGCGATCCAGGCGCGCAGGTCGGAGGGCGCCTGATCGAGGCCGGCAAGCGCCTCGAGAATCGCGGAGGCCGACTCGTCGCGCAGCACGCGATCTTCGCGCGGCAGCAGCAGCGTCGCGCGACCGCCCGTGCCAGCGAGCAGAAAAAACGGCCCGCCAAATGGCGCCACCGCTTCAAGCCGCAGCGACTCCGGCGGCGCGAATCCCGTGTGAAGCGTCCCCCGGAGGCGCTCGGACCCCGCCTTGCCCGACAGCCCGATCTCCGCCGTGACGGTCGTGACCTTGTCGCAGTGATCGAGCGCCTCGGCAAACGGCGCGTGGTCGGAAAGAGGCGTCGAGGCGCCGGTGGGGAGTGTCAGAGGCTTGGGCGCACAGGAGGAAAGCAGCAGTGCGAAGACTGCGGCTCCCCTACTTCGCGCGCGCAATCTTGGCCTCCACCGCCTTCAAGTCGATCGCGTCCCGATCTCCGCCAAGGGACTTCTGCCAGGCGGCGACGGCCTCGGGACGCTTGCCGGCGGCCCACAAGACGTCGCCGAGGTGGTCCTGCACGACGGAATTGTTCGGCGCCTGTTCGGCGGCGCGCCGCAACAGCGGCTCGGCCCGCTCGACCTTCTTCTGCTTGAACAGCGCCCATCCCAGGCTGTCGAGATACGAGCCGTTGTCAGGATCGATCGCCAGGGCACGCTCGACGAGCGACACGGCCTCGTCGAGCCGTTCGCCACGCTCGGCCAGCATGTAGCCCAGGTAGTTCAACGAAGGCGCGTGGAGGGGATCGCGCGCAAGCGCCTGGCGGAACGCCGTTTCCGCGCGGGGGTAGTCCTTGCGCTGCTCGAGCAGAGCCCCGCGTTGAAACGGCACGCTGATGTCGGAGGGGAACCGTTCGGCGGCCTGGTCGAGCACTCGATCGGCTTCATCGGCCCGCGACGCGTCCTGCAGGATCTCGGCGAGCGTCAGATGGGCCTGCACGTCATCGGCATGCTCCGCCACGGCGTCGCGCATCACCACGACCGCGCGATCCTTGCGGCCGGCCTTGGAGAGCGCACGCGCCTCGAGCTGTGCCAGCCGCAGTTCGGTGGGACGACGCTGTCGCGCGGCGCGCGCGAGGTCGGCGGCCTGGTCGGTACTTGCGCGCCAGCAGATAGGCCTGAATGAGCGAGCTGTCGAAGCTGCCGGCGCCCCCGCTGAGCGTGCGCGCGCGCTCGAAAGTCTCGATGGCCGCCTCGGCGCGGCCCGCCTGCAACTGCGCGAAGCCGAGGTGCGCCACCAAGGTCAGCAACTCGCGCGGCGGTTCGGACTCGGCGCTGAAGCGCGCCACCGCCGGTCCGAGCACGTCGGCCGCCTTCGCGAACAATCGCTGGTCCTCGAACACCTGCGCGAGCGCGAATGGCCCGCTGGGCGAATCGGGCGCCGCCGCGATGAGCGAGCGCGCGGAAGCTTCGGCGGCCGGGTAGTCCTTCGCGCGCCGCTCGGCCATGGACGTCAAGTACAACGCACGCGGGTCGGCGGGCGCGGCCTCGAGCACCGGCCGAAGCACCTCGCGCGCCTGTGCGAACGCCGCCGCCGAGTCGATCTGCAGCAGCGCCGTCGCCCAGCGAATCCTCGTGTCGTCGCTGCCGGGCGCCAACGCCGAGAGCCGTTCGTACGTCGTAGCCGCGTCGGACCATCGCTGCTGCCGCTCGTAGAGCTCCGCCAGGGAGGCCAGCAACCGGGGATTGCCGCTGGCGACCGCCTCGAGTGCGGCGGCAGCTCGCTCGGGCTGGCCCAGCGCGGTTTCGGCCCGCGCCAGCAGCACCGAGGCTTCGGGGAGATCGGGCTCGTCGTTGAGCAGCCGCCGCAGCACGCGCGCGGCGTCTTCGGGCCGGCTGGCATTGAGATACAGACGCGCCAGTGTGAGGTCGATTCCCGGGTCAACGACGCCATCGCGACGCCGGCTGCGCTCGAGATGCTCGATCGCGCGGCGCGCGGCCTCCTCCGGCGCCACCGTCGCGTCCTCGGCGTCGTGGTCCGCCAGCGCGGCATACACGCTGCCGAGTACCCGATGCGCCTCGATGTTGGCGTCGTCGATCGCGAGAGCCGCCTCGGCCAGCGCGCGCGCCCGATCGAACTGCCCCTGCCTGGCGTAGAGGCCGGCCAGTTCGGCTGTAGGCTCGGCCGAGGCCGGGTCCAGCTGGCGCGCACGCTCGTGGGCCGCAATCGCCTCGTCAATGGCGCCTTCGCCCTCGAGGTAACGGCCCCTCAGGAACTCGTAATACGCCTCGGATCGAGACGTCGGACCAGGCGGCTGGCCTGCAACCAGGCCTGTCGACAGGCTGAACACGAGCGAGCTGGCGAGAACGGATATGCGCACGATGACAGATCGATTGTTCCACGAGACGACCGGAACCCGCCAGCAGGCTTTGCGTTATAGTTCGGCTGTTGGGCTGCAGGCGGCGGGCCGCGGGCTGCAGGAACTCTCGTCCGGGAGTCCGAGGCCGCACGCCGGGAGCCCTTCGAGGAGGTGGTATGGCGGTCGATCCGGAATTGCTGGCCATCCTGGCCTGTCCGGAGTGCAAGACGCCGGTGACGCTGGTGCACAACGGTGCCGGGCTGAAGTGCGCGACGTGTAAGCGTGTCTATCCGGTCAAGGACGACATTCCGGTGATGCTGCTCGACGAAGCGACGGTCGAGGCGTGACACGCGCCGGTGGCGATGCAGATATTGCTGGTGCGGCTTCGCCTCATCGGCGATGTCGTGTTCACCACGCCGGCCATTCGCGCATTGCGCCGGCACTACCCCGACGCGCGGTTGACGTACCTGGTCGAAGCGCAGGCGGCGCCGGTGGTGCGCAGCAACCCTCACCTCGACGAGGTGATGGTGGTGCGGCGATCGCGTGGCCTGGCCCGCATCGCCGACGACTGGCGATTGGGACGCATCCTGGCCAGGCGACGGTTCGACCTGGTCATTGATTTTCACGGCGGGCCGCGGGGCTCGTGGCTCACGTGGCTCACCGGGGCGCGCCAACGAATCGGCTACACGGTCGCCGGCCGCAGCTGGATGTATACGCGGGCCGTCGAGCGCACTCGGGAATTGCGGCCGCGCCACTCGGTCGAGAACCAGTGGGACCTGCTGTCCGCGCTTGGCATCGCGCCGCCAACGCCGGTCGATGACCCGCTCGAGATGGCCGAGGATGCGGCGGCCCGGGCGAGCGTGGACGCGCGGCTGGCGGGAGCCGGGCTGGGGCCGGACACGCCGCTGGTCGTGATGCACGTCAGCGCCGGCAATCCATTCCGGCGCTGGCCTGCCAGTTCGTTTGCGGCTGTGGCCGCGGGACTGGTCGCCGCCGACAGCTCCCGCGCCGTCGTGCTGACATCGGGGCCTTCTGAATCGGAGGCCGCCGAGCAGGTCGGGCGCGCGGCCCGTGCGCTGGCCGGGCCAGAGCGGGCCGATCGGATCGTGCGGATCGGCGAGTTCGACCTCGTCGAACTGCGCGCGCTCATCGGCCGTGCCGCGCTTTACATCGGCGGCGACAGCGGTCCGCTGCACATCGCGGGCACGACAGAGACGCCGGTGGTCGGGTTGTTCGGACCGACGCTCGCCGTCAGGTCGCTGCCGTGGCGCGATCCGGCCGTGCCGGCGGTGGGCGTCGAGCCGGGACCGCTCGCATGCCGCCCGTGCGATCAGCGCGTGTGCGTGCCGGGCGATTTCAGGTGCCTGACGGCAACGCCGCCCGAACGTGTGATCGACGCGGCCGAACGGGCACTCGGCATGGCGAGGACGAGGAGATGACGACACTGACGCTGGTGGCGGGCGCACCGCCGCGCGATCGACTCGAGTGGGCGGCCGTCGCCGGCTTGCTCGGCTTCGTCAGCGCGCTGCAGTTGTCGATCGCCGCCGCGAGCATCTGCCTGGCGATCACCCTGTCGTGCTGGGCCGGCGCGCTGGTGCTGGGGCAGGAACGGTGGGATGCCCCGCGCTTCTTCTGGCCACTGCTGGTGTATGCGGCCTGGACGCTCGTTTCGGCAGCCGCCTCGCCCGACCCGCGCACCAGCTTCATCGATTCCAAGCAACTGATCGTCTTCCTCCTCGTGCCTGCGGTGTATCAGCTGGCCCGGGGCAACCGTGCCCTGACGGTCTTCAACGTGATCATCACGGTGGGCGCCGCCAGCGCGATCCTGGGCATCGTCCAGTACGGGTTGCTCAACTACGACCACCTGGGCCAGCGGCCACAGGGGGCCATGGGGCACTACATGACCTACTCGGGTCTGCTGGTGCTGGTCATCGCCGCCGCCGTCGGCCGGCTTCTCTTCGACACGCGCCATTGCGCGTGGTCGGCGATCGTGATGCCTGCGCTGGCTGTCGCCATCGCGCTCACCTTCACGCGCAGCGCCTGGGTCGGCGTCGTGGTTGCCGTTGCGATGCTGTTCATTCTCAAGGACCTGCGGCTGCTGGCGCTGCTGCCGGTCATCGCCGTGGTCGCGTTTCTGGCGGCGCCAGAACGGATCACCGCCCGCTTCTACTCGATGTTCGATCTCCACGACCCCACCAATCGCGATCGCATGGCGATGCTGTACGAGGGCCGCAAGATGATCGCGGCGCATCCCGTGACCGGTGTCGGACCGAACATGGTGGAGCGCGTCTACGAGGAGTACCGCGACCCGACAGCCGTCGCCAAGGTGAACCCGCATCTGCACAACGTGCCGCTGCAGATCGCCGCCGAGCGCGGCCTGCCCGCGTTGGGCATCTGGATCTGGTTTGTCGCGACGGCCGGCTGGGATCTCTGGCGCAAGCTCGGCACGACCCGCCACAAGTTTCTGGCGGCAACAGGGCTGGCGGCCATTGCCGGAATGCTCTCGGCGGGCCTGTTCGAACACAACTTCGGGGACTCCGAGTTCCTGATGCTCTTCCTAGTGCTCGTCACGCTGCCGTTTGCCGCCGACCGGACCGATCTGCCGTGACGGCCCGGCTGAAGGCGACCACACCTGAGCGCGCCCGTGCGCTCGCCGCACGCTTCCCTTCGGCGACGGTGCTCGTGGTCGGCGACGTGATGCTCGATCAGTTC
The DNA here is from genome assembly GCA_963806705.1 of Vicinamibacteria bacterium. Classification (GTDB taxonomy): domain Bacteria; phylum Acidobacteriota; class Vicinamibacteria; order Vicinamibacterales; family JAENWD01; genus JAENWD01. The sequence continues at coordinate 52,909 of CAWDZE010000019.1, forward strand.
CTGATCGGCCGCGTCACGCGCATCTCCCCGGAAGCGCCGGTGCCCATCGTCCACTTCGACCACTCGGAGAATCGAATCGGCGGCGCGGCCAACGTCGCCAACAACGTCGTCGGGCTGGGCGCGCGCGCGGAGATCGTCGGCCTGGTCGGCGCCGATGCCGAGGCCGCCGTGCTGCGCGAGGCGCTTGCGGCACGCCGTGTCGGCACCACCGGCCTGGTCTCGGATTCCGCGCGCCCGACCACGCGCAAGGTGCGCGTTGTCACCGACCGGCATCAGCAGGTGGCGCGCCTGGACTACGAGCGGGACCACGAAGCGCCCCAGGACGTCGAGACGGAGTTGATCGCGCGTGCGCTCTCGCTTGCCGACGCGGCCGGCGCCATCGTTGTCTCCGATTACCTCAAGGGCGCCATCACGGGCAACCTGGTGGCGGAACTGGGCGAGGTGGCGCGGCGGCGCGGCGTGCCGCTGCTTGTGGACCCGAAGATCCCGCATATCGGGTACTACCGCGGCGCGACCCTGGTCACACCCAACCATCACGAGGCAGAAATCGCCGCCCACATGCGAATTCGCACGGACGACGACGCACGTGAGGCGGCGCGGGCGTTTCGCCAGCGCGCCGGGTGCGACGGGGTGCTCGTCACGCGAGGCGAACAGGGCATGTGGCTCTTGACGCCGGAATCGGAGGGCGCGCTGCCGGCCACCGCCCGTGAAGTGGCTGATGTCACCGGCGCGGGCGACACGGTGATTGCCACGCTGGCGCTCGCACTGGCGGCCGGCGCGACGATGGCTGAAGCCGCCACACTCGCCAATCACGCGGCCGGCATCGTCGTCGCCAGGTTCGGGCCCGCGACCGTGACGGTCGAAGAGTTACTGGCGGCTGTGTAGGGGCGGGCTCGTAACCCGCCCGCATGTCAGTTTTGTGCCCGCCCACATGTCCACCACGCCACGCCGGGTGAAATCCGCATCGCATGTGCCACTAGCGGCCATCATGGTGGCGTGCGCCGGATTGTCGACACTCGGGATGGTCGCCGGCAACGCGCAGGGCGATTCACCCAGGCCGGTTGAACTCCGGACCTCGGACGGTGGCACAGTGCAAGGCGACCTGTATGGCGCGGGCCAGCACGGTGTGGTGCTCGCGCACGGCGGCCGGTTCAACAAGGGGAGCTGGGAGAAGCAGGCGCGGGAGTTGGCCAGGGCCGGCTATCGCGTCCTGGCTATCGATTTCCGTGGCTACGGCCAGTCGAAGGGCCCTGGCCAGGGCGACATCTTCACAGCTCCGCTCTACCTCGACGTGCTGGCCGCCGTCCAGTACCTGCGCTCGACTGGCGCGACGACCGTGTCCGCGATCGGCGGAAGTCTTGGCGGTGGCGCGGCCGCAGCCGCGGCGATTGCGGAGCCTCAGGCGATCGATCGCTTGATTCTGCTCGGCGCCACACCGGACGGGCCGCCCGCCAAGCTCGCAGTGCGCAAGCTGTACATCGCGACGCGCGACGACGCGAGCGGCGATGGCCCGCGACTGCCCGGCTTGCAGGCGCACTTCGATGGAGCGCCCGAGCCCAAGCAGCTCATCCTCCTCGAGGGATCGGCGCACGCGCAGTTCATGTTCCAGACCGACCAGGCCGAACGGGTAATGCGCGAGATCCTCAGCTTCCTCTCCGCGCCGTAGCCGGCGCCGAGGTGTTCCAGCGGATGTTCTCGGGCGACGTGTGTGATGTCTCCTGTCGTCGGCTTCGCGTCAGGCGAGGCCGCGCCAGCGCACATGGACCAGGCCGGCGGCGACGGCCAGCGCGCACACGCTGACCACGGACAGTGCCATGAACTGGCCATACAGTCTGCGGCCCATGATGTCGAACATCGTCAGACACATCAAAGCGAGCGCGACCCCCAGGCCCCCCTGCCAGAGCCTCGTCAACTCGCGCCAGCGGTCCACGAGGCACACGACGGCCGGCGTGCCGAGCAGCAGCACGTAATCCCAACCCTGTGGCGAGATCAGGGGGACCAGGAGCATCAGCAGCGCACACTCGAGGTATTCGGGCGCGGACACCGCCCGCCTGCGCCGCCAGGCCACGATCACCAGGACCAGGGTCCCGGCGACAGTCAGCCAGGCGAGACCCGACGCCAGCGAACCGGGTCCCAGCCACTTGGCCCACATCGCGGCAATCGACACGTTGTCGTTTCCCAGCAGGTTCGGCGCCGTGGAGTCGGTGACCGTGCGCAGCCACCCGCGGAGCAGGTCCATGTTCCCGCTCCAGCCATACAGGGCGGCCGGCAGCACCAGGCCCATGGCCACGACGCCAGCCGCCATGGCGGCGGCTCGCCATCCCTGGGCGACCAGCAGCCACGGCACCAGGATGAGCGCATACGGCTTGACGAAGACGGCCACGCCCACGAGCGCACCGGCCGTTACTCGCCGATCGGTCTGGACGGCGAGGAGCGCCACCAGGAGCACCGCGCCGAGCAGCAGGTTGCTCTGGCCCAGCAGCAGCTCGCGCGCGTAGAACTTCGCCATCAGGACGATGGCAACCCACAGGAGGACCCGCTGCGACAGGCGCCGCTCTGGCAGTGCGGCAACCGACCAGCGCAGCAGGACAGCGAGAAGCCCGATCGAGAGGGCAAACCAGAGCATCTTCGCGGTGTTCTTGTCGAGCACCCCGAACGGGGCCATCATCAGGGCGAAGCCAGGAAAGTACTTGAACTGGTAATGGCCGTCTTCCAGACGGTACAGCGGTTCGGCATGGAGGGCTCGCACGGCCGCCTGCCGGAAGGTGAGGAAATCGACCATCTCGCGGCGGATCCGCGCCTGGTAGAAAACGATCGCCAGCACGGCGAGCGCCAGAAAGGCGAACGGTCGGAGTCTGGCCGGCACGTCAGGGAGTATAGAGCCTGCCGCCGACGCTCACGCGACCGCCCGCCACCGTAAATGGATGAGGCAGGCGGCAATCAGCACTGCACCGACGCTTACGGCGGCCAGTTGCATGAGGTGAGTGTAGAGCGCCCTCCCCAGCAGGTCGAAGACCGTGAAGCTCGTGAGGAAGAAGCCCGTCAAGGTTGTCGTGCGCCAGGCCGGCGACATGTCCCGCCACCGATCCACGAGACACATGTAGGCGGGCAGCGCGAGCACAAGCACGTAGTCCCACCCCTGCGGCGACAGAAGCGGCACCAGCACGAAGAAGTACGCGCCTTCCAGATAGTTGGGCTCAGCCACGTGGTGCCGCCGCATCATGACGGCGACCCCCGCCGCGACGGCGCCGACCGCCGAGCCAAGCGCGAGGCCCGCGGCCGCGGGGCCCGGCTGGATCCATTTCGCCCACATCGAGGCAAACGACATGTTCTCGGGCCCGAGCAGGTTCGGTCCCGTCGTGTCGCTGACCGTTCGATACCACTCGTGCAGCAGGGTCAAGTTGCCGTGCCAGCCGTAGGATGCGGCCGGCAGGACCAGCCCTCCCGCCAGCACCAGGCCGAACGTGACAAACGGGCGCCAGCCGAGCGTCCAGGCCAGCCACGGCACCAGGACGAGGGCATACGGCTTGACGAACACGCCGGCTGCGACGCAAGCTCCGGCCGCGAGTGCCCGGCCGCGCTGCGCGGCGATCACGGCGCCGAGCAGGAGCAGCGCCACCGGCAGGTTGAACTGTCCGAAGGCGAGCTCCTTGACGAGAAACTTGCCAGTCAGGAGCAGCGTGAGCCAGACGAGCGCCTGCGCTGACCATCGCCGATCGGGCAGGGCCGCGAGCGACAGGCGCACGAATGTCCAGGTCATGGCCACCATCAGCGCGAACCAGGTGACCTCCGCGACTTGCTTGGACACCCAGGTGAAGGGCACCATGAGCGGCGCGAATGCCGGCAGGTACTTGTACTGGTAATGCCCATCCTCCGGCCGGTACAACCGTTCGTGCGCAAGGAACCGCACCGCCGCGGTGCGTGGCACGCGGAAGTCGACCAGTTCAGCGCGCTTGTAGCGGACGAGGGCGTACGCGCCGGCGACGACCAGCAGGAAGAGGATGGTCCCGACGAGCAATCGCAGCCGAGGCGGCACGCACTGAGCGTACCATGTCACTCTGCTTCAGCTGAGGCTGAGGGAGATCCGCGCCACCACCAACGTCAACCACAACAGTGCGGGTCCCCACGGCCAGGTGTGCTCGAAGCGGTCGACGAACCCGGCAACGCGCGGCCAGCGCGCGCACGCCAGGACCAGACCGGCCGACGCGGCGAAGAAATACGCGGGAAACACGTAGCGGTCGGCCTTGATGTCGCGTGCGGCGACCAGCGCGATGGTCACCAGCGCCGCTATCCCGGCAAAGCGGACCCATTCCCTCGAGGCGGGTGTCAATCCCCTTCTCATGCCGGGAGCGACAGCGGCGATGGCGACCAGACTCCACGGGGCGGCGTACCACAAGCCGCGCCCGACGTACCAAAGGGCGTTGGCCACCTTGTCCATGGGCAAACGTCCACAAGGTCGTCATGCTCCCCCCGAGCGCGATGCGGGCGCCAAGGTAGTAGTCGAGAAACGACTGGCCGGTGACCGCCTGATAGGCGCGCTCGTAGCCCCACGCGGAGAGCGGTATGAGCACGAGGATCAGGGCGAATCCCAACCAACCGCCGGCGCCACCGCCACCTTCTCTGCGTCGTGACCAGAGCCACAGCCCAGCCAGGACCGGCGCCAGCAGCGCGAACACGCCCTTGACGACGAGCGCATACAACGAGCCCCCCACGGCCACCGCGATCCACGCCCACCCGGTACGCGCGCGCTCGATCCCGTAGACAGCCAGTAGCAGGCCGGCAAGGAGCGGATACTCCTGGTTGCCGCGAACACGAAACACAAACGCGATGGGGATCAACTGAAGCACCCACACCAACGCCCTGGCCTGGGCGGCGGTCGTGAACCGCGAGGCGAGCGCCGATATCAGCAGCAGCACGATGATCTGGCAGGCCAGCGTGACTACGAAGAGCGATTGCGCGACCGGATATCCCGCCTTCGCAAGCAGCGCCGGCGGCACAAAGGTGCCCGCGGGATGATCACGAAAGAGGCCTTGCAGCCCAAAGGCGCCCCACCATTGTGGCGCAAGCCACCGCGAGACCGGTTCGTCGACCAGATGTGTGGTGATGGTGAGGTAGGCGCGCGAATCGGGGTCGCGCGTGCGGTAGCCGGTCGCCGCCAGCAGCGCGGCGGCCACGACCAGAGCGGTGAGCCAGATGGCCAGGAGAGCGCCGGTCGAGTCACGCACGTGGGAGGGATTACTGGAGAAGGCGGTCAAAGGTATCTGCCGGCAGTTCCGCCATCGACCGGGTCACCACATCGGCGTCGAGGGGCCCGTGGGAATGGCCACCTTCGATGCCGACGGTGCGCATGCCGCCCCGCCGGCCCGCCTCGACGCCGATGGCGGCGTCCTCCACGACGACGCAGCGGGCCGGAGGCACGTGGACCTTCTCGGCAGCGCGCAGGAAGACGTCGGGCGCGGGCTTGCCGTGTGCGACTTCCTCGGCCGACACGGTCGCCTGGAACACGTCGTGGAGCCGCAGCACGTCGACCAGCACGTCGATGTTGGCGGGCGGCGCCGACGAGGCAACCGCCTGACGCCAGCCGGCCGCATGGAGCCGCGCCAGCCAGTCGCCGATGCCGGGCAGCAACTCTACGCCGTCGCGGCGCACCAGCTCGCGGTAGCGCTGTTCCTTGAGGTCGCCGATGCGCTGCATGTCGCCGGCGCTGATACCGGGGAAGTACCGCGTGAGGATGCGGTCGTTGCGCGAACCAAACCAGCCGTTGAAATCCGCGCGGGTCAGTTCCACACCCAACCCGGCCAGCGTCTCATGCCAGGTGAGCCAGTGGTACTCGCCCGAGTCGATGAGCGTGCCGTCCATGTCCCAGAGGACTGCGCGAGGATGGGTCATCAATGCCTGAAGTGCCTTCTCCCCGTGAACACCATCGCGATCCCGTGTTCGTCGGCGGCGGCAATCACCTCGGCGTCGCGCATCGAGCCGCCTGGCTGCACCACAGCGCGGCCGCCGGCGGCAACCACGGCGTCCAGACCGTCGCGGAACGGGAAGAACGCATCGGATGCCACGACCGAGCCAGCCAGCAGGTTGACGGCCTCGCTCGACGCCTGCGCCTTCAACACGGCGGTCTTGACCGCGTCGACGCGGCTCATCTGTCCCGCACCGATAGCCAGCGTCTGCCGGGCGTTGGTAAAGATGATGGTGTTGGATTTCACGTGCGCGCACACGCGCCACGCAAACCGCATTGCCTGCCACTCCTCGGCCGTGGGGGCGCGCCTGGTGACCACCTGCAGGTCGGGCGCACCCGGCCAGTCGCCGTGGGCCTCCGACACCACGTCGCGCTGCTGAACCAGAACAGCGCCCAGAATCGACCGGACTTCCGGTGTCGTCACCGCGCGCAGCCGGTCGAAGTTCACCACGACGACCCGCATGTTCGGCTTCTTCGCCATGAGCGATCGCGCGGCGTCGTCGATGCCTGGGGCGATGACGGCTTCGATGAAGGTCGAGGTGATGGCGTTGGCGGTCTCGACGTCGATGGGGCGGTTCAGGCCGACGATCCCGCCAAACGCGGCCTGGGGATCGGCGTCGCGCGCCCGGACGTACGCTTCAGCGGCAGAGGTTCCGGTCGCCGCCCCGCACGGGTTGGTGTGCTTGATCACGGCGGCGGCCGGCTCGGAGAACTCGAGCACGATGCGCGCGGCCGAGTCGAGGTCGAGCAGGTTGGTGAAGGACAACTCCTTGCCCTGCAGGACGTCTACCGCGCCAAAGCCATCACGCCCACGCCCGTACCAGGCGGCCTTCTGATGCGGGTTCTCGCCGTATCGGAGGTCTCGCAGCTTTGGCAGGTCCAGCACCAGCCTGGCCGGAAGCGTCTGATCGCCGGGCGTTGGCCGGACAAAGTCGCCCTCCGAGGTGTTGACCGTGCCGAGCGTGGCCGCAATCGCGGAGTCGTAGGCCGCCGTATGGGCAAACGCCTTGCGGGCCAGGTCGAACCGGAAGGCGGGCGACGGCCCGCCCGGGGAATCGAGCGCCTCCAGGACCGGCGCGTAGTCGGCCGGGTCAACCACAACGAGGACGTCCTGGAAGTTCTTTGCAGCCGCGCGCACCATGCTGGGCCCGCCAATGTCGATTTGCTCGATGAGCGTCTCGAAGGTCACATCGGGCTTGGCGGCCGTCTCGACAAATGGGTAGAGATTGACCACGACGACATCAATGAGGCCGATGCCATGGCGCTCGGCGGCATCGAGGTCGTCGCGCCGGTCGCGACGCGCCAGGATGCCGCCGTGGATCAACGGGTGGAGCGTCTTGACCCGTCCGTCCATCATCTCGGGGAAGCCGGTGACGTCGGAGACGTTGGTGACGGGCAGGCCAGCCTCGGCCAGTGCCCGGGCGGTGCCGCCGGTCGAGACCAGTTCCAGGCCCCGGCGGCGCAGTCCTTCGGCCAGTTCGACAAGGCCGGTCTTGTTGGAGACACTCAGCAGAGCTCGAGACATGGGACGATCCGCAATCCTACATTCTAGTCCAGGGGCAGCCAGCCCAGCCATCCGGTCCTAACCATCGGCCTTGCATCAAGATAGCTTGACACCCATTTTTTGGTCTGACATGATGATTGACGAGACGCTGCGGGCGAAGGGCGTCAAGGGGCCGCACTGGCGGTCCTTTTTTTGTGCCCCTGTCGGACCAACGATGGGGGTCGGTAGCACCAAGAAGCGGCCGCCACGTCGGTGTCGGCCGCGGAACTGCACGTAGGAAGAGAACGATGCGTATTACAGGCAAGGTCAAGTGGTTCAACAACGCCAAGGGTTACGGCTTCATCGAGCGTGAAGGCGGCAGCGACGTCTTCGTTCACTACTCAGCTATTTCCGGCGCCGGCTTCCGGTCGCTCGAGGAAGGCCAGGCGGTGGAGTTCGAGATTGTCGACGGCCCGAAGGGCCCGCAGGCCGGCAACGTCACCAAGGCTGCGTAGACGCAATTCCTGCTGGCGTCCGGCCCCGACCAAGCCGGACGCCAGCTGCAGTTCCCGCCTCTACGGTTCGTCTCCTTCAGTCGATTTCTTCCCGCGCGGCCGGCTCCCGTCACTTGACGGCGCTGCTGCCTCAGCCGAGCTGTGCGCCGGCCGGGCTGCAAACGGCCCGGGGCGTCCTTCGTCTCGCGCGCGCATGCCGCGATCCCACAGCTCGATGAAGGACTGGAACCTCGTCTGCAACGACGTGAACCTGAACCGTTCCGCGTAGTTCGACAGATGCTGGCGATCGAGGTGGCGCACCATGCCGGTCACTCGTCGACGGGTCTCGACGGGCGGACGCGGCGAGCGCCCGGCAAAGTACATGTTGTACTCGGCCTCGAGCCGCCTCATCTCGATCTCGAGGGCCTTGAGCTCACGTTCGACGCCCGTGGATTCGGCCATCAGCGGTGCAAGAGAAACCAGACCAGGGGCAGCCACAACTCGCGAGCGTGCGGCACGGACCGACCGTCGATCAGCACCTCGCACGCGTCGAACCGGCCGACGATCGCAAACAGATCGCGCAGTGCTTGGGCATCGGTCGAGTGGAATGTCGCACGGTGCCGTGCCTGCCCGGCCTGTCCCACGAGCCGGTAGTCGCGAGATGCCCGCGCAAGTTCCACGGCCCGGGCGTGCTCGTCGCCGGCAAACGGCGGAAAGACAAGCGTGATGGAGAACGGCCCGGGCGGCGCGCCAAAAAGCGCCGCGTGCAGGTCGGGGTCAAGCGCCGCCAGTTCCTCGGGGCTCGGCTCCTCCGTCAGGGCGGCGTACGGCCAGAACCTCTCGCGCGGCTGGCTTGCCGGAACGCCGTCGCCTGCGGGAAACGGCTCGCTCGATTTGGAAGGCGGCTGCGACATCGAACCCTGATGCGGGAAAGCGAATGGTATCCTGCCGCATCTCCGTGCTGCAAGCATGCCCGACTTTCGCGTGATTCCGTCCATCGAGGCCGTACGACAGCGACCGGCCGCGCAGAGCCTCGCCCTTCGGTTCGGCGACGCGGCGGTGCTCGGAGCGTTGCGCGCGTCCACCTCGGCGCTGCGCGAACAGCTCGCCACCGGCGTTATATCTGTGACGTCCTCCGGTGACGACGCGATGGACTGGATCGAGCAGGACGCGGCCGCACGACTCCACCTGGCGGCCTCGCCGTCACTGAGGCCGGTCATCAACGCCACCGGCGTCATCGTCCACACGAATCTGGGCCGGGCGCCGTTGCCGCCTGCCGCCCTGGCGCGCCTGGTCGAGATCGGCGCCGGCTACACCAACCTCGAGTACGACGTGGCGGCGGGACGCCGCGGTTCCCGCGACACCCACGCCGAGTCGCTGCTCTGCCGCCTGACCGGCGCCGAGTCGGCGCTCGTCGTCAACAACTGCGCCGCGGCGACGATGCTGGCCCTGTCGGCGCTGGCGCGTGGCCGCGAGGTCGTCATCTCGCGCGCGGAGCTGGTCGAGATTGGCGGCGGGTTCCGCGTGCCCGACGTCATGGCGCAGTCGGGCGCGAAGCTTCGAGAGGTGGGCACCACGAACCGGACACGCATCGGCGATTACGCGCTGGCGATCGGCGACCGGACCGGTGCCCTGCTGCGCGTGCACCCGTCGAACTTCCGCATCGAAGGGTTCACCGAGCGCGTGACGCTTGCCGACCTGGTTGCCCTGGCGCGTCGATTCTCGCTGCCCCTCGTCGAGGACCTCGGTAGCGGCTATTGCGCGTCGACGTCGGCCAGTGTAGCCGCGCTCGACGCCGAGCCAACCGTTCAGCAAAGCGTCGCGGCAGGCGTGGACGTCGTGTGCTTCAGCGGCGACAAGTTGCTCGGGGGGCCGCAGGCCGGCGTGATCGTTGGGCGCGCCCAATGGGTGTCGACGTTGCGAAAGCATCCGCTGATGCGGGCGTTGCGGGTCGACAAGCTGACCTACGCCGCGCTCGAGGCCACGCTGGGCGAGCACCTGGCAGACCGCGCTGGCGACACGGTGCCGGTGCTGCGGATGGCGCGCCTTCCGGTTGACGCCATCGGCGCGCGCGCCGAGACGCTGGCCGACGCTCTCCGGGCGGCAGGGCTGACGGCCTCCGTGATCGACGGGCACTCGACCATCGGCGGCGGCAGCGCGCCCGGCAGTGCCCTGCCGACGCGCCTGGTCGCGGTGACCCACCGCACGCTTTCGCCCGACGGCTTCGAGGAGGCACTTCGTGCGTTGGATCCGCCGGTAATCGCGCGGATCGAAGACGACCGCGTCATTTTCGACCTGCGGACGGTTTCACCGGCCGACGATGAGCGGCTCGCCGCGCTGCTCGGCGGCGTGCGCTAAAAGATGGTGCCCACCGACGCCGCGGCCAGGTTGAGCACGCGCGTCGGCAGGATCCCGAGGTAGAAGAGGACGATCGTCGACACCACCAGCGCCGTGATGGGCAGCAGGCCGATGGCCGGCCGTTCGGGTTGGTCGGCCGGGTCGGTCATGTACATCATCACGACGACCCGCAGATAGAAGAAGACCGAGATGACGCTGGTCAGCATGCCGACGACGGCCAGGTCCACGTAGCCGGCGCGGATGGCGGCGCTGAAGATGTACCACTTGGCGACAAAGCCCGCCGTCGGCGGCAGGCCGCCGAGCGACAGCAGGAACACCGTCATCAGGCCTGCCACCGCCGGGCGCGAGTACCACAGCCCGGTGAAGTCGCGCAGCTCGTCGTGCGGGTGATCGGGCGAGGACAGCAGCGCGATGATGCCCAGCGCGCCGAGGTTGGTGACGGCGTACACCAGCAGGTAGAACAGGATCGACGCCTTGCCGACGTCGTTGGCGGCCACCAGGCCCACCAGCAGGTAGCCGGCGTGCGCGATGCTCGAGTAGGCGAGCATGCGCTTGATGTTGCTTTGCGCGACGCCGACGACCGTGCCGAGGACCATCGTGACCATCGCCATGCCCCACAGGACCGGCGTCCAGTCGGCGCGCAGCGGCTCGAAGGCGGACAGGAACACGCGCACGAACGCGGCAAACGCAGCCGCCTTCACGCCGGTCGACATGAACCCCGTGACCACGGTTGGCGCGCCCTCGTAGGCGTCCGGCGTCCACATGTGGAACGGCACCGCCGAGACCTTGAAGGCAAATCCAATCAGCAGCAGGCCGAGCGCAAACAGCATCATCGGGCTGACATTCATCCCCTCGGCCGCCATCCACGTGCCGATGCGGTCCAGCCGTGTCGACCCGGTGAGTGCGTAGGTGAGCGCCACGCCATAGAGAAAGAACGCGCTCGAAAACGCGCCCAGGAGGAAGTACTTGAACGCCGCCTCGATGGCGGTCGGCGAATCGCGCCGCAGGCCCGTGAGGACGTAGATCGAGATGGAGAGAATCTCGAGCGCGAGGAAGATCGTCAGCAGGTCGGAGGCGACCGCCATCATGATCATGCCCGCAATCGAGAACAGCAGCAGCGCGTAGTACTCGCCGACTGGCAGGCCGTCGCGGCGGATGACGGGGCCTGAGATCGCAATCGTCAGCAGACCGACGATGCAGATGGTGATGCTGACGAACAAGCCGAAATTGTCGGCCTGAATCGTCCCGAAGCTGGACTGGTTCCGGCCCCACAGCAACACGCACCCCACCAGCGCGAAGCCAAGGCCGATGACGCCGAGACCGCCAATGGGCATGTCCTCGCCCTTGCCACGGAACGACTCGGCCACCATGGCGGCCAGGGCCGCCAGCGTGACGCAGACCATGGGAACGATGGCAGCGAAGGAGGAGTCCAGCATCAGAATTGACGATTGACGATTGACGATTGACGATTGGGATTACGCAGATTCTCCGCCGACTCCTGGGTCGTGGCTGATGAAGGCCGTTGCACGTTCATCTGCTGGCCCTGCGACACGCGCTGCACGAGTTTGTCGATGGCCGGCGCGGTCGGGGCAAGAAACAGCGTCGGGAACAGGCCCATCACGATGGCCATCGCCACGACCGGCGCGATCACCACCCACTCGCGCGGCGTGAGATCGGGCAGGTGCTTGTTCTCCTCGTTGGTGACCTCGCCGTAGTAGACGCGCTGCACCATCCACAGCATGTAGACCGCGGACAGGATCACGCCGCTGGCCGCGACGGCCGCAAATCGCGGATCCCACAGGAAGGCGCCCAGCAGGACGAGGAACTCGCCGATGAAGCCGTTGAGGCTCGGCAGGCCGATCGACGACAGCGTGATGATGAGAAACACGGCGGTCAGCCGGGGGACGACGGACTTGAGCCCGCCGTACTCCGAGATGAGCCGCGTGTGGCGCCGCTCCGACAGCATCCCCACTACGAGGAAGAGGCCGCCGGTGCTGACGCCGTGGGCGATCATCTGGTAGACCGCGCCCTGCAGTCCGTTGGCGTTGAGCGCGCAGATGCCGAGCACCACAAAGCCCAGGTGGCTGACCGAGGAGTACGCCACCAGCTTCTTCATGTCCGGCTGCACCATCGCGACCAGCGCGCCGTAGACGATGCCGACCACCGCCAGCACGGCGATGTAGGGCGCAAAGAACGCGGCCGCGTCGGGAAACAGCGGGAAGGCAAAGCGGATGAGCCCGTAGGTGCCCATCTTCAGCAGCACGCCGGCCAGGATCACCGAACCGGCCGTGGGTGCCTCGACGTGCGCGTCGGGCAGCCACGTGTGGAACGGGAAGAGCGGCACCTTGATCGCAAACGCCACGGCAAACGCCAGGAACCACCAGTACTGCGTGGCCGGGGCGATCTCCAGCGAGACCAGTCGCAGGTAGTCGAACGAATAGGAGCCTGTGGCCTGGCTGTGAAGGTAGGCCAGCCCCAGGATCGCGACGAGCATCAGGACGCTGCCCGCCATCGTGTAGAGCATGAACTTCACCGCCGCGTAGATGCGCCGGTCGTAGCCCCACACCCCGATGAGGAAGTACATCGGGATGAGCATCGCGTCCCAGAAGACGTAGAACAGGAACAGATCGAGCGCCAGGAACACGCCGATCATGAACGCTTCCAGCGCCAGGACGAAGAAGACAAACGTCCTGGTCTTCTTCTCGATGGATTCCCAGGAGCACAGGAGCGAAATCGGCGTGAGAAAGCCCGTGAGCACCACCAGCCACAGGCTGATGCCGTCCACGCCCAGGTGGTAGTCGATGCCGAAGGCCGGAATCCAGGCCACCTTCTCGACGAACTGGAACTCGGGCGAGGCCGGATCGAACCGCCACCACAGGACCAGGGTCAGGGCGAAGACCACCAGCGAGATGCCGAAACCAAGTTGGCGCACGAGGCCCGCGCGCTCCTCGTCTTTGCCGGGAACCAGCAGCACGAGACACGCGCCGACCAGCGGCACGGCGATGAGCAGACTGAGCAGATACGCGGTCATCACGCCCTAGAACGTCGCCGTCTGGCCGAATCGCCAGACGTAGTAGCCGAGAACGAGCACGACGCCGAGCAGAATCGACGCCGCATAGACACGCACCGAGCCGGTCTGGAACCGGCGCAGCCAGGTGGCGCCGGTTTCAACGACCGAACCGGCCCCGTTGACCGCGCCATCGATGACCTCGGCGTCGACCACTTTCCACAACACCCCGCGCGAGATCGCGACAGTCGGCTTCACGATCACGGCGTCGTAGAGCTCGTCGACGTAGTACTTGTTGAGCAGCAGCGTGTGCAGCGGCCCGGCCGCCGACGCGACGCCGTCGGCCGAGCCCGGGCTCTTGACGAAGAAGAACCACGCCAGGCCGATGCCGAGAAACGCCAGGGCGATCGAGACGGCCATCAGGGAGAGTTCGGTGCTCTCGTGGGCGGCGGCTTCGCCGCCGTGGGGGGCGCTCGCTTCGCTGGCGGGTCCACCTTCGCTGCCGTGAAGAGCTGAGGCAGCTTCGGCGGACTCCGCGCCGTGACCGCCGGCGGCGGTCTCGGCGCTTCGGGCTTCGAAGCTCGGCTCCAGGTAGTGCTCGATCTTGTTGCTGCCGCCAAGGACTGCCGGCACGCCGACGTAGCCGGCGACGACCGATCCGATCGCCAGCACGATGAGCGCGGTCGCCATCGCCGGGGGCGCGTCGTGGAGGTGGCCGCCATGGCCGTGACCTGCGGCGTGCCCGTGGCCGCCGTGCCCATGCGCAGCGGCGGGCGCGTGCCGGCGCTCGCCGTGGAAGGCGAGAAACACCAGCCGGAACATGTAAGTCGCCGTCAGCAGCGCCGTCACGATCCCGATCACCCAGAGCAGCGTGTGGCCGCCGTCAAACGTCTTCCAGAGGATCTCGTCCTTGCTGAAGAACCCCGCCAGGCCCGGCACGCCGGCAATGGCGATGGCGCCAACCAGGAACGTCCAGTAGGTGATCGGCAGTTCTTTCTTCAACCCGCCCATGTGACGCAAGTCCTGCTCGCCGTGCAGCGCGTGAATCACCGCGCCGCTGCCAAGGAAGAGCAGGGCCTTGAAGAACGCGTGCGTGTAGAGATGAAAGATGCCCGCGCCGTAGGCGCCGACGCCCATCGCGAGGAACATGTACCCAAGCTGGCTGACGGTGGAATACGCGAGCACGCGCTTGATGTCGTTCTGGACGATGCCGATCGTGCCGGCAAGCAGCGCCGTCGCGGCGCCGATGACGGCGACCACCTGCAGGGTCTCGGGCGCGTGCGAGAAGAGCACGGCGTTGCGCCCAATCATGTACACGCCCGCGGTGACCATGGTCGCAGCGTGGATGAGGGCCGAAACCGGTGTCGGGCCTTCCATGGCGTCGGGGAGCCACGTGAAGAGCGGAATCTGCGCGGACTTGCCGGTCGCGCCGACAAACAGCAGCAGCGTCGCCACCGACAACACGCCCCAGCCGGTTTCTGCCGGCAGCGCGGCGACCTTGCTGGCGACGCCCTGGAAGTCGAGCGTGCCGAACTGGCTGAAGACGAGCAGCGTCCCGATGATGAAGGCGAAGTCGCCGATGCGGTTGACGACAAATGCCTTCTTGCCCGCGTCGATGGCCGACTGCTTCTTGTACCAGAAGCCGATCAACAGGTACGAGCACAGGCCGACGCCTTCCCACCCCACAAACAGCATCGGGAAGTTGCTGCCGAGCACCAGCACCAGCATGAACGCGGCAAACAGGTTCAGGTACGAGAAGTACCGCGCAAACTCGCTGTCCGACTCGTCGTGCATGTAGGCGGTCGAGTAGATGTGGATCAGCGAGCCGATGCCCGTGATGACGAGGATCATCACCGAGGCCAGCGGGTCGACGTAGAAGCTCGCCCCGACGTGCAGGTCGCCCGAGGCGATCCACGTGTAGAGGGTCTCCTCCATCGCGTGTTCGGGCGTCCCGAGCATCGCCATCACGGCAGACAGCGACACGCCAAACGCGGCAATCATCGCCGCGCAGGCCACTCCGCCCGAGATGGACTTGGGCAGACGCTTCCCCAGCAGGGCGTTGACGAGGAAGCCGGCAAACGGCAGCAGCGGTATCAGGGCAAGCACGGCTGGATCAGTGGCCTCCGGTTACCACTTGAGGCTGGTGAACGCCTCGGGGTTCAGCGATTCCCGGTGGCGGAAGAGCGCGATGACGATGGCGAGGCCGACGGCGGCCTCGGCGGCAGCCACCGTCATGACGAAAAACACGATGACCTGCCCGTCGACGGCCGCAAACTGCCGGCCTGCGGCGACAAACGTCAGGTTCACGGCGTTGAGCATGATCTCGATCGACAGCAACAACGTGATGACGTTGCGTCGAAGGAACACGCCGGCGGTGCCGATGGCGAACAGGATCGCCGAGAGCACCAGGTAGTGGTTCAGCGTGGCGTCCACGGCGTTACTCCTGCTCCCGGCGCGCCAGCACGACGGCGCCGACCATGGCCGCCAGAATCAGGATCGAGGTCGCCTCGAACTGGAACGAGTAGTCCGTGAAGATCGAGCGGCCGATGGCCGCCACCGAGCTGACCCCGCCGGCCGAGATGTCGTTCAAGGCCACGGCCTCGCGCCGTGTGACGTGCCAGACAGCCCAGGCCAGTTCCAGGACGAGGAACACCGCCAGCGCGGCACCGAGCCGCCTGGCGCCGGGCCGGTTGAGCGGATGGCTGCGATCCCATTCGGCCGCGTCTTCGCGCGGGACGTTGAGCAGCATCACCACGAACAGGAACAGCACCATGATGGCGCCGGCGTACACGATGATCTGGGTGACCGCGGTGAACGGCGAGTCGAGCAGGATGTACAGCCCGGCCAGCGCGCCGAAGGACCCAATCAGCGACATCACGCTGTAGATCGGATTGCGCTGGCCGATCACGCCGAGCGACGCGCCGATGGCCAGCGCGCCGAGCACGTAGAAGGTGACGGTCTCAAAGCCCAAAGTAGAGCACCCCCGCGGCCGTCGCGAGCAGGTTCAGGATCGACAGCGGCAGCAGGAACTTCCAGCCAAACTGCATCAGCGTGTCGTACCGGTACCGTGGCAGCGTCCAGCGCAGCCACAGGTAGAAGAACAGCAGCGCCGACAGCTTTGCCAACCACCAGAGCACGCCGAGCCAGGGCGGCAGCAGCGGCCCGTGCCACCCGCCGAGATACAGGTTGGTCGCAACGGCCGACACCGTGACCATGTTCACGTACTCGGCAAGAAAAAGAGCGCGAAGCTCATGCTCGAGTACTCGGTGTGGTACCCGGCCACCAGCTCCTGCTCGGCTTCCGGAAAGTCGAACGGCGCGCGGTTGGTCTCGGCGATGCCCGCCGTCATGAAGATGAAGAAGCCCACAGGCTGCAGGAACACGAACCACTTCGGGATGAACCCGAACCAGTACCCAGACTGCGCGTTGACCAGGTCGACAAGCGACAGCGAATTGCCCAGCACGAGCACGGCCGCCAGCGCCGTGCCGTAGCTCAGCTCGTAGCTGATCATCTGGGCCGACGCGCGCAGGCCCCCGAGCAGCGAGTACTTGTTGTTCGAGCTCCAGCCCGCCAGCACGATGCCGTACACGCCCATGGAGGCCACGGCGAAGATGACCAGCACCGCGACGTTCACGTCCGCCACGGTGAGCGACACCTTCCGGGGCAGCCACCCGAACAGATCCGTCGGGGGCCCGAACGGCACGACGCAGAAGGCGAGAAACGCCGTCGTCGCCGAGATGATCGGCGCCAGGTAGAACAGCACCGAGTCGGCGGCCTTCGGCTTCAGCTCTTCCTTGAAGAACAGCTTCAGCACGTCGGCAAACGGCTGCAGCAGGCCGGCCGGCCCGGTCAGCGTCGGGCCGAATCGCTGCTGGAGCCGGGCGGCGACCTTGCGCTCGGCCCAGACCATGCCGGCCGCCGACAGCAGCAGCGCGTGGAAGACCACCACGACGAGCGCGATCTGGACGATGAGAACAGCATCCATCAGTGCGCCCCCACCGGCTCTTTCGCGCGCCACTCGGCCGGGCACGTGCACCGGCCCTCGCGGATGTGCGCCTCGAACTCGTGGCGGAACTGCTTGATCGTCGTGAGCACGGGCGTCGCCGCGGCGTCGCCGAAGGCACACAGCGTCTTGCCGGCGATATTGTCCGCGACGCTGAGCAGCAACTCGATGTCCCGCATCTGCCCTTCGCCGCGCTCGATCTTGCCGAGCATCTTGAACAGCCAGTCGCCGCCCTCACGACAGGGCGTGCACTTCCCGCAGCTTTCGTGACGGTAGAAGTGCAGCAGGTTCTGGGCAACCCACACCATGCACGTCGTGTCGTCCATGACGATCATCCCGGCCGAACCCAGCTGCGACCCCGCCTTCATCACGCCGTCGAAGCTGGCGGGCACGTCGATCTCGTGGGGCAACAGGATCGGCACGGAACTGCCGCCGGGAATCACACCCTTCAACTGCCGCCCGTTGGGGATCCCGCCGGCGTAGTCGTAGATGAGCGACTTCACGGTCGTGTGCATCGAAGCCTCGAACACACCGGGCTTGACGACGTGGCCGCTGACGCAGAACAGCTTCGGTCCGCCGTTTTTCTCGGGCCCGAGCCCGGCGAACCAGTCCGCGCCCTTGAGCACGATCGACGGCACGTTGCAGAGCGTCTCGACGTTGTTCACGGCGGTCGGGCAGCCGTAGAGGCCCTCGACGGCCGGAAACGGCGGCTTGATGCGCGGCTGCGCGCGCTTGCCTTCGAGCGATTCGATGAGCGCGGTTTCCTCGCCCGCCTCGTAGGCGCCGGCGCCACGGTGCATGTAGACGTCGCAGTTGAACCCTGTGCCCAGGATGTTCTTGCCCAGGTACCCTGCCTTGTAAGCCTCGGCAATCGCGGCCTCGAGGTGGTGCTGGACGTGGAGGAACTCGCCGCGGATGTAGATGTAGGCCACCGACGACCCGATCGCGTAGCAGCCGATCGCGCACCCTTCGATGAGCAGGTGCGGGTTGCGCTCCATCAACAGGTGGTCCTTGAAGGTGCCCGGCTCGCTTTCGTCGGCGTTGCAGCAGATGTACTTCGGCTTCGGGGACTTCTTGTCCACGAACTGCCACTTCATGCCCGTCGGAAAGCCCGCGCCGCCCCGGCCGCGCAGCCCCGACGCCTTGACGGCATCGACCACCTGGTCGGGCGTCATGCCGAGCGCCTTGCGCAGCCCCTGGTAGCCCTCGAGCCGTTGCAGGTAGAAGTCGAGCGTGTAGCTGCCCGGCTCGCGGACCAGCGGGGTCAGGACTGGTTCCATCGCCATCTACTTTTCCACCCGATGCACGCAGCCGGACAGCCCGGCCTCGCCCTTGGACCGGATCACGTCGAGCAGCTTCACCGCATCTTCCGGCTTCTGGCACTCCTGCCAGCCGTCGTTGACCATCACCACGGGGGCGCGGTCGCACGCGCCGAGGCACTCGACCTCGAGCAGCGTGAACATGCCGGTCTTGTCCGTCTGGCCAGGCTTGATGTGCAGGGCGTGGGCGATCTGCTCGGTCACCCGCTCGGCGCCCTTGAGCGCGCACGACAGCGTGCGGCAGACCTGGATCACGAACTTGCCCGTCGGCTGCTTGTAGAACATCGCGTAGTACGTCGCGACGTCCTCGACCTCGGCCGGCGTGCAGCCGATGACCTCGGCCACGTGGCGCATCCCGCTGCGCGACACGTAGCCGATCTGCTCCTGCACCATGAAGAGCGCGTAGATCACCGTCGACTTGCGCTGCTCGGGCGGGTAGTGCGACGCCAGTTCCTCGAACGCCGCGCGCTCGGCTGGCGTGAATGCAAACGGCTCGCCTTCCGGCGAGAGCGCGCGCTCTGACCGGTGCTGCCCGGTCGCGTAGGGAATCTCGGGATGAAAACTCACCGGTCCACGTCTCCCATGACGATGTCGGTCGAGCCGATGATGGCGACCACGTCGGCCAGGAGCGCGCCGACCACCATCGGCTCCATTGCCTGACACGCCGCCAGCGAGGGCGACCGCAGGTGCACGCGCACCGGGCGGTTGGTGCCGTCGCTGGCGACAAAGACGCCGTGCTCGCCGCGCGGCCCTTCAACCGGCACGAACGCGTCGCCGGCCGGCACGGTGAAGCCCTGGGAGTGAATCAGGAAGTGCTGAATCAGCGCCTCCATCTCGGTGTAGACCTTGTCCTTTGGCGGCGGCGTGATGCGCGGGTCCTCGGCGTGCCACACGCCGGTCGGCGTGATGCGCTCGAGGGCCTGGTTGCAGATGCGGATGCTCTGGTGCATCTCGGCCAGCCGGATCCGGTACCGGTCGAACACGTCGGCGCCCTCGAACCGCGGCACGTCGAACTCGAAGGTCTCGTACCCGCAATAGGGGTGCACCTTGCGCACGTCGTAGGTGGACCCGGCGGCCCGCGACATCGGGCCCACCAGCGAGAATTGCTCGCACTGCTCCAGCGGGAAGAACCCGACGCCTTGCGTGCGTTTGACGAAGATCGGGTTGCCCGTCAGCAGGTCTTCGTACTCGCGCAGCTTGACCGGCATCCGCACCAGAAGCTCGCGCACCTGCTCGTGGAACCCGCGCGGCAGGTCCTCGCGCAGCCCGCCGATCCGGATGTAGCTCGGAAACAGGCGGAAGCCGGCGATCGCCTCGTTGATGTTGAGGATCAGCTCGCGCTCGCGGAAGCAGTAGAGCATCACCGACACGGCGCCCAGGTCCATGGCGTGCGTGCCCAGCCATACCAGGTGGCTGTTGATCCGCTGGAGCTCGGCCAGCAGCACGCGGATCCACTTCACGCGGTCGGGCATCTCCATCCCGAGGAGCTTCTCCACCGACAGCGCATAGGCCAGCGAGTTGCTCTGCGCGGCCAGATAGTCGGTGCGCTCGATGAGCGGCACGACCTGCTGCCACTTCTTGTTCTCGGCGGTCTTCTCGATACCGGTGTGCAGGTAGCCGATGGTGGCCTGCGCCGAGACAACGACCTCGCCGTCGAGCTCGAGCACCAGCCGGAACACGCCGTGCGTGCTCGGGTGCTGCGGCCCCATGTTGACGGTCATCGTCTCGGTGCGAAGTTCCGGCATTGTCGGTTACAGCCCCTCTTCCACCAGCTCGCAAATCACGTGAAGCAGCACGATGTGCGCTTCCTGCACCCGCGCCGTCGCCGCGTGCGGCACGTTCAGGTGGATGTCGGCGAGCTGCCCGGCCGCGCCGCCGTCGCGCCCCGTGAGCGCGATGGTCACCATCCCGCGCTCGGATGCGGCCTTCAAGCCCTCGACGACGTTGGGCGAGTTACCGCTGGTCGTGATGCCGAAGGCGATGTCGCCCGGCGCGCCAAACGCCTCGATTTGGCGCGCGAAGACGCGCTCGAACCCGTAGTCGTTGGCCACCGCCGTCATCAGGCTCGTGTCGGCCGTCAGTGCCAGGGCAGGCACCGCGCGCCGTTCCCGCTGATAGCGGCCCACGAACTCGGTCACGAAGTGGTGGGCGTCTGCGGCACTGCCGCCGTTGCCGAACACGAGCAGCGCCTGGCCGTTGCCAAACGCCTCGGCGATGGCATCGACCGCGCGCGTGAGCGACCGCAGATCGCCGCCCCGCACCGTCGTCAGCAGGTCGATAGTCTCGCCGAGAATCCGATCGACTGATGCGCGTCGCCCCTGGTCCACCTTGGACGCCTACGATCGCCGCAAGCGCCGGTCCGCTTCGACGTTGGCCCGGAACTCTTCCTCGGTCAGCTGCAGCGGCAGGTACGTCGTCACCGGCAGCTTCACCTGCACGGGGTAGTCCTTGCGCAGGGGATGCCCTTCCCAGTCGTCCGGCGTCAGCAGACGCTCCAGCTGCGGGTGTCCCGAGAAGGTCACGCCAAACAGGTCCCACACCTCGCGTTCGAGCCAATTGGCTGCGCGCCAGACTCCTGACACCGTCGGCACCTGGTCCTCGACCGTCGGCAGTTGCACCTTCAGGCGCAGCGTCAGATGCTCGCCCGTCGACACGAGGTGGTAATGGAGGTCGATGCGGGGCTTGCGCGGGAAGTGGTCGGCGGCCGTGATGTCCAGACAGATGACGAACTGCAGCGCCGGATGGTCGCGCAGCGTCTGACAGACGCCGACAAGCGCCTGCGGCTGGACCAGGATCGTCGGGATGTCGTCGCGAGACTCGACCACCTCGTACGAGCCGGCAGCGAGCGCGTCGGCCAGGGGTGGCGTGGGCAGCTTGGGCACGCTAGATCCGCGTCTCGTTGATCTTCTTCTGCAGCTGGACGATGCCGTAGATCAGCGACTCGGGGCGCGGCGGGCAACCGGGCACGAAGACGTCCACGGGCACGACCTGGTCGACGCCTTGCACGATGGCGTAGTTGTCGAAGACGCCGCCGACCGAGGCGCAGGCCCCCATCGAGATCACCCACTTGGGCTCGGGCATCTGGTCGTAGATGCGGCGCAGCACCGGCGCCATCTTTCGCGACAGCCGGCCGGCGACGATCATCAGGTCCGCCTGGCGCGGCGAGGCGCGGAACACCTCGGCGCCGAAGCGCGCGACGTCGTAGCGGCTGCAGCTCATCGCCATCATCTCGATGGCGCAACAGGCCAATCCGAAGGTGACGGGCCAAATCGCCGATCGGCGGGCCCACTGCACCATCTTTTCGACGCTGGTTGTCAGGACCGGGATTTCAAGCTGCTGTTCGAGACCCATCCGTCACCCTGTACTGCGCGAGCCGGTCGCGCGACCCCTTGACGCCCCAGTCGAGCACGCCTTTGCGCCAGATATACACGAACCCGGCGAGCAGAATCAGCAGGAACAGCACCACTTGCACGTACCCGGTCCAGCCCAGGTCGCGAAGCGCCATCGCCCATGGATAGAGGAAGGCGACCTCGATGTCGAACAGCAGGAACACCATCGCCACGAGATAGAACTTCACCGACTGCCGCTCGCGCGCATCGCCCACCGGCGGGACACCGCATTCGTACGGCGCCAGCTTCTCCGGCGTGACGACCCGAGGCCCGAGCCACTGGGAAATGAACACCGTAAAGGCGCCAAATCCGACGGCCACAACGAAGAGCAGCAGGATGGAGAGCCAGCTTTGCATGGGTCGTTGGGGGGACCGGCGCGGCTTGTGAAGACTTTCCCAAGCCGCTCAACCCTCATGCTACTGGACGGTTAAAGGGGAAGTCAACGAACCGTTGAGCGGCAGCGTTCGCGAACCCGTGAACCCAGGAACCCGTGAACCCGTGAACTATTATTCATCCGTGCGGCTCGCCTTCTTTTCCCCCCTTCCTCCGACGAAAAGCGGCATCGCGGATTACACGGTCGAGCTGCTGGGCACTGTCGGTCTGCGTCATGAGATCGATGTCTTTGTCGCATCCAGAGAGGAACAGGGGGCCTGGCCGCGGGGGCGGAGCGCCTTCAACGTGCGCAGCGCGCACGATTTCGTCTGGGCACGCGTCAGGACCCCGTACGACCTGGTCGTCTACCAGATGGGCAACGCGTGGTGCCACGACTACATGTGGCCGTATCTGTTCAAGTGGCCCGGCCTGGTGGTCCTGCACGACGCGCACCTGCACCACGCGCGCGCCTGGTCGCTGCTGCGGCGCAGGCGCGAAGCGGACTACCGCGCGGAGCTGGCGTTCAACCATGCGGGACTCTCGCCCGACGCGGCCGAGGTCGGCTTGAGCGGCTTTTCGGGCCCCCTCTACTACTTCTGGCCGATGCTCAAGACCGTCGTGACGTCGGCGCGCTCGGTGGCCGTGCACAACCCGCGTCTGTCGGCCGACCTGGCGGCGGAGTTCCGCGGCACGCCAGTACACGCGATCCCGATGGGCGTCGCCGACCCCCTCACGTCCGGCGAGGCGGCACGGGCAGTCCGGCGGCGACACGGGTTCGGCGAGGGTGACGTGGTGCTGACTGCGTTCGGGGGGATCACGCCGGAAAAGCGCATCGAGCCGATCCTGCAGGCGCTGGCCGTGGCGCGGCGCTATCAATCCCAGGTGCGCCTGTTGCTGGTCGGTCAGGAGATGCCGCACTTTGACGCGCGGGCGGCCGCCAGCGCCCTTGGCATCGATGAGCTGGTGACAGTCGCGGGCTACGTAGAGGCCGAGGAGCTCCCGGCGTATCTGGCGGCCAGCGACGTCGTGCTGTCGCTGCGCTGGCCCAGCGCGCGCGAGACGTCGGCCTCGTGGCTGCGCGCCATCGCCGCCGGCCGCGCGACTGTCGTCACCGACATGGCGCAGCAGGCCGATCTGCCAACGCTCGACCCGCGGTCGTGGACGGTCGTCCACGCGGAGCCGACGCTTGCCGCGCGCGAACCGGTCGCAGTCAGCATCGACATCATGGACGAAGCGCACTCGTTGACGCTGGCGCTCAAGCGTCTGACGACTGATGCGGCGCTGCGCACACGGCTGGGCGCAGCCGCACGGGCGCACTGGGCCGCCGCGCACACCGTCGATCGCATGGCGTCGGCTTTCGATGCCGTCCTGGGGGAGGTCTCGCGGGTGCCTGATCCCGCCGTGACGCTGCCGTCGCACCTGCGCCCCGATGCCGCGGCTCATGCCGAGCGGCTGATCGCCGCGTTTCCGGACGCCACGAGACATCGCGCGAACGTGAAAGCGCGCGGAAACTGACGTGGTGCCCTCCGCCGATCCGTCAGCGCGTCTGGTCAGAGCCTGGGGCCTGGTGGCGCTCGTCGTCGGGTTGGCGGCGGCGTGCACGCTGCTGCAGCTGTTTGCGGTGCGACCGTTTCTGCCCCCCGCGGGTCACGGCGCGACGCTGACCGTGGACGCGACGGTGTTGGAGGGCCTGGGCGCACGCGTGCCGATGACAAGGCCGCCAGTACCCGGAGCGCTCTCGGGACACGCCACCGTCCGGGAGGTGCCGCCCGGCAGTCCTGCCGCCAAGGTGGGGCTGCGCCCTGGCGATGTCGTCCTGCATGCGCGAAATCTGTCGACCGGACACGCCGTCGATCTGTCGTCGCCGCCTCGGGACGGCGAAGACGCCATGCGGCGGTGGCGCGAAGCCTACCGTCTCGGCGTGCGCGGCCCGCTCGATGTGAGCGTCCGTCATGCGGATGGGGCAACCGAGGTGGTGCAGGCCGAACGTCCGGCGGTCTGGACGTTGCCTTGGACCACGTGGGTCGGCGCCGTTGCCCTCCATCTCGGCCCGATCGTCGAGATGATCTCGATCGTCGGCGCCGCGGTGGTGCTGCTGCTGTTGCGGCCGCGAGACGGGTCAGCGCTGCTCATCGTGACGACGCTGGCGTGTGCCGGCGCCTCCACCGGCGGATCGCTGGTCGGGAGCGAGTCGGCGCTGCCGCGGTTTCTCAGCGCCCCGCTCACCGTGTTCTCCTGGCTGGCGATGCCGGTGGCATTTCCACTGATCGCCATCGCGATCCTGTACTTCCCGAGGAAATCAGGCCTGCTCGTCAGAAGCCCCTGGCTGCATGCCGTGCCCGTCCTCGTCGCCATGCCCATGATCGTGCCGGCACTCGGCAGCGCGTTGTTTCTCGCCGGCGCCGACGGTATGGCCGGGCTGGCCGCCTGGGACGCGTCCCACCCGGGCGTCTTCTACGCGTCGTTTGCCGGCGGCCTGCTGCTGAACCTCGCGGCGATGGTCGAAGGTGTCGCGCGCTACAAGCACAACCCCGACGCCAATGAGCGGCGGCGCGTGGCCGTGGCGACGTGCACGCTGGCGCTGGCGACAGTGGCGTTCACTCTACGAAACGGCGTGCCCGCGACGCTGGCGCCGGCGGGAATTGATGTCGTCTACCCCTGGTGGGTGATCCTGTTCCTGCACGTGTGCACTGCCCTGGCCGGTCTCGGCATCACCTATGCGGTGGCGGTCCACCGCGTCCTCGCGCCGCGCGTCGTCGTCCGGCAAAGCCTTCAGTACGCGCTCGCGCGGAAAACGCTCGGCCTGGCCGCCGCCCTTCCGGCGACGTTGCTGGTCGTGTCGCTGGTCGAACAGCGGGACCGCAGCCTCAGCGAGATCGTCTCGGGGCAACCGCTCTTCTATGCGGTCCTGCTGGCCCTGGTCATCGTCGGGCTCAAGTACCGGGATCGCGAGCGCGCGTGGCTGGATCGACGCTTCTTCCGGCAGGAGTACGACGCGCGCGCGCTGCTGCTGTCGCTGTCGGGCCGCATCCCCTACGAGACCGACCCCAACGAGCTGACGGCGCTGGTCGTGCAGCAGATCGACGCGGCGCTGCATCCGACGATGGTCGCGGTGCTGGTGGCGGGGGTGGAGCCGGGCACGCTGATTCCGGTGTCGGTGCTGCACGGGACCGCCGACACGCTGAACGAGCGTGGCGGCATCGGCACGATGTTGACGTGGTCGGACACGCCATTGGATTTGGATCTTGCCGACGAGCGTTCGGCTGCCGGACGGCTGCCGCCTGACGAGGTCGAGTGGCTGCGATGCACGGGCGCGGTGTTGTTTGTGCCGCTGTCTGCCAGCGAGAGCGGTACCCGTCAACTGCTCGGCGCGCTGGTCCTGGGCAGCAAGCGGTCGGAAGAACCGGTACTCGGCCGACGACCGCGCGCTGCTTTCGTCAATTGCGGCACAGGTCGGCCTGGGACTCGACGTCGCGCGGCTTCGGCGCCGTCAGACCGTGGCTGCCGATGGGGCGCAGCCCACGGCCTTGCCCACCAACCTGCCGACCAGTGCCGCTGGTTCCGGCGAGTGGCTCGTCGCCGAGTGCCAGGCGTGCGGCACGTGCCACGAGCCCGGCGCCTCGACCTGTTCGAGAGACGGGACGGCGCTCAGGCGCGGACGGCTGCCCCGCGTCGTCGACTCGAAGTACCGAGTGGATCGCGTGCTGGGACGCGGCGGCATGGGCGCGGTGTATTGCGCGCACGACATGAGGCTCGAGCGCGATGTCGCGATCAAAGTCGTCCGCGCGGAGCTGCTGGCCGACCCGGACGCCCGCAGCCGGTTCCGGCGCGAGGCGCAGCTGGTCGCTCGTCTCCAACACCCGGGCATCGTGTCCGTGTTCGACTACGGCACGCTGCCCGACGGCGCCGCGTTTCTGGTCATGGAGTACGTGCGAGGGCGCGACCTGCGCGCCGTCTTGCGTGCCGACGGCCCGATGGCACCCGACAGGGTGACTCGCCTCCTGCGCGCGATTGCGGCGCCGGTTGACGCGGCCCACGCGCTCGGCGTTCTGCATCGCGATCTCAAGCCGGAGAACATCCTGCTTCCCGACGGAGACGTGGGAGCCAAGGTACTGGATTTCGGCGTGGCGAAGCTGCTTGGCAGCGACGGCACAATGCAGGAAAACGAGACGCTGACGCTGGCGGGGCAACCCATTGGCACGCCAGCGTACATGGCGCCCGAGCAACTCGCGGGCGCGTCGGTCTCGACGCGGACTGACGTGTTTGCGCTTGGTGCGATCGCGTACGAACTGCTGACGGGAACGCCGCCGTTTGGGCGCGGCCCGCTGGTGGAGATCGCGACGCGGCACCGGTCGGGGCCGGGACCGATTGAGCGGGAGGACGTCTCGCCTACGATGGCCGACGCTATCACCCGGGCGCTCAGCATGGACGCGGCGGTGCGCCCGGTATCAGCGACAGCCTTTGCTCTGAGCCTCGGTGGCTAGTCAATCACAAAGACACAAGGACACAGAAACGCACCAAGACTTTTCTTGGACGGATCCAAAGAAGAGTTTTGTGCGTCTTTGTGCCTTCGTGTCTTCGGTGATTGGCTAGGCGTCGACTGCGGCCTGGGCCGACTTGATTTGCTTGTCCAGATCCTTGAGAGCGGCGTTGAGCTGGGTCTTGCGCTGCTCGTGCGTGGTTGCGGCCAGCTGCCCGGCGGCGGCGGCCCGCGCCAGCTTGAGCGATTCGAGTTGTCGAAGCTGCTCGGGGTTCTTCACGGTCTGCTTTCGTCCCTTCGCCCGGCTGAGCGCCAGCTCTTCCATGCGCTCCTGAATCCTGGCATCCGCATCAATCAGCCCTTCACCTGCATCACCCATCTGGTTTGGTCCCTTCGGAAAATGACGGAAGGGACATTATACGCGGGCTAGGTGCCTGGTGCCGGGTGCCATGTGCCGGGTGCGGTGCTGGGTGCTGGGTGCCGAGTGACTTGTGCGGTGCAGGCAGCTAGAGCGAGGATCGCTTATCGCAACAGGTCATTTCGGGCCTCGAAAGATCTCCGAGCGCGCCATTCTGAGGTAATGCGCGAACTCGCGATGACCCCAGCGCCCGAAGCCCTCGGCTATCAGCCGAGGCGCCGCCTGCACCGCGTCGCGCAATTGATTGCGAAGAGTCAAATCGTGCTGTAACGCTGGTGTTTCACAAATTGCAACAACGCGGTCGCTCAGCTCGGCTGCGCACTGCCATGCTCGACGCTCTTCGAATGTCTTGGCACCCATGACGTCGGCAGTAGCACGATGTCTGTCGCACTAGGCACCAAGCACCAGGCACCAAGCACCGCACTCGGCACCAGGCACGAGGCACCAGGCACGGGCTAAAATCACTCTGAATGCCCTTCAACCCCGCCGTCGAGCAGTGGTTTGCCGAGGCATTCCACGGACCGACGCCGCCCCAGACGCTCGGCTGGCCGGCCATTGCGCGAGGGGAGTCGACCCTCGTATTCGCGCCCACGGGCAGCGGGAAAACGCTCGCGGCTTTTCTGTCGTGCCTCGACCGCCTGATGTTCTCCGAGGTGCCGGCGAGAGACGCGCGGTGCCGTGTGCTCTACGTCTCGCCGATCAAGGCCCTGGCAGTCGACATCGAGCGAAACCTGCGGGCGCCGATTGCCGGCATCGCGCGCGTCGCCGCCGCGCGCGGTGACAGCCACGTCGTGCCGACGGTGAGCATCCGCACGGGAGATACGCCGGCGCGCGACCGCGCGAGGTTCCAGCGCGAGCCCACCGACATCCTGATCACGACGCCCGAGTCGCTGTTCCTGCTGCTCACCTCGCGGGCGCGGCACGCACTGCGCAGCGTCGAGACGGTCATCGTGGACGAGATCCATGCGCTCGTGCCCACCAAGCGCGGGGCGCACCTGGCACTCTCGCTCGAACGGCTCGAACATCTCGTGAACCGTCCGCTGCAGCGCATCGGACTATCGGCGACGCAGCGGCCCCTCGACGAGGTCGCGCGGTTCCTGGGGGGAGTGGAGCGCCGAGGCGACGACGGGCTGAGGCCTGAGGCTGTCCCTGGGTCACCCGAGGCTATCTCCTTTCAGGCTCCCGAGGCCTCCGCAGCCGAGGCCGACATTCACTACGAGTTCTCCGGCATCAACCCGCCTCCGCCCTGGCGTCCCGTCACGATCGTCGACGCACGGGCGCCCAAGCCGCTCGATCTGCGCGTGGAAGTGCCTGTCGAGGACATGGCGAAGATCGCGCAGCCGATCGAGATTCCGGGCGGCGCCACATCACAGGGACCGGCGCGCACGTCCATCTGGGCAAGCATCCACCCGCGCCTGCTCGAGCTGATTCGCGCGCATCGCTCGACGCTGCTCTTCGTCAACAGCCGACGGCTCTCCGAGCGCCTGGCCTCGGCACTCAACGAGCTGGCCGGCGAGCCCCTGGTGCGGTCGCATCACGGGTCCATCGCGCGGCCGCAGCGGCTGGAGATCGAGGACGCCCTCAAGGCGGGCCGGCTGCGCGCGCTGGTGGCGACCTCCTCGCTGGAACTGGGTATCGACATGGGCGCGATCGATCTGGTGATCCAGATCGAGGCGCCACCCTCGGTGGCCAGTGGCATGCAGCGCATCGGGCGCGCGAGCCACCAGGTGGGCGGCGTCAGCAGCGGCATCATCTTCCCGAAGTTCCGGGGCGACCTGGTCGCGTGCGCGGCGGTCACCGCGTCGATGCACGAGGGCGCCGTCGAGTCGACGCGCTATCCGCGCAACCCGCTGGACGTGCTGGCGCAGCAGATCGTCGCGATGGTGGCCGTCGAGCCGTGGCCGGCAGAGGGTCTGTTCCAGACGATCCGGAAGGCGGCGCCGTTTGCCGAGCTCAGCCCTCGAGCGTTCGAAGGCGTGCTCGACATGCTGTCGGGCCGCTATCCATCGGACGAATTTGCCGAGCTCCGGCCGCGCGTGACGTGGGACCGCGTCGGCCAGACGCTCTTGCCGCGCGAAGGTGCGTTGCGTGTCGCGATCGCCAACGCGGGCACCATCCCCGACCGCGGTCTGTACGGCGTCTTCCTCGTCGGCGCCAGGCCGGGCGCGGGCCGCGTCGGCGAGCTCGACGAGGAGATGGTGTTCGAGTCGCGCGTGGGCGAGACGTTCATGCTCGGAGCGTCGACATGGCGCATCGAAGAGATCACGCACGACCGCGTGCTGGTGTCGCCTGCGCCAGGCGAGCCAGGCAAGATGCCATTCTGGAAGGGCGACCCGGCCGGCAGGCCCCGCGAGCTGGGCTTTGCCATCGGCCGGCTGGCGCGCGAGCTGCGCGAGGTGCCGGCGCCGGCGGCCATCGACCGGCTGATGCGCGCACACGACCTCGATCGCGGCGCGGCCGAAAACCTCCTCCAGTACCTCGCCGACCAGGTGGCCGCGACCGGTGCGGTGCCCGACGACCGCACGATCGTGGTCGAGCGCTGTCGCGACGAGCTGGGCGACTGGCGCGTCTGCGTGCTCTCGCCGCTGGGCGGCAAGGTGCTCATCCCCTGGTGCCTCGCCGTCGTCGCCCGGTTCCGGGCGGAGTTCGGGCTCGACGTCGAGACGATGTGGAGCGACGACGGATTCGTGGTGCGCGTGCCCGACATGGACGAGCCGCCGGCGGCGGATCTGTTCGTGCCGTCGCCCGACGAGGTCGAGTCGCTGGTCTTGCAGCAGCTGGGCGCGAGCGCGCTGTTTGCGGCGAAGTTCCGAGAGGTCGCAGGCCGTGCGCTGCTGCTGCCGCGCCATCGGGTCGGCCGGCGCGCGCCGCTGTGGCAGCAGCGCAAGCGAGCGGCGGATCTGCTGGCCGTCGCCTCGCGCTTCGGGTCTTTCCCCGCGGTGCTCGAGACGTTCCGCGAGTGTCTGCGCGACGTGTTCGACCTGCCTGCGCTGGTCGACACTCTTCAGCGCGTGTCGCTGCGCGACATCCGCGTCGTAGGCGTGGACACGGCGCTGCCGTCGCCGTTTGCCGCCTCGCTGCTCTTCAGCTACGTCGCGACATTCCTGTACGACGGCGACGCGCCTCTGGCCGAGCGGCGCGCGCAGGCGCTGACGGTGGACCACGCGCAGCTGCGCGACCTGCTGGGCGATGCCGAGCTGCGGGAGTTGCTCGACCCTGATGTCCTCGAGGCGCTCGAGCGGCAGCTGCAGTCGCTCGACGAAGGCCATCGCGCGCGCAGCGCCGACGGCATCCACGACCTGCTGTTGCGCCTGGGCGACCTGTCGCGTGATGAGCTCGCGCGCGGGTGGCCGGTCCCGATGTGCTGACGGCGATCGACACGCTCATCGCCACGCGCCGCATCATCGTCGTGCCCGTGGCCGGCGAGCCGCGCTACGTGGCCGTCGAGGACTCGGCGCGCTATCGCGACGCCCTTGGCGCGCCGCTGCCGCTGGGATTGCCCGATGCGCTGTTGCAGCCCGTTCGGGACGCGAAGAGCGATCTCGTCCAGCGCTACGCGCGTACTCATGGGCCGTTTACTCCGCGACGTGCGCGCGGCGTTTCGGCGTGAGCGTCTCGCTGGTGCAAGAGCTGCTGGCGCGCCTGGCAACCGCCGGGCGCGTGCTGCAGGGCGAGTTCCGGCCAGGTGGCTTCGAGCGCGAGTGGTGCGGCGTCGACGTGCTGCGGACCTTGCGCCAGCGGTCGCTGGCCCGGCTGCGCAAGGAGATCGAGCCGGTCGAACCCGAGGCGCTCGGCCGCCTCGCGGCGAGTTGGCACGGCGTGGGCCGCAAGCGTCGCGGGCTCGATGCCCTGCTCGACTGCGTGGAGCAGTTGCAGGGGGCGCCGCTTGTGGCCTCGGCGCTCGAGCGCGACGTCCTGCCGGCGCGCATCGAGGAGTACGACGCCGCCGACCTCGATCGGCTCATCGCGGCCGGCGAGGTGACGTGGGCCGGCCTCGAGCCGCTTGGCGAGCGCGACGGGCGCCTGACGCTGTTCCTGACCGACCATCTGCGCCTGCTGTGGCCTCCCGGCCGCGCGGCGGAGGCCGCAACCGCGCTCGAGCGCCGCGTGCTCGACTACCTCGCATCCGAAGGCGCCTCGTTCTTCGCGCCGCTGCACGTGGCCATCGGCGGAGGATTCCCGGACGATCTGGTGGACGCGCTGTGGGGGCTCGTCTGGAAGGGCCTGGTCACCAACGATTCCCTCCACGCCATGCGCGCGTATCTCGAGCCGCCGGCACGCAGGCGCCGACGCGAACCGCCGGTCTTCAGGTCGCGGCGCGTCACGCCTCCGCCGGCGCAGGGACGTTGGTCGCTGCTCAGCGACCGGCTCGGCTCACGGCCCTCGCCGACCGAGTGGGCCACGGCGGTGGCGCGTCAGTTGTTGTCGCGCCACGGCGTGCTCACGCGCGAGGCGATGAATGT
Organism: Vicinamibacteria bacterium; assembly: GCA_963806705.1. Lineage (GTDB taxonomy): Bacteria > Acidobacteriota > Vicinamibacteria > Vicinamibacterales > JAENWD01 > JAENWD01. Next base: position 84,657 of record CAWDZE010000019.1, read on the forward strand.
CGAAGCAGTGCCTGGCGGGTACGGCGCGGTCTACAGTGTCCTGCGTGCGATGGAAGATGCCGGCCGTGTCCGCCGCGGCATGTTTGTCGCCGGACTCGGTGCAGCCCAGTTCACGGTAGGACCCGCCCTCGACCTGCTGCGCGCCGGCCGCGAGCCTGGCGAGACGCCACGAGTCGTCGTCCTGGCCTCGACCGATCCCGCCAACCCGTATGGTGGCGTGCTGCCCTGGCCAGCGCCTGAGGGAGCAGGCAGGCCCACGCGGTCCGCCGGGACGCTGGTCATCCTCGTCGATGGCCGTCTGGCCGCGTGGATCGGCCGCCGCGACCGCCAGGTGCTGGCGTGGCTGCCCGAGGACGAGCCACGCCGGCAGCACACCGCGCGCGCGATTGCCGGTGCGCTCAATCGACTGGCGACCGAGTCGCCGCGGCAGGGCCTGCTCGTCGCGGAAGTCAACGGCCTGCCCGTGAGCGATCACCCCCTGGCGCCGTATCTCGACGAGGTCGGGTTCACCCGAGGCGCAATGGGGATGGCGAGGAGCCGGAAACGGAAGTGACGGCGGATTCAGCGTGCCGGGCGGTCCTGCCTCATCGTGCGCGCCGCAACAGCACGCCGGCATCATCGCGATCGATGACGAACACCTCGATGGCGTTGCGTCCTGCCTTCCAGGCGTCCGGTCGCGGTGTCGCCATCCACCCGCGAGGGGTGCCCTCCCACGTTCTGGTGACGGCCTCGATCGTCCCGTTGACGGCGACGGCGAGGAACGTGTCGGGCCGTGGCGCGGCGAACCGCCCTTCCACATCGAAGATAGCCGCCGAGTCGGCAGGATCGACATCGTCGTAGCTCCAGGCATGCATGATCTCGACCGTGCCGCCGCCCTCCACCACGCGCACATCGTTCAACGCCCGGCCAACGAGGCCCTCAAACGCTGGCACGCGCGGGGCGCGATGCACGTTGCCCGTGCCGTCCCCAAACAGGTCCAGTTTGCGCCGCAGGCCCGGTCCGAGGTCGAGGCTGTCGAGTGCGAAATCCTGGCGGTTCCCGGTCGCGGCCGCGAACATGGCCTTCACCGGCCGCGCGGTTCGCTTCGGATCGAGAAGCGACGCGCCGTCGACCGGCCACGGGACATCGATCGCGAGCGCGTGGGCAATTGTCGGCAGCACGTCGACCGTCTCGACGTTTGCGTCGCTGACCTGGGCCGCCACGCCGATCCGGCCCGGGTACTTGATGATGAGCGGCACACGCATGATCTCCGCGGCGTTCTCACCGGATAGATCCCGTTGCGGCATTCCCGCGGTGTAAGACATGCCATGGTCGGAGGTAATCACGAGCATGGCCTCCTCGTACAGGCCGACCAGCTTCAGCCGTCCGACGAGATCGCCGAGGAGGCCGTCGACAAGGACCATCTGCAGCAGATGACGCTGATACTGCTGCGCCACGGCCCACGGCTGGTCGCTGGGCCAACGCCTTCCCAGCTTGGCGGGCAAGGTGGCCATCGTGGCGTTCTGCTTGCCGTTCGGCAGCAGCTGGAACGGGTAGTGCGAGATGAGGGCGTGCAGGAAGTACAGCGTCGGCTGAGGATCGTCCGCACCGATGCGCTCGATGAACTGGCGCACCGGCGTCAGACGCGGCGCGTCGACGCGACTGCGCCAGCGGCGCCGACGCTGTTCGTCGGATAGGGACTTGACATCGTCGGCCTCGGTTCCGCCGTCGTCGCGGGTGTCGAATCCGGCCCATCGTCCTGCAAGATCCGGCAGGCTCTTCGACAGATCGTCGGTCAGGACGATCCGCAGGTAGATCACGCGCAGGTCCCGGGCGATCGCGAGAAGGCGAGTGCCGATCGGCGCCCTTTCTTCTCGCGGACAGAGCGCTGGTGGGCACAGATCGGTGACGGGTTCCGACACTTCCAGCCGGTGCGTGCGGCTCAAGAGCGTGAACAGGGTGTCCGGGTGATCGATAGCCGACGGCAGCGCCGAGGGCTTCGGATACCTGCCCGTGACGATCGACGGCACGGCCCATCGGGTGAAGTCGTGCACGGTCGTCGCGTTGCGGTACCAGACGCCGTCGCCGGCCAACGCCGCGAAGTTCGGATAGAGCCTCCCGTCGATCTGGCGGTCTGCATCGAGCAACGAGAGCAGCGGCACCTCGTCGAGGATGACGACGACGACGGGCGTGGCCACCGGGGAATGTGAAGTGCCCTTCGCCGTTTGGCTCGCCGAGTCGGCCCGTCCGACGACCAGGTGCCGGATCCCTGGTTTCAGGAGGAACAGCACAGGGGTGACGAGGGTGGCCATTGACAGCACCGCGAGGAAGGTCCGCACGAGGGCCAGGCGGTGATGGGCAAATGCCGCCGCGGCGCCAAGTGTCATCGCGATCGGGATCGCGAGACGCCAGTTCGTCGCGCCGGCGCGAACGCTCACCTGCATGGCAAGCAAGCAGCCAAGCCCGCCCACGATGACGCCCAGGGTCGTTGTCCGGGCGCGTGCGCCAGCCAGCCCGGCCAGCCAGACCAGTCCCGCCAACAGGGACGGAGCGAGCAAGGCCAGTGTGAGCGTGACGGCGAGCACATCGGCCGCCCCGGCGCGATGAGCGACGAAGAACTCGGGGTTGTTGCCGAGCAGGTCGAACAGGGGCTGGGCCACGGCAATGGCCCACAACGCGGCGACGTGGAACCACACGACCCAACGCACGCACTCAGTATAGCGGCGCACTCCAGCACTTCAGATATCGTGAGTAGATGCCAGAAGGCGACACGATCTACGGGTCCGCGCGGACGTTGAGGGCAGTGCTCCGCGCGAGCGCTGGTAGCGGCAACCGTCCGGGACTACGACAGCAGGCGCCGAACGAGCTCGACGATGGCGTCGGGCAGACAGGGCTTTGTGAGAAAGGCGTCGCAGCCGGCTTCGCGGGCCGCAGTCGAGGCGTCCGAGCGCGCGTGGCCGGTGAGCGCGACGACAGGAATGCGGGCGGTGCGTGCGTCGGTCTTGATGGCGCGCGTGGCGGTCCACCCGTCCATGCCCGGCAGCGCGAGGTCCATCACGATCAGCGCCGGCTGCAGCGCGAGCGCCTTGGCGACGGCTTCGTCGCCCGACTCGGCTTGCGCGACGGCGAAGCCCGAGGCGTCGAGGCACTCCGCGTACATCTCGCGCGCGTCCTGGTAATCGTCGACAACGAGAACCAGAGGCCTGCGCAGGCCTTCTGCTACCATGCCAATCCAGCCATGGCGCAACTGAACTCGTTTGACATCACGTCCACTATCGACTTGCAGGAGGTCGACAACGGCCTCAACCAGGCGCGGAAAGAAGTCGGACAGCGGTACGACTTCAAGGGCGCTCGCGCCGACATCGACTTCAACCGCGCGGAGTCTACCATCACGCTCGTCGCCGATGACAACATGAAGATCGAAGCGCTCTGGGAGATCGTCCAGACCCGGCTCATCCGTAGGAACGTGCCCGTGAAGAACTTCAAGGCCGGTGACATCCAGCCGGCTGCCGGCAGCACCGTGCGGCGCGTCATCACGCTCCAGCAGGGCATTCCCACCGAGGCCGCCAAAGAGATCGTGAAGTTCCTCAAGGACAAGAAGCTCAAGAAGGTGCAGGCCGCCATCATGGCCGATCAGGTGCGTGTGTCGGCCCCCGCCAAAGACGAGCTGCAGGAAGCGATGAGCCTGCTGCGCGCGCACGACTTCGGCGTGGCGCTGCAGTTCGGCAACTATCGCTGAACGGTCGTCAATCACAGAGACACGAAGTCACAAAGACGCACAGGAGGTTCTGAAAGGGAAACCCCAGGAAGATCTCCGTGCGTCTTCGCGTCTCTGTGTCTTTGTGATGACCAGATTGACGATTCAGTTAGC
>CAWDZE010000020.1:0-337257 GCA_963806705.1 Vicinamibacteria bacterium
GAGAGAGTGTAAGCTGGCGGGCGCCGGCATGTCAAGGCACGGCGCTAAAGGGCTGAGGACAAAGGACAAGGGCCAGGCGCGCCGGCCCATTCGGCGATCCGACATCGCAGGATCCGCGTACCCACGACCGCCTCGCATCGCAGGATCCGCGATGCATCCTTTGTCCTTCGTCCTTTGTCCCTACCGCCTGCCCTTCGCCTTTGTCGTGAAGCTCCACGTCGGTCCGGAGGTGTTGCCAGCGCTGTTCTTCGCGACCACGCGCCAGTAGTGGGTGACGCCTGCGCCGAGCTTGCCCACCGACGCCGATGTCGCGCTGGTGTTCGTCTTGAGGGGCGGAGTGCTCGATGTGCCGAAATAGACGTCGTAGCTGACTGCGCCGGCAGAGGCCGCCCACGACACCGTCGTCGCGGTGACGTTGGTTGCGCCGTTGGCCGGCGACGGGCCCGTTGGCGTTGCAGGCGGCGAGGTCGGCGCGGCCGTCGTCGCGCTGGCGATGTTCGAGTGCACCGAGTTGCCCGCGCCGTTGTACGCGCGCACGCGGTAGTAGTAGAGCGTGCCCGCGGTCAGGCCCGTATTCGTGAACGTCGCGACGCTGGCGCCAGTCGAGCCGATTTGCGTGAACGTCGATCCGTTCGTCGAGCGCTCGACGTAGAACCCGCTTTCCGTCGACGCCGCGTCGGTCCACGACAGCACGAGCGACGAGGTCGGCTGCGCGGCGTTCTGCGCGACACCGAGATCGTAGGGCGCCGCCGGCGGCGACCCCGAACCCGCCGGGTAAATCGTCTCCATTCCAGCAATGTCGTCTGCATCGAGCGCGCGGCCCGACTGGCTGCAGTACCAGATGGTCGGGTACATCGTCGCCGACGCGACGGCCGAGTGCCCCAGGCCAAGGAAGTGGCCGAACTCGTGCGTGCCGACGTCTTCGACGTACATCCCGCCCGAGCAGCCGGTCGTGCCGGTGAAGAACTTGAAGCCGCCGTCATAGAACTTGATGTCGGCGTCCAGTATCTGGCCTTGGAGGTTGTTGTACCACCACTGGCACACCGCAATCGTGCCGCCGCTGCTCTCGTTGCTGAAGAACACCTGGTTGATCTCGTCGTAGTCGAACACGGCGCTCGTGGTCTGTCCCGCGTACTGCAGGTGCACGTCGGCCAGCGACTGCAGGCTCCATGCGGCAGCGGCAGCCTGAACGGCCGCAAGCGCGGCGCTGGGAGTCACGTCGGCGTTTGCCGGGTTCACGACGTACGGCACCGCTGAAACGGGCCACTTCGGCCCGCTGAGGACGTAGGCCGAGAGGCGGTCAAGTCCGAGCAGCGCGACCCACACGCTCAGCGTGACGGCGATGGCGCGGCGAAGGTGCCGGTGACGCATGGCTACTTCACCTCCGCGGCGAGGCGACGCACATCCGCCAGCGACAGCCCCAGTTCGCGCACGCGATTGTCCGATGTCAACCGCAACAGGCCAAGCCCGCGACGATGGGGCCGCCACGATCCGTCTTGCATCGGCTCCATCATCACGACGGCGCGCTCGCCCACTCGCAGCGGCTCGATGTCCGACACGCGCATCGACAGCGCGCCGATGGTGCCGCCCTCCACGTCGACGGCGAGAAGGGACTCGGCGCGGCCCTTCAACGACTCCTCCACACGCAGCCAGGTGCGCGTGACGATCATCCGGTCACCTCGCGGCGTGCGCACCATCCTCGGTTCGAGGCGAGCGACGCTGCCGACGACGGTTCGCGAGGCTCCGCGCAGGCGTGTAGCGAGATCGACGGGGATGGAGGAGTCGGCGTCGAGGCCGACGGCGAGACAAAGAAGCACAAGAGTCGCACAGACAGACCGGTGGCCCATTGCGTCGCGGGCCTGCAACATCACGGCCGGCTGAGCTGGCGGTCGGTTAGCTCAGCTTTTCGCTCGGCGGCGACCTCCTTAGTCAGCATGACGGGTGTCTTTTGTCGCCCTTGACCTACTGTTCAGCTTTTGGCGACCTGACAAAGATGTAATCGCGAAACTTCAGGCCTGAATGCGCGTCTCTCCTTGGACACAAAGCGGGCCTTCGTCTTGCAGAACAGCCGCCGAGCAGGTTACCCATTTGATGCGAAACGCGCTTGTCCTTTGTTTGACGGCCGTCCTGACGACGATTGCGGCACCCGCGTCGGCGGCCCCGTTGACGTTCACGCTGGACCCTACGGTAGCGGGATTGACCTTCACGGTGGAGAACAAGGGGCTGGCGGACAGCGACTTGGACACCAGCGACGGGACGACGGACACCTACAAGATCCTGCTGACGTTGAACACCTCGACGAGCTACACGAACGTAGGGTCGGCTGCGGACCTGCTGGCGGCGTTTTCGCTCGACCTGAGCGACGGTGACCTCGACGACGCGGAGCTTTTCAACAAGCCTGCGGGCTTCGAATGGAAGCTGTTCGAGGGCAACAAGGTGACCGGCAATGCGGCCAAGTGCACCGGCGAGGAGGAAGGGGCGCTTTGTGTTGAGGAAGTTGCCTCAGCCCTGGACAACCTGGTGCTCGACGCCAATCAAGCCTACGAATGGCTCTTTCTCGTGGACATTGGGGACGCGGGTTTCGCTGACCAGACCGGGATGAGTGTCGGGATCGGGACTTTAAAGGTGACCGGGCCGAACTACTCCTACCAAGGCACCCGCTCGCCGACAGGCACGGCGGGGTCCCTGGCGTTGGCAGTCAACGGGACCGGCGAGCTTCCGGGCCCTGGAGACGGTGACGCTGTCACGGCAGCGCCTGTTCCAGAGCCGGGCAGCCTTGTTCTCTTGGGGTCGGGCCTTCTACTGGCGGCCTCGCGCATGCGACGTCGCCGCTAGGCCAGACCTGCAGGAACGGGCCTTCGGGCCTGCCAGGCATATAGCTTCGGCAGCACTCAAGGCCGCGAGGGGCGGGCGGGAAGCCCGCCCTTCGTTTGTACAGCCACGGCATACGAAGGTCAGCCGCGCGGTACAATTCCGCCGTGTCGAAACCCGCCATTGTCGCCATCGCCGTCGCATTCGCGGTGGGTTCCGCGTTCGCGATTCAGCAGTGGACCAGGCCGCGCTTCGAGCGACAGCTTTCCTGGGCCGGCAGCGGTGTCTGGCTGAAGGCCGAGACGCACGTGCACTCGAAGTTTTCCGATGGCGGCCACACCATCGAGCAACTGGCCGAACGGGCGGCCGCAAACGGGTGCGATGTCCTCGCAATTACCGATCATACGGACGGGAACTTGAAGGCGGCGACTCCCGAATACCACGCCGCGATTGCCGCCGCGCGGACGCGTGTACCGCAGCTGGTGATCCTCACAGGGATCGAGTGGAACGTCCCGCCTGGCAAAGGACAGGACCACGCGGTGGTGCTGTTGCCCGTCGGCCTCGAGGACGCCGCCGTCATCGGAGAGTTCAAGCAGAAGTTCGACGACGAGAACAAGGAGGGCGAGAACCCCGAGCTGGCAGAGGCGGCGTTTGCGTGGCTGCGAAGCGGCACGACCGGATCGGTCCTGCCGGTGATGTTCCTCAACCATCCGGGCCGCCGCGCACCCGACATCGACGCCGTCGGCAAGCAACTCGCGTGGCTGTCGGAAATCGGCCAGGGCGTGTTCGTGGGCGCGGAGGGTGCGCCCGGCCATCAAAAGGCGAGGCCGCTTGGCGCGTATGGCGGCGCGCTCAAACCGGACGACCGCTGGGATCCCGCGATTGCCCCGCCCGGCGCCGCCTGGGATCGGCAGCTGCAAGGTGGAAAACCGATGTGGGGGGCCCTGGCCACATCGGACTTTCACGGCGAGTCCAACGGCGACTACTGGCCGTGCGAGTTCTCGGCGACCTGGCTTTACGCGCGGGAACGCTCGGCCGGCGCCGCGCTCGAGGCGCTCCGCGCCGGGTCGTTCTTTGGCGTCCACGGCGACATCGCGCGCGAGGTCCAGCTCACATTGACCGCGGAGGGTCTGCCCAGGCCCGCGATGGCGGGCGAGTCGGTCCGCCTGCCGTCTGGAGCCGAATTGACCCTGGAGGTCCGTGCGACCGTCCCTCCCGCGGACTGGGCCGGCCAGCCAAACCAGATCGATCGGGTAGAGCTCATTGCCGTAACGCGGGACAGCGCGGAAGTGGTCCACTCGGGGCCGCTGGCAGACGGTGGATTACGCTATCGAATGACGGCCCCGGCAGGAGGGCTGGTCATCCGGGCGCGCGGCCGCCGGGTCGTTGAGGACGGGCCAGACCTGCAGTTCTACACGAATCCGATCGTCGTCCAATGAACCAACTGTCCACCTGTTTTGCCGCCGCACGGATACGACGGGGCAAGAAGTAGAGGACCAGAGCCAGGGAAGGGCGGGCGCAAGCCCGCCCTTTCCATGTACCGGCTCAGGACGGGCTGATCTGCAGCAGGACGGGTTTGTACTTGATCGTCCCCGCGATATAAAAGCGGCCCTTGAGGTCGCGTGTCATCGAGCCGTACAGCGACGTGCGGTGAGGCAGCTCGGGCGCATCGCCAAACGGGAGCGCGGAGACCGTGGCGTCCCCGGCGGGATTTCGGACGATCCATTCCAACCGGCGGGATCCGTGCTGCGGTGCGAGCGTGACCCCGTAAAGCGTGCCGGTCCTGTCATCACGGAACATGGTGGCGACGTACCGGGGCCCGGCGGGATGGTACCAGCCCAGATCCGTCAGCGTGGACGACCCGGTTCCCGCCTTCACCTGATACAAGCGCCCCTTTCCGGTCGCGAAGTACCATCCGCCGCTTCCGTCCGGATGAACCGCGACGATTCCGTGTGAGTCAGTCGGCCTGTCCTCGAGGTATTCGGGCAGGGGAAAGCTGGCGACCTGCCGCAAATCGGTCCCGAACTCCACCAGCGACACGTCAACGCGCTGGCCGGGTTCAGTCGATCTACGCGAGAGGCGAGGCACGAAGACGTGACCGCGGCCATCGGCGAAGAAGTTACGGCTGATGTGCCCACCCACCGACCCAATCTTGATCGAGTTGATGGCCCTGGTTTGAATGTTGAACTGGTAGAGCACGTGGTCGAAGTACCCGAGCGCATAAACGTAGTGCCCGCCCCCGGCTACCGCAATCAACGCCTCGGGCGTGGTCGCCAGGTGTTCCCAGCGGTCGTTCGGGCCTATGCGCCATAAGTGCCCGCCCCAATCGGGCAGCTTCGAGCCGTCCGGGTTCTCGCCGGACTCGTCCATCGAACTGAAGTACAGGTATCCATCAGGCATCTGGACGATGCGCGAGTGGATCTTCATCTGCCGCTCGCCCGGGCGTCGCAGGCGGAGGCGTTCGAGTTCGGCGACGACGTTGCCTCGATCGACGACGGCATGTGTGGAGGGGTCGAACTCGAGCAGGTGGGCCGAGCCGCTCTTCTCGTCGTTGCTGGTGATGCCGAACCAGACGTGGCCTCGACGGTCGTGGCCCGTGGCGCCCCAGATGGCGTTGGCGCCCCAGAAGTCCGGCAAGGCAATCACCCGCGTGGCCGGGGCCCTACTCGCGGGTGGGGTTTGTCCAGCGTTACCGTGGAGTTGGAGAGCGAGAACGACAGCGAACAGCGTAAGGAAGCCCTTCGGTCCCCGGCCGCCAGCCTTCAGGACCGAAGGCGGGAGGCCGGAGACGGAAGGCTGATTGACGGTCAGCGCCGGCCGTCGCGGCGACGCTTGTGGGCAAGGGCCACGAGACCGGACCCGAGCAGCAGCAGCGACGCGGGTTCGGGCACCGGGACGTCTCCCACCTCCCGACCTTCTCTGAGGTCAACACCCCAGAGGAGGTAGTCGTTGTTGGCGCCCTTGTTGGCGTCGCCCACACCTGGCACAAACAGCACATACTGCGCAAAGACGTCGAGTCCTGGGATGGCCCCCAGATTTCCCTCGACGAGGCTGCCGCCGAACGCCGGGAAAGTGAAGGGGAACGAGTTTCCACCTGCTGTAAGCAGCGTCGCGATGTCGTTCGTGTTGCCCCAATAGAGCGTGCCGTTTTCAGGGTTACCTGCGCCGTCGCCGTCGCCGTCGAGCGATGAGACCCAGAAGCCAGCCCAAGCGTCGTTGGGGTTCAGCTTTTCCAGCAGAATGGCCTCGGTGTTCGTCAACTGCGACAGTTCGTTGTTGTCGCCAAGGCTGTTGCTGTCGCAGATGGGCTCATTCGGCGAGCAATTACCAAGACCGTGGTCGTTGGGCACGTTCCGCGCGATGAGTGTCGACACCTCCCAGCTATCCCCGTCAAAGTAATAGGCGGATGCCGTGATGTTGCCGACGAAGGTTTGGTCCGGGCCCAGGTTGGTTACGGGGCCGCCGCTGAAGGTGCTGAAGTCGTAGACGGGGGCGGCCTGAGCGCCGGTGGAGAAAACCAGGAGGGCCGTCAGGGCCACGGCCGCTGTCGAGATACGAGTCATACGCTTACTCCAAGCTGGGGTTTGGACTCAGCGAAACTGCCGAGAGTCTAGCTCCAAGTAGGTAACTGAAGCATATTGAATGCCGGGCCTGGCCAAACTGGAGAAACTCATCCAATTGGTTCAGTCGTCAGGATTTCTCAGCAATACAAGTGCGGGCGCCGAATCTACAAGTCGCCAGTGGGAGGACCTTTTGTCGCGTTGTTGAGCTCCCTACCGGGGCACCAGGCGCACCGCGTGACGGCCGACCTGCAGGACTAGCGGCAAACGGTCGGGCGTGAGGCGGTGACGGGTGTCGTCGACGCGCTCACCTCCCAGCTTGACGCCGCCCTGCTGAATCTTGCGGCCCGCCTCGCTCGTCGAGACTGCAAGATCCGCGTCGACCAGCACCCGCGCCAGCGGCCGCGTTGGTTCGGTCGAAAAGTCCACCAGCACCTCCCGCAGATCGGAAGGCAGTTCGCCGTGGGCGTGCACGCGGTCGAACTCGCGTGCGGCGTCGTCGGCCTGGGCTTCGCCGTGGAACTCGCTGACGATGCGCACGGCCAGGTCCACCTTGGCCTGCTTCGGATGAAGCGCGCCACCGGCGACCTGCGCCCTCATGGCCTCGATTTCGGCGGCGGTGAGGTCCGTGAGCAGCAGGTAATACCGCCACATCAAGGAGTCGCTGATCGACATCAGCTTGCCGAACATCTCGCCGGGCGCGTCGGTGACGCCGACGTAGTTGCCGAGGCTCTTGGACATCTTCTCGACCCCGTCGAGCCCCTCGAGCAGCGGCGTCGTCATGACGATCTGCGGCGGCAGATCGAAGGCCGGCATGATGTCGCGGCCGACGTTGAGGTTGAAGAGCTGATCGGTGCCGCCAAGCTCCACGTCCGCGCGTAGCGCCACCGAATCGAATGCCTGCACCAGCGAATACAGGAACTCGTGGATGGCTATGGGTTGGCCAGCCTCGTAGCGTTGCTTGAAATCGCGTCGCTCGAGCATCTGCGCGACGTTGTAGTTCGAGGCCAGCTTGATCAGCCCGTCGCTGCCGAGAGGGATCAGCCAGCGGCTGTTGAACTCCACGACGGTCTTCTGCGGATCGAGCAGCTTGAAGACCTGTGTCTTGTAGGTCTCGGCGTTGCGCTCGATCTCGGCCGTCGTCAGCGGCGGGCGCGTCTTCGATCGGCCGGTAGGGTCGCCGATCATCCCGGTGAAATCGCCGACGACGAAGACGACCAAGTGCCCGAGATCCTGAAAGTGCTTCATCTTGCGAATGAGCACCGTGTGCCCCAGGTGCAGGTCGGGCGCGGTCGGGTCAAAGCCCACCTTCACCACGAGCGGTCGCCCAAGGGCCAGCCGGCTCCTGAGGTCATCCAACCGGACGACGTCTACACAGCCCTGGGTGAGCCGCTCGATTTGCTGGTCGACTGTCATTGGTGAATCCGTGGAATGCTGCTCGCAACTCGTAACCTAGGCCGCCTGTAATATACCTTCAGGTGATGGAAATCTCGCGGAGGCGCCTGCTGAAGGGCGCGCTGGCGCTCGCGACCGGCGCCACCGCTGGCACGCTGGCATACGGCTACGGATGGGGGCGCTACGCGCTTGGCGTCACCCGCGTGGAATTGCCCATGTCAGGCTTGCCGCCCGCGCTCGATGGTCTGCGGATTGGCTTTGTTACCGACCTGCATCACAGCGCGATGGTGCCGGGCGATCTCGTCTCCGAGGCGGTCGCGCTGCTCAATGCCGAGCACCCGGACCTCATCGTGCTGGGAGGCGACTACGTGTCGTTCGCCGAACGCGAGTACATGGCGCCGGTCGCCGAACGGCTCAGCGCGCTGGTCGCACCGCATGGCATCTTCGGCATCATCGGCAATCACGACGACGAGCGCGTCATGCCCGCAGAACTCCGCCGCCGTGGCGTCGAGATGCTTCTTGACGACCGCACGACCGTCGCGATCCGGGGCGCGCAGCTGGAACTGGCGGGCGTGAAGTTCTGGACCAAGACGCGCGCCGAGATCGGACCTGTCGTCAACGGCGCGAAATCGGCAATTCTGCTGCTGGCACACGATCCCCGGCGCGTGGTCGAGGCCTCCGCGCTCGCCGTGGCTGGCGTGCTGGCCGGCCATACGCACGGAGGCCAGGTCGTGTTGCCGTTGGTGGGCGCGCTTGCGGCGAGGAAGTTCCCGGTCGCAGAAGGGCGGCTGACGCGTCAGGGAACGGAGATGTTCGTCAGTCGTGGCGTCGGCACGGTGGTTGTCCCCGTGCGTGTCAACTGCCCCCCGGAAGTGGCCGTGGTGACGCTGCGGCAACCGGCACGAGCAACGCTCCGATAGGCACCACGACGGCCGCGATGCCACGAAAGCGAGCCGCCCACGACTGGTCAGGCGACTCGCATTTGTCGGACTACTTTTTGTTACTCCGCCTTACGCCGCCGTCTCATACGTCCTGCACCCCACACGAGGCCCGTGCCAAGAAGAACCAGCGAGGTGGGTTCCGGCACGGGTGTGCCGTCGGGAGGGTCCTCAAACGGTGTCGGGGTACCGGCGGGCAGAACGGAAAAGTCGCCTCCCATGTTGTGGTCCGGTAGAAACGACACCCGCATGTTCACCAGCGAGTTGGCCGAAAACGGGTTGGCGATGTCGTCGTCGAGATTGATGATGAACGCCCAGATGTCGACGTCACCCGTGTCCGGTCGCCCCGCTGTCTGCCACCACGCTGCACACCGACTTGTCCTGTGCGTTGCCCGACGGGCAATCATTTATCTGCCCGAAGAAGGCAATCCAATTCCCCGGTGCCATCCACAAACGTGTGGTCGAGCGTCGGGTCGACGGCGAATCGCCCTCGGTACTGGTCGGTCTTGTACGGCGTATCGAACTGCACGCCGTTGATGCCGTCTTCCCGTCAGGGGGTGTCGTATCGAATCCGTCCGACACTCGGGTTGAGATAGCCAACAGGACATAGAAGTCGTTCGGGTCTAACGGGGTCCAACGCGGGTCCAACCCCAACGCGGGGTCGGGGTGTCCGTGATGCGCAGGGCCGCACCCAGTCCGTCCAGACAGGACGGATCCTCCCCCAAGGGATCCGAGCTCGCAGCGCAGAACGCATAGGTGAATGTTGTGGCCGAGGCTGGTGCGGTGCCCACCAGCCCAAAAACAGCTGAAAACACGACTGCCGATACTCCAGTTGCAAAGGTCTTCATGAATGGTGCTCCGCCCCCGCCTGTCTCCATCTAATCGCGCTCCCGCCGAGGAGCTCCAGAAAGCGCGATTCTTGGCGTTGCGCAATACTGCACGAGAGATGCCAGTGCATTGGCTGCGTAAGTTATTGAGTCGACGCATTTTCGCGCTCTTGTCCAACGCCAGGGACCAATTAGTGCTCAGCTAGGGCGACTTTATACACCCCGCCTCTGGATGAGCTAATTCACGTCACAAGTCGGCGGCCTTGGGCAGGCCGAAGCCCTGCGCTAGGTGCGGCGTTGTCGGTTCACCAGCCAGATGAGCGCTACGCCAATTGCCGCGCCGAGCGTGCCGACATACACGTCGGTTTGATCCGCCACTCGCGAAGGCAGCATCAATTGGCCCAGCTCCAGGGCCAGGAACAGCGCGCCCGACAGCGCGACGATGCCAAACGCCATCACCCATCGCAGGAGAGGCGCCCTTGGTTGAAAGAGCAATTGCAGGAATGCGCCGACAGGCACGGCCATCAGGAGTTTCGTCGTGGCGTCCATGAGCACGTAGGGGGCAAAGCCCCAGTAGTAGTTGTAGAACGGCACGCGCAACATGCCCGGAATCCGGCTCTTGATGAACGACGTGTCCGTGACGAAATCAAACGGGGTCCAGTGCCTGATCACGAGCGTGACGCACCAGACCAGCAGCGCAGCGAGGGGCCAGAGCCGCACTCCGGGCCCGCCTCGAAGAACTGTCGGCAAAGCCACCGCCCCGCGCGCGGCCAGCGGCACGCCGACGCCCACTCCGGCAGCGTTCATCAGCAGGTCGGTCACGTCCGCCGTACGCGTGAACGAAAACATCTGCGCGACTTCGATCGCAACGATGACGGCCAGGGCGAGGCCGAGGCCTGTCACCGCCGGTTGGGCAAGTCTCCATGTGCGTGCCGCCACGACGCCAAAGGCGCCCACGGGGATGGCCATCAGCAACGTGCCGCCCGCGTCGCGCAGCGTCGAGCCTGCCGGGAACGGCTCGAGGACGATCCGTCCCGCTCGAAACTTCTCCGCCAGCTCCTCGGGCCGCACCGTGAAGTCGAACGGAAGCAGGCCCAGGATCACCCACACGCCAACGTAGGCGCCGAGAATCCGGTAGATGCGGTCGCTTTCGGACTCAGTGCGGAAGAGCTCTGCGACCCACTCCGCGACCGAGCTGCCCACGGCCAGCCATGCCATCGTGCCGATGAATCCGCCCAGGCTCTCTGCCACGACGTCGTTCCACGATGGCGTTCGGCCCTGCACGAAGATCTGCCCGAATTCGATCACGACACTCAGTGCGATCCCTGCTCCGACCACCGGCAGCGCCAACGCCGCCGCCGCGCGGCGAGACCGGTTGGCCAACGCACCCAGCAGGAAGAACCCGATCGGAACAAACAGCAGAACGTTGGTCAGGAAGTCGCTCCCCGATGCGTGCCATGGCGGGACCAACGGCGTCGTGACAAACCGTTGCACCGCTTCCGCCAGCGTGACTGGTCGCAGCCGCAGGGGCACGAAGCTGCCGTACGCGGCAAAGGCAATAAACAGTACCGCCAACATGAGCAGCGCAAGCCGCCGAGTCATGAAGTCGTGCCCTCCGTCTGGGATGACACAGCCAGTGCTCGAACGATCGCGGCGCCGCCTATCGCTCCAGCGCAGGCGATCAGCACGTCGGTCGGATCGGCACGCCGCGCGGGCAGGTACACCTGACCCCACTCGACAACGGCGAAGACTAGCGTCGTGACGAGCACGCTGGAGCGCGCCGAAAGCATGCGTCGATTACCTCGCGTCATCAGCGCGACAGCGACACTCGTCCCCAGCGACAGCAGCACCAGCGTGGTCACTTCGCCCAGCGCGACCAATGGCGGCAACCAGTAGTAGCGGTGAAACGGCGCGCGCAGGTAGAGCACCCCAAGGCGTTGGTCGAGCTCCCGGGCGCTGACGCCGAAGTTGAAGGGCGCCCAGTATTGGAGCAGGACGATTCCCAGCCAGACCGTAAGGGCGATCGCAAAACGCCACCGCGCGGGATCTTGCCACACGCTAGGACGCGAACGACCGAGGCTCGCGGCCAACCATCCACATGAGTAGCCCAGCAAGCCGGCGGCCAGGTGACCATCAGCTGGCATGATCCCGACCTGTCGGATGCAATCGGCGACGACGAGCAGACCAACGCCGGCGGCTGCCAACGGGAAGGCGGCCCACTTCCAGTGGAGCCGCGCGCTCAGCAAAGCCGCGGCGGCGCCGACCGGCATCGCGGAGACGGCGGCGATGGCCAGTGGTCCGGACAGAACCAGCCTCGACAAGTGCCGCCCCGTGGTCCACAGGTATAGCTGCGGGTGCGCGAGGTGAGGAAAAAGCGTCGGTAGCAGGCGGTAGATCGCCCAGCCCGCCACATACAGCCCAAGCAATCGGAGAACGCGGTCCTCGCGCGACGCCGCGCGCCGAACGCCCGCGATCCAGTCGATGGCGCCGGCCCCGACGAGCATCCACAACACCGCGCCTGACATTCCGCCAAGCGTCTGAGCGTAGACATCGGACCACGACGGCGTGCGGTCGCGTACATACACCTGGCCCAGCTCGATCAGGGTGCTCAGCACCACGCCGCCCAGCAGCACGGCGGCGCCGACTGAAAGGGACCGCCACGTGTTGCGCAGGCCTTCAGGCCTGCAACCCGGTCGCGGCTCGAGCGCGCCGGCGGTGAAGAAACCGATCGGCAGGAACACCAGGACGTTGGTGAAGAAGTCGCCGTTGAAGACGTGCCAGACCGGCTCGACCGGCATCGCCGTGACGCGTCGCAGTCCTTCTGCCCAACCTATCGGCCTCCATCGCAGGGGCACGAGGCTGCCGTACACCGCACAAGCCACAAAGAGCAGCGCGAGCCCCGTCAGTCGTGCGCGACGGCTCATGTGGGCGTAACATCGCGCGTCGCGGCAATCGCGCCGGCGACGCTACCGATCACGTTCATCACGAGGTCCGTCGTCGACGGGAACCGTACGTGGCTCCACACTTGGGTGAGCTCGAGGGGTGCTGACACCAGCAGCGCGATGCCGACCGCCGACGCCACGCGCCGTCGTCGCGAAGGCGCTGGGAAGAAGAACCCGACTGGAAAGTAGAGCGCCGCGTTGATCAGGATGTCCTCCGGCTTGACGATGCCGGTTAGAAACGGCAGCCAGGCGACTTTTGACCAGTGAGAATGGTCCTGAAGATCCCATGGAAACGTGATGGCGACAACGACGACGAGCGTCGCGACAAGAGGGCTCCACGTCCTGCACATACCGCGCATCAACTACGGGATCGTAACCGCAGGGATGTAAGGCCGTCACTCGTCGCGGTGTGCCGACACACTCGAGCCTGCTAAGTTGTTGAATTCACACGACCCACTGGCAGCCGGTGACCGTACCCAACCTTTTTGGTCCACCTCGACCAGCCGCAGTCACATCTTCGGAAGATGGGCCTTGCGGAGAAGGTGTCTCATCAGCAAGCCTAGAGGCATCCTGAGCCAGTGCGACCGGGCATAGAGCGCAAAGGCCCCCACCGAGCTGAGCGTTCCCGCCCTCCGCATGAGTGTCTGCTCCACCAGGCGGTCCATCAGGGCGATTAACACCCTCGAAGGCCGCCAGGCATCAACAGCCGCTAACCTGATATCGCTGCCGGCCAGCCGTGCGTATCTGACCGCATAAAAAAGGGGCCGTCCCAACCCGGTCGCCGTCGCTTCGGCGAACAGCCGGCTCTCAAAAACCGGATCTCGAGCGAACCACTCCAACAGATCGCGCAGGTCCACCACGTCGCGCAGGGCTCCGGTCACTTCTCCGTCTTGGAACAGGTGTGCCGCCGAGTGCAGCACCATGTGCTCTGGCGACAGGACGCATGTTCCTCCCACTTCAACGGCGTGCTCCAGCAGCCGCTCGGTTGGCGGGTGTATCCGCCCTGTCCTTGGCAGGATCCTGTGGTGCACGTCCAGCATGGTCCAGCGCACCTGGTGACGCATGGGGGGCAGTTCGTGCATCCACTCGCGGTAGAAGCGCTCGTCATACGCCTCGAGCGGCTCGAACTGCCAGCCGTGCCGCTCGAGAGCAGCCTGCACTTTGGGAAGCTCGGCTTCCCGCACCAGGATGTCCACGTCTGCCACGACGCGGCCGACGCCGCATGGCAGACCGGCTGCAATGTAGCCGGCCCCCTTAAGGAACACGGGACGCACACCGACTGGTCGGAGCGCCCGATTGATCCGGTCGATCTCCCACTTCACTGCCCGCTCGAACTCACGGCCGCGGACGCATGCCGAAGTCAGCCGGTCGAGCGCCCACTCCGGCATTCCGGTAGTCAACCCCAGCCGTTCGGCGTCCGCAGCCAGGCGGGGCAGCAGCCGTGCCTCCTCAGCAGATGGAATGAGCGCGTCCCAGTCCGCCACGGTGAGGGAGGAGATGCGCCGACGATCCCGCACGACCGCAAGCAACAACTCGACGCCGTGCTGCCGGCGTTGACGGTCCGTCACGTCACGCCCCACTGTGCCAGTCGATCAACTGCATCGACGCCTTCTTCGAGACGCGAGTAGCGAAGCGTGACGGCCGGCGCCTTGTCGGCGATGTCCACCAGATGCTCGAACCCCCGGCGGCCGTGCAGGTTGTAGTTGAACGAGTTGTCGGCGAGGTGTAGTACCGCGCGCGCCCGCGTCATCGGCGTGACCTTCGTGTCGGCGCCGGCCACGTACTGCGGGATGACGACCAATCCAGCCGGGCAGCGACTGCCCGAGGCGTGTACGCTTGCGGCCGGGGGCCGCATGTACGCGACGAGCCGCCCTTCGTTATTGACGAGGGAGGGCCCGAACTGGGTGTGGGGGGCCCAGGCGGCGATAAGGCCGATTGATTCTTCCTTGAGCGCGACCGGCCTCGGCACGGGCACCAGCAACCCGCTGTGAGGATCGACGAGCGCAAACTCGTCCGACAGCAGGCGCCAGCCGCGTGACACGAGTGCGGCGCACAGAGTGCTCTTCCCGGAACCGGGGAGGGCCGGCATCAGTAGCGCTCTCCCTCCCCGTTCGAGGGTGGCGGAGTGGATGACCAGGAACTGGTGAGCAAACGAGCCGATGCACCAATTCAGGCCGGCCTCGAGCATTGGCGCCGCCAGGGTGGCAGGCAGAGGGATGAACGGCTGGTGCCGATCAAAGGTGAACTGGGCCTGTGGGCGAAAGAACCGTCGCACGAGCCCCGGCGGGTCGAGGCGAATGACAAAGTGCGCGCCCAAGTCAGTCAGCTCTACCGCATGGGCGGAATAGAGCGTCGACAGCGCGGCGTGAACCTCCGGCATCGTCGACCGCAGCCGAACCAGGAACGGGCCGATACGAACGCATAGTCGCCGGGTCCGCAGCAGGTGACGCAGTCGCCCTGGCGCGAGGTCTCCAATGGTCACGACAGCATGGGGCTGATCAGGCCGAGTCGGTCGAGGGACTCGAGGAGGGCGCGGAGGGCCTCGGGGCTCGGCGCGTCGACCATCTCGCGGAGCTCATCGATCGAAGCAGGCCCCTCTGCCAGGCGCCCAAGCAGGGCAATGGCCGGCGAGTTGAGCAGGTGGAGATCGCCAGAAGCGGCGTGAAAGACGACGTGCTCGTCTTCGCCGGGCCAGTGCCGGACCAGCAGCGCGGAAGGGTCCACGACCTGCCAGAGAGTGGAAGAGGGCATTGCCAGGAGTGGCTCGCCCCTAAGTGTAGCCGGGCGACGTGGACTACTTCTTCTTGCCGCCGCCCTGGCCGTTGCCCTGGCCGTTGCCCTGCGGCGCCGCCGCCCTGGCCGTTGCCCTTCCCCTTTCCCTGACCCGACAAGGTGTCGGGGGGCGGTGGCGGTGGAAGGTTTGGATCGATGATTGGTTCTGGAGCCAAGGCTTCGAACGAGTCTGGGGGCGGAGCCAGGGCTGGATCCACCTCTCCGGTCACCCCTTGGAACGGGTCACAACTCAAGTCGCGCGCGGCCAGGTCCTCTTCGCTGTTTCGGTCCATGCCCAGCCAGCCCGACGGGTGTGTCGAGAGGCATCCAGAACCGTTGACGGTATCGTTGGGTCCCTGGGCCAGGACCGACCGTCCCCTGACAGTCGCCAGCACGACCGGCACACCGACAGCCACAGCGCGACGCAGAAACGCCCGGCGCTCGTCAGCTTTTGTTGGTGTTCCTCCGGAAAAGCCTTCCGGAGGCAGAGTCTTGTCTGCCATATAGGTGCCGACACACGACCACCCAGCCGCGCTTCGAAGGCCTTACTCGAAGAATTGTTGCCGAAAATGGCTGTTCTTCTTCCCGGAAACGCTCTGCCTGGTCGGGCTATTCGCGTTTAGAGCAAAGGCAGCGCCAGTTCCGGGTCAACGGGCAATGCCGTCTTTCTTGACGAAACGTTGGAGCGTGCGACGGCTGTTGTCGTCCAATACGCCAAACCGCAGGCCCACATGGTGACGAGGCTCGGATCCGTTTCGGGTGCCTTCATCGACACGCAGCACTTCGACGGATGCCGAAAACGGCTCCCGGTCCAGAAGAGTGCGGAATCTGCATCGATGACCGGGAACGACCTCTGCGGGGGTGGACACCATGGCGCCGCCGGCGCTGATATCGATCACTTCCGCGTTGACCACCGTGGGGATCGTGACGGCCAGCTCCGGGCCGACCCGCCGGCGCGGGTACCGGCGGCGCTCGACAGACTCCGGCGCGCCGGGTGGACCTTCGGGAGAGTCGAGCGAGCCTGACATTGCCGATGTGCCCCTGTCGGGCTTAGACCCGTTCCTTGTCGAGTCGTGCGCCGAGCGCCTCGTCGTCGACCACATGCGCGGGCGTGACGAACTCGAGGCCGACCAGGTATCGCCCCTGATCGATGGCCGGCCGCACGTGGCACACCCGGGCTTCGATTCTCGAGATCTGCCCTCGAGCCGCTAGCTGGATGGCGTGATGGGAATTGACCGACAGCGGCGAGGACATTTCCACCATCGCTCCACCCGGGCCGATGTCGTGCAGACGCACTGGCTGCGCGGTGGCCAGCGAGCCACGCAGCCTGCCAACGATCTCGAACCGGAGAGAATTTCGGCGGTCGGTCACTCGTATCAGTGCGGAGACGTCAATGACAAATCCAGATGACGTGCAAGGTGACCGCCACGCTGACGTGCATAGTAATCGGACGGATAATCTCCCGAAACTACAGCATTGTCCATCTCGATCGTGCACAAAGTGCACGAGCAAGGCCCTCGCCATGGCGACAAAAGTCTGCCTCTTCGAGTCTACATCGTCGCGATCGCCTTTCGCGCTTCCGCAGCTTCAGGGGCGTTCGGGCTGTTCTTTAGAACCAGTTCGAGCGCCGTGCGCGCCTTGGCCCTCTCGCCGTTCTTCAGAAACGCCAGCCCCAGGTGATAGCGGAAAACAGGGTTGCCGGGCGCTTTGGCTACTGCCTGCTCGAACATGGGGATCGCCAGTCCCGGCAGCTCTTTCTTGTAGTAGACCCAGCCAAGGGTGTCGGTGACCTCGGCAGCCTCGGGCAGCTTCTGTTTGGCGACCTGAGCCAACTGAAGGGCGACGTCCAGGTTGCCGCCCTCCTCGGCATAGATGTACGCGAGGTTGTTGGCGGCCACCGCAGCGGAGGCGTCGATTTGCAACACGCGCTCGTACCGCTTGCGGGCCTCCGCACGATTGCCCTGCATTTCGTGGAGCATCCCGACCACCGTATTGGCCGACACCGAGTCAGGCTTTCGCTGAACCACCTCCTCGAAAGCGGCACGAGCGGAATCGAGCTTGTTCTGCCGGGTGTAAACCTGGCCCAGCAACGCGTACGGCTCGAGCCTGTCAGGCTTGACTTCGATGGCCCGTTTCAGCAGCGGCTCGGCGCCTTCGGGCCTGCCCGCTCGGACGTAGACTCGTGCGCCAAGCATCAGCGCGCTGATGTCATTGGGCAGCAGCGTCAGCAGTGCGTCGATGCGTCCCACGGCCGCCTGGGAATCCTTATCGTTGAAGTCCAGCGCGACCAGTCCGGCCACTGCAGCCAACTCCGAAGGCGCCAGCTGGTGGGCTTTCGTGAACGCCGTCCGAGCGGCGGCAAGGTCCTTTTTTGCCAGCGCTACCGACCCCAGCAAGGAGAGCGCAGGGGCCGACGTGGGGTACTTGGTCGCCAGGGGCTTCGCGATCCCCTCGGCCTCTGAAATCTGTCCGTTGGCAAGCAGGCTGCGAGCGAGGGTCAGCTGGACCGTGGGATCGCCCGGGATGGCCTTGGCCGCATCGCGCGACATCTGCAACGCGGTGCCGGGTTGCCCTTTCGCAAGGCTCAACTGCGCCACTGCCACCTGCGCCGCGGTTGCGCGCGGGTTGAGTTTGAGCACCTCGTTGAAAGCCGCCAGGGCCTCGTCATGCTCATTGCGAGCCCGGTGAATAGTGGCTTGCAGGAAGTGCGCCTGGATGGACCGCAGGTCAGCCGCCACCGCCGCCTTTGCCTTCTCGAGGGCTTCTGCAAGTTTCTTCTCGGCCACCAGAAAGCGCGCCTTCGTCAACAGTGCCGGGACATTCTTTGGATCGCGTGCGAGGACCTCGTCGATCTCCTTGTTGCCTTGCGCAGCCCCCTTGCGCTGGTAGTCGATCACCGCGATGCGTGTTGACGCCGCCGACTTCGTGCCCTCTTTCGTCGCCAATTCCTCGAGCACCTTCATCCCGTCGTCCACACGGTTCATCGAAACGTAGTAGTCGGCCAGGGCCATCTTCGCGGTGGCGCTGGGCGTCGTGTCGGCCTCGGCCAGGGCCTTGAGGTACGGCTCGGCCTCAGCGGGGCGGCGGGTGCCCATGTAGAAGGTCGCCAGGGCGCGGTTTGCGAGAGAGTTCTTTGGCTCGAGCTCTGCGGCCTTCTTCAGCGAGGCCTCGGCCTCGGGCACGCGCCCTGTGGAGAGCAGGAAGTTGGCCAGCGCCAGGTGGACGAGCGGCGTCGAAGGGTTGGTTTCGACCGCCTTGCGAAATGCAGCCTCGGCCGCCGGCTGGCGTCCGCTCGCAACCTCCACCGCTCCGAGCGACGTGTAGGCCGCAGCCGACTGCGGGTCCAGCCGGACCGCCTCTTCGAGCTCGTTGATGGCGTCGGGCAGGTTGTTGAGGCCCGCCAGCGCATTGCCGAGGATGACCTGCGCGTCGATGCTCCTGGGATCCTTGGCCAGAGCCTTCTGGGCCCGCGTCTTGGCGTCCTCGAATTGGCGCGCCAGCAGCAGATACGAGGCCGCCTTCACCTGCGCGGCGACGTTGTCGGGAAGCAGATCGGCGGCTCGCACGTACTCGCGGAAGGCATTCTGCGGCTCGTTGAGCTGCTCGTAGGCCTCGGCCAGCTTCAACCGGGCCTCGCCGAATCGGGCATCCTGTTGAATCGCGTTGCGGTATTGCACCACCGCCTCGCGGTATTTCTTTTCGGCGGCGTAGCGGTCGCCGCTTTTCAGGGTACTCCTGCTTGGCGTACTCAGGGTCCTTCGAGCAGCCGGCCGTCAGCAGGGCTATTGCGACGACAAGAAGCGTAGCGCGCACGGTCTTTCCCCAGTCCTGGGCCCGGGCACGCGGCAGAAACCGCGTCCGGGCGAAACGCTATGACGGCAGATACCTGCCGAGATGCGGGAACAGTGCCTCCACAAACGCCACTGCCGCCCGATCGGAGGCTTCAAGCACACCCGGCTCACGCGACGGCACCGGAGCTATCACACGCACCAGCGCCGCGTCGGTCCGGTTCAGGCGAATGGCGTCCACGACGGTGTAGATCTTGCCCCAATACTCGCTGGCCACCACACGGCCATGGCTTTGGTACCAGTACAGGACAACCTGCCGGTCCAATCCCTTCTCGATGATCACCCGATTGACCTCGATCGCCTGACGCCGTGGCCCGTCGCTGCTGATGAGCACCTCGACCGTCCTCCGACCTTGCTCTGTTGGAATCCATCCAGCGCCAGGCAGACAGTTGAGCGGCGAGTGGATCGTATCCCCCTGGCGCTGGTTGGAATGGTAGCCGACGTAAAGGCCCAGACGTGGGCCGTCGGCGTCGACATAGCTCCGGTTGGCGTAGTCGTCCACGCCGAGGACCTTGACAATCTCAGGCTGGAAATCGCGCTCGACGCGGCCTTGCCACTCGCCTATGACGATGGGCAGTTCGGCCAGGGGCTTCCTGATGGGAGTAGGCTCGGCCCGTGACGCCTGCGCGAGCACCAGCGCGGTGCTCCCGAACAGGGCCGCGAGGATCAGCGCCCGCGCGGTCACGCTGGCACCCCCGTCGCTGGCGGATCCACGCGCACCGAGGGAGCAATGCGAAGAAGCGCGCGCGTCATGGCAAACATCATCGCGAACGCGACGACAAACACAAGCCACCCCGAAAACGAGTGAAAGAAGCCGTCGGCCGCCTCGCGGCCGTAGTAGTGCGCAAGCACTCCTGTTCCCGCGACGCGGATGCCGTTGGCAACGATCGCGATTGGAATTGTCGAAGCCGCTATCGCCACACGGACCCAGGTCCGCTGGTCGGTGAAGTAGCCGTACACAATGCCAAGCGTGAGCAGCGAGATCAGCGACCGAATGCCGCTGCAGGCTTCAGCCACTTCCAGCGTGGTGTTCGCCAGGCTGATCACGTTGCCTTCGCGGAGTACAGGAACTGCCGCGGCCTGCATCACGGCCGTCCCGAATTTCGAGGCAAGCAATTGAAGCGGGAACGCCATCTGGTTGAAGATGATGGCCGGAATCGGAACCATCAGCAACAGCAGGGCGAGCGGAAACGCGAGCACCCTGAGGACCTCTGTTCCCCACAAGAACAGGATCGTTCCGGCCAGCGCGCCGATCAGCGAGATTCTCGTGAGAAACAACTCGGCGCCGAGAGTGCCCACCGCCAGCAGGCCGAGGCTTGCCACCACAACCACGACACCAAGCGCGTTTGGCTTTGGCTCGACCGCAGCGAGGCGGGCACGGCGCTCCCAGCCGAAATAGATTGCGAGAGGAACTATGAGAAACCCGTGCGAGTAGTTGTCGTCGTTCGCCCAGTCGCGAACGAGCTTCGAAATGACGTCCGAGGTACGCGACCAGCAACGTGACGGCCGCGACCGCCATGCTGGCGACTGACCAGAAGAGTCGAGGGTGCCGGGGCATCTTGGGAGCTAAGGTGCAACTCTAACACCAGCGACGCGCGCGTAGAGATAAAGATGAGTCGGTTCCCGCCGGCCGCGCAGAACTGTGCAAGGACCCTGGGCCGCCTGGGCCCGCCTTTCAGCGGGCCTGAATCGCCTTGACCTCGGGCAGGTCCCGCATCGAGGGCGCAAGTTCCAGCGCTTTGGACATTTCGCGCTTGGCAGCCGGAATGTCGCCGGCGGCGGCATGGGCCTGCGCGAGATGAAGTCGGATTTCGGCATTTGCGGGAGCCAGTTTGGCGGCGTTGACCAACAAGGGCACCGCGCGCGCGATGTTGCCCCGCATGAACTGAATCCAGCCAAGGGTGTCAGCGATAGGTCCTGAGCGTGGAGCCAGAGCCTGCGCCTTTTCCGCCAGCGGCAGGGCCTCATTCAGATCGCCTTTCCGAATGGCCAGCCCGTACGCCAGGTTGTTCAGGGCCAGCGCTTGGTCGGGCGCCAGCTTCGAGAAGCCTTGCGATACCGTGCAGATGCGGCGTCGAGTCTTTCGCGGCTTCGTAATCGTACGCCAGGGTGAAATGCGCCAGCCATCATCGTCGGGGCGATCGCGGTCGCGCGCTCCAGGTCTGAACGGGCCCCGGCGGCATCGCCTCGGCTGCACGCGGCTTTCGGCCCGCACATGGAGCTGGAGTGCGTCGCGAGTGCCGGACCGTGATGCTCGGCCAGTGCCGCCAGGCGTCGTTCGCTGAACACTCCGGCAGTTCGGTGGCCGGGTCGATGGGCGGTGTCCTCGTGCCCTGGTCGTCTCCCCGCAAACGGCGAGCACAACGGGTCACCGACCACGACGGTCATCCAACTCAGCGACGGCATCGCCAGGTAATAGGCCTCTGCCAGCGAGAATCCTGCCAGGTAGGCCGGAAACAGGATGTCTGGCCGAATCGTGTTGCCCAGCAGCGGCTCTGCCACATGTCCTGACACGCCGGTGATACCGTCGCGGATGAGGTCGCCAGCCAACGACTGCGGCGTACCGCCAAACCAGGACGCCTTGTCACTCCAGTTCGCCAGGGTCCAATTCCAGCTCGGCGGTGGCTCGCGGAACGTGCGGCCGTCGGTGCTGACGAACATTCCGCCCATCGCGCCAGGCAGGAACTGCAGGCTAAATTGCCGTCGGCGTGATCGCAGGGTCGTTCGAGCCCCACGAGTAGTAGCCCAGGACCTCGGTCTGATCGGTCAGCACCGTGGACGAGTCGTCGAAGACGACCCGATCCGAAGACAGTCCGGTCGCCGTAGGCGTTCGGCTGCCGTGCGCAGCCAGATGTTCCCCTTGTCCAGCAGGGAAAGCTTTGCCGTCCAGCATGAATCGTCCGCCACTGGAGGGCGTCGACGCCACGATCGATGAGCCCGATCACATCCGCCGCGTGAA
Organism: Vicinamibacteria bacterium; assembly: GCA_963806705.1. Lineage (GTDB taxonomy): Bacteria > Acidobacteriota > Vicinamibacteria > Vicinamibacterales > JAENWD01 > JAENWD01. Next base: position 22,053 of record CAWDZE010000020.1, read on the forward strand.
ACCCATCCAGGCGGGTCACCAGATAGATGGACTGGGCGTCGCGCGTGAAATGGCTTGGCTTCGGTGACGGGCCGGTCGCCGACAGAAATACGGGTTCGGCAGCGGTCCGATGACCGGAACCAGCGCCCCGGTCATCCGCAGGTACAGCACCGACAACTCGGAATCGACGCTGGCCGCCGATCGATCGCGGTCCCCGCCGTTGATCCGCAGTGGAATGCCCTTGGTCAAGACGATGAACAGAATGCGGTCCTGGGCCTGATGCTTCTGGAGCCACTGCGTGACAGGAGCCTGAATTGCGCGCTCGAACACCGGGCGATTGATTCCGTCGGTGGGGTCAGGCGGCAGATCGGTGAGCCGCAGGATCTGGTCGTTGGGAACGCCGCGTTTCTGGGCGAAGTACTCACCGATACGTACGGAGTCCTGGCTTGCGCCGTTGACGACAACGAGAACACTGCGAGCGGACTGGGCGGTTGCGGCGATGGGGACCATGGCCACGACCAGTCCGCACAACGCCGTCCGCAGCCGAGCCTGCCAAGACCCCATTCCCACGCGTCCCCCTTGCTGCTACGGTACCGCACTTTCGAGAGCCACCTCCTGTGGGTGGCAGTAAGACAGATGAAGCAGGGGACTAAGTCTATACTGCTGACCTTGACCCCTTTTGAACGAGTGTGGTTGTCTGCACTTCCCACACCAATGAACACGATGCGGCGGGACCATGGAGCTCACTGACGAGCTGCAGCGCCTGCAGGACTCGGCCGTGGCTTTTGCCCGTCAGGCGCTCACGCATGACGTGGTCGCCGCCGATGCCGCCGAGACATTCAATCACGACGCCTGGAAGCGCTGCGCCGACTTCGGCGTGCTGGCCATGCCAATCCCGAAGGAGTACGGGGGACTTGGCCTGGGACTGTCATCGCTGCTGGCGGTGATGGAGGGGCTGGGCTACGGCACGCGGGACCAGGGACTGCTGTTCTCGCTCAACGCGCATCTCTGGACCAACTCGATTCCGATCCTGCAGTACGGCACCCCGGCGCAGCGCGAGCGGTACCTGCCAGGGCTGTGCGACGGCAGCCGCATCGGCGCCAATGCCGCCAGCGAGCCCGATGCCGGGTCGGACATCTTCAGCATGCGGACACGGGCGGTGCGCGACGGCGACGCCTACGTGCTCAACGGCACGAAGATGTTCGTCACCAACGCGCCCGTGGCCGACCTGTTCGTCGCCTACGCGACGGTCGATCCGGCTCTCGGGGCGACCGGCATCACGGCGCTCATCATCGAGCGCGACACACCGGGGCTCACCGTCTCGCGCCGGCTGCACAAGATGGGGCTGCGCACGTCACCGATGGCCGAAGTGATTTTCGAGGACTGTCGCGTGCCGGTCGACCAACGGCTCGGCCGGGAGGGCCGCGGCGTCGGGGTCTTCGAGTGCTTCGATGGAGTGGGAGCGCGGGTGCATCCTGGCCAGTTGCCTCGGGGTCATGCGACGGCAGCTCGAGGACTGCATCCGCCACGCGCGTGAGCGGAAACAATTCGGCCGTCCCATCGGCAAGAACCAGTCGGTGGCCAACCGCATCGTGGACATGAAGGTCCGTCTCGAGACCTCGCGATCGCTCGTGTACCGCATCGGCGAGCTGAAGGATCGGAACACGCCGGCCATGCTCGAGGCGGCGATGGCCAAACTGCACGTCTCCCAGTCGTTCGTGCAGTCGAGCCTCGACGCGGTGCAGATTTTCGGCGGCTACGGCTACATGACCGAGCAGCAGGTGGAACGGGACCTGCGCGACGCGGTGGGCAGCTCGCTGTACTCCGGCACCTCGGAGATTCAGCGCAACATCATCGCCAAGGCGCTGGGATTGTAGCGCAGGCGTGAGGCAGGGGCGTCAGCCCGCGAGACCGATCGTGGAGGACAGATGAGCGACGTGAAGGACACCATCCGGCAGTTCATCCTGACCACTTATCTGCCGGGCGAGTCGGCAGCCAATCTGCGCGACGACACGCCCCTGCGCACCAGCGGCGTCCTCGATTCGCTGGCGACGCTCGGGCTGGTCAGCTTCGTCGAGCGCGAGTTCGGCATCGAGCTCGAGGCCCACGAGACGGGCATCGACACGTTCGACCGCATCGAGGACATCGCGTCGCTGGTCGCGCGGAAGAAGACCGGCTGAGGGCACGAGGCGCTCGATGACTGTCACGCACCTGGCGGAGTATCTCGAGGCCAGCGCCGCGACGCTGGCCAGATCGCACGGCGGTGGTGGATCCCGCGGGGTGGGGCGTCTCCTACGCCCAGCTGAACCAGCAGGCCGATGCGCTGGCTGGCCATCTGGCCGAGCGCGGCGTGCAGCGCGGCGACCGGGTGGGCGTCGTGATGCCGAAAAGCGCGGCGGCCGTCGTGTCGCTGTTCGGCATCATGAAGGCCGGCGCCGCATACGTGCCGGTGGATTACACGGCGCCGGCGGAGCGCGGCAAGCGGATTCTCACCGACTGCCAGGTGCGCGCCGCGATTGTGGACGACCGCTGCCGGGACGTGGTGCCGGAGTCTTGCGAGGTGACGCTGGTGGTGCGGTGCTGGGCCCGGCCCGCGGGTTGCGACGGGCGGCCAGGCCCCTTCGGGTCGAAGTCAGCCCGCCCGACACCTCTCCGACCTCGCCTACATCCTCTACACGTCAGGCTCCACCGGCATGCCCAAAGGCGTGATGCTCACGCACGAGAACGCCGTGAGCTTCGTCGACTGGTGCTCGTCGGTCTTCGAGCCCACCGATCAGGACCGCTTCAGCAGCCACGCGCCGTTCCATTTCGATTTGTCGATCCTCGACATCTACGTCTCGATCAAACACGGGGCCACGCTGTTCCTGATCTCGGAGGACCTCGGCAAGAACCCGAAGGAACTGGCGAAGTTCATCGCGGCCAACCAGCTCACGGTGTGGTATTCGACGCCCTCGATCCTCACGCTGCTGATGCAGTTCGGCAATCTCGAATTGCACGACGCCTCCAGCCTGCGGCTCGTGTTGTTTGCCGGCGAGGTGTTTCCCGTCAAGCATCTGCGCGCGGTGCAGCAGCGCTGGCCGCACCCGGTCGTACTACAACCTCTACGGTCCCACCGAGACCAACGTCTGCACGTTCGCGCGCATTCCAGCCCGCGTCCCTGACGATCGCGAGACGCCGTACCCGATCGGCGTTGCGTGCGCCCACTGCACGCCGCTGGTGCTCGACGGCGACGGGCGCGAGGTCGCGCCGGGCGACGAGGGCCTGCTGTGGATCAGCGGTCCGTCGGTGTTCCAGGGGTACTGGAACCGGCCGGAGGTCAACAGCACGCTCTTTCTCGAACGCGATGGCCTGCGCTGGTACAACACCGGCGACGTGGTCCGCTGGGACTCCGCCGATGGGCTATGTCTACGTCGGCCGGCGCGATCGGATGGTGAAGCGTCACGGCTACCGGATCGAGCTCGGCGAGATCGAACGAGCGCTCTACCTTCACCCGCGCGTGCGCGAGGCCGCCGTGGTCTCGGAGCCCGATCGTGATGGCGGCGTGCGGATCGTCGCGTGTCTGTCGTGTCACGACGGCCAGTCCCCGTCGATTATCGAGATGAAGACTTTTTGCGCGTCGCACCTGCCGGGCTACATGAGCCCCGACCGGTTCGTGTTCCTCGAACGCCTTCCAAGAACCTCCACCGACAAGGTGGACTACCAGACCTTGCGCCACGAGAGTGTTCGTTGACTCCGGCCCCTGACGCTGCGTGCCGCCGAGTCGGTCAGCCTCTGGAAGCTGTCGTGCCTGCTCGCGGCGCTCCTCTGTCTCGCCGGGCTGATCTCCCATTTTGGCGTGGAGAGCAAGGCGTTCCTGTACCTCACGGAGCTCACCGTCGCGGGGTTTGCGGTCCACTATTTTCTGCCGCTGCCCTATCGGCTGCCGTTCTTCCTGGCGCTGTCACTCGGGGCGATCGGCTTTCTGCTGGGCCCCGTCCCGGCGGCCTGGCTGATCGGGCTCGGCCTGCTCCTCATCGGCATCTGCCACCTGCCCGTCGCACTGTCGGTGCGCGTGGCGCTCCTGGTGGTGACAGGCGCGGGCTTGATCGCCTTGCGGGGCGGGTGGGTGAAAGGGCCCGTGCCGCCGGCGGTCTGGCCCATTCTGGGCTCGATGTTCATGTTCCGCCTGATCGGCTACCTCTACGACCTGAAGCACGATCCCGGACTGGCCTCGATCCCCCGGTCGTTGTCGTACTTCTTCATGCTGCCGAACGTCTGCTTCCCGCTGTTTCCGGTGGTGGACTTCAAGACGTTCTGCCGCCAGTACTACAACGACGACCGCCATCACATCTACATGGTCGGCGTTCAGTGGATCTTCCGCGGCGTCGTCCAGCTGATCCTGTATCGGCTCGTGTATCACGTGCTGGTGCTGGAGCCAGCCTCGGTCGAGACGATCGCCGATCTCGGGCAGTATCTCCTCTGGCCGTACCTGCTCTATCTCCGCGTGTCGGGGATGTTTCACATCATCGTCGGCATCCTCCACCTGTTCGGATTCAACCTTCCGGAGACGCACCACTCCTATTTTCTCGCGTCGAGCTTCACGGACTTCTGGCGCCGGATCAACATCTACTGGAAGGACTTCATGATGAAGGTCTTCTACTATCCGGCGTACTTTGCGCTCAGGAAACGCGGCGAGACCATGTCGCTGGTGCTGTCCACGCTCGTGGTCTTCGCCGTCACCTGGGCGCTGCATTCGTACCAGACGTTCTGGATTCAGGGCAGCTTCCTGCTGGCGTGGAACGACGTGCTGTTCTGGACGCTGCTGGCGGTGCTGGTGGTCGTCAACGTGCTGTACGAGTGGCGCCGGGGGCGTCAGCGGCGGTTGACCAACCGCGCCTTGCCGTGGCGCGACACGCTGCGATCGGCGGCCGCCACCGTCGGCATGTTCTGCACGATCTGCGTGCTGTGGTCGCTCTGGAGCACCGAGTCGCTGACGACGTGGCAATCGCTGTGGTCGGCCGCGGCGGTTCCGCCAACGCCGGATCAGCGGTGGCTCGTGGCGTTGCTGCTGGCGGTGCCTGCCACAATCGCGCTGTGGGTCGTCGCGACCTCACGCGCCTGGTTCCAGCATGCCGCCGAGCTTCGAGGCGCAAACCGCGATTGTCGTCGGCGCGGCCACGTGTCTCGTGCTCGTCAGCACGTCGCGTGTCTACAAGCATCTGGGCGCGGCAGCCACGGTGATTGCCGCGGTCCGGTACGGCGGGCTGAATCAGGCGGACCAGGCCGGGCTCGAACGGGGGTACTACGAGAACCTGATGGGCGTGGAACGGTTCAACGGCGAATTGTGGGCGCTCTACATGAACCGGCCGCCGGACTGGGAGCGCGGCCTGGCCGCCGCCGGGCTGTCGCGTGAGACAGGAGGGTTCCCGCCGTACGAGCTGAAGCCATCGACTGAAGGGCGCTTCAAAGGCGTGCCGCTGCGCACCAACGGGTGGGGCCTTCACGACAAGGAATACGCCCGGACCCCGCCGCCAGGTTGTTACCGCATGGCACTGCTTGGCGCCTCGCACGCCATGGGCAGCGGCGTGTCGAAGGAAGACACGTTCGAGGCCGTCGTGGAAGCACGCCTGAACCGGGAGCGACAGGGCGACGAGCCGTCATGCTACGAGATCCTGAACTTCTCGGTGTACGGCTACCTTCCCGTATACCAGGTCAACGTGCTCAACGAAAAGGTCGTCCCGTTCCAGCCAAACGCCATCTTGTATGTCGCCCATCCCGAGGACTCCAACCGCATCGTCGGCTTTCTCGCGCAGTCGATCCGCGCCGGAAGGCACCTCCCCTTTGACGACCTGGCCGCGATCGTTCAGCGGGCGGGCGTGGACGCGCACGTGCCGGAACGCGTGGCGATCCAGCGCCTGACGCCGCTCTCCGATGAGATTGTGGCGTGGCTGTACCGGCGTCTCGTGGAAGACAGCCGGCGGCACGGCATGGCCGCCGGATACATTTTTCTGCCGATGGTGCCCGAGACTCCGTACGCGCCCGGCGACACCCGGCAGGTCGAACTGGCGCGGGAGGCCGGGTTCATCGTGTTCGACCTTTCCGATGTCTACACGGGCAGCGATCGAAACTCGTTGTGGGTCGCCGAGTGGGACGCGCACCCCAACGCTGCCGGCCATCGCCTCATCGCCGACCGCCTCTACGCCCTGATCCACCAGAATCGGGACAGGCTGGTGGGCAAATGGCGCGACCCTCGCCTGAGCGCGGCGCGATAGACTCTCCTCGTGCCACGACGGGTCCTGTTTCTTGCCTGGGCGCCATTCTTCAGCGGCGCCGAGCGCGCCTTGCTTTTGACGGCCACGCACCTCGACCCCGCGCGGTACGTTGCCACACGTGGTGGTCGGGACAGACGGCGACACGGCGGCAGCGCTGCGCAAGGCCGGTGTTGCCTGCGACGTACTCCCGCTCGAGCGGCTGGATCGTCGCCATCCAATCGCGTGGGCACGAAGTCTGCTGGGCGTCATCGCGATCGCGCGTCGAGTCGGCGCGTCGCTGCTTCATTCCAATGACGTTCCCAGCTTTCAGCCCGGCGGCCATGCCGCGCGCCTTTTACGCATTCCTGCAGTGACGCACGTGCGATTTCCGGATCGAGCACTCCGGGTTCGCCTGGTTTCTACGGCCCGGCTTCACGCGTGCGTTGTTTGTCTCGGAGGCGTTGCGAGCCGACGCCCTTGCCGCAAGCCCGCCGCTATTCGCGGGCCGCTCGGACGTCCTCTATGACGGTGTCGCCCTGCCGGACGCAATTTCTGAGGACGCCAGGCTCGAGCTCCGGCGTTCGCTCGACCTTCCAGACTTGACACCCGTGGTCGCCCTCACGGGACAGGTCTCTGAAGTGAAGGGCATCTGGGAGTTCGTCGAGGCGGCCCGACTTCTGATCTCCCGGGGAGTCGCCGCGACGTTTGCCGTGCTGGGTGACGACCTCAAAGGACACGGGGCACTGCGTCGAGAAATGGAGCAGCGGGTCGCCGAGTACGGCCTGACACCACATTTCAGGTTTCTCGGTTTCCGCAACGACGCGCCTCGGATGATTCCCGCGTTCGACGTCGTAGCGGTCCCGTCCCACGTCGAGCCGCTCGGCAACGCTACACTCGAAGCGATGGCCGTGGGCCGACCTGTCGTCGGCAGCCGGGTTGGCGGCATTCCCGAAATGGTCGTCGACGGCGAGACCGGGCGGCTGGTGCCGCCGCGCGACCCGCAGGCGCTTGCAGAGGCGATCGGGGGGCTGCTGGGCGCGCCGGATCTGCGCCGGGCGTACGGCCGGGCTGCGCGGGCACGTGCAGAGGCGCATTTCAGTCTGACCGTGCACGCGCACCGCCTCCAGGAGACGTACGACAACCTCCTCGATCAGGGGCGCTGATTCCATGCTGCTGTTGCGGCGGTTTCTCCTGGTCACGCTCACCACGCTGCTGCGACGGACGTCCGTGGACTTTCCCGGCCGCTGGCGGCTCGAGCGCTTCGCGGTGAGCGAGATGCGAGCGATCGGTCCATCGCTGCGGCCCCGTGTCGTGTCCACGTGCGATGGGTTTGAAATCTGGGCCGACCCGGGCGAGTGGGTCGGGCAGTACATCTACGCGACGGGCCGCTACGAGGAAGGGATCGTCGCCCTGATGGGCCGACTCTTGAGACCAGGGGATCACTTCGTAGACGTGGGGGCCAATGTCGGATACCTCACACTGGTGGCCGCTCGACTGGTGGGGCCGACCGGTTCGGTCCTGGCCTTCGAGCCATTGACAACGGCTCGCACGTGGCTGGAAAGAAACGTCGCACTCAACAACGCCACGCAAGTCACGATTCGCGGCGACGCGGTGTGCGACCGCACCGGCACGGCCGTGCTGAATATCGGACCCGCGCACCATACCAGCACGTCGACGCTGCTGGCCGTCACGACAGGCCAAGGGGGAGCCGTCGTGCCCTGCGCGCGTCTGGACGACGTGGTTTCGGTTACACCGCGTGTGCGGCTCATCAAGGTCGACGTCGAAGGCGTTGAGCATCTGGTTGTCGAGGGCGCGCGAGAGACGCTGCAAACGCACCATCCAGACCTCATCGTCGAGCTCAATGGTCCCGACGCCGCGCAGGCGCTCGGTCGCCTCGGGTACACGGGGCTCGGACTCGACGGCGCCAATCTGGGTGAAGTGACCGGACAGGTCAACGCGTGGTTCACGACGCAACCGGAGGACGTCCGACGTGCCTGATCCCTTCCGTCTCGCCGTTGTCGGCTGCGGTGCCGTGACGAAGGCGAGTCTACTGCCCGTCCTTGCCGGCCACGAGCGCATCTCGGTGGTCGCGCTCGTCGATCGGGATGCGACGCGTGCGCGCGAGCTGGCTGACGCCTATGGCATCGCACGCGTCGAGTCAGATGTCTCGGCCATACGCCGGGCCGACGCCGACGGCATCGTACTGGCCACGCCGCCGGCCCACCACGCGCAGGCCGCCATCGAGCTCTCCGGCCTGGGCTTTCACGTGTTCGTCGAGAAGCCCATGGCCATCCGCGGCGCGGATGCGCTGGCGATGGTCGAGGCTTCGCAGCGGGCCGGAACCACACTCGCCGTTGGCCTGTACAGGCGGCTGTTGCCGGTATCGCGCCTTCTGCGCGGCGTCATCGAGCAGGGCCTGCTGGGCAGGCCCGTGGCCGTGGACATCGAGGAGGGCGGAGAGTATTCGTGGCAACTGGCGACGCTGTCGGTGCTCACGCGCGAGGGCGGCGGCGGCGGTGTGCTCATCGATCTTGGAACGCATCTGATCGACCAGTTGCTCTTTGTGCTGCCCGGGCAGGTCCGCCTGATGCGCTACGCCGACAATGCCCGCGGCGGGATCGAGACGGATTGCGAGGTCCGGCTCGAAATCGACTCGCAGTGGGGACCGGTGCCGGCACGTATCGAGCTGAGCCGCACCCGACAACTGCGCGGGACCGTTCGTGTGACCTGCGAGCGGGGGACGCTGGAACTTGTCAGGAGCGACTTCTGCCATCTGCGCGTCGTCCCCACGGATTCCGAGGCGGCCGACGCGGTGGCAGGACGCGCCCGGCGGCTTCGAGTTGTCGGCGCACTGGGCCAACGAGCAGGACCTGGTCGGCTACAAGGCGTTCCGCCAGGAGTTCGACGACTGGCTGGATGCCATCGAGCGCCGGTCCGAGCCGCAACTGTCTGGCCGGTCTGTCGTGCCGGTCGTGCAGCTGGTCGAGGCCTGCTACCAGAACACGGCTCCTCTCTCCGAGCCCTGGACCGACGGCGGCCTCGACTTGCGCTCGACCGGGACCGTTGTCGCCCGGAGCAGCGGCCCCCTTCGTTAACCTGGGCCGCAAACCGCGCGTGCTGGTGACCGGCGCCGGTGGGTTCCTCGGGTGCCGGCTGGCCGAAGTGCTTCACGCAAGCGGCCAATGGGACGTGCGGGCGGCCGTGCGGCGGCCCGGCGGGGCCGCACGTCTTGCGCGGCTGCCGCTGGAGATCATCGTTGCCGATGCATGTTCGGCCGACGACATGCGGCACGCGATGACCGCTTGCGACGCCGTCGTGCACTGCGCCGTCGGCACGGGCTGGCCACCGGAGGCGGCCTTCAAGGTCACGGTCGAGGGGACGCGCACGACGGCGGAAGCGGCGCTGGCCGGGGGCATCCGGCGGTTCGTGCACATCAGCAGCATGGCCGTGCATGGCGACCATGTTCCGCCCCGGCTCGACGAGACATCGCCGCTGCAACCGGGCAGCGGCGTGAGCTACAACCGGGCGAAGTGGCTTGCCGAGCAAGCCATCTCGAGCCTGGTCGAGCGCGGGCTGCCGGCGATCTCCCTGAGACCCGCCCGCATTTACGGGCCTTACTCGCGCACGTTCACGGTCCGGCCGCTGTCGGCGCTACGTTCGGGACGCCTCGTTCTGGCAGGCGACGCCGACACGCCGTCGAACATGGTCTACGTGGACAACGTCGTCGAGGCGATCGTCCGTGCGCTGGTGGCTGCGCCGGCCGAACACGGACAGGCCTTTCTGATCAGCGAGCCCGACCAGCTCTCGTGGAAGCAGTTCTTCGAGTTCTTCGCAGACGCGGCAGGAGCGCAGGTAGAGATGGCCCCGTACCCGGCGGCGGCCCCCGCACCGCCCGGCCTGGGCCGCTCGTTGATTTCCGGCACTGCGCAGATCCTGACGTCGCCGGAGCTGCGCGGCCTGGTCAAGAAGGTCATGGCGACAGATCCGTACGGGGTGTTGCCGCGAAAGATCTGGGACCGGTCGCCAGGTCTTCAGCGCCGGGTCCTGCCCCTGCTTGGCGTCGACCCCGCAGTCGTGTATCGGGAGCCGCGGCCAGAGCCCGGCCTCGAGGTGACGTTCCGGATCGATCCGACCAGGGTCGTGTTCGACCAGGCGACCACGCGACTGGGATATTCGGGGCTCGTGCCCCGCGCTCGCGGGATGGAGTTGACGCTCGAGTGGGCGCGTCAGGCACGTCTTCTGTAGGAGAGCGCGTCGATCCAGGCCTGCTGAAGCAACGCCATCTGGGTCGCCGGCGCGAACCGCGTGCGCACCCGTTCGGGTAATGTCTGGCGCAACTGTCTCCTCAAAGGCTCGTCGTCGAGCAGGCGTGCGACGACCGCGGCCATCGCGGGCACGTCCCTGGCCGGGGCCAGGTATCCCGTTACCCCGTGCTCGATGACCTCCGGGATACCTGCTGCATTGGCCCCGACCGCCGGCACGCCGACCGCGTTGGCCTCGACAATCACCCGACCGAACCCTTCGTTGAGCGAGGGCACCACCAGCACGTCAATCGAGCGCATGAGGTCGGGGATGTCGGGGCGAGTGCCGGTGAAATGAATCCGGTCGCCGAGGCCGAGAGCGCTCGCGTGCGCGCGCATGCGATCGAACCACCCGATGTCCTGCACCGCCGACTCGCCGCCGACCGCGAGAAACCGCACGTCGGGTCGCCGGTCCAGCAGGAGCCGGGCCATGTCGAGGAAGTACTCGATGCCTTTTTCGGGCCGGAAGACGCCCACAAACCCCACAATCGGGCCGGGACCGGCGAAGAACTGGTCCCGGATGTCTTTGGCGCGGTCGAACGGCTCGAAGTCGATGAAGTTGTGGACGACGCGCACGCGCTCGGCCGGACGGTGGGCACGCAGCGCCCGGATGGAGGCCTCGGAGTTGCCAATCACAATCGTGGCCCGGAGCAGCTCGGGGTCGTGGACCTCGGTGCTCAATGGCGCACGCACGTGCACGACGGTGGGGACGCCGGTGAGGCGGGCGGCCAGCAACGCCGAGGACCGCCAGGTCACGTAGTCCGAGATGTACAGGAGCTCGATCCCCTTGCGCCGCAGGAGCCAGGCGTGCGACGCCGCGGACAACGCGTAGCCTGGCGTCCGTGCGCCTGGAGACTCCGAGGCGAAGACGACCGGGAGTCCCATTGCGCTGAATTGCTCGCTGCAGTTGCCGGGACCCGGGACCGCGGCGACGGGCGAAAATCTGGCGCGGTCAACGCGGCCCAGGACATCGACGACGCTGTTGAACGACCCCCCGAAGGTCTGGGCCCTGTGATACAGGGCAATCATGCGTGTCGGGACACTCACAGAGGGCGTCTCTATAACCGAAGTGGCGGCGGGCTCCGACCCGCATCACGGGTATCGATAGGGATACCCACAAGGTCGCGCTTCGATGGCACGCAGCTCATCGCATCGTATGCTATAGCCGCCTGAGTTTTCAGGAGTTTGGACCCGGAGGCTTTTTGTGGCTGGCGGCCAATGTCATGGTGTTCAGAACGACTAGAGTCAGTTCGTCCAGCCGGTTCTCGCTCGGGTAGCGATGGAAACGACGCGTCGCCATCTGCACGTGGAATCGAGATCGGCTGCTCGAGCGCACGCTGTCACGACTCGCCGAAGTGTGGCCAGCAAGCCTGAGCGCCGAGCTGCTGATCGTGGACAACGGCTCGACTGACGACACGCGAGCAGTGGCTGAGGGCTTTCGGACAACTGCCATTGCGTGTCGTCCATGAACCGGCCCCCGGCCTTTCGAGCGCGAGAAACAGGGCTCTTGACGAAGCTTCGACGTCGCATGTCCTGTTCACCGACGATGACGTGCTTGTCGAAGAAGGCTGGCTGCCAGCTTTCGCGGAAGCTGCCGCTCAATATCCGGAAGCGGCCGTCTTCGGCGGGCCGATAGAGCCATGGTTTCCTGAGCCGCCCGACCCGGATCTGGTCGCGTCATTCCCCGCACTCGGCTGGGGCTTCTGCGGCATCGATCACCATCGACCACTGGGCCCGCTGCCGGCGCCACTCGAAGTCTTCGGCGCCAACATGGCGTTCCGGCGCGACGCCCTCGGCAACGACCTGCGCTTCGATCCGCGCCTCGGGCCCAGCCACGGACGGGCGACGACGAGCGAGGAGACCCTTCTCATCGACGGGCTTCGCGCACGAGGCGCCGAGGTCGTGTGGGTGCCGGCGATGCGTCTTCGCCACTACGTCGCGCCCGAGCGCATGACGCTGCCGTATCTGATGCGCTTCTACCGCGACTTCGCAAGGGGCGAAGCGCGACGCAAGGGCCCTCCAGCCGGCGCGCGCGTGCTCGGGGTGCCCCAATGGGTCCTTCGTCAGGTGGCGGAGGCCAGGTTGCGCAACTACTGGCACCGGGTCCGCGGACACCGTCAGGCAGCGCTGGTCGCGCTCCGGCAGTATCAGGTACTATTCGGGCATGGCCCTCGAGTGCTTCACCCTGCACCGGGAGAAGTCGGCGACGACGACCGACGCATGAAGGTCGCGATACTGGTCTGGTCCAGAATCTGGGGCGGCCTTGAATCCCACGTGATGGACCTTGCGGCCACCGCACTGGAGGACGGACATCAAGTCATCGTCGCGTGCGTCGGCGCGGATACCGCAGCGCTGTTCCAGGCACGTGGGATGCGGGCGCCAATCCAGGTCATCAACCCGCCTGCGGCAGGCGTCGGCATACTGGCTTGGTACAGGCAGTTTCGCGCGTTGGGCGTCCAGGCTTGTATCTATGAGAAGGGGACGCTGCACGCGGGAAGCCTGTCACTAGATGTCGCGGCGCGCGCCGCCTTCCGCGTGTTCGTCGCGATCCAGCAACTCGAGCCCCCGGTGCTCGGGGCCCGCAGGACGAAGCGGCACATGGGTGGGCTGGTGCCAGGCCTGGGTCTCTGGTGGTACAGACAGCGATTTCGTGGCTGGCTGAGGTCGCTGGCCCCCGTGAGGACGATCTGTATTACCGAGGCGGTGCGGTCTGCATTGGCGACCGCCTATGGGTTTTCCCCGCAGCGCCTTCCGGTGATCTACAACGGCGTGGACACGGACCGGTTCTCGCCAGCGACGGACGAAACTGCTCCTGATGAAACGCCCGGGGTTGTCGGGTCCTTCACATTCGGCACGTCGGCGAGGCTCGAACGTGAAAAGGGCATCGACGTCGCGATTCACGCCTTCGCGCAGGTGGTGCGAGACGCACCGGGCGTGCCGATGCGCCTGCTGGTTGCCAACCACGGCTCGGAAAGAGCTGGCGCTCGAGCAGCTCGTGAATCAGCTTGGCATCGCCGACCATGTCCGTTTTCTCGGCTTCCAGCGCGACCTCCCCGCGTACTACCGAACGGTCGACATCTTTCTGGCGCCGAGCCGAATCGAAGCACAGGGACTCATCGTGCTGGAAGCGATGGCAAGCGGGTGCCTGGTGATTGCCTCGGCAGTTGGCGGCATCCCGGAAATGATCACTCGGAGTGAACTCGGAACCCTCGTTCCGCCAGATGATGCGGCAGCGCTGGCCAACGCGATCAACGAGGTTCGTCTTCTTCCTCCAGACCAGCGGCGTGCGCGGGCGTCCGCCGCGCGGGCACATGTGTCGGCACATTTCCTGGCCCGAACGCAATGCCGCAAAGTCGTCTCCCTGGTCGAGCAGCTCGCCGCTGACGCCTGATGCGCATCTCGTCGATCATCTGCACGTGGAACCGGGGATCGCTGCTCGCGGAGACACTTTCGTACTTCGAACGACTTCAGGTTCCGGCCGATGTGGAATGGGAACTGATTGTCGTGGACAACAACTCGACAGATCAGACCGCGTCGATTCTCGCAACCTTCGAAGGCCGCCTGCCCCTGCGGCGTGCGTTCGAGCCACGAGCCGGCAAATCACGTGCGGCAAATCTGGGGGTCAGCCTTGCGACAGGAGAAATCCTGCTCTGGACCGACGACGACGTTCGTGTGTCGCCAACGTGGCTTCGCGAGCTACGCCGAGGCGGCTCGGTCGCACCCGGAGGCCAGCTGGTTCGGCGGGCCTGTCGAGGCGTGGTTCGCGACGGAGCCGCCGTCCTGGATTGCACGGAATATCGGCTCGCTGACCGAGCCTTACGCGCTCGTCGACTACGGGCCAGTCGACAAGCGGCTCAACGAAGAAGCCGTGGTCGGCGCGAACCTTGGCCTGCGTGCCGCGGTTGCCCGCGCGTTCCCCTTCAACGAGCAGATTGGACCGACAGGAAACGCAGCGTTGCGTGGTGAAGAAACGGACCTGCTCGGCCGCCTCAGACGGGCCGACCTGACTGGTTGGTGGGTGTCGGCCGGCCGCGTCCAGCACTACATCAGCGCGGAGCGCCTCACGTACCGCTATATCGCGCATTGGTACACCGGGCTTGGCGTCGGCCTCGCTCGTAGCGCCGGCACGTTCGAGGGCGCCCGCATCTTCGGCTACCCCCGGTGGGCGTTGCGCCAATATGCGGCGCTGCAGGCTCGCGTCGCACTGGGGGCGGCCCGTCGCGACGCCGCGTGGGTCAAGGACGTCAGATCGGCGGGGATTCTCCGCGGGTACCTGGCGGAGGCCCGCCGACGAGCAGCGGCACCGACTGTCTCGAACGCCGGGAACTGGGCCCATCGCCCGCCGCATTTCCGTCGCGAGCCACGTCTTCCGCATTGGCAGATTCCAGGGCCACGCCCGTAGAGTGCGCCGAAACGCTCGACTCGAAGCTCCAGCCAAAATCGTGCGTGCTGCAACTGGCGACCATGAGGTAACATTCGCTGCGCTCCCTGATGCGCGTCACGGTCGCCGTCTGTACCTGGAATCGATGCGAGCTTCTGCGCCAGACCTTGATACAGCTGGAGCGGATGCCGGTACCGACGGTGTGCGTCTCGACTTCGTCGTCGTCAACAACAACTGCACCGACGACACCGATGTAGTGATTGAGGAGTTTCGCAAGCGACTGCCCTTGCGCCGACTGTTCGAGGCTCGACCCGGTGTGGCGCACTCGCGTAACGCGGCTCTTGCGTCGTCCGCCGGCGAGTATGTCGCGTTTGTCGACGACGACGCGCTCGTGGACGAGTCGTGGCTGGTCGAGTTCGCCAACGCGACGCGAACCTTCCCCGACGCCGCGGCCCTCGGCGGGATCATCGAGCCGTGGTTTCCGGAGCCAGTGGATCCGGATCTGCTGGAAGCATTCCAATGGTTGAAGATGGGCTTCTGCGGGCTTGATCACCGCCGGGCGCCAGGCCTGCTGCCGGATGACCTGATCCTCTACGGCCCTAACATGGTCTATCGGATGGCCGCCCTCAAGGATCTGCGCTTCCATACCGGCTTCGGAGGAACCCCTACATCCACAATGGGTGGCGACGAGCGCGACCTGCTTCGCCGTCTTCGGGCAACTGGCGGAACGGTTGTGTGGTGGCCGGGATGCTCGTTCGGCACTACGTTCTTCCGTCGCGTATGACGCTCGACTACTGCCTGAGATTTTCCGCCGACAAAGGGCGGGAGCGGGTTCTGACTGAGACGCCGCTGGCCACGCCGACCTTGTTTGGTGCTCCGCGCTGGTTGTGGCGCCGGTGGATTACTGTTTGTCTGAAGTACCTGGCATCCTTAGCGACACCGGCTACACAACGTTTCGGCACTGAGCTTCTGTCAGGGCGCGTGGAGGGGCCACGCGTCGCGGCGCGTGCGCGCGCTGACCTGGCGCAAAGAACTCTCATATGTCGGCGGCATGATCTGCGCTCACCGAGAACTGCGCCGTCAAATGCGTCAAGAAGCCGTTTGGCGACACCAGGACCGCAATAACCTATTGACGCGATGACTCGTTCGACGGGCGGTTCCAGGATATGAAGCCAATTCCAGCTATCTGGCGCATTGATATCGAGCCGGATGAGTTTCAGCCGGGTCCGGGGCTCCCTCCCTGGACGGGCTTTGCCGCAATGGCCGCGCTCGTCGAACGCCTTCGCGGGCCGTTGGCGGACCAGTCGGGCGCCCCCGTCCATCCGAGCTGGTTTCTGCGGCTCGACCCGGACATCGAACGCTGTTACGGACGCGCAGATTTCGTCGTCGACCGGTACCGCGGGCTGATGGACCAGTTGCTGGCACACGGCGATTCGATGGGCATCCACGTGCACTTCTATCGGTGGAACGAGGAACGACAGGTGTCGTTCTCCGACCATGCCGACGAGGGATGGACGTCGCGCTGCATCGACATGGCCACGAGCACGTTCGAACGGTGCTTCGGCGAGCGTGCCCGCCGGTCGAGTCAAGGTGGGTTCTTTCTCTCCGATTCGGTCGTCGATCGTGCGATCGCCTCGGGTATCGAGGTCGACGTGACCGCGGAACCAGGGCTTCCGTCGCAGAGCGAAGGCACGACGTTTGGCGCGTACACGACGGCCCCGTCACCGGATTTTTCCGGCTTTCCACGCTACCCCTACTACCCATCGCGGGCGGCTATGGGAACGCCGGCCCGCTCCGCGGCCGACGCGCGCTCGATGCTGATGGTGCCGCTCACGGCCTACGACTACGAGCGCGCGTTTGCGTCACTGCCTCGGCGACTCGCCAAGGCCATCCTGCGCTGGCCAAGCCGCCACCGTCCTTTGAATCCCTATAAGCCGTGGCCTGACCCGCACACGTACTGGGACCTGGTCGAGCGAGCCGCCGACGAAGGCCCGGCCTGTTACGTCGCGCTTGCGGTCCGAACTGACCACACCAACTCGATGTCGTACCTTCGGGCTCGGCCCCTTTTCGAGTACTTGCCGAAGCCACCCGATTGCCAGGCGGCTGCGCTTCGTCGATCCGCTGTCATCGGAAATCCGTGCTCTTGCGGACGCACAGAAGCGAAGCTGGTCTTCGGCGTGAAGACGCGCCATTCCCCACGACGCTGGCGGGGCTTAGCCGGCGCCCATCCAGACCATCAAACCGCCTGCGGCAGGCGCCGGCATACTGGCCTGGCACAGCACCGTTAGCCTCGAACGCGGGGAACTGAGCCGATCGCCCGCCGCACTTCCGTCGCGAGCCACGTTTTCCACATTGGCAGATTCCAGGGCCACGCCCGCAAGGCGACCCGGAACGCTCGACTCGCGCCGGCCCCGTCGCCCCGTTGCCAGTAGCCCGTGTATCCAAGATGCCAGAAGGCCACATGCGCGAGCCGGCGTCGGAGAGCCCTGGCTTCTGGCGGCTTCAAGTTCACCGATCGCTGGAGCGCCTCGAACCCCTTCACCTGCTCTTCGTAGACGGGTAGCAGAGTAGGGCCGGCGCCACTGACCGCCGCAGACGAGTTGTCGTCGTGGACCCGGTAGACCACGTGCACGTCGTCGTAGTAGCCGATGCGCATCCCTTCGGCGAGTCGTCGGGTCAGGAACAGGACGTCTTCCACGACACGATAGCCGGGCCAGAAACGCTCGCCTTCGAACACGGAGCGCCTGATCAGCGAGTTCTGCAGTCCTGCGTAAAGGCCATGTTCGATCTGGCAGGCCGTCGTTCCCGGATCGTCGATGACCCGAAATCCTTCCGGGTCCGGCGTCGAACGAAGCGCCAGAAACGGTCGGGGACATCCATCGTGGCGAAACGTGTTCGCCGCGAGCTCGCGCCCGGAGGCCTGATCCACCGATCGGCACGCCGCGTACGCCCATGCGACGTCGGCATGACGGTCAAGGGCGCCCGCCAGGCGCTCCAGGTGATGGGGAAGCCAGAGATCGTCGCTGTCGTAGAACGCGATGTACTCGCCGGTGGCATGGGCCAGGCCGGTGTTTCGTGCGGCATAGGCTCCGCCGTTCTGCTGTTGGGCGTGTCGAAGAGGCCGACTCGAAACCGCAGCGTGAGCGCGGACGATGTGCGGGGTGTTGTCGGTGCTGCCGTCGTCAACGACAATCAGCTCCCAGTCCGTCAAGGACTGGCCCTCGATCGCCGCGAACGCCTCGGGAAGAAAACGGGCACGGTTGTAGGTCGGCAGGATGATGCTGACGAGCGGTCTGGTCACGGGAGTCGGCAACAGCGTGATCTTACCCGACCGTTCCGGGCGTCCGAAACTTGCATGAGGGAAGTGACCCAGACGATACTTGGACGCCTTCCGCAGCCTCTCTTTGGACGCTCCCCAGTCGTTTAGTGTAATTGTGTGGAACGAAGTTGCACGCGAGACCTTACCTCGTTGACTGGAATGAAGACGAATGGTCGTTGGCCTGCTGACAAACAAGTACCCGACCGAGCCCTTTTTGCCGGAGGGTTGGCAAGTTACCTCCAGCGGTTCTCCGAAGGGCTGGCGCAGCTCGGTCACTCGGTTGAAGTGTTCGTCACCGCCGACAAGTCGGAGCACTACGTCCTCAACGGCGTTCGAGTAAATCGCGTTGAGTTTGCCGATGACTGGAGACGCCGAAGCGCAGTCCAGCGTTTTCTCTGGCGAACCCAGGGCCTCGCATCGACAGTCGAACGAGGGTTGGCATTCAGAACGGCCATCCGGTCGAGGGCGCGTGACCGGTCGTTCGACATCATTCAGGCTCCGGACTATCTCGCCCCCGGCACTACTCCTCGCGCTCGAGGGACGCGTGCCCATCGTCACGCGGGTCTCGCACTACGCTCCGCTCTGGGACGCAGGCTACGGGCGGCAGGCGACGATGGCCCGGCAACAGTTGTACGCTGCGGAACGTCACCAGTTGCGATGCAGCTGCGCGGTGTACGGTCCCAGCCGCTTTCTTGCTGAGAAGGTGGGACTGGCGACCGGAGTCGACGTGAGGGTCATCCTGCCGCCGTACGACACGACACAAACGATAGCGATCGCGTCGCGAGGGCGACCGCCATCCGACCTCACTGCAGACGCCCTACGCGCTGTTCTTCGGCACAATCGGCTTGCTGAAGGGCGCTGACAGAATCGTGGCCGTCCTGCCCGACGGTACTGAAGGCGTGCCCGGACATGACGTTCGTGTTCGCCGGCGAGGTGTCTCCGGGACGCGATGGTCGGCCATTCTCTGACGTCGTGGCGTCGGAACTGCGGGAATTTCTCCCGCGTGTCCGGGTGCTTCCTGCCCTTCGTCACGAAGAGCTGTGGCCACTGGTGTCCGGAAGCCGCTTCGTCGTGCTTCCGTCGCGGTTCGACAACCTCCCGAATGCGTGCCTGGAGGCGATGGCGCTATCGAAGCCGGTCATCGCGACGGAAGAGGCGAGCTTCGACGAGCTGATCGAGACGGGCGTGTCCGGAGAGCTGGTGCCGCAGGACAGCGCCAAGGCGCTCGTGCGAGGCGATGGTTCGCTACTGGCGAATGCCAAAGGCCGAGCTCGACCGCATCGGCTGTGCCGCAAGGGAGGCGCTCAGGCGCCTCGCTCCGGCAAAAGTGCTTCCGCCGCTCGAATCGCTCTACTCGAAGGTCATACAACAGCACCGCGAAGGACGCTGTGCCCGACATGTGCGCGGAGTGTTCTCTTTGGCAACCGAGCTACCAAAGCTGACCCGCCTGACCGTAGCCCCTCCCGGGCCTACTTATCCACAGTTAGGCTCTTGATGTACTCAGGCGAGAGGCCGTGCCCCTTCACTATGAAGCCGAGCATGCGTGATGTGTCTCCCAGGCCAAATCCGGCGCCGTAGATGATGGGTACTGGCTCTCGAAGCACTTCACGCCACAAGCTGTCGTCGGTCAGTTCCTTCAGTACCTTGATGAAGCCAACATCGTGGCTGAAGTACACGCCGTGATCCGCGAGTCGTGGCCAGATCGCGGCCAGACACTCCCGCGCTGACGACGCCAGGTCGACATCGGTGAACGCCAATCCAATGTTCGCAGGCAGGTTCTGGCTCTCAAGCGTG
This sequence comes from Vicinamibacteria bacterium, assembly GCA_963806705.1. GTDB lineage: Bacteria > Acidobacteriota > Vicinamibacteria > Vicinamibacterales > JAENWD01 > JAENWD01. Next base: position 42,057 of record CAWDZE010000020.1, read on the forward strand.
TCCTTGAACCACCCCTTTATGAAGGTGCAGACGCCGTATTCTCCCCAGCGCTTGACGTTGGCGGTGACGAGTTCGAGCGCGCCTGCCCAGTCACCTGGCGTCCACGGATTCATCCAGTCGCCTGGCAGCCGTACGTGATGATCCTCCTGGTTATAGGCGTCGGATTCCGGCAACCCCTCGAAGCTGTCGAATACCGTTAGATGCCGGCCGGTAATCGACGCCAGAATCGACAGCTTGGCGGTACTCCCCCCTGGAAGCACCCGCATTCGACCAGGTCGCCCTGGCCTTCCGTCGCGAGTGCGGCTTCCGCCAGAAACAGGCCATCGGTCGGCGACGATGGCCACTCGCACGTTGGCGTCGATGGCCTCGAATCGCTCGACGATGCTGGCGCGGGCGTTGGTGCCATACGCGCCTTCCCGGCCGTTGCGAATGAAGCAGTCGCGGAGATGCCCGTAAACTTCGTCGGCATAGGGGACCACGACGCCTGGAACCGTCGTCGCGACACGTCTGGCGATACCCTGCAGCATGGCACTGCGCCGCACAACTGGGACGATCAGCCGGTCGACAAGGCGTTTGCCGAGATCGCCGGCCTCGCGCTCTCTTTTGGACATATTGGCTACGCAGTCTGCTCGCACTCGGCGATGATCGGGGTCATGTGATCGACGACTGTGATGGGCACGGCCCCCGGCACGTTCGAGTCGGGCATCGCGAAGAGCTTCACCCGCCTGTAGAACAGTCGCAGCACCCAGTAGAACTCACCGGCCGTCCATTCCCGGACGTGCTGGTAGTAGGGAGGTGGTCCAGCGGTCGCCGTCTGGTCGCTTCGCAACTTGTTCGGCGTCGTGATGAGGGCTCTGGGAGCCAGCGACGCGCACGTCCGCAGGAATCCGCCGTAGTCCGCAATGTGTTCGACGACCTCGATCGCCACCAGCAGGTCGAAGGGCCCGTCGTTTTTGGTCACTGGCCCGTTGACAAACCGAATATTCGGTCGCGCTGCGATTCTGAACGGCCCATTCGTGAGCGGCAGGATCGAACTCGGAGCAGGTCACGTGGATATGCTCATTGTGCCCTGCTTCCCAGCCGAAGGCGCCCGTGCCACTGCCCAGCTCAACGATTTGCCGCGCCTCGCCAATCATGCCGGCCACGGTCTTGTTCAACGCGAGAATATCAGGCCATTCAAACGGCTCGCCTCTCGCCTGTCGAGCCAGCTTGTCCCTCATGTTGACGGCGCCGGTTTCGGGATTCTCGACGTACGATTCGCCAGCTGCGGGAGCAGCCGACGCGATCCGTCGGATCTCGTAGCCGCGCGTCCTGAGAGTCCTCTGAACAACCTCCTGGGCCCACCTGCGCATCAGCGCGACTCCGAAGCAGCGGTCGTGGGGCTCTGGGCTATCGTCTCGTGCAGCTCGCCGATCAAGTGATCGACGGTCTCGCCGGCAACCATCAGGCGGTGCCAGATCGCGTAGTTGATCAGGTTCCAGTAGACCCGCGCGAGCGACTCCTTCGGCACCTGCACCTGGCGAATGGTGGCTTCGCCAACTACACGGGCTGCGAGGCTGACCAAGGGCTCGAACACACCTCCTCGAGCCGCCCATCTGTCAGCCGCCACGCCGAAATGGGCCTTCGGTCTTTCGAGAATGAATGCCGGCAGCCCCATCAGCCTGGCGGCACGTTTCAATTGAAATTTCGGCTCCTTCACGCGCTGGTCCCATGGGATGGAGAGCGCCGTCCTGACCACCGCTGGGTGCATATAGGGGTAGGTACGTCGCCCGCCCTGTGACCTCGGCCATCAGGGCCCATGTGGTCTGCAACATGTTCAGGGATCCGAGGTTCAATAGCAGCGTCTGATTTTCCCACGACTCGCATGAATCGCGAGCGACCATGGCTTGACGACTAGTCCAGCAATCGTGGGGCAAGACACCAAACCGTGAGCACGTCCAGTCGACGTCGCCATACCTGGTTTGGCGCCAGAGAAAGTGGTCCGGATCATCGAGCGACCGAAGGAAACCACGGCGCTGCGCCAGTCGCTCTACAAACCGACTCCGGACTCTCGCCTGCACCCGCCAAATCAGCGCGTCCAGGCCACGCCCCTCGATCAGCCTTTCAATAGTCCACGGAGTGCCGGCGTCGAATACGGCCTTCTGGGCGGCGGTACCGAACAGAGTATCCGCTCCATGCCCATTGATGACCAGGCGACTGCTCTCGGGCAGGTGATCGCGAAAGGCGCATGCGAGGAGCACGGTTTGCAGACCATGCAACGGGGTCTCGGCTGCAGCAATTGCCTCAATCAGCCCGACCAAGTAGCGGGTGACGGTGGGAACGTAGTGGTAGTGTGAAATCCCAAGCGCGTGTGCAGCGCTCTTCGCGTAGTCACGTTCGATGTCGCCGTCGGGTCGCTCGAATGGAAAGGACGCTCCGAGACTTGGCTGGTCATACCCGTGGCGTAAGGCGAGTTGGCAGAGAACGCTGGAGTCGACACCTCCGCTCAAAAATACGGTGGTGCTTGACGCGACGGGCGCTGTCAGGCCAACCGCTGTCTTTAACGCGGTGGCACAGTCAACGTCAAAACCGTGCTCTGACTCTTGACAAAGCGTCGGGAGTGTTTGCGTCGTGCGTTGATGAACGCGCCAAGCGCCTCGATCGGCGACGATGTCGATGTGCTCACCCGGCGCCACGGCGCTGATGTTCCTGAAGAGCGTCGCAGGAGGACACACGTAGCTGTAGACGAACAGTTCCGGCAATCGGCGTTCATCCTGTTCGAGCGCCATGCCAAGTTTCTTCAATGCTCCGACCGTGCTTGCGCACAAGACGTCGCCATCTGACGTGAAGGTGTAGTAGAGGCCAGCGCCGGCGCCGGCGCTGCGTCGAAGGGAAAGCGAGCGCGCGTGGAGGTCGAGGCGAACGAAGCTGCCAACCTCCTCCGTGGGCAAATCCACGGCGTGGAAAGGAGAGCGTGACAACGTGACTGCGGTATCAGATCGCGAGATCCGAGTGAACGGATCATCGGCAGCAAACAGCAAATGCCAGTCGCCGCCCAGTCTGGAACGATGGCTATCGACCGGGTTCCACTCCAGCTTCGACCTTGTAATGGCGAGGATCATCGGCACGCGATCTCATTGCTCATGTGGCGATTACCAGAATGAGCCGACATGAAAGTCCTCGCGCTTGTCAGGCAGAAACGCCTCCCAGCCGGCACCTGGCGCAAACGTCAACTCGCCGAATCTGACCGACTGGTCGTCCGGACTGTATAAGTCGACTCGCACGAAGTCGGGGTCGAACGCCAGTCGCTCGGCGATCTCAATCATCTCCGTGAGCCGCGCGGGACGATGCAGATCTGGCCCGAGTGGATAGCCCACTCCCCACCGTTGTCGGCGCCACTGGCGGTCGGTACACTGTGCGAGTGTGAGATGAGAAGCGGCCGAAATCGACCTGCACGAACTCGACCACGCCGTGAAACACCCAGAACTTGAAGTCCAGCGGCACGCCATGAGTGGCGTCCGTCATGAAGTGCTCGATCAAGATCCGCGGCGGGATCGACGCGTACCAACTCTCATGTGTGGTGACGCCATAGCGGCTCGCAAGCCAGTTTCGACAGCGCCCGCGAATTTCATCAACGGAGATCGACGACCGATCGCTGACGATGACGTTCCACCCGGAGCCGTGACTTGCCTTGACGACGAATCGATCGGGAAGCGTAGCGAAATCGATCTCGTCTGGATCCGCGGTCACCAGGTGGAGCGGGTTCAGAAACTGGTCGCCGACCCGCGCGGCAATGTGCTGGCGCACCTTCACTTTGTCCGACAGTTCCGACCAGATTGGCGGTGCGCGCCGAAGCTTCCGCCTGACCAGTTTCTCGCTGAACGAGCGAGGCCAAATGAGGTTCGGGAGATAGCCCAGCGCATCGTACATCGCAAGAGTCTCGCCTTGGTCCCCGGCGATGCGACCCACTGTCCCCACGACCCGCCTTGCTGCGCCACGGATGCGACCCACCTGCGTCTCCAGGAAGCCATCGAAGTTCGCGAAAAACCGCGCTGGCGCCGCGGAAACGATAGCACAGCACTGCGAGGATACTGGCGCGGCCGAATCAAGGATCCTGCCGTGGCATTTCTGGGAGCTCGGTTGCCGCTTTGACAACGACCGCGTCTGCAACCACACAGCCGTTGGCGTCGTCGGTGATGCGCACCTTCACGGTGCCGCCAGAGGCACTGACGCGCCCGACCGGTTGAAAGACCTTGCCGGCCACAGTGAATCCCACGGGCGCTTTCTTCTGATTGAACCCCACCGACATGAGCACGTGATCGCCGGCATCGACGATCGTGACAAGCGCATTGCTCGCCCGGTTCTCGTGCGCGGTCCACGTCAACGCGACCTCCGCCTCGGAATACGGCAGATTGACGAAGGTCCATGTTGCCACGTTCTGACCCGTGCCGCCCGCGGCGCAGTTCGGCGAGACGTGATGGATATCGCCGCCCCATGCGGCCGCCTCATTGATCCGGTGGAACCAGCCAGGGCCCGTTGCGGCGAAGCCTTCGTCCCCGTCGTCGATCACTTGGTCGACCGGCCGCGGACGCCCGGGTCGCACGTCCGCGTGGTCAATCGCCGGCTCGGCAGTCAGCACCTTCCCGAAGGCGCCGCCGAGTACCTCCGTCATCGTTTGTTGGCTCGCACCGTGCACTCCAGGGGCCGACTCCTGATGGAAGGTCCAGTTGCTCGTCAAAGAGCTCAACTGGGGAGCGTATGCAAGGTGCCGGGTTCCGTAGAAGCAGCAAGGGTCCACGGTGTTGTTGATCTGCACCTGAGTACGCAGGTCGCTTGCGGCCATGAGATAGAGGTCTGGATAGTCCAGCGGGGCGTTCCGATCGACGGTCAGCCCGTGCAAGCGCTGCTCCCAGTCGCCATAATCGCTGGTATTCGAAGACTCGCGAAGACCGAGCGGGAGCGAGCCGGCTATGGGAAACGACTTCGTGACGCGCGTGTCGAGCGCAGAGAGCACGACCGTGAACCATCCGCCTCCGGAAATGCCAGTTGCGAGAATCTCCGTCGGGGCTGGGTTCTGCGCGAGATATGTGTTCAGCGCCACGATTCCGGGATCGAGGAAGTACTGCATCGGATGGAACGTCCCGCTGCCGTGCCTGCCAAGCGCGTCGTGCGCGACGGTTCCCCCCAGGGGCATCGGAGTCAACAGCACCGTCACTCCCCGCTCCAGGGCGATGTTGATCAGCTGGGGAGTGACCTTCACTCCCGCCAGCGTGCCGCTGACGGCATGCCCCAAACCCACCAGCACCAACTTTCCGTTGGAGGCGATGGGGCGCAACACGAGAGGCTGGACCGTATTGCCATTGGTCGTGACGACATAGCGATCGACCTGGCGCAAATTTGCGAGCGGGATACTACTTTCCAGGATCTGAGGGTTCACGTTCGACATGACCGCGTCGGCGAGCCGGGCAGGGTAGCCTTGCGACCCCCAAATCTGAGCGATGAGCCGAGACCGGATTGCGGCGATTGCGGCCGGCGTGGTGGCACGCACCTCGAACGTGGTGCTCCGGTTGGCAGCTCCCTGCCCCTCGAGAATGTTCGATTGCACCGGCTGCAAAGCGACCAGGACAAAAACTAACGCAGCACGCATTGACGTCGGCTCCGAGCACTATACAGGCCAACTACCCGTCTTGGAGGCAGGCCACGTGGGCTGCGGTGTTGGCGTCTGCCGGGTGCTATCCTAGTATCGCTCTGCTTCAGCTTGGGCCACGGATACAGTTGTAGGTGACAACCCTGCTCTATGGACGCTAACTCCGTCACTCACATTCGCGCCGGCGCTCGCTGGCGCGCGCTCGGCATGGGCGATGTGTGGGAGTACCGCAATCTCCTGCTGAATCTCGGGCTTCGAGACGTCAAGCTCCGCTACAAGCAGACGCTTCTCGGTGTCGCATGGGTCGTGCTCCAGCCCGTGTTGTCAGCGGGCATTCTGACGGCGGTCTTCGGGTTCATCGCGGCCGTGCCGAGTCCCTCGGGCGTCCCATACTTTGTGTTCGCCTATCTGGGGCAGATGGCGTGGACGCTCTTCGGCCTGACCCTTACGCGCACGAGCGGTTCGATGGTCGGCAGCGCGGCGCTCGTGATGAAGATCTACTTTCCGCGTCCGATTCTGCCCCTGGCGACCATCATCGCCGTGCTGCTTGATTTCGCCATCTGCTTTGCGCTCGCCGTGCCGATGGTGATCCTGTACGCCAAGGGTGGAGTCAACGTGCCGGTCCTTCTGGCGTCGTCGCTCGTCCTGATCCTGTGTTCGACGGGCATCGGCTTTGTGTTCGCCGCGCTCAGTGTGCGTTTCAGGGATGTGCTGTTCCTGTTGCCCTTGATCGTGCAGCTCGGGCTCTATGCCAGCCCCGTCGCGTACGGCCTCGACGTCGCACGCGACGCCTTGACGAAACACTCGGACCGGTATTTCGATCTGTACATGCTGAACCCGCTGGCCAGCGTCGTCGAGGCATTTCGGTGGAGCCTGCTCGGGCAGGGACTCTTCCTGCCACGACACTTCGCCTATGGCGCGGTGTTCGCCGTCGTCACATTCGTCGCGGGCTTCGCGCTGTTCCGCGCCTCGGAGCGGAAGTTCGCGGATGTCATCTAGCGCGCCGGCCGTCGACGTTCGCGGGCTGTCCAAGGTCTACCGCATCAAGCACAACACCCAGAAGGCAACCAGCCTTGTCGAGGCCTTGTCGAGAGGCTTGCGCTTTGGTGGTCAAACCACCGAGCAGTTCTGGGCGCTCAAGGACGCGACGTTCGCGGTGCCGCAGGGCGAAGTCGTGGGCATCATCGGCCACAACGGTGCCGGCAAGAGCACGCTGTTGAAGATTCTCAGCCGCATCGTCGAGCCGACCGGCGGCGAGGCGTTCCTCCGCGGGCGGCTGGGCAGCCTGCTCGAAGTCGGCACCGGTTTTCACCCTGACCTGACGGGCCGCGAGAACATCTTCCTGAATGGGGCGATGCTGGGCATGCCTAGTTCGCTCGTGCAGCGGCAGTTCGACAACATCGTCGATTTCTCCGGCGTCGAGCAGTTCCTCGACACTCCAGTCAAGCGCTACTCGTCCGGTATGTACGTCCGGCTGGCGTTTTCGATTGCCGCGCACCTCGACTGCGACGTCCTGATCATCGACGAGGTACTCGCGGTGGGGGATGAGTCGTTCCAGCGCAAGTGTCTGGGCAAGATGAACGAGGTCGTAGGACAGGGCCGCACGGTCCTGTTCGTATCGCACAACATGTCTGCCGTCACAGCGCTGACCAAGCGGTCGCTCGTGTTCGAGCACGGCCGGCTGGTGTTCGACGGGGCAACCGACCTGGCGATCGAGCGATACCTGGGCCAGGAAATTTCTGAGAAGCGAGGATACGTCGCTCCACCACGAGCGACAGATCCGGCGGTCACCGCCGTTGACGTGCGGACATCCCAGGGCGGCCAGATTCAGCCACATGGCCAGCCCCTCGAAGTCATCGTGGAAATCACGACACCGAGAGCGCTGACCGGCACGAGACTACACGTCACTCTCGTCAACCGGCTCGGCCGCTATTGCGCACAGGCGTGGGCCTACGATTCTGAAAGGCCGCTCTGCCGATCTGCGGGGCAGCATCGGCTGGTCTGCCGCTTTCCGCAACTCCGTTTGGCTCCCGGCCAATACGCAGTCAGGGTGGGTTTTGCCGAACGGATTGGTGGTCTGCACGACCTGCTAGAGCGGGTCTGCCCATTCGAAGTGGTCATGCTGGGGCAGACGCGAGAGGGTGGGTGGCCGATCAACGAAGTCGCGTACTTCGAAGACGCAGAGTGGACGGTGGTCGAAACGCCATCCGTCCCCTTTGAAATTGAGCCACCCGCGTCATCACCGAGGGGATAGCGCCGTGATGACTGATTCGCCCAGGCTCTCCCGTCGTCGGTGGCTGAAAGCGACGATCGGCGCCACGGCGATGAAATTGCCGGTCACCACAGCAGCGCGTGCCGCCCCCGATTACGAAGCGACTGCCAGGCCCGCGGCTGCTTGCGGGAAGCTGCCTCGGCTGAGCGTGTCGGTTCGGCGCATTTTTCATAACGGGGAACACAATGCGTTTACGGACCTTTGCCGATATCGCGGGCAACTCTTTCTCACGTTTCGCAGTTGCCCGGACGGCCACATGGTCCACACCACGGCGTCGATCATCGTGTTGCGCAGTACGGACGGCGTGAGATGGGAACAGGTACATCGCTTCAGCGTCGAACACCGGGACACTCGCGATCCGCACTTCCTTGTCTTCCGCGACACGCTGTTCGTCTACACGGGCACCTGGTATAGCGGTACGACTACGCTGGCGCCCAAGCACTATGATCTGAACAAGCACCTCGGATACGCCGCGTGGTCGGACGACGGCGACTCGGTGGCACGGCCCCGTCATGCTGGAGGGCACTTTCGGCCACTACATCTGGCGTGCGACGTCGTTCGGTGACAAGGCCTATCTCTGCGGCCGTCGCAACCCCGGGTTCGACATGAGCGCGGGTGGCAGACCCGCGCACGTTGAGTCGCTCATTCTCGACAGCGACGACGGCCTCATCTGGCGGAAGCGGACCGTGATTGACGAGACGGCCGGCGGCGAGACCGCCTTCCTGTTCGAACCCGATGGCCTCATCGTCGGCATCGGCCGGCGCGGTGACGGGGAGGACGCACAACTGCTCCACTGCGCGGCCGCCGTACACGACGTGGGAACGCAAGGAACTCGACCGCACTATCGATGGTCCGTTGCTGGCGAGATGGGGCGATCGCTACATCGTGGGAGGGCGCAGATCGACCTCGGCAGGTCCAAAGACATCGCTCTGCTGGCTGGCTGGCGACGGGCTGGTCGATCTCGCAGAACTCCCGAGCGGCGGCGACAATTCCTATCCTGGCTTCGTCGAGCTGTCACAGGATCGGGCGCTGGTGTCCTACTACTCAAGCCATGAACGCGACGCCTCGGGACGGGCAATCACTGCCATCTACCTGGCGGAATTACTGCAGGAGTGAACACGCGGGTTCCCGACCTGGCGCGCGCTCGGAACTGCAATCCTGGTCGACGCGCTTCCATACTGCCGAGCTTAGAGGCTACAATATCGCCTGCCCTGGGCACCGCAGCGCCGACAGACCGCTCCAAGCCCGGGTCGCCCACAGTCATGACAAACGGAACTCACTGGAATGCTCCGGAATGGCTTCTCCGAAGGATTCCCAAGCGCAACCCGAAACCTCTGTTGTGCGAAGCGGATTGCTACGGCGCCGGCCGGCTGATCGCTATCAGAACCGGCCGGCTGGATTCGCTTCCCTCAGGCACTGCCTGGCTCCACGGTTGGATCTGGGAACCGGTGACCCATCCCCGGCAACTTGCCCAGTTCACGGACCCGGACCGGCCGCTGCTGGTTGCGACCGAGCGGAACGCACGCTTTCTCAGAGCGGCTGGCTATACCAGGGTGCAGGCCGCTGGACTGCCATTCGCCCATGTCCCCCGCCTGGCCGTAAGCCGGATCGAGGGCAGTCTCCTCGTCATGCCTCCGCATTCGCTTCCGTGGACAGATCACGCCTGGAACGAAAACCTCTACGCCACCTATGTGGCCTCGCTACGGTCCCGGTTTGCGACGATCGTAGCGTGCGTGTCGGGCTCGTGCGTGGACAAGGGCCATTGGACCAACGAACTCGAGCGGGTTGGGATTCCGTGGATTCGCGGCGCCGAGTTGTCGGATCAGAACGGACTGCTGCGGATGGCCGCGCTCTTCAGGTCATTCGAGTTCATGACCACCAGTTGCATGGGGTCCCATGTCGCCTACGCCGCCTACTCGGGTTGCCGCGTGTCGATCGCCGGGCCATACATGGGCCAGCGAGCATCTTTCTACACGAACGACCCGCTCTATCGAAAATACCCCGACCTGCTCGAGGCGAATCTCGGGCGGTTCGACCCAGCCGTCGTGAAGGAACACTACCCGTTCTTGTTCTGTGAACCACACGAGGCGCTTCCGCAACCAGCCTTCGGCGCCGAGGCCGTCGGCGAGGCCTGGGTAAAATCGCCCCGCGAAATGGCGGAACTCCTCGGGTGGCCGCTGCTGCCGCGATGGCTCGAGACCCCTCGAACGCTGGCGTGCAGCGTCATCCTCGGCTCCGGCAGATTCGGCGAGATTTTAGTGGACGCTCGAGAACGCGTGCAGCAGCTGTCGATGTCAAGGGCTCAGAAAGACGCCTAGATGCCAGCCTGCGTGTTCGTCCAGGCGCGCATGGGCTCGTCGCGGCTCCCGGGCAAAGTCCTGCGGCAACTCGGCGCCAGGCCCGTGCTCGAGCATGTCGTTCGGCGCGCCCGCCTGGCTGTGTCCCAGGTCGTCGTGTTGACCTCCGACCGGTCGCGTGATGACGCGATCGCTCGATACTGTCAGGACACCGGCACCCAGTGCGTTCGGGGACCTGAGGAGGACGTGCTGGAGCGATTCAGGCGGGCCGCTGCCGTGGTGGACGCGGATGTCATCGTTCGGCTGACCGCGGACAATCCCTTCATCGACCCGGCGATTGTCACGGCCTGCATGACGTGGCACTTGGCAGCCGGCGTGGATCTGTCCTCAACTCGAGTGCTGAAGAGCGAAGTCATCGTTTGTCGTACCGGCGCCCCCCGGCATGAGCGTGGACGTGATCCGCACGTCGGCACTGGAGGAGGCGGCCAGGTATGCGTCGACTCCTTTTCAGCGCGAGCACGTCATCCCCGTCTTCTTCGATGCCGGTGTATTTCGTGTGTCCCTGATCGATCTCGGGCTCGATCGCGCGAGTCTCGCCTGCAGTTTCAGCATCGACACCGAGGACGACGCGCGGAGAGCCGAGCACTTGTTGGCCTGCGCCGGAGAGGACGCCGATCTGGCTGCGTTGGTGGCCGCGGGGGCCAACCGATGACGCCCAAAGTCACTCTCTATGTGACGGCACACAACTACGGCCGATACCTGCGGCAGGCCGTCGAGAGCGCGCTCAGCCAGACGTTCAGCGATTTCGAGCTGCTGGTGTACGACGACGGCTCGACCGACGACACCGCGCAGGTGCTTGCCGGTCTTCCGGCGGATCCACGGCTGCACGTCTTTCGGCAGGAGCGTGCGACGTTGCCGAAGACAGCCAACAGGGCGCTCGGCGCGGCACGCGGCGAGTACGTCGTGCGACTGGACGCCGACGACTACCTCGACGAGAGTTTCCTGCTGGTGCTCGTCGCCACGCTCGACGCAAGGAAAGACGTCGATCTGGTCTACTCCGACTACTACGAGATAGACGACGCTGGCTCCGTGACCGGCGTGTATCGAAGGGACAGTCTGCGGGACGGCGTCCTTCTCGATCTGCCCAGCCATGGCGCGTGCACGATGTACAGGACGGCCGTACTTCGAAAGCTCGGTGGGTACTGGGAGGACATCGGGCGCGGAGATGGCATGGGCGTCTGGGTGAGATTCATTCAGGAACATCGAGCGCACAACGTCCGCTTGCCGTTGTTCTACTACCGTAAGCACCCCGTCAGCGCGACCACCAATGTGCGCGCGCTCCGGCAGGCGAGAGCCGACATCCTGCAGAAGTTCGTATCCAGCGGCGATCGAGATCCGACGGCCGGCCTCATCCTTCCCATCCGGAGGATGTCGGATGTTGAAGACGCGCTTCCGCTGAAGCTCGTCGCCGGCGAGCCGCTGCTTCTGCACGCGCTGAAGGCGGCTGTTGGATCCCGCCTTGGCCCCGTGGCGGTCGTTACTGAAGACCGCGACATCGCGGAGGTGTGTCGCGCCGTCACGGGAGTGCAAGTCGTTCCGCGACCGGAGGCGCTCGGCAGGCCCGATGCGCTACTCTCCGCGTCCATTCGCCTCGTCCTTGACGCCTGGCTCGCGCAGGACGTGGACCCTGAAATCGTCGGCGTTGTGTTCTACACATCACCCCTGACGGGCCCCGACCACCTGCGTCAGGCCGTCAATACGATCGCCACTTATGGGTGCGACTCGGTGGTCAGCGTGCGGGAGAACTTCCGCCTGCACTACACGCACGAGGAGAGAGGGCTTGTGCCCTTGTTCAAGCGCCGTGGGCTCAAGCTGGAACGCGACATGCTGTACGAGGAATCCGGCGCCTTTGTGTTCGGCCGGCGCGAGGCTATGCTTTCCGATTCCGGTCTGGGCGAGACCATAGGACACGTGGCGCTCGCGGAGGAGGCCTCGGTGGACATCGAGGACCAGTACACGCTCTGGCTTGCCGAGAGGATTCTTGAGGGGCGGGCAGAACTGGCGCACCTTTCCAGCCGAGCGCGGCACAGAGGCTATTGACATGACGGCGTTCTTCTCGGCCACTCGCGCTCTCGTCATCGCGGAGGTCGGCGGAAATCACGAGGGTGACTTCGCACGCGCACGAACGCTTACGGCCCTTGCTCTGTCGAGCGGCGCCGACGCCGTCAAGTTTCAGGTCTACAAGGGCGACCGATTGGCGAGTCGGGTCACCGCGCCCGATCGAAACCAGCACTACACGAAGTTGCAGTTGCGGGACGATGAGTATGTGGAGCTTGCGCAGCTTTGCGGAGACAAGTTCAGTGCGTCGGTGTGGGATGAGGAGTCGCTCGAGCTCATCGACCCCTTCGTGCGGTTTCACAAGGTCGGTTCCGGCGACTTGACGAACTATCCTCTTCTCAGGCGCATCGCGGCATGCGACAAGCCGCTGATTGTGTCGACGGCGATGGCGACGCTCGACGAAGTGCGTGCGACGGTCGAATGGATCGATAGCTGTAACCCTGCGCTCAGGCAAAGGGGCGACTTGTGCCTCATGCACTGTGTCGCGATGTATGGCGATCCGCGGCCCGAGTACGCGCAGCTTGGCGCCATCGCTGAGCTTCAAAACGGTTTCCCCGATCTCACCATTGGATACTCCGACCACACCGTCGGGACGCTGGCGTGTGAGGTAGCGGTTTCCCTCGGCGCTCGGGTCATCGAAAAACACTTTACAGACGACCCTGCCAGGCATTTCCGGGACCACGCGATCTCCGCGACGTTGTCGGAGATGCAACTTCTCGTGACGCGGGTACGCCACATCGCCACGCTCCTGGGAGACGGCCGGAAGCGCCCTGTATCAGCCGTCGAAAGCGAAGAGCGAATCAAGTCGTTCCGGCGTGGAGTCTACGCCCGAACCGATGTTGTCGCCGGAACGCGTCTGTCGGCTGAACACGTGACGACGTTGCGCCCCCTGGAGGGCATCGATGCTCGACGATTCGACGAGGTGCTGGGCAGACGCTTGCGGAAGACCAAGCGCGCTCACGAGCCAGTCTACAAGGACGACCTGGAATAAGAGGAACGTCGCCTCAACGGCCTCGCCTCGCGCGCGCCTGTACACCCGATGATCATGCCCCGCCGGATCACTCCTGCAAACGCAGCAGCTGCGCACGCAGCCAGCGCCGAAGCCGATATCCTGGAATAGCGTCCAGGCCCTGGTGCGTGGCAAGACGCAGCGCCCTCGGTACGAGGCGGCGGCCCCCGGGAAACAGGATGATCGCGTAGGCCAGCACCATGAGGAACGGCATCGCCTGGTGCTGGCCGTTGAAGTGCAGAACTCGGGCGTCACGATACGCGCGGTGTTCCCGGCGCTCCAGGATCAGCCGGACCTGGTAATTGAATCGGAAGTCATGCACCGGTCGAAGGCCGTTGCGGGCGAGCCAGAGGTTGAGCAACGACTGATCCCCCCACATCAGATGCGGTTCGTATCGCCTGGCAAGCCGGTCCGCCTCGGCAAGATGCTCGATTCTGCGGCAGCGGCGGGGCAATGCGATCACTCCCGCATTGGCGACCTGCCATTGCCACTCGCCCAGGCCGTCGACTCGCAGGAGCTCACGGAGGTCGGTGTCCTCCGGATCGCGAAAGACGAGCGTGTCGAGGTGGGGATACGCCTCCTCGAACGCCAGGGGTCCATCCGCGGCGAGCAAATCGTCCAGCGGCGCGAGCACCAGGGTGTCGACGTCGAGGTACAGGATGGTGTCGTAGGCGTCGAAGGCGGAGCTGAACGCCGCCCAGCGCGCGTACATGATCGGCCGGTCCATCGAGGCGTCGTGCCTCATGGGCGGCCCCTTCGGGAATCGCAGCGTGGAGGCGTCCAACCACCGGATAAAGGGAAACTCCCGGTCGAACCCCTCGCACATCTGCGAAGTCCAGCCGCTCGTGCACACGACCACCAATGGGTGGGCGGGATAGTGCCGATGGAGGCATCTCAGGAAGACGCGCAGGATCCCTTCGTACCGGGTATCGACGGTCACCAGCACCGCGTGCATCGACATGACCCGCGGGACTCACGGCAGGCGCGCGCGCCAGCAGTTGTTCACGATGCTCGCAGGACGTGCATCATCGGGGCCGTGGTCGCGTTGCCCACCGACGGAGTAGATCCAATTGTCGTAGTGCCCTATCACTGTGGTCTTCACTCGATACGGCAGGGTCCCTGCCAGCGTCCAGCGATCGCCGGCGGCGTCGTAGCACTGCACGGCGTCGGTGACCGCCAGAGCCGGGGTCTCCGTGGCGAGTGCGCATTGTCCACCAAACAGGTAGACGGCGGCGCCGATGGTGACGGCCGAGGACTCGGTGTGCGAAACGGCCAGGGGCATTGGCGCCACGTTCGACCATTCTTGCGACCCCGGCTCGAGCACGAAAGAGTCAGCGTAGTACTCCTCGGCGATGAGCTTCCCCGTGCAGCGCCAATCCGGGTCGCCTGGTATGGCGACGTAGTCGCCCAGCTGACCACCGAAAACGTAGAGACGTCCGGCGACGACAGCGCTGGCACGATGGGGTCCGCCAATTGGGAGGGGCGGTTCAGGGCGCCACTCGGGCTCGAGAGCCCGACCGTCCTTCACGGCCAGACTCCAATGATCGGTCGCGGGAGTGTGGCGGTCTTCGCGAGAACCACCCAGCACGTGCAGGCGCCCCCGCCAGAGTTGCGCGGTCGGGGCATATCGCGGCTCTGGGAACCGGGGCAGGTCGTGCCACTGTTGCAACGCGGTATCAAGGACGAACGCTCGCGGGGTCGGGGGACGGCAGTGGTTGCCGTGCTGGCCGGAGACTGCAAAGACATAGCGGGCGCCATCAGACGCCACACCGACGTGTGATTGCGCCGCCGCTGGCGGCATGGGCCAACGATTGACCCACCGTCGGGACCGCATGTCAAGGATGTCCACGACGCTCAGCACCTTTTCTTCGGAGGCGTACCCGCCGATCACATAAAGTCGGCCTCCGATGGCGGCTGCGCCCGCGTCGAGCCGCCCCTCGGGACACCGGCGGACCGGGAGCCACCTGAAATCATCGACGTCCCTCGCACGACCACGAAGGGAGTAGTAATCGACGAGTAACGTCTCCCAATCGGGGTTCGCTCGGCGAACGAGCCATCGCACGGTTCGCTTTCCCGCAACGATCGCGGACGACATCGGATTGGGCTCCTCGCTGTTACCCAAATTCCACGTCACGCGCGGCACGCTCCCAGGTGAACTGGCGCACTGCCCGCTCTCGGCCTGCTTTCCCATATGCGCACGCGCAGCTCTCGCGACTCGGCCAGCGCGGCCATCGTCGCCTCGAGCTCGCCGACGTCCGTGCCGTCCACCAGCCGGCCGGTCACGCCGTCCTCCACGGCTTCAGGCACGCCGCCGCTTTGTCCGCCAATCACAGGTTTGCCGGCCGCTGCCGCTTCGAGAAAGACGATACCGAAGCCTTCGAAGTCCACGCCGTCCGATTCGGTTGGGCATCACGAACACATCGGCCGCCGCGTACCACGCGGGCAAGTCCTCGGCTCGTGCCGGCCCGGCAAAGTGCACGATGCCGGTCAGGCCGAGCACGGAGACGTCGTCTTCCAGCTGACGTTGGTGCGGGCCATCCCCCACGATGACGTAGGACACCCCCGGCATCCGCTCCCGAAGCCTCGCCAGCGCCTGCAGCACCAAATCGTGCCCTTTGCGCCGCTGGAGGCGACCCACCGAGAGAAACACCACGTCGTCGGGCGCGGCCACGCGCGATCGCAGCGCGGCGCCGTCGACCTCAGGGCGGAAGCGCTCTCCGTCCACGCCCGGGTAGACGACGCGAACCTTTTCCTCGGGCACGCCCCAGTTACGGGTCAGCAGCTTCGCCGAGTTGTGGGAATTGGCAAAGACCGTCGAGGCGCCGCGATAGACGCGCCGCGCCAGCCAGGTCAGCTCGCGCGAGGTCGAAGCAAAACCGAGCTCCTCACCGTGGAGCCAGCAGATATACTTCCCGCCCGGTCTGCCGGGAGCGGCAAGCGCCATGGCAGCGCTGAGGCCTTCCGGAAGCGCGCGGGCGCAGTGGACGACCGCGGGCCTTTCACCGAGGGCCCGACCAATGGCGCGCGCGACCCGAAGGTGGCGTCGCAATGACGTCGGGCGCACGATGCCCCAGTCCGGTGCCGCCATCGACACACGGCGGACATCGAGCGGACCATCGTAGACGAGCCCCGACGGCGCGTCATGCGCGAGCACTCGCACGTCGCTGGCGCTGAATCCTGCGGTAGACATTCTCCAGCAGCGCGCCGCTGCCGCCGATAGCAGGCGGGAAGACTTCTGAAACCACCAGAATCCCGCGTGTCACCTGGGAGATTCCGGGCGCGCCAGGCAAACCCATCGTCGTTCCCACGGGCCGATCGACGAAAGCGCCAGCGGCTCTCCTTCCCGCCAGCATTGATACTTGTGCTCCGAAAGGGCACGGCCAAAACGGTCGTGCGCCACACGGTCATGGATTTCGACGATCAGCGCTGGCTTCTTGACGCTCAGGACCATTGCCATGCCATCAAGGGCGAGGGTCTCGCCGCCTTCAATGTCGAGCTTGATGAGCGTGGGCGCCAGCCTTGTGTCGGCCACGAAGGAATCCAGCGAAACAGTGGCCACGGGGTATCCCCGGTCGCCAACGTGGCCAGTGGTTTCTTCACCGGCGAACAAAGCCGTTCCCGTCCGATCTGTCACCGCAGTGGACTCCAGTCGAATTCGACCTGACAAATCGGGATTGGCAGCCAGGTTTCGAGCGATCAGGGCATTGTTCTCAGGGTTTGGCTCGAACGCCACGACCTGCCCGCCGGCGCCAACC
Organism: Vicinamibacteria bacterium; assembly: GCA_963806705.1. Classification (GTDB taxonomy): domain Bacteria; phylum Acidobacteriota; class Vicinamibacteria; order Vicinamibacterales; family JAENWD01; genus JAENWD01. The sequence goes on from CAWDZE010000020.1 coordinate 59,134, forward strand.
CTCTGTGCCGCGACAAGCGCCGTATAGCCTGCGTGAGCTCCGACATCGAACATCACGTGACCTGCCGAGAGGTTCAAATGCAACCACGCTGTCACCTGCGGCTCGTGCGTCCCGAAGATATAGTCGGCCTCGTAACGCAACCTGCAAGTGAAGCGCCGCCCACGAAGCGGGCCATCGGCGATTGTCGCCTCGGTCAACCCGCTGGGTGCCGCGGCGAGGGCGAACTCGTGAGCCTGGCTTACCACGGAGGGCATCATCCGTTTCATCAGGCGGCGCGCGGAGGCAGGTATCACCCTCTCCAGGCGGTGAAGCGCGGCGGGAATGTGGCGGCGCATGTATTTCGGCTCAATGTCTCGCGAGGCTGGCGGACCAGTATAGATGCTCGGGGTGTGGCCCGCACCTCTGAGGGAACGACCTTATTCCGTCTGGAGTCAGACATTTCCGGGTCCGAGGGCGACATCGCGCGAGCCGCAATTTCAGACAGCACCGGCGGGCTACAATTTCGCCTGCGTGATCGGACGGGGCTCGCCAGCCTGGCGAAGCTCTTGCTCTGGTGCGTTAGCCCCCAATGGTCGTCGCAGCCACGTCCCCTCCCAGTGCCAGGCAGCGCCTCGGCATCATCCTCGGTGCGGCGCTCGTGCTCCGCCTGGTCATCCTGACGATGACCGCGCCGTTGGACTTGCAGATCGTGGACGAGCAGCACTACCACGTGCTGGCCACCAGCCTGGTCGAGGGCCGGGGGCTGGCAAGCGCAAGCGGCCCCACCTCCCTGCGCCCGCCGGTCTATCCGGCGCTGGTCGCCGGCCTCTGGTCGATCACGGGGTCCCGAAGCCTGCAGGTCGTGCGTGCTGCTCAGGGCCTGCTGGGCCTGGCCACCGCCGCGCTGGTGTACTGGATCGGGCGCCGGCTCTACGACGAGCGCGCCGGGCTGGTGGCAGCCGCAATCACGGCGTTCTACCCGGCGCTGGTCCTCGCCAACTCCCTGTTCCTGACCGAGACGGTGTTCACGTTCCTGCTCACGGCGTTTGTGGCGGCGCTGGTCGCGCTGGTGCAGCGTCCGCGACCCGCGGTCGCGCTGGCCGCCGGCGCGTTGCTGGGCCTTTCCGCCCTCACCCGCAGCGTCGTCTGGCCCTTTCCGCTGGTGCTGGTGCCGCTGCTGGCCTGGATGGCCCCGACGACCGTGGCGCGACGGCTGGCGTGCTGTGCGCTGCTGGTCGCTGGCTTCGCCGCGGTGGTGGCGCCGTGGGCCGTGCGGAACACGCGGCTGCAGGGCGTGCCGGTGGTCGTCGACACCATGGGCGGCATGAACCTGCGCATGGGCAACTACGAGTTCACGCCGCACGACCGCATCTGGGATGCCGTGTCGCAGCGAGGCACGCAGAGCTGGATCGTCGGCATTCCACCGCAGCCGCCGGGCGGCGGCGAGTGGACGGAAGGATCGAAAGAGCGGTGGGCGCGGGAGCAGGCCATCGCATTCATGCGTGCAGCACCCGGCTCTCACGCTCTGGCGGGCGGCGATCAAGTTCTCGGACTTCTGGGCGCTCGACCGCGACTACGCGGCGGCGATCCAGCGGGGGCTGTATCACCCGCCCTTGTGGGCCGCCGTTGTGGCCACAGCGGCCATGACAGTGGCGTTTCCGCTGGTGCTCGTCCTGGCGATCGTCGGCGTGTGCCTGACGCCACCGGCCGACTGGCGCAGCCACCTGCTGCTGATCCTGCTGGTCCTGTTCGTCACGGCGCTGCACAGCGTGGTGTTCGGCCATCCGCGATACCGGCTGCCCCTCACGCCGGTGCTGGCGGTCTACGCGGGCGCTGCGGTGTCCGCCCGGGCGTGGCAGCGGCTGCGGCGAGGGCTGGCGAGTGAGCGCTGCTGCCGGCCGCGCTGGCGCTGGGGCTGGCGGCCATCTGGGCTATCGCAGTTCTTCGTGCGCGACTGGCCCTTCGTGAAGCAGCTGCTCGGCGGGGCCGCGTCGTGATCCGGGCCGTGCTCTTCGACGTGGACGGGACCCTGTACCATCAGCCGCCGCTGCGGCTCTTGATGGCCGGCGAGCTGGGCGCCGGCTCGTGGGTTCGCACACGCGCCGTGGAACGTCCCGCGCCTGTGGCGGATGTTGTCGGCGTTCCGCCGGGTTCGCGAGGAGCTCCGGGCGCTGGGGCAGTCCCGACGAGCCGCTGGCCCGGCTGCAGTACACCAGGGCCGCGGAGCGCGCGGGGGTGCCGGTCGCCGACATGGAGGCGGCGGTCGAGGAGTGGATCTACCGGCGCCCTTTGAAGTACCTGCCTCAGTGTGGTGCGGGGCGGCATGGCCGAGGTGTTTTCCGCCCTGGATGGCGCGCGGGCTGCGGGTCGGGGTGTTCTCGGACTACCCCGTCGACCGACAAGCTGGAGGCCATGGGATTGCGCGCGGCGGTCGTCGCTCGAACTGGACGCCACTGCCGAGAGCGTCAACGCGTTCAAGCCGCATCCGCGAGGGCTGGAGGTGGCGTGCCAACGTTGGGGGCTGCCGCCCGGTGACGTGCTCTACGTCGGCGATCGCGCCGAGGTCGATGCTCGCGGCGCCGCCGCGCTGGGGATGCCCTGCGCGATCGTCGGCGGAGGCGCCGATGGCGCCGTCGACCGTGGCCGTACACGCACGGCTGCGAGCGACATGCGCGACCTGCTGACGCAGCATCGACCGGCTCGGGAGGCGCGCTGATGGCCGGGCCGTTCGCCGCGCTGCTGCCCGTACATCCGCATCGCGCGGGTGGACCACTGGTTCAAGAACTCGTTCATGCTGCTCGGCGTCGTGCTGGCGTTCTTCTACCAGCCCGAGCTGATGGGCTGGCCGAGCGCGCGGTCCCGCTTGGTCTGGCGCTGCTGTCCACCTGCCTGGTGGCGTCGAGCAACTACGTCCTCAACGAGCTGCTCGACGCGCCGCAGGACCGCATGCACCCGGTGAAACGGCACCGGCCGGTGCCCTCGGGCCAGGTGCGGCCGGCCGTCGCCTACGCCGAGTGGATCGCGCTGGCGGTGGCCGGGCTGGGCCTGGCCTGGTCGCTCAACGTCGCGCTTTTTCCTGTCGGCGCTGTGGCTCTGGGTGATGGGCGTGCTCTACAACGTCCCCCCGATGCGCACCAAGGAGTGGCCCTACGTCGACGTGCTGAGCGAGTCGATCAACAACCCGATCCGCCTGTTCCTTGGCTGGTTCGCGTTGATCGGCGATCGCGTGCCGCCGCTGTCGCTGGCCCTGTCCTACTGGATGATCGGCGCGTTCTTCATGGCCATGAAGCGGTACGCGGAGTACCGCCACATCGGCGACCCGGCGGTCGCCGCGGCCTACCGGCACTCGTTCAAGCACTACACCGAAGAGCGGCTGCTGGTCTCGATCCTGTTCTACGCCACGACGTGCGCGCTGTTTGCCGGCATCTTCATCGTCCGCTACCACCTGGAGCTGCTGCTCTTCGTGCCGCAGGCGGCGGGCCTGTTCGCCTACTACCTGCACCTGGGCATGAAGCCCGACAGCCCGACGCAGAACCCGGAAAAGCTCTACCGGGAACGGGGGTTCGTGGCGTACCTGGTCGTCTGCTTTGCGGTTTTCGTGCTGTTGATGTTCACGCGGGTGCCGGTGCTCTATCAGTGGTTCAACGTCGAGCCGGCGGGCACCAGCCCGCTCTGGACGGTGGGGAAATGAGCGAGTGACGAAGAAATCGCGCGCGTCAGCTTCGTGATCCCGGTGCGCAACGGCGCCGCCGACCTTCCCCGTTGCCTGTCGAGCATCGCGGCCAACCGCCACCCGGCGGTCGGGGTTGAGATCGTCGTGGTGGACAACGGCTCGTCGGACGACTCCGGCGGGGATCGCGCGACGCGCCGGAGCCCAGCGTCATCGACCGACCCGGCCTCAGGGTTGGCGCCTGCAGGAATGCGGGCGCGGCGGTCTCGCGCGGCGACATCCTGGCGTTCATCGACGCGGACAACGAGATTGGGCCGGATTGGCTGCATGCGTGCGCAGGCGCGTTCCTGCAAGACGGGTTGGGGGTCGCAGGATACCCCTACCACGCGCCTGTGAACGCCACGTGGGTGCAGCGGATGTACGACGCGCTGCGCGTCAAGGCCACCGATCGCCGCGACGTCGAATGGCTTGGGGCGGGTAACCTCGCCGTCCGCCGAACCGCGTTCGAGCAAGTCGGCGGCTTCGACGAGCGCCTGGAAGCCTGCGAGGACGTCCAGCTCTGCCAGTCGGTACGCCACGCCGGCTACCGTGTGGTCAGCGAGCCTGGCATGGACAGCGTCCACCACGGCGATCCGCGGACGCTGTCGGACCTGTTCTTCGGCGAGTTGTGGCGCGGACGCGACAATCTGCGTGTCAGCCTCAGGGGTCCCCTGAGTATCCGGACGATGCCGAGCGTGCTGATGCCCGTCGCCGGACTCGTGTGCCTGGCGGTGTTCGCGCTCGGGTTGCTGGCGTGGCCCTGGCTGGGCGGCAGGCCCGCCGCTCTCGGGGCTGCTTGGGCTGTTGACGATCGCGGCACTCAAGGCCATGGTCATCATCGTGCGAGGCCGGTTGACCAACCCGCTTGCGTGGGTCCAGGGCTTCGTCGTCGCGGGGACCTACGAGATGGCGCGAGCGCTGTCGCTCGTGAGCACCGCCACGCATCGCACCAGGGTGCGCGTCGCCCGGCATGCGTGAGACTCTGACGGAAGGTGTATTCGCCGCCGGGCGCTGAGAAGCCGACGAAAGTCATCCTTACAGCGATCTTTCTGAATGGCGGCAATATATGGGCACCCTCGGCACATCACCTGTAACACGCTCTATCTAATGCACTTATTTCAGTCTCCGCACCGTCGATTTTGCTTGTGGATCATGCGGCAGACGGATTGCTTCACCGAGGCGCTGGAGGCTATCTACAATGCGCGCCCTAAAGATTGCGACTGGTGTACTGAGTTTCGGCTTGCTGGTTGCCCCAGCGCATGCCGCGACGATCAATTTCGAGAACTTGCTGGTGGACGGAGGGACTCTCAGCTACGCCGGTGGTGCAGCGCCTCTGGTGGGGACTGACATCGTCTTCGACACGGTCATTGTGAGCGGTGCTCCGATGAATAACGGGGTTTACGACTGTGTCGGCTGCCTCCTCGACTTCACGACCGGAGCCAAGATTGCCGACCCTTTTGCCATCCGCTGAGGCTTGGGGTGGGGGCGGAACGTTTACCCTCACAGGCGCGGTGACGGGTGTCGTCGGGCTCTACGACGCTGCTCACCGGAACGTGGTCGGCGGGGCCCGACGGTGTTGCTTACGTGGGGCTGTTTGGCCCAGGCGGATTTACGAGCGGCGGCAGTGGGACCGACGTTAAGGATCCAGATCTTTTGGCCTTCTTCGGCCTTGCGAATCCTTTCATCTACACGAACACCAATTTCACGTCGTCACTCTGTTTGAACCCTGGGGATAGCAACGCGTTCAGCTGCAGCGTCAGCGAAGCGGACCTCATCAACACGAACCAGATCCAGGACATTCCCGTGCCAGAGCCGGCATCGCTCCTTCTGCTCGGCTCCGGGCTGGTTGGACTCGCGCATCGCGCCCGTCGCCGCAACCGCGGCTAAGTTCGCCCGGGCGCACGGTCTCCAAGCCGCCGGAACCATAAGTTCCGGCGGCTTTTTCTTGTACGATGCTGTCGCCCAGGTGAGCCCGCCACACATCGCGCCAAACGTGCGGGCTGCCGCCATGCCTGAGGTGACAGCACCCGCCCGCCCGGTGCACGTGCTCGAGCTCCGTTCCGTGCGCGGGACGGGCGGAGGCCCGGAGAAGACCATCCTGAAAGGCGCATCCCAGGCCAGCCCGGGCGTCGCGGTAACCGTCTGCTACCTGCGCGACGCGCGCGACCCGGTGTTCGGCATCGATCGCCGTGCCGCGTCAGCAGGCGTTGATTACGTCGAGGTGCTGGAGCGTCATTCGCTCGACCCCTCCATCTGGCGCCCCTTGCGCGATCTCGTGCGTTCGCGCGCCATCGACGTCGTGCACTCGCACGAGTACAAGACCGACCTGCTGGCCTGGCTGTTGTCGCGCTCGACCGGCGCCGTGCCGCTGGCCACCGCGCATGGCTGGACCGGCCACACCTGGCGCGAGCGTCTCGTGTACTATCCGGCCGACAAACGTCTGCTGGGCCTCTTCCCGGTCGTCGTCGCGGTCTCGAGCGAGGTCAAGGCAGACCTGGTCGCCCACGGGTGCCGTCCCGAGCGGGTGCGGGTGCTGCTGAACGGGATCGATCACACGTCGTTCCGGCGCGATCCGGCTCGAGTGCCAGAGGCGCGCGCCCGTTTCGGTGTCGCCGACGGGCAGTTCGCAATCGGCGCGGTGGGCCGGCTCGAGCCGCAGAAGCGATTCGACCTGCTCATCGCGGCGTTTGCGACCTTGCGGCAGACGCATTCATCGGCTCAACTCCTGATTGCCGGCGACGGCAGCCTGAGGCAGGCGCTGCAAGCGCAGATCGATGCGCGGCACCTCGGCTCGTCCTGCCGCCTGTTGGGCCACGTGGACGATGTGCCGCTGTTGCACCACGCACTGGACCTGTTCGTGCAGTCGTCTACGTATGAAGGCACGCCCAACGTCGTGCTCGAAGCCATGGCGCTCGAGACGCCGATCGTCGCCACCGACGTCGGCGGCACTGCCGAACTGGTGACCCACGGCGTGGAGGGCCTCATCGTCGCTTCCAGCGATGTTGGCGCCCTGACGGCCGCCATGCAGGTAGCGATGGTCGATGGCGAAGCGACGCGGGCACGGGTTGCCGCGGCACGGCGACGTGTCGAGACGGACCTGTCCTTCGAAAGCCGCCTGCGCGCGCTCGAATCGATTTACCGTGAGCTCGCGGAGGCTCGCCGCCAGTCATGAAGGACCTGCTGAAGCGCGCGGCGTTTGGAGCCGCGACCCTGGCGGTGGTCCCTTCGCTGGTCTCGTTCCTTCTGCGCGCGCAGGTGGTCGGGCGCGATCGCGCGATCGCAGGCTCAACCCAGGCGCTGGGCCTGGTGCCCGGCATCACCGGACAATACCTGCGGAGGGCGTTTCTGGCGCGCACGCTCGCCTCGTTCCACTGGACGGCGACGGTCGAGTTCGGCACGTTGTTCTCGTCTGCCGGCGCGCGCCTCGACGAGAATGTCTACGTGGGCCCGCGGTGCCATCTCGGCCTGGTGCACCTCGAGCGCGACGTTCTGGTCGGCGCCGGCGTACATATCCCCAGCGGGTCGGCCACTCACGGGACCGAAGAGATCTCGCGGCCCATTCGAGAGCAGGACCGGCCCAAGGCGTTGGTGACCGTCGGGGCCGGCGCGTGGATCGGCAGCGCCGCGGTGGTCATGGCAGACGTCGGGAAAGGCAGCGTCGTGGGCGCGGGATCCGTCGTGACGCAACCCGTGCCTCCGCTCGTGATCGCGGCCGGGGTTCCGGCACGCGTGATCCGGGAGCGTACGGCAGCAGACGCGCCTGGCGCATGAGGCTCCTCTTCCTCACGCACCGTGTGCCCTACGCGCCCAATCGCGGCGACCGGATTCGCGCATACCAGATGCTGCGGTATTTCAAGGCCCGGGGCATCTGCGTCTGCCTGGTGGCTCTGGCCCACGACGACGACGAGATGGCCAGTGCGGGGCAGATCGCCGGCCTGGTGGATGCGCTGCACGTGGTTCGAGTGACCCGCGCCACCAACCTCGTGAAGGCTGGCCTGCAGCTTCTAACCGACCGGCCGCTGACGCACGTGTTGCTCGACAGCCCGAAGATGCGGCCCGTGCTCGAACAAGTCCGCCGGCGCTGGAAGCCCGATGTCGCGCTGGCGTTCTGTTCGGGGATGGCACGATTCGCCATGGAGCCCCCGCTCGACACGCTTCCCTTCGTGCTGGACATGGTCGACGTGGACTCGTTCAAGTGGGAAGCGCTGGGCCGGGAAGGGCGGGGGCCCCGCTCGTGGATCTATCGTCGCGAGGCACGCGTGTTGCGGCGGTTCGAGGCAGCGGCGACGCGGGCGGCTCGCGGCGACGCTGGTCGTGAGCAAGCGCGAGGCCGAGGCGTTCGAGAAGTCTCGACGCGGCGTTTGAACCCGTGGTCCTGCCGGTTGGCGTCGACGTCGAGGTCTTTCGAAACATCGGTGAGCCAGCCGCGGGCGCCGAGGTCGTGTTCACCGGCGTGTTCAGTTACCAACCCAACGAGGCCGGCGCCTTGTGGTTGATCGAACATGTCTGGCCGCTCGTGCGGACGAAGGTGCCGCAGGCTCACCTCACACTGGTGGGAATGGGTGCGAGCCCGACGCTCAGAAGGCGGGCCGCTGACGCGGGCGCCGAAGTCACCGGCACGGTGCCGGATGTGCGTCCTTACCTCTGGCGCGCAGCCATCGCCGTCGCGCCGCTCGAGACGGCACACGGCGTCCAGAACAAGGTGCTCGAGGCGGTGGCGGCGGGGCTGCCCGTCGTCGTGACGCCCGCCGTGTTCGAGCGGTCTGCCGGACGCGGTCCGCCCGGCATGCCGTGTGGCGGCCGATGCGCCCACGTTTGCCCAGGCAATCGCGGACCTGCTTGCCGAATCCGCTGAAGCACGACAGGGCGCTGGCGTCGCAGGCGCGTGTGGCCAGCCTCGCTTGGGAAGCCTGTCTGGAGCCGCTGGCCGACATTCTCCGTCGCGCCGCGGAGACCCGTTCATGAAGCTGTCGCTCTACACCTTCGTGCGCAACGGCCTGAAATACGACTTTCACGTCGTCGAGATGCTGCAGCATCACCTCCCTCTGGTCGATGAGCTCGTCGTCAACGAAGGGTATTCAACCGACGGCACGTTTGAACGCATCACGAACATCGACCCGAAGATTCGGGTGTTTCAGAGTCGATGGGGCGAGCAGCAGAGCATGGAGTGGTACCGCCAGTTCAAGAACGAGGCGCGCAAGCGCTGCACGGGCGACTGGTGCGTGTACCTCGACTGCGACGAGTTCATCCCGGAGTGGCAGTTCGAGCCTCTCCGGCAGCGGCTGGCGGAGACGTCCGAGGACCTGATTCCGATTGACGTCATCAACTTCTACGCGAACTACCGAGTGTTTCACGCCCACCCGGAGAAGGTGCACTGGGCCTCGCGCAAGCTCGCCATCCACCGGAATCGCCCGGACATCGAGTTCTGGGGCGACGCGTCCAACGTGCGTGTGCATGGCCAGGATCTGGTGTGGCCCGAGCGGCCGTACGACTTCTGCTGCCACCACTTCGGCTACGTCCGGCACGCGTCGCGGCTGCGCGAGAAGTGGCGCAGCCAGAACGCGATTTATGGAGCCGGCCGGCTCAAGTTGCCCATCCCGGGTTTCGTGTTCGACCTGTTTCCCCATCGCTGGGACGACCCCGGATTCTTCGACGATCTGGAGGTGTACGAAGGCCCGTACATCAAGGCTGTGCTCGAGAACCAGCAGGAATTCGTGCGAGATGGCCTGAAAACGTATGAAGCGGTTCTTCGGCGTTCCGAAGCCCGCCGGGTGCGATGATCGGCGTGCCCTGCTATCGTGGATGTTGAATTAGGATGCCGACCACACGCCAGACCGCCATTCTCGGGATTTCGGCCTTTTACCACGACAGCGCCGCGTGCCTGGTGGTGGACGGCGCGATCGTCGCGGCCGCTCAGGAGGAGCGCTTCACGCGCAGGAAGCACGACCCGAGCTTTCCCGCCCTCGCCGTGCAGTACCTGCTTGAAGGAAGGTGGGCTGGAGGTCTCCGACCTCGACTACGTCGTCTTCTACGAGAAGCCGCTGCGCAAGTTCGAGCGGTTGCTCGAGACCTACCTGGCATTTGCCCCGACAGGTTTCAGCAGCTTCAGCATGGCGATGCCCGTCTGGCTGAAGGAGAAAACGCGGCTGCCGAGCCTGATTCGCGAGGGCCTGGGCGGCGACCTTAGGGCCAGGCTGGTCTTTACCGATCACCACGAGAGCCACGCGGCTAGCGCCTTCTTTCCGAGCCCGTACGACGAGGCGGCGATTCTCACGCTCGATGGCGTCGGCGAGTGGAGCACGACGACGATGGGCGTCGGGCCGCGGCAATCGGATCGAGCTCACGTCGCAACTGCAGTTCCCTCACTCGCTCGGGCTGCTCTACTCTGCCGTCACGTACTACTGCGGCTTCAAGGTCAACAGCGGCGAGTACAAGCTGATGGGCCTGGCGCCGTATGGCCGTCCGATCTACAAGGACCTGATTACCAAACACCTGGTGGACCTGCGCGACGACGGCAGCTTCTGGCTGGACATGCAGTACTTCAACTACTGCCAGGGCCTGACGATGACCAACGGCCGGTTCGACGAGTTGTTCGGCGGGCCGCCGCGCAATCCCGAGTCGGACATCGCCCAGCGTCACATGGACCTGGCGGCCAGCATCCAGGCTGTGACCGAAGACGTCATGCTGGCGATGGGCAGAGAGCTTCACCGGCAGACCGGGCAGCGCCGCCTGGTGCTGGCCGGCGGCGTGGCGCTCAACTGCGTGGGCAACGGACGGCTGCTGCGCGAGGGGCCGTTTGAGGACATCTGGATTCAGCCGGCTGCCGGCGACGCGGGAGGAGCGCTCGGTGGCGCCATGTTCGTGTGGCACCAGCTGCTCGAGAAGCCGCGAGAGATCCGCACAACCGATTGCCAGAAAGGCAGTTTCCTTGGGCCGCGATTCGCGGCCGCCGATATCCGTGGCATGCTCGATCGGGCCGGCGCAAAGTATCAGCAGGCGACCGACGAGGCCGACCTGATGCGGCGCGTCGTGGACATCCTGTCCGATGGCAAGATCGTCGGCTGGTTCCAGGGACGGATGGAGTTCGGGCCACGGGCTCTCGGCGCCCGCAGCATCCTCGGCGACCCGCGGTCGGCGAAGATGCAGGCGACGATGAACCTCAAGATCAAGTTTCGCGAGAGCTTCCGCCCGTTTGCGCCGATCGTGCTGCAGGAGGAGGCGCACAAGTGGTTTGCGCTGCAGGCCGGACAGGAAAGCCCGTACATGCTGCTGGTGGCGCCCGTGCTCGACGAGCATCGCACTCCGATTACCGACGACCAGCGCGCGACCATGGCAGCCGACCCCGATCTGCGCAACCGGGTGAACATCCCGCGCTCGACTATTCCGGCGGTGACGCACGTGGACTACAGCGCTCGGCTCCAGACCGTGGACGAGACGCGAAATCCTCGCACCTGGCGGCTGCTTCGCGCCTTCTTCGAGCGCACCGGCTGTCCCGTGCTCGTGAACACGAGCTTCAACGTGCGCGGCGAGCCGATCGTGTGCACGCCGGAGGACGCGTATCGATGCTTCCTGGGCACGGAGATGGACGCCCTCGTGCTCGAGGACCTGATTCTGTTGAAGACCGACGTCGCGGACACGCTGGACCCGGCGGCGCGCGAGAAATACCTGGCGCAGTTCCAGTTGGATTGAGGACGGCATGCAGTGGTCTGAAGTCATCAAGCCGCCGCCCGAGAAGATGCTTCGGCAGTTTGCCGGGCTCTTCCTGGTGGTCTTCCTGGGCCTGGCGGGCTGGCGGGTCTGGCGGGGACACGCCGACCAGTGGGCGGTCGTCCTGGCGGTGCTGGCGCTCGGGGTTGGTGTCGTTGGCCTGGTCCGCCCGTCGGCCGTGCGGTTCATCTACACCGGCTGGATGATCGTCGCGTTTCCCATCGGCTGGACGGTCTCGCGCGTCGCGCTGGCGATCGTGTTTTATGCGGTCATCACGCCGGTTGCGCTTTTCTTCAAGGTGACCGGGCGGGATGAGCTGCGCCTGCGCCGTGGTCAGGGCGGGCGTCGTACTGGAGGCCAAAACCCGGGCCCGAGGACGTCCGAGAGTATTTCCGGCAGTCTCTGAGATGTAGCGCAGGCGGTCAGGCCTGCCCTGGTGCCATATGTCGAAATTCGAAACAGAAGCCAAGACCACCGATCGAACCGGCATCATCGCCGAGTTCTGGTACTTCCTCAGCCACACCAAGAAGTGGTGGCTGCTGCCGATCGTCGTGATACTGCTGGCGTTTGGCGTCCTGGTGTTCCTGTCGGGGACCGCGGCGGCGCCGTTCATCTACACGCTGTTCTGAGGCCGTGCGGGCTAAGGTCCTGTACATGCCTCGTCAGCGGGCGCCGCGTGACGAACTGGTGTTTGTCGAGGTAGTCGGCGATGGCCTGGGCGATAAGTGCGTGTCCCTCGGCCGAAGGGTGGTTCCTGTCATATGGGATGAACAGCTCGGGCTTCCGGTTCTCGCTCAGTCAACGGCAGCGGATCGATGACGTGGAAGCCGAGCGGCTCGGTCATGGCGCGAACCCTCGTCTGGTACCTGGCGTTCTGGTACTCGCCCATCACCTGTTCACGGCACGGCAGGACGACCACGCCCACGGCGAATGCCGTTCGCCGCGGACAGAGCCCGCAAGCCGCTCGAACTCGGTGCCGACCTTCTGCCAGGCCTGGTCGATCTGCGGCGAGTCTTTCCCCTGGAGCATGTCGATCTCCATGGCAAAGCGCGACATCCCCCACTCGCCGGCGCCCCGGAGGCGGTTGAAGGCGCGTCCGGCGACATAGACCGCCCGGCTCTTCCGGAGCTGGCGATCCCACCAGCCGGTTGGCGTCGGGTTCATGTGCAGCCGCTGTCCGGTCGTTGGGTTGGCCGGGACAATGAGCGCGCCGCCCCCAGAGCCGCCTCCGGTGTCTTCCAGCGTGTCGGGCACGTCGTTCGAGTAGAAGCCGACAAGCACCAGGTCCGGCTGGAGGCGCGACACGTTTCGCGCCAGAAGGGTGACCTCCTGACGCGTGTTGTAGCCTCCCACTCCAAGGTTGACCACGTCGAGATCGCGTGTGGGGAATCTGCGGCGCAGCTGTTGCTCGAGCCGCGCCGAGTACGTCTCGTCGTCGCCGACGCCCCAGCCAAGCGTCAGCGAGTCGCCGACGACGACCACCCGGAAGCGTCCCGGCGGTTTCGGCGAAGTGACGTCGGGACCTCGGAAGCCAAGGGAGTTGACGGAGACCAGGCCGTCGTCGATCCAGCCTTGTTGCGCGGGAGCCATGACGTACCGGATTTCGGGGTCATAGAGAAAGGAAATCTGCGGCTCGCGACTCGCGAGAGGGGGCCGCGGAAAGATCATCCTCGCGCCCGCTTCGCACAACCCGAACGCCAGGCCGATGGCGAGGACGGCCACGCCAATCCTGGGCAGAAGCCGTCGGAGAGCCGTCATTTCTGAAGGATGAAGCTGCCCATCACAGCCATGTCGAGGCCGGTCCCGTAAAACACGCGGACGGCATCACGTGGAGTGCAGACGATGGGCTCGTTGAACCCGTTGAAGGACGTGTTCACCAGGATTGGAACGCCCGTCAGGTCGCCGAACGCCTTGATGAGCGTGTGAAACGCGCCCGCCGAGGCCGGCACGGTCTGCACGCGCAGCCTTGTCGAGTTCAAGGGCAACAGGGCACGCAGTATCGCGGGGTCGATCACATCGTACTCATACTCCATGAACATGCGACGTTGCGGGACCTCGGAAGTAACGCGGCAGGTCCTCGGCGCACACCGACACGCTGTACGACCGGTGCGGCTCCCGGTGTTTCAGGAACGCGTTCAGGTTCTCCAGGACAAACGGCGCCATGGGACTTGCGAGAATGCTGCGATTTCCGAGTGCGCGCGGTCCCCATTCCATCCGTCCTTGAAACCAGCCGACGAACTTTCCCTGTGACAGCACCCTGGCGGTGCGTTCGATGACCAGGCCGTCGTGCACGTAGTCGTAGGACAGCTTGCAGTTGTCCAGCGTGGCCTTGATCTCGGCGGGAGCGTGGCCGGGGCCAAGAAACGGCGAGAGCGGCGCGCTCCGATGGCATTTGCGCTCCAGACGCGCGACCTCGAGCGCCGCGCCGATGGCGACGCCGGCATTGCCGGGATTCACGGGAACAAACGTGTCCTCGTAGAGGCCCGACTGTGCCACCCGCGTGTTGAAGTAGCTGTTGTAGAACAGCCCCCCTGCAAGGCACAGGTGATGCCCTCCGAATCGGCGCTGCACTTCTTTCACGAGTGCGAGGAGGCTGTCGCCAATCGCATTCTGGACGCTGCCTGCAACGCGGGCGCGATCCGCGACTGCGACGCGGGATCCAGTGGCGCGCAGGAGACTCGCAATGGATTCGCAGAACTGCGGCGATACCTCGAGACGGTCGCCTTGATAGCTCACTAGAGACGGCGGCGCGTCGAGGCTGCCGTCGGCCACATGTGCGAGCGCTTCCAGGAGGTGTTCATCGCCGTCGGGAGCCAGGCCAAAGGCCTGCGCGGCCCTTGCATAAAGCGTGGCGAAGGCTGGCCCCGACCACGGAAACTCCAGCCGCGTGACACCGGCAGCGTCGCCTCGCCACACAGACAACTCGGGGGTCCCGTGACGATCGCAGACGAGCACGACACTATCTGCAAATGGCGAGGTGAAATACGCGGTCGCGGCGTGGGCGCGATGGTGGTCCACGCGCTCGACCGGCTGATTCGGCGGCAGCTCGATCGCGGCTTCCGCGATGGCGTACGTCGAGACATCACTGGCAGTTCGATTGCCAAGGCGCAGCACCGTCTCGAGCGCTTCCGCGGGGATCTGACCCGGTCGAAGACGGTCCTGGCGCGTGCGGGTCACGCGCTCCTGCTCGCACACGGCGACGATGCGGCCGCCGTCGCACAGCGCAACGGCAGCGTTGCGCGCGGCGCCGGCAATTCCAACGATGGTTGCCATCGTGCCATGAATGATATCAGGCGCAATTGCTGCAGGCGATGAGCGGAAGGTATAGTCTCGCTATGCTTTCCGGTGCGCAGAACCGCGCCGATTCGAGCACGGGCGAGGCCTGGGGACCTCGCCTGTGGTGCGGCATCGCGGTCGTCGTTGTCGTGACAGCCTGTCTCTGCTCGTATGGCATCGGCACATGGCCGATGGCCGACGACGAAGTGCCGTCGCTGGTGGAAATGGGTCTGTTTCAGGTCGACGCCGCGGCGTTTTCGGTCCCGGGTGGGCAGCTGGACCGGTTGCCGAGGGCGATGCCAGTCTGGTACGGCGTGCAGCGCCGGGCTCTGGCGCTGTTACCCGCCAACGAGCTCGGCTTTCGCATTCCATCGCTCGTCTGCGCCATTCTGACGTCGGCCCTTGCCTTCCTCCTGGCGGCACGCTGGCGCGGCCTCTGGTTCGCGACGGCCCTGGCCATCATCGTCAACGGCAGCCAGATGTTCGTCTTCCTGGCCCAGATCGATCGCTTCTACAGCCTGCCTCTGTTGCTGCTGACATTGACCTTCGCCGCCATGTGGCTGCCCCTGGGCGGCGTCACGACGATCGTCGTGACGGCTCTGCTGGCCGCGCTCACGGTGCTGTCACACAACGTCACGGTGGCGATTTTCGTGCTGGCGCTGCTGGCGTCCGTGCCGGCGTATCTGGCTGGGCGAATCGGGTGGGCTCCGCTCTGTCGGAGCGGCGCGGCCGCCCTGGTCAGCGTGGTGCTGTATTTCCTGTACTTGAGGCCCATCGTGCACGGGTGGTCGAGCACGGGCAACCCGACGCCCGTGCTTGTGTCGTTTGCGGCGCACGCGGGCGTCCCGATCCTCGCGCTTGCGTCTTTCGGTTGCTGGGTGGCGGCGGCGCGGCGGGACCACGTGCCGACGATGTCGTGGTGGGCGATGCTCTTTGCCGGGAGCTTGTGCTTCTTCCCGCTCGCGCCGGTCTCGTGGAACCCACGCTACTTCGTATTCTTCATGCCGGCCATGTGGGTGCTCGCAGCCCATGCCGTCGAGTTCGTGGCGCGCGGCGTCGGCTCCAGACCCGTTGCCGCTGGCTGGTATGCCTGCGTAGTCGTCTTGCTGTTGCCGACCCTGCTCAGTCACTACAGGGATGGATCACGACATGACTATCGCCAGGCCGCCGCAGTCCTGGTGACGCACGCCAGGCAGGGACAGCCCATCCTGAGCGACGACGCGGAGACAATCTCCTACTACTTGCCAGCAGGCTTTCGTCACACTCTGCAGGTCCGCACGAAGGCCCGCGAACTGCCGCGTGACGAGTTTTTCGTTGTCGCGCGTTTGAATGCGTGGACGCCGTTGCCCCGGTTTCCGCACCGGCAGAGCGACCTGCTGGCCGAGATCTCCCGGCGACGCTACGATCAGTTTTCCCATATCCTCCGCGTGTATCGGGTGTCGGCGGATCGCTGAGCCGGCCGTCTCCAGCACATGACTGAGCCTTCTCAGACCTCTCCGCAACGTCGTTCGGTTGTCCGGCCAGCGCCATTGCTGGTTCGTGCGTTGTTCGTCATCGCGCTGGCATTCACGCTTATCGGGCTCGTCGAGACGGGCTTCCGGGTCGCGAACATCCTGACCGGAGGTCTGTTGGCTGCCCGGTTGACGCCCGACCTCGAGGTCGGGGTTCGGAGCTGGACGGTGCATCACGCGATGCGGCCGGGCTACGACAACGCCGCGTCTCCAACCAACTCGTTTGGCCTGCGATCGCCAGAAGTCGCCGTGCCCAAGCCGGCCGGGACATTTCGCATCCTGCTGCTGGGCGATTCCTTCACGCTTGGCTTTCGCGCCGCCAACGAGGTCGTGTTTGCCAGGCGGTTGGAACAGCGGCTGCGCAACGGAGGCTTCCCCTCGGTCGAGGTGGTGAATGCCGGGGTGCTGTCCTATTGCCCGCTGCTCGAGTACCTGCAATACCGGCACGGCTTGCACGTCCTGGAGCCGGATTTGGTGGTCGTGAATTTCGACATGTCCGACGTGCAGGACCATCTGGAGTATTCCAGAAGCCTTGTGTCGTCCAGTGACGGTGTGCCCCTGTTTGTGACCGAGCCCTCGTTGGGAGCCCCACCGAGCTGGGTGCCGGGGCTGTTGTCATTCCAGTGGGCGGGGAAATACGTCACCTCCGCAATGCGGCGGCGACAGGCCGCCGGCGAGGGCGTGCCGTTTGCCAGAGACCAGGATCGCTATCTCTGGGCGTTGGACGGCGGGCAGGAAATGAACGAGGAGGTCCGGAACACATTGGCGCCAATTCTCAACCTGGCGGACCTGCTCGCACACGATCACATCCCGTTGCTGCTGGCGACTTACCCACAGCCGTGGCAGGTTGCTGCCAACGCTACCCCGCTGCCCCCCATTCGCGACCAATATGGCATCGGACAAAACAGGGTCCACCTGAACGACCGGCCGTTCCGGACACTCGAGGCATTTGCCTCCATGCATAGGATCGCCTTCGTCAATGCGACCAGCGCATTCCGGAGGGACTCGAACCCGGCCAGTCTTTTTCTCCCGAGCGACTTTCACTTCACCGCTCGTGGCCACGCGCTGTACGGGGACGTGCTCGCCAAATACGTCGTCGAGCACGGGCTGGTCAGGTCGCGGTAAGAGGTCGAGGCTGGGTGACGGTGTTCACCGCGGCGCCGGTCACGGCTTCGCGTGTCGTGGTCTTCAACATCGCGGCCCCGAGCATCGTGACGTAGTACGGCACCTCGAGACCCGGAACAGAAACAAATTGACCGGACACGCAGAAGCCGACGATCGCCAGAATCACCCCGGACGCAAGGACGACTTCGTAACGATTGGCCTCTGTCTGCGGGGCCCGGGCGACCGGCCACAGCTTGATGGCAGCCGTGCCAAAGAACAGCATCAGGAACACGGCTCCTGGAATGCCAACTTCAGCGCCGGTTTCCATCCAGACGCTGTGCGCGGATTTTCCCTCCGGCCACCCGTAGCTGGCCGCGATGACACGCCAGTTGGCGGGACCAACGCCCAGCACCGGGTACTGTTTGATGACTTCGAGACAAGCCATCCAGAGATCGAGCCGGCTTTCTGCGGAGCCATCCCGTTCCTCGGACGAAGCGAAAGTGGTCGTGTACCGCTCGGCGAGCTGCGGCCCGATGAAACGGGCTGACAACAAGCCGACGAGCAAGAGCGCGCCGAGGTGCTTTGGTCGCTTGGGCATCATCACGAAGGCCGTGAGCGCCACCGCGATGAGCCCGAGCATCGCGCCGCGAGAGAACGTCAGGAACGTGGTGTGAAGGATCAGCGCCGCCGCGGCGCCGGCAAGCGCGCGAAGTATCCACGTCTTGCTCGAGATCATCAGGGCCAGCGCAGGCCCTAACACTGTGACGAGACTGACACCAAAGCAGTTGTTGTCCATCCCGCCGAAGCCCTCACCCGCCGTGTTGTAGCCTTTCACCACGTAGTTGATGTTCTGTTCCAGGCCCACGTAGCCCTGGGCGAGCACGATCGTCCACAGCATCGGCCGCCAGTCCTTCTCTCCGTCCATCAGGGTGACACCCACCAAGAACGGCAGGACAAGTTTTGACAGCTCGTAAGCCGAGTCAAATGCCACCGCGGGGTCCAGGGCCTGCGAGGCTGAAAGCAGGAACCACAGGAGAAACAGGACGAAAGACAGGACCACCACGAACCCGCGTCCGAAGCGCCATGTGCCAAAACCCTTCAGCGCCCACCCGACGAGCACCGGCACGCCGACCAGTATGCTCAGGTTGCTGAGGTCTCCCGCGAATCCGAATATGGCCTGTGGCCTGAGCACAGCCAGGCCGACGTAGACCTGCAATCCGATGAGGGGATAGCGCAGCGCCGCGATGGAGCCGGCAATAGTGATGAGGTAGGTGAGGATCAGCCCCTTCATGCGAGGACCTTTGACGTCTCGGCGCGAGTCTCGAAGATCTCTTCCTGTGCGATCTCGAAAATCAACATCGCCATGATGAGAAACGTGTGGTTGTGCGTCCGCGCCTCGTGCTGCGAGACGACGCGGGCGACGGCCTCTGGCACGAACAGACCGCGAGCGTGAAACCGGTCCGACAGCAAGAGCCGGTGCACCAGCGGCTTGAGGTCCTGAGCCAGCCAGAGGCCGAGCCGTTCGTAGGGTTGATAGCCCTGAACGCCCAGCTTCGCGTACACCTTCATCTGGAGTGATGCCAGCCGCGCCTTGAACGGGCTGGCGCCCATCGGCGCGCCGGTGTTCGCGTTTACCACGCGAAGAAACGAGGGTCTGTGCCGCTTCAGGATGTGGGCCTGCAGCGTGTCGCCGAGCTTGAGCTCCGGCGGAAGTGCCAGCAGCAGGGACACAAGAGTCGGATCGAGATACGGCACGCGTACTTCGGTAAATGACCGGAACATCTGAAGCGAAAGCGCCGTTTCGCGACGCAGCCGCTCACGCAGGAACAGGTGCCACACCCGCTGGATTGGGGGGCTCACGTCCCTGCTCGCCGCCAGGCACCCGCCAAGGGCCGTTCTGGCCTGTTCGAGAACACCGGCTCCGCCGGCATTGGCGGCAAACAGCGGGCCCTCGACTGCGCCCACCATGTAGCTCGACAAGTGCCGCCACAACCAGTCGTGCAACGCGGGCTCGTCTGGAACCGAGAGAGCCTGTGCATCGAGTGAGAACGCATAGGCTTTGCGCATGTGCAACAGCTCGCCGGCGTGGCCGCGCAGCAGGGTCGTGATCCCGAGCTCGCGGTACGCCGGCAGGGTCGTGAGCACGATCCCCTGGTCGAGGTACTGGCCGTCGGTCAGGCGCACCATCTGGCGCAGGTGATCCTCGAACCTGCTCAGAAACGAGCCGTCCAGCATCTGTTCGTGATGAGGCCGGCCGGCCAAATCCGAGAGCGCCCCGGCGGCCCGATGATCGATGCTGCCGGGGATGCCGAGGCTGACCGTGGTGAGCGGGATGTGCCCGGGCACGACAGCCAGGATGGTCCTTGCATCGAGGCCGCCGGAGAGCGACAGCCCGAGCCCGCGAGTGTCCGACGTCTGGCGCTCTACTGAAGCCACGAACGCTTCGGCCACAGCGTCGAGCGTGGCCTCCAGCGTCGCCGGCGGACTGGACGCCGGTCCGACGCCGCCGTAGGACTGAACCTGCACACGGCCTGTAGACAGATCGAACTCGAGGACCGACGCGGCGGGCAGCACCGAGATCGCGTCAATCGACGTCCGCTCGCCGAAATACTGGCCAAACGCGAAGAACTGAGCGAGCCCGTCCGACGACGTCTTGCTGCTCAGGCCAGGCACGGCGAGCAGCGCCTTGATCTCGGACGCAAAGGCCAGGGCGCCATTTACACGGGCCCAGTAGAGCGGCCGCATGCCGAACCGGTCGCTGATGAGTGTCAGCCGCTGCTGCTGCTCGTCCCACATCGCGGCGGCAAAGCATCCGTGGAGCGAAGCCAGAAACGGCAGGCCCTCCCTGTCGAGGCCATGCATCAGCAGCTCGAGTATCGAATCGCCGACGAAATGGACGCCGTGCCTGGCCAGATGGGCTCGAACCTCCGTGGCTTCGTACAGCTCTCCGTCGAAGGCGAGCGACACTTCGTAGTGCTCGGCGATGCCGGCTCCGTCGTGCGAGTCGAAAGCGACCGTGGCCAGGCCGATATGGCGGTCCATCGACACCCAGGTATGCGATTTTTGCCACGGGTAGTGAACCTGGCGCGACGCCATGGCGCTCACCAGTGACTGCGTGTCGATCGGAAGACCCGTCGTGATGCCGCAAATACCGGGCATGGTTCAGTCCTTACGGCGTGGACGCGGTCACGGAATGTTCCTGACGATCGCCGGTCCAAGTGCGGTAGCCACGGAGACGGGCAGGTGTTGCCACAGGGCAATCGCCGCCTTGAACTTCGGGTTCTTCGGGCTCTGGTCGGGTAGATCGCCGGAGAGCCCCAGGTACTCCCACGCCAACTCGTGCGGTTGTGCCCCCCACTGTTTCTTGAAGTGGAACGTGCCTTCGTCCGGCGTCGAACGGCCGAAATCGAACGTCCGGCAGCCCTGCCGCACGGCCCATCGCAACATCGCCCAATAGAGCAACGTGTTGGGCGACTTCGCCGCGTGCGCACGGAGCGACGAGGCCCAGGGCACCTCGAGCCGGTCACGCCAGCCGACGGTGATGGATGCGGCGACGGGCTCTCCGGCCACGCGCACGACGAAGACGCGCGTCTCGGACGGAAACGAGCGAAAGACCTCGTCGAAGAAGCGGCGGCCGTAGACCGGCGTGCCCAGGTCGCGCATGTTGTGCGCGAACACCCTGTAGAAGTCGCCGAGCAGTTCCTCGCCGCCGTCTTCGGCCGTGCAGCCGCACTTCTCGGCCTTGCGGACCTGGTTGCGCACTTTGCGGTCGAGTGACGACCAGAGCGTTTCGGGATCGGCGGCAAGCGGCATCCACATCGCCACTTTGTGCCGCTTGGCCGGCCACTCCGCGAACTGCCGGCGGATGTGCCGCAGCTCGACATGGCGCCAATGCCGGGCGCGTGCCAGCGAGATTGCGTGGGCGGTCAGCGCGCCGGCTGCCAGCGCGCCGTTTGCGACCACGCCGCCGTAGTTCACAAACGGCAGCGACACCGCGAAGGTGCCGAACAGATGGCTTCGAAACTCCACCAGTGGCAAGCGCGCCGACAATGCGCGTTCCGTCCTTCGCCACCAGGTAGATGCTGTCGTGGCCGAACGCGCTCGAAAAGACGTCGCGCCAGGCCCAGCGGTGATAGGCCGTCGCGTCGGGATGCCCGTCCACGAAGCTGTTCCACCCTGAGGCGTCGGCGCTGATATCGACGGTCACCACTGGTACGGGAGGGCGACCGATGCGCCGTGAGGAACGGACTCGGCGCCAAAGGTCGGGAGGATGGACCGCAAGGAGCCCCAGGCGAACTCCGCCAACAACCGCCGGAGACGCGACTCGGTCTGATCGAGGTTGCGGTAGTGCCTCACTCGACCAAGCAGACCCGCCTGCAACCGCGGCTGGTCAGGATCGATCTCCCACGGATGCAGGTAGAAGATCGCCGGCCTGCGTTCCGTGTTGTTGACGCGGCCTATCCCCCAGCGCGTCCAGCCGTAGGGCAGCAGGCGGAAAT
The DNA here is from genome assembly GCA_963806705.1 of Vicinamibacteria bacterium. Taxonomy (GTDB): domain Bacteria; phylum Acidobacteriota; class Vicinamibacteria; order Vicinamibacterales; family JAENWD01; genus JAENWD01. Next base: position 80,919 of record CAWDZE010000020.1, read on the forward strand.
AGCCCCCGCCGGCGATCGGCAAGTTCATGCCGCCGACCTCAATGGTGGACGCCGGGACCTCGATCAGACGGCCCCCGGGTCGATCGATGACATAGGGGTGACGAGCCGATACCGGAATGCCGTAACGGTCGTGCCGAATCGGGAAGATGCTCGCGTCGTAGGCGTAGCCCTCTTCGATCAGGACGTCGAGCGCCCACAACGAACGCGGGACGATGGAATAGCTGGGTGCGCGGTAGCCGTTGACGGGCACCCCACTTGCCTGCTCGAGCAGCCCCTTGGCGCGACGCACGTCTTCCCGGAACGCGGCGGGGGTCTGGTCGTAGACCAGGCGATGGCCGTATCCATGAGATGCGATCTCGTGACCGGCCGATGCGATGCGCGCGACGAGCGCGGGATGTCGCTCGGCCACCCATCCCAGCACGAAGAACGTGCCGCGCACGCCGTGCTCGGCCAGCAGGTCCAGCAGCCGGTCGGTGTTGCGGCACACCCGGCTTTCGAGCTGTGTCCCACTGGCTTCGTGGCACGACGCCATCGAAGACGCTGACGTGGAAGTAGTCCTCGACGTCAACGGTCATCGCGTTGACGATGCGGGTCGGGTTGGGTGACATCACGCGCCGCGCCTCAGCAGAACCGTCTTCACGGTCGAAAACAGGATGAACACGTCGAGTGCCAGCGACAGGTTCTTGATGTAGAACAAGTCGTACTGCAGCTTCATCAGCGCGTCTTCCACGCTGGCGCCGTACGTGTAGCGCACTTGTGCCCAACCGGTCAGGCCCGGCCTCACCACGTGGCGCTGGCCGTAGTACGGAATGTCGCGTGTCAGCTGGCTGACAAACTCCGGCCGCTCCGGACGCGGGCCGACAAAACTCATGTCGCCTTTCAGGATGTTCCACAGCTGCGGCAACTCGTCCAGCCTGGCGCGTCGCAGGAAATGGCCCACCAACGTGATGCGGGGGTCGGCCTCTCCCCGGCTCCACACCGCGCCGGTGCCGGCCTCGGCGTCATCGTGCATCGAGCGGAACTTGTGGACGGTAAAGACGCGGCCGTGCTGCCCGACCCGCCGCTGGTGATAGAGCACGGGACCATCCGACGTCAGCCAGACCGCCACGGCGACCAACGCCATGATCGGCGCTGCGACGAGAAGGGCAACCGCTGCCAGCACCACGTCGGTGACCCGCTTGGCCATCGCCAGCCACGCGGAGTGCCTGAACCCATCGGAGAAGATGAACCAGCTCGGCCGCAGGTTCTCGACGGCGATCTTCCCGGTGTACTCCTCGTAGACAGAAGCGAGATGTGCGAACGCGACGCCCGCGATCTTCATCTCGAGCAGCGTGTCCATCGGCAGTGTCCCGCGCGCGTCCGACAGGCTCACGACCACACGGTCCACGCCCCGGGCGCGGACGACCGCCGGGATGTCCTCCACGGTTCCAATCACGCCGGGATTGAACACCGGCTGGCCTACCCGTGCGGGATCGGGATCGACGAAGCCTACCAGCTCCACGCCGATCTGGCCCCGCATCGCGTGCAGCTCCTTCGCAAGCGCGACCGCACTCGCGCTGGTTCCCACGATGAGCAGGCGCTCGCGGGGAGCGACGTGCGACACCACCCACTCGAACGCGAGGCGCCAGCCGATGATGGCTATGATCACCAGCACGGCTGCGATCAGAACGACCCCACGGCCGATGACGAGCGACGGCAGCCAATAGTAGATGGCCGCCAGAACAAAAGACGTGGCGCCCAGTGCCTGCACCGTCCGGACGAACAGCTCGCGGCGGTCGGCAATCACCCGCGGGTTGTACAGGTCCGCGTAGTACAAGCAGATCTGGCAGACCAGCGCGATCAGCACCGACTTTTGAAGCCCGTTCTCGACAAACAGCAGGAGTTGCGCGTCGGGGCCCAGACGCAGCCACGCCGCCAGCGCGACGGCGCTGACGATGAGCGCCGTCTCGAAGACGAACAGGGCCAGCAGGCGGCCCAACACGCGGCGGCCGAGGACATTGCTCATCGACGTCCCCAGAAGCCGCCGGATGAACCCGGGCTTCGACCGTTGCCGTTGGTCCGCTCGCCGTAGCCGTAGTAGCGGTAGGTACTGATAGGCGCCCGGTGCGGCGGTTTTTGGATCGACGCGGTTGAGGACCACGCCGAGGATGCGGTCGCGGCCAAGCGCATCGGCCGCACGCTGTATCGCTCCATGCGGTGTCCTGCCGGCTGCGATCACGAAGACGACGTTGTCCACCATGCGCGCCAGCAGCTTCGCGTCGGGGAGGATGCCGACCGGCGGCGAGTCGATGATCACCCAGTCGAACATCTCGGTCGCCTCGTCGAGGATCTGCGACATCCGAAGCGAGGTCAGCCCGTGCATGGGATCCTGGTTCGGGTGCCCGGCGGGCAGCACGGCCAGGGTCGGCGACAGCTGGATGATCGACAGCTTCTGCGGCTCCTCGACTTGCCAGCGCCTCGGACAACCCGGACTGCTTGGCGATGCCGAAGGCGATGTTGACGCCCGGGCGCCGCAGGTCGGCATCGATCAGCAGAACGCGCCGGCGATACGACTCGCTCAACGTAAGCGCCAGGTTTGTCGCGGTGAGGGTCTTGCCCTCTTCGGCCAGGGCACTCGCGACGAGGATCCGGCGAATCCCGCGCTCCTTCTGCGCGTGGTGAAGAATCGCGGCCAACCGGCGGTACTGCTCAACGGCCACCGGCTGGAGCTGCGGGTTGGCGACCAGTTTCTCGCTATGGCCGACCACGGCCTGCAACAGCGACTCGTCGACGGCAAGCGCGTCGCTGGCAGCTCCGGCCTCGGCGATTGCCGCCGACGCCAGCAGATCGGCGGCCGGCGGTCGACAGCAAGTCGGGTTCATCGCTTGCGCCGGGGTGCAATCGGCGCTGCGGCCACCAGCGGATCGAGCACGACCTCGCTGAACGGGGCCGCTTCGCCGCCTGCCCCAGCCCGTTTCATCGCATCGCCAATTCGACTCATGCCATCCTCAGAAGAACGAGAACCATCGCCGCTTCCCGACATCGGCGAACAAGCGGTCGGCCCCATCGCCAGTCGCGGTAGTCGGCGTCGCGGCCCGGACTGGCGCCGGAGGGGCAGCAGAGCGCGCACCGGCAGCGACCGCTCGCGTGCCACTGATGCGTGGCTCCGACGGCACGCGCAAGTCGAAGTCGTTGCACACCTCGCGGATGAGATCGGCCCCGATCGTCGCTGCCCCGGAAGCGAACCCGCTGACGAGCGCGTTGTCGCAGATCACGCTGATGGTGCGCGGCACTCCGGCCGAGCGCTGGTGAATCATGGCGAGCGCGTCGCGCGTGAAGATCTCCCTGCCGTTGGCGCCGGCGATCTTCAAACGGCCGGTGACATAGGCCGCCGTCTCCATCGGGTCGAGCAGGCCGAGCGTGCAACGAAGCGCCACGCGCTGCTTCAGCTGTACCAGCGACGGCAGGTTCAGCTGATCGGCAAGTTCTGGCTGCCCCGCCAAGCACCAGCGGCAGCAGTTTCTGTCCGGGCGTCTCGATGTTCGACAACAGCCGAACTTCCTCGAGCAGCCCCATCGAGAGGCACTGCGCCTCGTCAATCACCAGGGCGGTGGTGACGCCCTGCTCCTGGCGGCGTCGCAGCTCCTGCTCGAGCTCGACCAGCATCGCCGTCTTCGAACGCCGGGCTTCCGGCGACAGGTCGAACGAGCGAGCCAGGAACTCGACGAACTCGTCGCGGCGTCAGCATCGGGTTGGCCAGGTGCACGATGCGGGCGCCACGGCAGGGCTCGGACACCAAGGCGCTGTTGACCAGCGTCGTCTTGCCCGTGCCGGCCTCGCCAATCAGCAGCGTCAGGCTCTTCTTGGCAGAAATCCCGTACTGCAGGTTCGCCAGCGCCTCGCGATGCCGCGCGGTGAGCAGCAGATACTTCGGGATTTGGGCTCAGCTCGAACGGAAGCTCGGCGAGCCCATAGAAGGTCGTGTACATGGGCTCCTCTACGTCCGCGTCACGACCCACCAGGCGACGCCGCCGACCAGACCGATCACGACAACCGCGGTCGCGCCGCCAACGAGCATCTGTCGGCGGCGGAGCCGTCGCCGGTCTGCAGTCGTCTGCATCATCGGCACCAGCGCCAGTACCGGCAAGGCCAGCGACCCGGTGACGTCGTCGTCGGTCTTGAGGCTGCTGTCGCGATACACGATCAGGAAGACGATCCCAAGGCCCAGCGCCATTCCGCCAAATGCCCCTACGGCGTGAATCCGGCCTCGCTTGGGGCTGTAGGGGCGTGCCGGAACCCTGGCGGGGTCCAGGATCCTGAACTGCTGGCCCACTTGCCGCGCTTCGAGGTTGACCGTGAGCTTGGATTCTTCGCTCTTGCTCAACAGGCTCGAATACAGCCTCTGCAACGCATCGTAGTCTCGAGTCAGCTCGATCAGCTCGGTCTCGCGAGTGGGGGCGGCTTCCAGCCGCTGCTGGTACACACCCACCGTGGCGCGAACGCGGTCTTGCTCGGCCTCCTTGGCGGCGATCGACTTGCGGAGGCGGTCGGCCGTGAGCTCCATCTCTCGAAGCCGAATCGACCTGGCGATCGCGGCCTTGCTGCGAGGCTTTGCCGAGCCGTCCGAGCGTGAGCGGCATGTCGAGCGCCTCTTTCTCGGCCTTCTGCTCGAGCGTCGTGATGAGCCGGCGCATCCGGCCAATGTCCGGGTGCGCGGGCTTGAGGCGCAGCTCCATGTTGCGAAGCGCCGCTCGGGCGGCTTCGAGTTGCTGGGTCGCGGAGCCTCCCGATACCGTCCCACTCGCCGAGTCAAGCACGGGCTCTGCTGCGATGACTTCTGGCGAGGTCACGTCGGCGATGCTGGCGCTCGAGCAACTGCAATTGGTCGCGTTCTCTGGCTACCGCATCCTGCAGCCGTTGCGACTGCAACTGGGCGGCGTTGATCGCTGCCAGGTTCGACTGGACCTGCGAGGGCAGCTGTCCGGCGTTGCGCACGCCGGTACGCTTCAAGGCGCTGTTCCTGCGCCAGCGAGACGCTGATGGGCATCCTCGAGCTGCGACTCGAGAAACTGGCTCGTGCCCTGCGCCATCTGCTCGCGGTCCTTCAGGTTCTCGTCGATGAAGAGCCCGGCGAGCCGCTCGGTGACTTTCATGGCGGTGATCGGCGACTCCGAGACGTACGCCACCCTGAACGCGTCGCCTCGGACAACCTGCACGGTGACGTCCCTGCGCATTCGCTCGACGACGTCTTCCATGAGCCCCGTTCGCCGTTGCTCGGGGTACAGGTTCAGGTCGACGATGATCCCTTCGAGCCGCGTGCGGCTCATGATCTGCTGCGAGATGGTCTGGATTCGCTCCGTAAGGGTGCTCCGCACGGTGCTGCGCACGATGTCCTCGCGCACTCGCTGCGGCGTCATCATGACGACCGTCTCCGAGCGGTAGAGGTCCTTCAACGTCCGCGCGTAGGCAAATGCGCCGAGCCCGCCGGCGAGACACGGCAGCACGATCAGCCACTTCCACCGCCAGAGGATGGCGGCGATGTCGTCAGGGGTGTACTGTTTGCCGGGAATCATCGGCGTCCTCGGGGTCCAATAAGTGGCAGCCAGGCGGTCAGGCCGACGGATACGCCCTGCCTGTCAAGATTCGTCTGCAGGTAGCCGGGCAATGTCACGCCCTGCTGGAACAAGTAGTGGTAGTAGAAGTACTGCGTGTACGCCGCCAGGTTGCTGCTGATCGCGTAGCGAAGGTTGGCGACGGCGGTTGCGGTGGCAAACCCGTTGTCGTCGCCGGAAAACCCGACCTGACCGCCGGTGTACATGCGCAGAGGCGGTGAAGTCGAGACGCTGGGTGATGAGCCCCCCAAGCGACGCGAGCGCCGTGTCGGAGAGCACGGCGGAGATCGAAACCCGGCTGGTAGGACACACCGCGGCGGTACCCGATCTGCGCGGCCCACGTGCGACCCATGCGCGTGCGTCAGGTCCGCCGATCCGCCGACGAACACCCGCGTTTGCGGGTCGAATGAGTTTTCCTCGCCGCTCGTGCTGCCTTCGTCAATGAACAGACTCGAGTCGGTCGAGAACGAGAAGGTCGTTCGGCGCGTCAGGGCGTAGGATCGGCCATATCCGCCATCCAGTCCCACGTCGATGAAGTGGTTGGTGATCGGCGAGCTGTCCGGTCCGCCAAGCCGACGCTCGCCTGTATCCGTAACCGGCCCGCAGCCCGACATAGCGGCTGAATCGATAGCGATACCGGGCCCCGACGAAATGATCGAGCTGATCGAAGTTCTCGGCATCTGAGCTCACGAAGATCTCGGGTCGTCAGATCGTAGTAGGCGTCGATGGACGACTTCCGACTGAGCGCATAAGAAAGCGACGCACCGCCCGTGAGTTCGCACCGACGGGTCCCGCGCCAGCGCGTGGTCGAGACCTGGCGCGTTGGTCGGCAGATTCCCGATGCTGCCGGAGCTGAAGTTCGACCACGCCGAAGGCGAGGTAAGGCGAGTAGACAGCGGCACCACGCAATCCGAACTGCGTCGTTGCGGCTGAGCTGCTTCGAGAAGCCCCCGTTGACGCCGGCATCCCATCGCGACAACCACGTCCTGGCCGGTACTCTCGTAGGCCTCGACCCACGAGCGGCTTCCGTTGAGCATGGGCGCCAATGCTGCTGGACGTCCAGCTGTGACTGTAGTTGACCGAGCCGCTCCCGCCTGCCAGCATGGATTTCTGGCCGGCATTCGGGTCCGCCAGCCCGTCTACGGGCTGGGGTGCGACATTGGTCGAGTACGCCGCAAACAGCGAACCATGACAGCGTCAACGAATGATTCTGCCTGTTGGCCGGCTGGGCGCCCCCGAACAACCCGGAGAATGGCCTGTCTGAAGGCGCCGTGCCCGACACGCACGCCTGGAAATGACGTGGGCGGCAGCGGCTCCTGGGGATCGAAATCGCCCGCCTCTTCCGGGGCGGGGGGTTGGCTCGCTCCCACACCGGCCGGCTGCGGGCCGTCGTCACGGTGGAGGCGGTCGCGGGATCCGTGGCGCCGGCGGTGGGCTCTGGGGCGGCGGCGCTGGCGGCTGCGCGCACACGACCCCTGGCACGAGCAGCAGGGCTGCCGTCAACATGATCTGCGCGCGCCGTATGGAAGGAAGAACGCCATGGTCTGAATGCCGCAAACGGGGCTAGGGCACGACGATGGTGTCGCCGGGCTTGAGCTCGATGTTCTGTTGCAGGTTCTTGCCCTTCTTGACGTCGCTGCAGGTTGAACTTCAGCGCCCGCTGCGTTCCGTTCTCGATGCGCATGATGACGATCTTCTTCTCGTCGGCGAACTCGCTGACCCCGCCCGCCATCGACAGCATCTGCAGCACGGTCGATCGGCGCCGCTCAGGGGATAGGCGCCGGGTCGTCCCACCATCCCGGAGAGAACACCTTCCGGCTGTTGATCTGCTTGACCACGACCGTGACGTTCGGGTCTTCGACGAACTTGGCGGCCTCCTCGCGAATGCGATCGCGCAACTGCTCGGGCGTCAGGCCGACGGCCACACGTCGTTCACCAGCGGCAGCGTGATCCGGCCGTCCGGCCGCACCACGACGTCGGCACTCATGTCCTTGTCGCGCCAGAACACGACGCTCAGGATGTCGTCGGGGCCGATGGTGTAGTCGCCTGGAACAACCATCGCCGGGGGGCCGGCGGAGCCACCGACGCCGGGGCCGGTGCCGCTGCCGACCGGCGGCGTCGGCGAGGGCGCCGGCTGCTGCGCTGACGCCGGCGCCGGCGACCAGGACAGTCACCGCTGCAAGTTCGGCCTATGGACGCCGCCAGAATCGGTCCGCGAAGGCACGAAGGACGAAGGACGAAGGACGAAGGACCGTCACTGTCTGTACTCCTTGAACGGCAGCTGGCAGTCGTGCTTGCGCAGGAAGTTGAGGAACCGCTTGTAGTCGTTCGGTTCCATGTTGAACAGCTTGGCGACGATCCGGTAGTTCCCGCGGGCCTCTTCGAGTCCCTTGCGCACCAGGTCGCGGACGTGCTCCTTCGTGATCTCGCGCTGCATGTAGAGCGGGTAGACCGACGTCCAGAACGACTCCTGGTCGTCGCGAAGCTTTCGATACAGGTCGTCGGCGACCGTTCGGCGGCGCTCGCGCTTCGGGCGAATCGAGACGCCTCGCTGCATCCGCACTTCGACGGGCAGGTCGTCGATGCCCGCCTCGGCGGTCCGTGCCTTGACGACCAGCCGCTCCATCGCGTTTTCGAGCTCGCGGACGTTGCCCGGCCAGGGGTACTCGCACAGAGCCGCCATCGCGTCTTTCGAGATGCCCTTGACCACGGCGGTGCCGTTGGCGAATCGCTTGAGGAAGTGATTGACCAGCTCGGGGATGTCCTCCCGTCGCTCGCGAAGCGCCGGCACGATGAGGTGGATCACGTTGAGCCGGTAGAACAGGTCCTCGCGAAACTGGCCGTCGGCAATCATCGTGCGGAGGTCGCGGTGCGTGGCGGCAATCACGCGGACGTTGACGCGGCCGCTGGCGCGATCCGCCCCGACCTTCTGCAGCTCGCCGGTCTCGAGGAAGCGCAGCAACAGCCCCTGCATGCGCACCGTCATCTCGCCGATCTCGTCGAGAAACACCGTGCCCCTGTCGGCGTATTCGAGCTTGCCGGGCTTGTCGCGGTAGGCGCCGGTGAAGCTGCCTTTGACGTGGCCGAACAGCTCCGATTCGAGCAGGGTCTCGGGGATGCCGGCGCAGTTGATGGGCACAAACGGCTCGCGCGCGCGTGGGCTGCCCGCGTGAATGGCTCGCGCGACGAGTTCCTTGCCCGCGCCGCTTTCGCCGGTGATCAGCACCTTCGCGTCGGAGCTGGAGACGCGCTCGATCTCCTCGATCAGCTCGCGAAGCTGGGCACTGGCGCCAATCAGTTGTGCGTTCAGGTGTCTCATACGAATCGTGCCGCAGGGTCGCCGCGGAAACTCCGTCCTCTCCGGAAGGCGAGCCTCCCGCCGCGAGTCGACGATGTTCGATCTCAGCTGGGGAGCCTGGCCCGTCAGGCGGGACAGAAGACGCGAGGCGCCGTGCAAGGTTGCCGCCGACATGGGCGGCTGCTCGTCGATGCCGGACGCTGCACACCTTGATGCGACGCGTCGATGCCATCGACGAGTCGCGGGCCGCAGCGGCCAGCACTTGATCTGCCTCCTGGAAGAACTGCTCCTCTCGCGAACTCCGGTTGCCCTCGGGTGACCGCCCTAGGGCTCTGCCGGGCTACCTGCAAGCTCAGCAGAAAACCTCGTCGTGAGGCGCAAAAAGGGAGTCTATAGGAGGACTTTTGTCGCGCAAGGTACCTCTCGCCAGATCCTGTATCAAGATCGATACCGGATCGGCCAACCTGCGCACGATCTCGCGACGATTGTGTAATTTCCACCAAATTGGCATCGCCATTTGGTGTTTGTTCGCTCAGGAAGGAGCGGCGGCTGGTTCAGAAAAAGATGTCTGTGCGCGCGACATTCAAGCGGAGGGTTACACGTATCCTTCTCAGACATCATCGGCCAGCGCGTTGGCCAGTCAATCCCAATTGCGGGATCGCTCCAGAGCAAGCCCGCCTCGCCACCGGGGTCGTAATAGTCACTGCACAAGTACTCGACGTCGGCCACGTCGCTTGTCACGCAGAACCCATGCGCGAATCCGGCGGGCACGTAGAGCTGTTGGAAGTTTTCGGCGCTCAGCTCGACCCCGCACCACTTGCCAAACGTCGCGGAGTCGCGACGCACATCGACAACGGCGTCGAAGATCGATCCGGTGACCACGCGAACCAGCTTGGCCTGCGGCCGCCGCCATTGCCAATGCAGGCCACGCAAGGTGTCGCGCACGGACCGTGACTGATTGGCCTGCACGAAACGGTCGGTGATGCCGACCTCGGCGAGACGATCCTCCCGATACGTCTCGAGAAAGAACCCGCGCGAGTCGCGAAAAACGCGAGGCTCGAGCACGAGCACACCGGGGAGCGGCGTATTGATGACGCGCATCCTTAGTGGGGTCCGAGCCCGTGCCCGTGATCGACGAGCTTCAGCAGGTACTGCCCGTAGGGGTTTCGGCTCATCGGCGCCGCGATGCGGCGCAAGTCGTCGTCTGTGACATAGCCCAGGCGCCAGGCGATCTCTTCGACGCACGCCATCATCTGGCCCTGCCGCTCCTCGATGCTCTGGACGAACGTGGACGCCTGCAGCAACGACTCGAACGTGCCCGTGTCCAGCCAGGCGATGCCGCGGCCCAGCACCTCCACACTCAGGTCGCCACGTTCCAGGTATGCGCGGTTGACATCCGTGATTTCGAGCTCGCCGCGGGCCGAGGGTCGCAACGCAGAGGCGATCTCGACGGCCGCGTTGTCGTAGAAGTAGAGCCCGGTCACGGCATAGGGCGACCGCGGCTGCGCAGGCTTTTCGGCAAGGGCGACCGCCTTGCCCGCGCCGTCCAGCTCGACGACCCCGTACCGCTCTGGGTCCTTGACCGTATACGCAAACACAGTCGCGCCCCGTTCACGCGTCGCGGCGCGCCTGAGCACGTCAACCAGGCCCGCGCCGTAGAAGATGTTGTCGCCCAGCGCCAGCGCGACACGGTCGCGCCCGATGAAGGGCCCACCGATGACAAGAGCCTGCGCCAACCCGTCCGGGCGCGGCTGCGAGGCGAATTGGAGCCGGATGCCGAGGTCACTGCCGTCTCCAAGCAGCTGGCGAAATTGCGCCTGGTCGTCGGGCGTCGTGATGACCAGGATGTCCCGTATCCCCGCCAGCATCAGCGTGGACAACGGGTAATAAATCATGGGTTTGCTGTACACCGGCATCAGCTGCTTCGAGACCGCCCGTGTGAGCGGATAGAGGCGCGTGCCGCTGCCCCCGGCCAGAATGACTCCCTTCAGCGCCATCAGCGGTCGAGACTATCACGCAGCGTCAGGGCCGGCCGCAAGTACAACAGCAGCCTCGGCCCCGGGGGCGTCTGGAAGGTGGCCGCCGGCTGGAGGTCGGCAAACAGCGGCCAGTGGACCAGGACCGCGTCGAATCCGCGCGTCGGGTCCGAGAGTCCCGCGCGGAACTCGCGCTCGAGCGTGGGTACATCGAGTGTCTGGAACCGACGATCGGGGTGGAACCGATGGACGACAAACGCTGGCGATTGCGGTGCCAGGCGTTCGCGCGCGCACAGGTAGGCGTGGAACAGCTCGTCGTTGAGGACGGCGCGACGCATCGGCCTGCCCGAATCAGCGGGCACCTGAACGCCGTTGGTGAGCCATTTCTCCCGATACGCGGCATCGGACTCGACGTAAGCCTCGCACTGGCCGAGCAGATCGGGCGTTCTTGGGAGGAACTGATTGTCCTCAGAATAGATGACGACGGAGGCGCGATCCGGGAGATGCGCGATCATCCACTCGTGCGCCAGATGGTATGAGTTGCGATGCCTGAACTCGTCCAGAGCCTCCACCGACTGGTAGAGTCCCATCATCAGCAGGACGATCGGCACAACCCGGCCGAGCGTCTGGTGGCGCTCGGGCGACCGACAGCCACCCGGCGGCGGCGATGAGAGTGAGGGCAGGCAACATCACCAGCCCGTACCGCCCGAACACGATCGTCGAGGCGCACAGCACCGCGGCCGCCAGTGCCGTCACGCCGAGCATGCACGCGGCGAGCGCGCCGCGTCGCCGCAAGAGGGGACGACAGCCGAGGATAACGCCCGCCAGTATCGCGACACCCAGCCCGCCAACCACCGTGGAGCCGTTGGACAACAGGGCCACGACTCCAGATACGCCACCCGCCTTGACCAGCACGACCCCGGAAAACTCCTTCAAGCCCAGTGGCGCGTTGCTCCAAAACCACGGGACAAACGCCAACAACGTGACCAGGAAGCCGGCGACCAATGCCAGGGTCGCGGTCAGGCGTTGCCGGCGCGCCGCGACCTCACGCGGGACGACGACCCAGAAGGCGGCCAGCGGAAGCAGCAGCCAGATGCCGAAGTGAAACTTCGACGCCGCCGCAAGACCGGCCGACATACCCAGCCAGGGCGCCAGGCGGATATCAGCGACGGCCCGCGGCATCCAGGCGAGCAGGAGGGTCGTGAAGCAGGCGCCGACGATGTCTGCCAGCACCAGCTGACTGTGTGTCACCGCAAGGGGGGCCACGGCGGCAAGGACGCCCGCGATCACCGTGCTTTCCTTGCCGAGCCAAGCGCGCGCGGCAAACATCGCCAGCATCACCTGCAGGACACCGAAAAGCGCGGTGACCGTCCGGCCAACTACATAGAGCGGTGCGCCATCGGCAATGCGTCGACCGGTCCACAGGGCCACCTTGGCCATGGCCGCTTCGGGGCTGCTGGCGGACACGAGGGCGCCCCCTTCGTCAGCCAGCAGGCGACCGGCGTACGCGGCGCTCAACGCCAGCCGAGACGGCCCTGCCGGCCAGCCCACTTCGCGCGGCGTCACGCCCTCCCACAGCCCCAGCGCCTCGTACGGAAGGATGTGCTCGTCGAAGTGGTGAGGCGTCCATGGGGATTCCCACGCGCCAGGGATCGCGAACGAGAACCGGAGCGCTGCTGCTAACACGAGGACGGCTGTGAGTTGAGACGCCTCTGAGCCGGCACGCACGCGCGAATGATACGGTACCACCGAGGCCTAGCCCTCGGCGGCCACACGCACCTCATCTATGAGGTATAACGACCAACTCGCGAAAAGCGGTCAGGGCGCTCAACCCTGTTGCTTGTGGTGCTTGTCGCCAGTGCCGTCAGGCTCGCGAGAGGACTTCGTGGGGAGATTCTCGGCGTCGTCGGAGGACTCAACCCGCTTGTAGAGAAGCGGGTACCGGGACGTTCGGTGCCGGCGCCAGCGACGCCAGAGGCGACGGAGCCACATCCCGATACTCACCTTCAAGACGCGTGCCTCGGAGGGAGCCCGGATTGCGGCACCAACCTCGCACACAACGCGTGATGCCGCGAGAATTCGAGTAAGAATCTACTCCGTCGTCCTGAATAGAACGCGGCGTCCGGCCAGCTGCCAGCCGCCCGGGGCAAGGCGGCGGATGCCTTCCGGATACAGGCGGTGCTCGGCTTCGAGGATTCGGGCGGCAAGGGTGTCTGCGGTGTCGGCGTCCAGCACGGGAACGGCCGCCTGGCACACGATGGGACCAGCGTCTAGCTCAGCCGTGACCAGGTGAACCGTCGCGCCGGCGATCTTCACCCCGTGGTCGAAGGCCTGCCGCTGCGCCTCGAGTCCGGGGAACGCCGGCAGCAGCGACGGGTGAATGTTCAGCACCGCATTGGGGAACTCTTCGATGAACTCGGGACCCAGCAACCGCATGAACCCGGCAAGGCACACCAGGTCGACGCCCCGCGCCTTGAGCGCCGCGGCCAGTGCGCGGTCGTAGGCGGGCCGGTCAGGGTACGCCTTGTGCGACATCACCAGCGTGGGGATGCCTGCGCGCTCAGCATGCCCAAGGCCGGCTGCGTCGGCGCGATTGGACACGACGACAGCGATGGCCGCCGCCAACTCGCCTGTGGCGATTGCGTCGATGATGGCCCGCAAGTTGCTGCCGCGGCCCGAGATGAGGACTCCGAGCTTCATAAGGACGAAGGACGAGGAACGAAGGACGAGCGAACGAAGAACCACAGGCGAATGGCGGGGCATCAGGAGTAAGTCACGGTTCGGTCACCGGCGACAATCGCGCCGATGACGGTTGCGCGCGATTCGCCAGAGGCCTGCAGCATCGCGAGCACCTCGGACTGGTACCGCGCCTCGCACGCCACGATCATCCCCACGCCCATGTTGAACGCGCGCAGCATCTCATCGTCGCCGACCTGGCCGGTCTTCTGGAGCCAGGTGAAGATGGGCGGCACGTCCCAGCCATTGCGCGCGATGGCGGCGCCCGTTCCTTCCGGGAGGATCCGCGGCAGGTTATCGGTGATGCCGCCCCCGGTGATGTGCGCCAGGCCCTTGACCAGCTGACGGTCGAGCAGCGGCTGGAGAACGCGCAGGTAGCTGCGGTGCGGGGCGAGCAACGCTTCGCCGATGGAGCCGCCCAGCTCCGGCACGTGGCTGCCGAAGGACAATCCCGCCACCTCGAAAGCGACGCGCCGGGCCAGCGAATAGCCGTTGGTGTGCAGACCCGATGACGGGATGCCGATGAGCACGTCGCCTGGAACCAGCGAGCGGCCGTCGACGATTCGCGCACGGTCCACCAGGCCGATGACAAAGCCAGCCAGATCGTATTCGCCGTCGGCGTAGAACCCAGGCATCTCGGCGGTCTCGCCCCCCAGCAGCGCGCACCCGTTCTCGCGGCAGGCCTTGGCCATCCCTCCGACGATCTGCTCGGCTACTGCGGGCGCCAGCCTGCCCGTAGCAAGGTAATCGAGAAAGAACAGCGGACGGGCGCCCTGCACCAGGATGTCGTTGACGCAATGATTCACCAGGTCCTGGCCCACGGTGTCGTGACGTCCCGACATGAAGGCGAGCTTCAGCTTGGTGCCAACCCCGTCGGCTGAGGCCACCAGTACCGGCTCGTCGCACTCGCCCTTGGGGACGCGGAAAAGGCCGCCGAATGACCCGATGTCAGACAACACATCCGGCGTAAACGTGCCCTTGGCGAGCGTGCGTATCCGCCGGACAGTCTCGTTGCCCGCGTCGATGTCGACGCCGGACGTCTTGTAGTCCATCAAAACTCCAGCTCGTTTATCACCGCTTGAATCACGACCCTCCGCGGCGATCCCTCGGGTTCGGCGAAGTACGCCTGACGCATCGCTACGAAGAACTGCTCTTCGGTGAAGTCGTCCTCGAGCACGTCGAACCCGTCGCGGAGCAATTGAAGGGCCCGGTCGCGATCCTGGCGTTGCTCGACCAGCGCCACAAGCGCCAATGGCTTGGAAACCGCGAACCGCGCCAGCGCGAGGGCCACAGGTGTTCGGACGGGGTCGGCGGCTGGCACGCCCATATCGACGAGCGCGCGGCCAGCCTCCACGTCGCCATTGACGGCCAGGGCGCTCAGGCCCGCCGCTGAGGTCCGCAACAGTTCGAGGAATCCCGCAGGACGGTCGGTCAGGCGCAGCGTGCGTACCAGCACCTCTCGCTGCGCCTCGCAGTTGCTGCCGAGGAGGCACAGCGCAGCGGCCACGGTGGGCTGCGCCTCCGGCCCGGCGATCCGCTGCATGCCCTCCACCAGCCCGATCGATGCGGGGTCGCCGATCTTCCCCAGGGCGAGCACCGCCTCCTCTCTCAACGGTCCATCGAATTCGGCAATCTGCGAAATGGCCTGCACCGCGCTTCCGGCCTTGTGGTCGCCAAGTGCCTCGATTGCCGAAGCCCGGACGTCCTCGGGGCCGCGCGTCAGGTCCTTCACGAGTGCGCTCTGCACGCGGGGGTCCCGGGCCTGGGCAGCCAGCGCTCGCGTCAGGGCGGGGCGGACAAACTCGGCCCGCTCCCCGTCCCTCGCCTTCAGAAAGGCCGGAATCAGGCGCCTATCCGGGTGACGCTCGAAATATGAGAAGGCCACCGTGCGGAGCCGGTCGTTGGCTTCGCCAAGCGCTTGTTCCATCTGATCGGGCACGCGCGGGTCGTCGTAGCCCGACAACAACACCAGCGCGCGGTAGCGCACAAAGCTGTCAGCGTGACCCGCGGCCGCGTCGACCAGTGCGGGCAGCGCGACCGTGCCCGGCGCGCGCCGCACGACACGCGCGGCCGACATCCGCTGGTCGTAGTCGAAGGCGCCGAGACCATCGATGGCGAGATCTACGCCTTCGCGTGTGTCCTGAGGCAACGACGGACGAAGGACGGAGGAGGACGGACGAAGGGCGAAGGACGAAGGCAAGCGGCAAATCGCCGGCGCGGCGCCCGCGAGCCCGCCGGCGGCGATGAGGCTGGCAATGGCGACCATGCCCGCGGGGCGGGTCACGGCGTAACCGGGTCGCGCTCCTGTTCGAGCGGCTTCAGCGTGAGCTGCAGGTACGCCGCCTCGTTGCGCGGGAACTCGACCGGATACTGGCCGGTGTAGCACGACGTGCAGTACCGACGATCGTCCCTGGCCCACCGACTCCAGCAAGCCGTCGAGGCTGATGTAGCTCAGGCTCGTGGCATCGAGATACCGGCGAATCTCCTCGAGCGTGTGCGTGGCCGCAATCAGTTCCGAGCGCTGCGGCGTGTCCACGCCGTAGAAGCACGGCGAGATCGTCGGGGGGCAGCTGATGCGCATGTGCACTTCCTTGGCCCCCGCCGCCTTGACCATTCGGACGATCTTGCGGCTCGTCGTGCCGCGCACGATCGAGTCGTCGACCAGGATGACGCGCTGGCCTTCCAGGATGCTGCGCACCGGGTTCAGCTTCACGCGAACGCCGAAATGGCGGATCGACTGCTGCGGCTGGATGAACGTGCGGCCCACGTAGTGGTTGCGGATCAGGCCCATGCGCATGGGGATGCCGCTCTGCTCGGCGAACCCGACGGCGGCGCACACGCCCGAGTCGGGAATCGGCACGACGACATCAGCCTCGACCGGAGCTTCCCGGGCCAGCGTTCGGCCAAGGTTGGTGCGGATCTCGTTGACGCTCCGGCCGAACACATAGCTGTCGGGCCGCGCAAAGTAGACGTGCTCGAACACGCAGTGCGCCAGGCGTTCCTTCAGAAACGGCTTGTACGACTTCAGCCCCGCCTCGCTGACGACGACGACCTCGCCCGGCTCGACGTCGCGGACGTAGGTGGCGCCAATCAGGTCCATCGCACAGGTCTCCGAGCAGGCCACCCACGCATCGCCCAGTTTGCCGAGGGCGAGGGGACGGAACCCGTGCGGATCGCGAGCGGCGATGAGCCGGCTGGGTGTCAGCATCACCAGCGAGAAGGCGCCGCGGACCTGCGAGATCGACTCGATGATCGCGTCTTCCACTGTCGCCGCACGCGAGCGCGCGAACAGGTGCAGGATGACCTCGGTGTCGCTCGACGTCTGGAAGATCGAGCCAAGGCGGACCAGGTGGTCCTTCAACTCCTGGGCGTTGACCAGGTTGCCGTTGTGGCCGATGGCGATCTGCCCGTGCGCGCAATCGATGAGGATCGGCTGCGCGTTGGCCAGACCGCTGTCGCCGGCGGTTGAGTAGCGTGTATGACCGATGGCAGCGTGCCCGGTGAGCGCAGTCAGGCGCTCGGACGTGAAGATGTCGGCGACGTAGCCCATGTCCTTGGTCACGACGACACGGTGCCCGTCGGCGGCCGCGATGCCGGCGCTTTCCTGCCCGCGATGCTGCATCGCGTAGAGGCCCAGGTAGGCAAGGTTGCTCGCCTCGGTGTGTCCCCACAGGCCAAAGATGGCGCACTCGTCGTTGAACTTATCGAACATTGGGAAGGATGCTTCCTCGCCTCGGGCCCCAGGCCTTGGATTCAAGCCACCGTCTTGTCAAAGTATCGCTCAAGTGCGTGTCCCCAGGCTCGCTCGGCGTCGGCCACGCCGACATCCAGCCCGTCCGCGCCCGCCACCGCGATCGTGATCCTCGTGCCGCCGGTGCGACCGATGAGCTCGGCGGGCACGCCAGAGGCCCGGGCCTTCGCGAGAAACGCCTCGAGATCCTCCGGCGACGTGGAGACGACGACACGCGACGCTGACTCGGAGTAAACGGCCGCCTCGATTGCCAGGCCTCGGGCCTCAGGCCTCAAGCCTCGCGCCTCGGGCACGTCCGCCACTACTCCGATGCCGCCGGTGTCGAAACAGCACTCCGCAAGGGTCACCGCGAGCCCGCCCTCGGCGCAGTCGTGGGCCGACAACAGGAGGCCCTCAGCGGCGGCATCCACCAGTAAGCGCTGCAGGCGCTTTTCGGCGTCGAGGTCCAGCGCCGGCGCCTGGCCGCGGATCAACCCATGCATCCGATACAGGTACTCGGACCCGCCCAACTCGGCAAGGGTGATTCCCAGCAGCACCACAGGTGTGCGGGCTCGCTTGAAGGTGCGCGTAAGCACCTTCGAGGCATCCTCGAGGACACCGATGATGCCCAGAACAGGCGTCGGGAGGATCGCCGTGCCGTCGGTCTCGTTGTAGAGGCTGACGTTGCCGCCGGTGATGGGCGTCTCGAGCGCGCGGCACGCCTCGCCGATGCCGGCGACGGCCTCGGCAAACTGCCACATGATCTCGGGCTTCTGCGGGTTGCCGAAGTTGAGGTTGTTGGTCGCGGCAATCGGCAACGCGCCTGCGCAGGCTACGTTACGCGCCGATTCGGCCACCGCGAGCCGTGCGCCCTGCCGCGGGTCGAGCAGGCCGAATCGCCCCTGGCCGTCCACCGACATCGCCAGCGCGCGGTTGGTGCCCTTCACGCGTACGACGCCGCACCCCAGCCCGGGCAGCACGATGGTGTTGGTGCGCACCATGTGGTCGTACTGCCTGTAGATCCAGCGCTTACTTGCGATGGTCGGCGACGCCAGCAGAGTGCGGAGCGTGTCGGCGGCGCTGCCGGTGGGCGAAAGCGACGCCAGTTCGAGCTGCCGTAACTGCTCGAGCCAGTCCGGCTGCTTCGTCGGGCGGTGGTAGACGGGCGCCTCGTCGGTGAGCGCCCGATTGGGGATGTCGACGACCAGCGTGCCGCGCTCGCGCACGCGGAGCCGGCTGCCGCCTGTGACCACGCCGACCTTCACGGCGTGCAGATCCCATTTCTCGAAGATGGCCTCGACCTCGTGCTCGCGTCCGGGCTTGACGACCATCAGCATGCGCTCCTGCGACTCGGAGAGCATGATCTCGTAAGGCGTCATCCCGGTCTCGCGCTGCGGGACGTCCTTGACGTCGATCTCGATACCGACGCCGCCGCGGCTGCCCATCTCGCTGGTGGAACACGTCAGGCCCGCGGCGCCCATGTCCTGGATGCCAATCAGCGCGCCGGACTTCATGACCTCGAGACAGGCCTCGAGCAGGAGCTTTTCCGTGAACGGGTCGCCCACCTGGACGGCCGGGCGCTTCTCTTCCGACTTCTCGTCGAACTCGGCCGAGGCCATCGTCGCGCCGTGGATCCCGTCGCGCCCGGTCTTGGCGCCGACGTAGTACACGGCGTTGCCGGTGCCGCTGGCCGTGCCCTTGATGATGTCCTCGTGCCTGGCGATGCCGAGGCAGAACACGTTGACCAGCGGGTTGCCGTTGTACGACTCGTCGAAGGCGACCTCGCCGCCGACCGTCGGGATGCCGATGCTGTTGCCGTAACCGCCGATGCCGGCGACCACGCCTTCGAGGATGCGCCTGTTCAAAGGCACGTCCGGCGGCCCGAACCGCAGCGAGTTCAGCAGCGCCACGGGCCGTGCGCCCATGGTGAAGATGTCGCGGATGATGCCGCCAACGCCGGTTGCCGCGCCCTGATACGGCTCGATGAACGACGGATGGTTGTGCGATTCGATCTTGAAGACGGCAGCCAGCCCGTCGCCGATATCGACGGCTCCGGCGTTCTCGCCCGGCCCCTGCAACACGCGGCTGCCCGAGGTGGGCAGGGTCTTCAGGTGGACGCGCGAGCTCTTGTAGCTGCAGTGCTCGGACCACATCACCGAGAAGATGCCGAGCTCGGTAAGGTTGGGCTCGCGGCCCATCAGCTGGCAGATGCGGTCGTACTCGTCGGCGGTGACGCCATGACGGTCAAGTGTGGCCTGATCGAATGCGGGCATTGTTAAATAAGTAGCCTCGGGCCTCTGGAGCTTACGCTGTTGGCCTCAAGCCTCGGACACGATGAAGTAGATTGCCAGGATGATGTCGAGCACGCCCGCCACTCCCAGCGCGCCGGCGACAATCACCCGCGACTGCTCCGAGACTCCGAAGGTGCCTGTGTAGATGAGCGCTGCCATCACGACCATCACGACGGCTGATACCGCCATGGCGAACCCGACGATGCGGCGATTGCCTTGTTTGTCGGTCATGTGGGGCTTCGGTTGTCAGGTCCCGCTCTACGCTTTTGCAAACACCGAAATCACGGACTCGAGCACGATCTTGCCGTCGGCGCTGCCGAGCGCGGACTCGCACGCACGCTCCGGGTGCGGCATCAGGCCGACGACATTGCGCGGCACGTTGCAGATGCCGGCAATGTTGTTGAGCGATCCATTCGGGTTGGACTCCGCCGTTACCTCGCCTTTTTGCGAGACGTACCGGAAGATCACCTGACGATTCGCTTCAAGCCCGGCGACGGTCTCCGGATCGGCGTAGTAGTTGCCCTCGCCGTGGGCGATGGGTATCTTCAGCACCTGTCCTCTCGAGCAGAGGTTGGTGAACGGCGTATCCGTTTGCTCCACGCGCGCGTATACGTATTCGCACTTGTACTTCTCGGTGTTGCGCAGCATCGCGCCAGGCAGCAGTTCCGCTTCGAGCAGGACCTGGAACCCGTTGCAGATGCCGATCACGGGGTTACCCGCCGCGCCAAATTCCCGCACCGCGTTCATGACGGGCGAGAACCGTGCGATGGCGCCCGTCCGCAGGTAGTCGCCGTGCGCGAAGCCGCCGGGCAGAATCACCGCGTCGGCGCCTTTCAGGTCGGTTTCCTTGTGCCACACGAACTCGGCGCTCTGTCCGAGCACGTGCTTGGTCGCGTGATACGCGTCGTGGTCACAGTTGGAGCCGGGAAAGACGACGATGGCGAACTTCATTCGGCTACCTCGATGCGATAGCTCTCGATGACCGGGTTGGCCAGCAGCTTCTGCGCGACCTCGGCTGCCAGCGTTCTGGCCTGGTCGGCCGAGGTGCCAGGCAGGCTCAGTTCGAAATACTTGCCCTGGCGGACGTCGTCGACGCCGCCATAGCCCATCTGATGCAGGGCCTCGGTGATGGTGTGGCCCTGCGGATCGAACACCGAGGGCTTGAGCGTGACAAAGACACGCGCCTTCATCAGGCGGCTACCTCCTGAAAGACTCGTTCGAAAATGGCGTCGACGTGGCGCAGCTGCGTCTCGAGGTCGAACGCGCGCTCGACATCGGCCGGCTTCAGGACGGCCATCACGTGGGTATCGGACAGCAGCAGGGTCTTGAAATCCGCCTTGGCGTCGAATGACCGCATCGCATTTCGTTGCACCCACTCGTAGGCCTGCTCACGCGAGATGCCGCGTTGGGCGAGTTCCAGCAGCACCTGACCCGAGAACACGACGCCACGGCTGCGCTCGAGGTTCTCGAGCATCCGCTCCGGGTATACGACCATGCCCTTCACGATGCGCGTGAAGCGGCGCAGCATGTGGTCCAGTGCGATGAAGGTGTCGGGCAGAATCACGCGCTCGACCGACGAGTGCGAGATGTCGCGCTCGTGCCACAGCGCGACGTTTTCAATGGCCGCCAGGGCGTTGCCGCGCAGCAGCCGCGCCAGGCCGCAGATCTGCTCGCAGCCGATGGGGTTGCGCTTGTGGGGCATCGCCGAGCTGCCCTTCTGCCCCTTGGCAAACGGCTCTTCGACCTCGCCGATCTCGGTTTTTTGCAGGCCGCGAATCTCGAGCGCAAACTTCTCCAGGGAGGCGCCGGTAATGGCCAGCGCCGTCAGCAGTTCGGCATGCCGGTCGCGCTGGATGACCTGCGAGGAGACCGGCGCGGCCTCGAGCCCAAGGCGTCGACAGACGTCGGCTTCGATCGCCGGCGGCAAGTGCGCGAAGGTGCCGACGGCCCCGGAAATCTTGCCGACCCGCACAGCCTCCCGCGCGCGGCGGACCCGCGTGATGTCTCGCTGAATCTCCGCGTACCAGAGCGCCAGCTTCAATCCGAACGTCATCGGCTCGGCGTGCACTCCATGCGTGCGCCCGATCATCGGCGTCTTCCGATGCTCATCGGCCCGCACGCGAATCGCCTCGGCGAGGCCTTCCAGGTTCTTCAGCGTCAGATCGCACGACTCGACCATCTGCAGCGCCAGCGCCGTGTCGACGACGTCCGAGGAGGTGAGGCCGAAGTGCAGGTACCGGGCGGCCTCGCCGACATGCTCGGCCACGGCCGTCGTAAACGCGATCACATCGTGATGCGTCGTCTGCTCGATGTCTTCGATGCGGGCGATGTCGAAGCGCGCCTTCGCGCGCAACTCGCGCGCGGCATCGCCGGGAATGATGCCGGCGGCCGCCATCGCGTCGGCGGCGGCCAGTTCGACTTTGAGCCAGGCCTCGTAGCGTCGCTGCTCGGTCCAGAGACCGCCCATCTCGGGGTTGGTGTATCTCGGAATCATGAACGACTATCCAAGATCGAGTTCCTCGTCTGACAGCTCGAAGCCGGCCTGCTGGCCCAGCACCGTCGCGCCGAGCGAGCCGTTGACAAACAGGTCCCTGGCCACGCCGACGACGTCGCTGGCCGTGACGCGTTCGATGCTCTCGATGGTCTCGTCGAGCCCGAACTGGCGGTCGAAGTACATCTCCTGGCGCGCCAGGTTCGACATCCGGCTCGAGGTGCTCTCGAGGCTCAGCATCAGGCTGCCCTTCAAGTGGTCCTTCGCACGGCGCAGCTCGGTCTCCGGCGGCGGCTGCTTCATGCCCCGCAACTCGTCGACCACAACCGACACCAGTTCGCGTACGGCACCGTTGGCGCAACCGGCGTAGACCGTGAGCTGGCCGGCGTCGCGGTAGGCCACCAGGTTGCTGAAGACGGCATACGCCAACCCGCGTTTCTCGCGCACGTTCTGGAACAGCCGTGAGCTCATCGAGCCGCCCAGCATCGTATTGAGCACGTAGGCCGCATACCGATCGTCGTGATTCTGCGGGTACGAACTGGTGCCGAGCAGCACATGGCTCTGCTCCAGGTCCTTGGTCCGCACTTGCGCGTGGCGTACGACGGCGGGCGGCTGTTCCGGCGCCGCCTCGCCCACACCGTCGAGGGTGCCAAACGTCGGCTCCACCAGCGCCTTCATCTGCTGGTGCGTGATATTGCCGACGGCGACGATCACGAAGTTGCGCGCCGTATAGGTGTTTCCGAAATACGACCGGAGGACCGCGGGCGTCAGCGCCTGCACGCTCTCGGCGGTCCCGAGGATGGGCTGTCCCAGCGGATGATCGCGCCAGAAGCTCTGCGTGAACAGTTCGTGGACCAGATCGTCGGGAGTGTCCTCCACCATCTTGATCTCTTCGAGGATCACCATCTTCTCGCGCTCGATGTCGTCCCGATTGAAGGCGGGCTTGAGCACGAGATCCGACAGCACGTCGAGGGCCGTGGGCAGATGCTCGTCGAGCACCTTGATGTAGTAGCCGGCATACTCCTTCGAGGTGAAGGCGTCCAGGTGCCCGCCGAGGCTGTCGACCTGCTGGGCGATGTCCTCAGCGCTACGCGATGTCGTGCCTTTGAAGAGCATGTGCTCGACAAAGTGCGCGA
Source organism: Vicinamibacteria bacterium (assembly GCA_963806705.1). Lineage (GTDB taxonomy): Bacteria > Acidobacteriota > Vicinamibacteria > Vicinamibacterales > JAENWD01 > JAENWD01. Next base: position 104,168 of record CAWDZE010000020.1, read on the forward strand.
TGCCGCCGTGCTCCCGGGGTTCGTGCCGCGAACCGCGCGTCAGCCATATCCCGACCGAGACCGACCGCACGTGGTCCATCTGCTCGGTGATGAGACGGACCCCGTTCGGGAAGACCTCTCGGACTATCATGTTGGAGGCGCGCTGCTAACTCGTTGAGGGTGAGACACTTACTGAAACTCAGAGTATATCACGAGCGCCGCCGGGCGGTCTAGAGGGGTGCCGGGCGCTGGACGCGACGCGCCCCGAGAGAGCGCTATCATGGGCGGCCATGTCAACCGGCTGGGTAGCTGCGCTGACGGTTGCAGCCGACGCTGTCGCTGAGCCTGGCTACGGGGCCCGTGTCGGCGCAGGACCGCCCTCTGACGCTGAAGCCTCGCGACCGCATCGTGCTCGTCGGCAACACGCTCGCCGAGCGGATGCAGCTGTTCAATCACTTCGAGACACTGCTCTACACGCGCTTCCCGGATCTGCAGCTGACCGTGCGAAACCTGGGCTGGAGCGGCGACACCGTGGCCCTGCAGCCGCGCCCGCTCAACTTCGGGACCACGCCCACGCACCTTTACCGCCAGAAAGCTGACGTCATCCTCGCCTTCTTCGGCCTCAACGAGTCGTTCGACGGACAGGCCGGGCTCGAACAGTTCGAGCAGGATCTGACCGCCTATCTCCGCGCCAACCTTGCCGCGCAGTACAACGGCACCAGCGCACCACGACTGGTGCTCGTGTCGCCCATCGCGCACGAGCGGCTGGCGCGGCTGACGCGGGTGGACGTGGACGGCCGCAACCGCGAGCTGGCCAGGTATACCGAAGCCATGGGCCGCATTGCCGGGCAGCAAGGCGTGCCGTTTGTCGATCTGTTCACGCCGACGCTTGCTCTGATGGCGCCAGGAGCTCCGGCGCTGACCATCAACGGCATTCATCTCAACGAGGAAGGCGATCGCGTCGTCGCGCAACTCCTGATCGCGGCGCTGGGCTTCGGAAAAGGTCAACGACCGGCGACCAATGCCGAGATGCGCCGGCTCGAAGACCTCCGCGACGCCATCCGCGACAAGAACGAGCAGTTTTTCCATCGCTGGCGCCCCGTCAACGCCGAATACGTCGTCGGACGCCGTGTAGAGCCGTTCGGCTCGGTCAATTTCCCGGGAGAGATGAAACAGCTCGACGCGATGGTCGCAGCCCGCGACCGGCGGATCTGGCAGCGGGCCCAGGCGCTGAAGGGGCTGGGGTATCCAGCACCGCCGCCAGGCCCCGGCACAGGGGCGACGCGATGACACGGCGGATCTCGCGCGACGTCGTCGCGGTCGCGTTCGGGCTGGTAAGCCTTGCGGCGTCCGCCGCCGCCCAGAACCCGCGAGAGGAGCCCAACCGCGGCGGCCAGCTGGACCTCACCTCGGCAGACCCGCGTGTGGCCCTCGAGCGGCTTCGGCCCGCGCCGGGATATGAAGTCAACCTGTTCGCCTCGGAGGAGCAGTTCCCAGAGATCGCCAAGCCGGTGGCGATGACCTTTGACGCGAAGGGGCGGCTCTGGGTGCTCACCTCGCCCACCTACCCGCACCTGGCGCCGGGCAAGGCGCCGGCCGACAAGCTGGTGATCCTCGAAGACACCGACACCGACGGCCGTGCAGACAAGGTGACAGTGTTTGCCGACCGGCTCCACCTGCCGATGGGGTTCGAGCTCGGTGATGGCGGGGTGTACGTTTCGCAGCAGCCGAACCTGATGTTTCTGCGCGACACCAACGGCGACGATCGCGCCGATGAGCGGCAGATCATCCTCCACGGCTTCGGCACCGAAGACAGTCACCACGCCATCCACGCGTTCCAATGGGGTCCCGGCGGCGGACTCTACTTCCAGGAAGGGACGTTCCTCCATTCGCAGGTCGAGACGCCGTCTGGACCTGTGCGCGTCGAGAACGCCGCCGTCTTCCGCTACGCGCCGAAGACAGAGCGGCTGGAGGTATTCGTCTCGTATCCCTTCGCCAACCCCTGGGGCCACGTCGTCGACTCCTGGGGACAGCACTTCATCTCGGATGCCTCGGGCGGCGCCAACTACTACGGCACGCCGTTTTCAGGGCACGTGGATTACCCGCGCAAGCAGCGCCCGATGAAGGAATGGACGCTCACGAAAGTGCGACCGACGGGCAACATCGAGTTCATCCGGAGCCGCCATTTCCCGGATGACGTGCAGGGTCACTTCGTCATCAACAACGTCATCGGGTTCCACGGCACCAAGCAGTACCGCGTCGTCGAGGACGGGTCGGGCTTCACGGGCATCGAGGTCGAGCCGCTGCTGCAGTCCACGGACCCGAACTTCCGCCCGGTGGCGATGCAGATGGGGCCGGACGGCGCGCTCTACATCGGCGACTGGTTCAACCCGCTCATCGGCCACATGCAGTACTCGCTGCGCGACCCCCGTCGGGACGTGCAGCACGGACGGGTCTGGCGCGTGACGGCAAAGGGCCGCCCACTCGTGCCGAGACCGAAGATCCACGGAGAGCCGATCCCGGCGCTGCTGGAGAACCTGAAGGCCTACGAGGATCGCACCCGCTACTGGACACGGCGTGAACTGCGCGAGCGGCCAACGGAACAGGTGGTCGCAGCACTCGGGACGTGGGTGGCCGGGCTCGACAAGGCCGAGGCCAGCTACGAGCATCACCTGCTCGAGGCGCTCTGGGTCTACGAGCACCACGACGTCGTGCAGGAGAATCTGCTGAGACGACTGCTCGTCGCACAGGAATTCCGCGCACGTGCCGCGGCCGTGCGCGTGCTGCAGCACTGGTCGGATCGGGTGACGGATGCCACCGCTCTGATGGAGAAGGCGGCCAACGACCCGTCACCGCGCGTGCGGCTGGAGGCGGTCCGGTCGCTCAGCTACGTCCCGACCGCCGAGGCCACTGACGCCGCGCTCGACGTCCTGAAGCACGCCACCGACTACTACATCCAGTACGCGCTCGACTCGACGATCACCACCCTGGAGAAGGCCTGGAGGCCGGCGTTGGCCGAAGGGCGCAGGATCTCGGCCGACCATCCCGAGGGGTTGGCGTATCTGCTGGCGCGGCTCTCACCCTCGGATCTGACGTCGCTGCCGCGCAGCGAGCCGGTGTATCACGAGCTGCTGAGCAGGCCGGGCGTCGAACGGCAGTATCGCGAAGAGGCGCTGGAGGGACTGGTCGGACTCCGGACTCCGGCCGCGGGACGCCGCACGGCAGAGTTGCTGTCCGCCCTCGCGCGGGTGGACGGCCGGCCCGGCAGCGGCAGCGTCTGCAGCGACCTCGGCGCGCTGCTGGTGGCCGGCGACGCTCGGTCGCTGTCCGACGCGCGGGCCGAGCTCGAACAACTCGCGTTGAACGGCCGGACCAACACGGCGCGGCGAGCCGCATGGGCCGCGCTCGTCAAGGTGGACGGCGGGCTCGACCGCGCGTGGCAGCTGGCTTCCTCGTCTGCGCGGCATCGCGTGGATCTCGATCGACGCGATGGCGCTCGTCGACGACGACGGGCTGAAGCGCGCGCTGTACCCGCTGGTGTCGTCGATTCTGAGCGCGCCCGTCTCGGCGGCGCCCGTGACCGTCAGCGGGCGCTACGTCCGCGTGATGCTGCCGGGCCGGGAGCGCACGCTGGGGCTGGCGGAGGTCGAGGTGCTCAGCGGCGGCACCAACATCGCGCCAAAGGGGGCCACGAGTCAGTCGAGCGGGATTCCGGGAGGCGATTTCGGTGGCGGGGCCGCAGAAGCCGTCGACGGCAACACCGACGTGGCGCAGGCCGGCAAGGCGGCGTCCTTTACCACACGCGAACTGGACCCGTGGTGGGAAATCGATCTCGGCGCGGAAGGTCCCGTGGACACGCTCGTAATCCGCCCCTATCTCGCCGAAGGCGCAAACAGCCGAGGGGCGCTGCACGTCGCCGTGCTGAACGACAAGCGGGAGACCGTCGCCACAGCCGACGGCCTTTCGACCGGCGTCCCCGTCCACACCGTGCGGCTTGGCGGCGACCTGACGCCGGCGCTGCGCGAGGCCGCAATCACCGCGCTGCCCGCCATCCCGGGGCATGACGCCGAGGTCGTGCGGGTGCTTGCGTCACTCGTCGGCGACGAGGCCAGCCGCGCCACCGCGGTCGAGGCACTGAGCCGCATCGCGCCGGAGCGCTGGCCCGGAGCGGAGGTCGCGGGCCTCGTGGAGAACCTGCTGGCCTACGCGCGCACCGTGCCACCCGCGGGCAGGACGGCGCCTGCATTCAAGCAGGCGATTGCCCTCGGCCGCAGCGCGGCCGCGCGGTTGCCGGGCGACGAGGCGGCTCGCATCACAAGCGCGCTTGACGCACTGACGGTCCGCACGATCCGCATCACGGCGCTGCTCGCGCAGATGAAATTCGACATCTCGACGTTCGCGGTCGCGCCGGGGGAAGAGGTCGAGATCGTGCTGGTCAATGCGGATCACATGCCGCACAACCTGCTGATCACCGCACCCGGCGCGCTCGAATCGGTCGCACTCAAGGCCGAGGCCATGGCCGCGCAGCCGGACGCTTTTCAGAAGCACTTCGTGCCCGACACGCCGGAGGTGCTGCACGCCACGCGGCTCATCAACCACGAGGAGATTGCCCGGCTGCGCTTCACTGCGCCTGCGGCTGAAGGCAAGCACCCCTACGTCTGCACGTTCCCCGGGCACTGGCGGACGATGAACGGCGTGATGGACGTGGTGAAGCCGGCGGTGGCGCCGACGGAGGCCCGCCGATGAGACACTACGTGGGGCAGGGCTTCACCCCTGCCGTCATCGTCGCCTGCCTGCTCGCCCTCACATCCGGCATCATCGCGCGTCAGGCCGCTCCGCGCGCGCCACACATCGTGTTCGTGACCGGCGACGACGAATATCGGTCGGAGATCACGATGCCGATGATCGCCGCGATTCTCGAGAAATCGCACGGCTTCAAGACGCCGATCGCCTACGCGAAGCCCAAGCCCCAGACGAAGGACAACATCGAGGGACTCGACGTGCTGGATCGACCGCGGATCTGCTCGTGATGTTCACGAGATTCCGCGCGCTGCCGGAAGAACAGCTTCAGCGCATTCTGCAGTTTGTCGAGTCGGGCAAACCCATCGTCGGGTTGCGAACATCCACGCACGCCTTCCTCTATCCAGAGGGCCATCCACGGCAGGGACTCAACGACGGCTTCGGGCGTGATGTGTTCGGGCAGAAGTGGATCACGCACCACGGCAGCCAATCGAGCACGGAGGTGGCCGTCCATGCGGCCAACGCCTCTCATCCCGTGCTGCGTGGCGTCGGGCCGTTTCACGCACGGTCGTGGCTGTATCACGTCGCGCCGCTCAACGGCGAGGCGACCGTGCTGCTGGAGGGCACCACGACGAACTCGAACAAAACGGCAAAAGCGGCCGAGTTTCCCCCGACCCAGCCGGTGGCGTGGACGCGGCAGTACAAGAAGTCCCGGGTTTTCTTCACGACGCTGGGCCACCCCGAGGACTTCGCGCAGGAGTCGATGCGGCGCCTGCTGATCAACGGCATCTACTGGGCGTTGGGGCGCGAGGTGCCTGCCGGCGGCGCGAATGCGGCCGTCTGGGCACCTACGAGCCGCCACCGACATTCGACCTCTCGAAGGTCCAATAGGGGCGCGCTTCGCGCGCAGGGTGAGGCGCCTCCGGCGAGCCGCGCGCCCCGCATCGAGAGCGTAGCGAGGAACCTCGAGGGCTGGCGTGCTACGCTCGGTTGGTCCTCCATGCCGCCCTCCCTTCTCGACCTCGGCTCGATCTCGCCGACCTGGAGCTTCCAGCCATGGAGAAGGCATTCTCGGAGGCGGGACTGCCGAAGCTCCGCGCCAAGCAGGTCTTCCGGTGGATCTACCGCAAGGGCGTCAGCGATTTCGAGCTGATGTCGGACCTGCCGCTCGAGTTGCGAACGCAACTGGCACAGCAGTTCACAATCTCCGCGCCCCAGCTGGTTCACGAGGCCCGCTCGACCGACGGCACGCGCAAATTCCTGTTTCAGCTCGCCGACGGCAAGCGCATCGAGTCGGTCTACATCCCCGACACGCCAAAGCAGACGTTCTGCATCTCGAGCCAGGTCGGCTGCGCGATGGACTGCGACTTCTGTCTCACCGGCAAGATGGGCTTCGTGCGCAATCTCACGCCAGCTGAGATCACCGGCCAGGTGCGCGCACTGGCCGAGGCGACCGGCCTTCGCGAGAAGCCCTTCAACATCGTGATGATGGGCATGGGCGAGCCGCTGCACAACTACGACGCGGTGATGTCGTCGCTGCGGATGCTGACCGATCAGCAGGGCCTGGCGATTCCGCCGCGGCGGGTGACATTGTCAACGGTGGGGGTCGTGCCGGCGATGGAGAAGCTGGCCAAGGAGCCGGTGATGCCCAACCTCGCCGTGTCGCTGCATGCCACGACCAATGCGACGCGGGACCGCATCGCACCCATCAATCGCAAGTACCCGCTCGAGCAGCTGCTCGACGCCTGCCGGCGATTCCCGCTGAATCGCCGGCGGCAAATCATGTTCGAGTACGTGCTGCTCGAAGGCGTCAACGACACGCCGGAGGATGCCCGCCGGCTCGCCAGCCTGCTGGGTGACGTCAAGGCCAAGGTCAATCTGCTGCCGCTGAACGCCGCGCCGGGGATTCCCTACGAACGCCCGTCAGATGAACGCGTCAGCGCGTTTGGCAGGATCCTGGCCGACCGGGGGATCTGGGTCTCGATTCGAAAGAGCCGCGGCCGCGACATCCGCGCGGCGTGTGGGCAGCTGATCGTCGAAGGACAGAAGAAAAGCGCCGGCAAGAAGCTGGCGGCGCTGATGGACGGCGCGGCTCGCTGACGCTCGCCGTGGCCCGTTATCGCACCGCCTTCTTCCCGATATCCCGGCGGTAAGACGCGCCATCGAACCTGATTCGCTCCACCCCCGCATACGCGCGCGCGATTGCCGTCTTGTAATCCGCGCCCCGTCCCACCACCGTCAAGACGCGTCCGCCGCTGGTGACCACCCGGCCGTCACCGGCGAGCGTCGTCCCGGCGTGGTAGACGGCGACACCGTCGAGCGCGGCGGCGTCGGCAAGGCCGGCGATGAGCTTGCCCGTCTCGAAGTGATCGGGATATCCGCCGGATGCCACGACGACGCCTACGCGCGGCTCGTGGCTCAGGCGGGCAGGTCGATCCGGCAGCGCGCCGGCTGCCGCCGCGTCGAGCAAAGGCAGCAGCGGCTCGTTGATGAGCGGCAGGATCACCTGTGCTTCCGGATCGCCGAGCCTGGCGTTGAACTCGATGACCATGGGACCTTGCGCGGTCAGCATGAGGCCGCAGTACAGGAAGCCTCGATACGGGTGCCCCTCTTCACGCATGCCCGCCAGGACGGGGTGCACTATGTCTTGCAGCACTCGCGCTTCGAGGTCGGGCGTCATCAGGGGGCTTGGCGAATAGGCCCCCATCCCACCGGTGTTCGGGCCGCGATCGCCGTCGAGGGCGCGTTTGTGATCCTGCGCGGTGCCAATCGACATCGCCCCGCGGCCGTCGCTCAGAACGAAGAACGACACCTCGGGTCCGACGAGGCACTCTTCGAGCACGATGCGTCGACCGGCCTCGCCAAATTTGCTGCCGGTGAGCATCTCGTCGATGACCGCCATCGCCTCCCCGGCCTGGTTGACCAGAACGACGCCCTTGCCGGCGGCAAGCCCATCCGCCTTGATCACCAGCGGCCAGCCAAGTCGCTCGCTGTTGAGCGCCTCGAAGGCGACTTCGGCCGATTCGGCGACGAGGAAGCGAGCGGTCGGCACCCGGTGCCGTGCCATGAACTGCTTTGCCCAAGCCTTGCTGGTCTCGATTCGGGCCGCGGCCCGGGACGGGCCGAGAATGGGCCGGCCGGCCTCGACGAACCAATCGACCACGCCTACCGACAGCGGCAGCTCGGGTCCGACAATCGTCAGGGTAACCCCTTCCCGCTCGGCCAGCGCCAGCATGTCCTCTGCGTTGGACAGCGAGACGCCGGCGATCGGCCCGATGGCGGCCATGCCTGCGTTACCCGGGGCGCACACCAGACGGGTCACGCCAGGCTCCTGCGACAGCCGGCTGGCAAGGGCATGTTCGCGGGCGCCGGCACCCAAAATCAAGATATTCACGGAAGTCTTTAAATATCAACAGTTCACGGGAACAACCCAGGTTCACGTGTTCACTGGTTCACGGGTTCACCGGTTCGAGGGTTCACGGGTTCGGGGTGGGTAAACCCCAGAACCTGCGAACCCGAGAACCTTGTGAACCCGAACCCGAGAACCCGTGCACCCACGAACCTGAGAACCGGGTTCTTTTCCGTGATAACCTACTACATTCGGCTCTTGCAAAAGAGCCGCAGAAGCTGACAACAGCCGTAGAGGGGGTGTTCGAGCGTGGCCGAAGTCAAGGTGCAGGAGGGCGAGTCGATTGAAAGTGCTCTCCGCCGGTTCAAGAGAAAAGTGCAGCAGGAAGACATCATCAAGGATATCAAGAAGCACTCCTTCTACTTGAAGCCGGGTGACAAGCGCCGGGCCAAGCAGGCGTTGGCGCGAAAGCGCAACCGCAAGAAGATGCGGCGCGAGCTCGAGTAAGCCTCTACACGTGCCCGCCCTGACGCTGTCGCAGCGAGGCGGACGACCCAATCGAGGCGTCGGGCTGTACATCTTGCGGTCCGGCGCTTTTTTTCTGTGTGTTTCGTGCGCCTCCGGGGCAGCGGGTACGTTGACCGGTGGTAGTGCGTACGATAGATTCTAGGCCTTTGAAACGCGGCGGAGGACTGCTTCCATGGTGATCGAGGAACGGATCATTGGCGACGTCACGATTCTCGACCTCAAGGGCAAGATGACCCTGGGCGAAGGCGACGAGCTGCTGAAGGACAAGATCAACAGCCTCATCCACCAGGGCCAGAAGAAACTGCTTCTGAATCTGGAAGGCGTGCCGTACATCGACAGCGCGGGCCTTGGTGAGATCGTCCGCACTTACACGACTGTCAGCCGTCAGGGCGGCAACCTGAAGCTGGTGAACCTGACCAAGCGGATCACCGATCTGCTGTCGATCACGAAGCTGCTCACGGTGTTCGAGACCTTTGAGACTGAGCCCGAGGCGCTGAAGAGCTTCCAGGCGCAGGCCCAGGTCTAAGGGCCGGCTTCACGCCCCGCGCTGCCGTGGCGCGCACCACTCAGCCCGAACTCGCGGTGTCCCACTCGTCCAGTGGCCGATCGGCCGTTCGTCGCTCGACGGCGGCCAGTCTGCTCATCTCGGTCCGTCCAGGCGAGTGGATCAAGAACACTTTTGTCTTTGCGGGTCTCATCTTCGGCGTCAAGCTGACGGACCCGGCCGCCTGCGTCGCGTCGCTGGCCGCGTTTGGCATCTTCTGCGCCCTGGCAGGCGCCGTCTACCTGATCAACGACGTCTCCGACCAAGAGCGCGACCGCCAGCACCCGAGCAAGCGTGAGCGCCCGATCGCGTCGGGCGCGCTGTCTTCTCAAACGGCGCTGGCGACGGCCGCCGTGCTGGCAACCGCCGGTCTGGTCGCCGCGTGGATGCTGGGCAAGGCCTTTGGCGCCGTCGCCACGGCCTACGTCGCGCTGCTGGCCCTCTACTCGGGGCCGCTCAAGCACATCGTCATCATCGACGTCCTGACGATCGCCATCGGGTTCGTGCTGCGCGTGGCAGCCGGCGCCCTGGCGGTCGGCGTGCCGATGAGCCACTGGCTGCTCGTCTGCACGATCCTGCTCGCCTTGTTCCTCGGGCTGAGCAAGCGACGCCACGAACTGATACTGCTGGCCGACGGCGCCACGGGGCACCGTCGGATCCTGCAGGAGTACAGCCCGTACCTCCTCGACCAGATGATTGGCGTGGTCACGGCCTCGACGTTGATGGCCTATGTGTTCTACGCGACGAGCGGGGAGACGGCAGAGAAGTTTGGTACGTCCCTGCTGGGACTGACGATTCCGTTTCCGCTCTACGGTATCTTCCGCTACCTCTACCTCGTACATCAGAGGGAAGGCGGCGGAAGCCCGGCGGAACTGCTGCTGAACGATCGACCACTGCTCGCCTGCGTGGCCCTCTGGGGCATCGCGGTCGTCGTGATCATCTACCGGCCGTTCGGAATCTGAAAAGTCCCGCGGGGGAATTAGTTCACGGGTTCACAGGTTCACGGGTTCACGGGTTCGGCGATTCGTCAGGTTCATGTGCTGAGCCTTCGAGTCAGCGAACGAACGAACTTGAGAACCTGAGAACTCGTGAACCCGTGAACCTGAGATCCGAGGGACGAATGGCTGATTTCAACGTACGAGCCGACGCGGTCGATGTCGAGCAGATCATGCAGCAGATCCGCGGGCGGATCCGCGACAAGCGCGGCGTGGACTACACGGAAGACCAGATTCAGGAACTGGCGAAGGTCAAGCTCGAGAAGTTCCTCGATCCAAGAGGCATCCGTTCCGACCTGCTGGAACAGTTTCGCTCCAGGCCGTCGGACGTGCCGCCGTCGTACCCCTTCGACGACCAGACGCTGTTTGCCTCCAGTAAGCCGCTGGTGCGCTTCATCAGGAAGCTGCTTCGGCCGGTCCTGAAACTGCTGTTCAACGCCAATGCCCTGAATCACGTGCTGCACACGCAGGTCGGGATCAACGACTTTCTGATGGCCCGGGCCGCCCGTGATGTGCTGGTCTACGAGGTAATGCACAACCTGGTCGTCGAGGTCACGCGCGCCAGCATCGAGGTCAAGAACATGAAGATGCGCGTGGAGTCGATCGCCAGCCGCCTGGAGTTCAACGAGCGGCGCGCGCGCGCCCTGGAAGCAGTGGTCCAGTATCGTCCCGACGCCGAGCGCGGACGCGATCACGAGCGCGATCGGCAACACCGTGGCGGCGAGTCGCGCCCACTGAGCAGCCCCGTGCACGAGCAAGGCGCAGGTCCCGTGGATCCGCTGACGGGGGGAGACAGCCTGCGATCGCGCCGCAAGCGCCGCCGCCGCGGCCGGCGCAGCGGGCCGGGATTCGCGGAAGGACTGCAGGCCTCGGAAGCTTCGCACCTGGCCTCTGAGTCTTCGGACTTGGCCTCAGGCCCTTCGCAGATAGCCTCGCCGTCCGAGGCTGGCGACACGGCCTCCGGAGGCCCGGGGCCCGAGGCTATCGACCCGGCCTCCTCCGAGTCGTGAGACTCTCGGTTGTCGTCCAGCGCTACGGCGCGGACATCAACGGCGGGGCGGAGCTCCACGCGCGATACGTGGCCGAGCACCTGGCGCGGCACGCCGAGGTCGAGGTCTTCACGACCTGCGCGCGCGATTACGTCACGTGGGCGAACGAGCTGCCGGAAGGCGCCGCCGCCCAGGGCGGCGTCCTCGTGCGCCGGTACCCCGTATCGGCGCCCCGTGACGTGTCCGACTTCGCGCGCCGGTCAACGCAGGTCTTCAACCGTGACCATTCGGTGCGGGACGAGCTGGCGTGGCTCGACAGCGAGGGCCCGACCAGCCCCGCGCTGGTCGGCGCGCTGGCCGCCGAGCAGGGCCGATTCGATTGGATCGTCGTCTTCAGTTACCGCTACCACCACGCGTTTCACAGCGTGCGTGCAGTGGCGCCCAAGGCGGTGCTGGTCCCGACGGCGGAGCGCGACGCGGCCGTGGGGCTGTCGATCTTCGGCCCGATTTTCCGTGGCGTGCGCGCGCTGATGTTCAACTCACACGAAGAGCGGGCGATGCTGCAACACGCCTCCGGAGGCGACCTTCCCGGCGTCGTCGTCGGCGTCGGTTCGGACGTGCCCGAGCACCCGCGAGCCGACCGGTTCCGCCAGAAGCACGGCGTGACCGGCCCGTTTGCGATCTACGTGGGACGCATCGACGAGAACAAGGGCTGCAAGGAGCTCTTCGAGTTCTTCCAGCGCTTCGAGCGCTCGATGCCGGGCCGGCTCAAGCTGGTGCTCATCGGCAACTCGATCCTGACCATACCCGACGACCCGCGGATCTGCCATCTCGGGTTCCTCCCCGACGAGGACAAGTTCGACGCCATGGCAGCGGCCGACGTGCTGATCATGCCCTGGTACTTCGAAAGCTTGTCGATGGTCGCGCTGGAGGCGTGGGCGCTGGGCAAACCGGTCCTGGCCAACGGCCGCTGCGATGTGCTCAAGGGCCAGTGCCTTCGGAGCAATGCGGGACTCTTCTACGAGAACTACGCGGAATTTGCCGAGACGTTGCACGCCATCACGTCAGGATCGGGACTCAGCGACACCCTTGGCCGCAACGGCCGGACGTACTTCCGCACGCACTACGCATGGCCCGTCATCGAGCGGAAGTATCTCGAGACGTTCGATCGACTTGCCCGGGAGCCCCGCGATCGCCAGCCGGTGGTCGAACCCCTGCCGGGCTTCTTCGCTCGCCGACGCCGCACGATTCCTCCGGCCGACGAAGTGCTCGCGGGGATTCCGGCCGGAGCGGTGCGTCCATGAGCCTGCGCGCGGTTCACCAGGTCCTGGCCACGCTGGGCTATGGCGATGCCATCGGCCACGAGGTGCTTGGGATCCAGCGCGTGCTCAAGTCGGCCGGCTATGACTCGGAGATCTTCGTCGAGACCGCGGATACGCGTCTCGAGGACCTGACCTATGACTACCGCGATCTGGTGGATGCCAGCCATCCCGACAATCTGCTGATCCACCACTTCTCGATCGGGTCCCGGGCCAGTCGCATCGCCTATGCGTTGCCCGACCGGATGGCACTGGTCTACCACAACATCACACCGCCCGAGTACTTCGTGGGGGTGCACAAACAACTCGTGGAGCTGTGCTGGAAGGGACGCCGCGAGCTGAAGGCGTACGTCGACCGCTGCGATCTCGCGCTCGGCGACTCGGAGTTCAATCGGCGGGAGCTCGGGGCGCTTGGCTTCCCGGAGACTGGCGTCCTGCCGGTGGTCCCGGACTTCTCGCACCTGGCCGGCACCCCCGACTGGCGCGTCGCCGGCCAGTTCGACGATCACTGCACGAACATCCTGTTTGTGGGTCGCATGATCCCGCACAAGCGGATCGAGAACGTGATCCGCATCTTCCACGCCTATCGGACGCGCTTCAACGCGAACTCACGCCTCCTGCTCGTGGGCAGCCACGGCGGCTTCGAGAAGTACCTGACGCTGCTGCACCAGCTGGTGGCGAGGCTGGGCACGCGCGACGTCCACTTCAGCGGGCACGTCAGCAACGAGGAGCTGACGGCGTACTACGACGTCAGCGATCTTTTCCTGTGTGCGAGCGAGCACGAAGGCTTCTGCGTCCCCCTGGTCGAGGCCTTCCACATGCGCGTGCCGGTGGTGGCTTACGCGGCCACCGCCGTGCCCGACACGCTCGATGGCGGCGGCGTGCTGTACGAGGATCGCGACCCGCACCATGTCGCGGCGCTGGTCGACGCGGTGCTGTCGGATCGCGCGATCGCCGACAACGTCCTTGCGGCTCAGGATGCCGCGCTGGAGCGGTTGATCGGAAAAGACTTCGGCGGCACGCTGCTGGGCTTCGTCGATCGCATCGCCTCCTCGCCACGCCGCGCCGAACCCCACGTCGCGGTTGACTTCTGGGACCAGCTGCGCGCGTACGAGCGTCTTGAAGAACTCAGAATGTTCAGGCCGGCGATTTTCAAGGGGCTTCCGAAATAACAGTTCACGGTTCACGGGTTCACGGGTTCACAGGTTCACGGGTTCACAGGTTCACGGGTTCACAGGTTCACAGGTTCACGGGTTCACAGGTTCACGGGTTCACGGGTTCACAGGTTCACGGGTTCACAGCCGGTTCACGGGTTCACGGGTTCACAGGTTCAGAGGTTCACAGGTTCGATGGTCATTAATCAGTGGCTGCCCGCCGCTCACCGCGGCGACGCCATCGGCGACTCGGCGCGACGCGTGCGCGACTTGCTGCGGGCCATGGGCCACGACAGCCACATCTACGCCCTTACGATCGACGACGACATGCGGGAGCAGGTGTCGCCGTTTGACGATGCGGCGGCGCGGCGCGGCGACGTCACCGTGTTCCACTACGCCTTGCCGTCGCCGATGACGGCGGCTTTCAAGGAGCTGCCGGCGCGGCGCGTGCTGCAGTACCACAACATCACGCCGGCGCACTTCTTTGCGCCCTATCACCCTGGGGTCTTTCGAATCGCCGCGCTGGGGCGCCAGGATCTGGCCAGCCTGGTGGGGCATGTCGACCTGGCCCTTGGCGATTCCGAGTTCAACCGCCTGGAACTGGAGCGCCTGGGCTTTGCGCCGACCGGCGTGATGCCCATCGCCCTCGACCTGGCGCGCATCACCGACGCACGTCCGCATCCCGTGCTCGAACGGCTCCTCGGCGACGGCCTCACGAACTTTCTTTTCGTGGGCCGCATCGTGCCGAACAAGCGCATCGAGGACATCCTGAGGCTGGCCGAGGTGTACAAGCGATACATCGACGCGAACTACCGGTTCATCTTCGTCGGCCGGACCGACGGGATGCCACGGGTACTATGCGACGGTCCGTGCACTGGTGGTCGAGTACGACATGCTGCCGGAGCGCTTCGTCTTTGCCGGGGCGGTGCCGGACTGGGAGCTGTCGGCCTACTACCGCACGGCCAGCGTGTACCTCTCGCTGAGCGAGCATGAGGGCTTCTGCGTGCCGCTGCTCGAAGCGATGGCGGCTGACGTCCCGGTCTTCGCATATGAGAGCTCCGCCGTCGCCGACACGCTTGGCGGCGCCGGGGTGTGCTGGAGTCCCAAGGATCTCGAGTACGCCGCCGAGCTGCTGGGACAGCTCGCGTTTGACCCCGTCATGCGCGAGAAAGTAATCGCGGGCCAGCGCAGGCGGCTGCAGGATTTCAGCGACGCAAAGCTCGTCGAGCGCCTCAGCGGCGTTCTGGAACTCGTGGCATGACTTCGTCCTTCGTCCTTTGTCCTTCGTCCCTATGAAGATCGCATTCATCGTTCAACGCTACGGCACCGAGATACTCGGAGGGTCCGAGTACCACTGCCGGCTCATCGCCGAACGGCTGGCGACCAGGCACGAGGTCGAGGTCCTCACGACCTGCGCCCGCGACTACGTGACCTGGAAGAACGAGTACCCGGAGGGGGCCGATCGTATCCGCGGGGTGACCGTCCGGCGCTTCGCAGTCGCCGAGACGCGCGATATCGCCAGCTTCAACCAGTTCTCGGACTGGATTTTCAACAACCTGCACACCGCCGACCAGGAAATGGAATGGCTTCGGCGGCAGGGCCCCTGGTCGCCGGCACTGCTCGAGTACCCTGAAGCGCCACCATCAACAGTACGACGCGCTCATCTTCTTCACGTATCTCTACGCGCCGACCGTGCTTGGCCTGCGCGTCGCACCGGCCCGCAGCATCCTCGTGCCCACCGCGCATGACGAACCGGCGATACATCTCGACCTCTACAAGGAGGTCTTCACGCTGCCGGCAGCCATCGCGTACAACACCGAGGTCGAGCGCCGATTCCTGGAGACCCATTTCTCGATCCGCGCGGTCGCCGAGGAGACCGTGGGGTGCGGCGTGGACTTGCCGCACGGGCGTCAGGAGCCGCGGGCTGAAGAGGACTCGGGGCCGATTGACGAGCTCGATATCGCCGACGCCAGAGACGACGACCAGCCGCTGCCGCAGCACATCTCGGGGCGTGGCGCGATGTTCCGGCGGCGGCACCGGCTGCACGGCGACTTCGCCCTCTATGGGGGTCGTATCGACCCCGGCAAGGGGTGTGAGGAGCTGATCGAGTACTTCAGCTCCTACGTGCACGACGGCGGCGATGCCTCGCTCGTGCTGATGGGCGTCAAGCTGATGCAGTTACCGGAGGAGCGCTGGGTGCGGTTTGCCGGCCTGCTCTCGGAACGCGAACGTCTGGAGGCGCTCGAAGGGGCGACCGTTGTCGTCGTGCCGTCTCCTTACGAAAGCCTGTCGCTGCTGGC
This sequence comes from Vicinamibacteria bacterium, assembly GCA_963806705.1. Classification (GTDB taxonomy): domain Bacteria; phylum Acidobacteriota; class Vicinamibacteria; order Vicinamibacterales; family JAENWD01; genus JAENWD01. The sequence goes on from CAWDZE010000020.1 coordinate 120,065, forward strand.
GCTCGAGGCCTTCGCCGTCGGCACGCCAATCCTGGCCAACGCCCGGTCGGAAGTGCTCGTCGATCACTGCGTCCGGAGCGACGCGGGCCTGTTCTACGCAGATCGTGACGAGTTCGTCGAAGCCCTGCGGCTGCTGTTGATCGACGAACAACTGCGCGCGGCGATGGGCCGGAACGGCCGGGACTACATCCGCAAGAACTACCGGTGGGACGTGATCATGGCGAAGTACGACAGGTTGCTCGCCAAGATTCGGGCTGTCCGCTAACTACTCGTCGTACCCGCCGGCAGCGATCCTGCGTGGGTTGGCGGGGGGAGCGGCCTGAGGCGGTGTCGCGACGGTGCCGTGGCCGTTGCCGCTGTCGGCGTCGGCCTCGGGTCCGGTCCGCCGCCGGCGCGGCCGGATGTCGTACCGCTTGATCATCTCGTTCAGCGTCGTCGGCTTGATGTGCAGCAGCTCGGCAGCGCGCTTCTGGACGCCGCCGGCAGCTTCGAGCGTGGACTCGATCAGGCGCTTCTCGAAATCCGTGATCACTTCCTTGAACGAGATTCCCTCCGGCGGCACCGTCACTTCGGGGATCTGGAACGCCGGCGTCTTGCGGACGTGGTCGGGAATCAGATCGGTGCCGATGCGGGGCCCCGTCGTCAGCACTGTCGCGCGCTCGATGACGTTCTCCAGCTCGCGGACGTTGCCCGGCCAGTCGTAGTCGATCAGCAGGTCCAGCGCCTCCGGCGCCAGCTCCATGCCCTCTTTGTGGTTCTCCTCGCCGTACTTCTGCAGGAAGTGCTGCACCAGTGCGGGGATGTCCGATTTGCGTTCGCGCAGCGGCGGCAGCTGGATGCTGATGACGTTGAGCCGGTAGTACAGGTCTTCCCGGAAGCGGCCGTCCTCGACCATGCGGCGCAGGTCGACGTTGGTTGCGGCGACAATCCGCACGTCGACCCGGATGACCTCCATGCCGCCCAGCCGCATGAACTCGCGCTCTTGCATCGCGCGCAACAGCTTGGCCTGGGTCTCGAGCGCGATGTTGCCCATCTCGTCGAAGAAGATGCTGCCCTTGTCGGCCAGGTCGAACAGACCCTTCTTCGGATAGACGGCGCCCGTGAACGCGCCCTTCACGTGGCCGAACAGCGTCGACTCGAGCAGGTCGGGCGGCAGGTTGCCCGAGTTCACCGTCACAAAGGCGCGGTCGGCCCGCAGCGAGTGCGCGTGAATCGCGCGCGCGACCAGCTCCTTGCCCGTGCCGCTTTCGCCGTGAATCAGGATCGTCGACCGGCTGGGCGCGGCCTGGATGATCAGGTCGAACACCTGCCGCATCTTCGGGCTGCGCCCGATGATGTTGGCAAACTTGTGATACTGCTCCTGCACCGTCCGGCGCAGCGTGCGGTTCTCCTGGACGAGCCGGTTTCGCTCGACCGCGTTGCGGACGACAACGAGCACCTCGTCGTTCTTGAACGGCTTGGTGATGTAGTCGAACGCCCCGCGCTTCATCGCGGCGATCGCGGTTTCGACCGACGCGAAGGCGGTGATCATCACCACCGGCATCTCGTCGTTGACCTTCTTCAGCTCCTCGATCGCGCTGATGCCGTCCATGCCGGGCAGCATGAGGTCCACAATCGCCGCGTCAAACGGCAGCGACCGCGCCAGCTCCAGGCCTTCTTCGGCGCTGGTGGCGAGCCGCACCGAGTACCCTTCGCGCGTCAGAAGGGTCTCGAGAATCTCGCGCATGATCTCTTCGTCGTCGATGACGAGGATCGCGGCGTTTGGGGTGCTGCTCATCATGCCTCCCGCACCTGACCGAAGCTGCGAGAGAGCGGCAACGCGAGGGTGAAGCGCGTGCCCTGTCCGACGTGGCTCTCGACGTTCATGGTGCCATCGTGCTCGCGGACGATGCCGTAGGTGATCGACAGACCGAGGCCGGTGCCATGTCCGATCGATTTGGTCGTGAAGAACGGGTCGTAGATGCGCGCCAGGTGCTCGCTCGGAATGCCGGACCCGGTATCGGCCACTTCGACGATCACCTGGGCTCCATCGAGGCGGGTCGTGACCGACAGCCAGCCGCCGCGCGGCATGGCGTCGCGCGCGTTGAGGAACATGTTCAGGAACACCTGCTGCAGCTTGTGCTCCACGCCGTCGACGACCGGGCTGACGCTCGTCAGCTCGCGGCGCACCTTGACCTTGCCCGTCTCCAGCTGGTGCTCGAGCAGGCCAAGCACGTCGGCGATGACGGCGTTGAGATCGACAGGCCCCTGATCGTTGGCGTTGGACCCACCCTGGCGCGACAGGTGCAGCAGGCCGTTGACGATCTTGGCGGCGCGGAATGTCTGGCGCTCGATCTTCTCCAGCAGCTTGGTCCGCTGGTCCGCCGGGTCGGCGCCTTCGAGCAGCATCTGCGTGAAGCTTGCGATGCCGGTGAGCGGCGTGTTGACCTCGTGGGCGACGCCTGCGGCCAGCAGGCCGATGGACGCCATCTTCTCGGACACCTGAAGCTGCTTTTCGAGCTCGACCCTGGCCGTGATGTCTTCGAGGATCAGCACCGAGCCTGTGATGTCGAGCTCGCCGTCGCGGTGCTGGCGCAGCGGCACGATGGTGACGTTCAGCAGCAGGCGATCGTCGGGCGCGCGATGCGAGACCAGCGGAATCCTCGACAGGCTCGCGCCGTCCGGCGAATCACGCAAGGCCCCCGTCACCGCTTCCACGAAGCGAGTGTCGAAGACATCGCCGAGCCGGCGCCCCACGGCGGATGTCGCCGGCACGCCGTACAGCTTTTCCAGCGCGCGGTTCCACCAGAGGATGCGTCCGTCCGGGTCCGAGACGACCAGGCCGTCGTCGAGCGACTGCAGCACGTTGTCGCTGAACTCGCGGAGGCGATCGAGCTCTTCGGCCTTGACGTGGAGCTGGCTGTAGAGGCGCCCGTTCTCGAGTGCGGTCGCGACCTGTCCGGCCACGGCAGCCAGCAGCGCCGTGTCCTCGCTGCTCAGTGGCTCGGCGCTATCGCGGCGACCAAGCGCGAGGATGGCGATGGTGCCGTCGTTGGCGACGCAGGGCACGAAGTAGAACAGCCCCCAGTCCCTCCAGAACTCGATCTCGTCATCGGAAAACCGACGCCCCGCAAGCGGGTCGTCCAGTGCGACGACGTGCCCGGCCTCGAGGCGGCCGCCAAGTCCGGAACGGCGCGCCAGCTCGGGCGGTGTCATCGCGAAGCCAGCGACCCGCAGCGGCGTGAAGTCGCCGCCGTCGGCGGCCATGAACAACACCATGCGGTCGACCAGCAGCGTCTCCATGACGCGCGAGACGAGACGCTCGGCGAGCCGATTCAGGTCGAGGTCCGCGTTGAGGTCGCGCGCGAAACCCACCAGCGCCCGGCGGTAGTCGTAGCGGTCGCGATAGAAGGCGCGATCGAGGCCCGCCTGAATCGCATTCTTCACCGGACTGGCGAGCAGCACGACCACCGCCGTCGCCAGCAGCGCGATGACCCAGTTGGGATTGGCGCCGTTGCCGCTGAATCCTTCGGTGGCGACGTTGAGGAGCACCGCGTAGAGGCCCACAATGGCCGCGACGGCCACGGCCCAGACCAGCATGCGCTTGAGGATCACCTCGACATCCATCAGGCGGTACCGGACGATCGCTGACGCGAAGGCCAGCGGGACGAAGCTGAGCGGGATCGCCGACAACTCCATCGGCAGCGAGGGCTCGACGCCAAGCGCGTACGGCACGGCGTAGCCCAGCGCGAAGGGCAGCGCGCCAAGCGCCGTGCCCCACACAATCCAGCGCAGCTGACGCCGCGCCGTCACCGAGCGCACATGCCGGAACGCGCGAATGAGAATCACCAGGCCGGCGGCCAGGCAGATCGACAGGTAGAGCGGCTCGAAGCGGTCGAGCGTGTCCACCACTCCGATGAAATACTTCGCGTCGAGCGGCGAGCGCGCGATGGCGACGACGCGGGCGAGACCGAGAAGCACCGCCGGCATATACAGCAAGGGCAGGAACGTGCGCCCCATCGGCGTGCGGACCCAGCTGCGCGGGCGTTCGGGAAAGACCAGCGTGAAATGCAGGAACAGCGGCGGCAGCAGCAGCAGCGACACGACGTCGGTCCAGTAGAAGAACCAGTCGAGGCGATCGAGCCGACCGTTGAACGAGAAAGTGATGGCCCCGAAGAAGGCGAGGCACAGCCAGAAAAAGTGCAGCGTCGCTTCGTCGCTGTGACGCCGGTACCTGACACCGGCGCCGACGAGCAGCGTGAAGATGCCCACCACGGCGAGCACGAAGTAGAGGGCCGTCGTTCCGCGAGGCAGCGGCGCCAGAGCGAGGCTGACCACTTCGGGCGACTGCAGGCGCAACACCGTGTAGCGAAGACGGGTGCCGGCCGATTGCGCGTGCACGAAGGCGAGCACTTCGGAGGGTTGCTGAACGGGCCGGTCGCCGATGGCCAGCAGCACGTCGCCGGGCCGCACACCCGCCAGGGCGGCCGCCGTTCCCGGCGCCACCTCTGCGGCGGTAACCCCCTGTGGTCCGGTCACCCAGAGCACGCCGTCCTCGACCTCGTGCCAAGTCGCGCGCAGGGCGATGTTGGCCAGGCCGAGCCCGAGCAGCGTCGCGACCAGGGTCAGCGACACGAAGGTTCGTGCCCAACCCAGTCGACGCGCTATCGGCGCTCCCAATGACTCTGTCAGACGCATTCGCAAAACTCAGGCGACAACCGATCGCTCAACCGTGCCTGCTGGTGCAAACGACATTCCCGAACCCGAGCCGGCGAGATTGGAACTAAACATCAAACTATCAATAATTTACGCCGCCCGAAGCCAGCTGTGGCAGACCTGGACATTCAAGACGATGGACAGTCTCTCCAACGGCATGGATGCGGCCGCCGGATACAAAAAAGCCGTCCGGATGTAGCCACCGCTTGTTCGGGGTGGGGACGCTCCGGACGGCGAAGTGGGCGCCTTAGAAACGCAGGGTCAGCCCGCCCACGATGCGCTTGGGAGGCCGAACCACGAGCAATTCGTCGTACATCGACGCTTCGTCGACGACATCGCGGAACAAATTTCGCACGCCCAGGAGCATCTCCCACTGGGCGTTCGAGAAGTTCATGAACGGCAGCGACTGCGTCACCTGGACATCGAAGCGCGCGTCCGGTGCGCTCTCGACGTCGGTGATGCGGTCGCTGGCATAGCCGGTGTTGATCCGGTAGAGCGCGAACACCCTGGTTTCCGTGATGGGCACCTCGGTCTCGAGCGTCGTGGTCACGTCGTGCAGACGCTCGGTGCCCGTCCGCGCAAGACCGGGCACCCGCCGCCCGAGCGGATCGGACTCGGCCGTTTCGTGCCACTCCGCGGTCGCGATCGTGTAGTCCACCGAGCCCCGAATCCGGCGCGCGATCACCTGACGGATGCTCACCGTGTAACCGCGTGCGTCCACATCGCCGGCGGTGCCGACCCAGTAGTGGCCCAGGTCCGACGTCTGCCGCTCGAGCGCGCCCGCGCCGAAGAGCGTGACAATCTGGTCCTTCGTGCGCTGCGTGAATGCCCGGACACCGACCATCGTCGAATCCGTCAGGTCGTGCTCGAGGGCGACGTCCAGGTGCCGGGTCCGCTCGGGCACGAAGGTGGTGCCGTGGATGGGCGCAAATGTGCGCTCCGGCGGCAGCCACGTGCCGGCCACCATCGAGGGCACGAACTCTTCGGCGCCCGGCGCCAATGCGCGACGCGCCGCACCGATGCTGACGCGAACGGTGTCGAGCGGGGCGACCGTCAGGCGCGCGCGCGGGCTGAGCAGCGACTTTTCGATGTAGCCGTACTTCGCATAGCGCGCCCCGTAGGCCAGCGAGATCCGATCGCTCACCGACCACGAGTCAATCGCATAGACCATGCCCGCGTAGCGGTTGCCGTCAGACACCGCGGCCAGCGCCGACGGGTTCGAGCCGTCGTAGCGCTGCAGGGAGTACGACATGCCGACGTCGAGCACGTGCCGTGCGGGCGCGCGCGTCAGGTACGACCCGGACACCATCCACGACGCGACGTCGCCCTGGGTCATCGCGCCCTGCACGGCCCAATCACCGCGACTGCCAGCCGAGGCGCCCAGCGACACCATCGCGACACCGCGGGCCAGCGACCCTGCCGACACCAGTTGCTGCGGGCTGTCGAACGCTCCCGTCGTCAGCAGGTTGACCTGCCCTGCAAACGGAAAATTGCTCAGCAGGCTGGCGGCCACTTGCACGGGACCGGTCTGCCGGGTGAAGAGGTCGGCGACGGCACGGTCGAACTCCTCGGGATCGCCGTCCTCGTCGAAGATCGCGTGATCGGTCGCCTCCTTCAGCACGCTGCGCTTCAGGTGCTTCAGGCGCCAGGCGACTTCCGAGTGATCGTGGGTGCTTTCGTCTTCCGCCGGCGACGGTTCGGCCGGTTCGAGCGCGGTGTTGCCGATAAAGCCGGCCGCAAGGATGTCGGGGGATGCCTGACGGGTGCGACGCAAGTCGACCGCAAGCGCCGACTGCGGCTTGAGGACAAACGACCAGGTGCTATTGGCGCCGGGACCGGCGAGGACGAGCAGGCTGCTGGTCGACACATACCCCGTGCGATGGACGCGTACGAGGTAATCACCAGCCGGCAGTGCGCTGAACACGCACCGTCCCTCATCGTCGGTGACGCTGGTGACAATGCGACGGCCAACTGCCGAGACGATCGCGCCGGGCAAGGGCCTCCCCGACTGGTCGCGAACGAAGCTGACGATGGATCCACCCGGTGCCTGGCGGGATCCGGCTGACGCTCCGGCGGGGGTGCCCCCACCCGCGCCGGCCTCAACAGGCACACCACTGCCCATAACACTCACGACGGCCGCCGTTACGACGACTCCGGTCAATGCGTTCATGGGCGCACCTGGGGATGCGTGCCACCGGTTCTTATAACCGGCGGCGCAATCTTACTGCGCGGCAACCGAAAAGGTCGACTCGCGCGTCACGCTCTTGCCACTGACTTTGTCGTTGACCTTCAACTCGAGTCGGAAGTCGCCCTCCGGGAAGCTGGCCAGTGGCACGGCCAGGCTGCCCGTCAACTGGTGTCCGACCGCCAGGTCGAACTGTGGCGGCAGCGTCTCGGCGTTCATGATCTGTGGCTCTGTCTTATTGAAGAACTTCTCGCCCTCGGCCGTCTTCTGGTGGAAGCCGTACTCCACCTCGACATTGGGCTTCTTTGAAGCGTCAGCCCCGGCGCCGTAAATCCAGAACATGATGTTGAACTCTTCGCTCTTCTTGAACTTGTTGTCGAGCGACGGTGCGATCTTGATGGTCCCGAAGGTGTAGGGGTTTTCCGCCTGCCGATCCGGCGTGAGCTCGGCCTGCAAGACGTCGATCTTGGAGGCCGTGATGACGCTGCTGGTCGTGAACTCGGCGTCGAGTGAAGGCACGGTCAACTCGTGTTTCAGGACCCCGATCTTCGGGGATGCTGTCGCGCCAGCGGCGGCCTTCTCTTTCACGGCGACGTAGACGTCGTAGTCTCCAGGCGACACCGCAAACGCGCGCTGCAGCACTTGCGGCTTCCCCGCCACTGCCGCGGGAATGTCGATGAAGAAGACGTCCTCGAACGGGTACTGGTGCCGCGCGTCAACCTGGCTGCCGGTGCCCTTGGCGTCGTCTTTCTTGTCCTTCTTCTTCTTGTCTGGTTCTTTGGCCGCCGCCGCCGCGGCCGTCGGCGGAAGCTCGCCGCGCTTGGCGACGCGCAGGTAGAGCCCAACCGGGGTGGGCGCCGCGAATGCCGCGCCATCGAGCGAGACGGTAAAGGGCACGTAAGTCTTGTCCCCGTGCGACTTGATGAAGTGCTGCTGTTCCCACTTGAGCGCCAGGCTGTTGGCCGCCTTGCCCGTCGCCGCCTCGTCGGTAAGCGTCAGGAGCGCGCGGATTTCCTCCTGATTTCCCGTTTCCGGCGTCTTTTCCTGCGCTTTTTCCTGGGCCGATGCGCCTGTCGCCAGCGTCACGATCACGCCAAGCGCCACCACACCACGCCGCGCACCAGGCAACAATTTCGACATTCCGCCTCTTGTAGCTGATCCTGGCATTCTACCCGTCCGATCATAGGTCTGGGCTGACCGCCAAGTCAAACCGTTACAAGGCTCTGGACGAGGCCGACAGGGGCCGGAATCAGGCCCGATCTGCGTGGTATGATCCGGCTCCGCCGGGAACGGGAAAGCCATGCTGGAAGACACCCTCGTCATCGTGCTGGCCGGCGGCGTCGGCGAGAGGCTCTACCCCCTCACCAAGGACCGCGCCAAACCGGCGGTTTTCTTCGGGGGGCCGTACCGCATCATCGACTTTCCCCTGAGCAATTGCATCAATTCCGGCCTGAGACGCATTTTCATCGCGACCCAATACAAGTCCCTGTCGCTCAACCGCCACATTCGGCAGGGCTGGGGCGTCGTCTCCGAGGAACTCGGCGAGTTCATCGAGATCCTGCCGCCCCAGAAGCGGGTCAGCGACAACTGGTATCTGGGCACCGCCGATGCGGTGTACCAGAACCTCTACTCGCTGCAACGCGAGGCGCCGCGACACGTGATCATCCTCTCGGGGGACCACGTGTACAAGATGGACTACGCGAAGATGTTGCAGTCGCACATCGAGCGAGGCGCGAGGGCCACCCTGGCGACGCTGGAAGTGCCGCTCAGCGAAGTGCACCGCTTCGGGATCGTGACCGTGGACGACACCGAGCGTGTCATCGCGTTCCACGAGAAGCCGAGCCAGCCGACGCCGATGCCCGGGTCGTCGGACATGGCCCTGGCGTCGATGGGCGTCTACATCTTCGAGACCGACGCGCTGGTCGAAGCGCTCGAAGACGACGCGCGGCAGGACTCGCAGCACGATTTCGGAAAGAACATCATCCCCACGATGTTCCCGCGGCTGCCCGTGTACTCGTATCGGTTCTACGACGAGAACCGGAAGGCCGCCAAGTACTGGCGCGATATCGGCACGCTCGACGCCTACTACGAAGCCAACATGGATCTGTGCCAGGTGAACCCGGAGTTCAACCTGTACGACCCGGCCTGGCCGCTGCGCACCTACATGCCGCAGGCGCCACCGGCCAAGTTCGTGTTCAACGACGACGACCGGCGCGGCATGGCCCTGGACTCGATCATCTCGTCGGGCTGCATCGTGTCGGGGAGCAAGGTGGTCGGCAGCGTGCTCTGCCCGAACGTGCGCGTCCACAGCTACTGCACCATCGAGAACTCGATCCTCATGCCGGGCGTGCGCGTGGGCCGGCACTCGCGGATCCGCAATGCGATCATCGATCGCGACGTGCTGATTCCGCGCGGCGCCGTCATCGGGTACCACCCCGAGGAAGATCGCCGGCGGCACACGGTGAGCGACGGCGGCGTCGTGGTCGTGACCGTGGACGAAGAACCGCTCATCGGGCCCGTCGACGCGCCGGCGTTGACGCTCGAGGCCGACGCGGACGGGAAGGGGCTCGCGGTCTAGGACCGAGTTGGTCGGGTTGGAGTTCGTCTTCGCGTCCCCGCGCCTTCGCGCCATCGCGATTGTGATTCCCACCGTCAGGTCCCGATAGCTTCAATCTCAGCTCTGGAGGGGTCAGTGAAGATTGTGAAGGTGCACGGCCGCGAGATTCTCGACTCGCGTGGCAACCCGACGGTGGAAGTAGAGGTCAGTCTGGAGGGCGGCGCGTTCGGCCGGGCGATGGTGCCCTCGGGCGCCTCGACGGGCGAACGCGAAGCGCTTGAACTGCGCGACGGCGACAAGCGCCGCTATCTCGGCAAGGGCGTCACCAAGGCGGTAGCCCATGTGAACACCGAGCTGGCCAGGGCGCTCGCGGGCAAGAGCGTCGACCAGCGTGGCCTTGACGACGCGATGATCGCGCTCGACGGCACGCCGACCAAGAGCCGCCTTGGCGCCAATGCGCTGCTGGGCGTCTCGATGGCGTTTGCGCGCGCTGCCGCGGTCTCCGGCGACCAGCCGCTCTACGCGTACATCGCCTCGCTCGACGGCGCGTGGGCCGGCACCTCGCGACGCTTGCTCCCCGTGCCGATGATGAACATCCTCAACGGCGGCGCCCACGCCGACAGCAACGTCGACGTGCAGGAGTTCATGGTGATGCCCGCCGGCGCCCCCTCCTTTGCCGAAGCGCTGCGGGCCGGAGCGGAGATCTTCCACGCCCTGCGCGGCATCCTGAAGGCCAAGGGCCTGTCGACCGGCGTCGGCGACGAGGGCGGGTTCGCCCCGAGTCTGAAGGCCAACCGCGAGGCGCTCGACGTCGTGATGGAGGCCATCGGCAAGGCCGGCTACAAGGCCGGCACCGACATCTTCATCGCACTTGACGTCGCCTCGAGCGAGCTTTGGAAGAACGGCGAGTACATCTTCAAGAAGTCGGGCGAGCCGACCCGAACACCCGAGCAGATGGTGGAGCTCTATACCGAATGGGTGAAGGCCTACCCCATCGTCTCCATCGAAGACGGCCACGCCGAGAACGACTGGCACGGCTGGAAGCTGATGACCGAGGCCCTGGGCGGCAAGGTGCAACTGGTCGGCGACGATCTGTTCGTGACCAACCCCGAAATCCTCAAGAAGGGGATCGACCAGGGCGTCGGCAACGCCATCCTGGTGAAGCTGAACCAGATTGGCACCGTGACCGAAACGCTCGACGCGGTGAACATGGCGCAGCGGGCAGGTTACGGCACGATCATCTCGCACCGGTCGGGTGAAACCGAAGACTCGACCATCGCCGATCTCGCCGTCGCCACCAGCGCCGGCCAGATCAAGACCGGTTCGGCCAGCCGCACCGATCGAGTCGCCAAATACAACCAGTTGCTGCGGATCGAGGAAGCGCTGGGTGGGGGTGGCCGGTACGCGGGCAAAGCCGCGCTGAAGCAGTTGGGGTAGGCCATGTACAAACTCGTTCTGCTCCGCCACGGCGAGAGCACATGGAACAAAGAGAACCGATTCACGGGCTGGACCGACGTCGATTTGTCCGAAACCGGCCGCGGAGAGGCGAAGAAAGCCGGAGAGTTGCTGAAGGAGGGCGGCTTCGTATTCGACGTAGCCTTCACGTCGGTGCTGACGCGGGCGATCCGCACGCTCTTCATCGCTCTCGACGGGCTGGATCTGCTCTGGATACCCGTTCTCAAACGCTGGCAGCTCAACGAGCGGCACTACGGAGCTCTGCAGGGGCTGAACAAGGCGGAAACAGCCGCCAAGCACGGCGACGCGCAGACCAAGATCTGGCGGCGCAGCTACGACATCCCGCCGCCGCCGCTGTCAGCCGACGATGACCGTCATCCGTCGCACGACCGGCGGTACGCCGCGCTCGACCCGAAGGACCTGCCGGCGACCGAGTGCCTGAAGGACACCGTCGCACGCTTCCTCCCCTTGTGGCACGGGGAGATCGCCCCGGCGATCACGAGCGGAAAACGCGTCCTCATTGCCGCGCACGGCAACAGCCTCCGTGCGCTGGTGAAGTACCTCGACGGTATCTCCGACGCCGACATCGTCGAGCTCAACATCCCGACGGGTATCCCGCTGGTCTACGAGCTCGATGCCAGGCTGGCGCCGATTAAACGCTACTACCTCGGCGATCCCGAGGCCGCAAAGCGGGCCGCGGAGAAGGTGGCGGCGCAGACCAAAGGCGTGTGAGCGAACAGGTTCGGTCTGAGGACATCTTCGAGCGCTGGCTGGCGCAGGCCGAGCAGCGGTATCTCGCCGATTTGACCCGGCCGGAGTTGGGCCGCGCATTACGAGCACTGTCGTCCTGCTACGTCGAACGACGGGGGAAGCTCGAAACCGGCCAGGCGCTCGAAGGACGCGGCAAGCGCGCGGCGTTCGCGCTCTATTACGCGCCTCTTCATTTCCTCACCGTGCGCGAGATCGCCCGTGCGCTGACGGTCCAACCTGACCCAACCGGACCCCACCCGACCCAACCTGACCCAACCCGTTCCTACCCAGCCCAATCCGGCCCCAACCGCGGCGGCGTTGTTCTCGATGTAGGGTGCGGCACCGGCGCCGCCGGCGCGGCCTGGGCCCTGGCAACAGGTGGCGAGGTGCGCGGCACCGACGTCAACTCGTGGGCCGTGGCAGAAGCGGCCTGGACCTACCGGACGCTGGGGGTGAGTGGCGTGGCGCGTCGGGGCGACATGTCCAGCCTCAGGCTGCCCTCCTCGCCCTCGACGGTCCTGGCGGCATTCGTCGTCAACGAGCTGGCCGTTTCGGACCGTGCCGCGGCGCTCGAGCGGCTGGTCGACGCGGCTGGAAAAGGGCATTCGGTCGTGGTCGTCGAGCCGATTTCGAAGAAGCTGACGCCATGGTGGGGAGAGTGGGAACGCGCCTTCCAGCGCTCGGGCGGGCGCACATCCGAGTGGCGATTCCGTGTGGAGTTGCCCCCGCTGCTGCGCGATTTGGACAAGTCATCGGGCCTTGATCATCGTGAGCTGACGGCCAGGACGCTTGTGGCCGGGAGACAGCCAGAAGTCATCATGTGGGGGACGAAGTGAATCGTAACCCCAACATGCTGGGGGGCTTGTGCGTTGACATCACACTGATCGGCACGTAAGATGACCGCATCCTTCACGAAAATCCAGCCACCTGACATCAGATGGCCCCGATTCTTGGTCCCCCGCCAGGGGTGCATCAGACGCATCGGGTGAACGCCGCGGTTCCCGGCCCGGCGGCGGTGAGGAGGGGACCAGGATGGACGACGTCAACCGGTTCGCCCGAGAGCTTGCCGACGCAATCGCTGCGGCGGCGGCCGACCACCCGAAGGTGGAGGCCTGTCGCGAACGCGCGCGGGCGGCAGGCTACGAGATGCGCGTCACGCTCGAGGCGATTGTCGGCTTCGCCAGCCGGGACAAGAACGCGCCGCCTGCGCCACGTGGCACGGCGCGGGTTACGCCAGCACAGAGCCTCGAGATTACGTCCAATGACCGACGATTCCTGCGCTCTCTGCGCATCGCCGCGGACGAGACCAAGGAAGAAGTAGATAATTGACGATTGCAGATTGACGATTGACGATTAAAGAGGGGCCGGCGTGCGACAGCGCGCCGGCCCTTTGTGCGTACAATCCTGCAATGCGACGCGACCGGGCGTTCGATACGCCGGACGACCTGGCGAACTGGTCGGCGGACACCGCCCTTGGCGAGCCCGGCGCATTCCCCTTCACCCGCGGCATCCAGCCGACGATGTATCGCGGCCGGCTCTGGACCATGCGGCAGTACGCGGGGTTTGCGACGGCAGCCGAGTCCAATGCAGCGGTATCGATACCTGCTGTCGCAGGGTGTCAACGGCCTGAGCGTCGCCTTCGATCTGCCGACGCAGATGGGATACGACTCCGACCACACGCTGGCAGCTGGCGAGGTGGGACGCGTCGGCGTGGCCATCGACTCGATCGAGGACATGGCGGAACTGCTCGACGGCATTCCGCTCGACCGCGTGACGACGTCGATGACCATCAACTCGACGGCGATCGTCCTGCTGGCATTGTACGCAGCCGTCGCGCGGAGCCAGGCCGTCCCGTTGTCGGCGCTGGGCGGCACGATCCAGAACGACATCCTCAAGGAGTACTTCGCGCGCGGGACCTACATCTACCCGCCAGCCGCGTCGCTGCGGATCGTCACCGACATCTTCGCGTTCTGCGACCGTGAGCTGCCGCAGTGGAACACGATCTCGATCAGCGGGTACCGCATCCGGGAAGCCGGGTCGACGGCCGCGCAGGAGATCGCCTTCACGTTTGCCAACGCCATCGCCTACGTGCAGGCCGCCGTCGATGCCGGGCTCGATGTCGATCGCCTGGGACAGCGCCTGTCGTTTTTCTTCAACTGCCACAACAACTTCCTCGAGGAAATCGCCAAGTTCCGCGCGGCACGGCGGCTGTGGGCGCACGTCATGCGCGACCGCTTCGGTGCGACCAACCCGCGTGCCCAGCAGTTGCGGTTCCATACCCAGACGGCCGGCAGCACACTCACGGCCCAGCAGCCCGACAACAACATCGTTCGCGTGGCGCTGCAGGCGATGGCGGCGGTGCTCGGAGGGACGCAGTCCCTGCATTGCAACGGACGTGACGAAGCGCTGTCGCTGCCAACTGAAGAGGCGGCCAGGATCGCCCTTCGCACGCAGCAGGTGATCGCCGCGGAGACCGGGGTGGCCAACACGGTCGACCCGGTCGCCGGCTCGTACACCATCGAGGCGATGACCGACCGTCTCGAGGCCGAGGCGCGCGACATCCTCGATCGCATCGACCGGCTCGGCGGCACGCTGGCCGCCATCGACGCCGGCGTCATCCAGCGCGAAATTCAGGACGCGGCCTATGCCGCGCAACAGTCGATCGACGAGGGCCAGTCGGTGGTGGTGGGCGTCAACGGGTTTCAAGACGAGTCGACGCCCTCAATCCACGTGTTCCGTGTGGACCCGGCCGTTGAGGCCCGCCAGATCGAGCGCGTGCGCGCCGTGCGCGCGAGCCGCAGCCAGTCGGCGTGTCAGGCCGCGGTGGAGGCGGTCGAGCGCGCCGCGCGTGACGGAATCAACCTGGTGCCGCCGATCATCGCGGCCGTGGAGGCTCGGGCTACACTTGGCGAAATCTCCGACGCGATGCGACGCGTGTTTGGGGAGTACGTCGAGTCTCCGCAGGTGTGATTCGAATGAGCGAGCCGCTTCTCCAGGTCGAGCATCTCACGACGGGCTTTCCCTCGTCAGCGGGAACGCTTGTCGCGGTCAACGACGTCAGCTTCTCCATCGGCCAGGGCCAGACGCTGTGCCTCGTGGGCGAGTCCGGGAGCGGCAAGTCGCTGACGGCGTTTTCCATCCTGCGTCTGGTGCCATCGCCGGGCCGCATCCTGGGCGGTTCGATCCGCTTTGGCGGACGCGACCTGCTCTCGCTCCCGGAGGACCAGATGTGCGCGGTCCGCGGCGCCGACATCGCCTTGATATTCCAGGAGCCGATGACCGCGCTGAACCCGGTCTTCAAGGTCGGCGACCAGGTCGCCGAGGCCCTGGTCGTTCACGGGCGGATGGATTGGCGGGCGGCGCGTGCAGAGGCGGTGCGGCTGATGGACGCCGTTCGCATCCCCGACGCCGCGTCGCGCGCCCGAGACTACCCGCAC
This sequence comes from Vicinamibacteria bacterium, assembly GCA_963806705.1. GTDB lineage: Bacteria > Acidobacteriota > Vicinamibacteria > Vicinamibacterales > JAENWD01 > JAENWD01. The sequence goes on from CAWDZE010000020.1 coordinate 135,144, forward strand.
CAGCTCTCCGGAGGTCAGCGCCAGCGCGTGCTGATTGCCATGGCGCTGGCGTGCAAGCCGTCGCTTGTCATCGCCGACGAGCCGACAACGGCTCTCGACGTCACTATTCAGGCCCAGATACTGGACCTGCTGCGCCAGCTCCAAGCCGAACACGGCCTTGCCCTGCTTCTGATCACGCACGACCTCGGCGTGGTCGCCGAGATGGCCGACCGCGTCGCCGTGATGTACGCCGGACGCATCGTCGAGCAGGGGCCCGTGGACGCGATCTTTGCGAGCCCCCAGCATCCCTACACGAAAGGACTGCTGGCGTCACTGCCGGGATCGGCCTCCGGTGGTCCGGCGTCCGGCAAGCGGCTTCGGGCCATCGAGGGGACGGTGCCGACGTTGACAAACCTGCCGCGGGGCTGCGCGTTTGAGCCGCGGTGCGGGGAGCGCGTTGATTTGTGCCGGGAAGCGGTGCCGGCGCTGGTCACGCTCGGAGACGACCGCGCCGCCCGCTGCGTGCATGTGCTCCCTCACGCACACCAGACGCCGGGCACCGGGGGCTCCGGGCTGGAGAGCGCGCAGTGACCGCTCTGCTGGAAGTTCGCAACTTGACGAAGCAGTTCACGCGGTCCAGGGGGTGGTTCGCCAGTCCGTCCATCGTGAAGGCCGTTGACGACGTGTCGTTCTCAATCGGGAAGGGCGAGACGTTCGGGCTGGTGGGAGAGTCGGGCAGCGGCAAGACGACAACGGGCCGGTGCATTCTCCGGCTGATCGAGCCGACGTCAGGAGAGGTGCGGTTTACCGGCGAGGACGTGCTCGCCTTTACCCCTCAGCGCATGCGTGCCGCACGGCGCGACATGCAGATTGTCTTTCAGGATCCGTACGCATCCCTGAACCCCCGCATGCGGGTCGGCGCCATCGTCGAGGAGCCGCTCGTCATTCACAAGGTGGGCACGGCCGCGGAACGCCGCAGGCGCGTCGCGGAGCTGTTTGCGCTGGTGGGACTCGACGCGAGCTGGGTGACACGCTACCCGCACGAGTTCAGTGGCGGCCAGCGCCAGCGCATCGGCGTGGCGCGCGCGCTGGCACTGAACCCGTCGCTGGTGATTGCCGACGAGCCGGTGTCGGCCCTCGACGTCTCCGTGCAGGCACAGGTCGTCAACCTGCTGCTGGAGTTGCAGACCCGGCTGCGGCTGACCTACCTGTTCATCGCGCACGACCTGCGGCTGGTCGAGCACATCTGCGATCGGGTTGCGGTGATGTATCGCGGCAGGATTGTCGAGCTGGCGACGGCGCGCGACCTCTTCGACTCTCCACGGCACCCCTACACGCAGGCGCTGCTGTCGGCCATCCCGGTGGTCGAGCCAGCCGCCAGACGGCCTCGGATTCCGTTTGACGAGAACAAAGCGGCCGTTGACGCGCCGCTGCGCGACGTCGGACAGGGCCACCTCGCCGCCATTTAGACGCCGCCATTTAGACGTACGTAAGAAGGGGCGCGAGTAACTCGCGCCCCAACCTGCAATCGTCAATCGGCATTCGTCAATATCAGGCGGCTTGCTTGACGTCTTTCTCGATCTGGCCGTCGCGGATGGAAATGACGCGATGCGCGTGCGCGGCGACGTCGGCTTCGTGGGTGACCAGGATGATGGTGTTGCCGCCGGAGTGGAGTCTTTCGAAGAGATTCATGATCTCGACGCCGGTCTTCGAGTCGAGGTTGCCGGTCGGCTCGTCCGCCAGCAGGATCGACGGGTTGTTCACCAGTGCGCGCGCGATGGCGACACGCTGACGCTGGCCGCCGGACAGCTCGTTGGGCTTGTGCGTCATGCGTTGCGCGAGCTCGACTTTGGTGAGCGCGTCCTTCGCCCGCTCCTGGCGTTCCTTCGACGGCATGCCCGCGTAGATCAGCGGCAGCTCCACGTTGTGCAGCGCCGAGGCGCGCGGCAGCAGGTTGAACGTCTGGAAGACGAACCCGATTTCCTGGTTCCGGATGTGGGCCAGCTCGTTGTCGTTCATCTGGCTGACCTGCTTGCCGTTGAGCAGGTAGCTGCCCTGGCTGGGCGTGTCGAGGCAGCCAATCAGGTTCATCAGGGTCGACTTGCCCGACCCGGACGGCCCCATGATGGCGACGTACTCGCCCTTGTCGATGGTGATGGAGACCCCGCGGAGGGCATGAATTTCCTCCGTGCCCATCACGTAGGTCTTCCACAAGTCGTGCGTTTCGATGATTCCCATGGTTGAACTTTGGGTTAGACGGCCAGGGACGAACAGAAGTTCGTCCGTCGTCCTTGGTCTATTGTCGCTAGTCCCGTGACTAACCCTCTTTCTCCTCGTATTTCGACTTCAACAGCTGCACGACGGCCGGGTCCGCCAGTGTGGTCGTGTCGCCAAGTGCTTTACCTTCAGCAATATCCCGTAACAGGCGCCGCATGATCTTGCCCGACCGGGTCTTGGGCAGGTCGGCCGCAAAGATGATGTCGTCCGGCTTGGCAATTGCCCCGATCTTCTTCGCAACGTGCTGCCGCAGTTCGTCGGCCAGGTCCGGAGTGCCCGAGACGCCTTCTTTCACGGTCACAAACGCCGCGATAGCCTGCCCCTTGAGGTCGTGGCTGCGGCCGACGACCGCCGATTCGGCGACCTTCGGATGGTCGACCAGCGCGCTTTCGACCTCCATCGTGCCGATGCGATGCCCCGCGACGTTGAGCACGTCGTCGACGCGGCCCAGCAGCCAGAGGAAGCCGTCGTCGTCGCGCTTGGCGCCATCTCCGGTGAAGTAGATGTCGGGAGTCCACCGGCTCCAGGTACCTGCTTCTCGTAGCGTTCCATGTCGCCGTAGATGCCCCGAAGCATGCCGGGCCACGGTTTGGTCAGCGCGAGCAGTCCGCCGCCGACGCCGACGGCCGATCCGTCCTCGTTGCGGATCTGGACGGAAATCCCCGGGAAGGGATGCGTGGCCGAGCCGGGCTTGGTACGCGTGATGCCTGGCAGCGGCGTGATCAGGATGTGGCCCGTTTCCGTCTGCCACCACGTGTCGACGATCGGGCAGCGTTCACGGCCGATGTAGAGGTGGTACCACATCCACGCTTCCGGGTTGATCGGCTCGCCGACCGAGCCCAGGAGCCGCAGCGATGAAAGGTCGCGGCGTTCGGGCCATTCGGGACCCCACTTCATGAACGCGCGAATCGCCGTCGGCGCAGTGTAGAAGATGGTGACGCCGTAGCGTTCGACGATGTCCCAGAACCGGTCCTTGTGCGGGAAGTCCGGCGCGCCTTCGTACATCACGACCGTCGCTCCGTTGGAGAGCGGACCGTACACCACGTAACTGTGGCCGGTCACCCAGCCGATGTCGGCCGTGCACCAGTAGACGTCCTCCTCCTTCAGGTCAAAGACCCACTTCGTGGTGGCGTAGCACCCGGTGAGATACCCGCCCGTCGTGTGCACGATGCCCTTGGGCTTTCCCGTCGTGCCTGACGTGTACAGGATGTAGAGCAAGTCCTCGGCGTCCATCGGCTCCGGATCGCATTCGAGAGGCACCCTGCGCATCAAGTCGTGGTACCAGAGGTCGCGTCCTTCGGTGAACTCTACGGTGAACGGGCTGGCTGTGCGGCGCTGCACGACGATGACGTTCTCGATTGACGGCGTGGCCCGCAGGGCCTCGTCGGCGACGCGCTTCAGCTGCACGACGTTGCCGCGGCGATAACCGCCATCGGCCGTGATGAGCAACCTCGCCTGCTGGTCGTTGATGCGATCGCCCAGCGATTCGGCGCTGAAGCCACCGAACACCACGCTGTGCACGGCGCCGATTCGCGCGCAGGCGAGCATCGCGATGGCCAGCTCGGGGATGAGCGGCAGGTAGAGCGCGACACGATCGCCCTTTCGGATGCCCAGCGACTTGAGCACGTTGGCGAACTGGCAGACGTCGCGGTACAGCTCCCAGTACGTCATCGTGCGTCGATCGCCGGGCTCCCCTTCCCAGATGATCGCGGCCTTGTTGCGGCGCCAGCCGCGGACGTGCCGGTCCAGGCAGTTCGCGCTCGCGTTGAGGGTGCCGCCGACGAACCATTTCGCGTGTGGCGGCTGCCAGTCGAGCACCTGCGTCCACGGCGTGATCCACTCGAGCTCGGCGGCAAACCGCGCCCAGAATGCCTCCGGGTCGTCTGCAGCCTCGTCGTAGACCTTCGGGTCGCGCGCGTGCGCGGAGGCGACAAACGCCGGCGGCGGATCGAATTGGCGGTGCTCCTGGAGGAGCGCGTCGATCTGGGGGTTCTTTGCGTCGGCCATAGCCTGTCCACTGTATCAGGGCTCGTCGCCTTTCGGCGACGAGGGGGCCGCTCGGCTTCGCCTCGCCCGGGGGGCGGCTCGCTTTCGTTCGCCGCGGGGTGAAAAGTCGTTTAACGTAGCGCAGCCGGACGAGCCTTTCTTCGCCGAAAAGGAACCCGTAATGCCTGACGGAATCAGCCGACGCGCCTTCGGACAGGCCATGGCCTCTGTCGCGTTGGGAGTGCCAGTGCGCACATGGTCGGAGGGTGAGTCGATGCAGCCAAGCGCAGACGATCTCTGCAACTCGAGCGCTGTTGAACTCGTGCGCCTGATGCGCCAGAAGCAGGTGTCGTCCCGCGACGTGATGGCCGCACATCTGGCGCGCATCGAGCGGGTCAACCCGAAGGTCAACGCGATTGTGACGCTGGTCGCCGAGCAGGCCATGGCCGAGGCCGCACGCGCCGACGAGAGCCTTGCTCGCGGCGGCGCGGTGGGGGTGCTGCACGGGCTGCCGGTCGCGCACAAGGACCTGGTGGACACTGCAGGCATCCGCACGACGCGAGGCTCGCCCTTCTATCGCGATTTCGTGCCGACGCGCGACGCGCTGCTGGTTACTCGGATTCGCGCGGCGGGCGCGGTGACGCTAGGCAAGACGAACACGCCGGAGTTCGGCGCCGGGTCGCAGACGTTCAACACGGTCTTCGGCGCGACCCGCAATCCCTACGGCGTTGCCAGGACGTGCGGCGGCAGCAGCGGCGGCGCCGCGGTGGCGCTGGCCTGCGGGATGGTGCCCATCGCCGACGGCAGCGACACTGGGGGGTCGCTGCGGAACCCGGCGGCATTTTGCAACGTGGTCGGCTTCAGGCCGTCGCCGGGCAGGGTGCCGCGGGAGTCCACATCGTGGTCGCCGCTGTCCGTTTCGGGGCCCATGGCACGGTCGGTTGGCGACGTGGCCCTCTTCCTGAGCGCAATCGCGGGACCGGGTCCGCGCGATCCGTTGTCGCTCGAGGAGGAAGGCGCTCGCTTCGGCGCGCCACTTGGCCGCAGTTTCAAGGACGCGCGCGTGGCATGGTGGCGCGGACTCGGAGGGATTCCAATCGAACCGGAAATCCGCCGGGTGGTTGACGAGAGCCGCCGGATCTTCGAGGAACTCGGCTGCCGCGTCGAGGAGGCCGAACCAGACTTCGCGGGAGTCGACGATGCGTTTGCGACGCTGCGCTACGCCGCAAATCATCCCCGGTACGCCCCGCTGGTGCGTGAGCGGCCCGACTGGGTGAAAGACACCATCAAGTACGAGGTCGCGCAGGCGGAGAAACTCACCAGCGCCGACGTCGGCCGGGCACTTGCGCGCCAGGCGCAGATGTACGACCAGAGCCGCGAGTTCTTCGAGCGGCACGACTACTTCGTTCTGCCGGTGACTCAGGTCTCGCCCTTCGATGTCACCGTCCCATACCCGACGTCGATCGTCGGCACGCCGATGTCGTCCTACATCGACTGGATGCGCTCGTGCTGGTACGTCACGTTGATGGCAAACCCGGCGATCTCGGTGCCCGGCGGGTTCACCGCGAGCGGGCTGCCCGTAGGCGTGCAGATTGTCGGGCGTCATCGCGACGATTGGAGCGTGCTGCAGCTCGCGCACGCATTCGAGCAGGCGACTGGACACGGCAGGAGGCGGCCGGCCTGTAGGGGCGCGCTTGCGCGCCCCGTCAGGGTCCCGCCGGTTGTGGAACGGGTCCCGACACACGAATATCCGGCTGCACGCGCGCGGGGCGCAAGCGCGCCCCTACGCCGTCGGCGGAGCCGGTGGCTGCATCGGCGGCGGGTTGAACGGCGTTCCGCCGAACGGGTTCTGCGGGATGGGCGGAGTGGGCGGCGGCGGGCCGTCCTTCTTGAAGAAGAGCGCGCCGAGCAGCCCGCCGAGCGCACCGAAGATCACGCCGGCAAAGAGCATGAAGACGAACCCCAGCAGCACGCCGATGATCGAAAACCCACCGGTCTGCTGCATGTTCTCGATTACCGACCGCAGTTCGGGCGGCACGTCGCCGGCCGACGAGCTGAGCCGCTCCAGCCAGGCCGCCTGCATCGGGCCAAAGATGAGGCTCATCGGGATGTTGATGACGAGAGAGACCACCGCTCCAATCAGGCCAGCCAGGACGCCCGTCACGGCGCCGTCGGAAGACGAGATGGGCGCCGCCTGGTTCTGCTGGAGCAGGTAGGCCGCGATGACGCCGCCTCCGATGACCCACATGCAGCAGAAACAGTTGCCCGCGCTGATGATGGGAAGCGCCGAGAGGACGCCGATGAAGAGTCCCCCCAGCAGGGCTGGCTGAAGCTTGGAGGCTGGCATGGGAGGGGAGTCTAACACTGACGAGGGACGTCCTCGTCCTTCGTCAGTCGTAGTATTCCCTTCCCAAATGGGTAATGAGCTCCTCGCCGAGCATCCAGCGCATCGTGTTCTTCAGCTTCATCAGCTGGATGAACAGGTCGTGCTCCGGGTAGAGGCCCGGGGCGTGCTGCGGGCTCTTGAAGTAGAAAGACAGCCACTCCTGGATCCCTGACAGCCCTGCGCGCTTGGCCAGATCGAGGAACAGCGCGACGTCGAGCACGATGGGCGCCGCCAGGATGCTGTCGCGGCACAGGAAGTTGATCTTGAGCTGCATCTTGTAGCCAAGCCAACCCACCAGATCGACGTTGTCCCAGCCTTCCTTGTTGTCTCCCCGCGGTGGGTAGTAGTTGATGCGCACCACGTGGTGGACCTGCTCGTAGAGATCCGGGTAGAGGTGCGCCTGGAAGATGAAGTCGAGCACGGATTTCTTGCTCTCTTCCTTGGTCTTGAACGACTCGGGATCGTCGAGCACCTCGCCGTCACGGTTGCCCAGGATGTTGGTCGAGTACCATCCTTCGACTCCAAGCAGGCGCGCCTTCAGGCCCGGCGCGACGATCGTCTTGATCAGCGTCTGCCCGGTCTTGAGGTCCTTGCCGACGATGGGGGCGCCGGTCAGCGCGGCCAGCTCCACCATCGCTGGAATGTCACACGACAGGTTCGGCGCGCCGTTGGCAAACGGGATGCCCTCCTTGAGCGCGGCGTAGGTGTAAATCATGCTCGACGGGATCGTCACGTCGTTGGCGAGCAGGCCCGCTTCAAAGGCGGCCAGCGACTGATGCGCGGGCGACTCGCCCATGAAGATCTCGGTGCTGCCGCACCACACCATCACGAGCCGGTCGAGCTTGTGGTCCGCCTTGAACTTGCGGATGTCGGCGACGACCTGATGGGCCAGGTCCAGCTTGTGCGGTCCTTTCTTCACGTTGGGCCCGTCCAACCGCTTCACGTACTGGCGGTCGAAGACCGCGGGCCACGGCTTGATGGCCTCCAGTTCGGGCCGGATCTGTTCGAGCAACCCGGCATCGAGCACGCCCGCCGTCCGGGCGGCCTCGTAGCAGTTGTCCTCGAACAGATCCCACCCGCCAAACACGACGTCGTCTAAACCGGCAAGCGGCAGGACGTCGGCGATTCGTGGCGAACGATTGTCCGTGCGCTTGCCCAGACGCAGAGTGCCCATCTGGCTCAACGATCCGATCGGCTTGGAAAGGCCCCGGCGAATGGCGAACACGCCGGCGATGACGGTGGTGCTGACGGCGCCAAGGCCGACCAGCAGAATCCCGAGTTTGCCCTTGGCGGGCGCTATCTCAACAGTTTTCATGGCAAATCGGACTATATCAGTCCATGAAAACGATTACTAGGAGTTGATACGGCGGCGGTGTCTAATGTGGGAATGAGGCTCCCCTTCCTGCGCAAGCCCGCGGCCGGTGAGGACCCGCTGGTCGTCTCGATGAGCGGGGCGCGCCTGGGCGACGCGGTCGTGTTTGCCGGTCAGTCGGCCTCCCTCGTGCTGCCGCTGGCCGCGCGAACGGGTCTGTCGGGCCGGTGCCTGGTGGTTGGCCCTCCCGAGTTCACCGCGGCTCTGGAAGCGGCCGCTACTCGCGAGGGATTGTTGATCGAAGTCGCCGATCGGTTCCCCATGGATCGCTCCTTCGAGTTGGCCGTGGTCGAAGCCAGGGGCGACTGGGCGCCGGCGGCCGCAGGCGCGCGCGATGCCGTCCGCGGCGGAGGCCGCGTCATCGTCGTCACCGGGACGCCCCGCACCGGGTTGCTGGCGCGCCTCGGTTCCAGGCCTGACGAGGTTTCTCCCGAATCGATCGTCGCGACCCTGTCAGGCCAGCGGTGGCAGCGCCCCAGACCCATTGGGGGTCGCGACGGGCTGTTGTTTGTTGAGGCGTTCGCCTGAGTTGTGCTCCTGCAGGGACAGTGCCGGCGGACACGCCGACGAAAATCCTCCGTAATTGGTCATTTCTGCCAGTCGGCATTCCGGCAACCCTTTTGCCTATATCGGCCGCGAAGGTATGGCTGTAAGGTCCGACTCGATGACGTTGGCGCCCGACGTGTTCTCGACGCGTGATCTCGCGAGCGCCACCGGTGCGTCGCCGGTCGAGATAGCCGCGTGGGTCGAAGCTGGGGCGATTCGCCCGCTGCCGGCCGGCGGCGGTCTCTGGCTGTCGGCGGCCGAGGCCGTGCGCGCGGGCCGGGCGATCCGGCGCGGCACGATCGCCTCGACCCTGCCGATCGCCGATCCTGACACGCAACCGATGTTTGGCGCGCCGACCGAATCGACCCGCGCCTACAAGGGTCCGCTGGCGCTGTCGAGCAGTCTGCACGCCGGCCTGGTTGCGGCCGTCGTGCTGGCCACGACGATGGGACTCGGTCAGGCGTCGGCAGTTTCGGACTCCGAGGCAGTGCCGCCGGAGAAGATGCGGCTCGTCTATCTCGCCCTGCCCGGGCCGGGCGGTGGCGGCGGTGGCGGCGGCCTCAGGCAGAAACTGGCGCCGCCAAAGGCGAAGCGTGAGGGCACGCGTAAGATCGACAGCCCTCTGCCCGTCCGCGAGAAGCCCGTGGTCCCCGAGCCACAGCCAAAGCCGCCGGATCCCGAACCGCCGAAGGTCGAGCCCGAGCCACTGCCGCCGGTTGACGCGCCCGTCGTGGCGATCGCCGCCGACGAGCAGACGCGCCCGGGCGCGCTCGAGCAAACACCTGCAGAAGCGCCGTCTCGCGGACCTGGCGAGGATGGAGGCGTCGGGACTGGCTCCGGCGTCGGAATCGGCGAAGGTGATGGCTCCGGCATCGGCGAGGGCTCTGGCGGCGGCACGGGCGGAGGCCCGTATCGGCCCGGAAGCGGGATCGAGCCGCCATCACTTCTGAAAGAGTTCAAGCCGGACTACTCCGAAGAGGCACGGCGTCGCGGTATCGAAGGCGACGTCGTCATGGAGATCGTGGTACGACGCGACGGGTCGGTTGGCGACGTCCGCGTGCTGCAGGGTTTGGGACACGGGCTCGACGAGCGCGCCGTCGCGGCGGTGCGCCGCTGGCGCTTCGCGCCGGCAACCCGCAGGGGAGCACCGGTGGACGTGCTCGTGGAAGTGGCCATGGAGTTCAAGCTTCGGTGAGGAATCAACGGCGATGACTGCTTTGCTGGTCGCGGTGACGTTCGGGGCGCTGGGCGTGGCCGCCGCGCTGCTCTTCTACGTCCTGCGACTCACCCGGGAGGAACGCGACCGCTCCGATGCGCGGGCGGCCGCGCTGACGGAACTGATCGGCGAAGGCGGTTCGGACACGTGGAGCGTGACAGACGCCCCCGACGGTATCGTCCGTGCGCCGATGTTTGGCAGCGAGGTCGACGACGCCCCACGCGCGGCGCCAGGCTGGATGCTGGTCCCGATCATCGGAGTGCTGGTCGTCGGGCTGGCGCTGACGGGGATTTACGTGTGGAACCGTCCGCACGGTGCCACACCCGCGGCGCCGGTGGCTTCGGTGCCGCTCGAGCTGGTCTCATTGCGGCACGAGCGCCAGGGCGCTACGCTGATTGTGTCGGGGCTGGTGCGCAACCCGCACGCCGGGCGGACGATCACGGGGCTTTCGGCGGTGGCCTTCACCTTCGATCGCCAGGGCACGTTTCTCGCCAGCGGCCGCGTCAAATTGGACTTCCCGCAACTGGGTGCCGGCGACGAGTCGCCGTTTGCGATCTCCGTGCCCCAGTCGGCCGGGGTCGGGCGCTATCGTGTCAGCTTCCGTACGGAGGACGGCGTGGTGCCACACCTCGACCGCCGCGAGCCGGTGGCGCTTTCTTCGGTGAAGGCCCAGGTGACGAGATGACCGCGCGAACCCGCTTGACTCTCGGGCTGGCCGCGCTGCTGGTGGCGTCCGGCGCGCTGCCGTCGGCGCAGCAGCCCCCTCCGCGCCAGGAAGGCGACGGCTTCCGCTTCCGCACGGGAGTGGAGCTGATCAACGTGGCCGTCAGCGTCAGCGATATCAACGGCCGCTACATCTCCGGCCTGCGCCAGGACGACTTCGTCGTCTACGAGGACGGCGTCGAACAGCAAGTCACTCACTTCAGCAACGAGCGGGTGCCGGTCAGCCTGGGCCTGGTCATAGACACCAGCGGCAGCATGGCCGGAGAAAAATGGGACCACGCGCGCAGCGCGCTCGACCGCTTTCTCGTGGAACTGCTGGGCGCGGAGGACGAGGTGTTCCTCTACCAGTTCAGCAGCGATCCGTTCCTGCTCGAGGACTGGACGACGGATCGTGCCCGATTGAGTCGAGCGATTCGCCGCATCGTTCCACGAGGCGGCACCGCGATGTACGACACGCTGGCCGAAGCCGTTCCGCTGGCAGACAGCGGACGGAATCGCAAGAAGGCGATCGTCGTGATCTCGGATGGCAACGACACGAACAGCTCGACGGCGGTGCCGGATCTCAAACGGCTGATCCGCGAGACCGAGGTGCTCGTCTATGCGGTGGGCATCGACGGTGAAGGCGAATACACCAGTTCGGGAGGCCCGTTCGGCCGCCCGCCCGTGCGACTGCCCTTTCCGTTCCCGGTTCCCGGACGCCGGCGTCCCTATCCCGGCCAGCCGCCGCCGTGGGGCGGCGGCGGAGGGCGCACCAGCGGCACGTACCAACAAAGCGACCGGGTGAACGCCGCGGCGTTGCGCGAGCTCACCGACGACAGCGGCGGCCGCACCGAGATCGTGAAGACGAGCCGCGACCTCGATCCCGCTACCAGCGGCATCGCCGACGAGTTGAGCCAGCAGTACTTCCTGGCCTATCCGGCCGCGGCCAAGAAGGACGGCCGGTGGCACACGATTCGGGTGGAAGTGCGTGACCAGCGCTACCGTGTGCGGGCCCGCAAGGGCTACATGGCGTCGTGACCTAGAGCAACAGCACCGTCGCCATGCCGAACCCGATCAAGACGACCTGGCGAATTGCCACGGCGCCGCTCGGACCGCGATGGTGCAGGTCGGGAATCAGGTCTGACATCGCGACGTAGAGAAAGCTCGACGCGGCGACTGCCAGCAGGTATGGCAGCATCCCCGGCAGGATATTCACGAGCAATACAGCCCCCGCCGCGCCAGCGACACTGGCCAGCCCGCAAAGGACGTTCAACGCCAGCGCCCGGCTTCTGCTGTATCCGGCGTGGAGCAGCACGGCGAAATCTCCGATTTCCTGCGGCACCTCGTGCGCGGCCACCGCCGCGGCCGTGCTGATGCCAAGCGGCACCGAGGTCAGCACCGCGGCGCCGATCATCGCGCCGTCCACGAAGTTGTGAACGGCGCCTCCAATCAGCACCAGCGACGCCGAGACGCCATGCACTTCGCAGGTGTCGGTGTGACAGTGTCGCCAGAGAACGGCCTTTTCGAGGACGAAGAAGCCCAGGATTCCCGCCAGCAGCGTGCCGAAGACCTGCGGGGCGGATCGGAGCTCGAGCGCCTCGGGCAGCAGCGCCATCAACGCGACGCCCAGCAGTGCCCCCACGGCATAACTGACCAGCCCCGGCACCAGTCGCGCGCGCTGGAAGGCGGGCAGCAGCAGGAGCAACGACGCACACAACAGCCCGCCAAGGCTGCCGGCGAGGGAGAGCGCTACTGCAGAGAGGAGGGGAGACACGGAAGGCATCATAAAGGACGAAGGACCTTTGTCATTTGTCCTTGTGACAGGCCACTTTCAGTCCCGTCTCGGCAATTCAGCGCATTTCAACACGGAAACCTTTGGCACGCGCCTTGATCAAATCAATAGGCGTCAGCGCTGCCAGCCAGGGTGGCTGGCACGAGGAGGCATTCCGTCATGTTGAAGAAGTCATTTCTGATGGCGCTGGCTTTCGCGCTCTCTTCCACGTCGGCGATTGCCGACGTCAACGAACGCAAGAGCTTCCAGATCGTAAACGACATCAGCAGCGAAGTTCGGAAGTACACCCGTTTCACGATTTTCGACGATGTCCGCGTCGGCTTTGCCGAAGACGGCGTGGTCGTGCTCAGCGGTCGGGTCACCATGCCGTTCAAGAAGGACGACATCGGCCGCATCGTCAGCCGCGTGGAGGGCGTGTCGTCGGTGCGCAACGAACTGGGCGTGCTCCCAGTCTCGCCGTACGACGACGACCTGCGGTACCGCATCGCGCGCGCGATCTACGGCAACTCGAACTTCTCGCACTACGCGGCGATGGCCAGCCCGCCGATTCACATCATCGTGGAACGCGGTCATGTGACGCTCACTGGTGTGGTGAACAGCAACGTCGAGCGCATGGTCGCCCGCTCGCTGGCGACTACCTTCGGGGCGTTTTCGGTGAAGAACGAACTGAAGACCGATGCGGAGATGAAAGCGTTGGCCGAGAAGATCTAGACGACGGGAACAACGGACGAGGACGAGGGACGAAGGACGGTTGCCTTCGTCCCTTGTCCTTTGTCCCTTGTCCTTTGTCCTTTGTCCTCAGTCAGCCGCAGCCCTTCCCTTCCTGACGACCCACCAGACAATTCCCGCAAACAGCACGATCACCACTGCGGCCATCACGCCAAACAGCGTGATCGCGCTGTACAGGATCGACTGGCCTTCCATGCGCGCCTCGATGTGGACCGGCGTGCCCTTCAAGCGGTCGGCGAGCGACTGTTCCCAGACCAGGATGTTGCCGCGTTCCACCTGCTTTGAAGGCGCGTCGTGGTACAGGATCCGCGCCGGCAGGTGCATGCGGAACGCCACCAGCTCGTTGCCACGCCATCCGACGTCGCCGACGTCGCGGCTCGCCGGAGCGTCGACGATCTGCGTGTAGACGTGCTGATCGCCCCGCCGCTGCATCGCATAGGTCGCCTTCGAAAACGGCCCGGCCTGCGACAACCGTCGCACATCGCGCACCGCGAGCCGGAGATGAATGAACCGCCGCCCATTGCGACGCGACGCGCTCAGGCGCGTGACCGTCGTCGCCTCCGATGTGAAGAACCGCCGCACGGCCGCGCGGTCGAGCCTCGCGGTGGGCTGCGTATCGAGGTCGATCCCGTGCAGCGCGACAAAGGCTGGAACGGACCCGTTGACGTAGACCGTCGCCGATCCGTCAAGCGACAGGTTCACCTCTTCGTCGTACTCGTATTGCCGCGGAAGCAGCGTGGTGCAGGCGCTCGCCAGCAGCGCGCCTGCTACCAGAAGCGTCAGCGAACACCAGCGGCCCGCTGTCGCCGCCTGTCGGATCGTCACAAAACCGAATGATATACTGGCTCGCTTTTTCGCTCGATTTTTCTGCCCCGATCTCCGGCATGACACCACGCTCGCGCCTGTTCCTCATCGACGCCAACAACCAGATGTATCGCGCCTATCACGCGATCCGCGGGTTGAGCGGCCCCGACGGCAAATCCACCAATGCCGTCTACGGCTTCGTCACGATGCTGCGTAAGCTGCTGGCGGATCACAAGCCCGAGTACATCGCTGCGTCGTTCGACCTGGCGGGTCCCACGTTTCGCGATCAGCTGGCCACCGACTACAAGGCCAATCGCACGCCGATGCCCGACGATCTGGCCGAGCAGATTGCCTGGGTCCACGAAGCGTGCGAAGCGATGGGAGTGCCGATCTTCACGGCGCCGGGCTTCGAAGCCGACGACGTGATTGGGACGCTGGCCGTGCGGGCGGCGGCCTCGGGTCACGAGGTCGCGATCGTGACCGGTGACAAGGACTTCTTCCAGCTGGTCGGCGGTCCCATTCGCGTGTTCAACCCGCGCGATGAAGGCACGTGGTTCGATCCCGAGGGGGTCAGGGAGAAGTTCGGCGTCGCTCCCGCTCAGGTCGTCGATGTCCTGGCGCTGATGGGCGATTCCATCGACAACATCAAGGGCGTGCCCGGGATCGGCGAGAAGGGCGCGCGCGATCTGATCTCGACTCATGGCTCGCTCGACACGCTGCTCGAGCGCGCTGCCGAGGTTCCGCAGAAGCGGTACCGGGAAGCGCTGCTGGCAAACGCCGACGCCGCGCGGCGGAGCCGGGAACTGCTGCGCATCCGCACCGACGTGCCCGTCGAGGCCGACGTTCGGACCTTCGAGTATCGCGGGCCGTCGAAACAGCGGTGCTACGACCTGTTCAGCCGCCTCGGCTTCCGCACCCTGTTGATGGACTACGCGCCAACGGCTGACACGGTCGCCAAGTCCTACACGCTCGTCACGACCGAGGCGGATCTGCAGGCGCTGGCCGCCTCAATCCGCCAGGCCGGCCGCATCGGCGTGCATGTCGTTTCCGACGGCACCTCGCCCCTGCGCGCGCGAGTGATCGGAGTCGCGGTGGCCACGGCACCTCGCACGGCGTGGTACGTGCCGGTGTCGCGCCGGGCCGGATCGCTGCTCGACTCCGGGGACGGACTGGAACTGGAGACGGTCATGGCCGTGCTGGGCCCGGTGCTCGCCGACGATCGCGTCGCCAAGGTCGGGCATGACCTCAAATCGGCGGCGCTGATGTTCGGGCGACAGGGCGTCACTCTGGGCGGTCTCGCCTTCGACACGATGATCGCCAGCTACCTGATCGACCCGACCCGGTCCGCGCATGACCTCGACGACACCGCGCTCGAGCATCTCGGCTACAAGGCAGTCACCGAAGAGTCGCTCACAGGCAAGGGCATCAAGGCGACGGCGCTGGCGGATCTGCCGGCCGAAGTCGTCCGCGACTACGCGGCCGAGCGTGCGGACCTGCCGCTGCAACTGGCGCACGATCTTCCGGCACGCCTCGACGCAGAAGATCTCACGCGTGTCTGGGAGACGCTCGAACGGCCGCTCATCCACGTGCTCGTCGGAATCGAGCAGGCCGGCGTTCGGATTGACAGCGCGGTGCTGGCCGCGCAATCGTCCCACGTCGAGAAGGAGTTGGCGACCCTCAGCCGGAAGGTCTTCGACCTGGCGGGCGTCGAGTTCAACATCAACTCGCCGAAGCAGCTCGGCGAGGTCCTCTTCGAGAAGCTGGAGTTGCCGTCGCTGAAGCGCACCGGCAAGACGCGCGCGGTATCGACCGCCGTCGAGGTGCTCGAGGAGCTCGCAGCTACACATGATCTGCCACGGCTGGTGCTCGACTGGCGTGGGCTGCAGAAGCTCAAAGGCACCTACATCGACGCGCTGCCTCAACTGGTCGACCCGGCGACGGGCCGCGTGCACACCTCATTCAACCAGGCCGTCGCCGCAACGGGGCGGCTGTCGAGCAGCGACCCGAACCTGCAGAACATCCCAATTCGTTCGGATCTGGGTCGCGAGATCCGCCGCGCCTTCGTCGCCGAGCCAGGCAACGTCCTCATCTCCGCCGACTACTCGCAGATCGAGCTGCGGGTGCTGGCGCACCTGTCGAACGACGAGACACTGATCGCCGCCTTTCAGCGCGGCGACGACATCCACGATCAGACGGCGCTCAAGGTCTTCGGCGCCGACAGTGGCCTCGGTCCGCACGAACTGCGCCGGCGCGCCAAGATCGTCAACTACGCGCTGCTGTACGGCAAGACGGCCTTCACGCTCGCCAAGGACATCGGCGTCACGCAACAGGCGGCGCAGCAGTTCATCGACGCGTATTTCGCCGGGTTTCCACGCGTGCGCGCGTTCATCGACCGGACGCTCGACCAGGCGCGTGCCACCGGGGTGGTCAAGACGATGTTCGGACGCCGACGCCTGGTGCCGGAGATCATCAGCCGCAACGGCCAGGTGCGGGCCTCCGCCGAGCGCATGACCGTCAACATGCCGATTCAGGGCACTGCCGCCGACATCCTGAAGCTGGCAATGATCGCGCTCGATGCCGAGCTCGGGCGTCGCAACGCTCGCAGCGGAGCGCCGGTCGCCCGAATGATTCTCACGGTGCACGACGAGCTGGTGCTCGAATCGCGAGCGGAGGCGGTCGACGAGATCTCGGCGCTGGTGCGCGAGAAGATGAGCGGCGCCGCCAGGCTCGCCGTGCCCCTCGACGTCGACATCGGAGTCGGGGGGAATTGGAAGGACGCCAAGAATTGACCCTTGCAGATTGACGATTGACGATTCAGCCGATGCGCGCCAGGCTCCTCGTGCTCGCGGCCGCGGTCCTGTTTTCCACTGGCGGCGCCGCCATCAAGGCGACGTCGCTGACGGCGTGGCAGGTGGCGAGCTTTCGGTCCGGCATCGCCGCGCTGGCGGTGCTGGTGATGCTGCGTGGCGCGCGCCGGGTGCCTGATCGCGCCACCTGGCTGGTTGGCATCGTGTACGCCGCGACGATGGTGTTCTTCGTCTTCGCCAACAAGAACACGACGGCCGCAAACGCGATCTACCTGCAGGGCACCATGCCGCTGTACATCCTGCTGGCGGCGCCAGTGCTGCTTCGCGAGCGGGTCAGCGGCGCCGACCTCGTGTTCATGGCGGCGCTCGCGCTGGGGCTGGGCGCGTTCTTCGTAGGTCAGGAGCCGGCGCGGGTGACGGCGCCGAATCCCACACTGGGCAACCTGGCAGCGCTCGCGAGCGGTCTCACGTGGGCGGCCACGGTGATGGGCCTGCGGTGGCTGGGACGACGGTCCGACGATCCGGCGGCGACGCAACCGTCGCTGGTGGCGGGAAACGTGCTGGCGTGCGTGCTCACGCTCGGCCTGGCGCTGCCGGTCGAGCAACTCCCGGCGCGCGACCTTGCAATCCTGGTCTTTCTGGGGGTCGTCCAGATCGGGCTGGCTTATGTCTGCCTGGTGACCGGCATCCGGGGTGTGCCCGCCCTCGAGGCGTCGCTGCTGTTGCTGGTCGAACCGGTGCTGAATCCAGTCTGGGCCTGGCTGGTGCACGGCGAGCGGCCCGGGCATTGGGCCCTGGTCGGCGGGGCGATCATCATGGTCGCGACGGTGGCGCGAACCGCGTGGGATGCACGACACGCGGCGTAGCGGCGTCTCACGGTCAGTTCCAGAGCGCCTTCATCTGTTCCCATTCGGCCGTCATCGCTTCGATCGCAGGTCTGACGTCGCCGGTCGGGCTGGTGACCTGGCGGGCCCGTTCGGGAATCACGGCCGTGGCGACGAGCCGGTCGAGGTCGGCCCGCAACGCGACGCCGCCGTCGGGGGCCACGCGCGCGCGCAGGTACCCGGCGAGCGCGGCGTGCCAGGCACGGTCGGTGTCGCCAAGCGATCGCGCCGCAGCGGCAAGCCAGTAACCAGCAGCGGTCGATCCTGGTTGCAGACGGAGCTCGTCCTCCATCCTGTCGATGATGCGCTGGTAGAGCGCGGCGCGGTGCGCGGGATCTTCCTGGGCCTGCCGGTCGATCGCGGTCGCCCACCAGTCGAGCACACGATCGCGCGCAGCCGGTCCCAGGCTGTCGACCCGGGTCGACGTCGAGTCGAACAGCTCAGCGGCCGCACGGAACTTGTCGGCCAGGAACAGCCATTGGCCGAGCGCGAGCGTGAACTCGGTCTGCGCCTCCGCGGACAGCTGCGTGGCATCGATGCCGCGCAACGCCGCCTGCGCCTCAGTCAGGTTGTGCGTGTCGCGGGTCTGCCTGAAGCGCTCGAGATGGGCGCGCGCAAAAATCAGACTGGCCTCGTCGACGGCGACGCCGGCCTGGCGGGCCTCGGTCGCGGCCTTGATGGCCAGCTCGAAGAGCCCCTGGTTGTAGAACTTTCGCGCGTCGTTGGTGCGGTCTGCCGCCTCCGCCAGGACTGAAGCGGCGAGTAGACAAGCGGCGACGGCGAAAGCCACGCGTCTCATGGGCCTCATGCTACTACAGGGTCAGCGCGTCGCATAAGCCATTGAGACAAAAGCACTTGCATCGGCAAACCCCCCGCATTTGATAGAATGCGCGCCAGAACGCCCAATGGTCACGCCGACGGTCATTCCGAGAGAAAGCCATCCGATCTCACGATCCCTCATCGACCCGGATGCCTTGAAGGTGCTGCAGCGCCTGCGGCACAGCGAACACGTCGCGTATCTGGTCGGCGGCAGCGTCCGCGACTTGTTGTTGGGACGGCGCCCGAAGGATTTCGACATCGGCACCTCGGCGCACCCGAACGAAGTCAAGAAGCTGTTTCGCAACTGCTGGATCATCGGACGCCGCTTTCGGCTGGCGCACGTGAAGTTTGGCGCCAAGACGATCGAGGTCGCGACCTTCCGCCGGCAGTTGAGCGAGGCGGAGGTGGCCGAGCAGTCGGCAGCGGCCGAGCAAGCCGCGCAGGAGGCGGAGATCGCCGAGGCGCAGGAACCGGGCCGCCGCGACCGCGACAAGCCGCACCTGCATTTCCGCGACAACACGTTTGGCACGCCGGAGGAAGACGCGTTCCGCCGCGACTTCACGGTCAACGCGCTCTTCTACGACATCGCGACGTTCTCGATCATCGACTACACCGGCGGTCTCGAAGACATCAAGGCGCGTGTCATCCGATGCATCGGCGATCCCGACGTGCGCTTCGAAGAGGATCCGGTGCGCATGCTGCGCGCGATCGTGCTGGCCGCGCGGCTGGACTTCATCGTCGATCCGCCGGTAGTCGACGCCATTCGCCGGCACGCGGGCCTCATCGCAAAGGCGTCGGCAGCGCGGCTCCTGGAGGAGTTCTACAAGATCCTCCGCTCGGGCGCCTCCGAGCGCGCGTTTCACCAGCTGGCGGAAGTCGGCCTGCTCGAGCACCTGGCGCCGGAACTGCTTCGCGATCGCGGCCAGGCGTTGTGGCCCTACGCGGCCGCCCTCGATCGGTACCGGCATCGCTTCGAGGCGATGCCGGAATCGCTCACCAACGCGGTACTGCTGGGCACGCTGCTCGTGCCGCAGGGGTTCACGGCGGGACGCCGGCCGCGGCATTTCGAGGACGGCCAGGAACCGGAGAAAGAGCCGCTGGTGACGCTCGGACGGATGCAGTTGCCGCGTCGTGACATCGAGCGGCTGCGGCAGGTTCTCAGCCTTCAGCGCCGGCTGCAGGACCTCGAGGCTTCACCACGCGCCAAGCGCGCACTGCTGCACCGGGGCCCGTTCCAGGAGGCGCTGACCTGGCTCGAGATCCACGGCCAGGCGCCCGACGTGCTGGAGCATTGGAAAGGCTTCTACGAGGGCTCCGTGGTCCCGCAGGAAAGCCTGGGCGAGGCGGCACGCAGCCCGCGCCGCCGTCGCAGGCGGCGCGGACGGCGTCGACCGCCGCCGATGGTGTGATCGCGACTACCCGTTTTTCCGTTCGAACTCCCGCAGGAACTCCACCAGGGCGTCCACGCCTTCCTCGGGAAACGCGTTGTAGATCGACGCACGCATCCCGCCGACGGAGCGGTGGCCTTTGAGGCCGTCGAACCCGGCGGCGGTTGACTCCTTCACGAACTTGCTCTCGAGCTCTTCCGTGGCAAGGCGGAACGTGACGTTCATCAGCGAGCGGTCCTCGGTGCGAGCCGTCGGACGCCAGTACCCCGTGCGGCCGAGCTCCGCGTAGAGCTTGCCCGCCTTCCGCTCGTTGACCACGCCCACCGCGTCGAGGCCGCCACGATCGCGCAGCCACCGCATCACCAGGCCCACCGTGTAGATCGCAAAGCATGGCGGGGTGTTGTAGAGCGAGCGGTTCTCCGCGTGCACGGCGTAGTTGAGCATCGTGTGCAGCGACTTGGCCGACCGCGCCAGCAGGTCCTCGCGGATGATGACCAGCGTGGCACCCGACGGCCCGAGGTTCTTCTGCGCGCCGGCGTAGACGAGGCCGTACCTGGAGATGTCAATTGGCCGGCAGAACAAATCCGATGAGGCGTCGCTCACAAGCGGCGCGTCGCCGACTTCGGGCAGTGCATGCCACTGGGTGCCCTCGATCGTGTTGTTCGACGTGAGGTGCACATAGGCGGCGTTCTCGGTGAGCGACAGCTCGCCTGGCGACGGAATCCGGGTGAAGTTGTCGGCCTCGGTGGTTGCGGCGATGTGGACACTCCCGACCTTCCGGGCTTCCTTGGCCGCCTTGTCGGTCCACGATCCCGTGATCACGTAGTCGGCCGTGGTCCCCGTCGTCAGAAGGTTGAGGGGCACCATCGAGAACTGCAGGCTCGCGCCGCCTTGCAGGAACAGGATCTTGTAGTGTGCCGGGATGTTGGCCAGTGCCCGGATGTCGGCCTCGGCCTGCTGAATGACCTCCTCGAAGACTTTCGAGCGGTGGCTGACTTCGAGAATCGACATGCCGATGCCCGGCAGCGTCACCAGGTCGCGCTGGATCTGTTCGAGCACCGGCACTGGCAGGACGGCAGGCCCGGAGGAGAAGTTGTAGACGCGGGCGGTGGTAGTCGACATTCCTTACTCCATTAACGAAGCCACAATCACGAAGGAAACGACCATTTTATCCGACGTTCCGAAGCTCCACCAACTGCGCGCTCAGCACGTGCTCGTTGCCGGAGGTGATGAGCGCCAGCACCGCGTCGCTTGGGCGCCCGTCGAGGTTGATGCGGGCCACGGCCGCTTCGGCCCCGGCAAAAATGACGTTCTCGGTTTCCTGGACGTTGATGGCCGCGGCACGCAGCTGGTCGAAGACGTGCGCCAGCACCCCGGGTTTGTCGCGGTGGCGCACGACGAGCATGTGGGTGGCCGGCGTCTTCGTCGCCAGGTTCACGGAGTTGGGCACCTTGCCGCTGCGCTTGAAGGTCGCGACGATCCGGACGGTCTCGGCGGCGATGGCCTCCTGAGCCTGCTCGGTTGACGCGCCGATGTGGTGCGTGCCATACACGTTCGGCAGGTCGAGCAGGGGGTCGCGGTACTCCGCCGTGCCGGCCGCAGGCTCATCCCGGAAGACGTCGAGGGCCACGCGAAGACCCTTGTCGCGAGTGGCTGCCTCGAGCGCCGCGTAGTCCACGACTTCGGCGCGGGCGGTGTTCACCACGAAGGCGCCGGGCTTCAGCCGGGAGAGCAACGCGGCGTCGACCAGGCCGCGCGTCTCCGGTCCCAGTGCGACATGGATGCTGAGGATGTCGCAGCCGGCGGCGACCTCGCCGGCCGATCCTGCAAGTCTGACGTGCGAGTCGGCGCGGTTCTGCAGCCCGAGCGTCGTCGTGTCGGTCGCCGGATCGAGACTGCGGCTCCAGATGAGCAGGTGCAGGCCGCACGCCTGGGCCCGCAGCGCCACCTCGCGCCCAATCGCGCCGAAGCCCAGCAGGCCAAGCGTCCTGCCCTTGAGACCCGCCGCCCTGGAAAACCCCTTCTTGTCCCACTTCCCGGCGCGCAACGCGGCGACGTTGTCCGGGATACGGCGATCGAGCGCCATGATGAGCCCGAGCGTCAGCTCGGCAACCGCAACGGCGTTGCGGCCCGGGCAATTCGACACGTAGATCCCGCGCGCAGACGCCGCGGCGACATCGATCGTGTTGTAGCCGGCGCCGGCCCGGACGACCAGTGCCAGCGAGCCCGCGTCCATCATCGCCGCGGTGACCTTGGTCGAACGGACGACCAGGACATCGGCGCGTGTGTGGCCGAGCGCCGCGGCCAGCGCCTCGCCGTCGAGCGCCGGCTCGTGGACAACCTCGCACCCGACCGCCTTGAGGCCATCGATTCCGGACTGCTCGAATGCATCAGCGACAAGTACGACCATAGGTGTCTGCTCGATCACGGCCGTTAACCACGGAACAGTACCCAAAAAGTTCTCCGTGCGTGCTCGGTGCCTCCGTGTCTCTGTGGTTAACGTCCGTCATCAGGTCGTGTGAATCAAGAGTCCGTCGCGCAGCTTCGGCTCGAACCACGTCGACTTGGGCGGCATGATCTCGCCGGCGTCGGAGATCGTCATCAAGTCGGAGACATCGACCGGGTACATCGAGAAGGCGACCGCAGCCGCGCCGCTGCCTACGGCGCGCTCGAGCGCGGAGGTGCCGCGCGCACCGCCCAGAAAGTCGATTCGCTTGTCCACCCGCACGTCGCCGATCGCAAGCAGCGGCGCGAGGATTTGATCGTGCAGCAGCGAGACGTCCAGCGCGGCGCTCGGCGAGGCGCCAGCTCCGGGAGGGTTCAGCGTCACCGTGTACCAGTGACCGGCGAGGAACATCGACGCCTGGCCCTTCCGCCGCGGCGTCGCCGGGCCCGGCGTGACGGCATGGCTCTTCTCCAGCGCCTCGAGGAACTCGCCAGGTCGCCTGCCGTGAAGGTCCTTCACTGTCCGGTTGTATGGCAATACCTGCATCTGGTCGTGGGGGAAGGCGACCGCCAAAAACGTGTCGGCCTCTGATGTCGCACCAGGCGTCGACAGGCGCTGCCGGGCGCGCGACGCGCTGGCCGCCCGATGATGCCCGTCGGCAATGTAAAGCAGCGGCACGGAGGCGAACAGCACGACGAGCTCGTCGGCCAACGGGGCTGGAACCCGCCAGATCGTGTGCCGCACGCCGTCGACGGCTGTGAAGTCGAAAAGCGGCGCGCCGGTCACGGCCCTGTCTGTCAGGGCTGCAATTGCCGGCACAGCTGGATACGTGAGAAACACGGGCCCCGTCTGCGCTCGAAGATCGACGATGTGCCGTGTGCGATCGTCCTCTTTGTCCTTGCGCGTCTTCTCGTGCTTGCGGATGAGGTCGGCGTCGTATTCGTCGACGGAGTAGCACGCGGCGAGGCCCGTCTGCACGTGCGCGCCCATCTGCAAACGGTACAGGTAGAGGCTTGGCTGCTGCTCGTAGACCAGCGGCGCTGATGCGACCAGCTGCGCGAAGTTGCGCTGAGCGGACTCGTACACGACGTCCGCGTAGGGATTCGTGTCCGGCGGAAGCCCGAGCTCCGGGCGCGAGACGTGCAGGAAACTGAGCGGGTTATCTTTGGCCAGCTCACGAGCCTCGTCGGTCGTGACGACATCGTAGGGAACGGCGGCGACGCTCGAGGCGACCTCGGGCGTAGGACGAAGCGCGCGGAACGGAAACACAGACGGCATGGAACTGACGATTGTAATGCGAATCGTCAATCGTCAGTCGAACCCAGCGACGCCATCGCCGCGTCGCGGACGCGCGTGAACTCCTCCATCTGACTCGCCGGCACGGGATCGCCCGGCGGCAGCTTGCGATGTTCGGCGGCGGGGTTCACGTGCGCGCCATTCTTCTTCAACTCGTAGTGCAGGTGCGCACCGGTGGCCAGCCCCGTGGCGCCCACGCGTCCGATCAGCTGGCCTTGACCGACGTGGACCCCCGCCCGAACGCCGGGGCCAAACGACGACAGGTGGAGGTAGGCCGTCTCGTAGCCGCTGGCGTGCCTGATCTTCACGGTCCGGCCGCCTCCACGGGTCCACGCCGCCATGGTCACCGTGCCGGCCGACACGGCGACGACTGGCGCACCCGACGGCGCACTGTAGTCCACGCCAAGGTGCGCGCGGCGGACGTTCAGGATCGGATGTTGCCGGCTACGCGAGAAGCCCGAGGAGATGCTGGGATCGAACTTCAGCGGCGAGCGCAGGAAAAACCGCTTGAGCGACTTGCCGTCTCCGTCGCAGTACCCCTCTTTCCCGCCAGCGGGCGCGAATCTGATGGCCACCAGGCTTCGCCCGCCATTCTGCAGCGTGGCGGCCGAGAGCGAAGCGTAACCGACTACGCGGTGATCGCGGATCCACTTGTCGACGACCAGTTGGAAGCGATCGCCGGGTTGAAGTTCGCTGTTGAAATCCACTTCGCCGGCAAACACGTCGGCGAGCGCGACGGAGAGATCGGCTGTCTCCCCCGCCTTCGACATCGCCGCAAACAACGACGATGTCTCGTTGTCGATCGCTCCACGCACGGTGGCGGTCGCCGTCGTCACCGTGTAGGGCACGACCTCGGCCGTGAACTCGTGGGGCGAGGCCGACATCGGCAGCAGGCGCAGGAAACTGAGCAGGTCGATCTCGTACTCGAACAACCGGGCGCGGCCTTCGTCGGAGCGCTCGACACGGAAGGCCTGCCCCGTGCGCACCCGCCTGGCATCGAAAATGCCTTCGATTGAGGCGAGCATGCCTTCGACGTCGTCGGGCACCAGGTTCTGCCCCGCAAGCAGCGATCCCATCGTCGCGCCGTCAGGCACGTGCCCCGGAATCAGCTCGCTGTCGGGAGCAAGCTCGATGTCCGGCCGCGCACGCTGTCGGTGTGGCGTCGCGTCGGACACTCTGGTACAGGAAACACCAAGCAGCGCCGCGGCGAGCAGGCCAAGTGTGATGCCTCTTGGCGGCATTGGTCGTAGTCTAGCGCATGGACATTCCGGGGCGGGCGCCCGATGTCGGCCGCCTAGTCGAATGTGATCTTGATCGTCTTCTTGAAGCGCACGGGCTGGCCGTTGACGTGCGCGGGCTGGTACCGCCAATTCTTTGTCGCATCGAGAACCTGGCGATCGAAGAAGGGTGCCATCGGCTGTCTGAGCGTCGCCCGTTCGACGACTCCGCTCTTGGCGATGATGATCTCGAGCACGCCGGTGGCGCGGGGCCTCGGCGCGCTGCCGCTCGACCAGCGCGGCAGGTCCTGGCGCACCGTGGTTGGCCCGACGACTGCGGCGTGGCTGCCGTCATAGATGGCTTCGTAGTCGACTGGTGGCGGAGAAGGCGGCATGGCCGGCGACGGTTCGGCCGCCGGGGCCGGCGGCGGTGGAACGGCCGCGGCCTCGGCGAGCCTGGCGAACCCTTCGGCCAGCATCTTCACATCAGCCAGTGCGGCGACCTGTGCCTCCGCCAGATCGGGGTCCGCGGCAAGCGCGGCTACGCGCTGGAACGCCGTGGCGGCTGGGGCCCACGACGAGGCGTCGTAGAGCCGGCGGGCCTCGACGTACTCGGCCTGAACGATACCGGGGAGCAGCCGTCCGCGTACATCGCGAAATGCGTTGCGGACGCGCGGCGACGCCGACGTCCCATCCGGGCGATACGTGGGATCGGCTTGAACGACGGCGGCAATGGCCCGCTCCGCGTCTTGCACGCGGCCGAGCGCCAGCAGGCAGAAGGCACGCTGCTGTTTGACGACCTGCACTTCGCTCGGTGTCAGTTCCTGTCGTTGGAGACGTTCCAGCAAAGCGAGCGCTTCGTCGTACGACGCCGACGCGTACAACGTCTGCGCCGCCTGCACCGACTCTTGGCTCCGCCCGGTCGTGGGCAATGCCACGAGGAGCATCAGGGCAGCCAGCAGGTGATGAAGTGAGTTCGTCACGGCTGTTATTGCGGTTTGGCCAGGTTGACACTCAGGCGCAGGGGCGCGGCCGCGGTAACCGTCGCGGCGTGTGCCTGCTCGCCCAGATCCGGGTGCTTGAACACGATCTCGTGCGGCCCTATGGCGAGCGCCAGGTTTCCGATAGGCGTCTCACCCACCTTCACGCCGTCGACCCACACCTCCGCCCAGGGCGTCGCGTTGAGGTTCGCCCTGCCCTTCGGCAGCACGACGGGCACGCGGTTGGTCATTCCGGCAACGATCTCGACGGTTGCCGGCCAGCGGAAGGACAGCGTCTCGCTCACGATCTCGAGGTTGTGCGGCCCAGGTGCCAACTGCAGGCGAGCGCCGGTCAGACCCAGCAGCGTGCCCCCTTCGAAGATCTGCATCTCGAAGGGCGCCTTCACCAGCAGCGTGCCCGTCGTCGGCGCCGCTGTGGGGAACATGCCGGCCGCGTCGATGGCTGGGGCTGTGGTGACGGGGATCTCGACCGACGTCGTGATGCCGGTGGCGACGCTGACCATCTGGCGTACGCGCTGCCCCTTGAGGTCGAGCACCAGCTCGTGCTCGCCGGCTGAGACGTCGGGGAGTTCGAGCGGCGTCACGCCTCTCGGTTGGCCGTCGAGCAGCACCGTTGCCCCGACAGGCGACGACTGAATCGACAGGCGCCCCAGCGCGGAGACGCCGATGAGCTCTACGTACTGCGAGAGCGTCTGACCGGCGGTGATGGTGATGGGAATGACGCGAGGCTCGGCGCCCGCCGCAATCTCCATGACGTGCGCGCCGCCGGCAACCGACAGCGACAGCGGCGTGGTGCCCCGCACCTCGCCGTCAATCTTCACGTGCGCGCCCATCGGCTTGGATTCCACCTTGAGCGTGCCATTGGCGCCCAGCAGGCCTGACGGGCTGCTCGCGAGGCGCCATGCGATAAACCCGCCCTCGCTGGCTGCTACGACCGCCAACAGGAGCGCCGCGATTTGCCACCATGCGGCTACGCCGCTCGATGCGGGCTCGACCGTTGGCCCTGACGCGGCAAGAAACTGCGCGCGAAGCGCTGCCTCGTCGAACGACTCGACGGGTTCTGACGGCTCCACGATGGCAGGAGCCACGGGCGGTGCAGGCACCGGTTCGGGTGCTTCCGCCACGGGCGCGACGACAGGCTCGGGAGCTTTTGGCTCGGCGGCGACAGCCCGAAACGACGGGACGGCCGGCGCGTCGGCGCTCACCCTGGCGACACCCAGCTTCGGCGACGGCGGCGGCACCTTGAGCGGCACCGGAGCAGGAATGAAAGCGACAACGGGGGGCTCCGCCGCAGCGCGTTCTTCCGGGTGTAAGGGTGCTTCAAGTGGTGCAGACGCTTCGGATGCCTGGGGTGCCTGAACTGTTGCCGAAGGCTTCGCCGCAATTGCCGGCCACTCGGCCATCTTGAGCGCGCACTCGTGGTAGCGCGTCAGGAACGACTCGAGCGCCACCGGCGCTGCGATATACCCAGCGTCGCCCGACAGCACATCGTCGAGCGCGAGCTGCGCTTCGAGCGCCGATTCGAACGCGCCTTGAGTATCGAGCTGCAATGCTCGCGACAGCCATCGCCGGAGCGCTTCGGAGATGGGCTCGCGGCCGCCCATGACGGAGTTCTCGGTCGCCGATGCCAGAAGCGCTGGCAAGTCTCTCAGGTCGTCGTCGCCGAGCGGTCGCCCGAGGACGAGGGCAAGCGCGATCACGCCAATCTGCATGACGTCGGCGCGATGGTTCAGGCGCGCGGGACCCGCTCCCGGCGGCAGGGCGACGCGCAGGTCCTTCCAAAACCGCTCACGGCTGTAGGCGAGTGACTCGATGGCGGCGCCGAGGACGTACTCGACGAGCACGACTCTGGCGTTCGGTGTCACCAGGATGCGTTCCGGCGCCAGCGCGCCGTGGCTGACGTCGCGGGCGTTCTGGTGAAGCATCGCGACGGCGGGGACGATCTGCCGCAACAGGCACAGTCCGGCGTTGACGTCCAGGTCGAGGTCGAAGGCCTGCGCGACCTCCAGAATCCGCGACAGCCGGGCACCATCGACGGTGTCGCCGACAAGCGCGAGCGTCGCGCCGTTGTCGAGCCGATCTACGCGGCGAACGCGGGCGTAATAGGCGTGACGGAAGTTGGCGAGGCGGCTGACCCGTTCGCGGAGGGCGAAATCAAACCCAGGCACTGCGACCAGCGCCTCGTCTATTCGCAACGTCTCGATCAGGTCGGCGCCCGTCTCCTCGCGCGAGCGCTCGCGCCGGCCGAACCCATCGGCGAAGCCGGGAGACGACGTGCCGTCGGGCAGCACCTGTGCTGAGGATGCGGGTGTCATTTTAGATGGTCGAGTGCCGTCAGTGTGCCAGACACCCACACGCGGGAGTGCAATTTCGATGACCGCCGGCCGCCGGTGAGCGACGTGGCTATGAAACCGTTGCGGGTGTGTCGTTTAGGTACGAGCTGAGGGACCAGCGATCGGCCAGTGGAGCGGCCGGGCGATTACAAGTCTGTCGGCAGACCGCCCAAAACCGTGGGCAGCTCGACCGGATCGCATGCTATCGTTCTACGTTTGTCCCTTCTTTATGCAGCTCAACCCTGGAGCCATTGTTTCTGCTGTTCGGCGTTGTGGAGGATTGTGCCCGTGAACACTCGCGTACGACCGAGTCATGTGCTGCTCGTTGCCCTGTTGATGGCCGCTCCGGCGGCGGCGCAGGTGGCGAGCCCGACGAGCGAGAAAGTCGATTACGACGCGATTTACAAGATCAAGGAAGAGGGCTTTCAGCGCTCGCAGGTGATGGACACGGCCAGCTGGCTGACCGACGTGTACGGCCCGCGGCTGACCGGTTCGCCGAGCTTCAAGGCAGCCGCCGACTGGGCCGTCAAGCGGCTCACCGAATGGGGCGCGAGCAACCCGCGCGTCGAGTCGTGGGGCACGTTCGGCCGCGGTTGGACGAACGACCGATTCTCCGCCACCGTCGTGTCGGGCGCGCAGCCCTGGATCATCACGGGTGTGCCCAAGGCCTGGACGCCTGGCGTGGACGGCACGGTCACGGCCGACGTCATCTTTGCGCCGATGGAGGCCGAGGCCGATCTCGAGAAGTGGAAGGGCAAGCTGGCAGGCAAGATCGTCCTCCCCCTTCCGATGCGCGAGGTGAAGGCTCATTTCGAGCCCAAGGCGTCGCGGATGACCGACGCCGACCTGGCCAAACTGTCGGCCTTCGAGCCCATGGGGCCGCAGCGTCGGGCCTACAACATGGCCGCCCTCGGCTTCTCGGTGAAGCGCCTGGAGTTCCTGCAGTCGGAGGGCGTGCTCGCGGTGTTCGAGCCGGGGCGTGGCGACGGCGGCACGCTGTTTGTGCAGCAGGGCGGCGCCTACAATCCGAAAGGCCAGTCGGGCTTCATGCGGTTTCCGGCGGTCGTTCCGCCTACAGTGGTCATCGCCGTCGAACACTACGGCCGGCTCGTGCGGACGCTCGAGAAGAAGGTGCCGGTGAGCGTCGAGTTGACGATCAAGAACACGATGACCGAGGACCAGCCCGGTATGAACGTCATCGCCGAATTGCCGGGCACCGACAAGGCCGATGAAATCGTGATGCTCGGCGCGCACTTCGACGGCTGGCACGGCGGCACCGGCGCCACCGACAACGCGGCAGGCTCGGCGGTGATGCTCGAGGCATTGCGCATCCTCAAGGCGTCAGGCGTGAAGCTGCGCCGCACGGTGCGCCTCGGCCTGTGGGGCGGCGAGGAGCAGGGCCTGATTGGTTCGCGCGAGTACGTGAAGGCGACGTTTGCCGACCGATCGACGATGCAGGTGAAGCCCGCCCACGCCAAGATCTCGGGTTACTTCAACGTCGACAACGGCACGGGCGCCATTCGGGGTGTCTACCTGCAGGGCAACGAAGGCATCGCGCCGCTGTTCGCCTCGTGGATGCAGCCGTTCGAGAACCTGGGGATGAAGACGCTGACGATTCAGAACACGAGTGGCACCGACCACCTGTCGTTTGACGCGGTCGGCATACCCGGCTTCCAGTTCATCCAGGACGAGGTCGAGTACGAAACGCGCACGCACCACTCGAACATGGACGTGTGGGAGCGGCTGCAATCGGGCGACATGATGAAGAACGCGGTTATTGTCGCCTCGTTCGTCTACCACGCGGCCAACCGCGACCAGGCGCTGCCGCGCAAGCCGCTGCCGAAGCCGCAGCCGGCGCAGACGCCGGCGGCCGCACCGGCGAGGCAGACGACCCAGAATTAGGAGAGAGGGGCGGGTTTTGAAACCCGCCCCTACCTGACCCTGATATCTATCGTCGTCACCACGCCGCTTCGCGCGTCAACGGCGCGAACGGCGTGGTTGTTGGTGTCGGCGACGTAGATGATGTCGCCCGCTACGCTGACGCCGCCCGGCTCGTAGAACTGCGCCTTTCTGCCGGCTCCGTCCCGGCGGCCCGGCGTGCGGCTCCCCGCAAGTGTCGAGACCTTCCCGGATACCGGATCGAGCAATTTGATCTTGTGGTTGTAGGTGTCGGCAATGACCACTCGCCCGGCGTGGATGGCCACACCCAGCGGGTGTTGGAGCCGCACGTCGTCGCCGGCGCCGTCTTTGTCGCCGAACTCGAACAGGTCGCCGCCGCAGATCGTGCGCACCTGATTGGCCGGGGGCAGCGCGATCGCGCGAATAACATTTGATTCGGCATCGGCCACATACAGCGTGTCGGCGTCCACGGCCAGACCCGACGGCTGGGCAAACGCCGCGTCCTCGATCGAGCCGTCCGCGCGTGCCTCTCGACCCGATCCCGCATACGGCCACAGGATGCCGCGTGCGACGTCCTGCATCCAGATCTGGTGCGGCCCCGCCATGGCGATGAAGGCCAGCACGCCGTGGCTCACCAGGTCCCAGGGTGAGTTGAGCGCGACGGTCAAGGCCGCGCCGCCGTTTTCATTCCACATGCATTGCTCGCCGATGCCAGCGACCGTGGTCACCACGCGCGTGTCGAAGTCGATGGCACGTAACAAGTGGTTCTCCGTGTCGGCCACCCATAGCCGACCCTGCACCCGGGCTAGTCCTTGCGGCTTGCGAAACTCGGCGACGTCAAACCCGCCGTCGCTTTGTCCTGCCCGTCCGGTGCCGATGCGATCGATCACGGCGCCGCTGAGGTCTGCGACAACAATCTGGTGATGATTCGAGTCGCTTATGTAGAGGCGACGATCAGCCGCCAGGATCTTTCCCGGAAACTTGAGCGCGGGATCGGGCACGCCGTCGCTCTCGAGCGCGGTCGCCAGGGGGCGGCGATCCAACTCGCCGCGCTCGTCGAAAACCTTGATGACCGCCCCGATCGCCTGCTCGAAGCCCTCGTAGTTGCCCTCGCCAGACGCGGCGCCGACGATGTAGCCGGCCGGGTCGATGATGACGCGCGAGGGCCAGGCGCGCACCGTGTAGGCACGCCAGATCCGGAACTCGGCGTCGTTGGCGACCGGGTGCGCGATCTCGTAGCGCCGGATGATCTGCCGGATGTTCTCGGTCGACTGCTCATTGGTGAACTTGGCGGCATGCACGCCGATGACGACCAGCTCGTTCGGAAAGCGCGCTTCGAGCTTCTTCAGGTCCGGCAGGATGTGGATGCAGTTGATGCACCCGTACGTCCAGAAGTCGAGCAGCACGACTTTTCCGCGCAGCGCCTTGAGCGTGAGCGGCGCCGGCACGTTCAGCCAGGCAATTGCGCCAGAGAGTTCAGGAGCGCGAATGGGTCCGTCGGGAGTCATGGGGTGCCGATGCGCCCGGTCGAGATCGCCAGCGCGCGCAGCGCATCGGCGCGTTCGAGCGCATCGGCGTCGGCCGACAGCGCCTCGACGCTCAGCGGAAGTTTCCAGGTCCAATTCTGCTCGCCGACGGTCGCGGGGGTATTCACGCGATCGGCCCAGCCGAACACGTCCTGGATCGGCAGAAGCAGCAGATCGGAGCCGGACCCGTACGCCTGGGTCAGCAGCGCGTCGCGGACGTCCGGGCCGAAGCCCACGTCAGGCAGGCGTGGGAGATGGAGCGAGCCGAGTAGCGCCGTACGCTCACGCTCCTCGAGCATCCCCCACCACACCGCGAGCGGTTCGATGTCGTGCGTGCTGGTAGTGGCCACCGACACGGCTGGAAACGTCGCGGGATCGAGCATTGGCTGTCCGGCCCGATGCCAGTCGCGCTCCCATCGGAGCACCTTGTAGCCAGGCACGTGCATGCGCGCCAACGACGCGCGCACGAAGTCGGGGATCAGCCCGAGGTCTTCCGCGGTGACCTGCGCATCGGTGCCGATGAACAACCGCAGAATGCGCTCGCCCTGGGCGCGCTGCTCCGCCTCGTCATCGGGGTCGAACTCGCCGTGGGTTTCGCCGGGACCCCGCGAATATGTTCGGAAGAACCCGACGAGGTGGTCGACCCGATACCCGTCGTAAAGCCGCGCCATGCGCCGTGCACGCTGGCGCAGCCAGCGGTCGTCCTCGGCGGCCATCACGTCCCAGCGATAGACGGGCAGTCCCCAGTCCTGGCCGGTCGCACTGAAGGCATCCGGCGGCGTGCCGACGGTGCGATCGAAGCGGAAGGCGTGCTGGTTGGCCCAGACGTCGGCGCTGTCGCTGCTGACCATGAACGGAAAGTCACCAAAGAGCCGGGTCTCGCCCAGCTGCTCGCGCGCCGCCTCCCACTGCGACTCGGCGATCCATTGGACGTACTGATGAAAGAGGATCTCGCGCTCCAGTTCACGGCGCGCCTGCTCGAGCGCCTCGGGCTGCCGGTGGGCGAGCGGCGCCGGCCACTCCGTCCAGGGGCGGTGATCGTGCCGTTCCCGCAGCGCGCAATAGAGGGCGTAGTCGGCCAGCCACCACTCCTCCCACGAGGCGTACGCGGCAAACGAGCCGGCACGCGCCGTTGTGCGGAGCCAGTCGACGTCCCAGAACATGCTGAACGCCAGATCGAGCGCGCTCTGCTTGGCCTGGCGCACTGTGGCGTACGGCACTGCGGAGGCGGCGCGGGCGCCCCTGAACGCGATCTGATCCGCCAGTGGCAGGCGCACCTCCCCGCCGAGCGCCACAAATTCAGGCACGTCGCCCAGGCTGATGTACAGCGGGTCGATCGCCATCGCGCTCAACGCCGAATACGGCGAGGTCTCCCCGGCCGGCAGGGGGCCGACCGGAAGCAGCTGCAACGCACGAAGGCCCGCGCGCCGCATCCACGCCCCGAGCGGCGCAAGGTCACCGATGTCCCCGATGCCGGCGCCGTGCGACGAGTGCAACGAGAACAGCGGGACAACAAGGCCGGCACTTCGGCCGAGAGGCGGTTGTGGACGCATGCTGAGAAACTCGTTGGCCGATCAGGTGCAGACGGCCATCAGCAGACGGTGTATGGAGCCGCGGAACACATCGGGACGGGTGAGCAGGCTCACAACCAGATAGCCGTCGCGGGGAAAGTCGAAGAAGTAGCCCGGATGCACGAGCAGGTGCTGCCGCTCCAGCAGACCGACGACGCATTCGTCCTCTGGCATCGTGTGCGGGATGCGCAGGACGGCCGACCACCCGCCTTCCGCACGAAGCGCCTGACAGGACGGGTACTGGCCGGCAGCCTCCAGCAAGTGGCGGTAGTTGCTCACGACGCGCTGTCGAATCTGAAGCCTGACGTCGTGCCCTGCCTTGAGCAGGGTGGAGGCGGCAACTTGCACCGGCGTCCCCACTGAAAGATACGCGTCCGTGGCGATTTCCAGCCGCATCAGCGCGGACTGCAGCAGGGCGGCCGGTCCCCGCAGCGCCATCCACCCGAGCTTCAGCTGCGGCAGGCCCACCGACTTGGACAACCCGCCAAGGCTGACCGTCAACACGTCTCCTTGATCGAGGACGCTACGCACCGCGCCCGGGGCCGGATCGATCGGGTAGTCGGCAAAGACCTCGTCGCCTATCAGCACCAGGTGGTGCGCGGCGCACACGTCGACCAGCGCGGCCAGCTCCTCGCGCTTCAACCATTGACCTGTCGGATTATTGGGGCTGACCACGAGGATCGCCCTGGTCGTCTCGTCGATCGCGTAGCGAAGGTCTTCGAGGTCGATCGTCCAGGTGCCGTGATACTCGGTCCGGTACGGCAGCGCGTGCACGCAGTCGAGGCGAGTGAGGTGCTCGAAGAGCGGGTAGCTCGGCGTGGGGACCAGCACCGACTCACCGGGATCGCAGAGCAGCTTGAACAGCAGCGCGTAGCTCTCGCTGCTGCTGGCCGTGAGCACGATGTGGCTCGCTGGCACCCGCACGCCGCGATGGGCGTACTCGGCCGACACGGCCTCACGAGCCGATGCCAGGCCAAACGGCTGTGGTTCATACCTGAGGGACTTGTCGTCGGACAGGCTGTTCAGCAGACCGTCGGGGTACTCGATTGCCGCATCGGTGGGATTGCTGACCGTGAGATCTTCGAAATGGTGCCCGGACAACCGCATGCGCTCGACGGCGGCCGCCAGGCTGTTCGGGCCGAGGTCTCCGGGCACCCGCGAGGAGAACATTGGAAGGTAGATCCTAACAGGCCTCGGAATACTCGAGCATCTGCGTCGTCAGGTCCTGTGGATAGGAGATCGAGATGTCGATGATGGCGCCGGTCGCGTCGACGATCGGCTGCAGCCGTGGCATGACGAAACCGGTGTACAACGGCAGGTCGAGATGGTCCACGCGGGCAACGACCTCGTCGCGCAGGTCGGGGTCGAAGTGCACGCCGTAGGTCTCGAGCAGTTCATGCGCGGCAGCGTAATCGCCTTCGGCGCGAATCCGCTGCACCTCGGCCAGTAACCTGCCGGCGCCGTCGCGGAACGCGGCCGCATCGACCATGCGGTAGTACGTCTTTTGCTCCCGCCGCGCAATCGTGATGGCCTCAGTGTTGGCCAGCAGCCAGTGGACGATGAGCTGCCGGTTGCGCATGTGATCTTCCTCGATCTGCGCGCCTTCACGGATACGCCGGAGCTGCACCAGGGCGTTGCGGGCATATGCCTCGTACTCGGCCAGGACGATCTCCGCGTGCGACTCGGCCTCCACGATCCCGATCTCGACCAGGTACGGATCGGCCACGAAGTAGAGCGCCACCAGATCCGCGCGGGCCTCTTCGATGGCCGACGAATGTTCCCTGAGTGCTTTTTCGGGCGCGCCCTTGAGCGTTTCCGATACCAGGCCGGACCCGTGGCCGACGATCTCGTGCAGGTTCGTGGTGAGCTCCGCCGCAAAGGCGCCCCACCGCTCGGCGCGCGCCACTTCTTCGGGGCTCCAGGAGAACTCGCGACGGAACTCGCGGGGCGTCGATCGTTCGTAGGCCTCGGCGACGTTGGACAGCGACACCGACTTGCTGCCGTAGGTCTCGCGAATGTCCTGGTCGTTGGGCAGGTTGATGCCAATCGGCGTGACGGGCCCGGAATCGCCTGCCTCGACAATGACCTCGATCGCACGAGCCGAAACGCCGGTGACCTGGGGCTTGCGCCAGCGCGGATCCCAGGGCATCCGGTCCTCGAACCACTGGGCGTGGCGCGCGATGGTCTGCACAGCGGCGGTTTTCTCCGGGTGGACGTAGTAGACGAGCGACTCCCACGCGCCCTTCACGCCGCGGGCGTCCATGTAGACCTCGACGAACCCGTTGATGGTGTCCACGGCCGAGTCGGCGTCGGCCACCCAGGCGATGTCGTAGGCGCGCCGGGCAGCCGTCTCGCCGGTCTTGTAAAACTGCACCAGCGCCTCCAGCGCCCGTGCCATCGGCGTCGTCGCGAACGGGATCGCGGCCTCGAGATGCGTCACGATGCGGCCAATCTGCGACGTGTAACGCCCGCCCACCCGATAGACTTCCTCGACCAGACCGTCAGCCTGCCTGACCACGCGGGAGTTCAACGGGTAGCGCTCGTCGAAGCCTTCGAGATCGTTCATCGACACGCCCACATACAGGTTGTTGGCGCTGGCCTGCAGGATGTCGCGCCCAGGCCCCGGAGTCTTGCTGGTGACGACGGATTCGAACTCGCGATCGAAGAAGGCACGGTGCAGCCGTTTCAGCAGGTCGCTCGCCGATTCGCCGTCTCCGAGCGGGACCCGGGCGCCGTGCTCCACCGCCGCCGCCAGGCCGGCCGATAGCGCCTCTGGTGTGAAGTCCGGGACGAATTTT
This sequence comes from Vicinamibacteria bacterium, assembly GCA_963806705.1. Lineage (GTDB taxonomy): Bacteria > Acidobacteriota > Vicinamibacteria > Vicinamibacterales > JAENWD01 > JAENWD01. Next base: position 170,918 of record CAWDZE010000020.1, read on the forward strand.
CGCGCCGTCAGGTTGTTGAACGGACCGGTATTGATCCAGAACAGCTTCGTGTAGCGCGTAATCGCGTCGAGCGTCTGAGGGTCGACACCGGCCGGGTGCCGGAGAATGGCCTCCAGCACGGCGCGCATCTCGAGGTTGTGCGCGTACCGCTGGTCGTAATAGATATCACGGCCTGCAAGCGCGGCCTGATAGAGGTGCCAGCAGAGGATCTTGTCCCGGACACTCAGTCGATCGAAGCCGTCCGCGTAAACCTGGACGACGGCGGCCTCGCCGACGCGTTCGAGCAGGTACGGGCGACTGGAAGGGTTCTCCGGTGTTGCGGGGTGTTCTCTGGTGCTGTCTGGTGCTGGCATGAACCGCTGACTCCGCTAGAGTTCGACCGTCTCGCCGTGCGCAGGCGCGTGTGTCTTCCAACTGAGCTCCGTCGCGATGCGTGTCGCCAGCGCGGCCTGAGCCGGCGGCTCGCCGTGCACCAGGTAGGTGATCTGCGGCGGTTTGGTGAAGCCCGTGAGCCACTTGATTATCTCGGATGCATCAGCGTGGGCCGACATCGAATCGATCCTTTCGATGCGCGCGTGGACGTCGATGAGCCGGCCGTGCATCTTCACCTGCTTGATGCCATCGACCAGCTGACGGCCGCGCGTGCCCGCCGCCTGGTAGCCGACAAACAGTATCGTGTTGCGTGAATCGGGCAGCGTCGCACGGAGATAGTGCAGGACCCGCCCACCGGTGGCCATGCCGCTCGAGGAGATCACGATGGCGGGCTTGACCGAGCGTGTCACGTCCTTCGACTGCTGCGTCGACGTCACCGCGGTGAAACGCCGGGTCGTAAAGCCGGTCAGCTTGCCGCCATGCTCCATGAACTCCGAGTCGAGCTCGCGCGCGCGGTTGCCATAGAACGCGAGCGCCTCGTTGGCCATCGGGCTGTCCAGGTAGACCGGCAGGATGGGAATCCGCTGCTCGTCTTCGAGCTTCTTGAGCCAGTAGAGGACCTCTTCGACGCGGCCGATCGCAAACGACGGGATGATCACGCGCCCGCCGCCGGCGACGGTATCCTTGATGATTCCCGCCAGGCGCTCGCCGTCGTCGTCGGGCTCATGGATGCGGTCGCCATAGGTGGACTCGACCAGCAGGACGTCGGTCATCGGAATCGAGCGTGGATCCTGCAGCACCGGGCGGTTGAATCTGCCCAGATCGCCGCCAAGCACGATCCGACGCCCGCCGGCCAGTGTCATCTGCACGGCTGCCGATCCCAGCAAGTGGCCCATCGGCACGAAGCTGATCTCGACCCCGGGCGCCACAGGGACCGGGCGGTCATAGCCAAGCGGTTGCAGCTGAGAGATGGCCCGCCACGCGTCGGCGACCGTGTAGAGCGGCAACGCGGGGTGATGGCGCGAGTAGCCGTCGCGATTGGCTTGACGGGCGTCTTCCTCTTGCAGGTGCGCCGCGTCGGTGAGCACCAGGCGAGCCAGGTCCAGCGTGCCAGGCGTGCAGAACACGCGCCCGCGAAAGCCCTGCGCCACCAGTCGGGGCAGGTATCCGACGTGGTCCAGATGCGCGTGGGTCAAGACAAGGGCGTCGATGTCGCCGGCCGGCATCGGCAGGTCGGCCCAGTTGCGCAGGCGGAGCTCTTTGTGGCCCTGAAACAATCCGGCGTCGACCAGCACCTGATGCGATCCGGTATTCACGAGGTGTTTCGAACCTGTGACCGTCTGCGCGGCGCCGAGGAAGGTCAGGGTGGCCATGGGCTTAACTATAGAGCCCAAAGCCAGCTATCCTGTACAGCTTGCTCTCTTGCACGACCGTTCAGTGGAGGATAGGGATGACTCGGTTTGGACTTCGGGCCGGCCTGGCAGCGATGGTCGTACTGGCCGGGGCTTCAGCGTGGCCTCTTCAGGCACAACAACAGAAGCTCCTGACGCTTGACGACCTGTATGACCCGGCTCGGAAGGTCAACTTCGGTGAACCCACGTTCCGGGGCAGCGCGTACACGTGGGTGAGCGACAAGGAGTACCTGCGCGTGAAAGACGCGCGGACCACGCAGGGTCCGCCGCAACACGAGATCGTCCGGGTGGACGCGTTGACCGGCACCGAGACGCCGCTGTTCGACCAGGCGCGCCTGGCGTCGGCGCTGGGCGCGGTGCCGGGCATCTCGGCCGACGATGCGGCTCGCCTCAGCCGCCAGCGTACGTATGTGATGAACCCCGCGCGAACGGCCTTGCTCGTCAACTCCACCAACGACCTGTTCCTCTGGACCCTCGGCGCCGCGCGCGTCGCGCGGCTGACCAGGTCGGCCGCGGCCGAGGACGAAGTGACGTTCAGCCCGGATGGCCGGCTCGTCGCTTTCGTCCGCGAGCACAACCTGTACGTCGTGGACCTCGAGGGCAACGAGCGGTCACTCACCACCGACGGCCACGCGCAGCGGCTGAACGGACGGCTGGATTGGGTATACCAGGAAGAGATCTACGGACGCGGCACGCACCGCGCGTACTGGTGGAGCCCGGACTCCTCGCGCCTCGCGTTCCTTCAGCTCGACGAGGCGCCCGTGCCCGAGTTCGCCGTCGTGGATCACCTGCCATACCGGCAGGACGTCGAGACCACCGACTATCCGAAAGCGGGCGACCCCAACCCCAAGGCCAGGCTGGGGGTGGTCCCGGCCGCAGGCGGCAACGTGCAATGGGTGGACACGTCGAAGTACGAAGCGGCCGAGCATCTGATCGTGAATGTCGAATGGACGCCCGACAGCAAGGACGTCGTCTACCAGGTTCAGGACCGCGAGCAGACCTGGCTCGACCTCAATCTGGGTGAAGCTGCCAGGGGCGCCACGAAAACGCTGTTTCGCGAGACCACCAAGGCGTGGGTGAGCGAGCTTGGCCCGCCGACCTGGCTGAAGGACGGCAGCTTTCTCTGGATGAGCGAACGCGATGGATGGCAGCACCTGTACCGCTACAAGCGCGATGGCACCTCGATTGGACGGGTGACCAGCGGCAAGTGGGAGTTCGACGAGATCTACGGCGTGGACGAGTCTGCGGGTGTCATCTATTTCGCGGGCACCGAACGCAGCCACATCGGCCGCGATATCTACAAGATAAAGCTCGACGGATCGGGGCTGACGCGACTGTCGGAGCGAGCTGGCACCCACAACGCCGCGTTCAACCCGGCCTTCACTCACTACATCGGTCGCTGGAGCGACGCCTCCACGCCGACTCAGGTGCGGCTGCACAAGGCCGACGGCGTCGAGGTGCGCGTGATCGACCGCAACGACGTCGCCGCGCTCAAGGATTACCGCTTGTCGACGCCCGAGTTCCTGCAGGTGAAGACGAAGGACGGCTTCACGCTCGAGGCGATGCTCATCAAGCCGGTCGACTTCGATCCCTCCCGCAAGTACCCGGTGTTCCAGTCGACCTATGCCGGCCCGCACGCACCCCAGGTCCGCAACAGTTGGGGCGGTACGGGCATGCTGTACCACCAGCTGCTCGCGCAGCGCGGCATCGCGGTGTGGGTTTGCGACAACCGCTCGGCCAGCGGCAAGGGCGCCGAGTCGGCATGGGTCGCGTACAAGCGTCTGGGCGAGACCGAACTGGCCGACATCGAGGAGTGCCTCGGCTACCTCAAACAGCAGCCATGGGTGGACGCCACGCGCATCGGCATCAGCGGCTGGAGCTATGGCGGGTTCATGACCAGCTATGCGCTTACCCACAGCACGAGCTTCGCGATGGGCATCGCCGGCGGAAGCGTCACCGACTGGCGCGACTACGATTCCATCTACACCGAGCGTTACATGCTGATGCCGCAGAACAACCCCGACGGCTACGCGCGCACGGCGCCGCGTGCCGCGGCGAAGAACCTGCACGGACAGCTGTTTCTCATCCACGGCACGATGGACGACAACGTCCACATGCAGAACACGATTCAGTTCGCCTACGACCTGCAGAAGGCCGGTAAGCCCTTCGAGCTGATGCTGTACCCGAAATCGCGCCACGGTGTGACCGATCCACAGCTGGTCAGGCACATGCGCGAGCGGATGCTCGAGTTCACGCTAAAGACGCTGAAGCCCGAGGCCGTATCGGCGGGCACACCGTAGCGCCCGCTCAGATCTGCCGATACGTGCCCTGGACGGCCGGGTCCGGCTGGTTGCCCCGTATAATTCAGACGGCCCCGGCGCTTTCTTTGGAGGAGATCGATGATTCGGACGCTGTGTAGCACCGTGATTGCAGCCCTGCTGGCCACTCCCGCCATTGCCGATGTGACACTGACGGCGCAGGTCGCCGGAAAGGCCGGCGAGAGCCAGTCGGTCACCTACATCAAGGGCCTCAAGATGCGCTCGGACTCGACGGTGCTGGGCACGCCGACGACGACGATCATCGACATCGAGACGCAGAAGTTCATCTCGGTCAACCACAAGAAGAAGGAAGTCACCGTCTACAACATGGCGCAGTTCCGGCAGGACCTCGACAAGACCATGAAGACAGGCGCGATCGAGGCGTCGCTGAAACCGAACGGCCAGAAGAAGGACTTCGCCGGCCGCGACTGCACCGGCTACGACATGGCCATGGCGGTGCCGATGGCGATGGGCGGCCCGGGCGGACCTGAGATGACGATGATGATGGCGGGGCCCGTGTTCATCGCCAAGGGCGCGCCAGGATCGGCCGATTACGCGAGGTTCCACAACGCCGCCGCGGAGAAAGGCTTCGTCATGTCGGACCCGCGCGCGGCAAAGGGCAACCCGTCGGCCCAGGGCATGACGCAGCTGTACAAGGCGATGGCCGATACCGGCGGCATCCCCTATTACATGGAGATCAACGTCAAGCTCGAGGGCGGCGGCCCGATGGCCGGGATGATGAACAAGATGATGGGCGGGGCGGCATTCACCCAGACGGTCACGGCAGTCTCCACCGACGCGGTGCCCGACGACAAATTCGCCTTCCCGGCCGATTACAAGGTCAAGGACTCGAAGTAGCCTCGAATTGGCTCTCGTCGATCAGCTCACCGCGCACGACACCGTCATCGCCGCAGAATTGCGGCCGCCGCGAGCGGAATTGGCTGCCTCGGAGGGAATGGACGCGTGGATAGACACCTACCACGCCGTCCGTGGCCTCACGAGGCGCGGCGTGCCGGTGTTCCTCACCGACAGTGCCGTCGGGCTGCAGGAGGAAGACAACCTCCGCCACCTGATCAACAACCTCGGCACCAGCGTCCCACGAGAGCTGGTCGTGCCGTTTCTGACCTCGAAGCACACGCTCGAGGTACTGCTTGTCGTATGCCGAGCGCGCGTGGCACAACGACTTCAAGTCGCTGGTGGTGCTTGGCGGCGACAGGCACGTCGGCCCGCCGCGCTCGGTCGAACACGCATGGCAGCTTCGCCGCGCCATCCGCGCTCGCGAGCCGCACCTGGCGCTGGGCGGATGGGCGAACCCGAACGCGGATGCCGATCGTCAGATCGGTTTTCTCACCGACGGCACGTTCGACGCGGAGTTCTTCCTGACACAGATCGTGTCGCATCACACGATCGCGCCGGTGGCGCGATTTCTCGACGCCGGCGCGCGTGCGGGGCTGACGTTGCCGGGCCTGTTCGGCGTCTTCTACTACCGCAGCGCAAATGCGAGGACGCTCCAGACGCTCAGCCAGTTTCTTCCCGTGCCCATCGAGGGCCTCACGCGCGACTTCGCAGGCGGCGCGACGCCGGTCGAAGTCTGCGCACGCACGATCAGGGCGCTGAAGACGCTGGGTGCGCGGCACTTCTACGTCAGCAACCTGCCCTTGTCGAAAGCGGATGCGACGCTCGAGGCCATCCTGGCCGCTATTTGACGTGGCGGCCGCCATCGACCCGCACCACTTCACCGGTCACGAAATCCGTGGTCACGAGGAACCGCACTGCCGCGGCGATCGGCTCCGGGCCGCCCCACCGCCCCAGCGGTGTCGCTTTCTCGACGGCGGCGATCTCTTCCTCTGACGTGCCGGGCGGCGCCAGGATGGGGCCTGGTGCGACGGCGTTCACCAGAATCCCTTCGGCCGCCAGTTCGAGAGCAAGGATCTGCGTCAGCCCGATCACGCCCGTCTTGGCGACGTAGTACGGCAGGTAGCCCTTGTAGCGCGGGCGTCCGCTCGAGGCGACCCAGTCGGTGAAGTTGACGACGCGGCCGCCGCCTTGACGGCGCAGATGTGGCACCGCGGCATGCGTGCAGAGATGGGCAGCCTTGAGATCGACGGCAAGGGCACGGTCCCAGTCGTCCTCGGTGAGTGCTCGGTAGTCCTTGCGCTCGTAGAGCGACGCCATGTTCACCAGGACGTCCAGGCGGCCCAATGCCGACGCAGCCTCGTCGACAACCCGGCGACAGTCGTCCGCCTTCGACAGATCGCCTCGGATCACGGCAGCCCTTCGTCCTGCCGCACGCACCTCGGTCGCCGTCGCCTCGGCCTCGGCGAAAGACTGGTTGTACACGAGCGCGATGTCTGCGCCCGTCCGGGCGAGATCGATCGCCACTGCAGCGCCGATGCGTTTTCCGCCGGTGATGAGAACGCCGCGCCCGGTTGGGTCCATGGCGTTACTGATCGATCGTGCCCTCGACGACGACGCCGAAGGTGATCGTGCCTGTCGACGCAGGGACGCCGACGATGACGACCTGGTGCCCCAGGTCGTTGGTCGCCGACGACAGGGGCCGTCCCGAGCTGCCTGGCGGGTCGATGCTGATGGAGGCGGGGTGCGCGCGGCGCGACGCCTTCCTGGCCAGGTCGACGGCGCCGTCGTAACCCACCGGAGCGGGCACCAGATCGTCGGCGGCCGGCGCCGGCAGCAGGAACTCGCGGTGGGCTGAAATACCCAGGTGATCGCCGTTCTGCGGCTGGAGCGCGAAGCGGAGCGTGTAGACGCCTGGCCGAACGGTGAAGCCGCGGATATCGGACCAGCTGGCACCCAGTCGCATTGCGCCGACCAGTGAACCGTCCGGCACGTCGGCCCACGAGGGCGCGCCCGTCGCGCCTTCGCGCAGGGGAAGCGACTTCACCCACCAGAACTCGAGCTTGGCGGTGCCCGTCGTGACCGTGACGACGTCGGTCGCGAGCGTCTGCGCCACGGCGGGCGCAAGTTCGGAGGGAATGGAGACGGCGGCGGTGGTGACGGTGATGGACTGGGCCGATGCAAGTCGCGCGGTCAGCAGAATCGCCGCAACGGCACAACCACGAAGGTCACGAAGGACACGACGGTCACGAGCAAGGCGACTGGAGTCGCGGAACATCAGTGAGGATCTTCGTGCCCTTCGTATTGAGTTTCGTGAGCTTCGTGATTGTGGAACTCAATTGGACGTTCGCGCCTCGGCCTCGAAGCTGAACGCCCCGAAAAACGCCGACTTCCGATTGGGCGCACTCCACCGCGTGTCGAGGGCCCGTCCGCTGAACTCGTGCGCCAGGGCTGTCCCAAGTGCCGGGCTGTCCACGACACTGAACGGCGTGAACCACTTCATGGCGCCGCAGGCGGGTCCGTGCTCGACGCTCTTCTTCACGGTGAGCTGCGACTGGCCGGCCGCGACGGCGATGGTCTCGGAGGTGTCGTCGAAGCTGATCGCAACAGGCGTTACTTGCACGACCTCGGTGATGAGGCCCCGCGAAAGCTCCCGCGCGAGTCCCGCCAGCGCCCGTTGCTGCGCGTCGGTTCCGCGCTGGTCGACGTACACCACGGCACGCACGAACGACGGCGATTCCCCGCCGATCTCACGGATGCCGAGATTGCGGTCGCTCGAGACCGCAGCAACGACACGCAGGCCGTCGAGTTGCTGGCCGTCGTAGACCCCGGAGTCGATGCGCCAGGCCATCACGGCCTGCCTGCCAATCGTCTCCGCTTCGCTGCTCATGATGCAGCCGCCGGCAAACACCTCGGCCGTGCGGGCCTCGACGTACCGGCCGACGACGGGGCCGGCCCAGGCGGGCGCGGCGGAGAGGAGGATGGCGGCAACAGCGGTCAATCTCATGGCGATTGCTCCTTCACACCCATGATGCCACGGGTAGGGTCGCGCGCGGCGCGCCCCTACAGCTGTGGTTCAGTGCGAACAACACTCCCGCCCGTCGTGACATGCGGAGGCATGCGCCGCCTTGCCGTCCGGGCCCAGAGGCTTCTGGGTTTTCATGCACCAATAAGCGGTGGCGTCGTACTTGTCGTAGAACTGGAACTCAGCCGGGTCCACGACGCTCATCACGTACATCCCCTTGTGCCGGAGATGCTCGCAGGTGGCGGGAGTCACGAGCGGCGAAGCGGGTTTGGGATGATCCATAACGGCCCCTATACGACTTTGGCTCCAGTCGCTTTCAGAATTGCACGGCGCAGTGCCGTCTTGGCCACCTGCACCTTGTAGCCGTTGCCGCTCATGGGCTTCGCGTCGGCCAGCGCGGCCTCTGCGGCCTGCCAGGCAACTGCCTCGTCAATGCGCTTGCCCTTCAACAGCTGCTCGGCTGGCAGCGACCGCCACGGAATCGGCGCGACCGCGCCAAGCACGACGCGCGCGCTTTCCACGACGCCGCCGCTCATTCGCAGCGCCACCGACGCGGTCGCGATCGGCCAGTCGTGCGCCTGTTTGAACTTCACCTCGTAGGTGGCCGCCGACACGTTACGCGAGGTCGGGATCACGACTTCCGTCACGAGCTCGGTTGGTTCGAGGACCGTCTCGCCAAACATGTTCCGGTCGGGCATCAGGAAGAACTTGTCGGCCTCGATCTCGCGCTCGCCCTGCGGCCCCGCCACCTTGATGCGCGCGTTGTACGCGATGAGCGGCATCGCGAGGCTCGACGGATGCACGATGTGACACGGCCCACCGCCGAAGATCGCGTGGTACTGGTTCTCGCCTTCCACCGCGAAACAGCGGGACCCGCCTTTCTTGAGGCAGTTGAACTCCTCGTTGCGGAAGTACCAGCAGCGCGGCCGCTGCATCAGGTTGCCGCCCACCGTGCCGAGGTTGCGGATCTGCGGCGTGCCGGCCCCCGCGGCTGCGTCGGTCAGCGCGGGGTACGCCTTGACCAGCGCCGGGTGCTCGGCGAGGTCTGTCAGAGTCGCCGCCGCCCCGATGACGGTCAGTCCCTGGCCAGGGACCGTGATGCCGGCCGGCAACTTCTTCACGTTCACCAGCACGTCCGGCGTCGCGACGTAGTCCTTCATCAGGCCGATGAGGTCCATGCCGCCGGCCAGCGGCAGACGCTTGCCCCGCGACGCCGTGCTGAGCGCGGCGAGCGCTTCCTGCTGGTTGGCTGCGTTGACGTATGCGAAGGCCTTCACAGCGTGCCTCCCGTCTTCTCGCGCTCGGCGAGTGCCGTGATCACCTTCTCGGGCGTGATCGGTATGCTGCGAATGCGCGTGCCGATGGCGTTGGCCACGGCGTTGGCCACCGCGGCCGCCGTCGAGATGGTCGGCGGCTCCCCGATCCCGATGACCCCGCGTTCGGGCTGGTTCATCAGCTTGATGTCGAGCTTCGGGATGTCGCTCGGACCCGCGATGTGGTACCACTCCATGTTCGGGTTCACCATGTGTCCGGTGACGCGGTCGAGGATGCGATCCTCGAACAGCGCGTAGTTCACTCCGCCGATGATCCCGCCGATGCACTGGCTCTCGGCCGTCAGCTCGTCGACGACCAACCCGCAATCCTGCACGCAGGTCACGCGGGTGACCTTGGTCACGCCCGTCTCGATGTCCACCTCGACCTCGGCAAACTGCACGCCGCTGGTGCCGCTGGCCGACAGGCCGCGTTCCCACTCGCCGTCGACGGCGAGCGGCTGCATGCCGAGAAGCTTGCACGCCTCCTTCCACGCCATGCCCTTGCCCGGATCCTCCTTGACGTGAATCCGGCCGTTGCTGGCAACCAGGGTCATCGGATCGACGCCGAGCGTCGGCGCGATCTTCGCCTTCAGCTCGTCGAGCGCCTTGCCGGAGGTCACCCGAATCGCCGGCGAGACGCCGGGGGCGGTCGTGCTGCCGCCGGACCCGCCGCTGAACGGATAGTTGCTGTCTCCGATCTCGGGCCTCACCAGCTCCATCGGGATGCCGAGCGTCTCGGCCGTGATCATCGCGACGATGGTCTTGGTCCCGACGCCGATGTCCTGCGTGCCGCACCGCATGACGACGCTGCCGTCCGGGTTGATCTCGCAGTGGGCCTTGGTGCCCTGCCCGCCGCCGCCCCAGCGGTTGGCCGCGCAGCCCATGCCGCGCTTGATCGGCCCTGGCGTCGGATCGCCGGTTACGTGACGCTTGCTCCAGCCAAAGCGCTCGGCGGCTAGCGGGAAGTACTTTCGCCACATCGCGTTGGGCGCTTCAGGCGGCAGGTTCTTGATGCGCAGCGCGAGCGGGTCCATCCGCAGCTTGTCGGCGAGCTCGTCCATCAACATCTCGGTGTGGAAGCAGCCCTGCGGATGGCCGGGCGCGCGCATCGCGCGCTGCGGGCCGGCATTCGTGTAGACGTCGCGGTGCTTCCGTCGACGGTTCGGGAAGACATAGATGTACGGCAACGGGAAGCCCGACCCCGCGCCGGCACCACCGGTGCCCCACGTCTCGGCATCAAAGGCCGTCAGCATCCCATCAGCGCTCACGCCCGCCTTGATCTTCGACGCCGACGAGGGCCGGTTGCCCGACGCCAGGTGCTCGTCCTTGCGGTCGAGAAGCAGCTTGACGGCCGCGCCGGCCTGCTTGGCCAGCTTCGCGCAGATGATCCCCTGGGCATCGGGACCGAACTTGCTGCCGAAGCCGCCGCCCATGTACTCGGTGATCACGCGAACGCTGGCCTGCGGGATGTCGAGGGCCTTGGCAAACTGTTCGCGAGTGCCGTGGACGGCTTGCGTGGACGCCCACGACGTCAGCTTGTCGCCCTCCCACTCGCAGACGCAGCCGTGTGTCTCGAGCGAGACGTGCGTCTGCACCTGCGTGGCGTAGCTGGCTTCGACGACATGAGCGGCAGCCTTGAAGCCGGCCTCGAGATCGCCGGCTTCTTCCGTGTCGCCGGCCTTGAGGTTGCCGTCCTTGAACACCTGCGGCGCGCCGTCGCGGGTGGCCAGGGCCACAGTGGCAATGTGGGGCAGCACTTCGTACTGCACCTCAATCAGCCGCAACGCGTCGTCGGCCTGCTCCTCGGTGGCCGCGGCCAGCGCCGCGACTTCCTCGCCCTGGAACATCACCTTCGCGCCGGGCTGCAGGACGGCCATCACGGCTTTCACCCCGGGTGCTTTCTCGGCGACGCTGAGATTGATGGCGACGATGCGAGCGTGCGGGTGCGGCGAGCGAAGGATGCGCCCGTGCAGGCCGCCGGGACGGTTGATGTCGAACGAGTACTTTGCCTGGCCGGTGACCTTGGCCGGACCATCCACACGTTGAATGCGCTTGCCGACCAGCGTGGGCTCGGCAGGCCACGGGTACCTCTCGTGCTGCTGCGGCCGCGGTGGCGCGTTGACCTCGGGGACCTGCGGGTTCTCAGCCACGACGCACCCCCTTTGTATTGAGCACGGCTTCGAGCACGCGCGTGTAGGTGCCACAGCGGCAGATGTTGCCGTCAAGTGCTGCCTTGGCCTGGGCAGGCGTCGGCGACGGGTTCTTCTCGAGCAGCGCGACGGCCGACATCACGAATCCCGGCGTGCAGAAGCCGCACATCAAGCCGTCGTGGTCACAGAAGGCCTGCTGGACCGGATGCAGTACGGTGCCCTGCGCCAGGCCGGCCACGGTGCGAATCGATTTGCCCTGCATTTCGATCGCGAGGATCGAGCAGGCATACGCGCTCTTGCCGTCCACCAGCACGGTGCACGCGCCGCAGCTGCCGCGGTCGCACACACGCTTCTGGGCGGTGACGTTGAGCCGCTCGCGCATCGCATCGAGCAGCGTCACCCTCGGCTCGACTTTGAGCGTTCGCTGCTGGCCATCGATGGACAGCTGAACGCTCACTTCGCCAGGCCCGACAGGCGCCGGGCCGGTTTGTGCCTCGGACTCCCCGGCGCCGATGACACCGGCGGCGACGGAGGAGGCACTGACAGTTTTCAGGAAAGCGCGGCGGCTGACATTGAGGGACGTGTCGCCCTCGGGCCGCCCGGCGCCCGGATCGTCGTCGTGCAGAGCCATTGTGGACCTCAGTCGACGGGGAAATGGGGAGCGAGCCGGCACATTATAATCGCTCGTTCCATGACGTGTACGGCGTGCGGCGCGACAACTTCGGATTCGGCCGCGTTTTACCCGTCGAGTGGCGCCGCCCTCAAGGACGCCGGCGAGGCCGCCACCGTTTACACTCCCCCGACAGCCTCTTCCAGGACCACCGCTGGCCCCCACGCGGCTATCGGGTCCGACGGCCACCCCGGGAGCCCGTAGCAGGGGCGGTCGATTTTGGTTCTGGCGTCGTGCTGGCCGGCAGGTACCAGATCGTCGGCTTGCTCGGACGCGGCGGCATGGGCGAGGTCTATCGCGCCGAGGATCTCTCCCTTGGCCAGTCCGTCGCGCTGAAGTTCTTGCCCGACTTTGTCGCCGCCGACGCCGATCGGCTGGCGCGGTTCCGCACCGAGGTCAGCGTCGCAAGACAGGTCAGCCATCCCAACGTGTGTCGTGTGTACGACATCGGCGAAGCCGATGGCCACGTGTTCCTGTCGATGGAGTACGTGGACGGGGAAGACCTTGCCTCGCTGCTGCGGCGCATCGGTCGCCTGGCGCCGGACAAGGCGGCTGAGATGGCGCGGCAGCTGTGCGCGGGACTGGCCGCGGCCCACGACAAGGGGGTGCTCCACCGCGATCTCAAGCCGGCCAACGTCATGATCGACGGCCGGGGGCGCGTGCGGTTGGCCGACTTCGGGCTGGCTGGAGGCGACCGAGGTCGAGACGTCCGGCCTGGCCGGCACCCCGGCCTAAGATCGTGGTACGCCTCGGATACGCCGAAGCCCCTGCCGACGCCGCCTGGGGCTTCACGCCGACGGACTTCCTCAACTATCTGCAACGCACGGATCAGACGCCGACGCGTACGAAAGGCTCCGTGCCGGGCAGCCGCCCGGTGTGACGTTCTGGTATCGCCAATCGCCGCAGGTCCTTTCGACCGACTCGTTTGTGACTGGCGGCACCGTGAACTTGAACAACCCACCTGTTCGAGTGCCGGGGATGGTCAACGTCATGCTGGACCTCAAGGGCCGCTTACACTTTCTTCAGGCAGTGCCGGCCCGCGTGCAGGATTCCGTCGCGGCCGCCCCGGCCCGACTGGTCGGCGCTGCTGCGCGAGGCGGGCTTTGACGCATCGAAGTTCACGGCCGCCACACCCGCATGGGTGCCGCCACTTTGCCGATGCGCGCGCGGCTGGACCGGGGTTTACCCGGATCGGCCTGACATCCCAATCCGCGTCGAAGCGGCGGCCTTCACGGCAAGCCGGTCTACTTTCAGGTCTTCGAGCCGTGGAGCGTGACGACCATCGGCGGGCCTGCCGGGCCGCCGCGCGTGAGCGCCGCCGCGATGTTTGCGTTTGCGGTCTTCTGCGCGGTCGTGCTTGGAGCGTTCTTTCTGGCCCGGCGAAACCTCCGGCTCAGCCGCGGCGACGAGGTGGGCGCGTTCAAATTGGCGCTGGTGCTGTGCCTGATGCACGTCGTTGCCGGGCTGATGACAGCGCACCTTTCCTACGACGTGGCCACGACGCTGCTGACGCTGGGACTGCTCATCGGCCGTGGGCTTCTGCTGGGCATGGTCGTCTACGCCATCTACATGGCGCTCGAGCCCGACGTCAGACGCCGCTGGCCGGAGACGCTCATCGCGTGGAGCCGCGTCTCACGGGCCGGCTGAAGGACCCGCTGGTCGGCCGCGATCTCCTGCTGGGCATCCTCGTCGGCGTCGTTCATCGCCTGCTGATACAGCTGTCGCAGCGTGCGCCGGCGTGGTTGGGTGAGGCGCCTCGGGTATCGGTGCCGTTTCAAGGTTTCGACGGCAGTCTGCAACACACCGTGTCGGCCATCCTTGACAGCAGCGCCGTGTCGGTCCTGATCGCAACGAGTCTGGTGCTCATCTTCTTCCTGCTGTTCCTCGTGATTGCGGCGGCGGATGCTTGCCGGTGCGGCGTTTGGCGGGTTGTTGATCGTCGCCGCGAGTTTCCAGGGCGGCTGGTCGCCAGCGCTCGGCTTCGTGCTGGCCGGCACCGTCGTCCAGACTCTGACGGTGACGCGACTGGGCCTGCTCGCGCTGATCGTGTCGCTCTCCGCGTCACGGCTGCTCGAAGTAATCCCGCTCTCCATCGAGCCCGGCGCGTGGGCGTTTCCGGCAACCGTACCTCGTTGGCCGTGGCGGCGGCCACTTATGGGTTCCGCACCGCGCTTGCAGGTCGGCCGCTGTTTAACCGCCGCCTGCTCGACTGAGGCCGCCTATGAGATTCGACCTGAAGGATGGGCGCGCTCAGCTCGAGCGCACTCCGTCAGTGATTCGGGCGCTCGTTGAGCCGCTACCGGAATCGTGGCAGCACGCGACAGACGGACCCGGTACCTGGTCGCCCATCAAGGTCCTTCGCCACCTGCTGTGGGGTGAGGTGGACGACTGGATTCCGCGGGTGCGACTCATCCTCGAGCACCGGGATCGCGTGGCGTTCGCGCCCTTCGATCGCGAGGCCGGCGAGGTGAAGTACTCAGGCTGGACCATTGGCGAACTGCTCGACGAGTTCAGCCGTCTTCGGGCCGACAACCTTCGCACGCTCGACCAGATGGCCCTGGGCGTGCAGGACCTCGCGCTGCCAGGTCTACATCCCAGTCTCGGAAGAGTGACGATGCGGCAATTGCTGGCGACCTGGGTCGCGCACGACCTGTCACATCTCGCCCAGATCTCCCGCACGCTGGCGCGCCAATATCGCGACGAGGTGGGCCCGTGGATCGAGTTCATGCGGGTCCTGAAGGCCGAGGGCTGACCTTTCCGATCACGGCGCTACAATGCGCGCATGACCAGAGCCTCCCGCCGCTCGTTTCTTCAGTCCCTGGGCGCGACCACGACGGTTGCGGCGTTTGGCCGGCCTGATCTGCTCGCCCGCGTCGAACAGACCACCAGGGCCGCCTCCGGCCGGTCGGCCGACGATGTAGCCCAGGACGAGGACTTCTGGCGCGACATCCGCGAGGCCTTTACCCTCGATCGCACGATCGTCAATCTCAACAACGGCGGCGTGTGCCCGAGCCCGCGTGTCGTACACGAGGCGCTCAAGCGGTACCTCGACATCTCGAACCAGGCGCCCGTCTACCACATGTGGCAGGTGCTCGAGCCGAATCTCGAGACAGTCAGACGCCGCCTGGCCGCTGAATTCGGTTGCGACCAGGAGGAACTGGCCGTCACGCGGAATGCCAGCGAGGCCCTGCAGATTGCGCAGCTGGGCATCGACCTGAAGGCCGGCGACGAGGTGCTGACGACCAACCAGGACTACGGGCGGATGCTCGACACCTGGCAGCAGCGCGTGCGCCGCGACGGGGTGGTCCTCAAGCAGATTTCGTTTCCCGTGCCGCCACCCGATCAGGCCGATCTGTTCCGGCGGTTCGAGCAGGCGGTGACGGCGCGCACGAAGGTGATTCACGTCTGTCACATCACGAATCTCACGGGACAGATCTTCCCCGTACGCGACATCTGCCGCATGGCGCGGGCGCGCGGCATCAAGACGATCGTCGACGGCGCACACGCCTTCGCGCACTTCCCGTTCACGCTGGCCGATCTCGAATGTGACTACTACGGCACCAGTCTGCACAAGTGGCTGCTGGCGCCAGTTGGCACCGGCTTCCTGTACGTGCGGCGTCCACTGATCAAGGATCACTGGGCCCTGACGCCGGCCAATGAGTCGAGAGCAGCCGACATCCGGAAGTTCGAGGAGATCGGCACGCACCCGGCCGCGATGCACAACGCGATCGCCGAGGCGTTGGAGTTCCATCACTCCATTGGCGGCGAGCGGAAGGCGGCGCGGCTGCGGTACTCAGGAACCGGTGGGCGACGCGTCTGCACGACACGCCGGGCGCGAAGGTGCTGACGAGTTTCGACCCGGCGCAGGGGTGCGCTATCGGGCTGCTTTCACTGGCAGGGCTCGACCCGGAGAAGGTGACGGCGCATCTCTGGGCACGGCAGCGCATCATCGTCACGCCTATCAAGCACGCTGAGTTTCAGGGTCTTCGCATCACGCCGAACCTGTACACGACGCTTGGCGAGGTCGACGGCTTCGTGGCCGCGATAGGCGAAGTGCTGAAGCACGGGGTGTCGTAGCGTCCGGCCTTACGTCCACCGAAACTACCTTTCGCGCACGGAAAATCCGTTCGTGAGGGGCCTGCGTATCTCCTCAAGAATCTGCGTGATTCCGAGTCGGCCCCGTTTGTGCAAAAGCGGAGTCGGACGGGCGCGCGCACGAGGGTCGGGAGTCGCGGGGTGCGGCTTTCGGCAAACCGGGGGAAGAGGGTGCCAGAAGATGGCCCCGGGGTTCCTGGCTCTCGTGGGCGCGCCCTTCGTGCGTACGCCGCCCGACGCGTGCGCCCCTCCGACTCGGGCCTTGAACGCAACTATCCGGTGAACTTGTACCCCAGTCCGTGAATGGTGCGAATGTGCTCGGGCCGTCGCGGGTTGGCTTCCAGCTTCTGGCGCAGCCAGGCGATGTGGACGTCGACGGTGCGGGTGGAAGGCATCGCGTTGTAGCCCCAGACCTCGTTCAGCAGTTCGTCCCGGGACAGGGTAGCTCCCCGGTGCTCGATGAAGTACTTGAGCAGCTTGAATTCGCGGGCTGAGACCTCGAGCAGCTCGCCGCGGCGTCTGACTTCGGCCTTCCGGAAGTCGACGTGTATGTCGCCAAACTGGTAGACCTCGGCCTGGGAAGGAGCCGGGGGCACGCGCCGAAGCAGGGCCTCGATGCGCGCCAGCAGTTCGGCCATCTCGAATGGCTTCACCAGGTAATCGTCAGCGCCAAGCTTCAGCCCCACCACGCGGTCGACAACCTGGCCGCGGGCCGTCAGCATCAGGATTGGCGTGGTGACGTGGCGCTGCCGCAGCGTCTGGCATACGT
This sequence comes from Vicinamibacteria bacterium, assembly GCA_963806705.1. Lineage (GTDB taxonomy): Bacteria > Acidobacteriota > Vicinamibacteria > Vicinamibacterales > JAENWD01 > JAENWD01. Next base: position 187,897 of record CAWDZE010000020.1, read on the forward strand.
CGAACCCGTCTCGCCCCGGCAGCATTCCGTCGAGCAGCACCACGTCAAACACGTCGCTACTCGCCCGCTGCAAGCCGGTTTCGCCGTCGGTGGCCGACACGACTTCGTACCCTTCGGCCGCAAGGCGGTCGGTGAGCGTCATCACGAGGCCGGGTTCGTCTTCGACGAGAAGGACGCGGGGCAAGTGAATATGCCGGAGTGCTACGTGCTGTGCTGCGGCGCCGGGTGCCGCGTGCCTTGCGCGATGGGCGATCCCTCGCCCTGACAGGAAGGCAGGTGCAGCACGAATGTGCTGCCAGCGCCATGCGTGCTGTGGACGGTGACGTGGCCGCCGTGCGCCTCGACGATGCCCTTGACGATGCTGAGACCGAGGCCGTTGCCGTGAATCTGTCGTGAGAGGGCTTCGGCGCCGCGGTAGAACGGCTCGAAGATGTGCGGCAAATCAGTGGACGGGATCCCGAGGCCCTTGTCCGACACTGCGACGCGGACCTCTGGCGCCTTCTTGCCTGGCCCCGTCGTCGCGGTGACGCCTACCCACCGGGTCGTGCCGCCGTACTTGATCGCGTTGGCGATCAGGTTGGCGAGGCACGAACGCAGCGCGGGCGCATCGACCAGTACCGGCGGCAGCCCGTCGGGCACGTTCACCTCGACCGCCACACCTGATTCGGCGATGGCGTCGTGTGAGGCCGTGACGGCGTCGCCGATGAGCGTGCCGACCGGCACGGGCATGCGGTGACCGACGGCGTGGCCGGCCTCGATGCCCGCGTAGAGCAGCACGCGCTCGACGGTGTCGCCCAGCCTGCGCGACTCGCTCTTGATGCGCGTGCCGTACTGCTTGACCCTGGCGGGGTCCACGACCAGCCCGTCGGCCAGATTCTCCGCGGCCGCACCGATGACCGACACCGGCGTCCGCAATTCATGCGAGACCGCGGCGACAAACTCGATCTGCTGGCGCGCGAGCCGCTCGGCGCGCCGCGCCGTGCGCGCCAGCACTCCGACGGTGCCCGCCATCAGCAGGAGCACGCCGAAGCTCAGCGCGATGTTGCGCGTCCGCGCCGCTCCAACGGCAGCTTCAAGCGATCCGGCGCGGTGTCGCGCTACGAGCTTCCAGCGCAGCATCCCGTCAAGGGCTTTGCCAATCTCGCCGGGGCCACCAGCACCTGCCGTGCCATCCTGGGGCGGGCGCCGCACAGTCATGCTGAAGAACAGATTTCGGCGCCGATCGCCTGCAGGGGCCGCGCCCGGACCGCGCAGCGACCGCTCGGCCTGACGGATCAGCTGGAACCGATCGGGCCGCAAGCCGAACAGGTCGGCTTCGGCGTCGTGTCGCGCGACAAGATCCTTCACGTCGTCGACGTTGTCCGCGTAGATGACACGTGCGGGGTCGCGGCGGCTGACGACCGCCACGCGATACTCGTCGTCGGTGCCCTGCTTGAAATGCCGCTCGACCAGCGCTGGCAGGAACTCCTTTCGCAGAAATGCCGAGTCGAGCCGAATCACGGTGTATCCGAACACCGGCGTGATGGTGACGTGCTCGCGCACGTGTTGGGGCACAGGCGCCACCGGGGCGATGACGGCGTCTTCGGCATCGCTCAGAAAGTCGGTCAGGCGAAGGGGTTGGTCTGGGGGATTTCGATCCCAGCCGGCCAGCTCTCTGGTCAGCCGCGCCTGCAATTCGCCGAGGTCGGCCGGCCACTCCGCGGCGACAAACGTCCGGGCCGCGCGATCCCAACGCCTCAGGCGCAAATGCGGGCCCAGCCGGTCGACCAGCAGGACGTCCCGCACCAGGGTTGGCGCGGTGGCAGCCGTCCGCCATGCGTCGGCGCGCTCGGCGTAACCAGTCCAGTCGTCGGTTCTGAGCGAGTCGCCGTCAACCTGCAGGCCGCCGAACGCGCGAAACAACTCCACGTCGAGATCCTGCGCGACCTGCGCAGTCGCCTGCTTCAGTGTCCGCTCGCGACGTTCACGCTCGGCATCGCTGACCTGGCCAATCCACCTGTACTGCTGCAGCGCCATCACCGGCAGCAGCAGCAGCGCACCGCCGGCAACCAGGTACAGCGTCAGGGGACGGCGGCGTCCGAGTCTCATCGAAGCGGAGTGTAGCATGGCCAATCTGGGCTGGAAGTCCCGCAAAATCAGCATTTTACAAACTTAACAATCTCTTTGCCCGGGCTTAACGATTGAGGTCCGCCGCCCGCCGTCTAATGAATCAGTCAAAGGACGTGCTCATGCAGATGCCCCGAAGTATTGCGCTTGCCCTGGTGGCGCCGCTTGCCATCGCCGCTCACCTCACTGCCAGCAGCCCGCAGGTCGACGCCAAAGTCAGCGAGATACTGGCCGCGGCCCGTGCGGCCCTGGGAGGCGATGCGGCCCTGGCGAAGGTCCAGACACTCTCGGTGACGGGCGCGACCCGCCGAATGATGGGCGACCGTGAAATCGCCGGCGATGTCACCGTCGATCTCGCGCTCCCCGACAAGATGAAGCGCACCGACACGTTCGGTATTGCCGGCGGTCCGACGATGGAGCGCGTTTCGGTGCTCAACGGCACCGAGGTGTGGGACGACTCGACCAATCGAGGCGGCGGCGGTTTCATGATGCGGATGGGTGGACCGGGCGGCCCGGGTGGACCTGGCGGGCCGGGACGTGAAATCACCGAGGAGGATCGCCAGCGGATGCGTCAGGCGCAGGCCCAGCGCATGAAGAATGAGATGGCGCGTCACGCGCTCGCCTTCCTGCTTCGCACAGATGCGCCCATCACCTACAGCGGCGAAGCGGAAGCCGAGGACGGCAAGGCCGACGTGATCGAGGTCAAGCCGCTCGGCGGCACGGCGATGAAGCTGTTCATCGATCAGGCCACGCACCTGCCGCTGATGGTCAGCTACGAAGGCGTGCTGCCTCGGATGATGGTCGCTCGCGGCGGTCAGCGGCCAACGCCTGAAGAGATCGAGAAGATGCGCAGCGAGCCGCCGCAAACGGCGGTCTTCGAAGTCCGCTACAGCGAATACAAGAAGGTCGACGGGGTCCTGCTGCCGCACCTCATTACGACCGGTGCCAACGGCAACGTCACTGAGGAATGGACGATCGACAAGTTCAAGGTGAATCCGGCTCTCAAGCCGGAGTCCTTCGAGAAGAAAGGCTCGTAGGTCTACCTGGAATGGCTCGACGACTTCTCCTTGTGTGCTCGCTGCTGCTTCTCATCGCCGCGCCCGCTCGCGCGGAAGACGAAGCGGCCGGTCCGGCCGATCTGAAGATCACCGTGGTCGATCAGACTGGTGCGGCGCTCATCACGGCCTCAATCACCATCGTCGATCACGCGGGCACACCCAGGGTCGTGTCCGTCGACGAGCGGGGCCAGGCGAGCGTGCAGGGGCTTTCGGTCGGCACCTACACCGTCAAGGTCGAGGCGGACGCGTTTCAGACGTACGAGGGGACGCTGACACTGAAAAAGGGCGGCAACGCGGTGACCGTCAACCTGCCGCTGGCAGGGCTGTCCGAGGAAGTCTTCGTGCTGACCGACGCGTCCGATGTCGCGGGCAACGCCTTCACGTCGTCGCTGAGCGCGCAGGAGATTGCCGAGCTTCCCGATGATCCCGACGAGCTCGAGCAGCTGCTGATGCAGATGGCGGGGCCGGGCGCGACCATGCGCGTCAACGGGTTCCGAGGCGGCCGGCTCCCGCCGAAGTCGCAAATCCAGTCGATTCGGTTCCGCATGAACTCCTACGCGGCTGACAACCACGAGGCCGGCGGCGGCTTCGGCATCGACATCGTCACCAGGCCGGGCATGGACGGGTGGCGCGGGATGACCAACTTCGGTTTCCGCGACGAGGCGCTCAACGCGCGCAACGCATTTGCGCCGACGCTCGGTGCCGAGCAGTACCGCCGCTTCGGCTTCAACATCGACGGCCCGCTCGTGAAGGGCAAGACGTCGCTTTCCTTCAACGTCGACGGCAACGCCAACTACGACAGCCAGACGATCGTGGCCAACACGCCAGAGGGCCGCTACAACGACGTGGTGCGGCGGCCCAACGACCGCATGTTCGCCTCGGCGCGAGTCGAGCATCAGCTCACGCCGACACAGCTGCTCCGCGTGGAGTTCCGCCACGAGATGAACGAGCGGCAGAACCTGGGCGTCGGCGATCGCGACCTGCAGGACCGCGCGTACGACCGGACCACCACCGAGAATGCGGTGCGGTTCTCGCTCAACGGATTGCTGTTCCCGAAGGTCGCCAACGAGCTGAAGGTGCAGTACCTCGCGCGATGTCACCGAGCAGGGTTCCTTTTCCAATGAGCCGGCCATCGTCGTGCTCGACAACTTCTCGAGCGGCGGTGCCGGCCAGCAGAGCAACCGGCGAGGGCGCCTGGTGGAGATCGAGGACAACATCGACTTTCAGATCGGCAAGAAGCACCGGATGCGGACGGGACTTCTGCTCGAGGCGATGTGGTACCGCAGCGACGAGCTGCGCAACGGCAACGGCACATGGACCTTCGGCGGACTCGATCGGTACGAGCTCGGCCTGGCAACGACCTACACGCAGCGCATCGGCACGACGCTGGTGGATTACAGCCAGTATCAAGCGGGCTGGTACGTCCAGGACGATTACACGCCGTTCAAGAAACTGGCGCTCAGCTTCGGGCTCCGGCACGAGATGCAGTCGCACCTCGACGACAAGTGGAATTTCGCGCCACGCGTGGGATTCAGCTGGACGCCAGGCAAGTACACCGTGCGCGGCGGCTACGGCATCTTCAACGACTGGTACGAGTCGAGCGTCTACGAGCAGACGCTGCGGGTCAACGGCGTGACGCAGCAGGACCTCGTCGTGCAGAACCCCACGTATCCGGACACGACCGGCGGAGCCTTTGCGAACCCGTTGCCGCCGAGCAAATACCAGGCGGCGCTGGGCCTGCGGATGCCATATCTGCACCAGGCGTCAATTGGCGTCGAGCGCACGCTGATCGAGACGCTGCGGCTGATGGCGAGCTACACGATGATGCGAGGTCAGAACCAGTTTCGCGCGGTCAACGTGAATGCGCCGACGACCGGTGGCCTCGAGCCCGCACGTCCGGATCCCAGCCTGGGCAACGTCACCCAACTCGAATCGACGGGCCGCACGGAAGTAGACCGGTTGACGATCAACGTCAACTACGCCAAACCCGAGCGGCGGTTCTTCATGGGCGCCAACTACCAGCTGGCGCGCTCGAACAACTTCAGCGACAGCGCCTTTGCGTTGCCGGCCAACAACTACGATCTCGAGGCCGAGTGGGGGCCATCGCTGCAGGACGTCCGGCATCGATTCTTCGGCATGGTCAACTTCGGCGTGCCGCTGGGCATGCGTCTTGGCGTCTTCACGCAAGGCCAGTCCGCAGCGCCGTACAACATCATCACCGGCTTTGACACCAACCGCGATACCGTCGTCAGCGATCGGCCCGAGGGCGTAGGGCGCAACGCTGCTCGCGGCTCGTCGAGCTGGAACTTGAACGCGCGCCTGAGCAAGGCGTACGGCTTTGGTCCGCAGCGTCAGTCCACGGGCGGCGCGCCGCAGGTGCGTCGCGTGGGTGGCGGCCCCGGCGGACCAGGTGGAGGCAGCGGCCCGATGATGATGATGATGGACGGCAGCAACGCGCGCTACCGGCTGGAGTTCTATCTCCAGGCCTTCAACATCCTGAATCACACCAATCTCACCGGCTACACCGGCAACCTCACCTCGGTGGACTTCGGACAGGCAACGTCGGCCGGGCCCGCGCGCCGGATCGAGCTCGGGATGAACTTCGGGTTCTGACCATCTAACCGCGCACTGACAGGGCCCAGACCGCGGCTGGCGCGGCCGGCCGCTCGTCGTCGGGCTGCGCGGATGCGCTATAAGTGAAGGCGCAGTCCCTGAGATGGCCACGCCCGTTGAGTCCCGCTTATCCGATCTGGAATCCGATCCTGTTCCGCGCTGGGTTTCGGTGGCCGACGTGCTGACGGTGGCCGCCTGCGTTCTTGCCGCCATCGTCACAATCGGCGGCGGGTTCAGGTTCTGGCTCGGCGACGCCAGGATCTCAGTCACCTCACCGATCAGGTTGCTGGTCTTCGGCGTTCTGGTCGGAGTCTTCCGCCACGCAGTGGTTCGTCGACCTACCCTGCTGTCGCAAGCGATCAGAGCCGTGCGCTCGGTATGCAGCGCGGAGGAATGGAGCGCCGTGTGGCCCGCGTTCGTGGTCACGCGCGCGATGGTTCTGGTCGTGGGGCTCCTCGCTGTGTACACCGTGGGTTTTCCGTCGGTAAAGCCACCCCTGCGGATTTCGCGCAACGAGGTCACAAACCTGCCCGTCCGCTGGGATGCGGCGTGGTATCTCAGCATTGCCACCCGTGGATATAGATGGGATGCCTCGGCGGCGGCGGCCCAGCAGAACATCGCGTTCTTCCCTGCATTCCCCGCGATCACCCGCGTCGTCGGCAGGCTGTTCGGCAGTTCGCAGCCGGCCTACGTCGCCGGTGGACTCCTTGTCTCGCACTCGGCGTTTCTGTGGAGTTTGATCTACCTCTATCGGCTCGCGCGCGTTGATCTGGGCAGCGCAGAAAAAGCCGCCTGGGCCGTACGCCTTCTTGCTGCGTATCCGTTCTCGCTCTTCTACGGCGCGCTGTACGCCGAGTCGCTGTTCCTGCTTGGATGCGCGGGCGCCCTGCTCGAAATACGAAAGGATCGTCTCCTTCGTGCGGCGGCCTGGGGCCTGCTGGTTGGACTGACCCGGCCCAATGGCTTTCTCCTCGCGGTGACGCTGGCCGCGCTGGTTGGCTCATCGCTTATCAGGACGAGGAGCGCACATTGGACACGGTACGGGAAGCTGGCTTCCGTCCTCATGGCGCCCGTAGCGGGAATGCTCGTCTACTCGGCCTACATGGCCCAGCTCACCGGCAATCCCTTCCAGTGGTCGGCGCAGCATGCCGCATGGGGGCGAACGTTCACCGTCCCCTTTGTCGACGCGGCCGGCTTGATCGCCTACCACGGCGTCGGAGGATATCTCGCCAGGGCACCGTATGATGCCCTCAACGCGGCAGCCGTCGTCGCAGCACTGGTGCTCATCATTCCCATCTGGCGCGCCTTCGGCGTGCCTTATGTCCTGTTTATCTGTGTCAACCTGGTCCCGCCGCTGTTCAGAGGCGGGGTCATGTCGATGGGCCGCCTGTCGGCGACGCTCTTCCCGCTGTTCCTGCTGATGGCCCTCAAGCTCGACTCCCGCGGTGCATTGTGGTTCACCGTGGGGTTCTCCGCCCTGCAGGCATTTCTCGCCGTGCTGTTCTACACCTGGAGGCCGCTGGTCTGACTGCCAGTCGGCAAGGTCACGGGAGCAACAACGCAGCGGCGATGCCCAGCAACACGCCCGACACGGTGTCGACGACGTAGTGGTACCGTCCACGAACGGTTCCCATCGCGATGCCGAGGGCCAGGAGCAGGAAGGCTGGCGCAATTGGCGAGCCGCTGCGCCAGACCATCACCGCGACCGCCGCGGCGCCCGCGGCGTGGCCGCTCGGCAGTGTGTTCCACGTATTGCCGAACGTCGCGAGGAACGTGACATTGGCGCGTCGGAAGAGCCGCGGCGCGCTGCCGGCTGGCGGCGCCGGCAGCAGAAACGCGCGAGGCGGCCGCGTCGGAATCAGCGGCAGCAACCCGTAGCACGGCAACACGGCCGCAAAGAGCACGAGCCAGAATTCCGCCGCCATCCCCGGGGTCGTGAAGGTGATGGCGAGCAGTCCCGCCGGCACCATGGGATAGACCAGGAAATAAGCGAACTCCAGCAAGCCGTGCCCGGTTGGATCGAGTCGCATCAGGCCAAGCCTGTCGTCGACTGACTGCAGCCAGCGTTCGAGTCGCTCGTGTGGCGTTCCGGTCAGCCGCGCCGGCGCCCAGTAGGCCAGTGGCAGGGCGACGAGCAGCCACCAGTCGCGCAGGACGGTGGGCGCGAGGCTCGCCGTGGCAGTGACAAGGACCCCCGCCGCCGACCAGCCAGCGGCGATCGGCGCACCTGCCCGGCGCCGCAACAGCGCCAGCGCTGCCACGCCGACGACGACGAAGTAAACGAGGGCGAGAATCTCACCGTCACGCATCGCTGGTTAATGCGTATTCTCCGGCGGAATCAGCTCAACCGCCGGTGCGGACGGAGTGCACGCGCCGCACAAAGAAAAAGGGCCTCGAGCAGGCGTGCTCGAGGCCCTTCAACTTGGTCGATGTCCCAGGTCTACGCCAATACCTTGATCACGACGCGGCGGTTTTGCGCGCGGCCGTCCCTCGTCTTATTCGGCGACACGGGCTTCTCTTCGCCGTAGCTGATCACGTTGATCTTGTGCAGCGGCACCTGGTGCGCCTCGTAGAGGTAGCGCTTCACCGCTTCGGCGCGCTCCTGACCGAGCGTGGTGTTGTAATCCTTCGATCCCACGTTGTCGGTGTGGCCCTCGAGCTCGATGAACACGCCCTTCGGATCGGCCTTGAGGTCGGTGACCATCTGATCGATCCGCTGCTTGGCGGTGTCGGGCAGGTCGACCTTGCCGAACTTGAAATTGCCCTGGTCTTCGCTCAGGACGACCTCGTAGACCAGCCGGCGGCTGGCGGTTTCTACTGCCGTCGCGCGCTCGCCGGCCTTGGTGGCCTCGCCCTTGGCGGCATCCGCCGAGGCCTGAGCCGCCGTTGCCGACTTGGTGGCGGTATCAGCCTTCTGATCGACTTCGCCGATGCGCGCTTCGTTCTTTTTGGTCCGCTCCTGCGTCTCTTCGAGCTGGGTCGACAGCCCGTCGACCTTGGTGTTCACCTGGCCGACTTCGCCCCGCACGAACTTCTTGGTGGCGCAGGCCGTCGAACCAACGCCCAGCATCACTATCGGAACCACGAGCAGCAGCTTACGCATGACACATTCCTCCTCGAGACTTCGCTCGATACCAAAGATGACTAACTGACCGGCCGGACAGCGCCCGCGACGTAGCCGCTGCGAGCCTGCACCGTATGTCCCTTGCGACGAACGCGCACGTCCACCGCGTGCCAGCCGGGCGTCGCCCCCGGCTCGAACGCGATCAGGTACTGCTGGCGAAGCTCGTCGACAATCTGCCGCGCCACGGCGCTGGCCTCCGAGGTCGAGGTCGCCACGAACAACTGTCCACCGGTCCATCGCGCCAGGTCGGCCAATTCGCCGGCCAGGGCCTGGTTACTGCCGCCTCGACGCGGATCGTCAATCGTCTGTACGACCGCAACGATGTAGACGGGCAAGTCGATGCTCGAAGCGATGGCCGAGACTTCCGCCGGCGTGAGCTTGCTGCCGGTGTCGATGCCGTCTGTGAGCACGACCAAAGCCCGCCGCCTGGTCGCCCGCAGGTCCATCGTCCTGCTGGCGCTGGCGATGGCGTCATGGATGGATGTCATCCCCCAGCGGCTGAACTCGGTAACCGTACCGCGCAGCCGATCCAGCTCGTTGGTGAACGGTTGAATCACGTGCAGGCGAGAGTCGAACGCGAAAATCGCCGCCTCGTCCTCGCCGTTGCGCAGGCCGCTGAGAAGGAAATACCCCTGCTCGCGTGCTTTGTCGTACCGATCGTTGACGTCCATGCTCCCGCTGATGTCGAACAGCAGCGCCAGACCGATCGGTCCGTTGTCCTGTTCCACCGCGGTGATGGCGCGCGGCGTCCCGTTGTCGATCAGCTCGAACTCGGGTTTTGCCAGCGTCATCACCGGGCGCCCCTTGCTGTCGCGAACGACGGCGCGGATAGTGACCAGGTCCACTCCGCCGCGAAACGTGGGCACCGAAGGCGCCTGAGGTGACTGCCCGGACGCCACCACGCTCGCGCTCACGAGAGCTACGGTAATCAGCCCCGCCCGCAGCCCCTGTGAACTCCCACACCCTGTCACGCGGTCCATCATCATCAAGCCCCTTGCCAGATCTGAGATCGAAAGATTTCTCGGTTTTGCGTGCAATTTCTGTAGTCCCGCGTGCTTGAACGGGGCTTTTCCCGTAAGTTCTACACCGGACCCGTGGCGGAGTGTAAGAAATGCTTACCTGCGATCCGGCTTGGAAGTGCCAAGGTAATATGCCCTCATCATGTCCAGCACCACCAGTATTCCGGTCGCCAATCGGGTTCACAACTTCACCTATGCCATCCGCAACATCGTGGCGGAGGCGAGGGCGGTTGAGCGCCGGGGGCTCAAGGTTGACTACCTGAACATCGGCGACCCGATTCCCTTTGGTTTCCGAACCCCGCCGGCGCTGGTCGAGGTCGTTGCCAGGGCGATGACCGACGGGGCCAACAACTACGTGCCCTCTTCCGGCATCGCCCCGGCGCGCGAGGCGGTTGCCACCGAGTGGACCCAGCGTGGATTCCCCGTCGAACCGGATCGGGTCTTGATAACGGCGGGAACTTCGGAAGGCATCGAGCTGGCGCTGACTGCGCTGGCCAACCCGGGCGACGGCGTGCTCGTGCCGATGCCCACGTATCCACTCTACACCGCCGTGCTCGCCAAGATTGGCGCCGAAGCCGCGTACTACCGCACCGACCCGACACGCGGCTGGCTCCCCGATGTCGAACATCTCGAGCGCTTGATTACTCCCCGCACTCGGACGCTCGTGCTGATCGATCCCAACAACCCGACCGGCGCGGTCTACCCCGAAAGCCTTCGGCGCCAAATGCTGCGGATCGCCGACCGTCACGGACTGGTGATTCTTGCCGACGAGGTGTACGGCGATCTCGCCTACGACGGCGCGGTGCCTCCGCTCGGCAGCCTCGATCCCGACGGTCCCATCGTGGCCTTCTCCAGCCTCTCGAAGGCGTATCTGGCGCCGGGATGGCGGACGGGCTGGCTCGGCGTGGGCCGGAGTCCCCGGCTGGACGACCTGCTCGCGGCCATGAAGAAGCTGGCCGACGGCCGGCTGTGCAGCAACGGCCCTTCGCAGCAAGCCATCGCGCCTGCCCTGCTCGGCGACCGCTCGCACCAGACACTGTTTCGGACGGCGCTGCGCGAGCGTGCGGAGTTGACGACCACCGCCTTCAACGCAATCCCCGGCATGTCCTGTGTCGCGCCGACGGCGGCCTTCTACGCGATGCCACAAGTCACGTTGCCGCCAGGCAAGACCGACGAACAGTTCATCGTCGGTCTGCTCCGGGCCACCGGCGTGCTCTGTGTGTACGGTTCCGGCTTTGGCACGCGCCCGGAGGACGGTTTCTTCCGCGTGGTGTTCCTGGCCTCGCCGCAGGATCTCCGGCGCATCTACGGGCGGATCGCCGAGTTCACCGCAGAGTTCCTGCGGGCCTGAAACCGGCGCGCTCCCACGATAGAGTGATAGCCATGAGCACCGGCACGCCACGGGTCGACCCGCTGAAGTTCCTGACCGACGAACTCGACGGCCTCAAGGCCCAGGGGCTGCACCGCTCCTTGCGCGTGCTCGATGGCGAGCAGAAGGCACACACGAACGTCGACGGCCGCTCGGTCGTGAACCTCTCGTCGAACAACTATCTCGGCCTGACCACCCATCCGACACTGAAGGCCCGCGCCATGGAGGCGCTCGAACGCTTCGGCGTCGGCACCGGCTCGGTCCGCACGATTGCCGGCACGATGGCCATGCACGTCGAGCTCGAACGCCGGCTGGCCGAGTTCAAGCACACCGAGGCCGTCGTGGTGTTTCAAAGCGGTTTCACCGCCAATGCGGGCACGGTCTCGGCGATCCTGAACAAAGACGACGTCGTCATCTCCGATTCCCTGAACCACGCGAGCATCATCGACGGGTGCCGTCTGTCGCGCGCCGCGATCAAAGTGTTTCAGCACAAGGACGTCGACCAGGCCCGCGAGATCCTTGGCGGCTTGCCGGCAAGCCAGCGCAAGCTGCTCATCACCGACGGCGTCTTCAGCATGGACGGCGACCTCGGGCCGCTGCCGGCGCTTTGTGACGCCGCCGAGGAGTTCGGCGCGATCATGATGGTCGACGATGCGCACGCCAGCGGCGTGTTCGGCCGAAACGGCCGTGGCACGGTCGATCACTTCGGGATGCACGGCCGGGTGGACATCCAGGTCGGCACGTTGTCGAAGGCCATCGGCGCGCTCGGTGGCTACGTCGCCGGCTCGAAGGACTTCATAGACTTCCTCCACCACCGCGCGCGCCCGTTTCTGTTTTCGACGTCGCATCCGCCCTCGGTGACCGCCACATGTCTGGCCGCCATCGACCTGCTGCTGGATGAACCGCAGCTCATCGACCGGCTGTGGGAGAACACCCGCTTCTTCAAGGCGGGACTGGCTGATCTCGGTTTCGACACCGGCGCGAGTGAGAGCCCGATCACGCCGGTCATCGTCGGCGACGGCGCGCTCACGATGACGTTGTCGGATCGGCTGTTCGAGGAGGGCGTCTTCGCGCAGGGCATCGCCTATCCCACCGTCGCGCAGGACAAGGCACGCGTGCGCACCATCGTCACGGCAACCCATACGCGTGACGACCTGCAGTTTGCGCTCGATGCCTTCAAGAAGGTCGGCAGGCAACTGGGCGTCGTCTGATCGCATGGCCAAGATCAAGGCGAAAGGAACGGCTCCAGGCCGGTATCCGGCGCCCATCCGGCAGGCCCAGGATTTCTTCGAAACCTATACCCGGGATCTGCGTGCCGATGACCTGCAACGGCTCTTCACGCGCGATACACCGGAGGCCTGGCACTTCTTCGCGCGCGCCATCAAGGCCGAAGAGCTCTCGCACCTGCCGTGGCACGTTCGGTCGTTCGAGTACACCCGTCGCGCATTTCTGGCGTTCACGATGCGCCTGTCGCCGGCACGTCGCGCGATCTACGGCATCGCCGTCGTCATGGCGCTCGTCGGCCTGGTTCGACTGCTGTCCGGTGTGGACTGGCTCCAGATACCGTTGATTCCGTTCGTCATCAACGTTCCGCTGCCGGTCATCGGCTCACCACCTGGCACGCTGTGGCTTGCCGGTGGCTTCCTGGTGCTGAACCTGCTGATCCTCCTCGAGGTCGCCGACCGGCTGACTCTCAAGAAGGACCTCGAAGTGGCGCGAGAGATCCAGCAGGCAATGTTGCCGAGCGAGATCTACACTGCGACCGGCATTGAAGCGTTCGGCGTCACGCGCCCGGCCAACACCGTCGGCGGCGACCTCTACGACGTGATCCGGCGGCCAGATGGCCTAATCGTGTTTGCCCTGGGCGATGTCGCCGGCAAGGGCAGTCCTGCAGCGCTCTTGATGGCGCTGGCCGTGGCCATGCTCCGCGTCCTGGTCGACGAAGGGCTCGAACCCGCTGACCTGGCCGCGCGGCTCAACATCCAGGTGAGTCGACACGCTCCGGGGTCACGGTTCATCACGATGTTCCTCGGGCAATACGATCCAGCGACCGGCGCGATCGCCTACGTGAACGCGGGCCACAATCCGCCGCTGCTCCGTCGCGCCTCAGGTGGTCTGGAACGGCTCACCGACGGCGGCGTCGCACTTGGCATGTTCGATCAGGCGACCTACACGGCAGGCACGCTCACCCTCGGCGCCGGCGACGTGCTGGTGCTCTTCAGCGACGGCATTACCGAGGCCGAAAACACGTCGGGTGTCGCGTTTGACGATGCGGGGCTCGAGCAGATCGTCAACGAGCACTGGTGGAAGGATCTGCAGACGCTGGGCACCTCGGTGCTGAAGGCCGTCGAGGCGCATGCCGCTGGCACGAAGATCGCCGACGATTTGACCGTGCTGGCCGTGAGGCGGCCAATGCCGCTGCCGCCCGGCGTCGCAGTCGGACCATGACGGCCATGCGTCGCGCGCGGGTCGCACTGCTGTCGCTGCTGGCGTTGGCGTCAGCGAGTCCCGCGCCCGCCCAGCCCGAAGGCATCGACGTGTTGCTCGAACGCGTCGAAGCCTCGCTCACCGGCGGCGACAAGCAGGCGTTTGCGGCGCTCACCAGGATACCTGCCGGCGACGAGGCCTTCCGCCTCTTCCTCGATCGCTGGTTCGTGACCGCGACGACTCGTGCGACCGTCCACGAACGCGACCGCGTCGAGCGGGACGGGCCCAACGCCCTGCGGCTGATCGTGGAGGTGCTGGTCGAGACAGGTCGTCAAGGGCGGCTGGCCACGTGGCGGCTCGATCTCGAACGCGACGCGACCGGCTGGCGCATCGCGGCGGCGGCCACGCTGAGCGTGGTCGAAGGCTTGTTCCGGCTGACCCTCGACGAGTCGGCGCAGTATCGCGCCCGTAACCTGGTCGTCAAAGACGAAGATCTGGAGCTGCGGCTCGACGACGGCGTCGTGTTTTTCGCAACTGTCCCGTCCGGGGCTACCGTGGCGGTGCTGCTGGGCAAAGGCGAGATGACCTTCTCGCCCGGCCCGGATGCCGAGCGGCGCCAGATCGCCCTGCTGACTGGCGGACCGTCGCTGCGCCAGTCGTTCGATGCCGCGATGATTCGCCTCAGTCCATCCGATCAGGCGATGCGGCTGCCCCCTGACCAGCTGGCAGCCGTGCCGGTGGATCGCAAGCAGCTTCTGCAGGCGCAGGAAGTCTTTGCTGACGAGATCGGCAAGTCGTTCAGCGTCGACCTGGCCGATCTCAGCCGCGACACGTGGTCGCTCGTCCCATCGATCGGGAACCTCCTTGTCGAAGTGCGCACGCGGAAGTACGGCACGCTCACCTACGCGCACGACGGCGGCGATCAGGAAGACATCTCGCTGTTCGACCGCGCGCGGCGGCGCAATCTGGCGATCTACTCGTCGCGATCCAAGCTGGCCACGCGCGGGCCTTTTTTTGACGAGGACGACGACGCCGAGGTCGACGTCCTCGACTGCAACGTCGAGACGACGCTTGTGCCCGATCGACTCTGGATGGAGGGCCGCACGCGGCTCCGCGTGCGCGTGCGCACGGTTGCCCTGAGCGCGGTTACGCTTCGGCTGGCCGAACGACTGGTCGTGCGCTCGGTGAGCAGCGATTCGCACGGACGCCTGCTGTACATCCGCGTCCGCAATCAAAACAGCCTGGTCGTCAATCTCCCGGAGGCGCTCAACCGCAACGACGTGCTGACCTTGACTGTCAGTTACGGCGGACGCCACGAGCCTCAAGGCGTGGACCGCGAGAACATGGCCGTTGCGGCGCAGGTGCAGACCAACGAACTGGCCTTCGCCCAGGCGGAACCACACTACCTCTATAGCAACCGGAGCTATTGGTACGCACAGGCGCCGCAGAACGACTACGCCACGGCCACCATTCGTTTCACGGTTCCGGCGGCCTTTGCCGTCGTCTGTTCCGGGGAGGTCGCTGGCGGCTCGCCCGTGACGCTGCGTGGCGCTGCCAACGAACCCCCGAAGCGCTTGTTCGTCTTCACCGCGACGACGCCTCTTCGATATCTGAGTTGCGTCGTATCGCGCTTTGCCACCGTCGATACTCTCGACGTGGCCATTGGCCAGGCGACCCTGCCGATGCGGATGACCAGCACCGCGCGGCAACGCGGCCGGGGCCGGGAAGTGCTGGCAAAGGCCGCCCAGGTGATGGCGTTCTACGGCACCGTACTCGGCGAGGCCCCGTACCCGAGCTTGTCGATCGCCGTCATCGAGAGCCAGATCCCCGGCGGCCACGCACCGGGCTACGTGGCGATCATCAACCAGCCACTGCCGTCGACGCCGTTTGTGTGGCGTGACGATCCAGCCAGCTTCGACGACTTTCCCGATTTCTTCCTCGCGCACGAGCTCGCGCATCAGTGGTGGGGACAGGCCGTGGGTTGGCAGAACTATCATGAGCAATGGCTCAGCGAAGGCTTCGCGCAGTACTTCGCGGCACTCTTTGCAGAGCGTGACCGCGGTCCCCAGGTCTTCAGCGACATCCTCAGGCAGCTTGCCCGGTGGAGCTTGAGCGAGTCCGACCAGGGACCGGTCTACCTCGGGTATCGGTTGGGCCACTTGCGGGGTGAGGGCCGGATCTTTCGCGCGCTCGTCTACAACAAGGGCGGTGCCGTGTTGCACATGCTGCGGCGCATGCTGGGCGATGATGCTTTCTTCGCGGGCGTGCGCCGGTTCTACCGTGAGTACAAGTTCCGCAAGGCGAGCACTGAAAGCCTGCGGCGCGCGCTCGAAGCCGAATCGGGCCGCTCGCTCGAGTCGTTTTTCGCGCGATGGATCTACGGGCAGGACGTGCCGGCGGCGACGGTCAACTGGCAGGTGACCGGCGATGGCCGGGCGGTCCGCATCGACGTGCAGCAGTCCGACGACGCGGTATTCGAGTTTCCGGTCACCGTGACCCGGATCTACAAGGATGGCACTCAGGAAACCGAGACGGCCGTTGTTGCAGCCGCACTCACCACGCTCGAGCGCCCGCTGAAAGGACCACTGCGTGCCGTGGAGGTCAACGACGACAAGCTGACGCCGGTGCGGATCAGGAAATAGCTATTGCAGGTATATTCCCGCGACCCTGAGATCCCCATTGCGTTCGAACGGCTCGAACACGAGCACGAACCTGGTCCCGTTGTGTTCGTAGAACCGCGTGAGGCGTTCGCCCAGCGCGCCACGGTCGGACAGCTGGCGGCCGACTTCTGCCGATCGTCCCAGCTCCCGCGAGACATGGTCGACGCTTTGGCCTATTCGCACCGCCTTGCCATCGAGCAACAAGAGAACCGGCACGGAGATGGCGCGGGCGGGAACGCCCGCCGGCAGACTGACACTCGCCGGCTCGGACGAAGACCCAGCGGCACGGGGCGCCGTACGCAACTCACGCACGATCAGCGTGGCCACAGCCACCGTCGCCAGAAGAAAGGCGGCGGCGATCAGCCACTCGAGGGCCGAGCCAAGACGGGCACGAACGGGCGTAGCCTCCATAGCGGCCTCCGTCGTGAGGCGACCAGGCCTGTGGTCCGGGAGGCGACACCTGACCGGGACGCTGGGAGACGCCTCCGGCAGGCAGTGACGGTCGCCTGAAACCTGCGACGCGCGGGACTTCTGGTCGAACTGAAGGGATATCGATCGCCACGATAGGCCCGGTCCGGGGCGATGTCAAGGTCAGCCGACGATCGGGGGTATGATCGGGGGTCTATGGACTCCGTTACGCTGACAATTGACGGCACTCCGGTCACGGTAGACAAGGGCAAGACGGTCCTCCAGGCGGCCATCGAGCATGGTTTCTCCGTCCCCTATTACTGCTATCACCCCGGCCTCAGCGTCGACGGGTCCTGCCGCGCCTGCATCGTCAGGATCGAGAAAATGGCGAAGCTGCAGACCGCATGCTCCACGGTCTGCACCGAGGGGATGGCGGTGTCGACGGCATCGCCCGATGTCGTCCAGGCGCGCGCCGGCGTGTTCGAGTTCCTCCTGGTCAACCACCCGCTCGACTGCCCGGTCTGCGACAAGGGCGGCGAGTGCCCCTTGCAGGATTTCTCGTACTCGTTCGGTCCCGGCGACAGCCGCATGGAGTTCCCCCGCCGCACGTTCGACGGCGAGGGCGTCAAGGCCGATGTCGACTTCGGGCCGACGCTGATGTTGAACCGCAACCGGTGCATCCTGTGCACCCGGTGCGTGCGGTTCATGCAGGAAGTGGACACCGACGCGCAGATCGGCATCGTCGCACGCGGCACCGACAGCCAGATTGCCACCTTTGCTGAAGAGGGCGTGCATTCCCTGCTCTCGGGCAACCTGATGGACGTCTGCCCGGTCGGCGCGATCACCACGCGCGACTATCGATTCAAGTCGCGGCCGTGGGACAACCCCGACGCGTCAGACACCATCTGCACGTTGTGCTCGAAGGGCTGCAGCACCACGGCCTGGATCAAGGCCAAGCCCGAGTGGGCGAAGGGCGCCCAGCTGGTTCGGTTCACGCCTCGCTACGAGCCCGCCGTCAACGGCTACTGGATGTGCGACATCGGCCGGTTCGGGTACCACTGGATCGAAAGCGACGAGCGTCTCCAGAGCCCGCTGGTGCGGGAAGGGGTCGGGCATCAGCAAGCCACCACGTGGGATTCGGCGCTCAAGGCGTTGGCCGAGCGCGCCTCTGCCGTGGCTGCCCAGGGCTTTACCTTCCTGGTGTCGGCCCATGCCTCGAACGAGGAGATTTTCCTTGTCGAGCGGCTCGCCAGCGCCATCGCGGTGAGCTGGACCGTCACCGAGAAGCAGCAGCCGGCGGGCACGAAATTCAAGGTGCCGTCGGCCAACGCGCCCAACGTGACTGGCGCGCGCGACCTCGGGCTGCCGGTCGGCGACGGCGCCGGCGGACCCGACCTGTCGGCGTTGCGCCGGGCGATTGAAGCGGGCCAGGTGCCGGCGCTCTACGTCGTTGACCCCGGGCCGGATGGATCGCTGGGCGATGTCGCGTGGGTGGCGGCAGCGCGGCAATCCGGCAAGCTGTCGCTGCTGGTCTACCAGGGAGTGCTCTCGACCGAACTGGCGCGGGCCGCCGATGTCGTGCTGCCCGGTTCGGCCTGGGTCGAGAAGGACGGGACCTTCACGAACGACCAGGGGCGTGTCCAGCCCGCGGCGAAGGTGGTTTCGGCTCCCGGCGATGCCCTCGACGACCGCGAGATCTTCTTCCGCGTGGCCAAAGCGCTGGGCCAGCCGCTGCCCTACGCCACGCCGGCCGACGTGCGGGCGGCGATCGCTGAGATGCTCAAGGACCACCAGGCGTACGCCACGCTTGGCAGCATCAGTTTCGCCAGGCCTGTCACCGCCAAGCACTGGCTCCAGGCCAGCAACCCGTCGGAACGGTGGAAGTGGGACTTCATGTTCCAGGAAGTCAACACGCAGAAGTGGGATGGCCTCACGGCGGCGCTACCGCAGTTGAACATCATCCCGCTGACGCCCGTCCAGGATGCGCCCAGGGGCGACCGGCGGTAGGCGCGCGGTTCAGACGCTGCCAGCATGGAAAACCCGACATTCGTAGCGGCCTTCGTCGCCGGCGTGCTCTCGTTCATCTCGCCGTGCGTGCTGCCGCTCATCCCCGGCTACCTGTCCTACATCTCCGGCGTGAGCCTGGACGAGATGCAAGGGACCGGCGATGCGGCCGCCCGTTCGGTGGCCGCGTCACGGCGCCGGGTGCTCATCGCCTCGATTTTTTTCATTCTGGGCTTCTCCTTCGTCTTCGTCTCGCTCGGCGCGGCAGCCAGCGCCCTGGGCCAGTTCCTGCTGGAACGCCTGCGGCTGTTGTCGAAGATCGCGGGAGCCGTCGTGATCCTGTTCGGCCTGCACACGATGGGCGTGCTGCGCATCGACTGGCTGTACAGCGAAAAGCGCGTGCAGATGGACCGCAAGCCGACCGGGGTGGCGGGGGCGTTTCTGGTAGGGCTCGCGTTTGCCTTCGGGTGGACGCCGTGCATCGGCCCGATTCTGGCCGGCATCCTCGCCGTCGCGGCCTCGCAGGACACGATCTGGAAGGGCATCCAGTTGCTGGCGGTCTACTCGCTGGGCCTGGGCATCCCGTTTCTCCTCACAGCCCTGGCTATCAACCAGTTCTTCGCGGCCTTTGCCAGAATCCGGCGTCACTATCACAAGATCGAAGTGGTCTCGGGCGCGCTGCTGGTCCTCATCGGCGTGCTGATCTTCACCGACCAGTTCACGATCATCGCTCGCTGGCTGACGCCCTATCTGCCGACGTTTTGACGTCGTTGGGGCGTGACCCCCGCGTATAGTACGGGGGCCAGGCCCCGGTTCGGTCCTATGGCACGCTGGCTCAAACCACTCGTCACGCTCGCGCTCTATGCGCTCGTCTTCTATTGGACCGACGCGAGTGCCATCGCGGGCGAGCTCGCCCGTGTCAGGCTCGAGCCCGTTGTCTTTGGCGTGCTGCTCTACATGGTCGGACAGGCCATATCGAGCTGGAAGTGGCAAATCCTCCTGCAGCCTGTCCGCCTCGACGTCCCCTACCTGAAGGTCCTCGCCTTCTACTTCACCGGGATGTTCTTCAACCTGTTCCTGCCGACCATCGTCGGCGGCGACGCGGTCAAGGCGGTGCTGCTGGCGCGCGAGACGGGCGCGCCGGCGCGCTCGACAATGTCGGTGTTCATGGAGCGCAACGTCGGGTTGTGTGCGTTGTTGCTCGTCGCGATCGGCGCCGCAGAGCTGGCGCCTCCGGTGGAACTGTTTGGCATGTCGCTCCGCGTGCTCACGTGGCTGCTCGCCGCACTCTACGGGGGTGCCAACGCGGTGTTGATGAGTCCCATGGTCTACCGGATCGTCGATCGGTTCATCGCGGCCACGCCGCTCTCCGGCGTGCGGCACCGCGCTGACTCGCTCTACCAGGCCATCGTGCCGTACAAGAACGCGCCAGGCCGCCTCCTGGCGGGCGTCGGCCTTTCGTTCATCTTCCAGGGCGTCGTGATCGCCGTGGTATTCTTGAACGCCCGAGCCCTGGCGCTCGACATCCCGCTGGCCGCCGTAGCGGTGTTTGTTCCGCTCATCTCGCTGGCCGGGATGGTACCTGTCAGCGTCAACGGGTTGGGTTTGCGCGAGGCGCTCTACATTCTGCTCTTCGGGCGACTTGGCGTGCCGGTGGAGACTGCGGTGTCACTCGCGCTGCTGTATCTTGCGGTGACGATCCTGGCGAGCCTTCCCGGCGGATTGGCGTACTTGATGCAACCAGCGCGAGCACGCGAGTTGACGGGCGAACGGACCGCCACGGATTCCTGACACGCCGTCATGACCAGCCGAACCCTCCGCGTCCTTCTTCTGCTCTCCGCGTTTGGCGCCGTCGTCGCCGGCGCCCTGGTCGTATTCGGGGCCGAACGCAACCTCACGCTCGCGACAGCCGCCAACGCGGGATTTGACGCGCAGGCGCGGGCTGTGGTCGACGAAATCGGGCGTTTGCGGGGCGCGCAGCAGGCCTACGTCGCCGCGGGCCAGGGCACGGCATACTGGATGACGCAGGCAGCCGAGCACCTGGCGACCGTGGACCGGGGCATCGTCGAGTTGGCCAATGCCTCCTCGAGCCAGGCCACGCGCTCGGCCGTTCAGGCCGCCGCAGCCAGCCTCGAACAGTTCCGCTCGCTCGACAAGCGGGCGCGGCAATACGTTCAGAACAACCAGAGCCTGATGGCCTCTGACGTGATCTTCACGGAGGCCCTGGGGGCGCTGACTTCCGCCGGCGAGCACGTGGGGGCGGCCGCCGAAAACGAGCGGAGTGTTCGCGCCGTCGAAAGCGGCGGGTTGCGCGCGCGGCAGCTCTATGCCGCGGCCGGCGCAGCGGGGCTGCTCCTGTTGGTTGTGCTGTTGCTGGTCCCCGTACCCGAATCGGACGTCGACGTGCTCACCGCCATGCGAGCGTTGACCGAATCGGCGCCGCTTCGCCCGCAGGCGGTCGCCACACCGATCAAGCCCAAGGCCGAAGTCTTCGTCGACGCCGAAGAATCCAGCGCGCGGCTGATTCCCCGTGCCGTGGCAGAGTCATCGCGGCCCCCTGCCGAGACGACTCAGGGAGTCAACCTCTCGGCGGCGTCTCGGGTGTGCGCAGACCTGGCGCGCGTGATGGACGCTGGCGACGTGAGCGTATTACTCGCTAAGGCAGGCGAGATCCTCGATGCGCGAGGCGCGATCGTGTGGGTGGCCGACAAGGCGGGCGTCTCGCTCTACCCGATGTTCACGCACGGCTATCCCGCCGGCGTGCTGGTTCGCCTGGGCACTATCTCGACCGATGCCAACAACGCCACGGCGGCGGCGTGGCGATCTGGCGAACTGGTGGCTGTGCCGGGCGAGTCTGACGCTCCGGGCGCGCTGGTGACCCCTATCATCACGGCCGATGGCTGTGTCGGCGTGCTGGCGGCCGAGCTGCCTAACGGCCGCGAGCGCCGCGAAGACGTACGCGCCCTGGCCACGATCTTCTCCGCGCTACTGGCGACCGTCGTCACTCCGGTGGCCGAGGTGAGTCAGGCTGGCCTGGTCGACCGCGTCGGCACCTGATTTCGGTGCCAGGTACTGTTAAGGGTCGGGACACGACTTAACACTACCTGGCACCGTTAGAGCGGGCTGACCCGCTGCCGTTTCCGCGGCTGCTCCGCGGGCTCCTCCTTGTCGAGCGTGACTTTCGCCGACTGAGCCTTCTTGTCGCGCGTGTAATCGATGGCGAGCGTCGCGCCGTCTTCGGCCGCCTGCACGGCCTCGACCAACTCGGAAGGCTCGGCAACCGTCTTGCCGTTGACCGCAGTCACGACATCGCCGGCTTTGAGCCCGGCTCGAGCGCCCGGCGAGTCGGCGTCGACGCTGGTGACCAGCACGCCGTTCGACGTGCCGAAGTACTCGCCCAACTGGCCATCCAGCTCCTGGATGTTCAGACCCAGTCGGCCCTTCCCGCTCCTGAAAGCCCACATCTCGCCGGGGCGGCGCCCTTTAAGGCCCCACACGCCGTCAGGCAGCACCGGCATAGACCAGGTCATGTCGCCGTGGGGCATCTTCTCGAATCGCATTGGCGGCACGAGCAGCTCGAAGTTTCGGTCCAGGCTGGCCAGGCTGCCGCTGTCGGGAGTGACCGACAGGTCCATTCGCTTACCCTCGCGCACCACGGCTGCCCTGACGGTCCGTCCATCGGGCGTCTCGGAGACCAGCCGTGTCAGATGACGTACGCCGCGCACTCGTTCCCCGTCGAACTCCGTGATGACGTCGCCCTTCTTGATGCCGGCTTTCTCGGCCGCGCTTCCCGTCCGCACTTCGTCGACGACCGCCCCGCTCTGGCTCTTGGCCTGCTCGGCATCCAGCTCCCGCACCGAGACGCCCAACTGCGCGCCGCGTCCCGCAAGGAGTGCGAGCTTCCGCACATCGGCGCCCAACGGGTCGTCGTCTTCCAGCTCGACCACGCCTGGCTTCACGATCGTGGTTCGGTTGCCGTCCTTGGATACCCACACCCCTGGCTGCTGGGCTGCCTGCGCCAGGCCGGCCGCGGCGACCGCCACAGCGCTGGCAAGGGTGAGCGTGACCGCCACTCCAACAAACATCCGCATGACCTGCCTCCATGTGCCGCACGTCGGGGTCCCTGATTCGGGCGTTCCCACTCCCGGCCGGCGACTCTCGCGAACTCTTCGGTTGGTTCAGACGATACGCCAACGCGGATGGTTGGCCGAGGCGTTCTCTGTGCAGATGGCGCACGAAGTGAAGTACACTTCGCACGGATTTGGCCTCGTCGCGGGCGACAATTCGCCAATCGAGTGCAGAGCGACCTCGTTTTTTGTACGCCGCCCTCGGTAGACCGGGGGCTCTGGAGCCTTCATGCCGGTCAGAACCGTTCCACCCAAGGGCATTGCTCACACCGAGCCGGCGGCCATCCTCGAGCGCGCCGAGCGCGAGAAGGTGAAGTTCCTGCGCCTGCAGTTCACCGACATCCTCGGGACAATCAAGAACGTCGAGATCCCCGACCGGCAGTTCGAAGACGCGCTCAAGGGCCAGATCATGTTCGACGGCTCGTCGATCGAGGGCTTCGTCCGCATCGAGGAGTCCGACATGTACCTTCGGCCGGACCTCAGCACCTTTGCGGTGTTCCCCTGGGCGCACCCCGGTGGCGAGAAGGTCGGGCGCATGATCTGCGACATCTACCGGCCAGACGGCGAGCCTTTCGAGGGCTGCCCCCGCTCCACGCTGAAACGGGTGATCGCGATGGCCGCGGACCGCGGCTTCGAGATGAACGCAGGGCCGGAGGCCGAGTTCTTCCTGTTCCAGCGTCGAAACGGGGTTCCGACAACCGAGACGCACGACACCGGCAGCTACTTCGACCTGACGCCTGTCGACCAGGGTGAGGACGTGCGGCGCGAGATCGTGCTGGCGCTCGAGTCGATGGGCTTCCACGTGGAGGCGGCCCACCATGAAGTGGCGGCGGGCCAGCACGAGATCGACTTCCGGTACGACGACGTGCTGACGACGGCCGACAACATCAGCACGTTCCGGTTCGTCGTCAAGAACGTCTCGCTGCGGCACGACCTGCACGCGACCTTCATGCCCAAGCCGATCTTCGGGATCAACGGCTCGGGCATGCACACGCATCAGTCACTGCTGTCGGATGGAAAGAACAGTTTTTACGACTCTGAAGGGCCGTGGCAGCTCAGCTCTACGTGCTTGTATTACATCGGTGGCCTCCTGCGGCACGCCAAGGGTTTTTGCGCGATCACCAACCCCCTGGTGAATTCGTACAAGCGGCTCGTGCCGGGTTACGAAGCGCCCACCAACATCGCCTGGTCCGAGCGCAATCGCAGCCCGCTGGTTCGCGTCCCCGCGGCGCGCGGCGACGGCACGCGCATCGAGCTGCGGATGCCCGATCCGTCCTGTAATCCCTATCTCGCGCTGGCCGTCATGCTGCGCTCGGGGCTCGACGGCATCGAGAAGCAGATCGACCCCGGACCGCCGGTGAACAAGAACATCTACAAGATGAGCCACCGCGAGCGACGGCACTTGCGCATCGACGAGCTGCCAGGAAACCTGAGCGAAGCGCTCGATGAGTTGGAGAAAGACGAACTGGTTCGCGAGACCGTCGGCGATCACATCTTCAACCACTTCGTCGAGGCCAAGCGGGAAGAGTGGTTCGACTACATCCGGCATGTCTCGCCGTGGGAAACCGATCGGTATCTCGGGTCGTACTGACGCGCGGCGCTGTTCACTTCCGATAGCACCCGTCCTCGGACTGGGACATCGGAAGACGCAGAAGATCTCGATGTTTTTCTAGGGAAACGCCTGGTACTCCAATCGGCACGAAGCTTGTAGCTACGTCGTGCGGTCGCGCCGGGTCACCGGGATGCGTAACTCAGGCAGGCGCTGGCACCGCCGCATTCCGGGTTTCCCATAGCAGGCGTTCACGACTCGCGCGCGGCCGATTGATTCATACCGGGCCGGCATCGGGTATACCGATGACCGGCCCTTCTTTTTTGACGTGCCAGGTACCTTCCTACCTAATCTGCCTGCCGTACTCGCTCACAGTGGCCCGGCGGTTGAAGTACTCGTAGCTGAGTCGCGCGAGGTTGTCGAGCGCGCTCGAGGGCTCCGCGTCCGCTCGCAGGAAAGTCCCCATCGCCACGAAGATGTACGGCCGGCCCGGGACGTAGACGATGCCGGCGTCGACGCGGACGCCTTCCAGTTCGCCGCTCTTGCTTGCGACCGCGACTCCGGCAGGCACGCCGGTTCGGATGGGCGTCCGCTTGTATTTCTGCAGGATCTCGAGCGCGATAGCCCTCGACGGCGCCGACAGACCCTCCCCGCGATGGAACACCATCACCAGGCGCGCCAGATCGGCAGGGGTCGAGACGTTTTCCTCGCCGCGGCGTGCGGCGTCGAGGTCGATCATCTGCCGGCGTAACTGGGTGTGGGCAAGGCCAAGTGCGGCCATTCGCCGGTTCACAGCCGTCATGCCGACGCGCGCGATGAGCACGTTGGTGGCGGTGTTGTCGCTTTGCAGGATCATGGCGACCGCCAGGTCGCGGGGCGACAACGACGGGTTCGCGAGCTCGTAGAGCAGCCCGCCAGGCACGGCATGTTTGCGGTCGAGCGGCGTCACGGCGTCCAGGTTGATGCGCCCCTCCTCGGCCTGCTTCAGCAGCTCGTACAGAATCGCGAGCTTGATCGCCGACGCCGTCGGAAACTGCGTGCCGTCGAGCCGGGCGAAGCGCTCGCCGGACTCGACGTCCATCACGACGTAGCCGATCACGCCGTCGGCCTGGCGCGCGCCGGCCTCGAGGTCCGCCGCAAATTTCGCGCGCAGCGCATCGGCAAGGCCCGCTGGCGATTGCGCCGTGACGGCCACAACTGTCCACGGCAGGACAGCAACCAGTCCAACCGCGATCGACCTGATCAACCCGATCTCCTGATCAACCTAACTTCACCACGACCACCGTCATGTCATCGGCCTGTGGCGCCTCTCCGCGGAAGCCTTCGACCGCATCGACGATGGCCTGCACGATGGCGGCGGCGGGCTCGCGGCGACGTGTCTGCACGATCTCTGCGACCCGCTCGGCGCCAAACTCTTCGTCGGCCGCGTTGAACGTCTCGTAGATGCCGTCGGTGCAGAACACGAAGATGTCGCCGGCGCCCAGCTCGACGACGACCTGGTCGTACGACACGCCCGAAAACGATCCAAGCGGCAGGCCCGGCAGCTCAATGGGCAGGCAGCTGTCCTCCGTGCTCCTCAGCGCATAAGGCAGCCCGGAATTGGCCAGTGTCAGCGTGCGGCGCTTGAGATCGAAGTACGCGTAGCAGAGCGTGCAGTAGTAGCCCTCGAGCTGCCGCTCATACAGGATCGTGTTGATCGACATCAACACGCCAGCCGGGCTGAACCGCTCGGGCATGTAACGGCGCCTGAACGTCCGCGAGCGGACCAGTTCGGCCGCAAACACGCTGTAAAGCGCCGCCGGCACTCCCTTGCCCGAGACGTCGCCCACGGCCACGACGAGGCTGTTGGCCTCCGGCGACAGGAAGTCGTGCAGGTCGCCGCCCAGCTCGCGCGCCGGCGTGAAGTGCGCGGCCACGTCCACGCCCCGCATTCGCTTGGGCAGCCCGGCCGGCAACAGGGCCGCCTGCACGCGACGCGCGAACTGCAGCTCGCGCTCGATGCGGTCTTCGTTGGCGCGAAGCGCCTCGTACAGCCGTGCGTTCTCAATCGCGACTGCCACCTGGCTGCCAAGCGCCGTCAGCACCTCGACGTCGTGTTTGCCGAAGGCGTCCAGGTCGGGGCTTTCGAGGTCCATCACGCCGATGCAGCGGTCCTTGACCAGCAGCGGCACCGCCAGTTCCGATCGGCAGTCTTCGACCCACGGCAGATACCGCGGATCGCGCGTGACGTCGGGGACGTTGATGACCTTCTTGTCGGCGGCCGCGTGGCCGATCAGGCCCTCGCCCAGTTTCAAGTGGGGGAAGCCGGCGTGGTCGCCGTAGCGGATCGCCAGCTTCTGCTCGAGCAGGCCGCGGCGCTCGTCGAGCAGGAAGATGCCGAAGGTGCGATACGACACGACCTTGTGCACCAGCGTGGCCACGCGCTCCAGCAGCTGCTCGAGGTCGAGGATGGCGGCCACTTCCCGCCCGATCTCGGCCAGCGTCTCGAGCATGTCGATGTAGGCCTTCTCGCGCTCGAACAGCCGCGCGTTCTCGATGGCCACGGCGACGTGCGCGCCGAACTGCCGCAGCATGGCTTCGTCGCGCGGCGTGAACTGGCCAACGTGCTCGCCGTAGAGGTTGAGGGCGCCGATGACGCGCTTCTTGCGGCGAAGGGGCACCGAGATCTGCGATCGCACGTCGGTCATCGCGCCGACATACCGCGGGTCGGTCAGCACGTCGTCTATCACGAGCGATCGGCCCTCGCCCACCACCGTGCCCACGATGCCCTGGCCGACCGCGAGCCGGAAGGTCCGCTTGACGTCCTCCGGGTAGCCCACGGCGTACGCGATGCCCAGGTCCTGGCGCTTTTCGTCGAGAAGCCATACCGCAAAGGCCTTGAACGGCGTCAGGCGCGCGATGAGCTGGGGAATCTTCTCCAGCAGCTCGTCGAGGTCGAGGACCGACGTGACCTCGCGGCCCAGCTCGAACAGGGTGACGAGCAACTGGGCGTCGTCGCCCGCCTCAGTGGAGCCCTGGGCTGCTGGAAGTGGCGAATCTGACATCTACGAAAGGTTCGAACCGATTGGCGGGCACGGCCTCGGAAGGCGGCCAGAGCCGGATTATACTGGTTTACCTCGTCGAGTTGGCGGGCCTTGCCGCCCGCGCTGCTTTGCGCCGGCTGGCCGGCGCCACCCGCGAAAGTCGCATGATGCCCAGTCCGCGGCGCTTCCTCCCGGTGTTGATCGCGCTTGTCGCGGCGCTGGCCGTGGCTCATCTCCGGGGCGCATCGCACGACCCGGTGCGAGCCCGCCATGGCATGGTGGGATCGACCGACGAGTTCGCCAGCCGCGCCGGATTGCACGTCCTGCAACATGGCGGAAATGCCGTCGACGCCGCCGTCGCCGTAGGCTTTGCCCTGGCCGTGACACACCCTGCTGCCGGCAATCTGGGCGGCGGCGGGTTCATGGTGATTCGAATGGCCGATGGCCGCGAGACGACCATCGACTATCGCGAAATGGCGCCGGCCGCGGCGGTCCGAGACATGTTCCTCGATACCTCCGGCGAACCGGTGCCCGAGCGAAGTCTCGTCGGCCCACTGGCCTCGGGTGTGCCCGGATCGGTGGCCGGCATGTCGCTGGCGCAACGCCGCTATGGCCGTTTGCCGCTTGCCGTGGTGATCGGACCCGCCATCGCGCTGGCTCGCGATGGCTTCGAAGTGAGCTGGGCCCTTGCCGACTCGCTCCAAAACGCGCAGAGCCTATTGGCAAAGTCTCCGTCCTCGGCACGGGCCTTCCGGCGCGCTGACGGCACGCTGCCAGGTCCCGGCGATCGTCTGGTGCAACCCGATCTCGCCAAGACCCTCACGCTCATCGCGGAGCATGGACCCGACGCCTTCTACAAGGGGGCGATCGCTGATCTGATCGCCGCCGAGATGGCAAGGACCGGCGGCCTCATCACCAAAGCGGACCTGTCGGCCTACACGCCACGTGAGCGGCCGCCAATCATCGGCTCGTATCGGGGCCACCGCGTCATCTCGATGCCCCCGCCAAGCTCCGGTGGCGTCGCCCTGGTGCAGTTGCTCAACATCCTCGAGAGCTTCCCGCTTGGCGACTACGGCCACAACTCGTCGCGCGCCATTCATCTGGTGGCAGAGGCGGCGCGCCGCGTGTACGCGGATCGCTCCGAGTGGCTGGGCGACCCGGACTTCTTCAGCGTGCCGGTCGCCGGGCTGCTGTCCCGGCGCTATGCCGACACGCTCCGAAGCGGAATCTCCGCAACCCGCGCGACGTCGAGCCAGGACGTCAAGCCGGGCCAGCCAGGTAACTTCGAGCAATCGGAGACCACGCACTATTCAGTCGTCGACGCCGACGGCAACGCCGTCGCCACGACGACGACGCTCAACGGCTCGTACGGCAACGGGCAGGTGGTGCCCGGCGCCGGCTTCCTGTTGAACAACGAGATGGACGACTTCAGCGCCAAGCCGGGCACGCCGAACATGTTCGGCCTGACCGGCGGCGAGGCCAATGCGGTCGCGCCTGGCAAGCGGATGCTCAGCTCGATGACGCCGACGATCCTCGTCAAGGACGGCAGGACGCGCCTGGTCGTCGGCAGCCCTGGTGGCAGCCGGATCATCACCACGGTCCTCCAGGTAGTGCTCAACGTCGTGGACTTCAAGATGAACGTGCAGGAAGCCGTCGATGCGCCTCGGTTTCACCACCAGTGGCTGCCGGATGCAATTCGCCTGGAGCGGCAGGGCTTCCCTGCCGACGTGGTCACCGCTCTGGAAGCGATGGGCCATTCCACCCAGGTGGGCGACGACATGGGCGACGTCCACGCCATCATGATCGACGAAGCAACCGGCCTGCGGCTGGGCGCCTCGGACCCGCGGCTGGACGGCCGCACGCTAGGCTACTAGAGATGACCGACACCGTCATGGACCCGCTCACGCTGCCTCTCGACTACGCCGCCATCGAGCGAATCCTCCCCCATCGCTATCCGTTCCTGCTGGTGGACCGGGTGACCGAGCTCGAGCCCGACCGGCGGATCGTCGGCATCAAGAACGTGTCGTTCAACGAGCGCACGCTGGCGCACACGCCCGACGGTCCGGTGCTGCCGCCGACGATCCTCACAGAAGCCGTGGCGCAGGTCGGCGCGATTCTGATCCTCTCGAAGCCCGAAAACCGCGAGAAAATACCGTTCTTCATGGGCATCGAGAAGGTCAGGTACCGTCAGCCCGTCCGACCCGGCGATGTCGTCGAGATCGAAGCTGTCGTCAAGCGGCTGCGAAGCCGCGTCGGGATTCTCAAAGGCGTGGGACGCGTCAATGGCAAGGTCGTCGTCGAAGGCACGATGACCTTTGCGCTGGGCCCGCGCGGCGGCAACCAGCCAGACGAATAGCTTTATCGTGCGGCGCGCACGACGACCAGGATCGCGCCCACCTTCAGTGCCCGCGATGTCCAGGCAGCCCAGCGGGACTCCGGCTTGACGTACCGCCAGGTGTCCAGCGCCGCCGGCGCAAGGATCATCACGCCGACCCACGGCTCGGCGACTTCCAGCGCATCGGCCATCGCACGCGTGTCGCGCTCGTACGGGCCGAAGGTCCCGAAGGCCGCCGTCGCGTAGGCTGCGGAAGCGAGGACGTTGAAGGCGAGCACCCCCTTGGCGACCGGCGCGTGTTCGTACCGCAGGCCCGGGCGTCGGGTGAGCAGCCATTCGCTCGTGGCGTGCTGGACCCAGAATCCCGCTGCCGAGATCGTGTACTCGCGTGGGGGCGTGACGTCATCGTGCGAGATCGCGAAAAACGGCATGGGTCCGAAGCTGACCTTCTTGACGCCAGGATCGGCGCCGAAGATCGACGCCATGAGCAGGTGACCGCCTTCGTGCATGGCGAGCCCGATGGCGCCGCCGCCGACAAACTGCGCGATCGCTTTCGCGGACGGCTCGGGGTGCATGGAGGGGGACGGGGCTTCCGAGGCCGGGACCACCTCGGCCGTTTGCGCGTGAAGCTGATGTGACCCCGCCAACAGGCATGCCGCCAGGGCCAATGCCCGGCGGATCACTTCGTGTCGCCCTTCCACAGTGTGCGTCCCAGACGCGAATGATAGACGGTGAACTCGCCACTGCCGTCGTCGTCGCGAATCGCCCGCCTCACCTGATTGATGGTCGCGTCGAGATCGTCCACCGCCGAGAGGATGAAGGCCTCGATCGACAGCGGTTCGACCGGAGAGCCCAACGCACGCTCGCCGTGATGAGAGCCGATGAGGTGCAGCACCTGGGCGCGCAGCGCGTCGGGAAAGCCGGCAATGGCGCGGCAGGCGTCGTGGACCATGAGCGACCCGAGGGCGATGTGACCGATCATGTTGCCGTCGCGTGTGTAGGATGTCGCCGTCTCGTACTCCAGCTCCTGGAGCTTGCCGATGTCGTGCAGCACCGCGCCGGCGACGACCAGGTCCGCATTGGCGCCGTAGAGCACGGCGAGCATGCGGCCGGCCTCGGCCATCGTCAGGATGTGTTCGAGGAGCCCTCCGCGATAGGCGTGATGCACGACGCGCGCTGCCGGCCAGAGCCGCAACGCGGCTTCGTGCTCGGAGACGATCCCCTGGAGCAGCGCGCGCAGGTGCGCGTCGCCCACCGCGGCAACGACCTGCTGGAGTTCGCGCCACATCTCGTCGACGGGACGCGAGGCCGACGGCACCAGCGTGTCTTCGCGGAAGCCGTCGCGGCGGTCCTGCGAATCGGGACCGGCCATCACGCGGCGAATGTTCTCGACGAGGAACTGGAGGCGGCCGTTGTGAAGATTTGCGCGGCCCTGTACCTTCACGAACTCGCCGGAGTCGAACTCCTCCCGCAATCGGTCGACGTTGTCGAACACGCGCGCAACGACCTCTCCGGTCGCGTCGGCCAGCGTCAGCGCCAGGTAGTCGCCGCCGCGTCCCGTGCGCGCCGATTTGTCGGTGCAGAGGAAGAATCCCCAGCCCGTGGAGTTGGCAGTGAGCGCGGAAACGCTGGGGAGACGGGTCATGGTGACACTATAGCTGTCACGCTTCGGCGACACACGCCGCTGGCTGCGACTTCGCCGGCGCCTTCCTGACCCGCACCATTGCCATTCCGGCAAACACGATCGCCATCGAAACGACCGTGCGCATCGTGAACGGCTCGCCCAGGATGAGCGCGCCAAGCGCGACAGCGATCAGCGGGTTGGCGTAGGCGTAGAGCGAGACGGTGGCTACCGGGAGGTGCTGCAGCGCGTAGATGTACGAAACGAAGCCGCCGATCGACCCGACCACCATCAGATAGACCAATGCCCAGAGGCCCCGGCCCTCGAGATTGACGCGCGGCCATTCGCCAACCAGCGTGCCGGCCAGCAGCATCAACAGGCCGCCAAATACCATCTGCACGGCGGTGGCCGCAAAGACGGAGCTGCCATGCGGATGGCGCTTCGAGTACCGACGAACCAATCGCCCATCCAAGACACGCCGCCTGAAGCGCGATCACGCCGAGCGTGAAGTTGAGGCCGGCCGAATCGCCAACGTGGATATCCGGCCAAACAAGGACGAGGATCCCGAAAAAGCCGAGAATCAGGCCCGCCAGCGCACCGCGTGAAAGCCGCTCGCCATCGGACCGCAGCGCTTCGACGCCGGACATCCAGAACGGCGAGGTCGCCAGCGTCACGGCCGCAAGGCCGCTCGGCACGTACTGCTCGGCCCAGTTGACGAAGCCATTGCCGAAGCCGAGCATCAGCAGGCCCTGCAGCGCCAGCGACGGCCACAATGCGACGCCGGGAAGCCGGTGGCCGCGCGCAAGCGAATAGACCACCAGAAGCAACCCGGCAATCGTCCAGCGAATTCCGCCCATGAGCATCGGCGGCACCGCCTCGAGCGCCACCCGGATGCCCAGGTAGGTCGTGCCCCAGATGATGCACACCGCAATCCACGCGATGTACGCGGAGCGTGGCGGCGTGGTCACGATGTCACCTCGTCACTCTCGATGGCGACCGCGATCGGCAGCTTCGTCGTTTCCTTGATGCTTTCAAGGACGATCGTGGTGCGCGTCGAGCGCACGCCGTCGACCCGCCCCAACCGGTCGCGCAGGATCTGCGAGAGGTGCTCGGGATCGCGCGCACGGACCTTCAGCAGCAGGCAGTCGTCGCCGGCAACGTGGTGGATCTCGAGGACTTCGGGCACGGCCGCGAGCGACTTGGCGACGCGCGCCTCGCCAGGCCGATCGGTGGTCCGCAAGGCGACAAAGGCCAGCAGCCGCTGGTCGAGCGCTCGAGGATCGAGTTGTGCCGCGTAGCGGAGGATCACGCCGCGGCTTTCTAGCTTGCGAAGCCGCTCGAGAACCGCCGACGGCGCAAGACCCACAACTCTGGCGATCTCGGCCTGGGAGACTCGGGCGTTGTCCTGGAGGAGGTCGAGTATCTGGAGGTCGATGGCATCGAGCATTGCGCGGCCCGCCTTGCTTTGAAGCTCAGAACAGTCTCGCACGTTCGTGAGAGAATTGTCCATTAATATTCTGAGAATCAACTCAGAAACAGAACATTATTCTGTGACGCGGCCGGTGACAGAAAAAGGGCGCGTCGGTTCGGATGCCGACGCGCCCTTGAACGTTCCCGATCTTTGAGGCGAAAGCGCTTACTCGAGCCGGGCCTTGGCAGCGATGATCTTCTCGGTCACCGCCTTGACTGCCAGCTCCGTCGCCTCGCCCAGGACGGTTTCGCGGTAGTCCGACGAACTCATCTCGATTCCGCCAAAACCGCCGCCACCGCCGCCGCCCCCGCCGCCCCCAAGCAGCAGGCCGCTGCGCGAGGATGTACCGTCGCCTTTGGCGCTGGCCATGATCTCGGCGGTGCTGATGTCGATGATGCGCGCGGTGATGGCGACATTCGCCTTGCCCTTCTGTCGGCCAATCGCGCCGAGGCCGAAGCCGCCAGCGCCGAAGCCCCCGCCGCCGATGCCCTGCTTCTTCTGCTCCATGCCGAACTTGGTGATGGAGCCGACGATCAGGTACTTCACGCCAAGCACCTTGCCCAGCTTCGCGACGGTCGCGGCGCTCGGGTCGGCGCGTTCGCTGTTGGAGAAGTTCTGCTCGGCCAGGATCGCGTCGAGCCGCTTGCGCTCGATGACGCGGAACGACCCGTCGTTGACGAGTTCGTCCACGATCAAGTCCGAGATGCCCTTGCCGATGTCCCAGTTGCCGCTCCACCACTGCTGGACGGTGCCGAAGTCGAAATCGAGCAATGCGATCGTGGGACGATTGCTCTTCGCCTGAGCAGCAACGCCAGGCGCGCCCGCAAATACCACCAGCGCCAGCGCCAGTACACCGGCGCCGGCAAACCACATCTTCCGCATGAACCCTCCAGATTTCGGAATCAGAGCGTAGCGCCCGTCCCGGCCATCGTCAAGGCGGCCCGAACGGATATATCGGCACTACGAAGCAGGAGCCATACTGGGAAGAGGCCGGCAGGGCGCGGTCTTCGGCCGTATAATTTGGCCCGACGTGCCGACCGATTCCTCCGCGTTCCCCGGCAGCGAACCCGGATTTCGCGCCGAGGCGCTGGCGCGCCTCTTCGAGGCGGTCCACGAGGGCATCTACAGCGGCCTTGTCGGCCGCACGCGAACAGTCACGCTGGCCGCCAACCCTCACCTCAAACTCATGCTCGGCTTCGCCCCGGAGACGCCCGAGGCCGACGTCCGGCCGTTTGACCCGTCCAGGTTCGACGATCCGCAGGCCGGCGAGGGTTTCTTCAAGCGCCTGGTCAGCGACGGCGTCGTCACCGACTATCTGCTGCGGGTGCGTCGGGCCGACGGCGCGCCCGTCTGGCTCGAAGTGACTGCGCATGCCGAGCCGTACGGGCCCGACGACACCGTGCGCATCGATGCGCTGGTGCGCGATGTCAGCGAGCGGAAGAAGCTCGACGACCAGTCGCGTGACCTCTACCAGCAGTTGCTCCAGGCCGAGAAGATGGCTGCGCTGGGGCAGACCGTCTCGGGCGTCGCGCACGAGCTGAACAACCCGCTGGCCACCATCCTGACCTGGTCCGAACGCCTTGCCGCCCGCACGCTCGACGACGGCACGCGGCGCAGCGTGGACGTGATCCTCCACGAGGCCGAGCGCGCCGCCAAGATCGTGCGCCAACTGCTCACCTTCGCGCGCAAGCGCCAGAGCACGCGGACGATGGTCGACCTGAACCAGGTCGTGCGCGAGACGTTGTCGCTGCGCGCCTACGAGCAGCGCGTCACCAACATCGTCGTGATCGACGCGCTCGCCTCCGGCCTGCCGCAGATTTTCGCGGACCCCCATCAGCTGCAGCAGGTCCTGCTGAACCTGATGATCAACGCCGAGCAGGCCGTGCTGGGGGCCAACGGGCGAGGCACGCTGGTCCTGCGCACGTGGCACGACGTCAATCGCGAGTCGCTCGTGCTCGAGATCAACGACGACGGCCCGGGCGTGCCGGATGACGTGCAGGCAAAAATCTTCGACCCGTTCTTCACGACCAAGGATGTCGGCAAGGGGACGGGGCTTGGGCTCACCGTCGCGTACGCGATCGTCCAGGAGCACGGCGGGCTCATTCGCGTCGAGTCGGCGCCGGGCCGCGGCGCCTCATTCTTCGTGGAGCTCCCGGTCACCGGCGGCACGTTGCGGCAGGCGCCGAGCCCGCCGCCGACTGCCGAGGAGCTGCAACAGCTCGCGGGCCGGCGGGTGCTGGTGGTCGAAGACGAGCCGGCGCTGGCCTCGGCGGTCAGCGATTCACTGACCGACGCGGGTTTCGTGGTGGACCGGGCTGGAGATGGAGAGGAGGCGCTCGCGCGAGTCGCCGAGCGCCCCTACGATCTTGTGATCTGCGACCTGAAGATGCCGCGCGTGGACGGCATGGCCTTCTACCGCGCGATTGCCGCCACGACGCCGGCGCTGGCGGCGCGACTGATCTTCGTGACCGGCGATGTCGTCGGCACCGACGCGGAACGCTTTCTCGAAGAGAGCGGCTGCCGCTGGCTCGCAAAGCCGTTCCGGCTCGGCGACTTGCTGCGCGCGGCGCGCGACGTGCTCGCGTAAGGGATCACGACGCCAGGCGCTTCGGCACGGATCGGCTTGGTCGCCTTCAACATCGCGGGCTTCTGCAGGAACTGCAGCACGGTCGACTTGAGCAGCAAGGCGGCCTGCGCCGGCGCCATCGTCGGTCCAAGCGCGTCGCGGAGGCGTCGAATGGCGCGCGCGTGCAACTGGCTGACACGCGATTCGTTCACGCCTATCTCCTGGCCGATCTGCTTCATCGTCACTTCGCCGTAGTAGTAGAGCCCGATCACTTTCTGCTCGCGCCAGGGCAGTGACGCGATGGCCGCCTTCACGCGGTTCTCGATTTCGCCGCGCTCGTAGGCAGCATCGGGACGCTCCGGCTCGCTCGGCAGCAGCGCCGCCGGAAGGTTCGATTCGTCGGTGTGATCGGCGTTGGCCAGCGGCGAGGTGGATTCGATGGTGTTGATGCGGACGATGGTTCGGCTCAGGCGCTTTTCGTCGGAACCGACCTTCGCCGCCAGGTCCGCCAGCGACGGCTCGCATCCCATTTCGCGCCGCAGCGTCTCGCGCGCGGCCTCGAGCTCGCGACGCTGGCGGCGTACGCCGCGGGGCCAGGCGTCCTTGCGCAGCGCGTCGATCATCGCGCCGCGGACGCGGCGCTCGGCAAAGGTCTCGAACTTGATGCCGCGGTCCGCGTCGAAGCGGTTGGCCGCGTCAATCAACCCAATGACGCCGTCCTGCACCAGGTCGCCAATATCAATCGAGTGCGGCATCGAGGACGCCATGCGGCGGGCAAGAGCCTCGACAAACGGGAGACCGGCAACGATGCGTTGACTCGGGTTGGCGACGGCGGCGGCGGGGAGCGACATCGGTGTTCTCCTTAAGGCTGGCGGGCGGGCCAGACGCCAAGCCCTATCGCAACGGAAGTGCCAGCTCGGCGAGACTTCTCCCCTCGCCAGGACCCTTGGCGATGTGAAAGCTTGTAAATAGCTGAAAAGACGACGATTACTGCGTGCACATCCCGGCAGGATCACGCAGCGACGTAACCGACATTTCCGAAAGGATCGTCAAAATTGCGACATGATTTGTCACTGCTGAGCCAAGAAATTGACATGCGCCAATTACAATTTCGTGCGTAACTGACGGATTTGTTATCGCCAGGGCAGGAAAACCTGACCGAACGGGACGTCTGGCGCGAGCGGCCAGCAAACCGGCAGGGGGTGACGGAGAGGCGACTAGCTTTCGGCGCGGCCGTCGATCGCCTGTTCGCGGATCGAGCGGACCGTCGTCATCGCGTCGAGTGCGCTGGTTATGATCTGGGCAGCGCGCACGCGCTCGAGGTCGGACGAGGCCTTGGACTCGAGCAACTCGGCGTGGGCCAGGATGGTCCCGAGTTGGTTGTTGAGTCGATGGAACAGCGCGCGCAGGTCGGCGGACTCGGACATGAGGGGCGGCAACCGAAACCCGGCGCCCAAAGGGACGATCGGCGCCATTCTACGCCTGGTGATCGTCGGCCGAGACCGTCGAGAGGCCGTCGCTCATCTGGGGCGCGCGCCAGAGCGAGTCTTCGAAGATCCGGACCGCACCACCAGCCGTGCGCACGTACTGCACCTTGCCGGCTGCCATCCAGTTGTAGATCGTGCGGCGGCTGACACCGACCGACTCGCACGCCTGCGTGATTGAGATAGCTCGACGCTCCAACGTTGTGACCTCCAGACGCATGGGGTATCGGTGAGAGGCTGGCTGGGCTGTAGGGTCCTCCGGCGGCTTGACTGACTCAGCCATTAACGTCAAAATATCGACGCCCACATAAATGACTGATAGTCCTAAACATCTGCTGCTCGTCGAGGACGAAGCGCCGTTGAGAACGGCAGTGGCCGAGCGCCTTGCCGATCACGGATACGAGGTGGTCCAGGCCGAAAGCGGCGAGTCGGCGCTCGAAGCGCTGGCCGAATTCGCCTTCGACATCGTCGTCACCGATCTGCGCCTGCCCGGCATCGACGGGACCGCCGTCATCGAGGCCGCCGTGGAGCGGTACCCGGAGATCATCGGCATCGTGATCACCGGCTACGGCACGGTCCGGGATGCCGTCGAGGTCATCAAACGCGGCGCCGCCGACTTCGTCACAAAGCCGTTCCAGTTCGACGAATTGCGTCACGCGCTCGACGGCGCCATCGAACAGCGCCGACTGAAGTCGGAAAATGCCTGGCTGCGCGAGCAGCTGCAACAGCGATACAGCTTCGAGGGCATCGTCGGGCGCAGCCGGGCGATGCGCGATCTCTTTCAGACACTGGAGACCGTCGCGCGGACCGCGAGCACGATCCTCATCTCCGGGGAGACGGGCACCGGCAAGGAAGTGGTCGCGCGCGCGATTCATCATGCGAGCCCGCGGCGCGGCCAGAGGTTTGTCGCGCTCAACTGCAGCGCGATTCCGGAAAACCTGCTCGAGGCCGAGATCTTCGGACACGTGCGGGGCGCATTCACCGGCGCGATCGGCACCAGGCAGGGCCGCCTCGAACAGGCGCATCGCGGGACGCTGTTCCTCGACGAAGTGGGCACGATGAGCATGTCGCTGCAGATGAAGCTGCTGCGCGTCCTGCAGGAACGTGAGTTCGAGCGCGTCGGCGACAACCAGACGATCAAGGTGGACGTCCGCGTGATTGCGGCCACCAACGCCGACCTCGGACGCATGGTCGCCGAGGGCGGGTTTCGCGAAGACCTGTACTACCGCCTGAACGTCATCCCGGTGACGCTGCCGCCGCTGCGCGATCGCCGCGAAGACATCCCGTTGCTCGTGCAACATTTCCTGCAGAAGTTCTGCAGCGAGGCGAGCCGTCCTGTAATGACCGTATCGCAGGCGGCGATGCGGCCGCTGATGACGTTTGGCTGGCCTGGCAACGTGCGCCAGCTCGAAAACGCCATGGAACGAGCCGTCGCGCTGTCGGGACCGCGCACGCAGATCGAGATCAGCGATCTGCCACCCGACATCCAGCAGGCCTCCGACGCCGGCGACTTGATTCCAGGCCTGGCCCTGCCTGACGATGGCCTGGACTTCGACGCGTTCATCTCACGCATCGAACACGAAGTGATCCGACGCGCGCTCGAACGCACGGGCGGCAACAAGGCCGCCGCCGCCAGCGTGCTCAATTTGAAGCGCACGACGCTGGTCGAGAAGCTGAAGCGGCTGGAAGGACTAGCCTGATGCCTCCGCGCCACGCGTACTGGACGATCCTCATCGGCGATTCGCCGACCGCCTTTCGGGCGCGCGATCGCGAGGAACTGCTGCCGACGTTCGAACGGCTGCGTGCCAAACAGCCCGATGCGGTGTTGAAGTGGTTCGAGCGCGGGCGACTCTGGGCGTCGCCAGAAGAAGCGCGCGGACCTGCGCCAGCCTTCGGCGGCCCACCGGATCGCCGCGGCAAGGACTGGCGGCCCGGTGGCGCTCACCGGGATCCGCGAGACCGTTTCAAGAAGGATAAGCCGGGCGCCAGACGGCACGGCGACCGCGGCGGGCCCGGGCCAACCGACCGTCCACGTGACGAGCGAACCGGCGACGATCGCGGGGCTGGTGCGCCCCGAAGGCCGTGGCAACCAAGGCCCGACCCGCGAGCGGCGCGACCGCCGGCAGTCGAGCGGGCCGATCGCCCGTGGCGACCCAAATCGGAACGGCCAGGTGGCGACAAGGCCTGGCGGCCAAAACCGGCCGGCGGCGGGCACTCCGACCGTCCCTGGCGGCCAAAGCCGTCGGGCGATCGAGGCGACCGGCCTTGGCGCCCGAAGCCGACTGGCCCGGGCGACCAGCGTCCGTGGAAGCCGAAGCCACCGTCGGGTGCTGCTGGAGGGCACGGACCGGGCCCGGCTGGCAAGCGAGCTTGGCAACCCAAATCGGATCGCCCCGATCAACGGTCCTGGACGCCGAAGCCAGAAGGCGGTGATCGGCCGTGGCGGCCCAAGCCCCCTGGCGACCGCGGTGAGAAGCCTTGGCGGCCCAAGCCTCCCGGGGCGACACAAGCCTCCGGGTGATCGCGCCGAGAAACCCTGGCGGCCAAAGCCTCAAGACGACCGCGGCGAGAAGCCTTGGCGAGCCCAAGCCCGATCGCGCGCAGGGCGACAAGCCCTGGCGGGCCAAGCCGGAGGGACGCGGAGGACATCAGCCAACCGGCGCGAAACCGCAGGGTGGGCCTCGCAGGCCGCCGCGAGAGAAAGACGAAGAGGGTCCGCCCAACGACCGCTCGCCGCGCGAGGAGCGCGGACGTAAGGGCGGCACCAGGCTGGTGAAGAAGGTGCGCCGGTGACGCTGCACGTGGTGTTGTTTACGCCACGGCCGGATCTCACGGACGCAGAGCGGCACACTTTTGGCGAAGCGCTCGACCTCGCCTTGACGAGCATCCCGAGCGTGCGCAGCTACCGCGTTGGCCATCGCGTCCGCACGGGCGCGGCATACGACGCGCTGCCGGGCGACTACGAGTACTGCGCGGTGATCGAGTTCGACGATCTCGCGGGATTGCAGGGATACCTCGAACACCCCGCGCACGCGGAGCTGGGTCGCCTGTTCTACACGACCAGTGGCGCTGCGTTAGCGGCCGACTACGAGGCCGTCGACACCTCGCCCGCCAGCGCGCTCGCGCGCTGGCGCACCGTGTAAGTCTTTCAATCGTCCCGCTTACTTTCACTCCATTCGCTTCGCGATTCCGCACGATTCGGGGACTCTTGAGGCGGCAGGCTTCTTGCGAAGCTGCCTGTCATCACGCCTGCGCTCCAGCCCGCGCGCCGGTCTGCAACTGCTTCGCTCCCCGCGACGAGAAGAATCATGTTGAGGGCCGCTGCTCGCTTCGTGCTGCCGTGCATTCTTGCTGGCGGTGTCACCGCCGCACAACTTGTCACCCCAGCTCCGGTCGAAGCCCGATCGCATGTCTTGCAGCCGACCACGTCGATGCTGTTGCGGCACTTGGCGCAGTGGACCGAGCGGGCGCCGTCTTCGCCACCGCGTTTGACACTCCCGTCGCCAGTTCGCGACGCCAAGGTCCGACCCGCAGCCCTGCCTGTGCTGTACGCATCGTTTGCGGCTCTGCAGGCGCTGGATGTGCACTCGACGCAAAAAGCGCTGGCGCGTGGCTACACCGAATCCAATCCTCTGCTGGAGCCCGTCAGCGCCAACATGCCGACGATGCTCGCGGTGAAGGTCGGCGCGACGCTGGGCACGATTCTCATCGTTGAGAAGCTGTGGAAGCGCAATCGCGCCGCCGCCATCGTGACGATGATCGGTCTGAATATCGGGTACGGCTTGGTCGCCGGTGGAAACTACAGGCGTGCGCGCGCCGCGCCCTAGCGCGATCGGCGCCTACAATATCGCCTGCGCCTGATCGACTTCGACGCGGTTGCGGCCGCCGGCCTTCGCGCGATAGAGATTGGCGTCGGCACGCGCCAGGGCCACGGCGGGATCTTCCTCCTCCACCAGCTCCGACACGCCCGCCGAGACCGTGATGCGGCCGGCGTCGGCGACCGTGAGGTTCTGCACGTTCTCGCGTACGCGTTCGGCGAAGATTCGCGCGCCGGCCAATCCTACGTCGGGCAGCAGCACGAGGAACTCTTCGCCGCCCCAACGCATCGCCAGATCCGATCCTCGCTGGGAGGCAGAGAGGATTTCGGAGATGCCGCGGAGGACCCGATCGCCGACGGCGTGCCCCGATCGGTCGTTGATGTTCTTGAATCGATCGATGTCAAACAGCACGAGGCTCAACGGCGAGCCCGTGCGACGCGCGCGCGCCACCTCGCGCGCCAGCGCTTCCTCGCCGCCTCGTCGATTGGCCAGCGCCGTGACGGGATCGGTCAACGCGAGACGCGACAACGCCGTGAAGCGCTCGTGGCTGTCCACACGCTCGCGACTCAGGTCGAGCTCGAGCGCGAGCCTTCGGCCCGTCTCGGTCAGCGCATCGAGCGCGCGCGCGTCAAACGCCAGTGGCTCGGTGTCGAACAGGCAGAGCGCTCCGGTCACGTGCCCGCCGACCGACTGCACGGGCACGCCGGCGTATCCCCGCAGCGTGCCCGTCGGCGGAAACTCGGCGCGCGAAAAAAACGGATGCTGCAGGACGTCGGGCACGACCATCGGTTCGTGTCCCTCGAGCACGTGCCGGATGAAGGACCACGTGCGCGGCGACGTGCGGTTGCTCGCGCGCCGCGACTGGTTCACGTGCACGCGAAACCATTCGTGCTCGCCGATCACCACCGAGACCAGCACCAGTCCCACTGAAAACCGGCGCGCGACATCGGGCAGATAGCGGTCGATCGTCTCGCTGACCCAGCGCTCGTGCGCGACGGCCGATGCCGCGGCAGGATCGCCGCCGCCGGGCCTGAGGGCCGGCAGCACGCGGCTCAGGGTGTCCTGTGCCTCGGTCTCGCCGGCATCGGCCGACAGCAGTTCGGTGACGCCCAGCCGTTCCTTGAGGTTCCAGGCCGCCCCGCTGAGCTCCTTGGAGCTCGACACGACGATCACGGGAGGGCCGGCCGGGCCCGAGAGACGTCGTAATTCGGCAAGCAGCGCGAACCCGTCCAGCCGTGGCAGCGACAAGTTTGCCACCACCAGCGCAGGGAGGTGACGCCGCCGAAGCATGGCTTTGGCTTCGTCGCCGTTGCGCGTGACGATGACGTCATAGCCGCCAAGCTCGACCAGATCACGAATCATCGACGCCCGTCGCGGGTCGGGGTCCGCGATGAGGACGTAGGCGCCTGCCGGCGAGCCGGTCTCTGTCGGCGATGTTGGTGGGGGCACTGGAGCCACGGCGTAAATGCGCGGTTCCGTTCAGGTCCGCGAAGTCTTCCGGACGTGGAAACGGGCTGAGTATACATGAACGACGCCAACCGACCCTATCGGGAACGCGCCTGTTTCTCGCTTCGGGTGTCGCCACCGATACGGCCTGGGGGGCTCTGATGACACCACGGCGCGACGAGGCCTCTGCGAGACCCTTTCCTTGAATTTTCCGGCCAAAATCGCAACGTTTGAAGTCGGGCTAGCCACGCCACATTGTCTGGTTATGATCAGACGAGTATCTTTTGTGCGTCACAAGAGTATAACTCTTGACACACTT
Source organism: Vicinamibacteria bacterium (assembly GCA_963806705.1). GTDB lineage: Bacteria > Acidobacteriota > Vicinamibacteria > Vicinamibacterales > JAENWD01 > JAENWD01. The sequence goes on from CAWDZE010000020.1 coordinate 230,444, forward strand.
CGGCCGATACCTCAGCATTGGAATATCTCTTGCCTCTGCAGTAGGTGCCGCTGACCGCAGAGGTCGCCGCCACCTCAGCCGCAAGCCGACGGCGCGCGCCGTTTGCTCAAGCGCAACGTCGGGGCGCGCGCGGTGCGACAGACTGGACCGCAGACGCTTCCAAATCGCCGTTGCCGGTCGGCAAGCGGGGCTGTAAGTGACGGGGCGGAGCACCACCAGAGCGTGGTCAAACTGCTCAGAATATGGCCGATTTTCTGCGATGGTTCGATCCAACCCTCTCTGTCTGTCTGTCGCGATACTTCTCTCAGCGCTGGGCTTGATCTCAGGGTGCCGTCAACAGAGCCGGCCGCAGGCAAACGCAGCCGTGGTGCCGTCCTACAACGCCCAATCCGGGCGTCTCGAGCGTATCAGCTACGACCGCAACAAGGATGGCAAGGCTGATGCGTGGCTCTACATGGACGGCGCGAAGGCAACCAGGGCTGAGCTTGACGAGAACGCCGACGGGGCGGTCGATCGCTGGGAGCATTACCGGACCGACGGGTCCGCGGCTTCCAGCCCCGAGGGCGTGCCGCGAGGGGGGCTGGTAAGCGTCGAGCAGTCGACGAGGTTCGACGGCAAGGTGAGCCGCTGGGAAATCTACGAAGGCGGCCAGCTCGCCAAGGCGGAGGAAGACACGACCGGCGACCTTCGCCCGGACAAGTGGGAAACGTGGAAGGACGGCGCGTTGGCTGAAGTGGCGCTCGACACCAAGGGCACGGGAAAGGCCGATCGCAAGATTTTGTATTCGCCTGACGGCGCGCGCCAGATGCTGGTCGATACCGGCGACGGCACGTTCCGGCCCGTGGCCGCACAGCCCTGATGTAATCGCCTGAAACAGGAAAACGCAATGCTTTCGAATTCCACCTCGACGGCCCGCTCGATGCGGCCCTCCCCGTTCGGGTCCAGTGTCGTCTGGATCGGCGGGCCTCAATCCGATCGTCATGCCATCGAACCGATGCTCGGTGGGCTGGGCCTTCAACTGCGATGGGCGACCGGCGTCGCGCAGGCCCTGAGCGAACTGCGGGAGCACCCGGCCACGCTGTGCCTGCTCGACTGCACGCGGGGCGGCGAGGCGCTGCGCATTGCCCGCAACATCCGGACGGAGCGGCCTCGCGCGGTCCTCATCGGTGTCGTCGATCCGCAGCGGCCGGAGACCTCGCTCGAGGCATTTCGTGCGGGGGTGTTCGACATTCTTCCATGGCCGCTCGTGCCTTGGGAGCTCAGCGCCGTCATCTCCAACGCGCAGGACCTGCTGGCTCTGGCCAACGAAGCCGAACGCGACGTCGACAACGTCCAGGTCTCGCCCTACGGCATCTTCGGCTCGTCTCCGGCCATGCGGAAGATTGTGGAAGTCCTTCCTCGCGTGGCGCCAAGCCGTTGCCCAGTATTGCTTTACGGAGAGAGAGGCACGGGCCGCGAGATGTTGGCCCGAGCCATCCACGGCCACGGGCGCCGTCCCGACGCCCCCTTTGTCGCACTTGATTGCGCCAACGCAAGCCCGCAGGATCTCGAACACGAGCTTTTCGGCGTCGTCTCGCAGCGCCGCGTCGACGGCCACGAGGAGCGGCGGACCGTCGAGCGCCTCAGCCGGCATTCGCGGCTGTTTGAAGCCACCGGCGGCACGCTCTTCCTGCAGAACCTGGCGGAAATGCCCACCCGAGTCCAGGCGAAGCTGCACCGGGTCCTGCGCGACCGCGAGGCCGTGCTGACCGATCGGGCAAGGGTCGAACTCGACATCCGACCGATTGCCGCCGTCGAGCCAGGGTTTGAGAACGCGGTGGAGGAAGGGCGGCTTCGGCGCGACCTCTACGATCGGCTGTCGCTCATCCGCATCGAGCTGCCGCCCATGCGGCAGCGGCGCGAGGATATCCCCTTTCTGGCCAATCACTTCCTGAAGGAGATCTGCCGCGCCAATGGCGCCCCGCTCAAGACGCTGACCCGCTCGGCGGTCACCCTGCTGGGGGCCCTGCCGTGGCGCGGAAACGCACCCGAATTGCGAGCGATCCTCGAGCGCCTGGTGCTGCTGACCGCGCATGGCTCGATCCGGCTGGAGGACGTTCTCGCGCAGGTGCGATTGGACGGCAGCGAGGTGGCGGCCGTCGGGGGAACGTCCTTGCGCGAGGCCAGGTTGCGGTTCGAACGGGATTACATCGCCGCCGTGGTCAGGCAGCACCATGGCCGGATGGGCGAGGCCGCCCACGCCCTCGGGATCCAGCGGACCAACCTCTACCGTAAGTTGCGGCAGTTGAGCGTCTCCAAACCGGGTCCTGGCAGGAAGGACCCAGGTGTATCTGGCGGGAGACAAAGCGACTAACTCGATACATAAACCTTGCAGAACCTGCCGGCGGCACCTTGACGGGCTGCCAGCTGATCCTTGAACATAGTGATCCCATACCGGCCGGCAATCCGGCAGAAGGAATTCATAGTTATGCGAACAATCAAGGCAGGGTTAGCGCTTGCGGTCGTCGGCAGCATGCTGGTGTCACCGCTGGCCGCCGCCGGCCGCCAGAACGGCATCATCGCCGGCTCAGCCGCCGCCGAAGCCAAGCAACCTTATACCCAGTACACCATCCGTGCGGTCGACACGAGCAACAACCAGATCGCGCAGACGACGACGCTGGACGCCCAGGGCAAGTTCGCAGTGAACGGCTTGAACGCCGGCTCCTTCATGATCGAGCTGGTCAAGGGGAACCAAGGTGGTGTGCACCGCGGGCCCGTTCACGCTGCAGGACGGCGGGGCGCAGGTCGCAGACCTGATGATCAAGAAGGGCGCGAACGTGCACTGCAACAAGCCCCAGACGGCGTACTACCTGCTCGGCGCCGCGGCTGCAGCCGGCATCGCGGCCGGTATCGCTGCGGGCGGCGATGCGCCCGTGACGCCGCCGCCGCCAGCGCAGCAGCTCAGCATCACGCCGACGGCCGTCAGCGGCGCGCAGTAAGCTTCAAGGTCACGACAAGCCGACGGGCGATCCCGTCCGCCGGCACTCAGCTCGGCTCCGGTGATCCGACGCGACCAGCGTCCGGGTCACCGGTTTTCGTTTCACCCCTTCAACCAACTGAATTACCCCATTTCCGTGTTCAACAAACTCGTGACTCGTCGTGCACGGGTCGCGATGCTCGTTTGCGCGCTGCAGACGACGATCGCGACTTCGCTTTTTGCGCAAGGCCTTCTTCAGCAGCCTCAGCTGCCCGATCCGGAGACCATCGGCCGGTTCCGGCTGGGGTTCGTCCGGTTTACGCCGTCGATCACCGTGACAAACCTTGGCGTCGACACCAACGTCTTCAATGAGCTGGACGACCCCAAAGACGACTTCACCGTGACGTTCGGGCCGAAGGCGGAATTCTGGAGCCGCCTGGGCCCGCGCGGCCACCTTTACGGCAGCGTCGGTCTCGACTACCAGTACTTCCAGGAGTACGACAGCCAGCGCTCGTTTGGGACCGCCGACGTGGTCCGGTTTGACTACGACCTGGGACGTCTCACCCCGTTTGCCGAAGGCGCCTACACCAACACTCGCATCCGGCCCGGCTACGAGATCGACACCAGGGCACGTCGGGAAGACGTGTCCGGGCGCGTGGGCGTGAGCTGTTCGCGTGCTGTCCAAGACGAAGGTGCTCGCGTGGGTACGCAAGGAGCAGTTCCGGTATGCCGACGGCGAGGAGTTTCTCTCGACGCGACCTGAGCCGGGCCCTGGACCGCGACTCCACTTACTACGGCGGCGGCATGCAGGTGGAGCTGACCCCGCTGACCACGTTTCTGACCGACGTCGAGGTCGGCGAGGACCGGTTCGTGGGGTCGCGCGGAGCGAGATGCCGATACGTGGAAGGTCATGCCGGGCTTCAGGTTCAAGCCGTTTGCGTTGATCGACGGCCAGTTGGCCGTCGGCTACCGGAAGTTCGACACCCTCAGTCGCCTGGTGCCGGACTTCGGCGGCGTGATTGCCCTGGTGGACCTCGGCTATACGCTGCGGGCTACCCGGTTCGATCGGCCGCTACAACCGCGACGTGACGTACTCGTTCGAGACCGTCGAGCCGTATTACCTGCAGACGGACTGGACGCTTTGCGGTGGTCCAGAAGATCACGCACACCTGGGACGTCGTCGGGCGAGCAGGTCGCTACAAGCTTGAACTACGAAACGATCGGCTTGCCAGGCGCCGAGCGTCGCTCGGATTCCGGCAACCGTTACGGCGGCGGCATCGGCTACTCGCTGGGCCAGTTCGTCCGCCTTGGCTTCGACATGAACTACATCGACCGGCAGTCCGACGCGTCCGTCACGCGGAACTACGAGGGTGTTCGCGCTGGCTTTACGGTCACTTACGGAACCAAGCAACGATGAGAGTGCTCCTTCGCGTCGTCACCGCTCTGATCCTGCTGTCGAGGGTGGCAGCGGCGCAAACCGACTACACCATCGGCAACCAGGACGTCGCTGACCATCACGGTCTATGACCAGGCCGACCTGTCCGGCAAGTTCACGGTCGACCCCGACGGCACGCTGACGTTCCCGCTGCTGGGTCGCGTGAAGGCCGGCGGGCTCACCCTGCGAGCGCTGGAAGAGGATCTCAAGAAGCGTCTGGCCGACGGCTATCTGCGCAACCCGCAGGTCTCGGTGTCGATGGAGACATATCGCAGCCAGCGCATCTTCGTCATGGGCGAGGTGCGAGCGCCTGGCGCCTATCAGCTCACCGGCGACATGACGATCATCGAGGCGATCGCGCGCGCGGGCTCCACCACGCCGCAGGCCGCAGACGAAGTGATGATCGTCCGCCCCAAGGAAGGCAAGACCAGCGGCCCGGTGATGCCGAACGACAGCGACTCGACGGTGATTCGCGTCAACCTGCGCGAGATTCAGGAAGGCGCGTTGTCGAAGAACGTCCAGTTGCGGGATGGCGACACGCTGGTCGTCCAGAAGGCGCGCTCGGTCTACGTCTTCGGGCAGGTCAAGATGCCCGGCGCCTACCCGATCGACAAGGACACGACCGTGCTGCAGGCCTTGTCGCTGGCCGGCGGTGTCACGGACCGCGGCTCCACCGGGCAAGATCAAGATCGTCCGCACGGTGGAAGGCAAGAAGAAGGAAATCAAGGTCAAGTTGACGGATATGGTCGAACCTGGTGACACGATTATCGTCGCCGAGCGCTTTTTCTGATCGAGGCTCCCCAATGAGTAATGACAATCGCCCCAAGGTCAACGTCGCGCAGATCGTCCACCAGCATGAGGAAGAGCGGCACTTGATGGACTACGTCCGCGTAGTCTACAAGCGCCGCTGGGTCGCCATTCCCGTCCTGCTCGCCGTCTTCACGATCGGCGCCATCAACAGCTACCGCACGACGCCGCTGTATCGGGCGAGCACGCAACTGCTCATCGAGAAGGACAGCCCGAAGGTCGGGGACCTGAGCACGATATTCCAGCAGCAGGACGGCTGGTACAACGACGACTTCTACCAGACGCAGTACAAGATCCTGCAGAGTCGAAGTCTCGCGCGACGCACGGCGGCGACCATGAAGCTCGATCAGCATCCGGCCGTGCGGGAAGGGATGCGGGAAGTCAGGACGCCCTGGACCGTGGGCGGCGCGTCAGGGGTGCGTGGGCGCTCGCCACGTCGCTGGTCGGAGGCGGCAGCAACAGGACAGGCGGAACCGGCGCGGGCTCGCACAGAAGGATCGCCGACCCTTACATGCGATACGCCGGCATGGTGCTCGGCTCGCTGGGCATCACGCCGATCCGCAACAGCCGGCTGGTCGACATCAGCATGACCTCCACGGATCCACAACTGGCGGCGGATCTGGCCAACGCTCACGCAAGGGCCTACATCGAGCAAAACCTCGAGTATCGCTTCTCGGCCTCAAAGGACGCCACCGACTGGCTCGAGGCGCAGCTGGCCGAGCAGCGGAAGAAGGTCGAGGCGAGCGAGTCCGATCTGCAGCGCTACAAGGAACAGCACGACGCCGTCGCCGTCGAGGATCGGCAGAACATCGTCGTGCAGCGGCTGTCCGATCTGAACACCGCCGCCACCAAGGCCAAGACGACACGAATCGAGAAGGAAGCGCTGTACAACCAGCTCAGGTCGATCCAGAACAACAACGCGCTCGATTCGTTCCCGGCGGTGCTGGCCAACGAATACATCCAGAAGCTCAAGGGCGATCTGGGCGATCTGCAGCGGCAGCAGGCGCAGCTGGCGGACAAGTACGGCGACCGGCACCCGGAAATGGTGAAGGTGCGTTCGGCGATTCAGTCTGCCGAGGCAAAGCTCCAGATCGAGATCGACAAGATCGTGCTGTCGGTGAAGAGCGAGTTCGACACAGCGGCGGCGCAGGAACGCACGCTGGTCGGCGCGCTCGAGGGCGGCAAGGCGGAGGCGCTCAGCCTCAATCGCAAGGGCATCGAGTTCAGCGTGCTGAAGCGCGAGACCGAGAGCAACCGGCAGGTCTACGAGGCGCTGCTCCAGCGGACGAAGGAAACGGGCATTTCAGGTGAGCTCAAGGCGAGCAACATTCGCGTCGTCGACTCGGCGGAAGTGCCCGGCGGTCCGTTCCTGCCCCGGCGCGAACGCGACCTGACCATGGCCGCCTTGTCCGGCGCCGTGCTGGCGCTGGGCCTCGTGTTCCTGTTCGAGTACCTCGACAACCGCATCAAGTCGCCGCAGGAATTGCGCGCGCAGCTCAACGTGCCGTTTCTCGGCATGGTGCCGTCAATCGACGTGAAGTTCGTCCGGCGCCCTGCTGCACGACGGCGTGCCGCCCAATTTCGCGGAGGCCATTCGCGGCGTGCGCACCAACGTGCTGTTCTCGTCGGCCGACGAAGGTGTGCGGGTCATCGTCGTGACCAGCGCCGGACCGGGCGAAGGCAAGAGCCTGTTCTCGAGCAACCTGTCGGTGTCGCTGGCCCAGGCCGGACAGCGTGTGCTGCACGTGGACGCCGACATGCGGCGTCCGCGCGTGCACGCGATCTTCGACATCGCGCAGGAGCCGGGACTCTCGAATCTGCTGGTCGGCGACTGCAAGCCGAGCGAGTCGATTCGCAAGACGTCCGTGCAGAACCTGTGTGTTCTGCCGGCGGGGATGATTCCGCCCAACCCGGCGGAACTGCTCGGGTCGAAGCGGTGTGAGGAGTTCTTTGCGACGCTCGCCCAGAACTTCGACTGGGTCATCCTCGACTCGCCGCCCGTGCTCGCCGTCGCCGACGCGTCGATCCTCGCCAACACGGCGACCGGGGTCGTGTTCGTCGTCGGGGCCGACCAGACGAGTCGCCAGGCCGCGCGCGCGGCCCTCGAACAACTCGAGGCGGTGCAGGCGCACGTGATTGGGGCCGTGCTCAACCGCGTCGATCTGGAAAAGAACCCGTACTACTACTCGGCGTACTACCGGAAGGAGTACAGCCGCTACTATCAGCAGGCCTCGCGGCCCAGTCAGCCGGCCTCGCGGCCCGGTCAGCCGGCCTCGCGGCTCAGCCGCAGCTGAGGGAGGGCGCCGGACCAGGTCCGGTCCGGCCTTGCTGTCAGCGCGCTCGTCCGATCCGGTATTGCCGCTCGCTCGTTCGTCTCCTCCAGGCGCCGCTGCAACGCAGCCTTCCTCGGCCTGGCGCACCGGGTCACCTCCAGCATCCCTGTCGGGCTCGAGCCGTCCTCCTCTTGTCGTGGACCCCGCCGAAGGAGCGCACGAAGACCGCTCAGGTGTGCGAGTCGAACCAGTGGCCTTCATGAATGAGCCCCGGCGCAGGCCGCCCGGTCATTGACGAACGTGCGCCTGTTGATTCTCAGCATCTCCGGTCGGCTGGGTGGCGCCGAGCGTGTGCTGCTCGACATCATCGCTGAGACCCGTATCCGGCACTCGGACTGGCCGGTGGCGGTCGTCAGCGTCGAGGACGGCCCATTGCGGCAGGCGGTCGAGACGATGGGCGCCACCTATGATGTCGTCGCGCTCCCGCGACGCTTTGCCTCGACCGGCGAGTACGGCCGGCATCCCGTGGTAACCGCGGGCAAGCTGATTGCGTCGCTTCCAGGTCTGATTCGCTACTCGCGCAGGCTTCGGCGACATCTTCAGCGATGGCAGCCCGACCTTGTTCACGCCAACGGGCTCAAGGGCCACATTCTGTCGGCGTGGGTCGTCTCGGGCAGGATGCGCCTGCTGTGGCACGTTCACGACTACGTGAGTCCACGCGCGATTTCGGCGGCGCTGTTTCGACAGGTTCTCGACGACGTGCCGACACGATCGTCGCCAATTCGAAAAGCGTCGCCGCGGATGTGGAGAGGCGTGCTTGGCGGCGGCCGCAGCGTCGAAGGTCCTCCACAACGGCATCGACTGCACGCGGTTTTCGCCGGAGGGGCCTTCGATGGATCTGGATGCGGCGGCCGGACCTGCCTGCTGCTCCAGCAGGTACTGTTCGGATTGGCCTGGTGGCGACGTACGCCAAGTGGAAGGGCCATGACATCTTTCTTGATGCCGTCGTCGCGCCTGCCTCCAGGACTGCCGGTACGAGCCTATGTCGTCGGCGGTCCGGCCTATCAGGTCAGCGCGAGTCAGTGGACGCGCGCCGACCTGATTCGACGCGCGTCGGATCTGGGACTCGATGGTCGCATCGGCTTCCTGGACTTTCAGGCTGACACCTCGCCCGTCTATCGCGCACTCGATGTCGTCGTGCACGCCAGCACGGCGCCTGAACCGTTTGGCCTGGTCATCGCCGAAGCCATGTCGTGTGGCCGGCTCGGTCGTGATCAGCGATGCCGGCGGCGCGCGGGAAATCGGGGACCCGGAGCAGACGTGCGTTGCGCATCCTCCCGGCGACGTCCAGGCCCTGGCGCGACAGATGGAAAGACTGGTCAACGACGCCGCGTTGCGGGCGCGGCTTGGAGCCGCGGCGGCCGCTGGCCGTCCGGCAGGCGTTTCTCGCGCCAGCAGATGGGCGACGCATTGCACGCGATATATCAGGGAATGAGCGATGGCCGCGCCGGCTGAGCCCTTCGTCGCCACTCGGCCCGACGCGATGGCCGCCGAACCGACTTTCGGCAACCGGTCGGGCGGTGAAAATTGCCGTCGTCAGCTATGGTTTGCCGCGGCCCGGATTCAAGCGCGGCGGCATCGAGCGGGTCGCCCACGATCTTTCGCAAGGGCTGGCCAGGCGCGGGCACGATGTCACGGTGTTTTCACACGACCCGTTGCCGCCGCACGCCGCGTACAAAGTCCGCCCGCTGCCGTGGCGCCGGTTTGTCGATACCTGGGCCGGACGACGACTGACCATGGGATATCTCGGGCACGTGCTGTCGGCGCTGCCGCCTTTTGGCGACGCGGAAGTCGTCATCGCCCATGGGGACAGCCTGTTGCTTCCCCTTCGCCGGCGGCCCGTCATTCGCGTGATGCATGGCTCCGCGCTCGAGGAGGCGCGCACCGCCACGTCGATGGGCAGGCGCATACTGCAGTTCGGCGTCTACGGGCTCGAGTTGCTGACGGCGTTGACACCGCAGCGGTGTGTGGGAGTCAGTCGGAACACCACTCGTGTCGAACCCTCTTGTAAAGCGTGTCATCCCCAACGGAGTCGATCTCACGGTGTTCCATCCAGGCGAAGCCGAGCGCAGCGACCGGCCGATAATTGTGTTTGTCGGCGCACTCACCGGCCGAAAGCGCGGCGCATGGCTCGTGCGTGAGTTCGTGGAGCGTATCAAGCCGCAGGTTCCCGATGCGGAGCTGCACATGGTCTCTCATCGCGGGGACGCTGTCCCTGGTGTGGTGTTCCACACCGGCCTTGCCGACGGTGAACTTGCCGCTCTCTATCGACGAGCCTGGGTCTACGCGTCGCCCTCGACGTACGAAGGGTTCGGTCTGCCGTACGTCGAGGCCATGGCCTGTGGCGTTCCGGTCGTCGCGACACCGAACCCGGGAAGCCTGGAAGTGCTCGGCGCCGGCAGGTACGGGCGCGTCGTCGACGATGCGGTGTTCTCGGAGACGGTCGTGCATTTGCTTCGCGACGGTCAGGCCCGCGCGGCACTTGTGGACGCGGGGCTGGCGCGAGCGGCCGACTACGGCCTGGAGCGCACGCTGGATGAGTACGAGCGCCTGGTGCGCGCTCTGGTGACCGCACATGGCTGACGATCTTCTTTCCGATCTCGACGCGCGTTTTGCCTCGGCCACCGCGCAGGGGCCGGTGCGCCAGGTGGCCAGGAAGCCCGCGGTCTCCGTGGCAGTGGACTCACCGCCACAGGACGTCAGGACGCGGCGCAGGGCGTTTCGTGAACGCCTGCCGTGGCTGATGCTGTTTCTGGGCGCCCAGTTCCTGTGGGGCGCGCTGCTGTTCGTGCCCGGAGCCCAGGCCTACCGTCCGATCATCCGTGCGTTGCCGTACGCGTTGAGCGCAGGCCTGTTTGTTGTCTACGTCATGCGCGTCGTGCGCGGGCAGAGGCCCCAAGGGCTCGGTCCTGCTGACCCTGGCGTTGAGTCTGCTTGCAGCAAACCTCATGCACCCAACCAGCCAGATCGGTGCTGGAGTGGCGCAGTGCATTTTCCAGGCGGCGATCGCCGCTCCGATGTTCTGGGGCTGGAAGGCTGTCGATTCGGCGGCCCAGCTGCGGCGGCTGCTGGTCATCGCGTTTGTCTTCAACACGATCGGCGCGGCGCTGGGCGTGCTGCAGGTCTACTTTCCCAAACAGTTCATGCCACCCGAGCTCAGCTCCCTTGGGAGCCGCATGAACGACATGTACATCGAGTCGCTTACCTATGTGGGTGCCGACGGCGAGCGGATCATCCGGCCGCCTGGCTTGAGCGACCAGCCCGGCGGTGCCGCGACGGCCGGCGCCCTCACAGTCGTCCTCGGTGCGGGCTTGAGCGTTATTGCCCGCAGCAACATCGGCCGGACCTTGACGTTGGGCGCAGCGGCGGTCGGACTTGCGGCCATCTACCTGACGCAGGTGAGATCGCTGCTGCTGATGTCGGTCGGAGCGCTGGCGATGATGGCCGTGCTCCTGTTCCGTCGCGGTCAGGTCGCGGTCGCCGGCACGAATTGCCCTGAGCGCGGGCCTGCTCGTAATCGTCGCCTTCATCTGGGCGCGGTCAGTGGGCGGCGAGTCGGTGGAGGAACGGTTCATCGGCATCACGCAGCAGGGCGCGATGCGCAGCTACCAGGAGAATCGCGGCGGCTTCGTGTCGCAGACATTCGGCGAGCTGCTTGACCGCTATCCGCTGGGCGCCGGCCTGGGCCGGTGGGGCATGATGCAGATCTACTTTGCCAATCCCGACAAGGTGGAATCCGCGCCGATCTATGTCGAGATTCAGCTGACCGGATGGCTGCTCGACGGCGGTGTGCCGATGTGGGTGCTCTACGGGGGCGCGGTCCTGGTGTCGCTTCTGGCGGCATATCGACTTTCCGATGCGAAAGCGACAACCCGAATTGGCCAGCCTGGCGCTTATCGTCCTTTGCGTCCAGGTGCTGATTGCGGGGTTCGGCTGGGCCGGCCCCGTCTTCAACACCCAGCTCGGAATCCTCTTCTGGTTCCTGGCCAGCTCCCTGCACGGCGCGGCACGCGGTGAGACCCCCGAGAACGCAGGCCGCATTCGATGACGCGAACGCGCCGATTCCTCGGCGGGGTCACTCTCGGCTCCCTCCAGCTCGCCCTGGCGACCGTCGTGGGCTTGTGGATGACGCCGTTCCTGCTCGGGCGTCTGGGCTCGGAGACGCTCGGGTTGTGGCTGATCGCGCAGCAGCTGCTCGGCTACCTGATGCTGATGGACCTGGGAGTCAACGCGGTGCTGCCGCGCGAGACCGCCTATGCGATGGGGCGCGCCAGCGGCGCCGCAACGGGCGAACTGCCGCAGGTCATCGCCCGGGCACGTCGGGCGGTCACTTTTCAGATCCCCCTGGTCGTCGCCGCGACCTGCGCCGCGGGGATCTGGGTCGCGACGCGCGGGGCTCGGCACCGTCGATGCCGCTGCTGCTGGTGCTCGCCGGCTTCGCGGTGCTCTTCCCTCTTCGACTCTATCAATCCGTCCTGCAAGGGCTGCAGGAGTTGCCATTTCTCGGCAAGCTGCAGATTGCGTCGTGGGCGACGCTGACGATCGTCACCATCGCCCTGGTCCTGGCCGGTGCGGGGCTGTGGGCGCTGGTCGTCGGCTGGGTGATCGGGCAGATCATCACGGCCGTTGCCTCGTGGCTCCGCGTTCGCGAGCGCCATCGCGGTGTCTGGCCAGCCCCTGATGTGAAGCCCGCGTGGGCTGACGTGCGGCCGTATGCGCTCAACGCGGCCTGGGTCAGCGTCGCGCAGGTGGCGCAGGTGCTGTTGAGCGGCTCCGATCTGTTGATGATCGGGAGTCTGCTCGGCGCGCAGTCGGTCGTGCTGTACTCCTGCACGAGCAAGCTCACGTCCGTGCTGGCGAACCATCCGCAGCTGATCATGGCCTCGGCCACGCCAGCCTTGAGCGAGCTGTGGGCGGCCGGCCGGAAAGAACGGCTCGTCGAGCTCGTCACGGCTCTCACGCTCGCGATGTTGTGCGTGAGCGGGCTGATCGTCTGCCTCACCCTTGCCTTCAACGAGGGGTTTGTCACCTGGTGGGTGGGCCGGCAGCAGTTCGGCGGCGGTGCTCTCACGATGTTGCTTGCGACGCAGCTGGTGCTGCGGCACTGGAACATCGCGCTCATCTATGGCCTGGTGGCCTTCGGCCTCGAACGGCGCGTGTCGATCACGAACCTGGTAGACGGCGCGGCGTCGGTCGTCCTCGGCCTGCTGCTCATCCCGGTGATCGGACCAGCGGGTCCGGTTGTGGGCTCGATCGCCGCCGTGGTCGCCACCAGCCTGCCGTCCAACCTCTTCGCGCTGGCCGCCCGGACCGAGGTCACCCCGGCCGCCTGGCTCCGCGGTCTGCTGCCCTGCGGCTGGCGAATCGTCGCGCTGGGCACAGCTTAGCGCCTTGCTGCCGCGGGTCTGGGTGCCCTCGACCGTTGGCAGCCTGATGGTCGCAGCCGCGCTGGTCAGCGGCCTCTACGTGGCGATCATGGCGCACGGGCTGAGACATAGTCCGCTGGCGCCGTTTGTCACCGCCCGCCTGGCGCCGCTGTTTCCGCGGTTGACCTGGCCGCGGGCCGCGTAGCGGGCGAGCGGTTTCGTGAGCATTCGCACCATCGCCTTCGTCTATGGCGCGCCGATAGGGGTGGGCGGTCTGGGCACTCAGGCGGGCAACGCCCTGCGCGCCCTGGCGTTGACCGGCTGCCACGTCCATGCGATCGGGCCCGGCCCGGGCCCCGACCCACGCGCGCGTGCTCTGCCCAACGTCACGTGGCATCGCGTCCCCGCCGGCCCCGACCGAGCGGCCGTGGTGGAGGCCGTTCCGGCGTTTCGCGGGCGTCGGACAGGCGTGGTCCGATCGCCGTATCGGACGCTTCGCGGGTGCGCGTGGTCGCGTCGACACGTCCCGATCTCTGCTACTCATTCACGCAGGTCGGCCTTGAAACCCTGCAGTGGGCCGACGCAGCAGGCATGCCAAGCATCCTCGAAAGTCCGAACGGCCACTTGCGAGCGTTCCGCGATGTGTATGTCTCCGAGGCTGCGCGCCACTGCGGTCGGCGCTTTCACGGACACCCGACGCCGCGCGATGGTGGAACGCGTGAACCAGGAGCTGACGCTCGCAACACGCGTCCGAGTCTCGTCGAATTGGGCGGCCGAGTCGCTGGCATCCGGCGGCGTGCCGGTCGAGCGATTGACGTGCCTGCAGCAACCGGTTGACCTGGATCGGTACCGCTGCAAAACAGTAAGCGAACCCGCCACCGGGCCGCTGCGCGTCTGCTCGGTCGGCAGCCTCGACCTGCGAAAGGGGTTCGTGTACCTCCTGCAGGCGATACGAAGCCTTGGCGCCCACGTGCCGGTCAGCCTTCGATTCGTTGGCGCCACCGGCGATCGGTGCAGCCGCATGCTCCTCGAACGGGAACGCCAGGGCCTCGACGTCGTCGTTCGCCCCGGCGATCCGCGCGACGCACTTGCCGACGCCGAGGTGTTCGCCCTTCCCACGCTCGAGGACGGCTCGCCCTTTGCGGTCGCCGAAGCGATGGCTTGTGCGCGCGCCGTGATCACCACGACCAGCACGGGCGCAGCCGAGTGGGTGGAGCCAGGGACAACGGGGTGGCTGGTGAGGCCGGCGTCCTTCGAGCACCTGGCCGAGGCGCTGGCGGCGGCCAGCGATGCGCGACCGCGGCTGGGGCGCATGGGCGAGCTGGCCCGAACCCACACGGAGCGGCGCGCCGGCCCCGGCTGCGACCGCGTCGTCGCCGACTGGGTTCTGGCATGGTAGCCAGGAACTGGTGCGGCGCTCATGCCCTGGGCACGGCCTGAGTGGACCGCCGCTCCGGCACGATGACGCCCTGGCACTTCGTGAGCCCCGAGAGCCCGCCACAGGTTGGTGGCGTCGCCGATTTCACGCGTGTCATGGCGACGGCGCTGGCCGCAACCGGGCGCCAGGTCCACGTCTGGTCACCCGCTCCGGCTGGAGAGATCGCCGGCGTCCGCGTGCATGCGCTCGAAGGCGGGTATGCGGCTGGACGTCTGGCCGCGATCGGTCGAAGGCTCGACGCCTGCGAGGCGCCGCGACGACTATTCATCCAGTGGGTCCCGCACGGCTTCGGCTACAAGTCGCTCAACCTGCCGTTCTGCGTCTGGGTGTGGCGCCGAGCGCGCAGCGGCGACAGCGTGCACCTGATGGTCCACGAGCCGTACCTGCCGTTTGAGTCCGGGCGCCTGCGGCAGAACGTGGGCGCCATCGCGCATCGGATGATGCTGATGGTGTTGTTGCGGGCCGCCGATCGCGTGTGGGTCTCGACGCCGTCGTTTGTGCCGATGGTGCAGCGTTTCGGTCCACGTCGACCACTTCACTACTCGTGGCTGCCGGTGCCCAGTCCCATCGCGCGGCACGACCTGCCCGCGGAGGTCCAGGCCCGCCGGCGCGCAATTTCCGCAACCGTCACCGACCCGGTCATCGGGTACTTCGGGGCCGCAAACCCGCTAGTGGCCAACATGCTCGCGGAAGTGATCGTCGGAATCGCGCAGCGGCGGCCCGACGCGAGGTTCGTGCTGCTGGGTCGTGGCACCGACAGCTTTGCCGATGCGCTCGAATCGCGCGTTCCAGCGCTGGCTCACGCGATTGTGGCGCGTGGCGAGCGATCGGCCGAGGAGATCTCCACCCTGATTCAGTGTTGTGACGTCTTCGTGCAGCCATACCCCGACGGCGTCAGCGTGCGGCGAACGACGCTGATGGCCCTGCTCGAGCACGGCAGCGCAGTCGTCGCATCGAGCGGCGTGAGGACCGACGATGGCTGGGGCCATGCGTTGCGCCTGACGCCCGATCGGGGATAGTGGCGCGATGACCGATGCGGCCGTCCAGTTGCTCGACTCGCCGGATGATCGCGCACGGCTGTCGGGCGCGGCCAGGCGCCTGTATCTCGAGCGCTTTCACGTCGAGCGCGCCGTCGCGACGCTGCTTGGGGGAGTAACGTGAGCAGGGGCGCGGCCTCGCGGCGAGTGGCGTTTGTCAACTGGACACGACGCCAGGCTGGTGGCGTGGAAACGTATGTGGACTTCCTCTTGTCAGCGGTCGCGGCGACGGGCTGTCAGGTAGCTCTGTGGACCGAGCAGGATCATCCGGTCGAGCGCGAGCGCATCACGGTGCCGGAGGGAGCGACCGAGTGGTGCGCGGCGCTTGACGATCCCGAACGGTCGCTCGAAGCGCTGCGGCGCTGGTCGCCGTCGGTGTTGCTTGTGCACGGCGTCGCCGATCCGGCGATGGAGGCGCGGCTGCTTGCAATCGCGCCAGCCGTCTTTGTCGCGCACACCTACACCGGCACGTGCATCAGCAGCCGGAAGACCTTGACTTTTCCGCAGCCCAGGCCGTGCGATCGCGTGTTCGGTCCCGCCTGCCTGGCCCTGTTCTATCCGCGGCGGTGCGGCGGGCTCCATCCGGTGACGCTCATCCGGGACTACCGCCGCCAGTCGTCGCAGCTCGAGCTCATTCGGACGTACAGCCACGTCCTCACGATGTCGCAGCACATGCGGCGCGAGTACCTGCGCCACGGCGTGGCGCCCCATCGCGCGCACGCCTTGCCGCCCTATCGCCCGTCCATCGCGGCGTCCGAGCGCGTCGAACGCGCCGAGGGTTCGACTGTGGCGACCCTCTTGTTCGTCGGGCGAATCGAGCGGCTCAAGGGCTGCCGCCTCCTGATCGAGGCGCTGCCGGCAGTGCAGGCGAGGCTTGGAAAGTCCGTGCGGCTTGTCGTTGCGGGAGACGGCCCGGACCGAATGGCGTGCGAGCGCCTCGCGGCGCGGGCGCGGTCGCCCCAGGTCGGCATCGAGTTTCGAGGCTGGGTCGATGCGGCCAACCGGTCGCAGCCTGCTTGCCGACGCGGCAGCGCTGGTGATGCCGAGCGTGTGGCCCGAGCCGTACGGCTTGTCGGGGCTCGAAGCTGTGGCGGCGGGAGTGCCCGTCGCGGCGTTCCGCACGGGCGCGATTCCGGAGTGGCTGCATGACGGAGTCGGCAGACTGGCGCCCGGCGATCCGCCGACCTCGGCAGGCCTGGCTGAGGCGATACTCGGCTGCCTGGCGTTGGGCCGATTCCCGTCGACCCCCGAACGCCAACTGGTCGAGCAGCAGGCGCGCCACGTCGCGGCGGTGTGCTCATGGCTCGAGGAAGCGGCGGCCGGCACGCCGATGTCTGCCTGAACGACTTCTACATGACTGCAGGCGACCTTCGCGCGGGAAGTGAGAGAGCGGGCGACACCCGCCTGCGTCTGTGCTTCGTCGTCGAGAGCGGCACCGACGTCCGTATGGTGGAGGGTCTGGCCGAGCGGTGTGAGCTGACGTTGGTGACACGACAGGTCGTCGGCGGCAAGACGATCAGCCAGCCCACTGGCGCGCGATTCGCGCAGGAGACCGGCCCCTCGTCGTTTCTCCGATTCGCGCTGTTCACCTTCCGGCAGCTTCTGCGGCTCCGCGATGACGTACGACGCGATTCTGGTTCAGGGGTACGGCCCGGCGGCGATTGCCGCCAACATCGTCGCGCGGCTCGTCGGCCGCCCGGCGGTCATGCTGGTCTGCAGTCCCGTCGAGGGCTACTACGTGTGCCGGCGGGAGGATGGATCGGGCAAGCCGTTCAGGCGCCTGGAATGGATCGCCATTCACGTGCTGGCGCGTCTCAATGCCCGTGTCGGGCGGCAGTACGTCGTGCTGAGCCGGTATCTCGAACGGGTCGTGCGGCTCCATGGATCCTCCGGGCAGGTGGCTGTCATCCCGGTCTATGGCATCGACACGGCGCTGTTTGTGCCCTCGGAAACGCCACGCGCGCAGCTGCGGGGTCGACTGGGGCTGCCTCTCGAGTGCTCGCTGGTCTTCTTCAGCAGCCGGGTGGCTCCGGAAAAGGACCCGGACACGCTCATCGAAGCCGTCGGAGCCCTGCGCCGACAAGGGCGGGATGTGCGAATCCTTCACCTCAGCGGCGGCTACGAGGAGTTTCTCGCGCGCGCCGCCGCGGCTGGGCTCGCCGAGGCGGTGATCGCCCGCGACGCGGTCGCGCCATTCGACGGCCTCGCCGCCTACTACCAGGCGTCTGATGTGTGTGTGCAGGCCAGCCGCGACGAGGGGCTGGGCTTTTCGGTCCTGGAAGCGCTGGCATGCGAGGTCCCAGTCGTCGCCACAGCCGTCGGTGGCTTGCGCGAGACGATCCGCGACGGCGATACGGGCTGGACGTACCCAGCGGGTGATGCGGCTCGCGTTGGCCGACGCGCTGGTCACCGTCCTCGACGGCGCCGAACACGCCGCGGCGGCGGCCAGACGCGGTCGGACATTGGTCCGGCAGTCATTCGAGAGACGGGTCGTCTTTGACGAGCTCGTGACATTCCTCCAGAGGCTGGCCCGCAAGGCGGAGTTGGCAACGTCATGACGCAAGGCAACACTCGCAGTGGCCCCAGCCGCTTCCGGCGACTTGCACGTGTCGTGGCGAGATCGCCAGGAGTGCGACTGGTGGCGCCGGGGTGGCCCGACGCGGGGCGACGGATCGTGCAGACGCCCGCGCTCGAAGCGTTGCTGGCACGCGCGACCGCCGACAGGCCCGCTCCGGCAATCGCGCTGAATGCGGGCGTGGGCGAGGGCTTGTACAGTCCCATGCTGCGCCGGTTCGCAGCGGGCGCGCGGCTGCTCGAGTTTGATTTCGCCATTCCGAAACAAGCCACGGACCCCCGTGCGCATCGCCTTGCTGCCTCGCTCACGGCGATTCCGGTGCGCAGCGGATCAGTGGACCTGGCGATCTGCACCGAAGTCCTGGAACACGTGGCGGATGATCGGAGTGCGGTGGCCGAGCTGCGGCGTGTGTTGTCGCCTGGCGGTTCGCTGGTGCTCAGCGTGCCGACACCGCCTGCGGTCTACGACCCGGCCCACGTCCGCGAGGGGTACACCCTGGCGCAACTGTCTGCGCTCTTTGAAGCGCTGGGTCTCACGATCGTCGAAGCACGCTACTGCATGCACTACTGCTTCCAGGCCGTCTTGACGTATTGGCGGCCCCGTCGAGTCCCCCTTGGCGTCATCCTGGGCCTGGCCTGGCTGGATCGTGTCGTGCGGCTGGGCTCGCCGATGGATATGGTCGTGCTCGCGCGGCCACGCACCTAAAGTGACCGATACCTCAGTGATGGGCACGCACCGGCCGTCCGGCGAACCCCTGCGGGTCGCGGTCCTCGCCGACATGCTCGAGGAACACTGGCCGAGCATGGACCTGGTCGCCGAGTCGCTGACCCGCGAGCTGGCCGCTGACCCGGGCCTGCGTGTCCAGCCAACGCTGATTCGCCCGCGGTTGCTGCCGAGCATCGGCCGCTGGCGTCAGAGCGGTGCGGTCCCGCCGACACTGGCGCGCGTGCTCAACCGATTCTGGCTCTATCGCCGCGCTCTGCATCCGGCACGCTCGATGGACGTCTGTCACGTGGTCGATCACAGCTACGGGCACTTGGCTCTGGTGCTCCCGCACGCGCGGACGGTGGTCACCTGCCATGACATCGATGCCTTCGATCAGCACGCGGCCTCCAATGGCAACTCGACAGGCTTACCCGACTTCCTGGTCCGGCGCCTTTCGGCGGGCCTGGCGCGCGCCGCGAGAGTCGTGTGCCCGAGTCAGGCGACGGCCTCGGCGCTGGTGGAACGGCAGCTGGTAGCGGCCGATCGCGTCGCCGTCGTGCCCAACGGCGTCGATCTACCGGAGATCCTGCCAACGGCCATCGAGAGTACGACCGCCTCCTGGCTCGGGCCGATCGGCACGTTCACCGACCTCCTGCACGTAGGCAGCACCGTGCCGCGAAAGAGAATCGACCTGCTGCTCCAGGTCTTCGCCGAGGTCCTGGCGCAGTGGCCATCGGTGCGACTGGTGCGCGTGGGGGGCGCGCTGACGCCGGCACAGCGTGCGCTGTCGGAACGCCTGGGGATCCAGGGTCGCATCGTGGAGCTGCCGGCCATCGATCGAGAGACGCTGGCCGCGGTGTATCGCCGGGCCACGCTGCTGCTTTCCGTCTCGGAACGCGAGGGGTTCGGGCTGCCGGTCGCCGAAGCCCTCGCCGCGGGTACGCCGGTTGTGGCGACGGACATGCCGGTCTTCCGCGAGGTCGGCGGCGGGGCGGCGTCCTACGCGAGACTGGGCGACACAGCCGATTGGGTGCACGCGATCACGGCATTGCTGCGCGAAGCCGCGGGACAACCTGAAGCATGGCGCCAGCGGAAGCTGATTGCGACACGACGCGGGAGCGCGTTCTCGTGGCGCCGCTACGCCTGCGAGATGACGGACATCTACCGATCTGTCGCTGACTCGGCCGGCAACGACCGCGCCACGAGACATCAATGAGCACAGAGGCCTCGCAGGAGCTGGAGTTCCGCGCCGATCGCGAGCCTGCGGTGCGGGCCTCACGTGCCGGGCGGAGGCTGCGCGTCCTCCATGTCGGCAAGTATTACCCCCCTGTGCCAGGCGGCATGGAGCGCGTGCTGCAGCTGCTTTGCGAGTCCGAGCGCCGGCTGGTCGACTCGCGGGTGCTTGTCGTCAACACGGGCGCGCACACCTCGCGCGAGGTCCGCGGCGGTGTTCCTGTCACGAGAGCCGCGACGCTGGCTCGCGTCGGCAGCGTCGGGTTGTCGCCCGCGCTGGCCCTCGAGCTCGCCCGCACACCTGCCGACGTCACCGTCGTGCACGAGCCGAACCCCGTCGCGCTGGTTGCTGACATGGTCACGCGCCGGCGGGGCGCGCTGGTGGTCTACTTCCATAGCGAGGTCGTGCGCGCGGAATGGAAGTATCAACTGATGTACCGGCCGTTCCTGCGACGGGTGTTGGACCGCGCGGCCCGGATACTGGTGGCCTCCCCCGCCATGCGCGATTCGGCGACCCAGCTGGATGGCTATCGGCACAAGTGCGCCGTCGTGCCGTACGGAATTGATCTCGCCAGCCTCGCGGCAACCCCAGACATCGAGGCTGCCGCGCAGGGATGGCGGCGCGACATGGGGCCCTTGCCGCTCTTGCTGTTTGTGGGTCGCCTGGTTCCCTACAAGGGCGTCGACGTGTTGATTCGGGCGATGCAAGGGCTCGAGGCCTGCCTGGCCATCGTCGGCGACGGTCCCTCGCGCGGCGCACTCGAGCGGCTGGCCGTCGAGGCCGGCGTTGCCGGGCGGGTGCGGTTTCTCGGTGCGTTGCCCGATGAGCCGGTGCTGGCGCTCTACCATGCGTGTGACGTGTTCGTGCTGCCCTCGGTCACCCGTGCCGAGGCCTTTGGGATGGTTCAGCTCGAGGCCATGGCGTGCGGCAAGCCGGTCGTGAGCACGAATCTGGCCTCCGGCGTCCCATGGGTGAATCAGCATGGCGACAGCGGCCTGGTCGTGCCGCCAGGTGACGTCGAAGGACTCCACGCGAGCCTCCAGCTGCTCATCGGCGACCACGACCTCCGGGCCAGCCTCGGTAACGGCGCCCGACGACGCGTGGAACGCGAGTTTACCGCCGAGCGTATGGCCAGGCGCACGCTGGAGATCTACGAGGAGGTTGCGGCGCGGTGATCACGGGAGGGTTGCGTCGGCTTCGGCAGGCTGAGCACTGCTGCTGCGCCGGCCGCCGGCCACACCGGCGTCGGCGGCAATTGCCGTCGCGCCGATTCCATTGGCCAAGCGTCTGCTCGACGTCGGGCTGTCGGGCGTGGGCCTTGTGCTGTCCTCGCCCGTGTGGGCGGCCCTGGCCGCGCTGGTCAAGCTCGAAGACGGCGGGCCGGTCTTCTATGGCCAGCAACGCGTGGGAGAAGGGGGACGCATCTTCCACGCCTACAAATTTCGTTCGATGATCCCTGACGCCGAGGCCAGAGTCGGCGCCCTGCAGGCCAGCGAGCACGACCCGCGGGTCACCCGGATCGGGCGCCTGATGCGCGCCACCGCGATGGACGAACTGCCGCAGCTGTGGAGCATCTTCGTGGGCGACATGAGCTTTGTCGGACCGCGCGCGCTGCGTCCCGGCGAGATCGAGGCGCGCGGCGACGGCACGCACGAAAAACTCGAGGACGTTCCCGGATTTGCCGAGCGCCACAGCATCCGCCCTGGCCTGACCGGCGTCGCGCAAATCTACGCGCCCCGCGACATCTCGCGGCGCAACAAGTTCCGCTACGACCGGCTCTACATCAAGAGGCGTGGTTTCGGCCTGGACGTCGCGCTGATCCTGCTGTCGTTCTGGATCACATTTCGGGGTCGCTGGGAGCACCGCGGAGACAAGATCTAGTCCGCCGGCAGTCGCCGAAAAGCCCGGAACTGACGTGGCACAAACGGGTCGGCTTCAAGCGCGACCGATGTGTAGTGATTCGCAAACCAGGTGTCCGCCGACGCCTCGCGCAATAAAGCCGCTCCATCGTCACTCCGAACAATCACGTAGTCGGGTCGAGACGCCTGAATGATCTCGAAGGGTCGCCTGCCCACGGCCTCCGGAGAAACCAGGCCGATCAGGTCGAGAACGCGCGCCGGCCAGACACACCAGCCGACCGTGCCAATCTCCAGCGCTGCCACGGTCACGTTAGGGTCGCGTGCCACGACGGCAGAGACGCGACGGTAGCCCTCGATCCAGAAGCTCCGATCGCCGGGCAGCTTGACGAAAACAGCCGCGATCACCTGCGCTACTACGAGCACTACGCACACTGGCAGGACCACGCGGCGCCGGACAACGATCCCGACTGCGTCGGCTCCAACGATGGCGAGCATCGCAAGAAACGGGTAGGCTGGCGCGTAGTACCAGGGGAAGAACGTGAAAGCACCTGATGCGGCGAGAGCCGAGATGTAGCCCGCGGGGAAGGTGAGCAGAAGCAAGACGCGGTCAACCGACCCGTCCTCGCGCCTGGCAAACGCCGTCACGAGCGCACACGAGCCCAGAGCCACGAGCATCGTGATGGCCGGCATCAATTGCAGGTAGGTGCGCTCGAAGATGTCGCCTCCGTACTGCCCTCGCAGGAAGAAGAGAGCCAGGTTCGTCCAGCTGAATCTGGTCAGCGGCTGATCGACCAGGGCGGCTTTGGCAACGACCGACTGGGGCACGACGGTTCCAAAAAAACCGACTGCGAACGTTGCCCAACAGCCGATCAACGCGATGGGCCAGGCCAACGCGAGAGCCACGGAGGCCCATCGAGCCTGCCGTCGCGCTCGCCAGGCAACCACGCTCAGCACGAACAGGAGCAGCAGACCTTCGGGTCGCGTCAAGCTGGCGAGCCCGGACGCTAATCCCGCCTGCGTCAGCCGGCCGGCGGCCATGCGCTCGAGCGCCGCCATTACGAACAGGACAAAAACGCTCGCTTCCATTCCCGACCTGGCCAGGGACATGAAATCGAACACGCTCAGGAACAGCAACGCCGCCGACATTGCGACGGCGCTCGAATAGCCAAGTCGCCGGAGCAGTTGAAACACAATGAGGGCGGTACCGACGTCCGCGCATAGCGAGACAACCAAGGCGGTGCCTTCCAGTGGCGCACCGACCCACGCGCCAAACGACAGGAGCAACGCCCACAATGGCGTCGTTGTCCCAAGCACCGGTTCGCCGTCGTTGAAAACAAAGCCCTGTCCCGTTGCCAGGTTCAAGGCATAGCGGAAAGTGATGTACGTGTCGTCGAACGGGCGAAACCCGAGCCAGACGCCGAGCGCCGCGCGACAGAGCCCCACGACAAGCACGATTGCGCGGCTGCGTGATTCTGGAATGCGTTTGACGGCCGGACTGTAGACATTGGCGGGCATTGCCGTGCGTGAGGGTAACGCGCGGTGCTGAGCAGTGTCCAATGTGACGCACGATTTCGTCCGGTTTTCGGCTACGCTAGTGGCACCCGCGCACATCCACGCGGTGCTACTGAATGCGAGACGTCCTCATCATCGGCGGCGGCCCTGGCGGCCTCGAAACGGCTCGTCTGCTGGCTGGCTGACGGCTTCGATGTCGCGGTCTACGAAGAGCACGCCACCAGCGGCGACCCCGTGCACTGCACGGGCGTGCTGGCCGTCGAAGCCTTCGATCAACTCGGCCTCTCCCGCGAGGTCATCCTGAACCCGCTCAGCACGGCCCGGTTCTTCGCGCCGTCCGGCGCGACGGTCGAACACACGACCGCCGATATCGAGGCGGTGGTCGTGGATCGGCTCGCCCTTGATCGCGGACTGTTTGACGCCGCTCGCCGGGCTGGAGCCACCGTCGTCACGGGGTCCCGGGTGTTGGGCGCCAGGGTGGAACACAGAGGGGTTGCCGTCTCGCTTGACAACGGCACGATCGTCTGGGGTCGCTCCTGCGTGCTGGCGTGCGGCGCTCAGTACGCGATCCAGCGACGTCTCGGCATGGGCCTGCCAGCCGTGTTCCTTCAGTCGGCCCAGATGGAACTGCCGGCGGCTCGCCTGGGCGACGTCGAAGTGCGGTTTGGCCGCCACGTGGCGCCCGGCGGCTTCGCCTGGACGGTCCCGGTCGTGCGGCCTTCCGGCCCGCACGCGCGCGTCGGGCTGATGTGTGACCGCCAGGCTGGCCATTTCTTCGGCCGCCTGACGCGCGACATCGCGGCGCGCTGGGGCATCGACGCGGGAGGAGCGGACCGTCGCGCCGCTCACGCCGCGCCAGAAAGTGCTCCCGCTCGCGCCCATCCCGCGCACCTACACCACACGGGTGCTTGCGGTCGGCGACGCGGCCGGCCTGGTCAAGGCCACGACCGGAGGCGGCATCTACTACAGCCTCCTCAGCGCCGGCCTGGCAAGCGACGTGCTCGCGTCCGCGCTGCGAGCCGATCGCCTTCACGGATCGGCGCTTCAGGCTTACGAGGCGGCGTGGAAGGCGCGCCTTGGACCTGAATTGAAGGCGCAACTCCGTTTGCGCCTGCTCTCACAGCGGCTCTCGGACGCCGACATCGACGCGTTCTTCGAGCTCGCGCGGACCGACGGCGTGATGCCGATCGTGCGCAAGACCGCGAAGTTCAACGAGCACCGCGATCTCATTCTTTCGCTGCTTCGCCATCCCCCGGCCCGGCGTGTCCTGCTTCGCCGGCTGGGCGGCCGTCCGTCAACACCAGCCGCAACGCTCTCCACCGCGGAACCGACAGGCCGCTGATCTGAACTGATGTCACGTCTCCTGCTCGTGGCCACCTGGCTCCTCGTCGTCTGGGGCGCCTTGGCCTTTGGTGCTGTGTACCCCTGGGCCTGGCGGCCCCTCATCACGGGCTGCGCTGTGGTCGGCGCCGCCTCCTGGCTGGTCGCCTGGCGCTACGGCGCGCGGGCGCACGACGGGGCAGTCCTGGCGGCGCTGGGCTGTGTGGTGCTCACCGGCGCGTTGCAGATCATCCCTCTCCCTCGTGACGCACGTCTGCTCGTCAGCCCGTCGAGCGAGACCCTGTTGCTCGAACAGGACCTCGAGTACGGCATGGCCGCGCGGCTGGCGGGCCTCACCGACGTCGGGATCGACGGCGCAAGTGCCTGCGGCGCTGCCCGAGCGCACGTTATCCATCAACCCCGACGCGACGGCCCGCGCGTTGGTGCTGCTGGTCGGCATGACGCTGTTGCTCGGAGGCCTCACCCGGCTGCTGAATGTCACCGGCGCGCGCCGCCTGGTCGGCTGGATTGTCGCCTTTGGAACTGCCCTGGCCCTGTTTGGCATCATCCAATACGCCGTGTTGGGCGATCACGCGTTTGGCGGCATGCGCATCTACGGCTTCTGGCGGCCGATGAACCTGCTCACGACGCCGTTCGGGCCGTTCGTCAACAAGAATCACTTCGCCGGCTGGATGTTGATGGGGTTGCCGCTGGCTCTGGGGCTCGCGCTGGGCTGGGCCGAGCGCGCGCAGCAAAACGGAGGTCACGGCTGGCGTCACGGCCTGCTCTGGCTCTCCTCGCCCGAGGGCGGCAAGCTGCAGATGGCGGCGCTGGCTACCTTGCTCATGGGCGTCTCGCTTCTCATGACCCGGTCGCGTTCGGGGATTGCCGGCTTCGTGCTCTCGATGACGATCGCCGGAGTGGTCGTCGGCAAGCGCTTCGGCACTGGACGATTCCGCTGGCTCGCGATGGGCGCGCTGGCGCTGTTGCTGGTGGGCGTCTTCACGTTTGCCGGCGCCGATGTCGCCGACCGTTTCGCTTCCGGCTCGGTCGGACTTCGGCGCGTCATCTGGCGCGACAGCGCCGCCGTGCTTCGTGACTTCCCTCTGGTGGGCACCGGCCTCAACTCGTTCGGCACGGCGATGCTGAGCTACCAGACGACGCAGCGCGACACGCATTTCCAGGAGGCGCACAACGACTATCTGCAGATCCTCGTGGAGGGTGGCCTGCTCGTCGCCGTGCCTGCGGCGGTCGCGCTGGTGATGTTGGTGCGCGCGATCCGGAGGCGTTTCGCGATGCACCAGGATGACAGCATGGCGTACTGGCGGCGCGTGGGGGCGACCACGGGCCTGGTCGCGATCGGGCTGCAGTCGCTGGTCGAGTTCAGTCTTCAGATGCCCGGCAACGCCGTCTTCTGCGTGGTGCTGATGGCTATCGCCCTGCACGAGCCGCCCGCCCGCTCTTCCTCGTCACGCCGTAGCGCCCCGGCGCCCTCGGCACCTCCGCTTCAGACACCATGACCGCATCGGCCACCCTGCTTGCCCGAACGCTCTGCGGGGACCTCTCATGGGAGAGCGCCGTGGAGTGGGACGTGGCGCGGCTCGCCGAGGCGGCCGACGATCACGGCGTGGGCCCGCTGCTGTGGCAAGCGCTCGCGTCCGTCAGTGGCCCTGCCCGAGGGCTGCGAGAGGAGCTGGGACATCGCGTACGCGCCGCGGCAGCGCGCGACATCTTCATTCAGCGCGACTTGCAACTGGTCCTCACAGCACTCGCGAGCGCCGGCGTGCGTGCGCTGGTCATCAAGGGATCGGCGCTCGCCTACACGCTGTACGAACAGCCGTGGCTGCGGCCACGCACCGACACCGACCTGCTCGTGCCGTACTCGGAGGTGCCTGCGGCGACCAGGGCGCTGGAGAGCTGCGGATACGCGCGCTGTGACGACCTGACTTCCGGTACTCTCGTCAGCCACCAGATTGCGTTCGAGCGCGTCGACCGACACGGCCTGTATCACGTAATCGACCTGCACTGGAAGGTCGTCAACCCGCAGGTTCTGGCCGACTCGTTGCCGTTCGAGGAACTGTGGCGCGACGCGCGCCCTGCGCTCCCCCTGGGTCCGCCAGCCCGCGTGCCCAGTGCAGGCGCCAGCATCGTGCTCGCGTGCATCCACCGGCTCGCCCATCATCAGGGGGACGACCGGTTGATCTGGCTTTACGACCTGCGCGTGTTGACGACGGCCTTCGATGAGCGTGAGTGGAGGAGGTTCTGTGAACTCGCGTGCGCGCGCGGAGTGGCGGGGCTGTGCCTGGACGGGCTTGGTCGTGCCCGCGAACACTTTAACATCTGCGTTCCCCGGGCGGTCGAGGACGAACTGGCCGCTGCCGCGCCTGGGGAGGCTTCCCGGCAGTACCTCCAACGCGTCCTGCGCAAGCGCGACGTGCTCGTCAGCGACCTCACCACGCTGAAGAGTTGGCGAGCGCGCGCACGCCTGCTGCGCGAACACGCCTTTCCGCCGCCCGCCTTCATTCGCCAGCGCTACGGGGTAACCAGCGCCTGGCTCCTTCCTGCCTTGTATGTGCACCGCGTCGTGACCGGCGCATATCGGTGGGTCCGCAGCTAATCCCCGGGCCTTCTCAGCGCACGGCGAATTCCGAGGTGCTGGCCGTCGCCGGCACGGTCGCCGCGCCCATCTCGATTCCTTGTGCCTGGCAGAGGGCCCGCAGCCGGCCCAATGGCCGGGCGAGGAGCTCTTGCCATCGCCCCGACTCGACGATCTCCCCGCGCTCGATGACGTGGATGAGATCGGCGTTGCGGATCGAAGACAGCCTGTGGGCAATCACGACAATCGTGACCTGCCCGTGGAGTTGCTCGATGGCGTGCTGGATGCGCCGCTCATTTTCCGAGTCGAGCGAGCTGGTCGCCTCGTCCAGGATCAAGAGCGCCGGCTGACGCAGCAGCGCTCGAGCCAGCGATAGCCGCTGGCGCTCACCGCCCGACACCAGCACCCCGCGATCTCCCAGGATGGTCTCCAGCCCGTCGGGCAACCCCCGCACGAAGTCATCCGCCGCCGCCATGGTCAGCGCCTGCCAGACCTCCTCGAGGTTGGCGCCAGGCCGCGCCCACAGCAGATTCGCCAGGACCGAGTCGTGGAACAGGAACGTGTCCTGGGACACGTAGCCGATCCGGCTCCGCCACGACTGCAGGCTCTCCGCATCGAGCGCACGGCCGTCCACGAGGATGCGCCCGCTGGCTGGCTCGAGCAGCCCCATCAGAAGGTCCGCGATCGTGCTCTTTCCCGAGCCCGACTGCCCCACGATCGCCGTCGTCGTGCGCGCAGGAATCACCAGGCGGACATCACGTATGGCGGCAGCGCGATCAGCCGCGCCGTAGTGGAAGGTCACGCCGTCGAATTCGATCCTGTCGGTGCACGTGATGTCGCGATGGCTGGAGACCGGGTGGGCAGTGGCCTCCAGGCAGCGCCGTTCGGCCGCGAGCACCGCGTCGAACGCCGGCAGTTCCATGGCGATCGCCTGCGCTTTCTCGTAGATGCTCGTCAGCCGCGGCACGAGTCGGGCAAACAGGAACAACAACAGCAGCAGCGTGGCGGAGGAAATGCCGAGAACGCCGTAGGCCACGTACACGATGATCGCGAGCACGACCGCAGAGGCAAGTGTGAGCCATTGCCGGATCGCCGCGTGACTTCTGGCCGCCGCGATCTCGATGTCGCCCACTTCCCGCGACGTGCGAGCGAAGACGTCGGCATGCCGGTCCTCGGCACCATAACCTCTCGCCAGCTTCATGCTGCCGAGGTGCTCGGCAATGACCGCATACAGCCGCGCGACAGCGACCGAGCGGTTCTGCCCGCTTTCGTGGGCGCGTGAAATCCTGCGTCGAATGCCAATCGCGAGCACGAGCCCGCACGTCATCACGAGAGCCGTCACGGCCGGAGACACGCGAACGGCCAGCAGGACGTAGGCCGCGGCAATCGCAAAGGCGGCCGTCAGGTCGACCAGGTAGAAGGCGGCCACCGCGACGCGCTCGATCTCCTCGGTGAGCAGGTGCACGTAGTCAGACGCGCGCGTCCGGGCGACGTACACCCATTTCGCGTTCGCGACCGCTCGATACAGCCTGCTGCGCAGGCTCCGCACGATCTCCACCTGCAAGGCCGACTTGATCGTCGACTGCCGCCGCTGCAGCGCGGCCTGGGCGCCGACGATCGCCACATACGCGGAGAGCACAACCGGAAGCGTCGGCGCGAGCCCAACCGCGGCGAAGGCGGCGGCAAACCACGCGGTGATGCCGCCAAGGGAGCCCTGCTGCGCGTCGATGCCCACCAGGTGAAGGAGCGGCACGAGCAGCAACAGCCCGACGCCCTCGAGAGCCCCGAGCCCGAGCGTGACGAGCATGCCTTCAGCCGCGCGTCGAGGCGACGCGGCGACCAGCGCGGCGACGAACCGCCCGAGCGCGCGGATAGCGCGTGATCTGGACTTCATGTCTCGAGCAATACCTGACAGCTGCTCACCGGTCAGGCGCAATCATCAATGGGCCGCGGCATCGATTCAGCGCTCGCACATGGGACGCCGTCGGCGCCGAATGCGATCATCGGCACGTACTGGCTGGCCAGCGTCTGGCTCTCGCCGACTGGCCGGCCATCGATCACGATCCACGCATGGCCCCGAATCTCTCCCCCGTCGGCCCGGCCCATGCCGACCACCAGCGTCGGATCGGCGTTAAGGGCACCGAGATATCGATAGCCGATCAACCCACGCTCGAGGCAGTTGCCGCCGCTCGACCAGCGCGTGATTCGGCATGCCCACCGGGCGAAGGTCAGTACCTGGGCCTCGCGAGTAGCGTCGCGCGCGACGTCGCCCGACGGTCGTCTGACCACCCGGACCAGCGTTCGCAGCGGAATGACTTGTTTGAGCAGGGGCAGCGCGCAGGCCCACGCCATGATGCGCGCTGCCAGCAGCACGTCGGAAGGCGATCTGAAGTGCGCTGCCAGCCGGGACCAGAGCGATTGGCGACTGCGGCTCGTCATCAGCTGAGCCCCTACCGTTCCCGCCCGACAGCGTCAGGACTGACCGACAAGGTCGTCGCGGAGTGGTCGAAGCCGCACGCGCGGGCCAGGTGATCCTCGACCGCATCGACGACCTCCTCGACGATCTGAAATGACTTCCGGTACTCGAGCCGGAACACCGGAATCGACGCCGTGAGCTCCAGGTAGTCGCGCATCAGCTGCTGGTTGTGCTTCGGGATCTTCAGCGTGAGCGCGTAGGCCTGTTCAAGCAGAAGCGGGTAGCTCTCAGCTGATCGGAGTCTCGTGAATTGCGCCCCCCGGCAGTGGTCTGGACTCGCCTGGAGGGCGTAGACCGCCTTGAGGCGGAGCGGGTGCTTCGGCCACTCGAGAGGTGCGCCGGTGGTCCCGTAGTACTCCGCGCTTGCGGGACGCAGCCGGGCGTCGTTTCTCAGGCGATGTAGGACAATCCGGCGGGCGTCCGAGGAGGAGGCGTGTGAAAAGGCGAGTGTGTCGTCACAAATCAGCGTCCAGCGGGGGCGCATTCCGAGTCCGTAGGCCATCGTGGACTTGCCGGCGCCGCTCGACCCTGTGAACGCGACAACTTCCCCGCTCGTGCTGCTCGCCACTGCGCTCGCGTGCAATACCTGACGGCCCCAGATCTGGTAGACCGTCGGGAGCCAGCTGCGGCTGACAAGCCGGTCGAACCATGTGCGATCGACTTGCGGTGAGGGGTACGCGACAAACGCCGGTCGATCGGCGAAGACACAGATGCCGCCGACTCCAACCTGCCAGATCCAGTATTCCTGACCGATCTGAAAGCACTCCGTCGCCGTCTCTTCAAAGGGCAAGGCTGGCCAGGTGGCCAGCAAGGTTCCCCGTTCAACGAGCTCGTTGTAACGAGCGACGGAGTCGACACCCTCTTGCCACTCCGCCAGCGGTTCGGTCCAGAATTCCACGGGGTGCCGCGCTTCTGCTGGCGCCGACTATGGCATCGACTCGTTGCCGGCCATCGAGTTGCCGTCGGTTGTCTGGATCGACTTGCCGTATGCCTGACCGGATCGCACGAAGTCCTTCAGATTCCCGAGTTCTTCGAGTCTGGGACTGCGCCACTCCGCCTTGGCGGCGCGAACTGCTGGATCGAAACTCGCCATGTACTCGCTCCCTTTTCTAGACCACGACCGGAATGGTTCGTTCCCTTGTATTCTAGCCAATCTCAGCAGGAAAAGTGAGTTTCACTCCCGGCGCCTGGGGGGGATTCTGTATGAAAAGGGACACCGTTGAGACCCCTTAGGCGCCCGCGTGCACGCGAATCCACCGTTCTGCACTCATCAAGCCAAACATCCGGACAAGGCTCGTAAATCCGTACGTCGCTATACGGTCGTTTTCGTTGAGAACGCTGGCGGGATCGACCACCCCCAGAGCTGCCAAGGGCCTCAAAACGCTCCCCCGGCCAAAGGCGGGCGATGGGCGCCCGCAGGTCCCGGAGGTGCCGCGCCTCCCAGTCCGGTGAGTACGCTTTCCGCTGGTTCTCGAATCCCAACCCCGGAAGGCGCTTGCCGACGACGGGGCGCAAGAGGCCCTTGTAGCGGTTGCCGTGGAGGAGCACCTTCGGCGCAATTCGATTGAAGAAACGCACGAGTTCTCGGTCGTGGTACGGACTGAGCAGCCGCAGACCACACGTGCTCTCCATGTGGAAGGCGGTTTCAAACTCGTGGTGCAGGTACGGGTTGTCCGACCGCACCGAGTGCCGATAGTAGCTGCGCGGGGCGCGGCCGGCCTTGGACAGCCCTGGCATGCGGCGGCTGAGCAGGCTTGAGACGAGCTGTTCCCTGAGCGTCTCGTCGGGACACAGCCACGGCGGCAGGTTCTCGAACCATCTCCGACGGTGGTAGCGCAGTTTCGGCCCGGGCACCAACTGCGTGGCCAGCGTGTCGACGAGCGGCCGGATGCCTCCGGTCCACAGAATGCGTCGGGCGGCGACCTGCGGCGAGAGCCCACCAGTCGTCAGGGCCGTCTGGACGAATTGATAGAGTTGGCCAAACCGCAGGCCGCGTATCAGATCGGCAGCGTGAGGGTCCGCAACGGCGAGCCAGTTGTCGCCGCCCGATCCGGTCAGCAGCACGCGAAGCCCCTGCCCCGCGGTTTGCCGGTAAAAGCTCGTATACGTGCCAACCCAGTAGATCCGCGACGGCCCTGGAAGCTGTTCCGTGATCTCCAGCGACAGGCTCACGTCATCCCGGCCCTTGGTCCATTCCGACGTCGTGCTCACCAGATGCCGCATACGCAGGGCGGTTGCCACCGACGACTGCATGCGCTCTTCGCCCGCCAGTTCGCCGTCTGTGCGGCCGGACACCGCGGCAATGGGCGGAGTGCCGTACCTGGCCGAGTAGTCGGCTGCGAGGGCCGCCACGGTCACGGAATCCACCCCTCCGCTGAGCATGATGCCCTGTGGGCCGAGCGCCATGCATCGCGAGACCGCCCGCAGCAGCGCCGGCTCGAATTCCGCGACGACCTGCTCTTCGGGCAGCCAGGGCTCATCGTCGTCAGGCATCGAATCCCAGTACTTGTGCTCCGCCACTCGCCCCGACGTGACCTCCAGATAACGCCCCGGGCGCACCCGTCGGATGCGCTCGAAGAAGGTCTGGCCAGCGTCGGGCCAGTGGCCGAGCACGCCAAGCGCGAGGGACAACCGGCTGGGGCGTTTCGGGACGCGACCGCTCGATGCCAGCGCGAGGACGTTGGACCCGAACCAGAGCGTGCCGTCCTCAATCGCGTAGAACGCAGGGTGACGTCCGACCGCGTCATGACCAAGGAGCACTCGCCGCGCCGCCGCGTCCCAAATCGCGATCAGATAAGAGCCGTCGAGTTTCTGAAAGATCTCGCTTCCCCATCGTTCGTACGCTGCCGCGACCAGGCTTGCCGTGCCAACGCCGCTTGCGAGGCCTAGCTGTGCGGAGAGGTCGTCGCGGTCGAAGAGATATCCGTCAAACACGACTGCGCAATCACCAGTGGCGCCAAACGCCGCGACATCAGCACCCTGTTGCGGCTTGAATACCGTCACCGGCCCCACCCGAACAGTCTCGCCCGCAGGTTCCGATGCGCCGACCTCGACACCCCGACGGTCAGGCGACACGCTGGCATACCACTGCGGAAGCGCGATCGGGTCCGTCTCATCCGTGTGGTTCACGTTCCTTCTCCCGTATCACGCACGACAAGCAATCCCTTCCCAAGCAGCGTCTGTGACAAGGCTCGTTACTTCACGTTCCACCTCGCTCCTCGGAGTCGCGTACTCGCTGGCGAGGATGTCCACCAGCGCGTCGAGGCCGTAGCCCTCTGCGATCAGCTGACCGATGCGAGCGCCGGTCTCGTTCAGCGAGAACGCGACTTCATCGTCCAGTTTGAGAATCAGCGCCTCGCGGTCGATGACCTGCAGGATCACGTCTGCCGCGAAGACAAATCTCTGTTGATGGTCCGTCATAGGCTTTTGAGACGTTTCTCTACGCGTGCCGCTTGACGACGGCTTGCACGAATCGGAGCGCTTCGGCCGCACTGTGATAGCGCGCTGGGTGTCGATCGCGCAGCGCGTCGGCAATCGCCGCCATCGTGGAGGTGCCGTTGCACTGCGACAGGACATCCGCCAGGGCGTGGCCCTCCGCGTTCAGAGAGGGCACGTACTCGAGCGAGGCCTTTTTCAGCGTGGCTGCCTTCATCGGCGCCGAAAGCAGCGTCGAGTGCCGCTGGGTGGTGGACGCCGACCGGATTTTCCACGTCCAGTCGCCATACGGCGCGCGACTGAGCGCAAAGGACACCTGCTCCCCCTTTTCGAAAGCGACGGGCGGATC
Organism: Vicinamibacteria bacterium; assembly: GCA_963806705.1. Classification (GTDB taxonomy): domain Bacteria; phylum Acidobacteriota; class Vicinamibacteria; order Vicinamibacterales; family JAENWD01; genus JAENWD01. The sequence continues at coordinate 263,877 of CAWDZE010000020.1, forward strand.
CAGTGGCAGAAATGCGGGCGACCAGTGAAGGGCGTCCGCGCGCGGCGACGTCGAGAGCCAGCGATCGCCCAGCTTCATGCTGAACCAGCCCACCCAGCCGTGACAGAGGCCGGACTCGGTGATCTCGTACGTCACGTCGGCCTGCACCGTGCGGTAGTCATCCCGATGGAAGTCCAGCGTTGCGAGCGTCAACGGTTCGGCCAGGTACGCGACGTCCCGCAGTCCTTCGACGCGGTAGAAGATCGTGTTTGCAGCGTAACCCCGTGCCGGACTGAGATCGATGCCGTGCCCGGGAACGGACCATGCGCCGATTTCCGTCTCGTGAACGCCCGGCGCCGAAACGGGCACGGCCTCCATCGTGGCCGCGCTGGGAATGAGGAGACCGCCGGGTTTCAGCGCTCGCGCTCGCGCGTGAAACAGCGTCTCGAGCAGGTCCTCGGTGAGGAGGAAGTTGCCGGTCAACGCCGACACGATCACATCCACCGGCTCGGGCAGCTGCAAATCCTCGAGGCGCCCATGCAGACATCGAACGATTTCCTGCAGGCCGTTGGCGTGGACGATCTCCTCGGCCACGGCGAGGATGTCCTCCGGTTCGACCAGATAGACCCGCTTTGCCCCGAGACGCGCGGCCATGAGGCCGTGAATGCCCGTGCCTGCGCCCAGATCCATCACGACGCTGTCGGGACCGACTGCCTGTTTCAACGCGGCAGCGTATGCCTCGTTCCGAACGGCGTCGAGAGCCATGGTCCGTTGGCCCGAGACCGAGACGTAGCTCATGAGTCCTTCATCTGCTCCGTGGTGCACAGGCGCGTGACGCGTCGCGTACGGCTGTTTCAGGTGGCGTGGATCTCCACCAGGTCCCTGGCGCCGAGACTCTCGATCAACGATTCCACGTCACGCCTGAGTTCCTCGGGGTCGACCTGGTATTCAGCAAGCAGCACTTCGTACGCCCTCTGAGCGGAAGGCGACGAAGTCAACAGCGTCCACACCCTTGTGCCGACATCATCGAGCGCGAACGATCGTCCAGTCTCGATGTTCAGCAAGACGGTGGTCCCCTCGACCGCACGCGTCACGACGCGGTCCGGGACGACAAGACGAAGGTCGGCAAACGACAGAGCCATCAGCGTTGTTTCGGCTCCGCAAAGACGCACCTTTAGCGCGACGGGCGGCAATTCGGTCGGGCGGTGCGAGCGGTCGGGGCGCTCCGGCTTATAGTGTTGTCGTCGCAGCCGAACGCGCTCGGCAGTATCACAAGATGATACACATATGGGGCTTGAGCCCGGAAAACCGAGGCGGGACCATGGGTTCCGCTCCACCCGACGTACGATAGGCTTCCTTCTTCGATGTCCCTCCGTCTCGGCTTCGATCTCGACGGCGTTCTCGCCGACCTCAACGGCTCGCTGGTCCGGGAAGCCACGCGCCTGTTTCCGGGCCTCGAGATCAAGGCGGGCGTCGATCAGGGCGTGGCACCGGCGGCAGTCGAGCCCGACGCCGCCGGGGGCGGCGACCCTGCCGAGACAACCCCCGCCTCGTTGAGCCTCACCAGGCGTCAAGAGCGTCAGCTCTGGGACGCGGTCAAGCGTATCGACAATTTCTGGGAGACGCTCGACGAGACCGAGCCCGGCATCATCAGGCGACTCGCCGAGACGGCGCGTGCGCGTCGCTGGGAAGTGATGTTTCTCACGAGCCGCCCACGGACAGCGGGCGACGTCGTGCAGGTGCAGAGCCAGCGCTGGCTGCGGACGCACGGCTTCGAGTATCCCGCGCTTTTCGTCGTGTCGACGTCGCGCGGGAAGATCGCCTCGAGTCTCGAGCTCGATGTCGTTGTCGACGATCGGCCCGAGAACTGCCTCGACATCGCCATCGATTCCAAGGCGCGTGCGATTCTGATCTGGCGCGGCGACCAGAACGCCGTGCCCGCAAGCGCCCGACGGCTCGGCATCGGCGGCGTGAACTCGGTCGGCGCGTGCCTCGATCTGCTCATCGCCGCCGACAGCCCGGACGCGGGCGAGACCTCGCTGGTCGATCGCCTCAGGGGCCTGCTCGGTCTCAAGCCCGCGAGTTCCGCCCGCGCGTAATCGCAAGTTCTACCCCTCACAAGAATCCTTCCTCGCCCTCTCAGAATCCTCTGTCAGACAGAACCGGAATCGCGCCCGCACAGAACTGTAATCACCGGCGGGTGTGCGACGGCGCACAGGATTCACATTCGCTTCTGAATCAACAACTTGACCAAGGCGGGCACGGCAGGTACCCGCCTTGCCCTGGTGCATGGCAACCGCTGCGCGCGCGTTACCTGCTTCCGGTCATGTCATTCGGCAGGAACGTGCGGCGGCACCAGAGGGCCATCAGGCCGGGAAGGTCGCCATGCTCCGCTCGCTCCCCAGCTTCGCCGTCGCCGCGGCTGCATTTCTCACGTTGGGCGTCGTCGCGCCCGTACAGGCTCAGGAATTCATGGCGGCCAACGCCGGCGCCAACACCGTGCTCTTCCCGGTGACGCCGCTTGCACCGGCGCCGGTGGCGCGTGCCGCTGATGAAGCCGCGACAGCGGCGAAGGCCGAAGGCGAGCAGGGACCGACCTTCGTGCGCGCCAGCTACACGCCGCGTGACAAGCGCCCGCTGGCGTTGCCGGCGCTTTATGCCGCGCAGGCCGCGTTGCAGGCACTCGACGCGCACTCGACCTACGCGGCGATTGGTCGTGGCGGCGTGGAAGCCAACCCGCTGATGAAGGGCGTCGTCGGCAACAAGGGCGCGATGATGGCGGTGAAGGCGGGCGTGGCGGCGAGCAGCATCTGGATGGCCGAACGGATGTGGAAGAAGGGCAATCGCGCGGGCGCGATTGCGACGATGCTGGTAGTCAACGGCATCACCGCGGCCGTGGTCGCCAACAACTACAAGGTCGCGTCGACTCTCCGGTAACTCAGGTTCGACCTCGCAGGACGGCCCTCCTGCGTCCGGCGTGGCCGGCCCCATACTCGACCTCGTCTCTCCTGACCGGAGACCGAGGCGAGGTCGACGGCGGGGTCGGCCACGTCCCTTTCTGCCGAGCTACTATTGGCGGCGTCCCGCGCATCCGACAATCCGTAAAGAAGCGTGCTGACCCCGTCCCATCTGCTCGACATCCTCCTGCTGCCCGCGTTCTATCTGGGGCTGGGCGCATGGGTCGTCGTCAGCCTCGTGCTGCTGCTGCGCGGTCTGGCCGGCGGGCGGCGGGCGCTGGCGCTGGCGCGCGCGCGTCAACGGCTGCAGGAGATAGCCGCCCGGCGAGTCGACCCCGAAAGCGAGCAAAGCGCGCTGGTCGCGCTGGTGGCCACGCTGCCCGAAGGCGTCCTCCTGCCCCTTGGGGCCGGTGCGGCCGACGGACCGGGCGCTCGGCGGCTGGCAGAGGCAATCGTCGCGCGCCTTGGCCGCCCGGCGCTCGAAGAGCGTGCGGCTACGCCAGGCCACCCGCGGCACAACATCCGCCGCATCGCGGCCATGCAGGTGCTGTCGCTGGCGCGGGCGCAAGGCGTGACCTCGGTGCTGGCGCGCGCGGTCGACGATCGCGATCCCGAGATTGTCGGCGCCAGCCTCGCCCTGCTCGGGCGCGTGCCCGACGAGACGGCGGCGGCAGCGCTCATCGACGCGCTGAAGCAGGCCAAGTACTCCCGGTCGCGCATCGCCACTTATCTTGACCGCTTCGAACGTCCGATCGGCGCCGACCTGCGCCCGCTGCTGCATCATCCGGACCCGAACGTGCGCTACTGGGGTGCGACGCTGCTGTCGCGGCATCCGGTTGACGGCATCGAACAAGACCTCGCCGCCCTGGCCGCGGATTCGGCGCCGCTGGTGCGCAAGGCGGCCGTGGCAAGCCTTGCCCAGATCGGCGGGCCGTCCCTCGTGCCGGTGGCGCGGCGGTTGCTTGCCGACGAGACCTGGTTCGTCCGCGCGCACGCTGCGCGCGCGCTGGCGTCAACCGGCGATGCGGAAGTGGCCGAAGAGATCGCGCCGCTGCTGGCCGACCACGAATGGTGGGTGCGGCTGGCCGTGAAGGAATCGCTGCAGCAGCTGGGCGACGACGTGTGGTCGGTGCTCGTGCCATATCTGGACCACGAGGACGGCTTCGCCCGCAACGGCGCCGCCGAAGTGCTGCAGAACATCGGCGTGCTCGACAGCCTGATCGTGCTCGAGGCCGTCACGGCCAAACCCAGTGCCGCCAAGCTCGAGATGCTGCGCAAGATCGCTTCGGCGGGCGGCACGCGCATGACCGCCGCGCTTCTCGAGCGCGTCGACGCGCGCACTCGCCCGCGCGTGCGTGCGCTGCTTGAAACGCTGGGACTCGAGCCTGCCGGGGTCGAGTCGTGACGGGCACCTGGTTAGAGGCCCTCTCGTGGCTCACGGCAGCCTCCGCGGTGCTGCTGGTCGCGGCCTACGGAATCGGAGCCCCGTTCTTCCTGCTCCGTACGCTCCTGACGTTGGGCAAGCGGCGCAGGCTCCGCTACCGCACGAGGAACGACGACATCCTGGCGACCTCGCGGTTCACGATCCCGGTCAGCCTCATCGTGCCTCTCGACGCAGACGTCGACGACGCTCCGCATCGCGTGCGGCACCTGCTCCAGCTCCGGTATCCGGAGCTCGAACTCATCGTCGTCGTGTCGGCGGGCCCGGCGCTGGAAGATCTCAAGCATGCGCTGTCGCTCTCGGCAGCTGAAGTCTTCTATCGCAAGTCACTCGCCGGCGCTGCAGTGCGCGGCCTGTATCGAAGCGACACCGATGCCCGCGTAATCGTCGTGCAATCCGAACCGGCAAGCGTCGGCGAGGCGCTCAACTGCGGGGTGAACCTCGCGCGCTATCGATACCTGGCCGTCGTCGACGCTCCGGCCACATACAACAGCGACGCCTTGCTGGAGTCGATGCAGGCGGCGCTCGAGGAGCCGCAGCGCGTGGTCGGGGCGACGACGTCGCTCTCGGTGCTCCCGGTCGAGGGGCTCGACGCGGCGCTGCGCGGGGAGGCGCCTACCGGACTGGTCGAGGCGCTGCGATACCTGGCGGCGGCACGGACACGGCTGGTCACCATCGGGCGCCGAAGACTCGATCTGCCGCCGGACGGGTGCCCGGGCTTCACGATTTGGCGCAGGGACGTCGTGCTCGACGTCGGGGGTTTCGCCGAGGACGTGACCGCGATCCATGCGGACATGACGCTGCGGGTGCACGCCCATTTCGGGGCGAACGCGGCAGCGCTACCGCATCATCCATGTCGCCGAGCCCGTGGGCCTGGTCGTCCCGGCCGACGCCGAGCGGCTGGCACGCCGGGCTCGAGTGTCGTTTGCCATGATGTGGCGCCACAGGGCGCTTCTCTTGAACCCTCGTTACGGCCGGCTCGGCCTTATCGACCTGCCGCGGTACGCCTTGAACCTGCTGGTGGCGCCGTGGGTGGAGCTGTTGGCTCTTGTGCTGCTCGGGCTGGCCGTGCCGCTTGGCGTGCTGAAGGCGGGGCACCTTCTCGTGGTGCTGGTGACCATCGGCTTGGGCAACGGCATCCTGACCGCCTCAGCCTTGCTCCTGACGGGTTTGTCGGGCCACGATCCGAGGCCTTCGGCCCTCTTCAACCTGCTCCTGGTGGGGCCCTTTGAGTACTTCTTCAGCCGGCCAGCTCTGCTAATCGAGCGCTTTCGACGCTCGTAAACTAATACAGGAAGACACTTTACTGGGAGCGTGAACACTCAAATGGATGGGGTATAAAGCTCGTCAGTTCCTTGCCGATAGATCGTCTGACCCCAGCGAGACGTCTGGTAAGGGCTGACAATGATCTGGTTCTATCAGCGCGGCGACCAGCACCTCTACTACGAAGTCCGTCTGCGAGACGACGGCCCTGGCTACGAGCTTGGTCTGGCTTCTCCGGAAGGCACCCTGTTGACCGAGCGGTTCCTCAGCGAGGAGGCCTTGACGCGCCGCTTCGCCGAGTTGCAGGCCGCGCTGCTGCGGGAGGGCTGGGGGCCGCTCGACCGCCGTCCCCGGACATCACGCCTCGAACGCCACCGCGCGATTGGCTTCGGCCAGAGCACGATGGTCTGCTAGCGCCCCGCCCTCGAAGAAAAATCGCACGACAACGTCGCGCAACTCTCCAAGCGACTCGCTCTGATTGATCGCGGTGCGCAGGTGCGAGCCGTTGTCCAGTCCCTTCGTGTACCAGGAACCCAGGGCCCGCAGCTTGTTGATCACCCACCGATCGCGCCCGCGCGCGATGCGCTCCTGGGCCGACGGGTTCAAGGCGGGATCGGAAATTACCGAGTGGCGGAATCCCTCGGCCTCGTCGTCGCCTTCGGCCAGCAGCAGGTCGAGATAATCGAGCAGGAACTGCCCGCGGTGGTCGAGCGTGACCGGCGGGGGCGTGCGACCCTCCGAAAGCGCCTGGGCCTGAGACAGAATCCACGGATTGCGCAGCACGCCCCGCCCGACCAGGACGCCGCTGACCGCGGTCGTTCGCAGCCGCTCGATCGCCTGCTCCGCCTCGATCACGTCGCCGCTGCCAAAGACCGGGATATTCACCGATTCGGCGACGCGGGAGATGAAGTCCCAGTCCGAGGTACCTGAATACGACTGCGCTGCCGTGCGCCCGTGCACGGCGATTGCCGACGCCCCGGCGTCCTCCACCAGGCGCGCCAGTTCGCCGGCGTTGCGCTGTTCGTCGTTCCAGCCCGCGCGCATCTTGACGGTGACGGGGATCCGGACCTTCCTGGTCATCGCGGCGATGACCGAGGCCGCGTGCTCCGGCTGACGCATCAGGCTGCAGCCGGCGTGATGCTTGGCGATCTTCGGCACCGGGCAACCCATGTTGACGTCGACGACGTCGGCGCCGAGCTGCTCGATGATCTGCGCGGCGTCGGCCATCTTCTCCGGATCGCCGCCGAAGATCTGGATCGACACCGGCCGCTCTTCCTCGGTGTACTCGGCGTATTCGAGCGTTCGATCGATGCCGCGCACGAGGCCTTCCGAGCTCACCATCTCGCTGACGACCAAACCGCAGCCGCCTTGCCGCTTGACCAGGCGGCGAAATGCCGTATCGGTCATGCCCGCCATGGGCGCAATCGCAAACGGCGACGGAAGCTGGAGGTCGCGAATCTTCATAGTGACCGCACATCCGCCGCATCGACCTGCACACTGACGCCTTGCCCGATCAGGTTCACGGCGAGGATCAACCGCGCCTGGGTTCCCTTGCGCGTCAAACGCCCGACCACACCGGTCAGCGGCCCGTGCACCACTTCGACCATCGTTCCTGTCTTGATCGTGGGGCACGGGTCGTAGGGCAACGTGCTGGTGACGAGCGTCCGGATGCTCTCGATCTCCTCGTTTGGAACGGGAACGGGCGTGCCGTTCACCGAGACGATCGAGACGACGCCAGTGCACTTCAGGACGGCGAGACGCGCTTCGGGATCGAACTGCGCAAAGACGTACCCGGGAAACAACGGGACGTCGATCTGCTTGCGGCGATCCTTCCAGCGGCTCCACTTGGTCTGTGTCGGCAGGAACGCGGGGACGTCCTTTTCGTCGAGCTGCGCCCGCACGACCTGCTCGTGGCGGCTGCGGGTCCAGACCGCGAACCAGCGGACCGCGTGAGCCGGCTCCGACCTGGCCGGCTGGCGGTCCCGTCTGGGCGCGGCAGAAGGGGACATCAGTTTGTGGCGGGCTTCTCCGGCGCGGCGGCGGCCGGCTCAGGCGCCGGCAGCCCGACTTTCGACTGCCACGCCTTCTTGATTTCCTCGTTCTTCCACTCGATGATCGCCTGCGCCCGCTGCTTTTCCAGGTACTTCTTGAACTCGACCTGGCGCTTCTGCTCGAAGATCGCATCGGCGATCTTGTCGCGCGCTTCTTCCGCCGACATCACCGAATCGGCCGTCTGCGATTCCAGCTTCACGATCTGATAGCCGGCCGGCGTCCTGATGACGTCGCTGACGTCGCCTGGCTTGAGTCCCTTGAGCAGCTCCTGAAACGCCGGCGTCAACTCGGCCGGGTTCAGCGGCCCGACCAGGCCGCCATTGGCCCGGGAGGGCGACGTCGACACTTCGCTGGCCACCAGCTCGAATGCCTCTCCGCCGGCGATCCGCTTGCGCGCTGCCTCGGCCTTGGCCTTGGCCTCGTCGTCAAGGCCGACGTTGAAGCCTTTGTCGTTCTTCGGCACGGCCAGCTGGATCTCGCGAATCGTCACTTCGCCGGGGCGGGTGAACTCCTGGAGGTGCTCGGTGTGGTACTTCCGGGCTTCCTCTTCGGTGATGCTGATCTTGCCCATCACCTCGGCCTGCTGCACGCGCGTCACCAGCATCTGCTTTTCAAGTGACGTCCGCAGGTCGGCCAGCGTCATGCCTTCCTGCTTCAGCGCCGCGTGAAACGCCTCGTCGGTATCGAGCTTGTTGTCGGCGCGAATGCGCGTGACGACGCGGTTGAAATCCTCGTCGGTCATCTTGTAGCCGAGCTCCTTGCCACGCTGGACCAGCAGCATCTCGTCGATGGTCTCGACAATGAGCTGGGGCGTGATGTCGGCAATCGCCTTCTTCAGTGCCGCGTCATCGGAGGTTTGAATGCCGCGTGCACGCAGCGCCAGGACCTGTCGTTGCTCGAGATCGGTCTTGGTAAGGATCTCGCCGTTCACCTTGACCAGGACTGCTTCGATGATGTCGGCTGCCACCGGGACGGTCGTCATCGCGACGATCGCGGCAAGCAGCGCGAGCGAGGCCGGCGCGCCTCTCAGGGCATTCAGTCGACGGAAGTGCATCAGGACCTTCAATTCTTTCTGACTCAATATTTTACCCTCATGCGAGCAGGTCGCTCAACAGCCCGCCGACACGAGTAAAGACGCCGGAGGGGGCGCGGGGGTCTTGAGGGCCGGCCTTCAGGATCTCGGCCTTGGAGAATCCCGAGGTGACCTCGCCGGCCGTGGCCCGGGCCGTCCACCAGGAAGCCGGGGCGGCCGCCTCGTCGGGCATGTGCCGGCGCCGGGCGCGGGTGTCGCTCGAGGTCAGCGGTTTTTGCCCGATGTTCGCCCAGGGGCGCTGAGGGCCGGGGATTGCGGCTCGTGGCGTTGGGGTCGGTTTCGGTTTTGAGATCCCCTTGGGCACCGCCGCCAACTCCAGGCGCAAGCTGGCCGGCGGCACCAGCGTGACGTCGTCACGCTGTTGAACCAGTTCCACGAGGGTTCCGGGATCCACCTTCGTCTGCGGACGGAACCGGAACAGGACCTTCTCGCCTTCCCGGTCCACGGCCTCGATGCCCAGGCGGTCGGCCATGACACGGATGCGGCCGTAGTCGGACAGATTCAGGATCGACGGCGGGATCGGGCCATAGCGGTCGCGGACTTCCGCGACGATCCGGTCGATCTCCTCTTCGCTCCGTGCCGAGGCGATACGGCGATAGACCATCAGCCGCTGATTCATGTCGGGGATGTAGGTCTCCTCGATCTTCAGATCGACGCGCAGGTTCACGGTCGCGCGGATGTCATCGTCGACCTCTTCGCCCTTGAGCTCGCGGACCGTGGCCTCGAGCAGCTTCATGTACATCTCGAAGCCCACCGAGTCCATGTGGCCGCTCTGCTCGCCACCGAGCAGATTTCCGGCGCCGCGGATCTCCAGGTCCAGCGCCGCGACGCGGAAGCCGCTGCCCAGGTCGCTGAACTCGCGGATGGCGGCCAGGCGTTTCCTGGCGACCGCCGACAGCGCGTCCTCCGGCGGGATCAGCAGGAAGGCGTACGCGGGCCGGTCGGAACGCCCGACGCGTCCGCGCAGCTGGTACAACTGCGCCAGGCCGTAGCGATCCGCGCGGTTGATCACGATGGTGTTGGCGTTTGGAATGTCCAGCCCGTTTTCGACAATCGTCGTGGCAACGAGCACGTCGTACTTGTGCGCCACAAAGTCGAGCATCGTCTGTTCGAGCTGGTCTTCGGCCATCTGCCCGTGGCCGACGACCACTTTGGCCTCTGGCACCAGCCGGGTGACCAGATTGGCGAGCGAATAGATCGACTCCACGCGGTTGTGGACGACATACACCTGTCCGCCGCGTTCGAGCTCGTGGCGCACGGCGCGGCGGATCACCTCGGCGTCGAACTTCACCACGTGCGTCTGGATCGACAGTCGATCTTTTGGCGGCGTCTCGATGGTCGACATGTCGCGAATGCCGACCAGGGACATGTTCAGCGTGCGCGGAATGGGAGTCGCCGTGAGGGTCAGGACGTCAACGCGCTTGCGCAGCTGCTTGATCCGCTCCTTGTGCGTGACGCCGAAGCGCTGCTCCTCGTCCACCACGAGCAGACCGAGGTCCCGGAACACGACGTCTTTCGACAACAGCCGATGGGTGCCGACGAGCACTTCGACCTTGCCGGCCGCCAGATCCTCGAGCGTCGCCTTCTGCTCGGCCTTCGTGCGGAACCGGCTGACCATGTCGATGCGTACGGGGAACCCGGCGAAGCGTTCGCGCAGCGTCTTCAGATGCTGGAAGGCCAGGACGGTCGTCGGCGCGAGGACCGCGACCTGTTTGCCGTCCATGACCGCCTTGAAGGCGGCGCGCATCGCGACCTCCGTCTTGCCGTAGCCGACATCGCCGCAAAGCAGGCGGTCCATCGGCATCGGCGTTTCCATGTCGCTCTTGATGTCCGTGATGGCCGAGCGCTGGTCGACCGTCAGGTCGTACGGGAAGGCGTCCTCGAACTCCTGCTGCCAGTGCGTGTCGGGAGCAAAGGCGTGGCCGGCGACGGCCTTGCGCGCGGCGTAGAGCTTCAGCAGCTCCTCCGCCATGTCGCGCATCGCCTTCTTGACGCGCGTCTTCGCCTTTTCCCACGTCGTCCCGCCCAGTTTGTCCACCGGAGGTTTCGACGCTCCCGTGTACTTCTGGACCAGGTCCAGCCGCTCCACGGGCACAAACAGCTTGTCGTCGCCGTGGTAGCGGAGTTCCATGAACTCCTGCTGCGGCTCACCGGGGCCGAGCGTGATCTGTTTGAGCCCGACAAACGCGCCGATGCCGTGGTCGACGTGCACGACGTAGTCGCCGACCTTCAGATCGCGCAGGTCGGAGAGGAACGCCTTGCTGGCCGACCGTCGTCTCTGTTCGGGCGCGCGCCGGTCCTCGTCGAAGACGTCGGTCTCCGCGTAAATCGACAGCGGCGCGGCGGGCAGGCGAAATCCGCGCGACAGCCGCCCGACCGCGACAATGAGCGCGGCCGTGTGGGCGTCCTCGGCGCGTTCGGCCGGCGCCGCGATGATCTGGTAGTCACGCGCGATTTCCAGCATGCGCTCGGCACGACCGGCTGAGGCCGCGACGAACACGACCAGTTCCTGCTGCTCGCGCGCCCGGCGCACTTCGGCGATCCAGTCCTGCACGCGGCCGCTGAACTCGATGACCGGCTGACACGCGACATGCCGCGTTCCCGATTCCTTCGCGCCTCTTTCAGCCGCATCGCTTTCGATGCTCAGCTGCTCGAGCCGGACAGCGGAAGCCAGCCGCTCCGCGATGGTGTCGCGGCCGACGAACAGCCGCTCGGGCGGCGCGACCGACCCCGGCGCCGCACCGCGCGTCGTCCTGGTCTCGCTGATGAGCGTTTGATAACTCGCAGCGGTCTGGTCGAGGAAGGTGTCGACGGCCGCAAACACCTCGTCGGGTTCGGCGACAACGAAGATGGGACGCCGGCGGAAATTCAGATACTCGAAGACCGTGGACTCCAGACGGAGGTCCGCCGCTGACGGGTTGTCGGTCTGCCCGAGGCGTTCGCGAATTGGAACGAGCCGCGCCTGATCGACGGTCCGGGTCGAGCGTTGAGTGGACGGGTCGTAGCGGCGGATGGATTCCACCGTGTCGCCGATGAACTCGATGCGTAACGGCTCGGCGTCGCCCGGCGGGAACACGTCCACGATGCCGCCGCGGACGCAAAACTCGCCATGCTCGTCGACGGGATCTTCGCGGGTGAATCCGGCTTCGACCAGTTGATCGGCCAGCAGGAGCGGGCCGATATCGAACCCTGGACCGAGGTCCAACGTCGCCGAGGCGAGCTGGGCCGGCGGCACCAGGCGCGGCAGGAGCGCCGGCGCCGAGATCACCGCCACGCGGGCTTGCCCCGCCACAATCTCGGCCAGGGCGCGCGCGCGAGTGGACGCTACCTGCAAGTGTGGCGCAAGTCCGCGATAGGGGTCGACCTCGTGGCTGGGCAGCGGCACGACCGCATCGGCAACGGCGGCTTCTCCCAGACCTTCGAGGGCATCAAGGAAATAGCGGGCGTCCGACGTCAATTCGTCGACGTCCGCGTCTGTCGGCACGACGACGACCGTCAGATCCTTCGGCGAGGTGTTCGCGCGGAGAGCGACGTACAGACCACGAGCCGCTGTGGTCAGGCCCGAGAGGGTGCCACTTGGCTCATCCAGGCCGGCTTTCACGGCCGCTGAACGAAAGAGCGCGCGCAGAGCGAGAGAACTCGAGGACGACACTGAGATGACCAGAACCGGGCGGCGGAACTATTCAGTATAGCAAGGTCAGCCTGGAGCTGATTGCTACAGGAGATCAGGAGGCCAGGAGATCCTTCAGGTTTCTGAAAGGTCTCCTGATCTTCTGATCTCCTGTGGCCCTCCTGACCTTCTGATCTCCTGTGAACAAGCACTGATTCGTTCGATCAGGTTCGTCGTAGAAAACCCCTGCTCGATGGGCAAGCGGACGACCCGTCCGCCGCGGGCCTCGACGATGTCGCGGCCGACGATGGCGTCTTCGGCCCAGTCGGCGCCTTTCACCAGCACGTCGGGTTGCAGGCGGAAGATGATCTCGTGCGGTGTGTCCTCGTCGAAGATCACGGCGGCATCGACGCAGTCGAGCGCCGCGATGACTTCGGCCCGCTCCGCCTCTGGGTTGATCGGCCGCGTCGGTCCCTTGTTTGCCCGCACCGACCGATCGGAGTTCACCCCGACGATGAGGGCGCCGCCCAGCGCGCGCGCGGCCTGCAGATAGCGCACGTGGCCGGGATGGAGCAGGTCGTAGACGCCGTTGGTGAAGACTATCGACTTGCCGTCCGAGCGCAACCGTTCGACGAGCGTCTCCGCTTCGGCGAGCGTCGGGGGCCGGTACGTCATCTGGCGGGTCCAAACAGCATGTACGTGCCGACATCGGCGCGCGGATACCCCGGTTCAATCACGCGGGGACCCATCCGAATCAACTGCAGCGGCGCGAATCGGGTCTCGTCACCACGACCACGGGCGCCCTCGTGTGTAGCCCGCGTCGGCCTGAGCCAGGTCGCCGGCCTCCAGGGCCGGATCCGTTTCCTCGACCGCCAGCACGTGGCCCTGTGGTGCCAGAACCCGGGTGATCTCGCGGATGACGGCTTCCGCGTCTGAGTCGGGCATGTGCTGCAGCACGGTGAACGTCATCACGAACTCGGCGCTCGCATCAGGCGCCGGCAACGCCGACAGCGTCGCGACCTCAACGAACTCCAGCGCGGGCAGCAGTGTGCGGGCCGTGGCGAGCAGTGACGCTTCCCGTTCGAAACCAACGACCGCTGACGCGAACTCGGCCAGCACCGGCGTGAGCCGTCCGAACCCGCAGCCGACGTCGTACGCCCGTGTGATTGGAGTGGTCATCTCCGCGCGCTGGACGTACTCGCGCACGTCGCGCTGCTCGAGGTAGTTGCGCAGCAGCGCCGGCGGGCCGCTGACGTCCACGACATCGGCCGGCGTCCAGGTCTTGCGCCCGGTCATCGACCTCAGACGCCTCCCGGCGTCAGGCGGACCGAAGGCGAGAACTCCCACCGATGACGCGGGCGGTAGATGCCGGCGTCCTTCGTGTGCGACTTCACGCGGAATGTGTACAGCTGCCGGTGATAGTCGTAGGCGTAGCCGTCCCGCTTGTGGACCGCGACGTCGAGCTTGTACGTGCCTTCGACCAGGTCGAGACTCTCGATGACGAACCGTGCGGTGCCGCTTCCCGACAGCTCGACCGACTTCAAGTCCGCGACGTCGGTGTTGGTGCCATAACAACACACGCCATCGGCGCTGAAGAGACCGATGCCGAAGGCGAAATCCGTGACGCGGTGTCTCGCGGTGACGCTCAGCTCGATCGTCACCGTCTCGCCCGAGTGGAACACGTGGCCGGGCTGTCCGTCTTCGCCGATGAGGCTGACGCCGGATATCTCGACCTCTCGAGAACCCCAGCGGCCCTCCGACGCCTTGAAGCCGTCGTCAGGCGTCTCGGCAGCCGCGACCGGGTCGGAGATGACCGGCTCGGCGACGGGCTCGGCCTCGGCGTGTTCCTGCGCCTTGGCATCGGCCGCTGCAAGGGCCCGCTCCTCGGATTTCTCGACGTCGGTGATGTAGGCGCCGACGACGCGGCGCGGGTCGCCATGCGCGCGTCCGAGGCCGCCGTCGATCCAGAGCGCCTCATCGCAAAAGCGCTCGACCAGGGCCAGCGAGTGCGTCACCAGCAGCACGGTCTTCCCGCGCCGCCTGAACTCGCCGAACTTGTCCAGACACTTGTGCGTGAAGCCCTCGTCGCCGACAGCCAGGACCTCGTCGACCAGCAGCACGTCGGGGTCGACGTGGATCGCCACGGCAAAGCCCAGGCGCATGTACATGCCGGACGAGTACGTCTTCACCGGCGCGTCGATGAACTCCTCGAGCTCGGCAAACTCGACGATCTCGTCGAACCGGCGCGCGATCTCCTTGCGCGACAGGCCCAGCATGATGCCGTTGATGAAGACGTTCTCGCGGCCGGAAATTTCGGGGTGGAAGCCCGCGCCCAACTCGATGAGCGCCGAGATCCTCCCGTTGACCGTCACGCTGCCGGTCGTGGGCCGCGAAATGCCGGCGACGCACTTGAGCATCGTGCTCTTGCCCGAGCCGTTGCGGCCGATGACGCCGTAAGTGCAGCCGGCCGGCACCTGGAACGACACGCCCTTGAGCGCCGCAAATGTCTCGTCTGGCCGCAGGTCGCGCACGAGGCTGCCAGAGAGCAAGGCGCTCTTGATCGTCGCAAACTGCTTGCGGTGCGCGAACTTCCGGTAGACCTTCGTGACGTCGCGGGCGTCGATGGCGATGGAGCTCATCACACGCCCTCCGCAAACGAATCCCTCAACCGGTCGAACAGGGCGTAGCCGGCTACGAACAAGCCGATGGAGCCGACCAGCAGCGCAAGCAGCCACCTCCAGTGCCCGAAGGGGCCGTCGTAGAACAGGATCTCCTGGTAGGAGATTGCGAGGTGCGTGAACGGGTTCAGATCCAGCACCCGCTTGCTCAGCCCCTGCCCGACTCCGGCCGCCAGCGTCATCGGATAGATGATTGGCGTCGCGAAGAACCAGAGCGTGATGAGGTTTGCGAGCAGGTCCTTCAAGTCGCGAAAGTGAACCGTCAACGCCGAGACGATGAGCGAGAGGCCCACGGTCAGGACCAGCTGCGTGAAGACGACGACCGGGAACCAGACCAGATCCGTGATGTTGAGAGGATGGCGAAAGTAGATCAGAAATCCCAGCAGGATCGGAAGGCCGAGGAAGAAGTGCACCATGTTGGCCACCACCGTGACGATGGGCAGCACCTCGGCTGGAAACAACACTTTCTTGATCAGGTTGCCGCCCGAGATCAGGACATTGGATGCCTCGAGCAGCGACGACGAAAACCACGTCCACGGCAAAATGCCGCAGAACATGAAGAGCGCGTACGGCTCGAGCTCCTTCGGGTGGGCCCCCGGCAGCACGACCGTGAAGACGAAGGTGTAGATGAGGAGGAGCAGCAGCGGGTTGACGAATGACCAGAAGAACCCGAGCACCGACCCGCGGTAACGCGCCTTGAGGTCGCGTACAGACCAGGCTTTGAATCAGCCCGCGGTACCTGAGAAGATTTCGTAGGTTTTGCAGCATTCCTGTAGGGGCGCACGCCGTGCGCCCCGCCTGGGTTCAGCCGGAGCGCCGGATCAGATCCCCTTCTTCATCCGTACCCGCTCGGCCGCTCGCAACTTCATCATCGCGGTGAGCATCGCGATGCGCGCTCGCTCGGAGTCTTCGATGCTGGTGGCCTTGTGCAGCTCGTTTTCGGCCGCCTGCCGGTCGGCCTCCTGCTTGGCGATGTCGATGTCCTCGGGCTTGTCGGCCAGGCGGACCAGGACCGTGACCTTGTCCGGCAGGACTTCGGCCATCCCGAAGTCGAGCACGAAGTAGGTCTTCTCCTGGCCCTTGCGGTACCACAACTCGCCGGGCTTCAACATCGCGAGCAGCGGCGTGTGACCCGGGCGGATGCCGAGCGCGCCTTCCCAGCCTGGCAACTGCACTTCGTCCACGTCGTCGTGAACGATGGCCTTGTCGGGCGTGACGATGTCGAGCGTCAGCGCTTTCGGGAGGGTCATGCCGTCTGCTTCGCCTTCTCGATCGCTTCGTCGATCGTGCCAACCAGGTAGAAGGCCTGCTCGGGCACTGCGTCGTGCTCGCCTTCCACGATCTCCTTGAAGCCGCGGATCGTCTCGGCAATCGGCACGTACTTGCCCTTGAACCCGGTGAACTGTTCCGCCACGAAGAAGGGCTGGCTGAGGAACTTCTGGATCTTGCGCGCGCGCGTCACGCTGAGCTTGTCGTCTTCCGACAGCTCGTCGATGCCAAGGATCGCGATGATGTCCTGCAGGTCCTTGTAGCGCTGCAGCACCTGCTTGACCTGGCGGGCGACGTTGTAGTGCTCGTCGCCGATGACGCGCGGGTCGAGAATGCGCGAGGTCGAGGCGAGCGGGTCGACGGCCGGGTAGATGCCCAGCTCGGCGATCGCACGCGACAGGTTGGTCGTCGCGTCAAGATGCGCGAACGTCGTCGCCGGCGCCGGGTCGGTGTAGTCGTCGGCCGGGACGTAGATTGCCTGCACCGAGGTGATGGAGCCCGACTTGGTCGAGGTGATGCGCTCCTGGAGCTGGCCCATCTCCGACAGCAGCGTCGGCTGGTAGCCGACGGCCGACGGCATGCGGCCAAGCAGCGCCGACACTTCCGAGCCGGCCTGCGTGAAGCGGAAGATGTTGTCGATGAACAGGAGCACGTCCTTGTTCTCGGCGTCGCGGAAGTACTCGGCGACGGTCAGCCCGGTCAAGCCGACGCGCATGCGCGCACCAGGCGGCTCGGTCATCTGGCCGTAGACGAGCGCGGCGCGCGACTTGTCGGGCTCGTTGATGTTGATGACGCCGCTCTCCTGGAACTCGAGCCACAAGTCGTTGCCTTCGCGCGTGCGCTCGCCGACGCCGGCAAAGACCGACACGCCGCCGTGCTTGACGGCGATGTTGTGAATCAGCTCCTGAATGATGACGGTCTTGCCGACACCGGCACCGCCGAACAGGCCAATTTTGCCGCCCTTGAGGTACGGCTCGAGCAGGTCGATGACCTTGATGCCCGTCTCGAACATCTCGAGCTCGGTCGACTGGCTCTCGAGGTTCGGCGCCTGGCGGTGAATCGGCCAGCGCTCCGCGCTCTGCACCGGCCGGTCGGGGAAGTCCACCGGCTCGCCCAGCACGTTCAGCACGCGGCCCAGCGTCTGGGGGCCCACCGGCACCGAAATCGGCGCGCCGGTGTCGACGGCTTCCATGCCGCGCTGCATGCCGTCGGTCGGCTTCATCGCGATGGTCCGCACGCGTCCCTCGCCAAGGTGCTGCTCGACCTCGACGACGACATCGATGGCGTCGGTGCCCGGGGCCGCCAGGATGCGGACGGCGTTGTAGATGTCGGGCAGGTGCCCGTCGGCGAATTCGATGTCCACGACCGGTCCGATGACCTGCACGACCCGGCCGGTGTGTGCTGCCTGCTGTGCCATTGGTGTTCCCCTACAGTGCCTGCGCGCCGGAGACCACTTCGATGATCTCGCGCGTAATCGCCGCCTGGCGGACCTTGTTCATGTAAAGCGTGAGGCTGTCGAGCATCTCCGCCGAGTTCTTCGTGGCCGCTTCCATCGCGGTCATCCGGGCGGCGTGTTCGGCGGCCGCCGATTCCAGCAGCGCGCGGAAGACCAGCGTGTGGACGTACTGCGGCAGCAGCTGGGCGAAGATGGTCGCCGGATCGGGCTCGTAGAGGTAGTCGATGGCCGACCCCTCGTCGATGCGGCCGTCGCGGTCGACGTCGAGGTTGGCGCCCGCGCTGGTGACCCTGTGCCCGGCCGCCGTCATCTCGGCGTCGAGCCCGGCGCGCGGAATCGGCAGCAGCTGTTCGGCCACCACCTTCTGCGTCATGATCGACTTGAACTCGTTGTAGACGATGAAGACGGCGTCGACCTTTCCGGCGGTGAAGTCTTCAATCGCGGTCTCGGCGATGGCCCGCGCGTGCTTCGACTCGAGGTGAGAGAAGATGCCGACGTGTTCGGCGCGCGTCGGGAACCCGCGCCGCCGGAAGAAGTCGCGCGCCTTGCGGCCGACCAGGGTCAGCTCGATCTGCTGGCCGGGCCGCTCGACGATGAAGGTGCCGGCCGCCTTGATGATGTTCGAGTTGAAGCTGCCCGCCAGGCCCTTGTCGGCCGACACGACGATCAGTTGAATCCGCGCGCCCGGCTTGTTCACGTCGCGCTCGGCCAGCAGCGGGTGCGTCGTCGGATCGACACGGCTCGCGAGCCCGTGCAGTACGCGAAGCATCTGCTTGGAGAACGGCCTCGCATTCAGGATGCGCTCGTACGCGCGCCGCATGCGGCTTGCCGCCACCATTTTCATCGCCTTGGTGATCTGTTGCGTCGACTTGACGGCGCGGATACGGCGGCGGATGTCGATTAAAGAAGGCATACGGGTTTCCTAGGCCGTCACGCCCGCCACGTCCTTCAGGAACTCCTTGAGCAGGCCGTTCAATTTCGGCTTCAGCTCGTCGTCGATCACCTTCTTCTGGGCGATCTCGGTGAGCACCGACGGGTGGTGCCTCTCGAAGAAGGTGTGGAGTTGCTCTTCGAGGCCGCGAATGGCCTCGACCTCCACCCCATCGAAGTAGCCGTTGATGGCCGCGTAGATCAGGACCACCTGCTTTTCGACGGAGAGCGGTCGGTACTGCGGCTGTTTGAGGATCTCGACGAGCCGCTTGCCGCGGTTCAGCTGCTGCTGGGTCGCCTTGTCCAGGTCGCTGCCGAACTGCGCGAAGGCCGCCAGCTCGCGGTACTGCGCAAGGTCGAGCCGCAGCGAACCGGCCACCTGCCGCATCGCCTTGATCTGCGCCGATCCGCCGACGCGCGACACTGAGTTGCCGACGTTGATGGCCGGACGGACGCCCTGGTTGAACAGATCCGACTCGAGAAACAGCTGCCCGTCCGTGATCGAGATGACGTTGGTCGGGATGTACGCGGAGAGGTCGCCGGCCTGCGTCTCGATGATCGGCAGCGCGGTCAGCGATCCGCCGCCCAGCTCCTTCTTCAGCTTCGCCGCGCGCTCCAGCAGGCGCGAGTGCAGGTAGAAGACGTCGCCAGGGTAGGCTTCGCGGCCCGGCGGGCGGCGCAGCAGCAGCGAGATCTCGCGGTAGGCCTGCGCGTGCTTCGACAGGTCGTCGTAGACCACCAGCGCATGCCGGCCCGAGTCGCGGAAGAACTCGCCGATTGCACACGCCGAGTAGGGGCTGATGTAGAGCAGCGGCGCCGGCTCGGAGGCCGAGGCGGCCACGACGACGGTGTACTCCATCGCGCCGGCTTCCTCGAGCGTCTTCACGACCTGCGCGATCGTGGACTGCTTCTGTCCGATCGCGTTGTAGATGCAGAAGCAGTCCTTGCCCTTCTGGTTGATGATCGCGTCGATGCAGACGGCGGTCTTGCCCGTCTGGCGGTCGCCGATGACCAGCTCGCGCTGGCCGCGGCCGATCGGAATCATCGCGTCGATGGCCTTGATGCCGGTTTGCAGCGACTCTCTGACCGGGTAGCGATCGGTGACGCCCGGCGCCTGGCGCTCGATGGGCGCGAACTCGCTGGTCGCGACCGGGCCCTTGCCGTCGACCGGCTGGCCAAGTGCGTTGACCACTCGGCCGAGCATCGCGTCGCCCACCGGCACCGAGATGATGCGGCCGGTGCGCTTGACCTGGTCGCCTTCTTTCAGCGCGTCGAACTCGCCGAGCAAAACGACGCCGACGCTGTCCTCCTCGAGGTTCAGCGCGATGCCGAACAGGCCGTTCGGAAACTCCAGCATCTCGCCGGACATGGCCTTGTCCACGCCCTGCACGCGCGCGATGCCGTCGCCCACCGACACGACCGCGCCGACTTCGGCGACGTCGACGTCGAGCGAGAAGCTGCCCAGCTGTTCCCGGATGATCCGCGTGATGTCGTCTGCCTTGATGCTCATCGCTACACGTTCTCCACGAGCTTCTGCCGCATGCGGGCCAGTTGCCGCGTCACGCTGCCGTCGTACACCGTGCTGTCAATCTGCGTCACGACCCCGCCGATGATGGCCGGGTCCACCTGCGTTTGAAGCGTCACCTTGCTTCCCGTCAGCTCTGAGAGCCGCGCGGCCAGCGCGCCTGCCTTGTCGGCTGGCAGCGACATCGCGGTCTTGACCGTCGCCCGCACGACGCCCTGTTTCTTGTTCAGCCGCTCCCTGAACCCTGTGGCGATCGCGCCGAGCAGATGCAGCGCGTGGAACTGCACCAGCGCCTCGAGCAGCACCGAGGTCGCTTTGCTGATGCCCGCCCTGCTCGTGAAGGCGCGGATGGTCGCCAGCTTGCTGGCCTTGGGCACCAGCGGGTGGAACAGCGGGCGCACCTGGTCCTGGTAGTCGCGTGCCGCAAGCACGAGCGTCTCGAGCTCCTCGGCAACCTCTGGCGCCTGTCCATGCCGCCAGGTCACCTCGAACAACTCGCGCGCGTATCGCAGCGCGTCGGCGCGGTCACTCATGGCTCTTCACCTCGGCGAGATACCGATCGACGAGCCGAGCCTGGTCGGTGTCGGTGATTTGCGCCTCGATCTTGGTCCGGGCGACGTCGACGGCCAGCGACGCGGCGTGCTCGACCAGCTCGCGGCGCGCCAGCCGCGTGCGCTGCGCGATCTCGCGCGAGGCCTGTTCCAGCAGGCGCGCGCGTTCGGTCTCCGCCAGCTCGCGGATTCGCTGTTCCTCGGCCGCAATCTCCTGCTGGCCGCGGGCCCTGAGCGCATCGAGCTCGGCAGGCAAGGCCTGGAGCTTCGCGTCCATCTCTGCGATTTGCGCGGCGGCGCTTTTCTTCATCTCCTCGGCGGCCACGAGGTCCGAGCGAACCTGCGCGCGACGGCTGGCGAAATAGCTCGAGATTGGTTTGCGCCCGAAGTAGATCACCGTGCCGACGAGGATCGCGAAGTTGACGATCTTGCCGACCTGCGGCCAGATGCTCTCCTCGTGGGCCTCGCCGGCAGGAGCGTGGGAGTCTTGCGACGCGGCCGGCGCGTGATCGGCGGCCGGCGCAGCTGTTGCCGGTGGCGCGGCATGTTCCTGCGCCGCCAGGCTGGGGATCGAGAGAAGCAGCGCCACCAACACGAACGCACCACGGTTGTGGAGGCAGGGCTTCAGCCCTGCATTCAAGGGAAGGGCGCGGTGGGGACTGAGCCCCGCGAAGATTGCGGCCATGACCAAGTGTGCCTTCCGAAGCTATGTCGTCTGCCGCCCGAGGACCCGCGCGGCGATGACCCCGGCAAGCGCGTCGGCGTCCCGCTCGATGCGAGTCCGCGCCTCGGCCGTCTCGGCCGCCACCTGGGCCGTGGCTTCGGTGGTCGACGCGGCCGCTTGCTCGCGTGCTGCGGCAATCAGCTGGGCGCGGCGCTCCTCGGCGGCGCGGCGCGTGGCGTCCATCTGCTCGTACACCTCAACGCGGGCGGCCTTGGTCCGCGACTCGAACTCGTCGGCCGCCTGCTGTGCCCTGGCGGCGGCCGATTCGGCCAGCGCGCGCGCCGACTTCACGGCGCCTTCCCGCTTGCTCTTCACCGCCAGCAGCGGCTTGAACAACAGCAGGTTCAGCAGTGTCGTGATGAGCAGGACGAAGAAGATGACCCAGAGAACGGAGAGGTCCGGAATCACGTGCAGTACTCCGAGAACAGCGCCCGCCGCGGGCGGGCAAACACCCGTTTATACCATGTGATTCTGTTCACAACCAACCAACGAGGCCGATAATACTTATTCAATACGTATTTCTGGTAGGATGACGCCGTGAAACGGTCGATCGTCCAGACCGGCAGCTCGCTGGCAGTCACTCTTCCGATGGAAGTCGTGCAGGCCTTCGGCCTTCAGAAGGGCCAGGAGGTCGAAGTCGCTGTGCATCCGCAAACCGGCGCCATCACGATCCGTCCCGGTGTGGCGTACATCGAGGGCGGCCTGGTCACGGATCGATTCCGGGCGCTGGCAGACGAGGTGATCGCGCGTCGGGCTGCGTTGCCCAAACGGATGCTCCGATGACGCGCTATCTCTCCGCGGAACAGGTCTTGAGCCTGCACCAGGGCCTGACAGGTCTGCTCAGCGGCGACCCGGGCATCCGCGATCTCCGCGCGCTCGATGCCGCGGTCCTCAAGCCGACGCTCGTCTTCGAGGGCGAAGACCTCTACCCCGCGCTCTCCGCAAAGGCCGCGGCGCTGTTTCACGCCCTGGTGACGACTACGCCGTTTGTGACCGCTTCGAGGGGCACGGCCGCTGTCGCCGCGGAGTGTTTCCTCGCGGCGAATGGATTCGCGCTCGCCGCCACCGATCAGGAGCTTAGTGAGTTGACGGCGTCGATCGAGAGAGGCGACCTCGGAATCGAAGGAGTGTCGATCTGGGTGGGGCAAAGGATCCGAAAGGCCTAGAGCCCGGGCAGAAGCTCACTTCGTGGCGTCGTGCTGTCGTCTGTACGATTCGAACTTCTCGCGGCATGCCTTGGCCGCGCTCACCACGCCAGGAAAATCGCGGTGCCCTTTGAGCGAGGTCAGCGAAGGATCCGTCATGAGCGACGGATAGGAGCAATAGTTTCTGCGGATAGCCAGACGCAGGAGGTTAATCGCCTCGTCCGTGCGTCCGCAGACTGCCAGGCTCGAGGCGCCGAAGTACAGAGCGACTCCGCGTCATATTCGGTCTGAGCAGCTGACTGGAGCCGACGTGCCTTTTCGGCGATCTCCCAAGGGGAGCGGCGTTCCAGGCAAGCTCGTAAGAGAATTTCCCCCCCGAGGGAGTAGTCATCGGGAAGAATGCGCAGAGCTTCCAAGGCTGCCTGAGGATTCCCCTCGCGGAAGAGGGCTTCCGCCCTGTACGCGGCTGCGAACTCCGAACCGGCGTCGAGGCGCAGGAAATCTCTGGCACGGTCATATCTCCCGAGTCGAAGGAAGACGATGCCGCACGATCGGAGTCGGCGCTCGGTCGGGTCACGGTCCCGCGCGGCTTCGCACTGTGCCGCGGCCTCCTCGAGCAGGCCCGCGTATCGGAAGACATAGCCGAGAGCGAACTGCGCTCGCGCGTTGTCCGGATGCCGTTTGACCAACGCGGACGCCATCTCGTATGGGGCCTCGAGCTGCCCCTTCTCTGCGCGACGGAGGACCAGGGGAACTGCGGCATCTCCAATCAGGGTCGCGTCCAGTGTCAATGCTCGCTCGTACGCCGATACTGACCGCTGAAAGGCCGTCGGACCGCCGTCCGCGTAGCTGGCATCGTAGTTGTAGGAGCCACCACGGCTTGATGTCGCGATGAATGATTCCGCTGGCGTGCGCGGCTTCAAGCGCGTCGGCCACGTCGATGGCGACGTTCAGCAACAGGCCGAGCGGCATCGGCTGTTCGGCAATCAACTGTTTGAGGGTCTTTCCCTCCAGCAGCTCCATGACGATGAAGTGCTGACCGCCGTCCTCGCCGATTTCGTGGATGGTGCAGATCGACCGATGATTCAAGGCTGACGCGGTGCGCGCTTCCCGCGTGAACCGCTGGAGCGCCTCGGGGTCACGCGACAGCTCGGGAGGCAGGAACTTCAGCGCGACCGCTCGCCCCAGCCGCGTGTCCTCGGCTGCATAGACGACGCCCATGCCGCCTTCGCCGAGCTTCGCGAGCACGCGATAGTGAGAGACAGTGGATCCGACCATCAGCCTCGGCTCTAGGTGAGCGCAGTGGAATCTTAGGTGAAAAGGGACGGCGGCGATAGCCGCACCACCGCGGGCCCAGGACGCGCAAGTCGCAGATTCTGCGATCCCGGATTCGAGTGCCATGGCAGTTCCTGCGACATCTCATTCGCGACTGCGCGATTTCTGGCCTGATCGTCGCTGGCGCGCGCCTTGCTCCCTGGTCCGGCATGAGCGAGCGACCTCCCGAACGCTTCGTGATTCCCATCGACGTCCTCGACGGGGTCCACAACTACTGCAACAGGTGGTGCGAGCGCTGTCGCTTCACGGCCCGATGCACGGTCTACGTCAACGCCCACCCGGACTCGAAGGAAGCGCGCGACACGGTTCCCTTCGAGCCAGTGATGACGCGGGAACTCCAGGAAACCCTCGAAGCCGCAGGCGCCTTCGAGGAACCGACGGCCGCCGACATGGCGCAGTTCGATCGGCGGCACCACCGGCTTCGCCGCGAGGTCGCCCGGGAGCCCGCCCTCGACCTGGCCAAGGCGTATACGACGGCAGCCTATGTCGCGCTCGGGGAGCTTGGCGAGGCCGGTGCGCACGAGGCAGCAGAGATCGTGCGGTGGCACCAGCACTTCATCTGGATCAAGGTCCACCGCGCGCTCCACGGAAAGAAGGACGAGTGGTTCGAGGCCGACGACCTGGAGGCCGACGCGTACGGCTCGGCGAAGGCCGCGCTCGTGGCCATGGACGATGTGATGGCCGCCTGGCTGGAACTGGGGCAGCACGCCGAATCGGTGAGCGCGGTCCGCGAGGCCGTCGAACTGCTGGACCGGGCGCGGGATGCGCTGGAAGCCGCCCTCCCGCGTGCGCGGGAATTCGTCCGTCCTGGATTCGACACCGAACCCGCCTAGTCCGGAGTGCCGTCGTGCCTTCGTGTCGTCGTGCCTTCGTGATTGTTGATGGCGGCGCGCCGCTAAGATTGGCTTCATGGACAAGGTGTCTATCGCCTCGAAGCTCTCCCAGTTCTCGGACCACTGGAATCCGCGCATCGTCGGCGAGTTGAACGGTCAGCACGTCAAGCTCGTCAAGTTCCAGGGCGAGTTCGTCTGGCATCACCACGACTGTGAGGACGAGTTGTTTCTCGTTGTCGATGGGCGATTCCGAATGGAGTTCCGCGATCGCGAGGTGTGGCTCGAACGCGGCGAGTTCCTCATCGTGCCGCGCGGCGTGGAGCATCGTCCCGTCGCCGACGAGGAAGTGTCGGTGCTGCTGTTCGAGCCGGCGGGAACGGTGAACACCGGAAACGTCACCAGCGATCGCACACGCGGCACGCTCGAACGAATCTGATCGATTCGCTCCTGGCGAGGTGACTCGGGGCTACGACAACGTGAGTGCGTGGGGGCCCGGCGCCACGACCTCGCCTGCCACCACCGCTGGAACGCCGCTGCGCGCCAACTCCGCGAGGATGGCCTCGACGTGCGCCGCGTCCACAGACACCAGCAAGCCGCCCGACGTCTGCGGGTCGTAGCAGACGTCGAGCACGTCGGCCGCCACCGTGCCGGCGCTGACTGCGTCCTCGAAATGCTCTCGGTTGGTGCCCATCCCGGCCGAGCGGTTCTGCGACGCGATCGCCGCCACGCCTGGCAGCAGTGGCAGGCGCGCGACGTCGATCGCGATCGACACGCCGCTGGCCTTCGCCATCTCGATGGTGTGACCGATCAAGCCGAAGCCAGTGATGTCGGTGGCGCCGTGGACGGCGCCGGCAAATCCCTTCAACACCTCGGAGGCGACCTTGTTCAGCATCGTCATCGAGGCCACGGCGAGCGCGACGAGCTGGTCGTCGGCCCGGCCCTTCTTGATCGAAGTCCCGACGATCCCGGTGCCGAGCCACTTGGTGAGAATCAGCCGATCGCCGGCGCGCGCGCCGGCGTTGGCCCAGATGCGATCGGGGTCGACCGCGCCGGTCACGGCATAGCCGAACTTCACCTCGGGATCCCGTACCGTGTGGCCGCCGAGCAGCGCGACGCCGGCCTCGCGCAGCTTGTCGTACCCGCCCAGGAAGATCTGCTTGATGGTGTCGGGGTCGAGGACCTTGTCAGGAAAGCCCGCGACAGCCAGCGCCGTCAGCGGCGTTGCGCCCATCGCATAGACATCGCTGAGAGAGTTGGCTGCGGCGATCTGCCCGTAAACGAATGGGTCGTCGACGATAGGAGTGAAGAAATCCACTGTCTGCACGAGCGCAGGGCCACTGCCCGGCCACCTGTACACACCGGCATCGTCGGAGGTCCTGAAGTCAATCAGCACCCCGGGATCGGTTTGCGGTGGTAGGTCACTCAACACGTGAGCGAGCTCGCCGGCGGCGAGTTTGCTCGCTCAACCCGCGCAGGCGACCAGCTCGGTCAAACGCTGCTTCGTCAATTCACCCTCGCGATCGGCCGTCACTTTTCGGTCAACGCTTCGAAGATCCTGGATCAGCTCGTTCTCGTTGCCGAAGTCGATCTCGATCCGCCCGCCCCTGGCCTTGCGCTTGATCCGTACGCGCGTGCCAAGCAGCAGCTTCAGCTTGTCTTCGGCCGCGCGCGTGTGGACGTCGGGTCTGGCCTGCGGCGTCACGGTCCGCGGCGATGGCGTGGCCGTCAGCTCGCCGCCTTCCAGCACGCGCTTGACGAGCGCTTCGGTCTCGCGCACCGACAAGCCGCGCGTCTTGATCTCGCGGCCCAGATGCAGCTGGCTGTTGTCACCGGGCAGGGCAAGCAGCGCGCGGGCATGGCCCATCGTGATCGCGCCAGCCGCGACGTCGCCCTGCACTTCGGCAGGCAGTTTCAACAGGCGCAGCGTGTTGGCGACCGTCGCGCGATCCTTGCCCACCGCGGTGGCCACGGCTTCCTGTGTCAGCGCGAACTCGTCGACGAGCCGACGATAGGCCTTGGCTTCGTCGATGGCGTTGAGGTCCTCGCGCTGAATGTTCTCGATGAGCGCCATCTCCAGCGCCTTCTGCTGGGCCTGATCGCCTGAGACGTCCTTCACCACCACCGGGACGCGAACCAGCCCCGCGCGGCGGGCCGCGCGCCACCTGCGTTCGCCGGCGATGATGCGATAGCCGTCGGGGGTCGCACGCACGACGATGGGCTGAATGACGCCGTTGGCCTTGATCGACGCGGCGAGTTCCTCGAGCTTGTCGTCGGCCATCTGCCGGCGTGGCTGATAGTCATTCGGCGAGAGCCGATCGATGTCGAGCTCGACGACGGCGGCTGCCGGTGCAACCGGGGCCGGCATATCGGGGATCAGCGCGCTCAGGCCTTTGCCGAGTGCAGGTCGTTTGTCCATTGCGATACCTTCAAGTGCTTCGGATGCTTACGAGGCTCGCGCAAGCACTTCTTTGGCGAGGTTGAGATAGGCCTCGGCGCCGCGGGACTTCGCGTCGTAGAGAATCACGGGCTTGCCGTGGCTGGGCGCCTCGCCGAGGCGGACGTTGCGCGGAATGACCGTCCGGAACACCTTCTCCTGGAAGAACTCGCGCACGTCGCGCGCGACCTGCTGGCCCAGGTTCGTGCGCTCGTCGTGCATCGTCAGCAGGACGCCGTCGATGTCGAGCGTCGGGTTCAGCGATCCACGAACCCGTTTCAGTGTGGCGACCAGGTCCGCCAGCCCCTCGAGCGCGAAGTACTCGCAGTGCAGCGGAATCAGCACCGCGTCGGCGGCCACCAGCGCGTTCAGGGTGAGCAGCCCGAGACTCGGCGGGCAATCGATGAAGATGCGATCGAAGCGGTTGCGGAGCGGCTCGAGGAATCGGCGCAGGCGGAACTCGCGTTCCGGCAGGCCCACCAGCTCGATCTCGGCGCCCGTCAGCTGACGGTCCGACGGAATGACGAAGAGATGGTCGACCGAGGTCGGCAGAATCACGGTGTCAGGGTCGACGGGGGTGGCGCTGGTCAGCGCCTCATAGATGGTCCCGCCCGGACCGTGGTGCCCCCGCAGACCGACGCCGCTGGTCATGTTGCTCTGGGGATCCATGTCGACCAGCAGCACGCGCTGTTCTGCCAGCGCGAGCGACGCGGCGAGGTTGATCGCCGTCGTGGTCTTGCCGACGCCGCCCTTCTGGTTCGTGATGGTGACGACTCGTGACATCTCTTATCTTATTGGTAATAAATAACTTCTCTAATTATATGGTATTTGACAGAATCAAGTTTTGTCGTCTGCTACCTGCGGCAAGGATAGTACGAAGCGCTGATCGAGTCAAACATCTCAGCAACTGCCTGAGTGTTCCACGTGGAACAGCGGGAATATATATGATAGGGGGGGGGGGGGGGGGTGTGTGTGTTGTGTGGGTGTGGAAGAGGTGTGAGTGAGGGGAAGTGGTAGTGTGAGGTGGGGAGGAAGGATTGGTAAAGTTTGGTGTGATTGGAGATATGAGAAGTATTGTTGGGTGGGGTGGGGTGAAGAAGAGCGTGGTTTATGAAATGGTTGGTGCATGCAGGAAAGACGGCGGGGGAGCTTGGCACAGATGGGAGGTAGAGGTAGAAGAGACGTACATCGGTGGTAAGGCGCGCAATGCGCCGCGAAGAAGCAGGCGTTGGCATGTGAGGCGGATGTGGGGTAAGAGGTGTTGGGTTGTTGGAGTGAAAAGGAGAAGCGCATGTGTACAGGTGGTGATGAAAGTAGAAAGAAATAGCTATATAAGAAGATAGAAGAAGTAAGTAGAGGATGGTGAAAGGTTAAAAGGATGAGTGATGTTAAAGGGATTGGTTTAATAAAGCAAAAGTATAGAAAGGAGAGGTAAGTAGAGGAAATAAAAGAAAGGTGGAGATATTGGTGCTGTTGAAGAGAGAGATTGGTGAGATAAGTAGAGTAGAGCTGTATGAGGATGAAGAGAGCTAGGTAAAGAGAGCAGCGGAAAGATGTGAGCTAGAGGGATTGTAGGTATGGAAAGCGGTGAAGTTAGAAGAGTGATGGGGGAAGAAGAAGAAGAGAGGGGTAAAAGGAGAGTGAGATGATGTAGTGGAGGTGGATGGTAGAGAAAGGAATAGAGAAGGTTGAGGAGAAAGGGAATTATGCGTTGGGTAAAAGGGAATAGAGAGAGAAGCGAAAGAAGCGCAAAAAAGCAAGAATAGGTGTAGATAAAAGGTAGATTTAACTGATATAGGGATAGTATTTGTGGTGATATAAAGATGTAAAGATGGGTGGGAGGAAAAAGGTGAAGCGCAGAGAAGTAGAAGGAGATGGTATGGGGTGATGTGAGTTGAAGCTGGAGGGAAGAGTGGAGTAGTAGTGTAGTGGTGAGAAAGGAGAGATGAGGCGAAAAATGCGAATGTGTGCAAGGAGAAAAGGCATGGTGGGGAGAAGTGGGGAGAAAGGGCAAAGAAGCGGGAGGAGGGGAGAGGTGGGTAGGTGCGAAGCGAGGAGGAGGGTAAAAGTGAGCGTGGCAGAGAGTGAGCGAAGTGTGGTAGAAGCGAAACGGGAAGCGAGAGGGGGAGGAGCAAGAGCAGGAGGTAGAGCGCTCAGGCTGTACTGGACTGTCGGCGCAGAGGTCGGCGTGTGGTCAACGGAGACGAGCCGCGTACTCGGAAGGTATCACAAAGACGGGACGCGAACAACCAGAGCTGAACCACGGTCGGGCAGCGCACGACGACTCGGGCTGTCGTCGCGTGATCTCGCAAGCGTCGAACTGAAGGCGGTCTCGCGATCTACGGAATCACTGGGGCGACGACGGGGATACGCGTGACGAAGCCTAGCCAGAGATCCATATCTCTCGCAGATCCGATGAGCGGAGACAGCAGCGATGACCGGTCGGCGAGCGGCGTTGGTGATGAACGGCGGACGTGCGCGATCGTCCCATCGAGCGAGTGAAGGCGCGACGTTGATGACGTATCGCAGCGACCGATCATCTCGACGGAGAGTCTGACTACGTCGTCGGAGAAACAAACTACTGCCAGGACGCGATCGCGATGCGATCGGAGACGCCGAGGTGTACGGGCAGCGTTACGAGGCGCGAGGGGCATCTACGCGGCATGTGGTCGCGGGTGGAGGTGCTCGATCCGCAGCGGCGAGCGCTCTGATCCGGCGTGCGGTGGGCGGTCCACCGTAGCGTAGAGCGTGTGGCGAAAGCTGAGGCTAGACGGAAAGAAAAAAGGATGGTCGAGAAGCAGATCAGCGCGAAGTAGAGGTGCGACGAGTGCCGTGGTACGATAAAGACGCGTCCGCAAGGTCGTAAGGCGTAATGGCCTGACGGCGATGGCGCGGTGGCGCGCGCAACTCCTGGCCGCCGAGCGAATGGAGTCCGTGGTAGATCGACTGGGCACGATGTCGTAATCACAAACCACCGTCGGAGTGAAGATCCGATCAGGGCGCAGCCGCGTCGCGTCAGTGGGTCGTGGGCCGCGATGAAGAAGACGGCGCCGCCCGACAGACGACTCAGAGAGACCGACCGCAGACCCATCGAAGCTGTACAGTCCGCGACTGGCGGCCGCGGGGACGTGCCAGAGGGTGTGCGGGAAAGAAGCAGGGCCCGGACATCTGCGATCGCAGGGGCGAACGCGCGATCGTTGACTGCCGCGCGGCCAGCACCACCGACCAAAACGAACGTCGTAGTGTTGAGAAGCCGAAGACGGGCCAAAGCGGCGCATCCAACGCTGTCTGTCGGTAGCGAAGACATGTGGACACGACAGCGGGGGAAGCGACAGTCGGACCGATGGTCGGCCGACGATGACACGCCTCGGTCGGCGGCCACGCCAGGTAAAGGCCGACCCGGCGGCCGCGCAGATGGACGACCGGACCCACACTGGTCCGCCACAGTCCAGAGGTGACGGAAGTCCAAAAGTCGCCAGACAACGAAGGCTGACTGGTCCAATCAGCGACTGATCAAGGCCAAGAAGATCCAGATCTCAAAAGGCCATGAAGTCGGGAGCGATGCCTACGGTACGGGTGCACCGTTTACCGCACACCGACATGCAACCTAGAGATCACGCCGATCCAACCCGGCGTCAGCGACGCCGTCAGACCAGTACGCGGCAAGGCAGAACCCGTCCACTGGACACCCCGTGAACGATGGCCGCTACAGGATCGGGAATGTGTGTGTGCTGACCGAGCACGACACGAGGATGTGATCCAGAGTCACTCCGGGTGACGCTCACTCGACCACGCCTACCGACCCATTCTCTGCTGTCCTTGGGCACCCCGTCGTCAAGTTGCAAGTCGAGTCGAAGACGTCACAGAGCACGATGCCACTCTGGCGCGCGCCAAAGGAACTCGTGCTGCCAGTCCCAAAGATCAGAGCGCCACAGGAAACAATCAGCGCTCTCCGGCGCACGTGACGCAGCGTGCGGAACTCGGGCCGAAGCACAGAAACTGAATCGCGCCGACGGTGTCGAGTTATAACCTGGGGCTGGCGGCGCGCCCTAGCCGCGACCTACACCGTTGGGACCACGGCCGACCGCAAGGTCGATCTGCTGTGCAAGTGGCGCCACGCTCCACAGTGACCGGGGCCGCCTCAGGCCTAGCACGTTGAAGCACCGCTCGGCCCACCTGTGACCGACGGATAACTCCGCCTGAAATTGTCGAAGGACACCGGCTGGCCGCTCGCGCACGTCATCGGTGTGGTCCAGGCTCCAACAGATAGTCGGAGGTGCAGTCGAGAAGTTCGGCGAGCCGTTAGGCCAGACTGGCTCCGCCTCCCGCCTCCCAATCACAAACGGTGTTCGTACGCGAGCGAAGCGGCTAGGCCTGCTGTGGACGCCCAGCTACGGAGGGAGACGAGTCGCCGGCCTGAAAAGTGGTAGCAGCCACCGAACTCATTATCGGCTGCCGCGAACGAGTCCCGCTCAATGTCTGGTGTAGCTGCGCCACGGGACCCCACAGCTGTGGCCGGACACCACTAACCCACCGAGCGAGATCGGCCAGGCGATGGCCGCGATGAGGGCGTGGCGCGTTGAAAAGCCGCTGGCCGAAGTAGGGACGCGGGTGCGTCAGAGGAAGACCTAGAGCGGGATCTGCGGGCCGTACGAGCGGCCGGGGAGACGCAGCGCGTGTCCGTGGATCGCCGAGTCGGCGATCACGTCCGGTGGGTACTACGCCGAACCGTGGGCGCTGGATGCGCTGGACTTCTCGACCGCACAACGCTGCAACCAGCGACCGCCACTGGATCAGCGGGCTCTGTTGGCTACCGATCAAGCGCGATTCAGCGGTTTATTCCGCCTCGGCTCGATCTCGTGATGAAGCTCGAAGCAGACGCCAGCCACACGCATGGCATGGCGGAAACTTCTCCCCTGTCCACACGATAATCTGGTTCTTACACTCGTTGCAGGTGTAAACAGCTGATTTCTCAGCGACTTGCCCGGCATAGTGTCCCATCTGGACTCCCTTCAGGTCCGTCGATGAGGAGACACTAGCACGCAACCACAGAAGATCAATGAAGACCCACCATATATTGTGGCGAAGTAGGGGCGAACCTGGCAGGCCGGCTGGAGCGTAGGACCATCATTTCCCCTCACGCCCAGCCCGACATCCGGGGTACCTTGGCCCCCGAAGTGCCACGCCCTACCGGAGCGGCCGAAGGCGAAGAAGGCGCGTCCAGGAAACGGCCCGCCGTGAAGCGGGCCGGAAGGGCCTGCGAGATGACGGAAGCTTAGCAGCCGACGCCGAGATACGTGCAGAGAGCGTTCGCGGCCGCCTCCGCCAGGTATGCCCATGGCAGACGATCCGTGGCCTGCGAGGGCAGCGTCGGGGCCGCAAATAGGGCGGGCGCAGTCATCAGCGCAATCGCGAAGCCGAGTGTCAGTCGTCGAATCATGTGGTCCTCCAGCCAGGGAGTACACAAGCGTAGTGCCAGAAGACCGATTGTGGCAACTATATGATTGCGGGACGGTTACAAGAGTCGTACAGTTGACTATTCATCCCTGACGCCGACAAATGTCAACGGCTGAGGCGCCTCTATCTTGGGTTTGCCAACCGGATAATTACCATCCAGCACTCCTCAAAACGCGGCGAACTCTTGCCGCTTGTTTGTTGGGACGCCGCCGTTATGAGGTTTGGTCCAAAACCGACAAGATAGGTCGAACGGCCCAACCAGACGAGGCTGGCCGACCGCTTCCAGCTCCAAATAGAACCTGGAAGTTTGCCTTCGCAACACCAGAGACAAGCAGTAGCAAGCGATAGGTGAATGGACTAAGGGTCAGGGCTACTTAGTCATCTAATTGGGAACAGCGCCTACTGCCGAGCGGCGCTTTGTTTGCTGAGAATCACGAGGCGGCTGCCGGAGGCTTCCACCAGCGGAACAACCTTGGAGAGCACGAGCGGAAAGGCCAACAGGCCAGGCTCGAGCTCACGGCCAGCACCTTGAAACCAGAACATCTGCCCTCCTGGCTTCAGAAAGGCCTGCAGCGTTACCAGAGTCGCCGACTCGACCCGGACAGCTCGGATCGTGAGGACGTCGAACGCTTCGTGGAGTTCTGGACGGGTCAACAACTGCTCGAACCTGGCCGTCTCGACCGACGCATTCGCGATCTCGAGATGCCGGAGCGCCTCGAGGAGAAACACGGCCTTCCGTGTCTTCGCCTCGACCATCGTCAAACGGACCCTGGGCGCCGCTAACCTCAATGGAATCGCCGGCGACCCGCTACCAGACCCTACGTCAAGCAGAGTGCCGGCGGTCGCTGGAAGCTGCTGCGCGGCAACAATCGGCTCGACGAGTAGCCTGTCGAAGGCCTCGTCCTTGGGTTCACGAAGATTGAACGCTGTCAGGTTGATCTTGGCGTTCCATCGGGCCAGCAGGGAAAAGTAGCGCTCGAGCTCGGTCGCCAGCGCTGGACCGACGCTGCATCCGGCCTTCCGTGCGCGTTTCAAGAGGCGGTCCTGGAAGGTTCGGCTGGTCACGTAAGTCGATCACTCCGTAGACGCGGGACACACCGTGGGAGAGGTCATCGGGCTGGGCCTGCGGGCGCTCAGTAAGAATACGCCTGGCTGTCACGATCGTTTCCTGGGGCACGCCGATCATAGCGTTCAGCCGTCGGTCCCATGGACGGACGGCTGATGAAGCCCAACAATATTGGTCGTATGACAGAATATTGGTTTGACTAGAGTCGGCCGACGACCGCAGCCAACAGCGTCAGTCCGTCGAGATGATCACCTTCTTCACGGTTGCGTCGCCGATGCTCTCGGAACTCACGCCTGGAATCTCGGCCACGGCGAGATGCACTATGCGGCGCTCGTACGAGTTGAGCGGCCCCATCTCCTGCGGGGTGCCGTTCTGAAGCACCTTGTCAGCCAGGAACTTCGCCGTCTGCCGTAGCTCGGCATCCTTGTCCCGCCGGAACCCCTGGCAGTCGACCAGCACCCGGCCGTTTTCGCCAAGCTGCCGGCGGAACGCGATGTTGACAATCGTCTGCAGCGCCCGCAAGGCTTCGCCGCGCTGGAACAGGAACGCCTCGCTCCCCTCGCCTTCGATATCCACGCGAACGCCTTCGCCAGCCTCGGTCCCCGTGACGCTGACGTGCAGGCCCATCGCGCCCGCTACCGTGGCCACAAACTCGACGATCTGATCCTTCACAGGTGTCGCACTCATAGTCAACTCTGCCGTCCGTAGTCCGAAGTTGTCCGCCGCCTCAGTGTCCGCCGCCGCGCGCGCCGTCGCTCTGGCCGGCGCCCGCTTGCTTCACCTTGCGCTCGGCTGGCGGTCGTGGGGCCTTCACCACGGGTTTGCCGATCAAACGGTTCGTCGCGTACTGCTGGCCGATGCCGATCAGGTTGCTCATCAGCCAGTAGATCACGAGGCCGCTTGGCGCCCACAGGAAAAACACCAGGAACATGATCGGCGTCAGCATCATCACTTTTGCCTGCGCGGGATCCGCAACCGGCGTCATGCTCTGCTGCCAGAACATCGTGGCCCCCATCAGCAGGGGCGTCACATAGTACGGATCGTGCTGCGAGAGATCCGTGATCCACAGCGCCCACGGCTCGCCACGAATCTCGACGGCCACCGACAACATCGAGTAGAACGCAAACAGCACCGGCATCGTCAGCAGCATCGGCACGCATCCGCTGGCCGGGTTCACGCCCTTCTCTTTGTAGAGCCCCATGAGCTCTTCGTTCATCTTCGACCGGCCAGGATCGGTCATCTTCATCTTCGAGTACCGATCCTGGATGGCCTTCACCTGCGGCTGCAGCTCCTGCATCTTCCGCATCGAGACAACGCTCTTGTGTTTGAGCGGGAACATCGCGATGTTGATGAGGACGGTCAGAATGATGATCGACCAGCCGTAGTTGCCGACGAACCCGTCGATCCACTTCAACGAGCGCAGCAGCGGCACTGCGAGGAACGAGAAGATTCCGTAGTGGACGGTGCGGACGAGATCGCGGTCCACGCTCTCCAGCACGTCGAAGTCCTTCGGTCCGACAAACACGCGCTGATTCACCGGCGGCTGCGCGTACAGCACTTCGAACCGCATCATGTCGCGCTGAATCTCGGGCTGCCCGGGCATCGGCGCCGAGCTCGGGCGATAGACCATGCGCACCGTGCCCGGTTTGACGAGGCTGGCGAGGAAGTAGTGATCGTCGATGCCGGCAAACGGAAAGTCTCCCTGCCACGTGGGCTGGCCGAGCACGCTCTCGGCAGCCAGCCGTTCGACCGATCCGTTTGCGTAGAGGATGGCCTGCGGCTTCTGCACGTAGGTGCCGAAGGTGCTGCGCTGGGCCTCGATGTGCATGCTGTCGCCCAGGCCCGGCCCCCACTCGATCGCCGGATTCAGTGTCGCGCTGCCGTCGCTGACCTCCACCGAAAACGTCACGACGTAGGACTCGGGATCCAGTCGGAACGTTTTCTTCGCGCGCAGCCCGTCGCCGCTGTCGAACTCGAAGGTGAGGGTCGTGGGCGTCGACGTCGCGTCGACCGCGGCCGGCGCCGTCGAGCGATACAGCGCGCTGTTCAATCGCGCGCTCTTGGCCTCGTCGGCGACGCGCAGCGTAAAGGGTCGTGGCGACGAGGCCGGCAGCCCCGACGGCACGAGGTCAATGGGGTTGCCCGACTGATCGAGGTATCGCAGCAGCTGCCAGCTCTTGACGATCGCCCCACGGTTGCTGAAGGTCGCGCGCACGGTGCCAGCGTCGACTACGATGTCGCGTTCCACGGTGTCGAAGACCAGAGGCGGGGTTGCCGGGACCGCGGCGGGCGTGTCAACCGTCGCCACCGTGTTGCCGGCGCTGGCCGCGGGCTGTGCCGCCGTCGCGGCGGCCGTCGCTGCCGGCTCGGTGACAACGTCTTGCGCAGGCCTGGGCGCGGGCCGCTTGGGTTGCGGCACGATGGCCTGGTAGGCGTAGAGCACCAGGAACGAGAGGAAGACGGCAATCAGAACACGCTTTTCCATGAACACCTGGGAGCGATGGAGCCGAGGGGTCAGAACGTCCGGCGAGGCGGCACCGGGTCGTATCCAGACCCGCCAAAGGGGTGACAGCGCGCCAGCCGGCGCACGGCCAGCCATGTGCCCGTCACCAGCCCGTGCGCGCGCAGCGCGTCGGCAGCGTATGTCGAGCACGACGGATGAAACCGGCACGCCCCTGTGAACAGGGGCGACAGCAAAACCTTGTACGCCCGCAGCGCCGCCAGCGCGACTCGCACCGCCGGGCCCTCAGCGGGCCGTCGATCCGGGGCGCAGGCGTCCAAGGGTCGCGACATACTCGGCCTCGAGACTGGCGAAGGATGCACCCACCAGGGGCCGCCTCGGCACGACGACGATGTCGAAGCCGGCGGGCGGGGGATGGTGGCGGAACAACTCGCGGACCCGGCGCTTGGCCCGATTGCGCTCGACCGCGATGCCCATCTTCCGGGTTGCCGCGATTCCCAGGCGCGTGGGCTGACCGGCGCGTGGAAGCGTAAAGACAATCATGTAGCGGCCCTGATGTTTCCGGCCGCGGTCGTAGACCTGCTGGAATTCGGCCCGCTGGCGGATGTGCTGATGTCCGCGAAAGCGCCGGTCCGGCTGCATCGTCTCTACTCCGGACGCCGCGCGGTGGTCTGCCGACATCGGATGGGAGTGTACGGGTGGCAGCAGAGTGCCGACGGCCGAGCTAGTTGGAGGCGACGGTGAGGCGCTTGCGCCCCTTGGCGCGGCGGCGCTTCAGCACGAGGCGGCCGTTCTTAGTGGCCATCCGGACCAGAAACCCGTGCGTCCGACGGCGCCGGCGATTGTTTGGCTGATACGTCCGCTTCATTGCTTCTCAATCCTCAAGAGAGATCTTCGTCCCCTGCGGGCATTTGAGCAGGCGGACCGAACCTCAAATGGTATCCAACTGGTCGGGAATGTGTCAATTGCCAACCGGTCTGGCCTCGGCATTTGACGGTGGCCGACCGGCGCTGTCTGTGATATCTTCGGGGGTCTTCCTCACGCGTTCAGAGCACCCCTGACCCCGCCCGTCGGATTGGGTTTGCCCCCAAAGTTTTCCACACCTGTGGAAAAAATTGTGGAAAACCAAGGGCTTGTCATGAGGCCGATCGTCGCGAGGGCCTCTGGGTCCGGGTATTCGGCGTGGCGAAAGAGGTTACGGCCTTACTGCGCTGGCCCCGGCGATGTCGAATCGGTAAAGATCCTGTAAATCTGGCCGCTTCTGGGGGGCGAAAGTCCACAGGTTGAGCTGGCTGGCGGGCGGCGTTTCGGTCCATGCCAAACATCTGGGACGAGGTTCTCGGCCGCATCGAGGCCAAGGTCAACCGCCACAGCTACTACACCTGGTTCAAACCTACCTCGTTTGTGGGCGATCAGGGCGCCACCATCCACGTCCGGGTCCCCAACGCGCTCTTCCGGGACTGGCTCACCAAGCACTACTCGACCGTCATCAACGAGTCGCTGGCCGAACTCAATAGGACCAACGCCGGACTGCTGTTTCTCACAGACGGCGAGGACCCGCCGGAAGTGGGCCCGCCGTTTGTGGACGAACCGCTGCCCGCCGAGGTGACCGATGTGACCGCAGACCTGGCCGAGGCGCTTCCGATGCCTGTCACGGGCAGCGGCGGTCTGAATCCCCGGTATACGTTCGACACGTTCATCGTCGGCCCGTCGAACCAGTTTGCGCACGCTGCCAGCCGTGCCGTCGCGGAAGCCCCCTCGAGGTCCTATAACCCTCTGTTCATTTACGGCGGGGTGGGCCTGGGCAAGACACACCTGATGCACGCCATAGGGCGGTATGTGCTCCAGCACAACCCGAACTTCGTCCTGACCTACATCTCGTCGGAACGCTTCATGAACGAGATGATCAACGCCGTGCGCTACGACCGGAGCCTTGAATTCCGCGAGCGTTACCGGTCGGTCGACGTGCTCCTGGTCGACGACATCCAGTTTCTTGCGGGTAAGGAGGGCACGCAGAACGAGTTTTTTCACACGTTCAACGCGCTCTACGACGCTCAGAAACAGATTGTCATCAGCAGCGACTGTCCGCCCCACGAAATTCCTTCGCTCGAAGAGCGCCTGCGGTCACGGTTTGAGTGGGGTTTGATTGCCGACATTCAGTCGCCCGACCTCGAGACCAAGGTCGCAATTCTCAAGAAAAAGGCCGAAGCGGAGGCCGTTCCGCTCCCTGATAACGTCGCGATCTACATCGCCGGCAAGATTAAATCGAACATCAGGGAACTCGAAGGCTCATTGATTCGCCTGGTGGCCTATGCGTCGCTGACCGGCAGCGAGATCTCGCTCGCCCTGGCGCAGGACGTGCTCAAGAACATCCTGGACCACGACGAAAAGGCCGTCACGATCGAGATCATCCAGAAATACGTCGCGGACTACTACCAGCTCAAACTGGCGGAGTTGAAGTCTCGAAACAACTCGAAGTCCGTGGCGATTCCGCGCCAGGTCGCGATGTACCTGTGCAAGCAGTTGACCCACGCCTCGCTGCCGGAAATCGGCCGGTGCTTCGGCGGAAAACACCATTCCACGGTCATTCACTCCATTCGGAAAATAGAGGACCTGCGGAAGCGCGACGGCGGCTTCAACAGCCACATCAACAACTTGATCGAGTCATTCAAGTGACTTTTCGGCGATTTCCACACCCTATGTCGAGAGTGGCTGTGGGTGTTCTGTGGACGCTTGTGAAACGTGGTTTTTCCACACCCGGCGGGGGTAGTCCCCCGGGGTCAGCTTCCACAGTTGCGTCCACAGCCTAAATCCTTGATGCACAAAGACTAAAAAGCTCAGATCGTGCTTTTCGACAGCACCTCTTATTAAGTATAATTTCTTGATCCTCTAATCTTCAGGATCGTTGAAGACAAGACCCGCCACCACCAACGCGAGGACCGCGCTACATGGAACTGGTTGTCCGGAAGAACGACCTGCTGCGCGAACTGCAGTATTTCCAGGGCATCGTCGAACGTAAGAGCACCATTCCGATTCTGGCCAACGTGCTGCTCGAAGCAGCCGATGGGAAGGTGCGTCTGCTGGCGACCGATCTCGAGGTGAGCCTGCGAAGCACCTGCGAGGCCTCCATCGCGCGCGATGGAGCGTTGACGCTGCCCGCCAAGAAACTGTTCGAGATCGTCAAGGCACTGCCCGACACCGACGTGCGGATCGAGCAGGACGGCACGAACGTGAAAGTGGCCGCCGATCGTTTCGAGTCGAAGATGCAGACGCTGCCGCGCGAGGATTTTCCCACGCTGCCGGAAGCGACGAGCCGCGGTTCGGTCACGCTGCCGCGCAAGGGCGTGCGCGAATTGATCGCACGCACGCAGTTTGCGATTACCGGTGAAGACACGCGCTACTACCTCAATGGCGCGCAGTTTGTCGTGAAGGGCGGCACCATGATCATGGTCGCCACAGACGGACATCGTCTGGCGCTTGTGACCAGCCCGCTTGCGACCGATGCGACCGGCGCCGACTTCAAGGCGATCATCCCGAAAAAGACGCTCACCGAGTTGTCGAGGCTGCTCTCGGATGGCGACGGCGACATCACGTACGAGCTCGGCGAGAACCACCAGTTCTTCAACGTGGGCGACCGCCTGCTCATCTCGCGCATCCACGAGGGCCAGTTCCCCGCGTACGAGCGCGTGATCCCCAAGGGCAACGACAAGAAGATCGAGTTCGAGCGCGACCGGTTGACCAATGCGGTCAAGCGCGTCTCGATCCTGTCCAACGACCGATCGCGCGCCGTGAAGTTCGACATCCAGGCGGGCCGGGTGGAGATCTCGTCGGAGAGCCCGGACTTCGGCGAGGCGCGTGAACAGGTGATGGTGGACTACAGCGGTCCGGCCATGCAGATCTGTTTCAACGCGCAGTATGTCGCCGATTTTCTTGCCGTGGTCGAAACCGACCACGTGCAGCTGGAATTGAAAGACGAAGTAAGTCAGGCATTGATGCGTCCTGTAGCCGCCGACGGGTACGACTACACCTACGTGATCATGCCGATGCGACTGTAAGCGAAAGGGCGCTTGGTGTCTCAGATTGAACCGCCGAACGACGAGCAACTGACTGGCGTGGATGCGCCGCATGCCGGCACGACGAGCGAAGAGTACGGCGCGGACAAGATCAAGGTCCTCGAGGGGCTCGAAGCCGTCCGGAAGCGGCCGGCGATGTACATCGGGTCGAAAGGCCCCAGCGGGTTGCACCATCTCGTGTACGAGGTCGTGGACAACTCCATCGACGAGGCGTTGGCCGGCTACTGCGATCAGGTCAACGTCACGATCCACAGCGACAACTCCGTCACGGTTGTCGACAACGGTCGCGGCATTCCCGTCGACATGCATGAGACGGGCAAGTCGGCGGCCGAGGTCGTGCTGACAGTGCTGCACGCCGGCGGCAAGTTCGAAAACGACGCGTACAAGGTCTCAGGTGGATTGCACGGCGTTGGCGTGTCCGTCGTCAACGCGCTGTCCGAGACGCTCGACCTCGAGATCTGGCGCGACAGCCAGGTCTATCAGCAGAGCTACGAACGCGGCAAGCCGACAACCGAGCTGCTCATCACGGGCACCACTAAACGGCGCGGCACCCAGGTGCGCTTCAAGCCGGACCCGTTGGTGTTCGAGACGGTGGAATTCAGCTTCGACACGCTTGCGAACCGGCTCCGCGAGCTGGCGTTCCTCAACGGCGGTGTCGTCATCACGCTCGAGGACGAGCGCGAGGAAGGCAAGAGCCATCACTTCCACTACGAAGGCGGCATCAGCGAGTTCGTCACGCACCTGAACAAGAACCGGTCGGTCGTCAACGACGTCCCGATCTACATGCAGGCGCAGAAGGACCGGATTGAAACCGAGATCGCGCTGCAGTGGAACGACGGCTATGCCGAAGCGGTCTATGCCTTCGCCAACAACATCAACACGCACGAAGGCGGCACGCACCTGTCCGGGTTCCGGTCGGCGCTGACGCGGACGATCAACGCCTACGCCACCGAACACAACCTGGCCAGGGACCTGAAGGAAAGCGTCAGCGGCGACGACATCCGCGAGGGCCTGGTCGCGATCATCTCCGTCAAGATCCCGCAGCCGCAGTTTGAAGGACAGACCAAGACGAAACTGGGCAACACCGAGGTCAAGGGAGTGGTCGAGCAGATCGTCAACGACAAGCTCGGCGCCTACCTCGAACAGAACCCGGCAGTCGCGCGCAAGGTGATCTCGAAGGCCGTGGACGCAGCGCGGGCGCGCGAGGCCGCGCGCAAGGCGCGGGATCTCGTGCGGCGCAAGGGCGCCCTCGACAGCTCGACGCTGCCAGGCAAGCTGGCCGATTGCCAGGAGCGCGATCCCGCCCTCAGCGAGATCTACATCGTCGAAGGCGATTCGGCAGGTGGCAGCGCCAAGCAGGGCCGCGACCGACGCTTCCAGGCGATTCTGCCGATCAAGGGCAAGATCCTGAACGTCGAGAAGGCGCGGTTCGACAAGATGCTCGGCAGCGAGGAGATCCGCACGATGATCGCGGCGCTGGGCTGCGGCATCGGCGCCGACGACTTCGACCTGGCCAAGCTGCGCTACCACCGCGTGATCCTGATGACCGACGCGGACGTCGACGGCAGCCACATCCGCACCCTGCTGCTCACGTTCTTCTACCGCCAGATGCCGCAGCTCATCGAGAACGGCTACGTCTACATCGCCCAGCCTCCCCTCTACCGCGCCAAGCGCGGCAAGAGCGAGACCTACATCAAGGACGACCGCGAGCTCGAGAGCTTCCTGATCCAGCGCGCGGCGGAGGCCCGCCGGCTCACCGTGAACGGATCGGCTGACACGGTCAGCGGCGAGGACCTGGTGCGCCTGCTGCAGAAGCTGATGACGTATCGGAAGCTGATGCAGGTCGTCGAACGCCGCGGACACACACGCGAGGTCGTCGAGCACCTCCTGTCGCGCGAGGTGCGCGACAAGTCGTTCTTCGCGGATCGCGCGGGCCTGGAAGCGTTTGCCGACGCCGTGTCACGCGAGGGCCGCTCGGTGACCCTGGTGGCCGACGAGGAGCACAACCTGTTCCAGCTCCTCATCGAGGACCGATCGAGCGGCTACCCCAGGCGGCACTCGCTGACGGCGGACTTCCTGACCACGGGCGAGTATCGCCAGTTGAGCGCGGGGTATCGTGACGTGCAGGCGTTTCTGCATGGCCCGTTCGTCGTCGCCACAAGCGGCGCAGCCCCCAGCGACGAGGACGTCGCGGAGAGCACGGAGCCGCCCGCCGAGGCCCGTCCCCGGCCGCGCGCCCGCGACGAGCATGTGTCGTTGCCGACGGTGGAAGACCTGGTCGAGTACTTCATCGTCGCCGGGAAGAAGGGCATCGCGATCAACCGCTACAAGGGCCTCGGCGAGATGAACCCCGACCAGCTCTGGGACACCACGATGAAGCCGGAGGTCCGCACGCTGCTGCAGGTGCGTGCGGAAGACCACGCGGAGGCGGACCTGATGTTCACCACGTTGATGGGCGATCAGGTGGAGCCGCGACGAAAGTTCATCGAAGACAACGCGCTCGACGTGAAGAACCTGGACGTGTAGACGACAGCCCGTGCTGGCGGAACTGAAGTTCCGCCCTACGTACGATCCACGTGACATCTACGGTACGTAGGCCCGGACTTCAGTTCTGGCGCGACCACTGAACCTATGGAATTTGCAGCCTCGAAGATCCCCGTCAATATCGAAGACGAGATGAAGCGCTCGTACATGGATTACGCCATGAGCGTGATCATCGGGCGAGCGCTGCCTGACGTCCGCGATGGCCTCAAGCCGGCGCACCGACGCGTGCTGTACGGCATGCGGAACATGGGCCTCGCGAGCAATCGCGGGTACCGCAAGTGCGCGAAGATCGTCGGCGAGGTGATGGGCAACTTCCATCCGCACGGCGACGCCTCCATCTACGACACGCTGGTCCGCCTCTCGCAGGAATTCAACATGCGATATCCCCTGGTGGACGGCCAGGGGAACTTCGGATCGGTCGACGGCGACATGCCGGCGGCGATGCGCTACACCGAGGCACGCCTTCAGGGACTGGCCGACGACCTGATGGCCGACCTGGAGAAGGAGACGGTCGACTTCGTCCCCAACTACGACGAGACCACGGAAGAACCGACGGTGCTGCCGGCGCCGATTCCGAACCTGCTGGTGAACGGGTCGTCGGGCATCGCCGTGGGCATGGCGACC
This sequence comes from Vicinamibacteria bacterium, assembly GCA_963806705.1. Taxonomy (GTDB): domain Bacteria; phylum Acidobacteriota; class Vicinamibacteria; order Vicinamibacterales; family JAENWD01; genus JAENWD01. The sequence continues at coordinate 307,377 of CAWDZE010000020.1, forward strand.
AACGTCCCGCCGCACAACCTGGCCGAGGTCATCGACGGGGTCATCTACGTCGTCGATGAACAGCAGAAGGCCCGCCGCCTGGCCGAGGGCCTTCCCGCCGCGGCCTCGGCGGAGGCGGGCGAGCGCGCGACGACCCGCGAAGAGCGCCTGCGGCAGCTCTTCCGCATCGTCACGGGGCCTGACTTCCCCACCGGCGGCATCATCGTCGGCCGGTCCGGCATCGTGCAGGCATACCGCGAGGGCCGCGGCTCAATCACCGTCCGCTCCCGCACCGACGTCGAGACCTCGAAGAAGGGCGATCGTCAGTCGATCGTCGTCACCGAGATTCCGTACCAGGTCAACAAGAAGCGGCTCATCGAGAGCATCGCGGACCTGGTGCGCGACAAGGCGATCGAGGGCATCTCGGACCTGCGCGACGAATCCGACCGCGACGGCATGCGGATCGTGATCGAGCTCAAGCGCGGCGAGGTGCCCGAGGTCGTCCTCAACAACCTCTACAAGCACACGCAGCTGCAGACGACGTTCGGCATCATCATGCTGGCCATCGCGCGCGGCAGGCCCAAGGTGCTGAACCTTCTCGAGTTCATCGAGGAGTTCATCGAGTTCCGGCGCGAAGTGGTGCGGCGGCGCACCGAATTCGAGCTGCGCAAGGCCGAAGCGCGCGCGCACATCCTGGAGGGCCTCCGCACCGCCCTCGATCACCTGGACCAGGTGATCGCGATCATCCGTGGATCCAAGACGACCGGCGAAGCGCGCGACGGTCTGATCGCCGGCCTGAGCCTGTCGCAACTGCAGGCCCAGGCGATCCTCGAGATGCAGCTGCAGCGGCTGACGGGACTCGAACGGCAGAAGATCGTCGACGAGCTCGCCGACCTGTTGAAACTGATCGAGCAGCTCAGGGCAATCCTCGCAAGCGACATCCTGCTGATGCAGGTCGTGGTCGACGAGCTGAAGGCGGTGCGCGCGAAGTACGGCGACGAGCGGCGCACGGTCATCGTCGAGGCCGAAGGCGAATTCCGGGTCGAGGACCTGATCGCCGACGAAGACGTCGCCATCACCGTGACCGCGACCGGCTACATCAAGCGCACGGCGATCACGGAGTATCGCAGCCAGCGCCGCGGCGGCCGCGGCCGCATCGGCATGCGGACCCGCGAGGAAGACATCGTCAACCACCTGTTTGTGGCCTCGACGCACAGCTACATCCTCATCTTCTCTGACAAGGGCCGCTGCTACTGGCTGAAGGTGCACGAGATCCCGGACGTCGTCGCGGCCGGCAAGGGCAAGGCCATCGCCAACCTCGTCTCGATGCAGCCCGACGAGAAGATCGCGTCGGTGCTCGCCTGCCGCGAGCTCGACACGCCGGACCGGTTCATCGTGATGTGCACCCGGAACGGGACGGTGAAGAAGACCGAGTTGTCGGCCTTCAGCAACCCGCGCGCCGGCGGCATCATCGCCATCGGCATCGACGAGGGCGACGCGGTGATTGCGGTGCAGTTGTCCGACGGCCAGAGCGAAGTGTTCATCGGCACGCGAGACGGCTTGGCCATTCGTTTTCCGGAGTCCGACATCCGGTCCATGGGGCGTACCGCGTATGGCGTGCGAGGCATCGCGTTACGCGGCCAGGACGAAGTGGTCGGCATGGAGACGCTGCGGCCCGGCGGCACGATCCTGACGGTGACCGTCAACGGCTACGGCAAGCGCACCGAGATCGACCAGTACCGTGTCCAGGGCCGCGGAGGGTCTGGCATCATCAACATCCAGACGACCGAGCGCAACGGACAGGTCGTGGCGGTGTCCTGCGTCCTCGAGCAGGAGGAGTTGATGTTCATCACCGAGCAGGGCATGATCCTCCGTACCCAGGCAAACGGCATCTCGATCATCGGCCGGGCGACGCAGGGCGTGCGGCTCATCGATCTCGACGAGGGTGATCGCACGGTGGCGGTAGCGCGCCTGGAAGACCAGGGCTCGATCGACGAGCCCGCACCCGACTCGAACTGAAGGAGAGCTGCGGCAGCACGACCCCCAACCTAAGGAGGCAGGCATGCAACGGCGTCGGATTTCCTCGGTACACGCTCGTCGCGGGTACGCTTGCGCTCATGATGGGCTGCTCGGGCGGACCCGAGCAGAAGATCCTCGACGACTTCTTCCGCGCGGCCAGGCTGCGCGATAACACGACGCTCGGCAACTTCGCGACCGTCTCGTTTGACCCCCGCACCGACGGCATCGTCCAGAAATTCGACGTCGTCAGCGTCAGCGAGGAGCGGGTGCGTCCCATTCCCCTCAAGCAATTCGCCCAGCAGCTTGCCGACGCCAGGGCCGCCGACGAGACCTTCTCGGCGGAAAAACTCGCGTACCAGAAAGCCAATATCGCGGCCATCGACCGCGTGACCAGGGCGCAGGCCGCCGGCAAGCCCATCGCCGGCACGGACAAGGCCGTGGCCGATACGTGGGCGAAGTGGGCCAGCGACGCCGCCACGCACAACAAGGCCGTGTCGGACGCCGAGCGCCAGCTGGGCAACGATCGCGGTGTGGCCGAGCTCAGCCTCTCGCGGTCTCCTGCCGCGGCCGACGTCACGGCGCTCGACGGAGAAATGGCGGACAAAGACGTCGTCATCAACGCGACAGTGAAGCAGCCCGATGGCGCGACCACGACAAAGATGCTCAAGGCGGTCGTCTCGCGGGCGAAGATGAAGGACGCCAGCGGCCAGGAGGTCGTCGGACGCTGGGTCATCACCGGCCTCGGGCCGGCGTGAACCAACGCGCGTGCTGATTGGCGTGATGGGCGACAGGGCGCACGCCCTTCGGTACGGGTTACTGGCGGCGGTGCTGGCGGCCGGATGCTCGAACACGCCGCCGCCAGCCGCCGTCGCCACGGCCGGGTCACTGCAGGCGGCGGCTCCGGTTGGCGTGACGGGCTGGCCCTTCGCATTCTCCTGGCGCGGCGCATCCGCTGATGCAGTGGTCCGCGTGCGGGTCTTCGACGAGGCCGAGCGGCAGGTCTACGGCATGGAGGCTCGCGGGAGCCAGGCGGAAGCACCTGACGAGCTCCGCCGGCTGCTCAAGACCGGTACGCCCTACCTGTGGCGCGTCGCGCGCGTCGATGAAAACGGTCAGGAAGTCGATCAGTCCGAGCTGACGGCGTTTTCCATTCGATAGTCGCCGCAGCGGCGGAACTAAAGTTCCGGCCTATGTCCCGACACTGTCCACCGTAGTATCCGACAGTACGTAGGCCCGAACTTCAGGTCGGGCGGCGCCACGCCGACTCATCAAGCCAGCTGTAACCGCGCGTATTTCGCGCGCAGCGTCTTCTGGCCGATCGCGAACCGAACGACGATCTTCGCGTCGTCGTCGAGCGGCTCGACGCTGATCACGGTCCCCACCCCGAACTGCGCGTGACGCACTCGCGCGCCAGGACTGATGGCGCCGCCGCTGCCGGCGGACTGGTCCTCGTCCTCATAGGACGCAAACGGCGTGGAAGCCTCGCGCACACGCCCAGGGTAGCCGCCGCCCCGTCGATATGGATTCTGCCCGCGGGATGATGATCCTCCGGCGCCGCCGAAGCTGCGTTGGTACTCCGAGCTGTAGTCGGCTGCCTGCTCGATCAACTCGGCCGGGACCTCGTCGAGGAAACGCGACGGATTGGTGGCTTTGTACTCGCCAAACGTGCGCCGTCGTGCGGCTCCGGTCAGCACCAGCCGCTGCCGCGCGCGGGTCATCCCGACGTAACACAGCCGCCGCTCCTCCTCCAGCTCGCCTTCGTCTTCAAACGCGCGCGAGTGCGGGAACAGGCCTTCCTCGAGGCCGGCAATGACGACGACGGGGAACTCCAGGCCCTTGGCGGCGTGCATGGTCATCATCCACACGCGCGCGATGGGGGCGCCGGCTTCCTCGTCGGCTTCCGACAAGAGGGACAGCTGATCGACGAAGCCGCCAAGCGAAGGCTCGGGGTCCCGGGCCTCGTACTCCTTGGCCGCCGACACCAGCTCCATCAGGTTCTCGATGCGCCCCGCCGCCTCTTCGCTGCGATCCTCGCGCAAGTCGTGGAGGTAGCCGGACTGGTCGAGCATCTTGCCGACGGTGATGGACACCGGCTCGCGCGTGGCGACCTCGGTCAAGGCCACGATGAGGTCGCGGAAGGCCGCGAGCGACTGAAGCGCCCTGGGCGCCAACGCTCTCTCGCTGATGGCGCGCTGCAGCTTCACCCAGAGCGCGTTCGAGGAGACGACCGGCTCGAGGCCCGCAGTCAGTAGCGGCGGCAATTCAGCCGGCGGCCCGAGCTGGTCGAGGCCGTCCATCACGCCGCGGCCGATCCCTCGCGTCGGCACGTTGATCACCCGGCGCAGGCTGACGTCGTCAAACGGATTGACGATGAGCTTGAGGTACGCCAGGGCGTCCTTGATCTCCTTGCGCTCGTAGAACCTGACGCTGCCGACGATCTTGTACGCGACACCTTCGCGCATCAGCGCGTCTTCGATCGCGCGCGACTGCGAGTTGATGCGGTAGAGAATCGCGACGGTCGAGTCGACGTCTTCGACCAGCGCCCGCCGGCTGGTCCGCATGATGAAGTCCGCCTCCTCGAGTTCGTCTCCACCGCGATACAGCAGGATGCGGGCGCCCCCTTCCTGATCGGTCCAGAGCCGTTTTTCCTTGCGATTCCGGTTGCACCTGATCACGGCGGAAGCGGCATCGAGAATGACCTGCGTCGACCGGTAGTTCCGCTCGAGCCGCACGACTCCGGCGTTGGGGAAGTCGTGCTCGAAGTCGAGGATGTTCTTCAGGTCCGCACCCCGCCACTTGTAGATCGACTGGTCCGGATCGCCGACGACGCAGATGTTGCCGTAACGCTCGGCGAGGCGGCGCACCAGCATGTATTGCGGCCGGTTGGTGTCCTGGTACTCGTCCACCATGACGTAGCGGAACTGATTCGCGTATTTCGCGCGGACGTGTTCCGCCTTCTCCACCAGCTCCACCGTCTTCAGCAGCAGGTCGTCGAAGTCGAGTGCGTGGCTCTCGTGAAGCGCGTCGAGGTAGTAGCGGTAGATCTTTGCGATCTGCTTGTCGCGCGGGTTCCAGCCGCGCTCGAGCACCTCGGGCGCCTCCATGAGGTTCTTCGCGTGGCTGATCCGCGACAGCGCCGCGCGCGGCTGCACCAGCGCGTCGTCGATGTTCATCGCCTTCATGGCCTGCTTGACAACCGAGAGCTGGTCCGACGAGTCGTAGATCACGAAGTCACGGGACAGGCCAATGGCCGGCGCCTCGCGCCTGAGGAGCCGCGCCGAGAGCGAGTGGAACGTGTAGATCCACATCCGCGAGTAGTCGGCGCCAAGCAGCGCCGACACGCGCGTCCGCATCTCCTCCGCGGCCTTGTTGGTGAACGTCACGGCCAGCACGCCGTCGGCGGGCGCAAGGCCCGAGGCGATGATGTGCGCGATGCGGTGGGCGATGACACGGGTCTTGCCCGATCCGGCACCAGCCAGGATCAGCACGGCGCCATCGGTCTGCAGCACGGCATCGCGCTGCTCGGGATTGAGTCCTGAGGTGAAATCCATCCGTGGTACTGCCGGTGCTATCTGATCGCGGAGGTGCCGGTGGGGTGAACGAGTCCGCGAGATGCGTGCGACAACTCTATTCTACCGTAACGCTCTTCGCCAGGTTACGCGGCTGGTCCACGTCGCACCCGCGCCGGACCGCGATGTGGTACGCCAGCAGCTGCAGGGGCACGGTCGCGACGATGGGCGAGGTCAGCGCCAGGGCTGCCGGCAGCCGGATCAGCGCGTCGCGTTCAGGGTGCAGGATGCGGTCGAGGCCCGGCGCGCCGTCGGTGGCAAGCGCGATGACCGTCCCGCCGCGCGCCTTGGCTTCCTGCACGTTGCCCAGCATCTTCTCGTAGACCCCGTCGTACGGCATCAACGCGACCACCGGCATCTGGTCGTCGATGAGCGCGATGGGCCCGTGCTTCATCTCTCCGGCGGGATACCCCTCGGCGTGGATGTACGAGATCTCCTTCAGCTTCAGCGCGCCTTCGAGCGCGATCGGGTAGTGAATGCCCCTGCCCAGGAAAAGAAAGTCGCTGCGCGTGTGAAAGCGGTCGCCGACCTCCTGAATCTGCTCGTCGGCCTTGAGGACCTGTTCGACCAGCAGCGGCAGGTGCGCCAGCGCGTCCAGATGGGGTTGCCGCTCTTGCGCGCCCAGCGTGCCCTTCACCCGTGCCAGGTGCAGCGCGAGCAGGTAAAGCGCCACCAGCTGCGTGGTGAAGGCCTTGGTGGAGGCGACGCCAATCTCCGGGCCCGCGTGCGTGTATATGAGCCCGTCGGACTCGCGGGTGACCATGCTGCCGACCACGTTGCACACGGCGAGGCTCGCCGCGCCCTTGCGTTTGGCCTCGCGCAGCGCGGCCAGCGTGTCGGCGGTTTCACCCGATTGCGTGATGACCACGGCGAGCGTGCGCTGGTCGACGATCGGATCGCGATACCGATACTCCGATCCGTAGTCCACTTCCACCGGCACGCGCGCCAGCTGCTCCACGAGGAACTTGCCCACGAGCCCCGCATGCCAGCTCGTGCCACAGGCGACGATGAGCAGCCGATCGACCGCAGCGAGGGCCTGGTCGTCGATGCCAATCTCGTCGAGGGTCACCTCGGCACGCGACGAGGAGAGGCGGCCGACCAGCGTCTCGCCAATGGCGCCAGGCTGTTCGAAGATCTCCTTGAGCATGAAGTGCTTGTAGCCGGCGCGCTCGGCCATCACCGGGTCCCACAGCACGCGCTGCGAGGTCCGCTCGTGGGACCGCCCATCGAGATCGGTGAACCTGACTCCCGCCCGCGTCAGCACCGCGATCTCGCCGTCGTCGAGGAACACGACGTCGCGGGTGTGGGACAAGATGGCCGGGATGTCCGAGGCGACGAAGAACTCGCCGTCTCCAAGGCCCACGACGACCGGCGGACCGTTGCGCGCCGCGACGATGACGTCGGGGTCGTCGGCCGATATCAGCACGATCGCAAACAGGCCGCGCAATTGTCGCAGCGCGCGGCCTACGGCCGCCTCGAGGCCGTCGCCACGCATCTCGCGCTCTACAAGGTGCGCGACGATTTCGGTGTCGGTCTCGGTGACGAACCGGTGGCCCCCGGCTTCAAGCGTGGACTTGAGGTCGAGATAGTTTTCGATGATGCCGTTGTGGACGACGACGAGCCGGCCGGTGCAGTCCCGGTGTGGATGCGCGTTTTCTTCGGACGGGCGGCCGTGGGTGGCCCAGCGAGTGTGGCCAAGGCCGTAGCTGCCGGCGACAGGGTCGGCCGCCAGCACCTCCTCGAGCCTGGCGAGCTTGCCCGCGCTTCTTCGGACGTCGAGACGTCCGTCGTTCACCAGCGCGACCCCGGCCGAGTCGTAGCCCCGGTACTCCAGCCGCCGCAGGCCCTCGACCAGGACCGGGAGAACGGGACGGGGCCCGATGTAGCCGATGATGCCGCACATGCTAGTCGCGTTTCCTCTTCGCCCAGCCCTCCTTGTTCAGTTGCCGTCCGCGCGTAATGGCCAGTGCGTCGTCGGGCACATTGTCGGTGATCGACGAGCCTGCCGCCACGTACGCGCCCTTGCCGACAGAAACGGGCGCAATCAGCTGCGAGTCGCTGCCGATGAAGGCGCCATCGCCGATGACGGTCTGATGCTTGAGTTTTCCGTCGTAGTTGCAGGTGATCGTGCCGGCGCCGATGTTGACGTTGTCGCCGATGGTCGCGTCACCCAGATATGTGAGGTGACTGGCCTTCGACTTTCGGCCCAGCGTGGCCTTCTTCAGCTCGACGAAATTGCCGACGTGGGCTTCGCTTTGCACGACGCTGCCCGGTCGCAGATGAGCGAAGGGCCCCAGCACGGCGTCAGACTCCACCGTCGAGTCGGTGACCACGCAGTAATTGCGGATGGTCACGCGATCGCCGACGGTCGCATTGACCAGCCGCGTGCCGGCGTGGATCTCGCAGGCCCCGCCGATGACCGTGCGGCCTTCGAGATAGACGTTCGGGTGGATGACAGTATCGGCGCCGACCTCGACGTCGGCCTCCACGTAGGTTGTCGCAGGGTCGATCAAGGTGACCCCGGCGGCGAGCAGTTCTTCGTTTTTGGCGTTGCGCACGAGACGTGACACCTCCGCAAGCTCGCGGCGACCGTTGATGCCGCGAATCTCGTCAGCCGAGCGTACCGTGAGCGTCGAGACGCCCAGGCTGCGCCGGCGATAAATGCCAATCAGATCGGGCAGGTAGTACTCGCCCTGCGCGTTCTGGGGGGCCAGGGCGGCCATCGCTTCGGGCAGGGGTTCGAGCGCCAGCGCGTAGATGCCGGCGTTGATCTCCTTGAGAGCGCGTTCGGCCGCCGTGGCGTCGCGTTCCTCGACGATGCGCACGATGGCCCCGTCCTGGCGCACGATGCGGCCGTAGCCGAAGGGCTGGTCGACCTCCGCCGTCAGCACCGTGGCAGCCGACTGCTCGCGCCGATGCCGGGCCAGCAGCTCGGCCACAGTGGCCGCCGACAGAAACGGCACGTCGCCGTACAGCAGCAGGATGTCGCCCGTCGCCTCGCCCAGCTCGGGGAGCGCCTGCAGCAAGGCGTGGCCGGTCCCCAGCTGGGGTTCCTGGACGACAAACTTCACCGACGCATCGCTCTGATAGGCGGCGCGCACAGTATCGGCCATATGACCTAAGACAACTGTAACGGACGCGGGATCGACCGAGCGAGCGGTGGCAAGCACATGAGACAGCATCGGCCGGCCGTTGACCTTGTGAAGCACCTTGGGCAGGGACGACTTCATCCGCGTGCCCTTTCCGGCCGCCAGAACGACGACGTGAACCGGAAACTCGGTCATTTACCAGAATCCTTCATGCGCTCGACAATCGCGTAGACGGCCTTGTTCGAAAGGGAAAAACTCGCGGCGACACGATTGAGCGCTTCGCGACGGCTGACGTCCGGATCCTGGCTGACCTGCTCGAACATCGCCGCGATCTCCTTCTCGTTCGTGGACGCCCGCGGCGCCGCATCCGAGCCATGTTTTTGGTCAGATACCAGAACAACGAACTCGCCTCGGCTCGGAAGGCCGGCCAACGCGTCGTCCTGGGTCAGCTCCAACAGCCATCCGCGGTGCCAAGACTCGTGAAGCTTGGTCAACTCGTGGGCGATCACCACGTACCGGTTTCCGCAGACCGTTGCCAGATCGCCGAGCAGAGACGCTAGTCGGCCGGGGGCCTCGAATATTGCGACCGTGCCGGTGGCCGCGACCACCTTGGCCGACAACCAGCGCTTCCGCTCACCGCTCCTAGATGGGGCAAAGCCCAGAAACGCGAACTCATCAGTTGGGAGGCCGGACCCGGCCAAGGCAGTTGTTAGGGCTGATACCCCAGGAATCACCTCTACCGTCAAGCCGGCGTCCAGCGCCTGTCGGACGATCAAATAGCCGGGGTCGGACACTGACGGCATCCCGGCATCGGTGACCACGGCGAGTCGCAGCCCATCGGCGACCTGCCGAACCAAACCGGGCACGCGGCTTTTCTCGTTGTGTTCGTGCAGGCTGGTCGTGCGTGTGGTGATCCCGAAGTGCGTGAGCAGGTAACCCGTGCGGCGGGTGTCCTCGGCCGCAATCAGGTCCACTTCCTTGAGGACCCGCAGGGCGCGCAACGTGATGTCCTCCAGGTTGCCGATAGGCGTGGCGACCAGGAAGAGCGATCCGGGCATAATGGACGGTTGGGTACCGATTGTACCATTGGCTCTTTTGTCGCCCATGTATTCCTCCGAACCGCTGCCCCACTTCGTCGACGACTACCTGCGTTACCTGCAGGAAACGCGGCCGACCCTGGCGTCTTTCGACGGCGTTCACCTCCACGACGACCTGCTCGAGGACCTCAGCCGCCAGGCGATAGAGGCCGACGCCCGCGCCCTTTCCAGCTTTGCGCGCCGACTGGGGGAGATCGATCCGGCGGGCCTCGGGCCCGTGGAAGCGGCCGAGCAGCCGATGCTCGCCAACCACGTGCGCGCGCGGCTGTTCGAGCTCGAGGAGGTTCGTACCTGGGAGCGCAACCCGCACCTGTACGCCGACATCCTCTCCTCGAGCCTGGCCGCACAGGCGATTTTTGCCTACGCTCCGGCCACCGAACGGGCACGCCGGGTGTTGTCCAAGCTGCGCCAGACCTCGCGGCTGCTGCAGGCGGCGCGCGACAACGTCAAGGACCCGCCAGGGATCTTCGTGAAAGTCGGCGTCGACACGTTCAAGGGCACGCTTCGCTTCATCGAACGCGATCTGCCGCGTGCCTTGCGCGATGTCGACGACCTCCACTTGCTCGGCGACCTGGCCGATGCCTCCACGGAGGCGTCGAACGCGATTCGCGGGTACGTCGACTATCTCGAGACCGAGCAGGCGTCAAAGTCGCGCGCGACCTTTCGGCTCGGCCGCGACAAGTTCGAACAGAAGCTGCGCCTCGAAGAAGGGCTCGGCGGCCTGACCGTGGACCGGCTGCTGACGATTGCCGAACGCGAGCTCGATCGCACCGGCGACGAGTTTCGGCAGATCGCAGCCAAGCTCAATGGCGGCGATCCCGAGAGCGCGTGGGAGCAGGCCAAGCAGCGGCATCCCGAGCCCGGCGCGCTGGTCAAGACCGCGCAGGCGCAGCTGGTCGAACTCGAAGCGTTCCTGGAAAGGCAGAAGTTGGTGACGCTGCCGGTCGGCGAGCCGGTGACCGTCGCGCCCACGCCGGACTTCTTCCGCTGGTCCACCGCCAGCATGTGGACCCCGGGGCCGTTCGAGACCCGGCCGTCACGAGCCTGTTACTACGTCACCGACGTCGATCGGTCGTGGACCCCCGAGCGTCAGAAGGAACACCTGCGCGACTTCAATCTCGGCACGCTGTGGTGCATCTCGATGCACGAGGTGTATCCGGGTCACTACCTGCAGTACCAGCACCTGCGATCGGTCGAGTCGAAGGCGCGCAAGTCGCTCTTCTTCGCGCCGGCGACGTTTGTCGAGGGCTGGGCGCACTACGCCGAAGAGATGATGATCGAAGCCGGCTTCGGCCGGAAGGACCCCTTCATCCGCCTCGGGCAGCTGCAGGAGTCGCTCATCCGCCTGGTCCGCTTCATCGTGTCGATCCGCCTGCACACCGAGGATCTGTCGGTGGAGCAGGGCGTGCGGCTCTTCCGCGAACGTGCGATGCTCGAGGAAGCCACGGCGCGGCGCGAGGCCGAGCGGGGCACGTTCGACCCGACGTACCTGGTCTACTCGGTCGGCAAGTTGATGCTGCAGAAGCTGCGCCACGACGTGGAGACGCGCCAGGGCGACACGTTCTCGCTCCGCACGTTCCACGACGCGCTGTTGAAGCAGGGCAACGCGCCGTTCTCCGTGCATCGGAAGTTGATGTTGGGTGATGTCGGCAACGTGCTCGAATAGAGCGTCCAGCACGCACACGACACTCGTCGTGATTGAAGGTTGACGTCGAAATGCCGTTGTATGAGTACCGCTGCGAGTCGTGCGAACACCAGTTCGAAGTGATCCAGAAATTCTCCGATCCTCACGTCAGTGTCTGCCCGCAGTGCGGTGATGGCCCGGTGGTGAAGCTGATCTCGTCGCCCGCTTTCACCTTCAAAGGCACGGGCTTCTACATCACCGACTATGCGCGGAAGGATCAGGCGAAGGCCGATCAGGCGAAGGCCGATCAGGGTAAGGCCGATCAGGCGAAGGCCGATGGCTCGTCGGGCTCCACCCCGGACAAGTCTGAAAAATCGGACAAGGGCGCGGCGTCAAAACCCGCCGCCAGCGACACGGCCTCGACGCCGTCGACCCCGACGACGCCCAAGGCCGATTGAACCAGCGCGAGGGCGCGGGTTTGAAGCCCAATGGGCGGGTTGAAACCCCGCCCCTACTTCAGGATTGATCGCAAGTAATCGCTGAACGGGCCCGAGATGTCGGGGCGCTTCAGCGCGAAGTACGTCACGGCCTTCAGGAATCCGAGCTTGTTGCCGGTGTCGTGCCGCACGCCGTCGACCGCGCACGCGTAAATGGGCCGCGAGCGCAGCAGGTGCCGCAGGCCGTTGGTGAGCTGAATCTCGCCGGTGCGATCCTTCGCGGTCTCCTCGAGCGACTCGAAGATGTCGGGCGTCAGGATGTAGCGGCCGATGATGGCCAGGTCCGAAGGCGCCTGCTCCACCGGCGGCTTCTCCACCAGGTCGGTGACGCGAAACACGCCGAACGGCAGCGACGGGTCGGGCTCGTACGCGATGACGCCGTAACTCGAGATGTCCTCGCGCGGCACGCGCTCCACGCACAGCACCGGCCCCTGCACCTGGTCGTAGACGTCGATCATCTGCTTGAGCGCAGGCGGATCGGCGTCGATCACGTCGTCGCTAAGGATGACAGCGAAGGCTTCCGGCCCGACGAGCTCGCGCGTGACCATCACGGCGTGCCCCAGGCCCAAGGGCTCGCCCTGCCGCACGTACGCGAAGTTGATCAGATTGGAGATCTTGCGGACTTCCGCCAGCATCTCGAGCTTGCCGCGCGACTCGAGGAATGTCTCGAGCTCCACTGACACGTCGAAGTGATCCTCGATTGCGTTCTTCCCACGGCCGGTGACCAGCAGAATGTTGTCCACGCCCGAGGCCAGCGCCTCCTCCACGCCGTACTGGATGATGGGCTTGTCCACCAGCGGCAGCATCTCTTTGGGCTGCGCCTTGGTGGCTGGCAGAAACCGCGTGCCAAGTCCTGCAGCAGGGAAGACAGCTTTGCGAATACGCGACAATCAAGCCTCCAGAAGTGACGATCGCGAAATCTGCGTAATTCCTTATTCTGCAATCGTCAATCGTCAATCGTCAGTATAAGATCCTGTCCCCATGCTCGACCCAGGTTTCCTTCGGGACCACCCCGACCTCGTCCGTGCCGCGCTGAAGAACCGCGGCGCCGATCCTGACATCATCCTCGCTCCCATGGGCCCGCTCGACGAGCGTCGCCGCGCCCTGATCCTCGAAGTCGAGACGCTCAAGCGAGAGCAGAATGCCGCCGCGGAGCAGGTCGCCCGGCGCAAGAAAGCCGGCGAGGACATCAGCGCCTTCGTCGAAGCGAGCCGCGAACGCGGGCTGCTGGTGAAGGAGAAAGACGCCGCGCTTCAGACGCTCGAAGACGAGCGCCGCGCGCTGCTGTTGACGATCCCGAACGTGCCGCACGCATCGGTGCCGGTCGGACACGGCGCCGGGGACAACGTCGAGGTACGACGAGCCGGCGAGCCCCGGGCATTCGACTTCGAGCCCAGGGCACACTGGGACCTCGGACCCGAGCTCGGCATGGTCGACTTCGAGCGGGGCACGAAGATCGCCGGGGCACGCTTCGCCGTCCTGATGAGGGACGGCGCGCGGCTGGCGCGCGCGCTCATCAACTTCATGCTCGACCTTCACACGCGAGAGCATGGCTACACCGAAGTCGAGCCGCCGTTTCTCGCCAACACCGCGTCGTTGACCGGCACCGGCAACCTGCCGAAGTTCGAGCAGGATCTCTTCCGGATCGCCGGCGACTGGGACCTGTTCCTCATCCCGACCGCGGAAGTGCCGCTGACGAACCTCCATCGCGCCGAGATTCTCGACGGCCGCGTGCTGCCGCTGCGCTACACCGCGTACACGCCGTGCTTCCGCAGCGAAGCTGGTTCCTACGGCGCCGACGTGCGCGGGTTGATCCGCCAGCACCAGTTCGACAAGGTCGAGCTGATGTCGTTCACGACCGCTGAGCAGAGCTACGAGGAGCTCGAACGCCTCACCGGGAACGCCGAGCGCATCCTTCAGCTGCTCGAGCTTCCCTATCGGACGATGCTGCTGTGCACCGGCGATATGGGCTTTGCGTCCGCCAAGACCTACGACATCGAGGTGTGGCTGCCAAGCCAGCAGACGTACCGAGAGATCTCGTCGTGCAGCAACACCGAAGCCTTCCAGGCGCGCCGCGCCAACATCCGTCACCGTCCTGCGGGCACGGGAAAGGCGGAGTTCGTCCATACACTGAACGGATCGGGCCTTGCCGTCGGCCGGACGATGATCGCGATTGTCGAAAACGGCCAGGAGAAGGACGGCTCGGTCACCATCCCGACGGCGCTGCGTCCGTACTTCGGCAAGGACCGGATCTCCGGCTAGTCATGCGCCTGCCTCGACAGGTCCCCTACATCATCGGCAACGAGGCCTGCGAGCGCTTCAGCTTCTACGGGATGCGCAACATCCTGACGCCGTTCCTGGTGTCGACTCTGCTCCTGTACGCACCGGAGGCCGACCGGCCGGGCATTGCCAAGGACGTCTTCCACAGCTTCGTCATCGGCGTGTACTTCTTTCCGCTCCTGGGCGGCTGGCTGTCCGACCGGTACTTCGGCAAATACCACACGGTGCTGTGGTTCTCATTGATCTACTGCGGCGGGCACGCGATGCTGGCCGCGTTTGACGACAATCGCGCAGGCTTCTACACGGGCCTCTTCCTGATCGCCTTCGGATCGGGCGGCATCAAGCCGCTTGTCGTGTCCTTCGTGGGCGACCAGTTCAGCCAGGCCAACAAGGCCCTCGCGAAAGTCGTCTTCGACGCGTTCTACTGGTCGATCAACTTCGGCAGTTTCTTTGCCTCGCTGCTGATGCCGATCTTCCTTCGCCGGTACGGGCCCGCCGTGGCGTTCGGCATTCCCGGGATCCTGATGGGCATCGCCACGCTGCTGTTCTGGATGGGCCGGAAGCAGTACGTGCGGGTTCCCCGACCCGCGGCCGGGATCCCCATTCGTTTTTCAACGTCGCCCGCAGTGCGCTCACCGCACGGGCCGACGGCCACGGCAGGCCTGGCCTGGCGATCGCGGCGCTGGGGGTTCTGCTGGCAACGGCGCTGCTGGGGGGCTGGGCGTTCAAGCCAGCGTTCTGGCCGGGACAGTTCGAATTCGTCATCACCGCGTGCCTGGCCCTCGGCCTTCTCATCGTGTGCGGCGGGATTGGCACCGCGATGCAACTCGAGCGCGCCCGGGGCATGCACCCTGATGGGGCCATCGACGATGTCCGCGCGGTCCTGCGGATCCTGATCGTGTTTGCGCTGGTGACGCCATTCTGGTCGCTGTTCGATCAGAAAGCGTCCACCTGGATCCTGCAAGGCAATGCCATGCGCGTGCCGCACGAGACCTGGTGGTGGCCAAGCTGGCTGGTCAGGGAACCGGCGCAGATGCAGGCGCTGAACCCGCTGCTGGTGATGGCGTTGATCCCTCTCAACAACATCCTGCTCTATCCGTTCCTGCGGCGGATGGGATACGAGCCGACGGCGCTCAGGCGAATGGGTTGGGGCATCGGCTTCTCCGGCCTCGCCTGGATCGGCGCGGGGCTCATCCAGCTGCACATCGACAGCGGCGCATCCACGTCACTGGCGTGGCAGATCCTGCCCTATATTCTGCTGACCACCGGCGAGATTCTCGTATCGGCCACCGCGCTGGAGTTCGCCTACAGCCAGGCCACTGCGGCGATGAAGGGCGTGATCATGGCGTTCTGGTACCTGTCGGTCACCTTTGGCAACCTCTGGGTGCTGCTGACAAACGCCGCCGTGCGGAACGAGGCGGTCACCTCACGCATCGCAGGGTACCGGCTACAGCGAGAACGCGTTCCTGATGTTCTTCTTCGCGGCGTTCGCGTTTGGCGCCGCGGCGGCCTTCGCGCTGTACGCGCGCGGCTACCCCGTGCAGGACCACTACCGCGCCGCCTGAGCTTGCGCCGCGTGACTGAGGACCTTGCGCGGTGCCTGAAGACGTCCCGCTCCACCGCAGCGTCACCGACGCAGGCTGTCAGGTCAGTTCATACAAGCTCGCCGAAGGGCTGCCGCGAAGCGGCACGTTGCCGCGTTCGTGGCATTCCCCGGCCAACCCTGTGGGTAGACGCTTGAAGTGTTTGTCTAAACGGTTGTTTAACTTGCGGTGCGTTTTGGCGGAGGGAGAGGGATTCGAACCCCCGATACCCTTTCAGGGTACAGCGGTTTTCAAGACCGCCGCCATCAACCACTCGGCCATCCCTCCGCACGGGCTGGTTCGTAATTGTAGCAGTGAGCCCGGGGCCCACCCGCCCCGACCCGTTCTAGCGCTCGCTCGACGGCGGCACGATCCCCTTCAGCCGCATGTACGTCACGAGGTTCCCGTAATGCTCCCATGCGTGACCAGTCGCCATCGTCAGCACCAGAAGCTTCGGCACTTGCTGCTGTCCGAACAAGGTGACGGTCTGCTGCCCGCTGACGTCGGTGAGACTGTCGAAGACAGACTGGCAAAACGAGTGTGATTCCTTCAACGCCGCGACGAGGTCGGCCCTCGAAGTCTTCTTCTCGTGCACCTGTACGGCAGCAAGATCCTTCATCACAGCGGCGATGTCGAGCTTGCCAGCAGCGAGCCCGCAGAGCAGGTTGTTGCCGTCGGCAATATGCCCGACCACGCCGGCGAGGCTGCGCACGTCCGGCGTAGGCTTGAAGGAATAGAGTTCCTCGCCGACCTTTTCCGCCGACTTCATCACGAGCTGCTGGATGTAGTCGAACTGGTCACGGACGCCCTTTGTGTAGGTGGTGGAGGCCGGCGCCTGGGCGAGAACGGGACTGGACACGAGCAGGACGAACAACGCGACGATTACTCTGATGCGCACACGGCCTCCTCGACGCCTCTGGTCATTCTCCTGGCGGTCCGGGCCGCCCGGCGGTGGCACGATTGTAGTGGTGGTTTGGACCCGCGGCTACGACTGGTTGCGGCGAGTCTTCGCCACGGCGCTGGTGGCTTGCGCAGCGGCGTGTTCCGGCGCGCTGGACCTCGATCTCGACATCCGAACCCGCTCGTGCACGGGCCCGGCTGGAACCAGCGCCTCGGTGCGGTGGTTCACACCCGCCGCCGATGACCAGCGTCAGCGCCTCGATGCCTGGTGCGCGACGGTCGGCACGCCGGTCGTGCATCAACCGACGCCTGGGCTCGCACTGCCTGGCCGACGTATCGCGCTCGTCTCGTGGAACGTGCACGTCGGTGGAGGGGACATCGCCGCGCTCAGCGCCGACCTTCGAGCTGGCCGGCTCACTGGCGGAGAAGCCCTGCCCGTTGTCCTCCTGCTCCAGGAAGCGTTCCGCACGAGCGGCGACATTCCGCCCTGGCGAAGCGGACAGCCGGCGCCGCCACGCATCGCGCCGCCTCCGCCGTCCGGTTCACGCGTGTCAACGCCGGATCTCGCCAGACGGCTGGGTCTCCACCTGGTTTACGTGCCCAGCATGCGCAATGGGGCAGGTGACGCGAACCAGCGCGAAGACCGCGGGTCGGCGATTCTGTCCACGATGACACTCGCCGATCCGCACGCGATCGAGCTGCCATTCGAGCGGCAGCGCCGCGTTGCCGTCGCCGCGCGCATCGCCGATGTGACGTCCGACCACGATCTGTGGGTGCTCAGCGTCCATCTCGAGAACCGAACGGGCAGCCGTCACTTCTGGCTGGAAGCGCCATCGGCCCGCGCACGCCAGGCCCGGGCGCTCGTCAAGAAGTTCCTGCCCGATGGGCCGGCGATCCTCGGCGGCGATCTCAACACGTGGGCGTCGAACGAGCCGACGATCGAGCTGCTGAAGGATGTGTTCGACACGCCCGTGGGCGAGGACACCCGCGAGACGCTGCCAGGCGTCGGGCGCATCGACTACCTGCTGGCCCGTCTTCCCTCGGAGTGGACGATGACGAGCCGGCGGCTCGACAGCCGATATGGCTCGGACCATTTCCCCGTCCTGGGAATCCTCACACTGCCTGAACCGGCCCTCGCCAGCTCGAGCAGATAGGACCGGCGGGCATTCGTCTTGCACCTGGATTCACCTGGAGGGCTGATGCCGACACCGTGCACGCCGCCGACGTGTCCAAAGTGTAGCGATTCAAACCCGGCTGTCGTGAACCGCAGTGACGGACTGAGCAGCTACCGTTGCGACAAGTGCGGGCACCAGTGGACCGCTTCGACGCCGCCCGATCAGGACGACGAGCTACCGCCGCTGCCGGCGATAGGCGCCACCGGCGGCTAGGCGAGTCAGGCTAGCAGCGACGTGATCGCCTTGCCCTTGCCGTCCCTGGTCACGTAGAACGGCCGCTGTTCGATCTCGTACGCCTGTGTCGGCGCGATGCCCAGCGTGCGGAAGATCGTCGCGTGCAGGTCCTCGATCACGACGCGATCCTCGAGGGTGCGGCACGGGCGCTCGTCGGCCGTGACGCCATGCAGGTGCCCGCGCCGGACACCGCCGCCAAATAGCAGCACGCTGCCGGCGTCGGTGAAATGCCGGTGCATGCCGTAGTGCTTCGGCTCGGTGATCAGGTCGGGCACTTCGACCTGGTCTTTCACCTTCAGGTCGGGCTTGCCTTCGATCAACAAATCACGGCTGAACTCGCTCGCTAGGACGACGAGCGTACGATTCAGCAGGCCGCGGGCCTCCAGGTCGAGAACGAGCTGGGCGACCGGCGCGTCGATCTGACGCTTCATGGCCACGAGCCGCTCGTGCCCGTTCTCGTGCGTGTCCCAATTGAGAAACGGGATGTACTCCGTCGTCACCTCGACATACCGGGCGCCGGCTTCCGCCAGGCGCCGCGCCAGGAGACAGCCGAGCCCGAACCGGCCCACCATCTGCCGTTCGTACGCCGCGCCGAAACGATCCTGCTGGGCGCGGAACTGCTGGCCCGGCGTATATCCCGGCACGTACTTCTGGATGTGCTCCAGCGGCTCGAGTGACAGGTCGAAGGCTTTTGCGGCTGGCGAGCTGAGCAGCCGATGCGCGTTGTCGTACGCGCGCATCAGCGACTCGCGCTGATACTCGCTGCCTTCCTGCCCGATCGGATTGGCCTCGAGCAGCCGGCGATAGAAGCGATCGCGACCTTCGAACCGGCCGGGCGACATGCCGCCGGGGGGACGCACCACGTCGGCCGCTTCGTCGGGGTATGGCACGCTGAACGGCCCGTACTCGGTGCCAAGAAAACCCGCCGTCGTAAACGCCTTCAGCTCCTCGCCCTCGCCGACGTCGAGCCGCTGGCCGATGTTGATGAACGCCGGCATCGCGGGTTCGCGCGGCCCCAACGTCCTTGAAACGATCGCGCCCAGATGCGGTGCGGCCACGGTCTGCGGAGGCGCGTAGCCTGTGTGCCACTGATATTGATGCCGCGAGTGCAGGATGAAGCCCAGATCGCCGGCGGTGTAGCTGCGGATCAGCGTCCCGCGATCCATCACGCGCGCAATCCGCTCCAGCCCTTCCGAGAACTTGATGTGGTCGACCGCGGTGTCGATGGAGGGAAACGTGCTCAGCACCTGATCGGGCCGCAGGCCCGGCGAAAACGGGGTGTAGCGCTTCGGGTCGAACGTCTCGGTGTGCGCCATCCCGCCGCCCATCCAGAGCACGATGACCGAATCGGCCGTCGGGACCAGCGTCTCGGCGCCCTGCGCTGCCACGCCACGCGGAAAGCCGGCGGCCAACGCGGAAAGCGTCGCGGCGCTCGCGCTCGCCAGGAAGTCGCGTCGGGTGGTTGAAGCCATGTCACCGCACCACTTGAAATTCGGGCAGCATCACCACGCTCCAGAGCAGGTCCTCGATGGCGGCCCGATCCGGCCGCGCGCCCAGGGCCTCGGTGGAGAGCATGCGCTCGGCCTTCGTCGGCGCGCGTCCAAGCGCGCGTTCGAACACCTCGTCGACAATGGTTCGGGAGCTCTTCCCACTGGCGAGCAGCCGCTCGGCGCCAGGTTGAATGTGGCTCGCCAGCGTCGGTCCGTTCAGCAATTCCAGCGTCTGCAGTGTCGTGGCCGCTGCCGCTCTGGTCGTCACCACCTGTTCGCGGTTGGGCCGCCCGAGGGCCAGCATCAGAGGGTTTGCCGCCACCATCGCCGCGCGCGTACGTTCCGGCGGCGGCATCGCCTGCGGCAGGACCAGCGCGACGTTGAGGCGTGCATCGGGCGCCTCCTGCCAGATGCCGGTGACGGCGCTCACGGCATCCACGAACTGCTCGGCGGTGAGACGCCTGGCTTCGGGCCCGCGAAAGACGTACGGCTCGTTGGCGGCCGGCGCAGTCACAACCGCGCGCTGGTACGCGGCTGACGTCAGGATGACCGCCATCGTTCGCTTCAAGTCGTAGCCGTGCGCGACAAGATCCTCGGCCAGCCAGTCCAGCAGATCGGGATGCCACGCCGCCTGTTCCATGTCGTCGACCGGCTCGACCAGCCCACGGCCCATGAACCGCGCCCACAGCCGATTGACCACCGTGCGGGCCAGCCGGCCGTTTGTCGGGCCGACCAGCGCGTGCATCAGTTGATCCAGGCGCACGGCCTGCGGGGAGGAAGAATCGATGCTGCCGAGATCCGCGTAGAGGAACTTCATGGCCGCGGTCTCGCCCGTCGGACGGTCGCACTCCACCATCTCGAGCGGCTGATCGGCGTAGATGCTGGCCAGGCCGTACGCGTCGGACAGTTGCCATTCGTTGATGAAGCTGTCGTGGCACGACGCGCACTTGAGATTCACCCCCATGAAGACCTGCGAGATGTTCTGAGCAGCCTGCATCTCCGGCGCCTGGCTGGCATTGACGACGCCGCGCCACACAATCCCCTTGGTGAAGCCTTCGGTGCCTGGCACCGGGTTGACCAGCGAGGCGACGAACTGGTCGTACGGCAGGTTGTTGGCCAGCGCGGCATACAGCCACGCGGTAATCTGCCGGCGCCCGCCGTCGATGTAGCCGGTCCCGCGGTAGTCGTTGCGCAGCAGGTCGTTCCAGAAACTCAGCCAGTGTTCGGCGTAGCGGCGCTGGTCGGCGAGCAGACGCGCCACCAGGCGCTCGCGCTTGTCGGGAGCGCGGTCGGCGACAAACGCCCGGACGTCGGAGGGCGAAGGCAACTCGCCGATCACGTCGAGTGTCAGGCGCCGAATCAGGAGCCGATCGTCAACACGTGACGCAGTGCTCTTGTGCGAGGCGAAGTACCCGTGCAGCAGCCGATCCACAGGTGAGCCGTCGGGTACAGGCGCATCAGGCAGAGCCGGTGCCCGCCTGGCCAGGTTTCTGGGCGCCGCACGCGCAAACGTCACACCCGGGTCCCACACAGCCCCTTGATCGATCCACGCGCGGAGCAGCCCGATCTGATCGCCGGTGAGCCGCGAGCCCTTCTTCGGCATCAGCATGTCGGGCTCGAGGCCCGACACCAGTTCGATGAGGAAGCTTGCGGAGCTTTGTCCCGGCACGACTGCCGGCCCGGTGTCGCCGCCTCGCAACAGCGACTCGCGCGTCTCGATGCTGAAGCCGCCTTTGTCGTTGCCGCGAGCGTGGCACCGCACGCAGGCGACCTGGAGAATCGGCTTGACGTCGCTTGAGAAGTCCACCAGGCGGGTGGCTGACGGGGGCAACCTCGACTGCTGCTCGGCCGGCGCCTGCGCTCGAAGCGGCAGGCTCATGGCAGAAAGCAGACTGGCGAGCAGGAGGAACCGCGCGGACGTAATCACCTCAGGTGGGCTCCGGATCAAGTTTCTCCGAGAATCGCGCGATGCGCTACCTCTTCGAACCGCCGTTCCGCTTCGGGCTCCGGGCTGGCCAGCGCCACGACGATCGCAACCACGAAGCTCAGCGGCATCGAGACCAGCCCGGGATTCCTCAATGGGAATGGGGCCGAGGTCTCCCCGAGGAGCCCCATCTGAATCGTCGGCGAGAAGTAGATCAGCACAAGGCTGGCCACGGTGCCGGTGACCATCGATGCCGCCGCGGCGCGCGTCGTGAAGCGGCGCCAGAACACCGACAGCACCAGCGCGGGAAAGTTCGCGCTCGCCGCGATCGCAAACGCCAGGCCCACCATATAAGCGACGTTCTGGCCCTTGAAGGCCAGGCCGAGGCCTATCGAGACGAGTCCGAGCACGACGGTCGAGATCCGCGCGACGCGCAGCTCTTCCTGCGGCGCTGCATGCCCGCGACGGACAACATTGATCCACAGGTCGTGCGACAGCGCCGCCGCACCGGCCAGCGTGAGTCCGGCAACGACCGCAAGGATCGTCGCAAACGCCACGGCCGTGATGAAGCCGAGAAACACGCGCCCGCCGACGACCTCGGCCAGCAGCGGCGCCGCCATGTTGCCGCCCGGATCCACCGCCGTGATCGCCGTCTGCCCGACCAGCACCATCGCGCCAAACCCGAGCACGAAGGTGAGCAGATAGAACGTCCCGATGAACCCCGTTGCCCAGTTCACAGAGACGCGCGCCGTCCGTGCGTCTGGCACGGTGTAGAAGCGCATGAGGATATGCGGCAGGCCCGCCGTGCCAAACATCAGTGCGAGGCCGAGCGAGATGGCGTCGAGCGGATCGGACACCAGCTTGCCCGGACCCAGTACGCCGGCGCCGTACATCTCGGCGGCCGCCGAGAAAAGGCGCAGCGGGTTGAAGCTGAATCGGGCCAGCACCAGGCCGGCCAGCATCGCCGCGCCCAGCATCAGCAACACGGCCTTCACGATCTGCACCCACGTGGTGGCGATCATGCCGCCGAACAGGACGTAGGCCAGCATCACGCAGCCCACGATCACGATGGCGGTCTCGTAGCTGAGCCCGAAAAGCAGCCGGATCAGGTTGCCCGCGCCCACCATCTGCGCGATCAGGTAGAAGGACACGACCGCCAGGCTGCCGATTGCGGCGGCAATGCGCACGGGCCGCTGGCGCAGCCGGAATGCCACGACGTCGGTAAAGGTGTACTTGCCCAGGTTCCGCAACGGCTCGGCAATGAGGAACAGCACGATGGGCCAGCCGACCAGGAACCCGATCGAGTAGATCAGCCCGTCGAAGCCCGAGAGCGCCACCAGGCCGGCAATCCCGAGAAAGCTCGCCGCGCTCATGTAGTCGCCCGCCAGGGCGAGCCCGTTCTGGAGCCCGGACACGGTGCGCCCCGCCGTGTAGAAGTGATCGGCGCTGTGCGTCTTTCGAGCGGCCCACCACGTGATGCCGAGCGACAGCGCGATGAAAATCAGGAAACCGGAGATGGCGATGGCGTCAGGCTGGCCCAGCGACGTGGTCATCGGGACTCCCTGATTGCGTGCACCGCCGCGTCGTGGTGCCGGTTCGCCCAGCTGACGTAGACGAACATCAGCACCCACGCCGCGACAATGACCAGTGCGCCAAGCAGCATCCCGACGCTGAGCCCGGGCGCCAGGACCCTGGTCAGCAGCGGCTTGTCGTAGGCAACCAGGAGGATGAAACCGAAGTAGATGACCATCATTGCCAGCGTGAGGGCGATGGCAATACGCCAGCGGGCCGCGGCGAGGCGGGCAATAGGCTCGACATCCGCCGGAGGATATCCTAGACAGGCCTTGGACGTGACATCGCTTCCCGTTGCCCCATCGGTCTGGAGCCTGCTTGCAGGCTCGGCCCGCCAGCATGCGAACCGGCCGGCCCTGCTGGCGCCAGGCCGTGAGCCGCTGACCTATGTGGATCTCGCAGCCCACGTCGCCCGCACGGCGCGACATCTGCGCCAGAGCGGCTTCGACACGCGATCGCGGATCGCCGTCGTGCTGCCCAACGGCCCGGAGATGGCGACCGCGTTTGCCGCGCTGGCGTCCTGCGGTGTGTGCGCCCCGCTCAATCCGTCGTTTGCCAGATGGCCGCCTCGGCGCGTCTCGGATATCTCGCTCAGCGCGGGCTCGCGTTCTTCGGCAGGTCAGGCGAGCTGCTTGGCGCGAAGGTCGGTGGCCGCGCGATCACATCCCACTATCTCCGGCTGGCGTCCAGCCACGTGTCCCAGCCGGTCGCCGCGCGCGCGTTGATCGTGCGTGTGCTCGGGCGGCGTCCTCACGTGCCGGACCTGGGCTGGAGGGGCGTGTTCTCCGAAGGCGTCACGACCATGGACGTGCCGTTCGAACTGCACGGCGCGCTGGCCCCTGATAGCGCGGGCCGCGTGGCCGAAGTGGTGAATCAAGGCCTGGCCTGAGCCGGAAGCCAACGCGCAGATCCCTTACTGCACTTGCGAAGCCATGACCTTCTCGTTGCCCGTCGCCTTCCCATTCACTTTGACGTTTTGTCCGTTGGCGAGCGTTGCGCACGGCGTGAGGAAGTTCGTGGCGCCCGTTGTCCGGACCTCGCAATCACCGATGTGGAACGAACGCGCGGGACATGAACCGGATAGCCCCGAGATAGCGCCCAAAAGTTCGACGGGCTCGCCCGTGCCGTCGTCGTCGCCGTTGGACTCGGAGTTGAATTTGACCATCGTTGCCAGGACGCTGCCGTCAGGGCGGCGGAAGCCCTTGACGTCGGCCGCGGCACCGCTGGTCAACTCGCTGCACGCGCCCTGGACGAAAATCGTGGATTCGTTCACATCGATGACCTGGCTGCCGAACTTGAACGTCTTGGTCGGGCACGCCCCGCCGAGATCGGACACGACTCCCGACAGCGAGACGCGATCGAGCCCGGTCTGCTGCACCATGAGGCTGGTGGCAGTCAGCGTATCGCCGGCGCGGGACCCTTTTGCGTGGATGTGTGCTCCGACAATCACGTCCTGCAGTTCCAGCGTGCGGAATCCGTTGGTGATGGGAATGCCTTCCGGAACCGCGACGGTCGTCGTGCCGACCACGAGCGACCGCGCGGCGTAGTTCACGCTGGCGACCTTCCCTTCGAGCTGCGCCTGGCTGCCGGTGACCCGCTCCTGGCTTTCCAGTTCCACCGTCGACCCGTTCACGACCACAAAGAGCTCGATCTCTCGGTCTGTGAGACGTAGTTCAGCTCGAGTGTTCCCGACGCGCCAGATCCCTGGAACCGCAACCGGACGCGACCCGCTGGGACGCCGCGCAGCTCGAACGCCCCGTTCGGCCCCGTGGTGGTCGACAGGTCCGTCCCTTCCACCGCGACATTGACCCCTGCGAGGCCGGCGCTCATCGTGTGCCGGAGGGAGGATGCGGCCTGACCCGAGGCTCCGGAGGCGACCGTGCCGCTCACGGTGGCACCGCCAGGCGCCGGCGCTGGCAGAAGGACCCTGAGGGTTCGGTTCTGGCTGGCTGGGTCCCGCCGGAGACGGATTGCCCGATCCGCACGCGGTCGCCAGAACGAGGGCGCCGACGATCAGGAAAGCCGCGCGAAGTCTCTGGGCGTGCATGGCGGTCTGCTCCTCGGCATAGCCTGTCCGAATGCCGTCTGAAGAGCAAGAGCCGTGTTGCCGGTCAATTGGACCGATGGTGCCCGCCTTAGTGACTAACAGTAGGGCCCTGTGCACGGCGGCGGTTCACTACCGCCCGAACTCCGGACCGCGCCGACCATTGCCGGGTGAAGGGAGCAGTGATAGTTGGCCCCGGCGGCCGGCATCGCGATGGCGGCGCTCGAGGCCCCCGGCGAGATGTTGCCCGTGTCGAACGTCCCGTCGTTGCTGACGATGCGGTGGACCACTGAATCGGCGTTGGTCCACACCGCCGTCTGGCTCGAGGACGGGCTGACAGGATTGGGGCTGAACGACGTGTTGCCACGCTGCCCCACGATGTTCACCTGCCCGGCCGCCGCCGGCGGCGGCGTAGGCGTCGGAGTCGGGCCGGGGTCGTTGTATCCTCCCCCTCCGCCGCAGCTCGCGACGAGCAGCGCGAGGCAAAGGCTGCGTACCGCGTGGGACCAGACAGGCGCATCACTACCTCCACGACGGTTCGAGCACGATCGATACCAATGACATCGTCCACTCCAGCGACGCCTCCGGCGCGTCGGCTCGCGGACCGCTTCCGCCGCCGGTAAATGTTTTCGGGATTCGTTGAGCTGGGCTCCACGCGGCGCATCCTTCTATTGCTTTCCCATACGACTCGTGGCACTCTCGTATTGTTCTCCCATAGGAGGCACCGTGAGAAGGCTTCGAGGGTGGCTGGTTCGCGCGGCCGGGATGTTTCGCACGGGCCGGCGCGAGCGCGAGATGGCCGACGAGATCGAGAGCCACCTCCAGCTCCACACCGACGAGAACATCCGCCGGGGGCTGTCGCCACAGGCAGCCCGCCGCGCCGCGGTGCTCACCCTCGGCGGCGTCGAGTCGCTCAAGGAGCAGTACCGCGAGCAGCAGGGCCTGCCCTCACTCGAACACATCGCCCAGGACGTCAAGTACGCCGCGCGCACGCTTCGGCGCACTCCGGGGCTGACGGCGATTGCCGTGCTGACGCTCGCCATCGGCATCGCCGGTCCAACGGCCATGTTCAGCATGATCAAGTTCTGGATCCTCGAGCCGCTCCTTCGCGCCCCCGATACTCTCGTAGACCTTCGGTACATCGATACTTCCACCGGCAACTATAGCGGGATCAACCCGGCCGACTTCCTGGACTGGTCGCGGTCGACCCGCACCCTCGAGGAGCTCGCCGCGTACCGGATCGACGACTACCGGCTCACCGGCGGCGACCGGCCCGAACGCGCGCAGGGCGCGTCGGTGACTCCCAACTTCTTCCGTCTGATTGGCGCGCGCGCGGCCCTGGGCCGCCTGTTCGACGACGAAGATAGGAAGGCTGACAAGACTCCGGTTACGGTCCTCAGCCATGGATTGTGGCGCGAGCGGTTCGGCGCCGACGCTTCGATTCTCGGCCGCAGTGTCGAGCTCGACGGCCGCGCGCACGTGGTCGTGGGTGTGCTGCCCGAGTCGTTTCAATTCACGTTGCTGGGCCGCGCGATCTCTGGACGCCGCTGGTCTTCACGCCGGAGGACGCCTCGAACCGGCGTCCGCGGTCGATCATCGGGCTCGGCCGTCTGCGCGACGGCATCACCGTCGACATGGCACGAACGGAGCTTGCCGGTATCGCCGGACGCCTGGCCACGGCCTACCCCGATACCAACGCCACGCGCGGCGTGCGCGTGCTGCGGCTGGCCGACGAAATACGCCTGCACCACGACATGGCTTCCTGTTTCCGGTGTCGTGGCGATGACCGGCTCGTCCTGCTGATCGCGTGCGTCGACGTCACAAACGTCATGCTCGCTCGCGCAATTGCGAGGCGGCACGAAACAGCCGTGCGAATCGCGCTTGGCGCGTCCCGATCCCGGATCGCCAGGCAGTGGCTGATCGAGCACCTCATGGTCTTCGTCGCTGCCGGCGCGGCAGGCGCCGCGCTGCGGTCTACGCCACGGACTGGATCGCGAACGCGATGCCATTCGAGAACCGTGGCTCCTCCGGAACTACGGCGACGTCACCGTCGATCAGGCGGTGCTGCTCTTCGCGCTCGGCGTGAGCGCATCATACGGAATGCTGTTTGGCTGGCTGACGGCGTGGACCGGGGTGAAGGCCGATGTCGACGCCGACCTGCGCGACGCGTCTGGGCGGACGACGACCGCCACCGGGGGAAACCGGCTGCGTGGCGCGCTGGTGGTGGCTGAAGTGTCGCTCGCGCTCGGGCTGCTCATCAGCTCCGCGCTGCTGGGTCAGACAGCCCGCAACATCGCGCGCATCGACGTGGGGTCCGACTCGAGCAGGCTGTGAACGTTCGATGCTACTCGATGAGCGCCAGTGTCCGGACGTCCCAGCGAATCACGGGTTACTATGAGCGGCTGACCGCGATCTGCGCGGGCATCGCCGCATGGTCAGCGCCCGGCGGGCTCCTTCGACCTGTTAGCGCGCGGCGGCGACGGCGCGGATTTTCATCGAAGGGCGGCCCAACGCCGCTCCGAGGGACGCGCCCGGCTCGTCCTGAATCAGATCACGAACGGCTGGGCGGACAGCGTGCGCCTGCGCCTGGTCGGCGGGCGCCGGCTCGGCGCCGGCGACAGCGCCAACGGCCTGAAGGTCGCGATGATACGAGACGCTGGCAAAGCGCTACTTCGCCAGCGGAAATGCGATGGGCCAGCGCCTTCGCCTGGGACGCTGTCGGCCGTCCTGGACCATCGTCGGCATCGTCGGGGACGTGGAGCACTCCGTCGCGGTTGACGCGGCCGAGCCGCAGATGCCCGTGCCATTGGCGCAGCGTCCATGCCGGCAGATGAGCGGCGACGTTCGCACCTCGGGCGATCCGGAAGTGCTGGTCGGAACCGTCCGGGACGCCGTCGCCGGCGTCGACGCTGCCGAACCGACTCGCGGTTCTTCTCGATGGACGCGCTCGTCGGGCCATGTGACGAGCCTCCGGACGACCTCGAGGTTGGTGTCGATCTTTGGCGTGATCAGGTTGCTGCTGGCGGGTGTGGGTGCCTACGGCGTGGTCTCGTCGACTTCGGTCAGCGGACGCGTGACGTCGGGCTTCGCATCGCGCTTGGCGCCCGCGGCAGCGACGTCGCGGCGCTGGTCCTGAAGCAGATTCGCGCGATGCTGCTGATGGGCCTGATTCCGGGCCTGGCATTGGCCTGGATGCCTGCGGCCGGCGTTGGAAGCGTTCCTGGTCGGCGTGACGCCAACCGACTGGCGGCTCTACGTTGGCATGTCGCTGCTGCTGGCAATGGTCGCGCTGCTCGCTGCAGTTGTCCCGGCTCGCCGCGCGACCGCTGTCAATCCGATGACGGCCCTACGGTACGAATGAGCGCTGCTGACCAGGCGTAATGCAGCGAGTTATGTCGAGTCCGCGAGCGGATTGAGTCCGGCCGACTGGTTGGCCCGCGCCAACACGATTGTTCACCTGTCCGCGACTGTAGGCCGCGTGGGCGTCGACGTACATGCTGGAACCGGGCAGACTGGGGCGACCGTCAGGAGCGGCATCAGGTTGACGCCCCACCGCTTACTGCTTAGCATGGGCTACGTTGGAGCCCCCGCCGCGTGGCCCTGCGCCGTCGGTTTCTGCGATGATAGGCTGCGCCCTCAGCCACTACAGGATCGTTTCGCTCATCGGTACCGGCGGAAATGGCGAGGTTTACCTCGCCGAGGACGAGCGCCTCCATCGGCAAGTCGCCCTCAAAGTGTTGTCGCCCCACCTGCTCGCCGATGAGCGGGCTCGCCGACGCTTCCGCCAGGAAGCGCTGACGCTGTCCAAGCTCAATCACCCCAACATCGCGACGATTCACGATTTCGAGTCCGCCGGGGATCGCGACCTCCTCGTCATGGAGTACGTGCCGGGCGAGACATTGAGGCGATCGAATTGAGCGAGGGCCGCTGCCTGAAAACGACCTCGTTCATCTCGGCATCCAGCTGATGCAGGGACTCAGCGCCGCGCACGCGGAGGGAATCATTCATCGCGACCTGAAGCCGCGCAATCTTCGTGTGACATCGGACGGCCGTCTGAAAATTCTTGATTACGGCCTCGCGCAGTTCGCCGCGACGACCGCGGCCGACTTGACGACCTGCACGGACGGCGCCACCGCGACCCCGTTCGAGGGCACACCTGTTTGCATGTCGCGCCGAACAGCTCAAGGGATTGCCTGCTGACGAACGTTCGGACTTGTCCTGGGCGGGCGAGGTGCTGTTCGAGATGGCGACAGGTCGACGCCCCTCTTCTGCGACCAAGGCGTGCACATGCTAATCGAACAGGTCCTGAACCAACCCGCGCCATCGGTCCGTGCCATCAACGGCTCGCTGTCGGTCCAACTTGAAGAAATCGTGTTGAAGTCGCTCGAGAAGAATCCCGAGCAGCGCTACCAGCGAGCTGTTGACTTCGAAGCCGCACTGCGCCGGCTTACGCTCGGCCTTCACCGGGATGCCAAGCCGCAAAACAAACGACCGATTGCAGCGTACGTGGCCGTGCTGGCCGGTTTGGCAGTGGCTGCTACGACGACCTGGCGTGTGATGTCGCTGGACACTGTTCCAGCTGTGCTCGCGTTCAACCCGCGAGACTGGGTGCTAGTGGGCAGAGGTCGTTGGCCCCAGTGGGCAGTCCAGGCAGGACGCTCGCGAGGCCCTTACCCTGGCGCTGCAGCAGTCTCGACACGTCAACGTCTTGCCTTCGAGCGAGAGTCGTTGCAGCCTTGCAGCGAATGGAACGACCCGCAGACGCTCCGCTTGACGAAACCACAGCCCTGGACCTCTGTCGCCGC